>CALAUI010000029.1 GCA_937892115.1 uncultured Clostridia bacterium | reverse complement strand
CAAAGAGGATAAACCCAAAGAGAAAAAGACCAAAGAGGATAAACCCAAAGAGAAAAAGACCAAAGAGGATAAACCCAAAGAGAAAAAGGCCAAAGAGGACAAGCCCAAAGAGAAGAAAATCAAAGAGGATAAGTCCAAAGAAAAGAAGGCCAGAGAGGATAAGTCCAAAGAGAAGAAAGCAAAAGAAACCGGCAATGAATAAAAAAGGGCGGATATTCTTCCGGAATATCCGCTGTTTTTTTGACTTTTTTATTGAAATGGGAAATATAAGGTGCTATATTGAAGATAACAAAAATTAAAGGAGAGGTATTATGAAAAAATTGGTTTCCGTTATCCTTGCAGCTGTTATGGCTTTTTCGGTTTGCGTATGTGTGTTTGCATCAGAAGCCGAGCCGCTCAATTATGTTGTTATCGGTGATTCCATCGCTTTCGGCGCAGGTGTTTACAATTCGGAGGAAGCATGCTATGCAAAGATCGTTGCCGACACAAACGGCTACAATTATTCCAACGATTCCGTCAGCGGATTCAAGTCTGCTCAGCTTCTGAGATATCTTGAGACCAACGAGGAAACCGTCGAGGATATTTCAAACGCCGATATTATCACCCTTTCAATCGGCGGCAACGATTTCATTCAGGAAAAGCTTGACCTCATTATTTTTGAGGGCTATTATCTTAAGGATTATTCACTTATGGATGAAATCGCAGAAGTGCTTTCGGAGAATTTCGCAAAGATCATCGGTCGCCTTAAAGAAATCAACAGCGAGGCGACGATCCTCGTTCAGAATATTTATAATCCCCGTTATGACTATGCAAGAGAGGTATATGCCTACGGTCTCGGTGTTGTAAATGCCGTATTTGCGGATTATCTTGAAAAAAATCCGGGTGCTTATGAGTTGATTGACGTCTGCTCCGCCTTTGACGGCAGACAGGACCTTATCGCCAACGACGGCGTTCATCCGAGTTCCGACGGCAACGTAGAAATATCAAAGCTCATACTCAATAAGCTTTATGACCTCGGTCTGGGCGAAAACACGGAGCCCGTTATCAACGCCGAGGGCTATGACCAGAAGCAGGATTTTATTTCATATATTAACGGCGAATGGCTTCGTATGTTCTTCCATTGGCTTCGCATCAACCTTTCAAGGATTCTTCCCGAGGTTTCGATTTTCCTCTTTGTAAAGTAAACGGTACAAAAAGCAAAGCGTATCTTCAGCCCGAAGATACGCTTTTATATTTCGTCAAAGAATTCATCTGTTTTTTCTGCCGAATATCTGCCGTTTGATGCATCAATAAGCTTTGCGTTGAATGAATCGACCTCGCTTAATGCCAGACGGAAGGTGAGGGTAACGTTATCTTCAAATTGAGTGTCCTCAATGATTCCGCCCGATTCGGGGATGAGCGAGGAAAGCTTGCCGTAAAACGTATAGTCGCATGTGATTTTCATTCTCGCACACAGAGCACGGGTGATGATTCCGCCTGCGGTAACCGCTATGGAAGCCGAATGAGAATACGCTCTTACCAGACCGCCCGCGCCGAGCATTATGCCGCCGAAATATCTCGTTACCACTACGGCACAGTCCGTAAGGCCGCTTTTTTCAAGCACGTCAAGTACGGGGATACCTGCCGTTCCCTGCGGCTCACCGTCATCCGAAAAGCGTTTGATGCCACCTTCACGGAGTATGTAGGCATAGACGTTGTGAGTGGCATCCCAGTGCTTTTTTGAAACCTCCGAGATGAACGCCAGTGCCTCCTCCTGAGTGGTGACGGGCTTTATATGACCTATGAAACGGGACTTTTTGACGATATATTCGTCAAGTGCCTCTTTTTTTATAGTCTGATAACTATCCATATTACCTCTTCGGAAAACGGTTTATACAAAAGAAGCGGTGCATAAGACTGCACCGCCGATTTGCTGTTTCACCAACAGATTATTTGTTGTTAAGACCAAAACGCTTGTTGAAACGATCAACACGTCCGCCTGTGTCTACAAGCTTCTGCTTGCCGGTGTAGAAGGGATGGCACTTGGAGCAGATATCTACTCTGAGATTTTCCTTTGTTGAACCGGTTGTGATGACTTCACCGCATGCACAGCGAACCTCTGTCTGCTGATACTTGGGATGGATTCCTTCCTTCATTGTGTTCACCTCTTTCAGTAAAACCTAACATACGAACTGCATTTTATCATATAAGGAACTAAAATGCAAGTCTTTTTTTATTATTTGTCTTCCCTGAGCTTTTCAATAAAGGCCTTATCCTTCTTTGAAAGCTCCGCTTTTCTGAGCAGGTCGGGACGCCTTTCGTAAGTGCGTTTAAGTGACTGCTCATGCTGCCATGCGAGTATATTGGCGTGGTGACCCGTGGTAAGCACCTGAGGCACCTTCATGCCGTGCCACTCGTACGGCCTTGTGTACTGAGGATATTCAAGCATACCCGAATAGTGGCTTTCAAGGGTGAATGCGTCTTCGTTTGCAAGTACACCGGGGAGCATCCTTGAGATGCTGTCCGCAAGTATAAGTGCCGGAAGCTCTCCGCCCGTAAGCACGTAATCGCCGATTGAGATTTCCTCGTCCACGATTTCCTCGATAACGCGTTCGTCAACACCCTCATAGTGTCCGCAGAGAATTGCGATGCTGTCAAGAGCCGAAAGCTCTTTGACTCTTTGCTGAGTCAGCGTTTTTCCCTGGGGAGACATATATATGAGGTGGGGCTTTTTGCCCTGCTCTCTGCAAAGCGACAGGAAACAGTCGTAAATGGGCTGAGTCTGCATTATCATACCCGTGCCTCCGCCGTAAGGGGAGTCATCAACTCTGTTGTGCTTATCAAGGGTATAATCCCTGATGTTACGGCAGTTAATCTCAACACAGCCGTTTGCTCTGGCTCTGCCGATTATACTTTCCGAAAGCACGTTAAGGCACATTTCGGGGAATAAGGTCAATATATCAATCCTCATCGTCAAATATACCTTTCAGCGGTCTGATAATCACTTTGTTTTCAGATACGTTTGTGTCGATTACCACGTCGGGAATGGCGGGTATAAGATATTCCCTGCCTTCTTTGGTGATATGCCATACGTCATTGGCGCCGGTTTCGCTTACATCCGTAAGCTCGCCGTAGCAGATATCACCGTCGTCGGCATCGTAAACCTTACAGCCGATAAGCTCCGCAATGAAATAGCTGTTTTTGGGCAGCTTTGCATCGCTTCGCTTCATGTAGAGGATTCTGCCTCTTAATTTCTGGGCATCCTCCACGGTATCAATTCCGTCTATTTTGAGAAGACACACGTTACCGTGAGGCCTTGCGGATTTAATCTTAACAGATTTTTCACCGTCTGCATCAAAATAGAGGGTCTTGAATTTTTTGAGAAATTCCGGTGAATCCGCCCAGGGATTGACCCTGACCTCTCCGTGTATGGAGTGGGTGCCCGTGATTTCACCTATTTCAAGATACTGCTTAATCAATTTCCACAACAACCCTTGCGTTCTGTCTTGTGGCAACGGCACGCATTACGGTACGGATTGACTTTGCAATTCTGCCCTGCTTACCGATTACTCTGCCCATATCATTTTCGGCAACGTGAAGATGATAGACAACAGAACCGTTTTCGGATTCTTCTTTTGTTACGTTGACTGCGGAGGGATCTTCAACAAGTCCCTGAGCAATGCTTATGAGCAATTCTTCCATTAAAGGATACCTTCCTTTTTGAGAAGGGCCTTAACTGTATCTGTGGGCTGAGCACCGTTAGCAATCCACTGCTTTGTCTTGTCAGCGTCAACAGTAACCGTTGAGGGATCTGTAAGGGGGTTGTAGGTACCGATTTCTTCGATGAATCTGCCGTCACGGGGATATCTTGAATCTGCTACTACGATACGATAGTAGGGATTTTTCTTTGCGCCCATACGACGAAGTCTGATTTTTACTGCCATGATAATTTCCTCCAGAAATTAAAATAAATTATTGATAGATTTATAATGTATCAGCTAATACTGAATTACATACCGAATTGTGAGGGGTCAAAGCCGGCAGGTATTCTGAATTTCTGCTTTCTGTGGCGTTT
The DNA here is from genome assembly GCA_937892115.1 of uncultured Clostridia bacterium. Classification (GTDB taxonomy): domain Bacteria; phylum Bacillota; class Clostridia; order Oscillospirales; family Acutalibacteraceae; genus CAG-177. The sequence continues at coordinate 17,134 of CALAUI010000029.1, read as the reverse complement.
GCCTCCCTTTTTGCCGTTTATCTGTTTGAACATCTTCTGCATCTGTCTGTACTGAGACATCAGACGGTTAACGTCATCCAGAGACTGGCCGCATCCGTCCGCAATTCTCTTTTTGCGGGAGGGATTGATTATGTCGGGGTTGGCTCTCTCTTTGGGAGTCATTGAAAGGATGATTGCCTGAAGACGGTCAAACTGTCTTTCGTCAACCTCAATATCCTTTGCCTTCTTACCGATACCGGGTATCATTTCAAGCATTTCCTGAAGTGAGCCCATTTTTTTGAGCTGACGGAACTGGTCAAGCAGGTCGTTGAGGTCAAATTTATTCTGCATCAGCTTTCTTTCAAGCTCTGCAGCTTCCTTTTCGTCAATCATCTGCTCGGCTTTCTCAATAAGGGAGAGAACGTCGCCCATACCGAGGATTCTGTTAGCCATTCTGTCGGGGTGAAATGCGTCAAGATTTTCAAGCTTTTCACCGGTACCCACAAATTTGATGGGCTTTCCCGTAACCGCTCTTGCGGAAAGGGCAGCACCGCCTCTGGTATCGCCGTCAAGCTTTGTGAGGATAAGACCGTCGATGCCGAGTGCTTCGTCAAATGAGGTAGCTACGTTTACGGCATCCTGACCTGTCATTGAGTCAACTACAAGCAGGATTTCGTGGGGCTTGACCTCCGCCTTGATGTTCTTAAGCTCGTTCATGAGCTCCTCGTCAACGTGAAGACGGCCTGCCGTATCTATGATGACGTAGTCGTAACCTTTAAGCTTTGCCTCATCAACCGCGGCTCTTGAAATCTCAACGGGATTTCCCTGACCCATCTCAAAAACGGGCACGCCCGCTTTTTCACCTACGACCTGTAACTGCTTGATTGCGGCAGGTCTGTAAACGTCGCAGGCAACCAGAAGGGGACGGTGGTTTTCCTTCTTGAGCTTTAATGCAAGCTTGGCACTGTGAGTTGTTTTACCTGAGCCCTGAAGACCGCACATAAGCACTACTGTCGGCGGATGAGCGGCGTAGGCAAGGCGGGCGTTGGTACCGCCCATAAGCGAAACAAGCTCTTCGTGTACTATCTTGATAACCATCTGTGAAGGCGTAAGACTTTCCATTACCTTCTCACCGATGGCTTTTTCGGTAACCGTGTTAGTGAAATCCTTGGCAACCTTATAGTTGACGTCTGCTTCGAGAAGCGCCATACGAACCTCTCTCATTGCGGAGCGTACGTCTGATTCGGTAAGACTGCCTTTGCTTCTTAAATTTTTGAATGTGGCTTCAAGTCTGTCGGACAGTCCGTCGAATGCCATTGAAAGTCACCTCTCACTTTTTATCAGCCCTCAAGCAGTGTGATCGCCGCCGCTTTGATGCCGACACTGTAATCGTTGATTTCCTTTGAAAGACCGTGGTGGAGATTATACTCGGTAATCTTATTTGAATAATCTATAATCTCTTTGAGACCGTCGTTCATTTCGGAAAATCTTTTTGCGACACCGAGACGCTCTTCCATTTCAATCATCTGTGCCTCGGCTCTCTTGATAGCATCTCTCACACCCTGACGGGTGATGCCTTCGTTCTCTGCTATTTCTGAAAGAGAGAGGTCGTCATTGTAGTAATATTCAAGGAAAGAACGCTGCTTTTCGGTGAGCATTTCACCGTAGAAATCCATAAGAATCGCCGTATCGTAATTCTTTGCCACAATAAACCTCCTCTCTGAAATGTAAAAATAACACCTGTAAAGTGATTGCGCTTTACAGGTGGGTATTATACTATAAACATCCGGTCGTGTCAAGCATAAATTTCGGCTTTTTTCGGGGGCTTTTTCACATATTTTTGTGAATTGCCGATGAATAACGGAATTAATACAATTTCTTGTGTAATCCGCAATATCCGCCACAAGATATACCCGGGTTTTTCACATTGCATTATTTGAGAAATACTATCGTTACTCCGTCTTCACCTTCGCCGTAGACACCCAGACGGCTGGATTTAACATACGGTGAAGATTTAAGGTATTTCGTGACCGCGTTTCTCAGAGCACCCGTTCCCTTGCCGTGGACTACGGTAAATTCCGCAAGTCCCGTCCTCAGAGAATGGTCAATGAATCTGTCAAGCTCAATAAGGCAGTCGTCAACGGTCATTCCTCTCAGATCAAGGCGTGTTTCGGGAGTCATATTCAGACGGCTTTCACCCTTGAATTTTACTGCGGGCTCCGTTTTCTTCTTCGGCTCTTCCTTTTCAATCAGCTTCAGATTTGCTTCCTTGACTCTGGTGATGATTGAGCCGGCAAGCACCTCAACGTTTCCGCTTTTATCGGCGGGGCTGATTACCTTGGCACTCTTGCCGAGATCCCTGATTACCACGTTATCGCCTTTGACAACGTGACGGGGAAGAACGTAATCCTCATCATCATCGACCTCCATAATCGGGTCTGCCGCAGAATCAATGGCTCCTATTCCTTTTCTGACCGCCGATTTGGCCCGCCGTGCAAGCTCTGCTGCATCCTTTGTGGCTGCCTGCTCTTTTTTCAGCTTGTCCAGCTCCTGAAGCAGGGCGTACGCCTCTCTCTTTGCCTGCTCCGCGACCCTCAATGCCTGACCTCTTGCCTTTTCCATTTCCTTGTCACGCAGCTCGGCAATTTCCTTCTTTTCCTTCTCGAGCTTTTCTCTCTCTATGCGGATTGTTTCGGAGGCGGATTTTGCGCTTTCGTATTCGTCCTCCATCTTTTTCCGTGTTTCTTCAAGACGGTCAACGACGTTCTCAAATTCCTTGTTTTCACTTGAGACAAGGTCGTTTGCTCTTGCTATGACCTCGGGCTTGAGCCCCAGACGGCTGCTGATTGCAAGGGCGTTGGATTTGCCGGGAACGCCGATGAGCAGACGGTATGTGGGACGGAGTGTCTTTATGTCAAATTCACAGCATCCGTTTTCAACACCCTTTGTTTCAAGGGCGTATGCCTTAAGCTCCGCATAATGTGTCGTTGCGGCAATTTTTGCTCCCTGGATATGAAGCTGCTCCAGAATCGCCATTGCAAGAGCCGCACCCTCAACGGGGTCGGTACCTGCACCGAGCTCGTCTATCAGTACAAGACTTCTGTCGTTTGCCGCGTTGAGAATATCTATGATATTCGTCATGTGTGCCGAGAAAGTGGAAAGGGACTGCTCTATTGACTGCTCGTCACCTATATCGGCAAGTATTTCGTCAAATACGGAGATTTCGCTTCTGTCGTTGGCGGGAATCATCAGTCCGCACATTGACATCATCGTCAGCAGACCTATTGTTTTGATTGAAACGGTTTTTCCGCCGGTATTCGGACCGGTGATTACAAGAGTATCAAAGTCGCCGCCCAGCATTATATCCACGGGAACGACCTTGCCCCGGTCAATCAGCGGATGTCTTGCTCCTCTCAGATTTATTACACCTTTGTCGTTGAGCAGAGCGGGGCTTCCTTTGATGCTGTATGCATACTGTGCTTTGGCAAATATGAGGTTCAGCTCCACCGCACACCTGTAGCTGTTCTTTATGCTGTCACCGAAATCACCCGCCTGAGCGGAAAGCTCAGCAAGTATTCTCTCTATTTCTTCCTTTTCCTTCGAGTGAAGCACGCGTATTTCATTGTTTGCTTCAACTACCGCCATGGGCTCCACGAATACCGTGGCACCGCTTGATGAGGTGTCGTGAACGAGACCGGGCACCTCGCCTCTGTGCTCCGCCTTGACGGGTACAACGTATCTGCCGTTTCTCTGTGTGACGATATTCTCCTGCAGATACTTTGAAAATGTTGAGGAACGCGTGAGCTTATCCAGTTTTTCGCGGATATTTGATTCCTGGATTTTGATTTTTCTTCTTATGTCCGCAAGAGCGGGGGAGGCGTTATCCGAAATCTCATCCTCCGCAATGATTGCATTGAAAATTGCGGATTCGAGGAATTTGTTGGGCATAAGTGCATTGAAAAGGGAATCTATTGAACACTCTACGCCGGAGTTGGATGCTTTCCACTGTGAAAGTGAGCGGATTACACGAAGCACTTCGCCTATGTCAAGCAGCTCACGTGTATTCAGTACGCTTCCTGCGGCAGCCCTGCTCAGGGCGTTATTCACGTTCTTGAGACCGCCGAATGACGGGCCGCCGAATCTTGCAAGGAGCATGTGTGCATCGGCAGTCTGATTGAGAAGTGCCTGCGCAAGGTGAAGATTTGTTTCCGGCTTCAACTGCATTGCATCCTCTTTTGCATCGGGACAGCTGCAGTATTCGGCAAGCTTTTCAAGCACCTTGTCAAATTCAAGTGATTTAGAATTTTTAGAAAAAAGTTCCATAATTTTATCCCTGTACGGAGGTGCTTTCCTCTGTGGAGGATTCCTCCGCCGTTGTTTCGGTTATTGCGGTCAGCGTTTCACCGTTTTCATCGGTTACCGCCTCACCGTTTTCGTTTGTTACGGGAATGCCCGAGGGCTCCGTTTCGCTTTCGGATGAATCGGGAACGGTGACGGTGATTTCCGGCATCGTGGTGGTAACAAGCTTTGAAGCCACCTCAATATTGTCCGTATTCTGTATGGATGCGATATACATTTCTCCGTCACACTTGCGAAGAGTGATTTTCATGAATTTTTCGTATTGGGGAGCTTCCTGATTTCCATCCTTCACGTCAGCCCACGCCTTCTGACCTATGTAACCGACGTCAAGAACGACACTGCTTCCCTGTTTCTTTATTGCCGTTACCTCGGGAATGTATGCGCCTTCAACTCCCGTGATGGGAATGATATAGCTCTGGAGTGCGGAATCGTAGGTGATATCGTAATTTGCCATATCCGTGGTGGAATGGATTGAAGCAATATCAAGCTCTTTGCCGTAAAGGGCGATAAATGCTTTTTCCACATCCGTCTGGGGTACTTTGATACCGCCCTGCTCTATGGAGTATCTGCTGATTCCCTCTTCGTCACGCAGCAGAGACCAGATTGCACTGTAAAGCAGCTGGGATTTGTCCGCTTTGGTGAGGTCGTCAAACGGGTCCGGGTCAAACATAACGACCGGTGTCAGCATTTTTTCGTATTTTTGCTTTTCCTCCGCTTTGATTGCTTTGTCTCTGACCAGAGATGAAGCGGATTTAATGACAGTAATCAGTCCCACCACGGCAAGTATTACCGTAATGATACCTATGGGGATAGCCAAGGGATTGGCTTTTCTTTTATTTGCCATTTACCTGTCCTCCCGGATTATTCTGAAAAATCAGGCCCACCGTACCTATGACTATATTGTCGCCGTTCTGAAGCAGGGTAATATTGCGTATGGGCTTGCCGTTTACGAAAACGGGAGCGTCCTGCTCTACCTTTTTGAGATACCAGCCGTCCTTGCCGCATATAATTACCGCGTGCTCGTTGAGTACATCCTTGTAATCAAGCACGATGTCGCAGTTTCTGTGCAGACCCAGAGACGTCTCCCTGCTTGTAAGGGGGAATGCTTCGTTTGTCGCGGGATTTCTGATGAATACCGCGCCCAGCGACTGATTTCTTCGTCTGAGCAGTGCGGTTGATGACAGAGCCAGTATAACCACCGCAAGGACAGGCATTATATATCTTGATAATTCCACTAAATCTTTCATACGGAAAGTTCCTCTTTGATTATGTGATGATGTGATAATAAATAATTATAATATTTATCGCAAAATAAGTCAATACACGGCATTGTTCAGGAAAAACTTGCATTTACAATGAGAATATTATATAATTACAAAATCGGCGATTTGCCGTTAACTGAAAAACAAATGAAGTCGGCAGGTATATATTATGAATACGAAAATCAATCTTGTTCTGGACGAAATCAAAAAGGTAATCAAGGGTAAGGATGAGGTCATAGCACAGATGCTTATGTCATTCCTCGCTCAGGGTCACATTCTGCTGGATGACGTTCCCGGTGTAGGTAAGACCACCCTTGCGGTCACTCTTGGTAAAGTAATGGGTCTGAAGTACAACCGAATCCAGTTCACCCCCGACGTACTTCCCTCGGATATAGTGGGCTTCTCAATGTACAATAAGGCACTCAACGAATTCTGCTACGTTCCCGGTGCAATCAACGGTGTCAATATCCTTCTGGGTGACGAAATCAACAGAACCTCGTCAAAGACTCAGTCCGCCCTTCTTGAAGCAATGGAGGAAAGGCAGGTTACCGTTGACGGAAATACCTATCCCACCGAGAAGCCGTTCGTTGTAATCGCAACTCAGAATAACGTCGGCTCCGCAGGTACACAGATGCTTCCTTATGCACAGCTTGACCGTTTCCTCGTCAAGCTCAAGCTCGGCTATCCCGATTTTGAGAGTCAGCTTGAAATCATGAAGGAAAGACAGGGTAACGATTACCTTGAGCTTATCTCTCAGGTCGTATCCCTTGAGGAAGTCCTTCAGATGCAGAACGAAACCATGCAGGTGTTCACCGACGATGAGATTCTCAGATATATCAACCGTCTCATTTTCGCAACAAGAGAAGACGAGAATATTGAGCTGGGTGTCAGCCCCCGAGGTGCAATTGCGGTATGCAGTATGGCAAAGGCGTGCGCCTATGTCTACGGCAGGGATTACGTAGTTCCCGAGGATGTAATTTACGTATTCAATATGGTCTGCTCTCACAGAATAATTCTTTCGCAGAAGGCAAAATTTGCAGGTGACACTCCCGAGGACGTTCTCACCGCGATAGTAAATAAAACAGAACTTCCCGATATGGTGAAATAATGATAATTTTCAGACGATTATGTTATGCCCTGTGGCTGCTCATATCCGTTTTTCTCTTCATTCTTGACGATAACGTGTGGACTCTGATTATTATGGTCGCATCCGTTTTGCTTCCCGCAGTTTCCGTTCTTTCGGCTTATCTTGCTTCAAGGAAGGTTTCAATCAATCTTTCCTGCAGCGGCGTATGTCTTAAGAATGCACCTCTGCACGGTGAAGCGGAGATTACAAACGGCAGTGTCTTTCCCGTTATCCGTCTTAATTTCAGCGTTTACTTTTTCAACGTTCATAACGGTGAAAGAGAGAAGCTTCATATCGGAGCGTCCCTGGGCTCAAAAGAAAACAAAACGGTTATATTTGATTACAGCTCCGCTTATGCGGGTAAGATTACCGTATCCGCCGAGGATATTTCCCTTCTGGATTTTCTCGGAATCGCGGGCTTCGGTATTCCTTCGGTCAATATTAAGTCCGGCGTCATTACCGTTGAGCCGGATATCTGTGACTGCGCTCTTGTGGTTACGGAGGTGGCAAGTCCTCTCTCCGACAGCGAGGTATATTCCGTCAAAAAGAGCGGTAATGATCCGGGCGAAATATTTGCGATACGCGAATACGTTCCCGGAGACCCCATCAAGAATATTCACTGGAAGATTTCACAGAAGGTGGGTAATCTTATGGTCAAAGAGCTGGGACTGCCCACGGGAAACGATACCCTTATTCTCTTTGATACGGTGTTCCGCACCCCCTCCGACAGACCCTCCAAGCTGAATATAGACGCCATGACCGACTTCACTTCATCGGTAATGCAGGCACTTGTAATGGGTGAATATTCCTTTGTGTTTGCCTGCCCGGTGAGAAAGCAGGACGGGATTTTTCCTGCCGATGTCAGCGTCACGGATGAACAGACGAATAATTTTGCGATAAATACCATGCTTTCCTGCGGCTTTATTTACGTTGACGGGAACACGGAGGATATCTATCGCAGATGCCTTAACGAAAAACAGTACCGACATATAGTAGTGATAACCGCGGGTAACGAGGATTTTTCGTTCCTTGACGATAATTCCCGCATCAACGTGGTGTCCTTCTCCGACAGGATTCAGAAGGGACTTTCAACCTATAACACGGTAACGGATTATAAGAATTTCAAAGGAATACTCAATGGTTACGAAATCTGAGAAGGCCTTCTTTAACGAAGGTAATAACAAAGTCAGACTGCCCGACTGCTCAATTGTCGGTGCGGTCCCTCTTGTGTTCTTCTCTCTGCTGCTTTTCGGCAGTGTTTCCCCGTCTCTTGCCCTGCTTCTTCCTCTTGCGGTTTATGCGCTGATTCTTTGGTCACATAAGAATGCAAAGCTGTTTTATGCGCTCAGCATAGCCGTTACCGCGGCGGAAGCGGTACTTTTCGTGTTCTTCAGAAAGTATCTGGGTGAGGGAATCAACCGCTTTACCAACAGAATATATGAGCTCAGCGAAGAAAGACAGGCGTACATTTACACAATGTACGAGGTGTCAAAGGATAAGAAATTCGGTGCCGCATCCGAAAAGGTTTTTGCGGTATTCGTTATCCTGCTTGCGGTTCTCTTCTTTGCCCATTGCTCACTTCAGAAAAACAGAATCGCTCCCTTCGGCTTTATAATCGCCTTTGCGGTCACGGAAATCTATTACGGCATTTTCCCTTCACCGGTTATCAATTCCCTGATTTATGCGGGACTTGTACTGATGATCGTCGTAATGTCTTCGGACAGTCTTAATCCCACTCTGCAGGCGATTATGTGGGTGGCTGTCGCACTTGCCGTAATCGGAGCTGCCACGTATTTTATCTATCCCGCGCAGTACCGCGAAAGAAATCCTGCCGTATCCGAGCTTAACGACAAGATAAGAGATTTCCTTGAAGAGGGCGTACCCGCCGAAGAAAAGCAAAAGCCCGAGGAAGCGTCACAGCAGGAGGACGGAGAAGAGGTCAATCCCGATGAGGACGAGCCGTCAACGAGCTCCGGGGAAACTGAACCCGAGGAAACCGAAACCGACACTCAGCCCTCCGAAAAAGAGGAAGAAAAACGGACGACGGAATACCGCGGTACCGAAACGGAAGACCCCGAAGCCGAAACGGCACAGCCCTTTAATCCCGATGACAATGACAGCACGAAGCATCATAACGGCGGAGAAAAAACCGATAATGAAACGGGAGGAAAGCTGAAAAAAGTCCTCTCCGTATTCCTCTTGATAATACTTGCACTTGTGCTTGCCGTCCTGATATGGGCAGCAATCGTCCTGCTTTCACGCAGAGCAAGACAGAAAAAGCTTGCTTCGGGCAATAAGGAAGCGTCGCTTTATGCTTTTGAGCAGTCGGTGAAGCTTCTCGAAAAGCTTGGCTTTGAATTTAGGAACGTTCCTTACTCCGTAAGAAAGGATGAAGCCGAGGAGCTGGTTTATGACGGCTACGGCGACGAGTTTGCAAAAGCAAGCGAAATAAGAGAAAGAATCCTTTACGGCGGCAGGGATGCAGACGATAAGGACAGAGAGGATATGCTCCTCTTCTACACGTCCACAAGGACTGCTGTCCTCGCTTCCTGCGACGGTATGAAGCAGTTTATCATCAAATATGTAAATCTGCTCTGATTTTTGTGCATAATGCAACAAATATTATAACAGCGATAGTGCATAATATCCGACAAATCGTTGATATTGTATATTTTAATTCTTGCTGCGTAGTGATATAATCAAGAAAAATCCAAAAGGAGCGAAATTTCATGAAAAAAATCATTTGCAAAAGAGAATACGATACAGAAACAGCAGAGCTTATTAAAAAGAATGCCGTAGGCACTTTCGGTGACCCCGCAGGTTACGAAGAGACCCTCTACAAGACCGAAAAGGGTTACTTTTTCCTCTACACCAACGGCGGTGAAGAGTCACCCTACAAAGAGGAAAACATCAAGAGCATTTCCGCAGCAAAAGCAGAGGAATGGCTCAATAAATAATCACGGCAGTCACAGAGGACTTCTCGTTTAGGAGAAGTCCTTTTTGTTTTGCCCTTTTGAAAATATGTTTTATCTTTTTCAACCAAAAACGATCCCTCTCTTTTGTAACCTTTTATTATTGAAAAGAAGGGACTTGAAGTGATATAATTACAATGGTTTATAACGGAGTAATTTTTGGAAGTGATATTATGCTTGAAAACCCCGCATTCAATGAAAAAAACGAAAAAATACTTTGCGAAATGGGCGGAAAAAACGCATCCATGCTTATGAACATCAAGGTAAAACGCCTTTTTTCAGGTGAAAGCTTTTCTCTCTGTGATGAGAAGAACGAAACCGCTTTCCTTCTTCTCAAAGGTAAAGTGTCGTTTACCTACGGCAGCGAAACCGTTGAAACCGATTTCAGGGAAAGCCCCTTCGTAAAGACTCCCTATGCCCTTCATGTATGCAGAAATACCGCAGTTACGGTGGAAGCTAAGAAGGACAGCGAAATCATCATTCAGCAGACGGATAACGAGAGGGAATTTGCTCCCGTTTACTATACACCGGAAAAATGTCTGTATCAGGAATTCGGTCAGACCCAGTGGGAGGGTACGGGAAAGAGAACCTGCGCCACCATGTTTGACCTTTCCAATGCGCCCTACTCAAATATGGTGCTCGGTGAAGTGTTCCACAATCCGGGCAGATGGTCGTCTTATCCTCCTCATTATCATCCCCAGCCCGAGGTTTACTACTATCAGTTTGATTACCCCCAGGGCTTCGGCGCGGCGTTTATGGGTGACGACGTTCAGAAGTGTACCGACGGCTCCTTCCTCTGTATTGAGCCCCATAACGCTCACCAGCAGGTATGCGCTCCCGGTTATACCATGTATTACGTATGGATGATACGCCATATCGACGGCGACCCCTGGGATAAGACCAGAATTTACGAAAAAGAACACGAATGGCTTGCCAACGCAGACTGAACGAGTCAGTGAGGGATAAAATGAAAAAATTCAAGTATGTAGCGGTTATCGGTGTTGACGGAATGGGCAATTTCAATAAGTTTGCCGATACCCCCAATTTTGACAGAATATTCAAAGGCGGAGCAGTCACATATAATGCTCTGTCCCTTGACCCCACCATCAGTGCGGAAAACTGGGGAGGTATGCTTATCGGAGCAGATCCCGTCGTTCACGGGCTGACCAATTCCATTGCCGACCGTTACGAATACACCAATGAAGCGCTGCCTTCCGTTTTCAAAAGAATCAGAAAGGCGATGCCGGATGCTTACCTTGCCTCCTGCGTAAACTGGGGACCCATCAATCACGGTATCATTGAGCATGATCAGGGCGTAAAGCTCATTCATATTCCCGATGATGCCCGCCTTATTCCGCAGATAGTAAGGCAGGTTTACAAGAAGCCCGCTTTCCTTTTCGTTCAGCTTGATGAGGTTGACGGTGCAGGCCACGGTCACGGCTACGGTACGCCGGAGCATCTCAGACAGATTGAAAAGGAAGATAAATATATCGGCACGATTTACGATGCATACGAAAAGGCGGGTATCCTGCAGGATACGCTTTTCACGGTCATTGCCGACCACGGCGGATATAACCACGGTCACGGCGGATATACGGACGGTGAGAAATATGTCTTTTTCGGTGCTTCGGGCAGAAATCTTCAGCGCGGCGGCATAGGTTATATGCAGACGAAGGATATTTCCGCCATTGTGCTTACCGCTCTCGGTATTGACCTTCCCGGATATGACGAGCTCGGCTTCTCCTCACAGGTGCCCGACGGTCTTTTCAAAGGCATTGACGGTGCGCACCGTAAGCTTGAAATGAAGGAATATAAAAAGCATCTTGATGCCGTTGACCCGGATGCAAAGGAAGGCATTTACTCGTTCATTGACAAATCTGCCTTTGCCTGCGGATATATGTTTGAAGGCAAAACCGAAGACTTTACGGGCAAGCTCAAAACAAAAGAAAAAGGCCACGTCAAATACTACAATATCGGTGTCCGCGGTGAAAGCGGCGAGCCGGGTGAAAACGGCTACGGTGTAACCTCATCCCTTAAACTCGGCAAGGGCTTTACCGTTTCTGTCTGGATTAAAAAGGATAAGGCACACAGAGATACGGTTGTCGTTGCCGCCACAAACGAAAGAAACGATATGAAGACACCGGGTTTTTCTGTCGGCGAAACGATTCACGATGCGAGAATCAGACTTTACAACGGCGAAGTGAGAGAGGATTTTACCGCCGCATTCCCCGCCGATATGGAATCCGGCTGGGTGCATTATGCCGCTTCGTTTGACAATGTAAAGTGCGAAGTGAAGATTTATATCAATTTCCGTCTGCTCAACACTTACAAGGTTGATGAGTCCTTTAAGGGCTTCGCAGTCAGCGGCCCTCTTTATATCGGTGAGGATTCTACCGGCAGACAGAATACGGAAGATACACATTGCAATACCATGATTGACGATCTGTTTATTTTTAACAGACCGCTTGAGGAAAAGGAAATAAAAAGTCTTGCAGAGTATTACGACGATTGACGGTGTTTGACAAAATCAGCGTCATAGTATATAATACCCGATATTCCCAAGGCGGAAGGAGACAGTTTTATGTCAAAGAATTGTATCAACTGCGGAAAGCAGATTGACGATATAGCGGTGTTCTGCCAGTTTTGCGGTCAGACACAGCCCAAGGATTCACAGACTCCCGATATACCCATTCAGGCGGCTCCCGTATATGAGCCCCCCGTTCAGCAGGAAACTCCCCGCGAAACCTTCAAGAGCGAATCCGAAGTAAAATACGTTTCACAGAAGAAAAAGAAAAAGAGCAAGGCACCCCTGATAATCATCCTTGTCGTTCTTTTGCTTGCCATTCTCGGCATAGGCGGATTTTTCGGCTGGAAATACTGGTGGGTACCGAGACACACACAGCAGACGGATTATTCCGTTGCCGAGCTTACTCTTGATAATGCCACGGCAGAGCAGATTGAGGACCTTGCGAATTATACCGCCCTCAGTGAGCTTACCATCAAGAACAGCAGTATTGACTCTGCCGCTCTCTCAAAGGTGCTTATGGGCAATTCCACTATCAAGACTCTTAATCTTACCAATGACGGTATTTCCGATATTTCTTTCGTAAAGTCATTAAAAGTGCTTACCACTCTCTGTCTTGATGACAGCAGCTCAATCAAATGGGCAGACGTTGTTGACCTTGAGGAAAACACCTCAGTCAATATCAGCTTCAGTACCGAGTGGAGCAGAGCCCTCGCCGATGAAGTAAACAAATATCTTGCATCTCTTCCCAATGCCGAAAACTGTACCGCATACGTATGCGATATGGATTCAAACGGTATCCCCGAGGTGTTTATCGGTAAGGGTGTGGGCTGGAATTATCCCTCGTTTATTGCTTCGTATTCAAACGGCAAGGCGGTAATTTTCCCCTATAACAATATGCTTGAAATGAGCGGAACGGGTGTTAAATCAGCACATTTCACCGTTCACAGCGGAAGTGAAGACGGCTTTATCCAGTCTGAAATATACGACGGCACCGGTTATTACTGTACCGGTATATGGAGTATCGGCGAAGAGGGTTTTGTCCTTGAAGCGACCGCCACAAACGGCATCACCGATGAAATGAATAATCCCTATTTCCAGAGTGCCAAAAATACGGTCCTCCATATAGGCGGCGAGGATGCGGTTACAGCAGACGAAGAGGAAACCGTGCCTGCGGAGGATACCGATGAAACCGCAGCGGAAACGGTAACGGACGATGCTGCGGCAGACGGTGAAACAGCCGAAACAGGGCTTGACGGATATGACGTTACTCCTTTGAGAAAGGGCGCTCTTGAAGCAATCTTCCCCGACAGTGCAAACTACACTCCCGTTCTTTATGAAGAGGTTTCAAGAAAGGACGATGCGGTCGGCTACCTTTCAAAGTATCTTTTTGAAGAGATTAAAATCGTAGTTGACGAGGATGCAAAGGCAACCGCAGTAGCATCATCACTTTCGCTTATTGATGTCATTTCGTATTACGCTCCCGACGGCGTTATAAACGGTGACGGCAAGGCGGATGCCGCCGAGTCAATCATCAAGGAATTCCGTCTGTATTATGTTCCCGACGAAAACAGCACCGATGCCATTGTAGGTGAAGCATCATTTCTCGGCGCGGTTGAGGTTTATGACCGTAAGGATTACGACAAGACCGGTGATACACATATAGAGTATCTTTTCGGTGATAAAGCCGGTGACGGAACTTACAGAGACGTTGCTTACTTTGTAAACGTTGAGGATAATTCAATCGTCAAAGCAGGCAGAGAAACGGAATACCGCATGGTCTGGAAGGACGGCAAGGCGGTTGACCTTGAGAAAGCACAGCAGTTCTTTGAAAATCTCGGCGTCAGCGGTACCGTGGATTACACCGTTGACGGATACTATTACGTATTCTATATCAAGGGTGAGCAATCCGGTACGATTTACGCCGACTGGAATCTTTCAAAGGCATGGTTTGAAGACGATGCAGGCAACACCACCGATGTTTATCCCACGGATGAGGCAGGCATTCTTCCTCAGTAAATGAATAACCGAAATCCCCTGCGTACCGTAGGGGATTTATTGTAAAGGAGAATAATAATGGCACAGCTTAAGATGTATTGGTTTACTGATAATCCTCTTGAAGAGCTCACTCTTCCCGAGGGCTATTCATTTTCACATTTTTCGGAGGAAACAAGAGAAAACGACATTAAAATCTGGAATGATGCGTCAAGCATTGACCCTATGGATCCCGCCGACTATGAAGCCAGATTCAAGAGAGAAATCTATGATTTCGTCGATATAGTTCCCGAAAGAGATGTCTGGTTCCTTGACCATAACGGCAAGCACGTAGGCACGTCCTCCTCTTTTATCTGGGGCAACACCGGTTACGGCGATATGCACTGGGTCGGAATCATTCCCGAATACAGAGGCAAGGGACTTGCAAAGTATCTGAGCTATATAGTTCAGAAGACACTCAAAGAAAGAGGATGCCCGTTTATTTCCCTTACAACAGACGAGTTCCGTCCGTCAGCGGTAAGGTCATATCTTACGGCAGGATTCGTTCCCGTTGAATATGACGAGGGTATGGTTGAAAGATGGGAAAAGGTGCTGGAATCCAACGGCATTGACAGCGTGCAGATGGTTTACGAGGACGGTTCTCCCTACAAAATCATTTACAGAACGGGTCTAAAAAAATAAAAAATAACCCTGCGGATTAAGCTGCAGAGCGATAAAGAAGTACTATATAAGAAACCCGCCAAAGAAAAATTCTCTTCGGCGGGCTGTTTCTTTCAGCCCGGATAACCGGTATAAAGTATTATTGACGATTGACTTTTAATGACAATACTTACTATAATGATTTATCATAAACTATTGCAAAAAGGCAAAGAACAAAGCTATGCAGAGCAAAAAACTGAAAGAAGGGACTGCTGACAATGACTGAAATTCTAGCACTTTTTTTGTCTCTCATCATGTTTTTTACCGGCTTGTCGGGCAAGGCGGTAACGTCATTTGGAGAAAGGAAAATACCGTTAAACACGGAGGATAAGTCTTTTTCCGACTCTGCCGCACCCGAAAAAGACGGCAAAGACATAAATGTCACGTTCAGGGCTGAGAATGCGGGATATGACGTATATTCTCCTTTTCAAAACCATGGCGGTTACAGATACGGTCCGTCGATAATATATTATGAGGACGGCTCTGCCGACGCATGGTTTGCAACAAACGGCCAAAGCAATGAATGGGACTGGTTTACATACAGACATTTTAACGGTAAAGAGTGGAGCGATGAGAAGGTCGTTCTGCGCCCTACGGCGGATTCCATGGACCATTATTCCGTATGTGACCCCGGTGTCGTTTATTTCGGGGGCTACTATTATATCGGCTACACGTCCACTATTGTTTCCACAAACGGAGGGATAAACAACAATATTTTTGTTGCCCGTTCCGAGAAACCGGACGGTCCGTTTGAAAAATGGAACGGAAACGGTTGGGGCGGTGACCCTGAGCCGATTATATATTTTGATGAAAACGCATCCTTTTGGGGTGCGGGAGAACCGAGCTTTGTCGTTGTTGACAACGTTCTGTATTTCTATTATTCGTGGCTCGGGTCCGGAATGGGAAAGGAGCTTGTCGCTACCGCGGATTTATCTGAAAACTGGCCTGAGTCGCTGACCCTGCGCGGAGTAACCGCAACAAAGGAAAACAATCAGGATTCATGGGACGTGGTTTATGTTGAAGAAATCGGTAAATTTGTCGGTTTCTGTACCTATGAACGTTTCAGCGATACCTCGGGCGTTGCGGTTTATCAGTCCGATGACGGAATTAACTTTGAAAAAAGCGATATCATCCGCACGGGAATCTGTTCCGAATGTCACAATATGGGTATTTCAAAACGACCCGACGGTCACGTAAGACTTTCCGACAATCTGTTTATCGGCTACGCCTACCAAACCTCAACAGGCGGCTGGGGCGACTGGTCAACAAGATTTCAGCCCATCGAGCTTATTACTTACGAGGGAGAAATCCAATCATACGATAACGCAGGCGCACCGACCCCGACAGAAAGTGAACGCGTAAAAAAGCCGTCATCACCTGTCGTTACCGGAATCACGACCGACAATGCGGAGATAGATGTTAACCTGAATCAAAGTAAAAGTGTTAAGTTATTCTGGCTTGACAAGGCACTTGAAAAACACGTTCTGATAAGCGGAGCGGTTTCTTTCTGCGATTACGACGAGAATGTTATTAAAATAAAGAATCAGAGAATTACGCCTGTTTGTATCGGTTCGACACTTGTAACGGTAAACTATGCTGATTTTTCTTATACCTTTAAGGTGACGGTGCATGAAAAAGGATACTCCTCAAATGACGGAAAGGGTGAAATTGAAAGCTTCAGAGCCGTAAACAACAGCATCACCGTTTCCCTCGGCGATTGGAGACAAACGCAGATAAGGGGCTTTGTGACCTTCAAAAACGGTGACTGGGGCGAAGCTTACAATGACTACGGCTCAAGCCGTGAAAATTATCCGCCTATGGTTGATGCAGACGTTTATCATATGACCTTTGACGTTGAGGACGGCAGTGTTATATCTGTTGATGACAGCGGAATCGTCACACCGTTATCGGCAGGCACAACTACCGTTCGGATTACAATGACCGGCGGCTTTACCGACACCGTAACTGTCACCGTTGAATGAACAGAATAATCGCAAAAGACACATACAAATAAAACATCAGCGACCCGAAATGAGCCGCTGATGTTTTTTTTTACATTTGTCCCTGTAAACCGGGATTTATCAAGATAATTTCAATAACTTTTTATAGCTTAAATCCATTAGTATTGCTCCGAGCGGAGCGGTAATAAGAATGGACAGAACTGCCACCGAAAGGACGATATTCCCGCAGGAAAGACCGAGCGACAGCGGCACCGAGC
>CALAUI010000028.1 GCA_937892115.1 uncultured Clostridia bacterium | reverse complement strand
GAGCGTGCCTTTGACAAGGGAGAAAACGTCTATTATCTTAATCTTCCCAGCACGGAATATAACGACAGCACCATAGGCGAGCCCAACGACAAGGGCGGTATGGGCGTCGTTATGGAGATATATGCCGACAAAATTCTGATAAAATACCGTGATTTCATTTCAGGTCAGTATATTGACGGCTTCCGTTATGAAATTGAATTATGACATTCAAAAAGGACCGCTCCTCAACGGAGCGGTCCTTACTGCATATTACATATACGTTTTTATCAGATTTGCTATAAGCCTTATGATGCTCAGTATGAAATCAAATATCAGCTTCCACGTATCGGCTCCGTTACCGTCGGTTGAGGGAGAGGCGGGAACGTCAATATTCTGCGGAGCGCCTATATCCTTTATGTGAATGAACTTATATCCGGAACTGAGCCATTCGGAGAGGGTCCTCGTCTGACTGCCGTACTCACCTTTCGCTTCAACACCCTTAACGAGCTTCGTGGCGTATGAATTATTATATTCCTCTGAGGTGATTTTATCTCCGTCTATGCTCTTTACCCATGCAACGTGTCCGCTTGCACCGCTTGCCGTCCACAGCACCGCACCCACGGCGGGAACGCTGTCAACCGTGTAGCCCATACCCGAAAAGGCGGCACCCCAGTTCTGTGCTTCACCAAGCATGAAATTCGGATATTTACCCGCGGTGATTGACTTACCGTCAACGGAAAAATTCGTGACCGCTATGCCGTTTCTCGACTCAAGACACCAGCATACGAAGGATGTGCATTCTCTGTTGGGAAAGCCCCATTTGTCAAAGGTTGAATCCTTTGCCGCGTTCTTATATTCGGCGGGATAGTCGTCACCGGTAGTGTATGCAAAAACAGAAATGATACCGCCTGCCAGGATTATTGCCGAAAGAAGCAGGGACAGTATTTTCTTTGCTCTGATTCTCAATATTTCACCTTCTTTTCATAAGGTTGTTATATTATATCACATTTTTTGATTTATGTCAAAAATCACAATATCCCGCCCTCTTTATATACCGACGAAAACGTTAAAATGTTGATTGATATTGAGAAATAATCATAGTATAATTTAATTGCAGAATACAATAAAATCATAAAGGAGGAATACCATGTTTGCATTCTGGGGAACAGGCAGTCAGGCGGCAAAGGACCTTGTAGACGCCGTGGTTGTCCGCAGTACCGAAAATTTCAACTGGACCTTTATCTTTATCCTCGCGGTCGTTTTCTACGTTTACTGGAGCGAAATCCAAAAGAAAAATTACGAAGCGGTTTACGCAGGTCTTGCACTTTACGGTGTGCATTGGCTTTACGAAATCTGCAACGCCGTAATTGCCCACATCTTCGGATATCCACTCTGGACGGTAAGCAATCAGTCCACCACCTTCATACTGCTTATCGGCGTTTGCTGGGAGCTGAGCATGATGTTCTCCCTTGCGGGTATCATCTCTTACAAAATGCTCCCCGAAGACAAAAACAAAAAGATTCTCGGCATGAACTGCAAGCTTTTCGGAGCGCTGTCAATGGCTCTCCTCTTCGCTCTGTTTGAGTCATTCCTTGCAGGCACTTCAAATCACTCGTTCATCTGGGTTTACAAGTGGTGGGGCGTAATTCCCGTATTCATCACGACCTACATTCCCTTCTTCCTTGCAAGCAACTTCATTCCCTTTATGGAGCCCAAAAAGAGAAAAGGCGTGCTTATCGGAATCTGGGGCGCCGTTGCGGTACTGCTCGTTGTACTCATTCCGCTCGGAATCATCTGATAACAAAGGGGTAAATCTATGAATATTCTTTCCTATCCGGAAGCACTGAAGCCGCTGATGGCGATTATTATCGCAATCGCTTCACTTTTTACCGCTCTTTTTTACGACGTGAATATTCCCTATAAATCAGGCGGCCTTGATATGTCAAAGTATCAGCTCTCGTGGAGCGATGAATTTGACGGCGATGAGCTTGACCTTTCAAAGTGGGACGGCCACTTCTTCAATCACGGTGAAACGGTAATCAGAAGAGGCAGCTACTGGAATACCGACCTTTGCTCCGTCAAAGACGGAAATCTTCACATTGCTTCAAAGTATTATCCCGAAGGTCTTAACGGCAACGGTAAGCCCGGCTGGTACACTGCCGGTATCGATACCAGCAGAAGCTTTGAACAGAAGCAGGGTTACTTTGAATGCAGATGTATTCTTCCCAAGGGCTACGGTCAGTGGGCGGCGTTCTGGACCTTCTGCTCGGGTGTCGGTCTGACAGACCACGACGGTGAAAAGGGTGCAGAAATAGATATCTTTGAATCACCCTTCTACGGCAACGGTAAAAAGATTATGAAAAACACCGTTGAGTCCAACATACATATCAACGGATACGCCGATAAGCACAGACACGACCACGTATGTCAGGCGTTTGTAGCCGCAAACAACCCCTATGAAGAATATAATACCTACGGTCTTGAATGGAACGAAAAGGAATATATATTCTACATCAACGGCGTTGAATCCGGAAGAACCGGATTCGGTGTATCACAGGTACCCGAATGGCTCATTCTCTCTGTTGAAATTGCAGGCAATGACGGTGTCGTTGACGAGAATTTCAGAGGTCACTGCATCAACGATGAAGACAATGAGATGACCGATTTTATCGTTGATTACGTCAGAGCATATTCACTTAAATAAAAAGGGGTTAAATATGCCATGAATTTATCCGATATTTCAGTTGAATCGGTTATCAACGCAAAATTCAGTCTTTATGACGTAAATCCCGTTATCAGGCCATTTGATTCTCCGCTGACTGCCGACCCGTCGCTGCTGACTCCCGATGAGAGTCCCGACGGAAAATGGCATATATTCTTTCATACCGTGCTCGGAGTTTATCATTTTGTTTCGCCCGACGGAGTAAAATTCACAAAGAAGGCAAAAATCGTAAACGCCGCGATGAGACCCGACATTAACCTTGTTGACGGCAGATATTATCTGTTTTTTGAGAGAACAAGAAATCTTATCGCGAAAGGACTTAACATCATAGGTCTTGTGCCGTGGAAATCGGAAATATACGTCATGACAAGTGACGACCTTGAAAATTGGTCTCCGGCAAAGCCGGTTATTACTCACTCAAAGGATTTTGAAAAATCGGGAAAAGGATATTCAATTTCAAATCCGTTTTTGCTTTGTGACAACGGAGTGAACAGACTCTATTATTCCTGCGGTCAGACGTTCATAGAGGACTGCGGCTTTTGTGAACCTACTTACATAAACTACGCCGAGAGCGGCAAGGTTGACGGAGAATATACGGTCTCGGATAAACCGATAATAAAGCCCGACAAAGAAAGCCCTTATCTCAACCTTTGCAGCGGCTGTCTTAAAGTATATCAAGCAGCAAACGGCTATATCGGCATTCAGAACGGAATTTATGAACAAGACGGAAAAAGTCACTCCGCAATTCTGCTTCTGACCTCTGCAGACGGTCTTGAATTCAGCTTTAACAAGGTGCTTGTTGAGCCGGGAATGTATGAGGGTGCGGACTGGATGACACAGTTTGTATATGCCAGTCACCTTGTGAGATACGGTAATGAATTACGGCTCTATTTCAACGGCAGAGACACCTCAAATATGATTAAGGGCAGAGAATGTATAGGATTTATCAGAGCGTCTCTCTGAAAAACGGGGCTGTCGCATTATAGCACAGAGCAAAAAGTAAAATTAAAAATGAAGTAAATAAATAAATCCGGGATTTCAAAAAACGAATCTGAAATTCCGGATTTATTGATTTTATCTGGTTATATAATTTACCTTTTCAACCGATTTTGAGTATCGCTTTGATTGTATCAAATATTGCAAGAGGAATTGATCTGAGAATACCGAGAAGCAGGTCAAAATCGTTTGTCTGATTCTTTTCGGCAAGATTTGTGAAGCCGTCATCCGTACCGTCATATTCGGACGTAAACTGATTGAGCCAGCTGATTACGCCGTCGGGATAAATGAGCTCAAGCTCTTTACCGCTCGCGTCGGTGGTAACCGTATTGGGATATTTGCCGCCGTCATACGTAAACATATCGTTTGAAACGGCAAACCATACGTGATGATTGCTGGGTGTCTTCTTACCGTCGGGATAGCATACCTTACCGAAGAGAGTAAGTCTGCAGTCTTCGGGGCAATTTGTGAATTTGCATATCTTTTCCCAAACCTTTTTTCCGGTGCTGTGGTATCCGGCAACAACGTCATACTTACTTGTGAAAAGCCACGTGGGCATATCGGCTATTGCCTCATACTGCTCATCCGAGGGGAAATAGGCAGGACACATGGGGAAAGCCGCCGCAAAGAATTTGGGGTAGCTTGTCATCATCTTGAGTGTCATTTTTCCGCCCATGGAGAAACCGCCCACGTAAATTCTCGTAAGGTCAATACTGTCCTTATTCTTCTCTATGAATTCATCTGCCGCCGCCTTGACGGATTTGATATATTTATCGTCCCAGTATTCCTTTTTTTCTTCGTGAGACCTGAAGGCAATCAGATAAGCTTTGCCGTTATTGAACTTTGACTGAAGCTCATCGCTCGCCCAGAAAGGAAAGTAATTTTCGTAAATCTGGTCGCCGGGCTCTTTTCCCTGCCCCATACCGTGGAAGTAAAGCACAAGAGGATATTTCGTTCCCTCTTCCGCTTTGGGAGAGAATGACATATAGTCAACCTTAAGGCCGTCAATTTCGGGACCCTCGCCGTACTCAAAGCTGTAGATATAATCCGAAAGCTTGTCAATGTCTGCACCGGATGCAGCGGATGTGCAGGAAAGAGCCATGATTACCGCAAAGAATACACATAATAATTTTTTCATAAGCTGACCTCCGTTTCTTTTTACATAGGATAAAATATCACATAAAAAAGCAATGTGCAATACAAAACGGGCATAAAATTCTTGATAGACGGGATTTATGATGATATAATCGTTTCAACGTTCAGTTACAATTCTTATTCAGAAAAATATGTTGATATGAAAGGGAAAAGACATGCTTCTTACAATCGTTCAGCCGAATTATCTGGCAGGTGAAAATCCCGCAGAGAAAAACAGACAATATATCATTGAGCAGATGAAAAACGCTCCCGAAAACGGAATTATTCTCTTCCCCGAATACTCAAACTGCGGCGGTGTTTCCGACCCCGAGGAAGAGCGTGAGTGCCTGCCATTTGCCGAAGAAATGCTTGATGCCGCTTCCCGTACCGCCAAAGAAAAGCACTGTATCGTTTCCGTAAACGTGCTTGAAGAAAAAAACGGCAAAATCAAAAACAGCACGTATCTTTTCGGCAGGGACGGAGAGCAGGTGTTCGTGTATTACAAACAGCATCTCCCCCTTTCCGAAATAAATTTCGGCGTTGAAGCGGGTAACGGTGAAGGTGAAAAATGTCAGTGTATCTGCGATTACGACGGAATCCGCTTTGCCTTCCTCTGCTGTTACGACGTTTATTTCAATGAGCAGATTGAATATATCGCAAAATATAAACCCGATGTCATACTGATACCCGGTATGCAGAGAGGCGAAAGGGCGGATATACTTACCGCACAGGCAAAAATGATTGCGTTCAGATGCAACGCATACACGGCAAAATCCTCCTTTTCCATGATGAACGACGAAAAGGGCGGCTGTTCAATGATAGTTTCCCCAAGCGGTGAAATCATAAAGAATATGGGCTCATCGGTGGGCTCTTTCACCGCGGATATTGATCTATCATACAAGTATAAGCGCCCTGCGGGCTTCGGTCAGGGGCTTATCGGAAACGATGATTTTATCAATGCGGGCCTTTGTCCGGAAGCATTTGAATAAAAGAAAACGGGCAGTTGCAGGACTGCCCGCTTTTATCTTTTTTTGACCGTGTCAGCATAATAAAGGCCGTCACGGTTGCAGTAGTAATAAATCCTTCTTACGCCGTTTATCTTGAATCTTGCCGAAGCTCCGCCCTCGGGATAAAGCTTAACGGTCTGCACTCTGTCAGAGGAAACGGCGGCAAGAAAGGATATGAAATGACTTTTTGTCATGGGATGGTCAACCGTCACAAAATATTCATCCTCAACGGTTTCAACCGAAATCCGATGGTTTTCGTCTTCTTTTTCCGCAATGCAGGGTGTAAGCAGGATTCCGTGGCAGTTTACGACCGCCTCTCCCGTACTCTGTATCACGTTACCGCATACGGGACAGACGCAGAATTTTGTTTTCAGCATATTTGCGGATACATTTTCGTTTTTTACCGCATTGCCGGAAATAAGCTCCGTCACGGAAACGGAAAATACCTGTGCAATCGGCTCAAGAAGAGCAATATCCGGGTAGCCGTTGCCGGTTTCCCACTTTGAAACGGTCTTATCGCTGACTCCCAGCTTTTCCGCAAGCTGATACTGTGTCAGATTATTCTTTTCACGAAGCTCCTTTATCACGGAGCCCGTTATATACTGATTCATATTATCGCCTCCATACATGATTATATCATACCGGCTGTATATGTCCACCTACTTAAAGTAGAGAAAGAGGATCTCCGCGGAGATCCTCTCATTTTATTTTATCTTTGCATATTCCTCTTTTACGGCATAGTACGAGGGCTTTTCCTTTTCGTCAAAGGTAACGAGTCCCCACCTTGTTTCCGTGGGGCAATCCTCCTGGCCGCAGACGTAGCATCTTTCGTCGTCACGCCAGCAGTAAATTATCAGACCGCCCATAAATTCAAGGGATGCAAGCCGTGAAATTATATCCTTGTAAAACTTTGCCTGACCCTCATCGGTATGAGGATAGCCGGGAATCACGCAGGTTTTCGGAAGCTCTCTGTAAAAGTGATTCGTAAACTCAGACCTGAAAATGTAATGAGCATAGTTTGAGGGCTCCTGAGCGCAGTGCTTGACGTAGGTGCGCATTCTCTCGGGCAGATTCTCAATGAAGGTATCAATATGCTTTATTGCATCCTTCTTATTCTTTGCACCGTAAGATCTGATTATATCCAGCTTTTCCTGCTTCGTTTTCGGCGCACCGCCGCTGATGTAACCGAATTCACACAGTATGATGGGCTTGCCGGTCATAACGTAAAGGTATCTCAGCAGCGCCTCAAACAGCCACATCGTTCCAAAGAAGAAACAGCCCATATAAATATCAATGCCCACAAAATCAAAATAATCCATATAGGGCATAAGATAGAGATTCAGGTCGGTCTGTGGACCTGCGCAGTTATAGCCGATGGGCATATCGCCCTTGAAGGGTGCCATAGCTTTGGCGCAGATACCGATAAATTCAGCACCCTCTTTTACGGTAAAAGGAAGGGTAAAACGGGGAATGCCGATTTCATTGGCTATCTGGAAAGCACTGCACAAATCCTTGAGGTCCTTTACGAGAAATTCGGAAACCTTTTCAATCCCGGGGATATCCTCTTTTTTCCTCACGTCAAGGCCGTTTCTGAGGAAAGCATCGGGGAACGGCGTAACTGCCATAACCTTCATACCTTTATCACGGAAGCGTCTGACTCTGTCCTTAAAATTCTTATACGATTCTGTTTCGTTTCCTTCGCCGTCAAAAGGATAGGGAATATCAAATCTTGTCCATTCAATATTTGCGTTTCTGAGCTGGTCAAAATTTTCAAGGGGATGGCAGATTCCCTTGATAAAACCGGTTTTTTTACGGAAATTCCTTGTAGCTTCATTTGACTGAGGCACAAAATATGATTTTACTATATCCTTGGGAACGTGCTTTAACGCGGGCTTTATCTGATCAAGAATAAAATGTTCCAATGAAATCACCTCGCTGACATTCTACACAAAAACAAAAATAAATGCAAGTTTAATCCGTTTTTTATGTATACATACGAAATTTATTACCGAACCGAAAAATATCTTGAACAATTCCTACGTTTGCTATATTATAATTAACAGTTGTTTTTACGGCTTAATCTATATAAAAAGGTGATTTCTATGCAAAAGAGAAACTATGGCCTCTTTACCGCGATTACCATGATAACGGGCATCGTTATCGGTTCCGGTATTTTCTTCAAGGCCGACGACGTACTTAACTATGCCAATCAGAACATATGGCTGGGCGTAATCATCTTCGTTGTTGCCGCTGTTGCGGTAGTCTTCGGTGCTCTTACCATTTCCCAGCTTGCTATCCGTACAGACAAGCCCGGCGGACTTGTTTCCTACGCAGAGGACTTCGTAGGCGTAGGCGCTGCCACCGCTTTCGGCTGGTTTGAGAGCTTCCTTTACCTGCCTACCCTTGATGCAGTCGTTGCATGGGCAAGCGGTATTTATGTAAGCAATCTCCTCGGTTTTGCCGATTTTGATATTACAAGAAATACAATCATCGGCTTTATCGCACTCACATTCTTCTATATCATCAACACCCTTTCCGCAAAAGCAGGCGGATTTTTCCAGAATTTCTCAATGATAATCAAAATCATTCCCCTTATCGTTCTTGCAATTCTGGGTCTTATCAAGGGCAACACCGTGGACGTTATGTCAGGTGCATCCGGTCAGGCGTTTGCAAACAGCGTTAAAGGCCTCGGCTTCCTCGCCGCATTCGGGCC
Organism: uncultured Clostridia bacterium; assembly: GCA_937892115.1. Taxonomy (GTDB): domain Bacteria; phylum Bacillota; class Clostridia; order Oscillospirales; family Acutalibacteraceae; genus CAG-177. The sequence goes on along the minus strand of CALAUI010000028.1, from coordinate 26,649 downwards.
CATCGCCTTCTCATACGACGGCTGGATTGTTTCCACATCCATCTGCCACGAAATCAAAAATTCCAAGAAGAATCTTCCCATCGCTCTTTCACTTGCTCCCATCGGCGTTCTTATTGTTTATCTTGCATACTTCCTCGGCGTTACTTCCTTCCTCGGTGCCGAAAACGTTACCGATAACGCAGTTTATGAAGTAAGTACCGCTCTCTTCGGCAATATGGGTGCAAAGGTTGTACTCGTTGCGGTTGTTATTTCAATCCTCGGTACGGTCAACGGCGTATCACTCGGTCTTATCCGTCTCCCCTACTCAATGGCTCTGCGCAACATGATGCCCGCATCAAAGATTTTCAAGAAGGAAAACAAGAAACTCGGCGGTATCCCTCTCAATTCGGCTCTGCTTGTTTACGTTCTTTCCCTTATTTATCTTGTAATCAACCAGCTCATCATGACAAGCGATGCAAAGCTTCACTTCTTCGGAAAAGAAGTTGCCGTATCCAACCTTGACATTTCATCAATTGCCATCTGCGTTCTTTATCTCACCTACATCGTACTTTACGTTGCAGTTATCAAGCTCTGGAAAAAGGGCGAAATCAAGAATGTATTCCTCGGTCTTATCTGCCCCATTCTCGGTACGGTCGGCTCACTCATCATCTTCTCCGGCTCGGTAGTTGACCCCGTATTCTTCATCTACGCACTTATCTGCCTTGTATTCATCGCAATCGCTTATATCTTCTACAAGGTCAACAAGGATAAGATTATCGTGGAAAGTGACGAGGAATTCCATTCCCGTACGGACATTGCAGAATAATTTAAGATATCTTTTCAAGTCCCCACAAAATGTGGGGGCTTTTCTTTATTATCGGGCAAAATTATCCGCCGCACATTTCTTGAATATAATATCGGGTGATGCTATAATACCCGACAAATTGTCTGACCGCATAAGCGGTTATCAGGAGGTAAATATGAATATTCAGATTCTTAAGCTGCTCGCAAAAAATGCCGACATTACGGATTCCGAGATTTCAACCGTTACCGGTCTCACCGAGGATGAAGTCCGCAGTGAAATAAACGAAATGAAAAAGGAGGGCATCATCCGTGCCGTCAAGGCGGTCATTGACTGGGAAAAGCTGGATGAATTCTATGTTTCCGCCATTGTTGAGCTCAAGGTCACACCAAAGCCCGGTCTGGGCTTTGAGGAAGTGGCAAGAAAGGTTTCCAGATACCGTGAGGTTGAAAGCTGTTATCTGCTTTCGGGAGTTTCCGACCTTTGCTGTATAGTAAAATGCCCCACGTTCCAGGACGTATCCAGATTCATTTCCAAGGAACTGTCAACGATTGAATCCGTTACCTCAACCAAAACTCAGTTCGTTATGAGAAGATACAAGGAGCTTGATACCGACCTTGAGGTAAAGGATGAGGATGAACGGGGAGTTGTTTCATCTTGCTGAATTACGATAATATACTCAACGATACGATTACGGAAATTCAGCCCTCGGGAATCAGAAAATTCTTTGATATTGCCGCATCCATGGATGACGTTATCTCGCTGGGCGTAGGCGAGCCGGATTTTGAAACGCCGTGGAAAATCAGAAACGCCGCAATAAAATCCCTTGAAAGAGGCAAGACGGGTTATTCCTCAAACAGAGGACTTGCGGAGCTGAGAAGCGAAATATCAAAGTATCTCATCAGAAAATACGGTCTTGAATATAATCCGGACAAGGAAATCCTCGTAACCGTCGGCGGAAGCGAGGCCATTGATGCCGCAATCCGTTCCGTGGTAAACCCCGGCGATGAGGTAATCGTCCCCCAGCCGAGCTACGTTTGTTACGTTCCGATGATTCGTATGGCGGGCGGAATACCCGTAATTACCGAAAATAAAGAGGAAAACGATTTCAAGCTCAAAGCGGATGAGCTTCGTGAAAAAATAACCGATAAAACGAAAGCAATCATCCTGCCGTACCCCTCAAATCCCACGGGTGCAATAATGGAAAAACGGGATTTTGAAGAAATCGAAGAGGTTATAAAGGATACCGAAATAATACTGATTTCGGATGAAATATATGCCGAGCTTACCTTTAACGGCAAGCACCACGTTTCTCCCGCCTGCGTGGGAAACCTCAAAGAACGCACCGTGGTCGTCAACGGTTTTTCAAAGGCATTCTCCATGACCGGCTGGCGCCTGGGTTACACCTGCGGTCCCGAGCCCGTAATCAGCCAGATTACAAAGCTTCACCAGTTTGCAATTATGTGCGCTCCCACCACCTCACAGTATGCCGCAATCACGGCGCTCAGAGACTGCGATACGGACGTGGAACATATGATGGAGGAATACAATACCAGACGAAAAATCATGGTGAAGGGCTTCAACGATATCGGTCTTGAATGCCGTGAGCCCGAGGGCGCATTCTATGCCTTTCCCTCAATAAAATCAACGGGGCTCTCCTCCGGGGAATTCTGTGAAAAACTGCTCGAATCGCAAAGGGTCGCCCTTGTACCCGGCACCGCCTTCGGCGAAAGCGGTGAGGGATACGTCAGAGCATCCTACTGCTACGGTACTGACCACATCAAAGAAGCAATCCGGCGAACGGGTGTGTTTCTGAAAGAACTGGGGTTATAAAAAAAATAACGGGCTCAACTTTGAGCCCGTTATTTTATTTATCTGTCAATCGGGATATTTTACCGTTCTGCCGGTAAAGGTTTCAACAAAGAATATGGCAATTTTAAGAGCAATTTTTTCAAAGAAACCGAGGAAACGGACTTTTGCGACAAGTGACGTGTTATCCGCTTCAACACTGCCGTCAAAGAAATCGTACCAGTGAACGACCTTTGTTTCATACTCCGAGGGATTACTTTCATCCACCGTAATCATACGGTAGCCGTACTGGGTTGAAAAAGCGTCACCGTTAAAACGGGTAGAGAGGGAATTGACAATATCAATGCCCTTGTACTTTACACCGAAAGCGTTGGTATGGTCGTGTCCCGTGAACATGGCGAGCACGTCTCCTCTTTCAACCATCGCTTCAAACTGACCGTGGTTAAAGTAACCCGGGCAGGGCATTTCGTGGAGCATACCGTAGTTGCATTCCGCATCGGGATCAAATTCATAATATCTTTTTTCGTCATAGATACGGGGATAGGAATAAGCTCCGCGAAGCTTTACTTCCTTGAGCGCGTCATAAATCTCGGGAACGATGATATGCTGGAAAGCAAGAGAATATACCTTTCCTCCGTTTTCGGATTCGAGAGCCGCCGATTTTTCCTTATACCATTCAACCTGCTCCTCAAGAACGTTGGCGTAATGATGCTCGCTGTCGTAATCGCCCGAGTCAAATACCCAGAGATTGAATTTCACCTTATCGCTGTCGGAAGCGAGAATGGGTACGTTGTAGGTTCCGCAGCCGGGAAGAATATCTCCGTCGTCAACGGATATTGAACAGTCAAATTCGTTGTAGTGTGCCATAAGGTCTTCGCGGGAAACGGCACCGTTTTCGGAGTCATGATTGCCGAAGGTAACGGCAACGGGAATATTTCTTTCCTCAAACACGTTCATAAGTGCATCCGTTTTGCGGAATACTTCCTCAGCATCGTCAGCCATGGCGACGTCGCCGGTAATCACGACTACATCCGGCTTTTCCTTGTCGCAGGCAAGCCCGATAAGATAAACGCTGTCGTCAAGATTTTCCTCCGACAGATGTGTATCCGTAACGTGCATGATTCTGAATTTTCCGTCGTCATTGAATCGCAGTGCCTCTGCGGCAGTACCGTCATCCGAAGCAAATGCACAGACGGGGAGACAGCACAGCAGTGCGAACACACAGATAACTGCGGTCAGTTTTTTTATTGTTTTTTTCATATTATCGCTTCCTGTTACTATATATTTGTACTGCGGTTACTTACCACTTGAAAATGCTGAACAGAGTTCTGAAGAACCAGACGATTATATCCCAGAAGGTATACGAAACCGTCACTTTAACTTCAACCGCAGTATCCGTTCCTTCAACGGATACGGTCACGGTGGCTGTTCCTCTGCCGACTGCGGTCACGTTGCCGTTTTCATCAACGGTAACGACCTTTTCATCACTTGACTTATAAGTCACTTTGCCCGCGCCGGATTCCGCATTCAGATTCTTTGATTCCTTGTAGCCGAGAGCAATATCATCTTCGGGAACCGTCAGACTCTCAAGCGTCTTTCTTTCGGCAATCTTATCAAGAGCATCCTTACGGACAGAAGCAAGGTCTGTCATATTTGAGGCGGAATTGATTTTTTCAATACCGTCGGAAACAATCTCATTCATTTCCACGGATGCATTTTCGCCTGCCGCCGCTTTCAGAGCGTTGATTGCCGCTTCTTTTTCGTTTGCAAGTGCCTTGTCGGCTTTTTCGGCATCGGTAAGACCTGCGGATTTAATATCCGCAACAGCAGTAAGATTCACTGCCTTATCCACGTCGGCAATTGCACTGTCAATAATCTCTTTTGCTTCATCGGAAGCAGCCGATTTCTTTGCTTCTTCAAGAGCTGACTTTGCATCCGTCTTCGCCTGCTCAAGCGCCTTATCGGCTTTTTCGGCATCATCAAGTGCCTTATCTCTTATTGATGCAAAAAGGTCGGAATCCGCATCTGCAATTATCTTTGCAATTGCTTCGTCAATAATCTGCTTCGCTTCGTCGGAAACACAGTTTTTCTTTGCTTCATTCAATTCTTCAATTACACCGTCAAGGGATTCGTGTCCTTCGCAGACGGTAAATTTCAGATTGTTTTCCTCTGCGTACGTTTTTGCACAGCTTTCATCCGAATCGGAACAGATGCAGGTTTCAACCGGCTCGGCAGCCAGCATTTCTTCCTTCTGCTCCGCGGTTATAATCTCTTCTTCATATAGGGACATGACCATTTCTTCATAAGACTCACGGTCAAATCCGATAATCTCTTCGCCGATTTCGGTTACGCCTGACGGGATATGGAGATAAGCAAGTTTCGGGCAAAGGAAAAACGCATAACCACCGATTGTTTCCGTGCTCTCGGGGATTACCGCCTTTTCAAGTGCGGTATAAATGAACGCTGCCGGAGAGACTGTCTTCAATCCCTTGCCGAAAATAACGTTTGAAAGATTGAAGCAGTATCCGAAAGCATATAAGCCGATAGACTCGACACTGTCCGGAATAATGATTGCTCTGAGTGAAATACAGTTGTCGAATGCTTCGTCGCCGATTGTTTTCAGACCGTTTCCGAAAGTGACGTTTTTAAGGGAAGTGCAATTTGCAAACGCATACTGCTCTATACTTTCGACCGCATTGCCTATTGTCAATTCGTTCAAGGAGATGCAGCCCTCAAAGCAGCCCCCTTCCAGAATCTTAACGCCGTTTCCGATAACCGCGCTCTCAAGGGAGGGGCACTCTCCGAAGGCAGATTCGCCCAGAGAGGTAACGCTGTCGGGGATAACCGCACCCGTCAGTTTTTCGCAGGAGTAAAACGCATCTTCGCCGATAGTTTCAACCGTGGAAGGAATCGTCACATCGGTAATAAGATTGCAATATTCAAATGCATTGTCGCTGATGGTTTCCACGCCCTCGGGAATAACAACGGTACCCGATGCGGAATTTTTACACTTTATAAGTACCTTCCTTGAAGAATCCTCATATATCAGATTTCCTTCAATGAAGCCGTTTACGTTCCGGGCACCCCAGGGACTGCCTGCGGCTTTCATATTTTCGCCGTAGCTTATATTAGGAACAAGATAAAATGCATCCTCTCCGATAGTTGTTACGTTATCGGGGATCGTAACGTTACAGATATTACTGCAATAGCCGAATGCCGTTTCACCGATTTCTTCCACACCGCTTCCGATGATGACTTCCTCAAGTCCGTTACAGGACAGGAATGCTTCTTTACCGATGGTCTTTACAGAGTCGGGAATCTTTATTTCGGTTAAAGCAGTACAGTTATAAAACGCTTTGTTGCCGATACTCAGAACTCCTTCGGGAATCGTCACCGAAGCAAGTTTTCCGCATCCGTAGAAGGTAGAATCATCAATAACGGTTACTTTAGCGGGAATGTTTATATTCTGAAGAGATTCGCAGAAACAAAACGCTTCCATACCGATATTTTCGATGCTGTCGGGAAGAGTGATGCCGGTAACGGAAAAACAGTAGTAGAACGCCGATTGCGAAATGGAAGTGACACCGTCGGGAACGGTAATATTTCCCTCTGCTTTATCATAGCATAAAACAAGATTCTTCTTGGTTGAATCGGAATAATACAAATCGTTTTCATAGAAGAAATTAACGTTTCCGGCTCCCCAGGGGCTGCCCGCGGCCTTCATGTTATCGGAATAAACCACGTTCGTTACGTCCTCAAACGCCTGACTGCCGATGCTTGTAACGCCATCGGGAATCGTAAAGCTTCTGCAGCCGTCACAGCAGTAGAAAGCATACGCGCCGATTGAGGTTACGGTGTCGGGAATATTGACGTTTACAAGATTTCTGTCAAGTTCAAAAAGACTTTCGCTTATTTCGGTAAGTCCTTCGGGAAGAGTCACACTCTCAAGAGCTTCGCAGGAACGGAACGCACTTTTTGAAATAGTGGTTACATTATTGGGGATTACCACGTTTGTGAGAGATTTACAGCCGCAAAATGCCCACGCGCCGATAGTAGTTACTTTTGATCCTATCTTCAGCTCGGAAAGGCCTTCGCAGAGGTAAAACGCCTCGTCTCCGATTTCTGTAACGCTGCCGGGAATCGTTACGGACGTAATTTTTTTACATTCCCTGAACGCACGGTAACCTATTGTCTTTGTACCGTCGGGGATAATAATCGCACCCTCGGCATCGGTATCACATTCTACCAGATTTGTTTTTGCGGAATCGGAAAACATAAAAAGTCCGTCATATACGGCATTTACATATTTTGCACCCCAGGGACTTCCGGTCGCCTTCATGTTTTCGCTGTAACAAACGTTTACCACGTTTTTGAACGCATCTTCACCGATAGTCTTTACGCTGTCGGGAATCGTTACGGTTTTTATTTCAGCACAGTCATAAAATGCATTTGCGCCGATTGATTCAACGGCGTTTCCGATGGTAACGTTTTCAAGATTACCGCATTCAGCAAAAGCCAGACGCCCGATGATTTTGACACTGTCGGGGATTATGATATCCGTAAGGGAGCATTTATTAAACACTCCCTCTTCCAGCGATTCTATTCCCTTTCCGAGAGTGACCGATCCGAGAGCCGAACACCCGGCAAAAGCCGCAGTTTTCATATCAGTTACGCTGTCGGGAATCACGATACCCGTAAGGGATGAACAACCGTAAAAAGCCCCTTCACCGATACTTTCAACGCCTTCCGGGATTACGACTTCCGTAATACCTTCACAGCCGTAAAAAGCCATGTTTTCGATGGATATAACCGTATCGGGAACGGTAATCTTTCCTTCGGCGGAATCGCTGCACTTCGTCAGCTTTGTTTTTTCCGCATCGGCGAATAAGAAGTCACCGTCATATACTCCGTTAACCGTCAGAGCACCCCAGGGAGCACCGGTTGCCTTCATTTTATCGCTGTAACAAACGTTTGGAATACCGTAGAAAGAATCTTCGCCGATATAAGCGACGCTGTCGGGTATATTTAAGCTTTCAATACCACGGCAATTATAAAACGTTCTCTCACCGATAGCGGTTACACCGTCAGGTATAATCACCTCTGTAATATCATTGCGGCCGAAAAAGACGTAGCTGTCAATAACGGTAACGGGATAGCCGTCAATCTCGGCAGGAACGGTTACCTTGCCCTGAACGGTACTGCTGCAGTCAAATATTCTGACCTTACCGTCTTCAATTACGTAGTCCAACCCTTCATACGTACCGAATTCTTCGGCACTTGCCTTAACGCCGAGCACTGCGGAAAATTCGCTGCCGCTGACGGCAACAGAGCCCAGTACCATAAGGACACAGAGAATTACGGACAGTATTTTCTTTGCCATTTTCATATTTTTGCCCCCAAAAATTTCTAAAATAATATACCACTTTGATTATATCAAAAACTAAATAAAATACAATAGAAAATTAAAAAAAGCGGATGCCGGATAACCGACATCCTTATATCATTTTTTCAGCTCCAGTGGGGCGGGTCGTCGTTATCCCTGATAAGGTATCTCTTTCCGAATTGCCTTTCTATCTCCCATCCGTTGTATTTTCTGTTCAGCTCATCGGCCTCCTCTTCCGACTCAACGGGGAAATAATCATCATAATATTTGTCATCCGAATGGTCAAGGGCATGAAATTCAGAATACTGAATAAGAATATAGCCGCCGCATTTTTTACACTTTACCAGGCATCTTTCTCCCGCATCCCAGGTATAAAGCGAATTGCCGTACGCCTTGTTACCGTAACACCTGACAAGCTCCCCGCCTGAGAAATGCCTGAATGCTTCCGATGCATCCTCCATATCAAACGCAATACACTTTGCCATCGTTATACCTCCTTTTATGCGCAGAAGCCCAGGGGCTTTGCAGCCGTGATTTTCGGAACGTTGCAGGGCGCTTCAAAATCATCCGCCGTAAGTGTCGTGACCGCTTTCTTTGACGGCTTTCTTTTTTCAGCCGCCTTCATAATTCTTGCAGCATGTTTTACCTCCGCCCTTTCAATCATATTTCTGCAGAATCTTCCGTTGCCGAATTCATCCGAATTTATCGCAGACGAGCATATCCTTTTTATTTTTTCAATCGCTTCACCGTCTATTGTGTAGCCCTTATTTCCGGCTTCAAGCCCGGCGATTTCAACAAGCTCTCCGACGGAATAATCCTCAAACCTTATTCTGTAAGGCACGCGGGAGCGAAGCCCCGGATTTTTTGAGAGGAACTCTTCCATCCTGTCCGTATATCCCGCGAAAATAACCACCGTATCTCTGTTGTTTTCCATTTCCTGCACTATCGTTGCGATTGCCTCGTCGCCGAAGCTGTTCTCATAGCCGTCCGTAAGAGAATACGCCTCGTCAATGAACAGCACCCCGCCCTTTGCTTTTTTGAATACCTCTCTGACCTTGACGGCGGTCTGACCCGTATACTTCGCTACCATATCCGCTCTGCCCGCTTCGTAGAAACAGTCGTTTGAAGTAATGCCCTTATCCCTGAATATCTTTGCAGTAAGTCTTGCCACCGTGGTTTTTGCCGTGCCGGGGTTTCCTTCAAAGACCATATTGTAACAGAGAGTTTTCGGCTTTATGCCGTAATCCTCTGCAAGCCTTATGTAATCAATGTAATTACATATTTCGTTTATCTTATCCTTCACGTCGTTAAGACCTATCAGAGAATTCAGTTCCTTCCTTGCCTCCTCACCCGAGCCGGGCTTGATCTGTGTTCCCTTCAGATCAGAAATCTTTCCGTCGTCCCCGTCAGAGTCGAAATCATCGTTTTCATTGTCATTATCGTCACCGTCATCCCCTGCCTCATCCGCTTCCTTCTGCAGTTCTTTCTGCAGTTCCTCGGGGTATATTGACTTAATGTAATCTATGTATTCACATCTGTTTGTCATGCCGGCCGGCATATCGGTAAGAACGACCTTACCCTTTTCATCATAAAGAATGATGTACTGCTTTTTATAATCGTACATATCCTCCCCGCTTATCATACAGCAGGGTTTGCCGTTACAGTCAAAGCAAATTATATCCGCTCCTTTTTCCTCATCCTTCAGGAGGAAAGAAATGCCGTAATCAGCCAGACCGAAATCTTTTACCCTTTTGCCGTCGCGGGTATCAAAGCCGTACTTGCACAGAATCTCGCATTCCTTATCCGAGACCTCAACCAGAATGTATCTGTAATAATATTTTTCGCCCTCGCACGTTTCAAAAAGAAACACCGCTGCATTGTTTTCAAAAAGCTCACTCTGTACAAGCTCCCAGTCACCGTTGGGGGCTTTTACAGTAAAATTTTCATCATTTCCGACTATGCCCTCAATCATCTTTTTCACGTTAAAAATATAGTATGCCGTTTCAATTCTTTTCATTTCACACATCTTCCTTTCATTCAATCAGCCGTTTTCTGTTTACAACCGGATTATACTCCCTGCGTGCTTTGAAATGGTCGCACTGCAGACGACATTTCGGTCTGTCAGCTCGTTTTTCTTACGGTTATATATTACCGCATCTGCAGTACGTAAAAACGGACTTTTTCCGTTCGGGCGTTGAAAGCCGATATTTTTTCTTATGTGAACGTCCGATACAAAAATCAATAAATTTTTTGTTTTATATTGCATTTCCCGAACAAAAATTTTATCATATAATGGTAATACAAAATTCAAGGGGGAATTGGAAATGCCGGGAGGAAGAAATTCACTCGGGCCCAGAGGTTTTCTTACCGAAGAGGAAAAAGCGAATATGCCTAAAGTCACAAAAGGTCTGCTTATTCGTATTTTTTCGTATCTCAAGCCCTATTGGGTGCAGTTTATTTTTGTTTTCTTTGCCATCCTGCTCTCTGCAACGGTGGGACTTTTCCCGTCAATCATAACGGGTAAAATCGTTGATCAGGCGTTGGTCGGCAAGGATATGGCGTTACTTATCAAGCTGCTTCTGATGGCGTTCGGCACGGTTGCGATAAGTCAGGTTATCGGCGTGCTTGAGAATTTCATCAATTCATGGATTTCACAGCAGATAATCTATGATATGAAAAATCAGATGTACAAGCACCTTCAGTATATGCCCCATTCGTTTTTCACCTCCGAGAAACAGGGTGACATCATCACCCGTATGAATACGGACATAAGCGGTGTCAGTACGGTCATCAGCGGTACGCTTTCAAGTATCGTGAGCAACATTGCCACCGTAGTAACGACGCTCGTTGCCCTTTTCACGATGAACTGGAAGCTGGCTCTCGTGGGAATAGTAATAATCCCCCTGCTCATCCTGCCCAGCCGCAGTGCAGGTAAAAAGCGTTATGAATTGCTGACGGAAAGCCAGGAAAAGAACGATGAAATGAATCAGGTCATCAACGAAACCCTTTCCGTAAGCGGCTCAATGCTGGTAAAAATCTTTACCCGTGAAGAAAAAGAATACGAAAACTTTGAAAAGATAAACAAGGAAGCAACAGCGATATCCCTTAAGGAAAAACGCTCGGGCAAATGGTTTTCCGTCGTAATGGGTATGTTCGGTCAGATAGGGCCTCTGCTGATTTATTTCGTAGGCGGTCTGCTGATAATCGGCAAGCACGATGCGACTCTTACGGTAGGTACCATCACGGCAACGGTAACGCTCATCAACCGTCTGTACCGCCCGGTTGAATCCCTGCTGAATATAGGGGTTGACTTCACCCGTTCACTCGCACTCTTTACCCGTATTTTTGATTACTTTGACCGTGAAAATACTATCGTGAATCCCGTTGACGGCAAAAAGCCGGACGTTGAAATGCAGCCAATCAGCTTTAATCACGTTGAATTCAGTTACAGCCCCGACAAGCCCCTGCTGACAGACGTTGATTTCACCGTTCCCGGCGGAAAGATGTACGCCATAGTCGGCCCGTCCGGCTCCGGCAAGTCCACGGTAGTAAATATGATACCTCGTCTTTATGACGTTATAAACGGAAGCGTCACCGTAGCAGGCGTTGACGTAAGGGACTTTGACCTTAAATACCTGAGAGAATGCGTAGGTGTCGTTACTCAGGAGACATATCTTTTCAACGGCACGATCATTGAAAATCTCCGCTACGCAAAGGAAGACGCCACCGATGAAGAAATAGAAGCCGCCTGCCGCATCGCCAATATTCACGACTTCATCGTGAATCAGCCCGACGGCTACAATACCGAGGTCGGCAACCGCGGTCTGAAGCTTTCCGGCGGTGAAAAACAGAGGATTTCAATCGCCCGTGTAATACTCAAGAATCCCAAGATACTCATTCTTGACGAGGCAACGAGCGCACTTGACTCCATTTCGGAAAACTCCATTCAGGATGCTCTTGAAGCCATGATGAAGGGCAGAACGAGTATAGTAATCGCTCACCGTCTTTCCACGATTCTGAAAGCGGACTGCATTCTCGTTGTCAAGGACGGCGTAATCGCAGAGCAGGGCACTCACGAGGAGCTTCTCGCTCTGGGCGGCACTTACCGTATGCTCTACGAAACACAGTTCCGTCAGGCAATCGATTCCGAAAGCGGAAAGCCGTCTGCTCTTGATATTCAGGCACTTGCAACGGAATATGACGTACGCAGAATTACCGAAGCGGATATTACCGACGTTTACCGTCTCTGCAAGACAAATAAACGCTATTACCGTGAAATGCATTCCGTTCCCACAAGAGAAAGTCTCACCGAGGTCATCAGCGAGCTGCCCGGTGATGCGGGTACCGAAAACAAATTCTTCGTGGGCTTCTATGACGATGATAATCTGATTGCCGTCATGGACCTTATCACCGACCACCCCGAAAAGGGCTCTGCTTTCATCGGATGGTTTATGGTAGAGGGCAATATGCAGGGCCGCGGAATCGGCTCGGGCATCTTTGCAGACGTACGCGCCGCACTCAAGGGTATGGGATACAGCCGTATTTCTCTCGGAGCAGTCAAGGAAAACGAGCAGGCAGTCGCCTTCTGGAAGGCGCAGGGCTTTGAGCCCACCGGCGAGGAAGCAAAGAGCGGAAAGCACACGGTAGTGACCTACTCAAAACAGATTTAATCAAAAAATACACCGGGAAGAGCTGATTTGCTTTTCCCGGTGTATTCTATTATTCGGTGCCGATGGGTGGTGAGTGTTTTTTATTCGGCCTTGACAAATCCGGATTCTTCCGTCTGATTCTCAAGGGAAGTATCGGCGGTATCTGTTTCCATACCGTTTTTTTCGGTTTTATTATCCTTTGCGCAGCGGCAAATCCTGACAGTGATGATTCCGAAGCACGAGGTCAGCATGCATCCTGCCATTGCGCCGAGCATTGCGGGGAAAAACTTTCCGAAAAAGCTGCTGTTATCCATTGCGATTCTCCTTTCCGATAACATAGATGTGAGGTGTTATCAATTCCGAGAGGGGTTCCTTACTCTCACCAATATCATACCTGCTTATTCCGTAATTTCCACCGCCGTAAACGAAGAAAAGCGCTTCACATCCGTGAGTAAAACGGTACATTGCCGCTTATCCGTGAATGCAAAAAATATCCGCTCCGTTCCCGGAGCGGATTTGTTTTATCAGTATCTGCCCATTTCGGATATGGGTAGGTTTTCAAAACCGGGTATTTTTTCAAATACCTTTGAATTTTCCTTCAGCGTGTAGTCACCTTCCGCGGGCGAATTGAAAATGCCGTCAAGCTTTGTGAGTCTGTAAACCGCATTTTCGCTTATATCGCTGTATTTGTCCGCCTTCTCCGAAATCGAGCCGATTTTTCCTCCTGCGTTTACAATCAGATTTCCCGTAACGCTGCTGTATGACGGATTGGGTGCGAAATCGGGGTCGTCCGGATTGGTAAAATCATCCTTAAGCCGTGCGGTACCCGGATAGGTATTCTGCCACAATTCTGTTTTCCACGGTGACGCGTAAAGATTTGTCCATATTGAGCCGTTCGGCTTTGATATCGTAAACCATCCGCCGTTTACGCCGTCAATCGCACGCTGGTCATAGGATATCGGGCGGTCATTTGAGTTGATGATTATATTGTTATGCACCTCAAGGTCACGTCCGCCACCGAGGTGAAGTCCTATTTTCGGAACGTTTATCAGCAGATTTCCGTAAATCGTCTGTCCCGAAAGAGCATCGTCCATATAGATTCCGTCGGGAGTATGCCCGTCGGAGCCGAGGTCATATATACAGTTGTAGCGGATTACCGTTCCGTACCAGTCCCATCTGCGGCCGGCATAAATCGCACCCGCATCATCGGAGAGAAGGCAAACGTCGTGAATGACGTTATACTCAATCACGTGGTTGTTTCCGCTGTATGTTATTGCCTCGTGAGGCGAATTGTACATTTCATTGTGCGAGCAGATATTTCCGACTCCGTTAAGCGTTACGGCGGGCTGATAGGTCTGATAGATTTCCGACCAGTCATGGATAAGATTATTGTCCGCTTTGCTGTTTCCCGGGGTGAGAGTTACCCTGTCACCGCCGCTTATGATGATTCCGCCCCTGCCGGTATGGGTAATTTCGTTTTCACTGATAAGATTATTGTACCCGTTTATGACCGCCGCATTACCTGCTACATTCTTGATAAGGCAGTTTTTCACCGTAACGTTATTGCCGTTGACGTTTATCGCGTCGCCCCTCGTGCCCTTGACCGTCAGGCCCGCAAAGGTAAGATAATCGGCGTTGACGTTGATTATGGGCTTTGTTGAAAGAGTGAGGTCAATTTTTGACGAGTCAAAATCCTCACCGGGGTAAATATAAATGATTCCGCTGTCACGGTCAAGATACCACTCGCCCTCGCTGTCAAGCTCTTCAAACACGTTGAAGAAATAGTAAGGTGCTCCCTTCTTTGTGCCGTACATGCTGACGAATTTCGGCGAAAGCTCTTTTTTATCGTAATCAAACGAGCCGATAAGGGTTGAAGCATCCGCCCAGTCGTATTTCCAGAATCCGAACATCCAAACGTCGTCAAGTGTCGCCCAGCCATTGATACGGTCCGCAAGCTTGCCGCTGATTCCGTAAACGTCACTTTCGGGGTTTCTGATATTGTCCCATCCCGGCACGGTGGTTGCCGCTCCGTCGCTCTCTCTGCCGAGGCCGGTCTTGATAACCTTTTCGGTATAAAGATAGCCGCTGTCGGGATATCTCGCTATCGTCTGCCTTTTATCGTTCACAAAAAGCTCACAGTAAAGGTCGCCCACGTAATCGCCGTCATACTTTCCCGCGGTATGATAAGTACCGATGGCGTGGATTTTTCCGTAATGCTCCTTGGTAATCCCGTATTTTCCCGTGTCAATGCATCTGACCTTATCCCGTGCCTCTGCACTCAGTCGTGAAAGCATTGTGCTGTCGGAAACAGCCGCAAAATCCTTACCGCTGATTGAAATACCGCCGTTGAGTACGACCTCGCCGTCTCCGTATGCGCAGTAGGTAACCGGGCAATTCTCCGTACCGCCGTCTTCGGCAGTGAAATCAAGGGATGAAATACGGTAATCCCCCGCCTTTATCGCAACGGTGATTCCTTCAAGTCCCGTCCTGTCAATGCTTCTGACTACATCTCTTGCCTTTTCAACAGTGGCGAAGGGATGATCAATGCTTCCGTCGTTTTGGTCGTTTCCGTCGGGGGAAACATAAAAATCCGCATTATCCGTGACTGCCGTCTCCTTTACCGTATATTCACCGAAGCCGCCGGGGGCTTCAACTCTGTAATTTTTCACGGCTCCGCTGCCGAAAAGGGAAAGAAAGCACATAATCAAAGCCATGAAAAACGATCTGATTTTCAGGAACATACGTTTTCCTCCGTTCAAAAGTGGTACAGCTAAATGATAACAAATATTCATCCGATATTCAATACCCGTCACAAGATATGTTTTTTTAATATACAGTCCGTTTTTACGGACTGTATATGCGATATCCTTTTATTGTAAGATAAAACAGTACAGGGAGGAGCAAAAATGCAGCACATCATAGTTGACCTTGAATTTATACCCGTAAGTGACCGTACGTTGAGAAGAAAATGCAAAAGCGAAGTGATTGAAATCGGAGCGGTAAAGCTTGACGAGAATTATAAATACGTTGACAGCTTTGATATATTCGTCAGACCGGAATATTCACTTATGACCGGTATGATTACCAATCTGACGGGAATTACGGAAAACGATATTCTCACCGCACCGGCATTTGACGAAGCAATGGATAAATTTTCCCAATGGATAGGTTATGAAAAATACAGGATATATCAGTGGTCGGACAACGACCGTGAGCAGATTATCAGTGAATGCACGGCAAAAGGGCTTGAACTCAAGTACGACGAATTTTTCTGCAAGCACTGGATTGATCTTCAGCGTATATACGGAAGGATTTCGGGAATTTTCCGTCCCGTTTCACTTGAAAAGGCACTTGATTCTCTTTCAATTGAAGTCAGGGGCAGGATGCACAGAGCCCGTGACGATGCTGAAAACACGGCGTCAATCCTTCAGGTAATCAGAAACCGCAGCGAGTTTGATTCAAGATTCGTTCCGATAATAGACATTATGAATATTCAGACCCACACTTCAACTCTCGGCGCAATTTTAGGCGACAAGCTGGCGGAAATATATAAATTGGTTGAAGCAAGCTAAAAAAACGGGCTTCGTTCCGAAAAGAACGAAGTCCGTTTCTTCTTACTGCGTATCCGATAAGTATTTTCCCCTTCGTATGCGAAGCGTATTATTCGTTTACAGTAGTGGAAATTAGCGGATAAGCAGGTATGATGTTGGTGAGAGGAAGGATCCGCCTCTCGGAAATGATAACACATCGTAACTTAAAACCAAAACACAAAAAAGGAGAATTTTTATGAACATGAAATTTTACAAATGCAATGCCTGCGGCAATATCATTGCCATGGTAAACGATTCCGGCGTACCCGTAGAGTGCTGCGGTGAAGAAATGGAAGAAATCAAAGCAAATACAGTTGACGCCGATAAGGAAAAGCACGTACCCGTATTCACGGTTATTGATGACATCGTTCACATAACAATAGGTGAAACCGAGCATCCCATGACTCCCGAGCATTACATTGAATGGATCGCCATTGAAACAACAAACGGAAATCAAAGAAAGGAGCTTAAATCCGGTGACAGCCCGAAGGCCTGCTTCGCTCTCTGCGACGGTGAAAAGGTAACGGCGGTTTACGCCTACTGCAACATTCACGGTCTGTGGAAAAAGAACGGCTGATTTACTGCCGAAGGTTGAATAAACGGAAGTGAAAAATATGAACGGTAAAGCATTAAAAATCGTTAATACCGTATTCTTTGCGGCAATGATAATCATAACCGTACTGGCAAACGTCATCCCCATCGGTATCGGCACGGCGGCTGAAATTTCGGAAAAATATCCGAATCTTTTCATTCCCGCTCCCTTTACATTTGCAATTACGGGCGTAATCTACCTGCTTATGGCGTTGTTCGTTCTGTATCAGTGGGGCCTGTTCGGCTCAAGATACATGTCTGAAAGAGATACGGAAAGAATCGGAATATGGTTTGCATTCAGCTGCGCAATGAATATCGGTTGGGTCATTTCCTGGAACAGTAACCTTATCGCTCTTTCCCTTGTTTTTACGGCGGGCTTGCTCGCATCTCTTGCCGTTATCGGCAGAAAAATCAACAGAAACGAAAGAACGGGACTCGGTTACGCCGCGGTCAATGTAGGATTTGATACCTATCTCGGCTGGGCCATCGCTGCCTTTGCCGCCAACGCCGGCGTACTGCTTGTATCAATCGGATGGAACGGCTTCGGTCTGTCGGAAACGACGTGGACAAGCATTATACTCATGACGGTTGCCGTTGCCGGCTCCCTGCCCGTACTTATCGGCAGAAAATGGTTTGCGTCATTTGCACTGATATGGGCTTATGCCGGATTACTTGCACGCCACGTCGGTATGACGGAGTTTGCCGGCGAGTATCCCACGATAATCACATTTTCCATTACGGGAATTATCGTCATGACACTCGCCCTGACAATCAAATCAATTGCCGTTGACTACAGAGATTCAATTTTTGAATACCCGAATTACACATACTACGGAGGATATTATGAGAAGTATAACCACGTTTGATATTCAGTACGCTCACAGATTTTACGGTTTCAGAGGCGAAGCCCAGTACCTTCACGGTCACACCGGCACCTTCACGATTGAGGTCGAAGACAGCATTGAACCGGGCGTAAATATGGTTTTTCCCTGCAACGAAATCAAAAAGACGGCTTGGAACGTCCTCAAGAATTTTGACCACGCACTCATTCTGCGTGAGGACGACCCTCTCCTGCCCGCAATAATAGACGTTTACGAAAACCAGGGCATTAAGAACGGCCATCCCCAGAACACGATGAGGGGCGAAGCCTTCCGCACGGACCTTGCAACCGCTTTCCCCGAGTGCCGCCTTGTAGTTACAAAAGAAAGCATGACGGTAGAAGGAATGATAAAAATCGCATACGACCTGCTGAAGGATAAGCTCAAAATCCGCAAAATCACCTTCCGCAGCGGTGACAACGTCGCATCCGAAGAATTTAAGGTAAAAGGTACGGTTGACCGCTGTCCTAAATGCGGTATCAGACTGGACGAAAACGGTGTTTGTCCCAAGTGCGGTTTCCGCGATTAAACAATATGATAGGGCCGTCCCCGCGAATACGGGAGCGGCTTTATCGCATTTTACGGGAAATAAATCGGAGCCGCGTGGATTATCCGCGGCTCCGGTCATGGAGGTAATATCGGGAACACTGCTTTTGGAGAATTCCGGGAAGAAATATTAAGAAAGAAGGAAAATATGTTTGGAAAAGATAACACATCCGGAAAGGACGGCAGATATTACCTCCGGGTACAGTCTGCATTAATTATGAGCATCTTTTAAGCCGTTTCGGCAATTCCTTTATTTCCGATTTTACACCGATTTTTGCGGCATATCCGGGATTTTTTCTGACTTTTTCCGAAAGACGGATTGAGTAAATCCTTTCTTTTGCAGTCACGGGGAATCACCTCTTTCTATGATATCAGATAATGCATAGTATTATGAATATCACGGCTATCACAAGCCCTGCTTCAATAAGGCCGAATGATAATTTCCAGAATACCTTTACGACCGTAAGCATTACCTTGAATGCCAGAAAAATTGCCGATATCAAAGCGGTCAATACAAACAAAGTAATCATTTTATCATCTCCGTTTTAAATCTTGCGGGTTTGTACCGTTCCTTTGATTTGAGTAAATCATATCTCTGTTCACGCAAATAATAAACCGTATATCCCGCGTAAAAGCATCTGTTATTTCCGCGAATTATGCGAATTAACGGGCGTGAACGTAACCTGCACAGCAGTTAATGCAAAAAGCATTGCAAGCATTATGCTTTTGCTCTATAATAGTATCGTATTCACGTTGGAAGGAGCACAAATATGAAGGTTAACGTTTCGGAATTCGGTGCGAAGGGCAACGGTACGACCAATGACCGGAAAAGCATCCAGGAAGCCATTGATTTCGTTTATTCAAACGGCGGCGGCGAGGTTGAATTCAGCCCGGATACCACCTATCTCACCTCGGGCATCGTCATAAAAAGCAATGTAACGCTGAAGCTTAATGACGGCACGGTGCTGCTGCAGGATAACGACAGCTCAACATACGTTAAGCCCGTAGGTGACGGGTATGAAAAATATGATATAATTTTCGGTCATAACTACGATGAAAAAATCAAATGGAGCCACGTATGGTATAAAAATTATCCGTTTATCTACGCTCCCGAATATTCCCATGATTTTGCCGTAAAAGGCAACGGAACGCTGATTATGGCGCAGTGTGACGACACAAACAAGACGGTCAAGACCTGCCCCATAGGATTTTATCACGCCGATAATTTTGAAATTTCCGACATCACGATAAAGAATTACCACGGCTATGCACTTATGCCTTTCACGAGCAGCAACGGCCTTTTCAGCAATCTGAAAATCTCCGATTGGACTCACGGCAACGGCGACGGCATCTGCCTTATGAACTGCCGGAACATCAGAATCACCGGGTGCAGAATGTTCACCGGTGATGACGCGGTATATATTTTCTCCTCTTACAGAGATCCCCGTAAATCCGAGTGGTGGTCATCAGATGAGCCGCAGGCAAGTGAAAACATAGAAATTGACCATAACGACCTCAAAACCAATCACTGTAAGGCATTCGGTATGATTTTATGGGGAATAGACTGCCCCGATCCGGAAAAAATCGAGGTCAGAAACATTTACATTCATCACAATCATTTTGAAACAATGGGTGTATGGCTGTTTAATCCTTACACCGACAGAGGCGGTAATCCGCCCGTAACCTCCGTAAGATTTGAGGATAATATTATTGACGGCATCGAATGCAATTTCTTTGAAACCGCAATCAGCGATATGAATTACTATCATTCCATGAAACGCTTTGAAAACGGCGGTTTTCAGCACGGTCGCTGCTTCTGGGCAATGAAAAAGAACACTGACGAAAACTGTGTCGGTGTTGCCGCAGACGAAAGCGGAAAATACGGCTATATTCAGTCCTTTGAAAAGGGCGATACCGCACTTTATCAGGGCATATATATGGATGACAAATCACAAGCGGATTTCAGAGCAGAGGTCAGGACGGAAAACGCCGAATGCCGTCTTTTTGTCAGAGATACGGATACCGATGAACTTATTGCGTCCGTGAGCTTTGCTAATCCGGAATGGGAAGCAAAAGAGCTTAAATTCACCGTCCCGAAAAGCGGAAATTACCGCATCGGAATCGAAAACGGAAATGCAAAAAGCGGAAAAGCTTTTATCAGAAGCACAAATCTTGGCATGAATCCCGATGCCTTCGGATATGAAGATGTGATTTTTGATAACGGCAAGATGATATTTAGATATAACGACAATCTGTTCAGAAGGGACAGTTAAACATCAAGTTTCGGTAATAATTCCGGCTGTAATGTCGCATACGTGACGACCAATGAATTGATTATGTGTGATATTATGTATTTGCAATAAAAGATTCGGAGGTAAGAAAAATGACAGGACTTGACGTAATCAGAGAAAGCAAAAACCCGGATAACGGCTGGCTGCCGATGATTGACTCGGCTTACAGAATTGTTAAAAACAGAAACGAATACGGAGAAGTAAACATCGGCTGGAATGCAGGTTTGATCGGTGAAAACCGACCTTTTTATGCCGAATGCTGGGCTACCGACGGTATTACGATGCTGACGGTTTATTTTTCAACGAAAGGCATTGAGGACTATACCGATGAACAGGTGGACAAATTGCTTGTTGACGCAGGATACTATACTCACAGAGAAAAGTCATACGGTGTGCAGGTCATGAAATTCACCGACGGAAACGGAAATGAATTCTTTTCGGCGAATATTGCCGTAGGTGACGAAGATGACGTATTTATCGACGGAGCAACAATATACCCATTCAAAATTCTGAATGAGTATAATTCCGCCGAAAAAGACGAATAGAAAGCAACACTTGTCAACTAAGAAGCAGGGCAATTCAGCTGATTGCTCCTGCTTCTTTTTATCATTCAATCAACAAATGCAATATTGCATAATATGTATACTTGATAGATTTGCATAATCGGTTTATACTTAATTAAACGGAATGACATCCGTAAAAACAAAGGCAGGCGTTGAGTGTAATGAATTCAGATGAATACGTAATTTGCCCGTGCTGCGGAGAAACGGCAAGAAAAACCAAATACTGTGCCCAATGCGGAAGCAGTCTGGCAGAAGCAAAAACCGTTTGCAGCGAAAATCCCGAAACGTCATTGAGCTGCCGAAAAGCACTGAGCGACGAAGGACTGTATATGCTTGCAAATGCGTGTAAAAAAACGGTTGCCACGGTCGGCGGAGACGGGTATTCGGAAATAGTGTTCTACAAGGATGAATCCACGGGAAAATACTGGATTCATACATACTCCAAATATGTATATATGAAGGAGGAGGCGCACGCATCCTACGCCGCAGCTCCGGAGCTCGCGGAAAAAGTGCTTGATTACATTGAAAAAGAAGTAATTCCGTCATGGGAAGAATCCCGTAACCTCAGACCTATCGTACCGTCAATGTGCGGCGGAGACTTTATTATCCGTTTCCGGTATAACGGCGAAATCATCCGCCTTGCCACCGGTTCAATGCCAAACGTCACACGGTATTATTCGGAACTCGGCAGCTTGCTGTATTCGGGCGCAACAGAAGAAGCAAGACGCTACGCGGATGAATGATAAACAGGTATTTGTATCCGGGTTATTTATGCTTGAAATCTCAACGAAAAGAAAAAAAGAAGCGGATGTAACCGATTTTGGTTACATCCGCTCATAATTCTTTTGCACTTTCTGTATTACTTTAATTTGTGCCAGTAGATCCAGTCATCCTCATCTACCGAACTGATGCCGCTGCACTTGTAGACGGCGATGCCATTCCAGTCGTGGCTGCGGTGCAGAACAGTGCCTCCGTCCGTAAAATCGTAGATACCGAAGGGAAGACTGCCGGTAACATATTCGATATGTTCGCCCACCTTGAAGGTGAATTCGTTGTCGAATTCGGCACCGTCCTCATTCGGGAATACGTAATCGCCGGATTTTCCTCCGCTGACTGCTGCCATTTCACTTTCCGAAAGCTCGCTGATTTTATCAATATTGTTTGCCATCTTTGTTTTCTCCTTTTCTCAGAATTATCTTTACATACATATATACGAATCATTATGAAGAAAGTATACTGTATTTACGAAAAAATGTCATTATTTTTTTCAGGATTTTTCGGAGTCCGGAATTGTCCGCAGGATGACTTGTTCCTTTGATTAAAGATAACTATTATGATATATAAGGCATCATCACCGGATTCGCAACACAGATTGTACCGCTGATTATGGCGGCCGGACAATCAAGGAAGAGATTTTCAACGGGGTCTGCACTGTCGGAAAGATAGCGCAAACCCCGTTGCTTAATTTATTATTTGTGTTTTGCTTATTTGATTTCTAAATGTTTTTTATATTTTCAAAGCAGGTTTTAAACCGGTTGAAAATTCTGTTGAAGAGGCAGACTATCTTGCCGAAGAAATTATCTGCGTGTACCTTTCCGCACTTTCGGCATATCAGCTCGTTCTGCTTTTCGACTTCTTTCTGTGCCTCGATTTTTGCCAGGCTTTCCCATACTGCATTCTCGATTTCCTCAGTCGATTTTGCTTCGTCTATTTTCTTTTCAGCTTCCTTGACAATGGCCTGCATTTCCGCACTTTGATTTTCGCCCGCCGTCTGTGTAACAATCCGCTTTGCCTCTGCCTTTGAATCGAAAAGAGCCATAGTCAACTTTTCAACATAACCGCACTTGTCGCAGACAGAATCACTCATTCCGGTGTGAGCATAATCCAAATCAATCTGAACCTGTTGTTTACCGGAAACGGTACTTATTATGTCCTTTTGTTCTGTTACGGGAGAGCCGGACAGCTCATTGCCTGAAAAATCTTTGACGGTAAACAATTCGCATTTTTCGGTATCGGGATATAACGTAAGCGATGTGGCATCAACAGCATCCTTATTTTTACTTTGTGCTTTTATACTGCCACCGTAAACTTTTACATTAACATTGCCGGCATCTGTTCCGCCTATTGCCGCGTAATAATAACAGTAAGAATCAACATTGCCGCCGCGGACCGTTATATCAGCGTTGCCGCCGTTAGGTGCGACACCGAGAGTACCTTGCGTTATTTTAATGTCGCCGCCGTTGATTTCAACCGTGCTGCCGCTTCCGCCGAGATTGCTTTGATCGCCGCCGACTGATACCTTACCGTCGTTGATGATGACTTTTGTTAATTTGCCGTTTGAGCCGCCGTACTGATATCCGCTGCCGATATTGCCGGCTGTACTGACCTCACCGCCGTTGACGGTGATTGTGCCGCCGGCACCTGCCCAACCGCCGCCGATGCCCGAGCTGTTGGAGCCCCGTGCATCAACTTTGCCGCCGTAGATTGTAAATGCATTGCCTGCACCGCCGCGTCCGCCGCCGATACCTGCACCGTCGGCACGGCTCTGGGCCTTAACGTAACCGCCGCAGACAGTAACATTACCGCCGTCTTTACTCTCTCTGCCGCCGATACCTGCTGCATATTTGCCGGCGTATACTTCAATTTTGCCGCCGTGGATATCAAGTGCTTTGCCGGTGCATTCTATACCGGGAATTCCGTCGCCTGCAGTACCGGGAACCTGCACTCCGCCCATATTGTCCAAACTCGTTGTTTGCGCATAGAAGGTCAGGTCGCCGCCGGCGATGATTCCGCCGCCGACCGTCAGGGTCTCGCCGTTTTCAAGTATGATGAATGCGTCATCTTCGAATGTAAGACTGCCGTCGATTGTGGCAGTACCTGCTGCATACCATCCCCCCGGAAGCACGACCGAGCTGTCGGACGAGGTCAGCTGTGCAGGTGTTATCGGGCTGGCTTTCTGAACAAAAGACCCGGATTCAAAATCGTATGCCATATAGGGCATCGTAGCACTGATCGGGGAAAATTTGCCCCAGGCCGTGTTGCTCTTGTACAGCTCCGCTGCGGTTGGCGGCACATACAGCACACAGTCGGAAGCAATGCCCGAAAAAGCGTCGCTCAGCGGTGTGACGATTTCGCCTTCCGCCCAGTGAACTGTGACATTCTTTAAGCTTGCGCAGTCTCTGAAAGCATTATAACCGATCGCTTTTACCGAAACGGGAATATCAACGCTTGTCAGCGGTATTCCCTGGAATGTGGAGTTCAGAATCGTGATTTCTCCTTCCTCGGGAAAAGTGACGCTTGTCAGAGATGTGCAGTTCTGGAACGCGTTATGACCTATCGTCTTAACGGACGAGGGGAACGATACGCTTGCAAGACCGCTTCCGCTGAATGCGGAGGAGCCGATTTCTTCAAGCGTTGAGGGGAATACGACGCCTGTCACCGCCATGTTGCCGTTGAACACGTTGCTGTCAATCTTCGTTACGCCTTCAGGGATAACAATTTCGCCGCCGTTGCCGTTGTATTTGAGCAAGACGCCGCTTTCATCAATGATCCATTCACGCTCAGTGCACTCGATGCACCGGTCTCCCTCATCAAAGGTGTGAACATGGACACTGTCTGCGCCTCCGGCAGCGCCGAATTTCAGTTCAATATTCGGAAAATCATCTTTTCCTTCAAATTTATACTTGTTTTTTTGGAAAATATACTCATTACAGCCTTGACCCATATTGCTGCCTTCTGCGTAGTTGCCGTCGGTATTGCCGCCGCCGTAGCCGGTATGCAGCTTGACATCGTGATAATCGCTGCCTTCCCGGAAGATGGCAGGGCTGCCGTTACCGCCGGTTCCGCCGCCGCCACCCTGACCGCCGATGCCGACCGATGCGCCGGCACCGCCGCCCTGACCACCGCCGCCGGTGCATCCGGGAACAGCTGTACAACAGTATTGATAGTATTTTAAGTTTGTAAGCCCGTTTAACATTGTGCTGTCGCCGCCCTTACCGGGTTCACCGCCGACCGCTGTCAGCTTGACCGTCGGACTCGTACGTATGGTACCTGCCGGTTTAGCCATTGCACCGTGGTAACCTTTTTCACCGGCGGTAATACTCATGTGATCCTCTTCACAATCGCCGCCGTCTCCCTTACCGCCGACGCCGCCGACTCCGCCAATGCCGCCGACCGTACCGATACCGGCTCCGGCTCCGCCTCCGCCGTTGCCGCCTCTTCCGCCGTTACCGCCGTAATAGTCATAGGCAGTCCCCAGCATAAAAAGATTGAAGTGTCCTTCGAAATATCCTTTTTCGCCCTGGATACCGTCTTCGCCGTCGGCTCCGGCTCCGCCCTTCGCTATGACAGTACCGTCGCCCTCAAGATACAGTGCGGCGTGTTCCGGCACTTCAATACCGGCTCCGCCGCCGTTTAATCTGTCACTTCCCTTACTGCCGATGCAGGTCAGCGTGGCACCTTCCTCTACGAAGATATGTACCTCGGCATAGTCTCTGATTGAAAGGCCGCTGACACCTGCATCCTCAGCGGTGCAGGTAATGTCGGAATCGACATAATAGTAGGTAACAACATCCGTATCGCCGATTATTTGACCGCCGTGGCTGTTGTACAATGAAAGATAGTCTTTACCGCCCGCCTCCGCAAATGTCGGAAGTGCCGTTACGGGCAGCATACCCAGAAGCATAATGACTGAGAGCAAAATGCTTAGAATTCGTTTTTTCATAGCTTTCATCCTTTCGTCCATATTCCGGTATATTTTACCATGTTTAAGGACGGATTTCAATATAATCAGAAGACAGTATTTTCGAGCTCTCAATTCTTGCTTTAATATATGGATGTAAGTCCCATCAAGCGAGATATTTGCAGGACGACAAACCTTTTTGTTTAAGCTTTGAGATTATTTGGTTCCTTTGGTTAAAGATTGCAATAATTAAAAGCGGGAGCGATAGTTTATTTTTGTAACACCTCATATCTTTGTAGTACACGCATTCATATTTCTTCAATAGTCCAATCCTTTCAATTCAATATTTATTTCTAATTCAATGGTTTCAATTTTAGACAGGTGATAGAAAAACTGATAGAAAAACGAATAACATCCGAAGGGAGCAGAAAAAGAAAAAACCCTCAAAGCATTATGCTTCAAGGATTTCTCTTTGGTTGCGGAGGCAGGATTTGAACCTGCGACCTCCGGGTTATGAGCCCGACGAGCTACCAACTGCTCTACCCCGCGATGTATTGCATATATATTATACACATTCAACCGGGATTGTCAAGGAAAAAATGATTATTTTTCGGTATTTCTCCGATTACGGAGCGTACGCCTGTTTATTATTCAGTGAATAGTGAAGAGTGAAGAGTGAAGAGTTAAGGGTCGCCTCGCTCCGATTATATTTACTCCGTTAAGGTTAAGCCAATCGTATATGGCAGTAGGGCGGCGTGCCCTTTTTATGTAGTAAATAGTAAATAGTGAATGGTGAAGAGTGAATAGTTAAGGGTCGCCTCGCTCCGATTATATTTACTCCGTTAAGATTGAGTCAATCGTATATGGCAGTAGGGCGCAAAAACGAT
>CALAUI010000027.1 GCA_937892115.1 uncultured Clostridia bacterium | reverse complement strand
ACTCGCTACCTCCACCTTGGCAAGGTGGCGCTCTACCAGATGAGCTACATCCGCATTTGCAAGTGAGATTATAGCAAAGGAAATTTGTCTTGTCAAGCAAAAATTTTACTTTTTACCGTAAAAATAACGACACCCTCTGCCGAAGCGGAAGGTGCCATACTGTTATTATTCAAGATAATCCTTTAATTTCTTGCTGCGGCTGGGATGACGGAGCTTGCGAAGAGCTTTCGCCTCAATCTGACGGATTCTCTCACGGGTTACGTCAAATTCTACACCGACCTCCTCAAGAGTGTGGGGATGACCGCCTTCAAGACCGAAGCGAAGACGCAGTACCTGTGCCTCTCTGGGAGTAAGGGTCTGGAGAACGTCATCAAGCTGTTCCTTGAGTAGCATCATTGATGCGGCGTCTGCAGGTGCGGGAGCATCGTCATCGGGAATGAAATCGCCGAGATGGCTGTCTTCCTCTTCGCCGATGGGAGTTTCAAGAGAAACGGGCTCCTGAGCAACTCTCATGATATCCCTGACCTTTTCAACGGGCATACCCAGCTCCTTGGCGATTTCCTCTGCCGAGGGGTCTCTGCCGTTTTTATGAAGAAGCTGACTGCTTACCTTCTTGACCTTGTTGATCGTTTCAACCATGTGAACGGGAATACGGATAGTTCTTGCCTGGTCGGCAATGGCTCTCGTGATTGCCTGTCTTATCCACCAAGTAGCGTAAGTGGAGAATTTGAAGCCCTTTGTATGGTCAAATTTATCAACTGCCTTGATAAGACCGAGGTTGCCCTCCTGAATCAGGTCAAGGAACTGCATTCCTCTGCCCACGTATCTCTTCGCAATGGATACGACCAGACGGAGATTTGCCTCCGCAAGTCGCTTTTTTGCTCTCTTGGCTTCGTTGATAAGCGCTTCCTGAGATTCGATTTCAAGAGAGTACATATCTCTTGCGGGGTCGTCCTCGTCCATTTCGGCAAAGGATTTTTTCATTTCCTCAAGAGCGTCGATTGCTTCCTTGCTATCGTATGCGATACTCTCTGCAAGCTGGATTTCCTCTTCGGGAGTGAGAAGGGGAACCTTGCCGATTTCTTTAAGATAAACCTTTACGGGGTCATCAATGCTGACGGCTTTCTCGTCAACAACACCCATTTCGGACGTTCTGGGAATGTCAAGGTCAAAGTTTTCAATATCATCGCCTACCATATCGTCAACGATTTCGATATTCTCCGCTTCAAGAGTTTCGTAAAGCTTATCGAGAATCTCGACCTCCATATTGACTTCCATGAATGCGTCGATTTCCTGAGTGGTAAGCTTGCCTGCCGCCTTGCCTTTTTCCACCAGCACTTTAAGGGGATTTTTCTTTTCGTTTGCTTCCATTGTAATGACCTCCGGTTATTTCTTCTTAAACAGACTGAGGAATTCCTCATCGTTCATATTTACTATATCGCGGGGATTTTTTGCTTTTTCCTCTCTGATTACGGCTATGCAGTCCTCACATTCGCGGACCGTGTTTGCCGTCATCTCGGAGAGACGTGATATTCTTGCTATTGAATTTATTTCTTTCGGGGTGAAGCTTTCGTTGAACATTGACACGGCTGTGGTGTATCCGCCCTCAATGAGCCCGATAAGCTCCTCCATCACCCGTTTGTTGAATTCCGTAACGAAATCCTCCGGGCTGAATTTGTCCTTTATCTTCGCGAGGAAATCGGGATTTCTCATCAGGGACGCTATCAGAGTTTCCTCCGCCTTTGCGGCTCTGAGGTTTCTCATCCTTTCGGGATTGTTCTCGTCGGAGAAGCTGTCCGTCATCTGTCTTGTCTCGGCACGCGCCTTTTCTTCCCGTTTCCGCTTCCTGACCTGATATTCGACGGATTTGATCTGCGAATCAAACGCCTCTTTGCTGATATTGAATTCGTTTGCCAGTTTCTGTGAATATATTTCCCTCTCCATGGGAGTACATTCCGCAAGTATCTGCGCCGCCGCCGAAAGGAATTTCAGCTTGCCGTCATCCGTCAGTACGTTGTATCTTTCAAGCTCCTTGCCGATTCTGTACTCTATTTCGTTTTCGGAGCCCTTTATGAGGGAATTGACCTTTTCCTTGCCGTAGGTACGCAGGATTTCGTCGGCATCCTTGCCGCCCTCCATATTGACTACCTTCAGCTTCATTCCCGTTTCTCCGAGAATCTGAAGGGCTCTTGCCGTGGCCTTCCTGCCCGCCTCGTCATTGTCGTAGCATATCAGCAGCTCGTCGGCATATCTTGAAATCAGATTTGCCTGCTCCTTTGTAAGTGCGGTACCCAGCGTCGCTATGGCGTTTGTGAAGCCGAATTCGTGAAATGCGATAACGTCCATCTGACCTTCAGCGAGAATCAGCTGTCTTGTTCCCGAATTCTTGGCAAAATTCAGGGCGAACACACCGTCACCCTTCTTGAAGACGGGAGTATCCGACGTGTTGACGTATTTGGGATTGTCCTCCTCGTTTACACGCCTGCCGCTGAATGCGACTACGTTTCCCCTGTAATCCATAATCGGAAACATGACTCTGTTTCTGAAATTATCGTAAAGACGTCCCGTCTTCTGGGATTTCCTTACGAGATTTGCCTGCAAAAGCTCGTTGTCGTTATAGCCGAGTGATCTCAGATGGTTATAGAGAGCGGTCCATTCGTCGGGAGCATATCCCAGACCGAAATGGGTTATTATCTCGTCGGATAATCTTCGTTTGCGGTAATATTCAAGACCCGGCCTGCCCTTTTCCTCACGGAGCAGTGAGTAGTAGAATCTGGCGGCATCTCTGTTGGCATTGAGTATTCTGACCTTGAGCTTGGCGAAGGAATCGTCGTAGCCCTCGTCCGGCATTGCCATTCCGGCTCTGTCTGCCAGCAGCTTGACTGCCTCAACGTAGGCAAGATTTTCTATTCTCATTACAAAGCTGATTGCATCGCCTGATGCGTTACAGCCGAAGCAGTAAAAGGATTTCGTATCGGGAAAAACGGTAAACGACGGTGTCTTTTCATTATGGAAGGGACACAGGCCCTTTACGTTTCTGCCCGCCCGTTTCAGGTCAACGTAGGAAGAAATGACATCCTCAATATCAATCCTGCTGCATAAATCCTGAACGAAATCTCTCGGTATTGCCATTTTCCCACCTCACTTTCCGCGGGATTTATCAATCGTCATCCTCGCTTCTCTTTTTGATGATAAGGCCTGCCGCAACACCCGCACCCGTGATGCATACGATACCGCCTATCATTGCGATACCGAATACCAGAGTGGGATTCAGCGCTTTGTCCTGCTTGGGGGCGGAAGCGGTAGTGTCCTCCGCCTTGCCGTTGTAACCGTCGTTTTCGTAATATTCCGAATAATATGCGTTGGGGTCAAAGGGCTCCTCCGTTGATTCCGGTTCGGAGGTAAAAAACTCTTCATAGCCCTCCGGCATGGAAACGGTCGTGAACGTGCCCTCCTCGTATGAATAGGGCTCATCGTTTCCCTGATAGGTGGTAAATTCTATATTGGGCTTCGTGGTGGTCGCCTCTGTGGTGGAGGGAGTCGTCGGATAATCGGTTTCTCCCGGAATGTCGGTTGAGCCGCTGCCCGTAGTTGAGGGAACGCTCGTCGCCGGGGGCAGCTTGGGCGGCTCCGAAACGGGAACTCTGCTCAGGGGGATGACCTTGCCGGTCGCAACGTCCTTAAGCACGGGATAAGCGTAACCGGTCTTGCTCCTGGGTGTATATACCGTATACGAATTTGAGGGATATACGAGCTGACGGTCCTTGGCCGCCTTGCCGTCCTTGGCGTTGCCCTGCTCAAACAGAACGATTTTGCCGCGGCTGAAGCTCTTGACTATTCCCCAGTGACTGCCTCCGCCGTATACTATATCGCCCTGCTGAGGAGTAGAGGGGACTTTGAATTCATAGCCCGTCGTGGTGACCGTAGGTGCGCCCGAAGCGGAAATCTCAAGTCCGTAGGCGTTCTTATAAAATCTCACAACAAGCTCCGAAGGAGTATATTTTGCGGATTTTTCGCTGTGATAGGAGGAAACTCCCAAAAAAGTATCCACCTTGAAGGGGTCCGCTTCGCCGATGGTGACGGCGTTGCCCGCGCTGATATCGGTATCCCAGCTTGCGTAAGCGGGAACGACCGCAGCCAGCATAAGAATCACGGCAATCAGTGCTACCGGTAATCCGTATAATTTTTTCATTTTCTCACCTCAGTCTGTGTAGGACCAGGACTTGGGAACAAACATATCGTTGAACACCTTGACGGCGTACTGATCTGTCATACCGGCTATGAAATCGCAGGCGGCGATTTCGGGTGCTTCGGTCCTGGCTATTTTAATATATAGATCCGGCATAAGCTCCGGGTATTTGACATATTTTTCATAGAGCATGGTCAGCATTTCAGCCGCCTTGCTCTCTTCGCTCTTGCATTTGGGATTGGTATAGACCATATCAAACATAAATCCGTGAAGCATATCAAATACAAGCTGAACGTCGGGGGAAAGGATTATATCGTCCCTGCTGTTTTCAATACAGTTGAGCACAAGGGTGTTTATACGCTCGCTCTTTCTGTATCCGAGAACATCGCGGATTTCAACGGGAATGTCATCCTCCTGCATGATACCGCCTGCAACGGCATCGTCAATATCGTGATTGATATAAGCGATTCTGTCTGCAAGTCTGACTATCCTGCCCTCAAGGGTTTCGGCGGGCTCTCCGGATGTGTGTCTCTCTATGCCGTTGCGTACCTCGTAGGTAAGATTCAGTCCCTCTCCGCCCTTTTCTATCTTGTCAACCACTCTCAGACTCTGCGTAAAATGCTTGAAACCGGAGGGACAAACGGCGGCAAGGGCTCTTTCACCTGCATGGCCGAAGGGAGTATGGCCCAGGTCGTGACCGAGAGCAATGGCTCTTGTAAGGTCTTCGTTAAGCCGCAGGGCTCTCGCAAGAGTAAGAGCAATCTGTGTCACCTCAAGAGTGTGAGTCAGACGGGTGCGGTAATGGTCACCCTCGGGTGAAAGGAACACCTGTGTTTTATGCTTGAGCCGTCTGAACGAATTGCAGTGGATGATTCTGTCGCCGTCTCTCTGGAATCCCGTTCTGATGGGACATTCCTCCTCGGGCTTCAGTCTTCCCTTTGATTCGCCTGCAAACGCGGCATTCGGAGCAAGTATCAACTTTTCTCTCTTATATGTTTCTTCTCTGATACAGGACATTTTTTCACCCCTTCTACATACTAATACGCTGATTTTTCGCCGAATCCTTTATTTATTTTGTTAATAAATTGTAAACATCTGTAATCTTGACATTCTTTTCATCAGAATGTTAAAATATATAATGGAAAATTATGGAGGTAAATCCTATGGCAAAAACTTTGGTGCTGACCGAAAAGCCCTCCGTTGCAAGAGACATAGCGAGAGTTATGGGCTGCAAGCGCAGCGGAAACGGCTGTATAATCGGCGATAAATACATAATCACCTGGGCTCTGGGACATCTTGTCACTCTGGCAGACCCGGAAGCATACAGTGAAAAATATAAAAGCTGGCGAATGGAAGATTTACCCATGCTGCCCGAAAAAATGAAGCTTGTGGTCATCGGTCAGACCTCAAAGCAGTTCAAAGCGGTAAGCGCTCTGCTGGGAAGCTCCGAAATTGACAGGGTAGTCATTGCCACGGATGCAGGCCGTGAGGGTGAGCTGGTGGCAAGGTGGATTCTCAAGAAGGCAAACTGCAGAAAACCGCTTATGCGTCTGTGGATCTCCTCGCAGACGGATAAGGCGATACGCGAGGGCTTCGCTTCCCTGAAGCCCGCTTCACAGTATGATAATCTTTACTATTCCGCCCGTTCAAGAGCCGAAGCGGACTGGCTCGTGGGTCTCAACGTTACGAGAGCCCTTACCTGCAAGCATAACGCCCAGCTTTCCGCAGGCAGAGTACAGACTCCCACTCTCGCCATGATAGTGCAGAGAGAGGAAGAAATACTTAAATTCCGTCCGAAGGATTATTTTACCGTCAAGGCGGATTTCGGCGGGTTTACCGCGCTCTATAAGGACAGCCGCAGTCAGGCAAGATTTTTTGATGCCGCGGACGCACAGAGCGTTGCAACGGCGGTAAAGGGGCAGAGAGGCATCCTCTCCGAAGTAAAGAAGACCTATAAATTCAAAGCTCCTCCCGCCGCATATGATCTGACGGAGCTTCAGAGGGATGCGAATAAAAAATACGGATATTCCGCAAAGCAGACACTTTCATATATGCAGTCCCTTTATGAAACGCATAAGCTTCTGACCTATCCCAGAACGGACTCAAGGTACATCACAAAGGACGTTGTGGCAACTCTGCCCGAACGCCTCAGAGCCATAGCCGTCGGCCCTTATAAGGATGCCGCCAATGCCGTTCTGCGCATGAAGCCCCTCAATACAAAATATATCGTAAACGATGCGAAGGTTACGGACCATCACGCCATAATTCCCACGGAGCAGTATGTGGATCTGAATAAACTCTCAAACGACGAAAGGCACATTTACGACCTCGTGGTACGCCGTTTCCTTGCGGTGCTCAGTTCACCCTACGAATATGACGAGGTGCAGGTCAGAGTGACCGTCGGCAAATATAATTTTTACGCAAAGGGACAGAGCGTAAAATCTCCCGGCTGGAAGGCCCTTTACGACTCATCCCTGACGGAAGACGACGATGACACTCCCGATATGAAATCCCAGTCCCTGCCCGCTCTTTCCCAGGGTGCTTCCGCATTCGTAAAGGAAGTACGCGTGGTATCCGGAAAGACGACGCCTCCCTCAAGATACACGGAGGCGACCCTGCTCACCGCCATGGAAAATCCGACGGGACAGGTAGACGACGGCAAGCTGAAGGATGCCCTTAAATCCGCAGGCGGTCTGGGTACTCCCGCAACAAGAGCCGATATCATAGAAAAGCTCTTTGATTCCTTCTACGTTGAAAGAAGGGGCAAGGAAATATATCCCACCTCAAAGGGCAAACAACTTATAAACATCGTTCCCCGGGAGCTGAAATCCGCAGAGCTTACCGCAAAATGGGAGCAGAAGCTTTCCATGATAGCGGCAGGCAAGGCAAACGACAGACAGTTCGTGGAGGAAATGGGAAAATACGCCACCTCCCTCGTTTCGCTTGTCAAGGCAAGCTCCTCCGAATACAAGCACGACAATATGACACGTGAGGTATGTCCCGAATGCGGAAAATACCTGCTTGAGGTCAACGGCAAAAAGGGAAAGATGCTCGTTTGTCAGGACAGAGAATGCGGTTATCGCAAGAGTCTCTCCGTCATTACGAACGCCCGCTGTCCCGAATGTCATAAGAAGCTTGAAATGAGGGGCGAGGGTGACAAAAAGGCCTTCTACTGTGTATGCGGATACAGAGAAAAGCTCTCCGAC
Organism: uncultured Clostridia bacterium; assembly: GCA_937892115.1. Classification (GTDB taxonomy): domain Bacteria; phylum Bacillota; class Clostridia; order Oscillospirales; family Acutalibacteraceae; genus CAG-177. The sequence continues at coordinate 26,083 of CALAUI010000027.1, read as the reverse complement.
TTTGAAAAGAGGAAAGAGAGTGCCGGCGCGGGAAAAAGGGACGTTCAGAATTATATGAAGAATCAGAACAGCACCAAGGCGGTCAGCAATCCCTTTGCGGACCTGCTCGCGGGCTGGCAGGAGGAAGATAAATGAAAAGAATAATATGTCTGCTGACGGTATTTATTACCGTGCTTGCGACATGCACCTCCTGCTCATCGTCAAGAGGTGCAAACAAGGGAATCACCTATCCCATAGATTCGTCGCCCTCTACACTTGATCCGCAGTATTCCAACGAAGAGGCGGCTCAGATTGCCGTATGCAACATATTTGAGGGACTTGTAAGACACAACGACAAGGGCGAAATCATACCCGGCATAGCAACGGAATGGGACGTTTCCTCCGACGGTCTGGTTTACAGATTCAAGCTGAAAACCGACACGGAATGGTACTGTCTTTCATCAATGAAAAAGAAATACGGCGATAAGTTCTATGAAAAATTCTGTTCGGAAAAGGTTACCGCCTATGATTTTGAATTTGCCTGCAAAAGGGTAATCGACCCTCAGACGGCTTCACCCCTTGCAAACAGAATGATGATACTCAAGAACGCCTCCGATATCCATGCGGGCAAGGCAGACCTTTCCACCCTTGGTGTAAAGGCAAAATCCGCAGATACGATTGAATTCCGTCTGGCAGGCACCTGCGAGGATTTCCTTGACAGACTGACGGAAAGCGAGTTTATGCCCTGCAACGAGGAATTCTTCAACAAAACGGGTGGCAGATACGGTCTGGGCTCCGTTTATCTGCTGTGCAACGGTCCCTTCTATCTCAGCTACTGGGACCCCGACAGCGGTCTTACTCTCAAGAAAAACAAATACTATTCGGGCAGTCAGCGGGTCATTCCCTCATCCGTAACGCTTTCAATAGACAATGACCCTGACTCGGTCAGCAAGAAGCTCGGCAATGCGGGTGTTTCCGCCGCCCTTCTCTCTCCTCTGAGCGCAGTCCCCGAAAAATGCAGCGTAATCAAGGAAATAGATAATTCCGTATTCGGATTCATATTCAACTGCTCCGACAGTGTGCTGGCAAACGAAAGCATACGCAAGGCAATCTGTATGACCATTGACAAGAGCATTTTCAAGCCCGTCAATGAAGAAATGAAGGTCGCCTACGGGCTTGTTCCCGATTCCTGCCTTGCGGGCTCGGAAACTTACAGAAACAAAATCGGCTCGCGTACTCCCACGGTAAAATATGACGAGGAACGGGCAAAGCGATTCTGGGACTGGGGTATGACGGAGCTTGCGAAATCCTCGGTTACAATAAAGATTATATGCCCCGCCTCCGTTGACACTCTCGTACGTCAGCAGATGCAGATATGGCAGAAGCTTTTCGGCCTTGAATGTGCGGTCAGCGTTTCCGACGTTTCGGAAGCGGGAATTGATGCCGCCGTTTCCTCGGGTGATTTTCAGATTGCTCTGGGATATATCAGCGCAGACAGACAGAACGCCTCCGACTTCCTTGCGAAATTCAAGGACAAGGGCACCTTCCGTCTGTCATCGGATTATTACTCAAATATCGTTGATAACACGCTCAAAGCGTGCAACGACGACGATATGATTACCGGCTGTCTGACGGCTGAAGACTTTATCATTTCAAAAGGCATTTTCTATCCCCTTTATCAGCAGAGTTCAAAATTCGTACTCGGTGAGGACGTGGAGGGAATCTCAATCCTGCGTTCCGAAGCTACCGTATCATTTATAAATGCGAGAAGGTATGACTGATGAAAACCGAAACAGGCACTAAATATGCACTCGTCTGCTTAACGGCAGGTACACTTGCCGCAGGTATTCCGGTAATTGCCGCCTGCATCCTCGGCAGCAAAGCAAAAAAGGATAAAGAGAAAAATAACGCTCCCGAAGAAACAAAGGAGCCGGAAATCATCACCGGTATCGGCAGTTCCTTTGTAAACCGTGAGGGCGCGGAAATATCGCTCAGAGGAATAAACATAAGCGAATTTTCCGTTTCTTGCAGAAAAAACGGAAAGGCACTCACGGGTGACTGCAGAGAAATTTTCAACTGCCTTGAAGAAAGATTCGGCAGTTACGGCGCAAGAGAGGTTTTCGGCAGATACCTTGACTCGTCCGTAAGCGAAAAGGACCTGAAAATCCTGAAAAAAGCGGGCATAAACTGTCTGTGCATTCCCGTAAGAGATTTTCTGACGGAAAAATACGGCAAAAAAGGCAAAGCCACGCTCGTGCCCGAGCATCTTGACAAAATCACCGACCTTTGCGGTAAAGCGGGTATAAAAATAATCCTTACGGTTCTTTCCGCTCCGGAGGACAAAGAGGAAAAGTATATTGCTTTCGTCTCATCACTCAGCGAGCATTTCAGAGAAAATGAAAACGTTGCCGCCTATGAGCTGCTTCCCGCTGCGGAAAGCGGATACTCCGACCTCTGTATAAGAGCCGCAAAGGAAATCCGCGCATCGGGAGATAAGCATATCATCATAATTGACGACCCTTCCGTTGAGCTTGCCTCATCAATGGCCTGCACCGGCTGTGCCGCAGGTCTTACGGTGACAGATACCGATAAGGAAACGGTAAATACTCTCAAGGATAAGCTCACCGCCTTTGAGGAAGCAAAAATACCCTCAGTCATTCTTTCGGATAAGCTCCCCTTTGACGGATTTTTCAACGGTATATGCAAAAACTCCGTCACCGGATACTTCAAGGGAAGCAACCTCAAAAGCTGTATGTACTGCAAGACAAAGGAAATCGTTGACATCGGCAAAGAAAAATTTGACGACATCAACAAGAAGCTTGCGGATTCACTTGAAACAAAGACATACTCAAAAACATAATGCAAAGCCGACCGTCATCAGACGGCCGGCTTCCTGTTTATTTAATATTCAATTACTACCTTATGCTTTCCCGTGCCTGTTTTCAGCTTCAGGATTTTACCGTCTGCGGTGTATTCGCCGTCGGCGGTTATCTTTTTCGGCTCGGCGTGAAGATAAATTTCGGTAGGCAGGTCAAATTCCTTATCCTGGGTATATTCAAGAGTAAAGATTTTCTTTTCTCTGTCGTAGCCGTAGGAATCTATTGTACCTGTAACAGCCATGGGGGAAGTGCGTACAAGGTCTCTCATGATGGGATTTTCAAACAGACCGTCGTAATATGCCCAGTAGGTATTGCCCCACTGATAGCCGTCAAATTTATCAAGAAGGTATTCAATGTGGTCAAGCCACTCCGTACCCTCACTCTGACCGCCCCATTCACCTACAAGCAGAGGAACGTCAAGACGTTCCTGACTTCTTCTGTGCTCGTCAAATATGCCGCCTACACGGGTGTTGCTGGCGTATTTGTATTCGGGCGTGTCAACCATAAGGTCATAGGCGTGTGGAGCAAAGCAAAGCTGTTCCTCTCTCTTGCCGTTTACCGTAACGGGAGGGCAGGTATAGGGAATACCCATATTTGAGTAATATGAATTTTCCATCATTATAATACCGTTGGAGGTTGCCTCACGGATTGCCTCTGCCACACCGTTGATGAAGGGTGAATATTTATTCTTGTCAAAATCTTCTATCAGCTTATCACCGGCGCTTGTTACCTTCCTGAGCAGACTGTAATCCGCAAAGGGCTCAAGACATCTGATGACGTTGCCCGAAAAAAGCTGCTTTGCAAGGAAGGGGATGGGAGCTCTCTTATCGGTTATGACTGTTTTTGCCACCGAGCCGATAAGCTTGCGGAATACCTTACCTCCCGCGGTTCCGGGGTAGGGCTCGTTCATGACGTCAAAGCCGAAAAGTGCGGGGTGATCGGCAAATCTTTCCGCCACGTGCTTCCACATATTTCTGTACCAGGTCTGAAGGGGAGCACCGAATACGGTCTCATTATTCCAGAAGGCGTCAAAGGATCTCTGAGTCGCCTTGCCCCAGAAATAGCCCTCTGCCCATACGAACTTGGGAGGATTGAATTTTGCACCCTGTGTAAGGCACGCCCACTTCGGTGCGCCGTCACCTGCAAGGTCCTTTTCGCCGTAATACAAATCCTGATGCATATCAAGGTAAAAATAGATGCCGTATTTTTCGCAGAGGTCCGCCACCTTTTCAACTCTGTCAAGGTATGCCTCGTCATAGCATCCGGGATGGGGCTCCACCGCGTCCCAGGTAAGACCCAGTCTTATGATTGTAAATCCCGCCTCTGCAAGACCGGAAATCACCTTTTCGTCAAAGGGAACCGCATACTGTCTTTTCTTTTCGCCGTTTTCGTTGTTGCCTTTGTCGCAGAGATTCACGCCGTTGAAAATACGCTGTCTGCCTGCGGCGTCAACAAACCGTCTGTCTTCGGTTTTAATTTTAAGCATATTCTTTCCTCCGGTTATTTATTTGTCACCCTGAACCATACAAGCATATCGCTTTCGCCGTGATTGGCGTAGGCATAGTAGGGCAACATCGTTATTTCCTTCTCTTCGGTCCTTGCACAGTCTAAATCAAAATAGAGCGCGTCTTCGGGCTTGTCAACGCAGCCCTTTACCTTCGCTTCGTAAGTGCCGACCTCTTCGTTGAATATCAGCCCCGCCGAAAGATTACGGTCAAGGGTGACGTTATTCAGCTTGATTTTATCGTTGAGAACACTCTCCGCACAGTAAACCACGGGGCCTCTGCAAAGAGCGGCTCTGCCGACGTTTCCGTCAACAAGAGGATTGGATGCCACAAGGCGCGCTTTCATCTCAAACCAGAAATCAAGGATTTGTTCATCATTTGTTATATCAATATAGGCATAGCCCTTTTCAATTCTCGCGTCAAGCTTTTCGCCGTTGAGGGAAACGTATTTTGTCCAGCCGGGAATACGTACGGCAACAGTCTTTCCCTTCATACCGCTTACGGTAATTCTGACGTCTCCCTCGCAGGGATATCTCGTCTGCTGAATTACTCTGATACCGTCAAACTCCGCTTCACTCTCCATATAATGATGAATATAAAGCGTATTCTCGTCAAGCGTATAGAGGAAATCGCCTATGGATGAAACGAATCTCGCAAGGTTAGGCGGGCAGCATGAGCAGCCGAACACCTCTATCCTTTGGGTGAGCAGATTCTCACGGCTTGAGTAAAACTTTTTATTGACGTTATGTCTGTCTATGTTGATTTCAAGGGGATTGACGTAGAAAAATGCGTGACCGTCAAGAGATACGCCTGCAAGTATGCCGTTATACATTGCTCTTTCGGCGGCATCCGCATATTTTGAATCAGGGCACATAGCACTCATCCTGCGGGCAAAAAGCGCCAGGGCAATAGAAGCGCAGGTTTCGGAATATGCCACGTCGTTGGGCAGCACATAATCATCCGCAAAGGACTCTCCGTGAGAGGAAGAGCCGATACCGCCGGTGATATACATTCTCTTGTTTATTATGTTGTCAAATATTGTGTCGCAGGCATCAAAGAGGGATTTATCTTTCGTCCTTGCGGCTATGTCAGCCATACCGCAGTAAAGATATCCGGCTCTTACGCTGTGACCGTGGGCATCCTTCTGCTCTCTGACAGGCACCTCGCTCTGATCGTAATCAGACCCGCACCAGTTCCTGCAGTTAAGGTCCTTTTCGCATCTGCCTCTCTGCTCAATGAAATGGCGGGAAAGCTCAAGGTAGCGTTTCTCTCCCGTGCAGTCGTAAAGTCTGACAAGCGCCAGCTCTATTTCCTCGTGACCGGGAGTACAGAATGCGGCGGAGTCCTCATCCTTGAAGATTTTTTCAATCAGGTCAATGTATCTGCACATGACCTTGAGGAATTTATCCTTTCCCGTTGCCTCATAATAGGCAATAGCGGCCTCCGTGAGGTGACCCGCACAGTAAAGCTCGTGATTGTCTCTGTTTGTGAATCTGTTTTCCGGCTCAACCGAAAGATAATAGCTGTTGAAGTAGCCGTCCTCCGTCTGATTTGCGGCGATAAGGTCAACGGTTTCGTCAATCTTTCTTTCCAGCTCCTTATCGGGAGTGTATCTGATACTGTACGCCGCCGCTTCAATCCACTTTGCAATATCGGAATCCCAGAAAATGTGGGGCTTGTTGGGCATTCCCTCTTTCCAGTTGCAGGCAACGGCATCAAATCTGCCGGTTTCCCTGAATCTGTTGTAAACGGTGGTGAGGGTGGCTGTTCTGTTGGTTTCTATTCTCTTACCCCAGAACCCACCGATTTTTACATTGCCGAAAGAAATACTTTTCATATTGTCTCTCCCTTGTAAAAAAGGGTGAAGTATACCTTCACCCCGTATTTTTACTCTGTTTCCTTTGCCTGCCTTGCGGCTTCCTTTGCCTTTGCGGCTTTCTTCATTTCTCTGCGGATTTTTGCCTTGCCGTCTTCTGTTTTTTCAAAGAATTTTTCCGTTTCTTTCTTTGCTTTTTCGTAAGCTTTTTCGGCTTCTTTGAGTTTTTCGGAAAGCTCAAGGGTTTCGGCTTCGCCCCTGCCCTCCGCTTCGGAAAGCGCCTTACGGGCATTTTCCGCTTCCTTCTTTGCCTTTTCCGTGACTTTAAGAGAAGCTCTGTATTCCTTATATGCTTCCTTCTCTTCCTTTACCTCTGTATCGCCTACGTCAACGAGCCAGAAAATAGCAGACCATATCGCAACACAGCTGAAAACGATGATCATCGCATTCTGAAGACCGCAAAGAGCGATATTGAAGGTGAAGATATTGTCAAGCGCAACACCCACAAGTCCCTGAATAACGGTCTTCAGCACTCCGCTTACCGCATCAGACGCGCCGAAAATCCTCTGTGAAATCCATCCGGCTACATTGATAGTGCCGTCACAAAGAGGAGCTGCCCACTGTCTGAAAACGTGCATCATACCGATTGTAAAGATTACGCCGAGAATACCCGCTATGAAGATGGGCATTCTTCTGTTGCTGCAAGCCGACCATACGATAACGAAAAGGGCGGCGACAAGAATCAGCGCAAACAGCACGACAAAGAGGATGAGCCAGTTTCTTATGGGATTGAAAATTACGGGCCAGGAAAGCTTGGTGTCTTCAAACAGAGTTGAAAGAGCATCCTTTCCCGTAAACAAATCAATAATTCTCTTGATTGAAAAATCCTCAAGCAGTCCCACTCCGCCGCTGGGGAGAGGATCCGCCTGCTTTTTTGCGGCAAAGATATTGCCCACCTTGGAGATAAGATCCCAGGCGTTATCGGTAAACGAAAGCTCTATTCTGAAGAAACTCACAAAGAATGCGGATACTATTGCGGCTGCGCCCAGCAGTGCATTTACTCCGCGATATACATATTTCATAAACTTACCCTCCTTGAATCTTATTTCCAGGATGAGTTGAGCGCTACGGTACGGTTAAAGATAATCTTATCGTCGGTTGACTTCTTGTCAACACAGAAGTAACCGTTTCTCATAAACTGGAAGGTGTCACCGGGCTTTGAATCCCTGAGTGCGCCCTCAACAAGGCAGTTATCAAGGATTTTAAGCGAATCGGGATTAAGGTTATCAAGATAATTGACATTCTCGTCGCCTGCGGGATTTTCCGCATTGAAAAGTCTGTCATAAAGACGGATTTCCGCTTTGAAGCTGTCAACCGCGCTTACCCAGTGAATAGTGCCCTTGACCTTTCTTCCGTCGGGTGAATCGCCGCCCTTCGTCTCGGGGTCATAGGTACAGTGAAGGCAGGTAACGTTGCCCTCATCGTCTGTATCGTAGCCGGTGCAGGTTACATAATAAGCACCCTTGAGGCGTACCTCGTTGCCGGGATAAAGACGGAAATACTTCTTGACGGGCTCAACCATAAAGTCTTCTCTCTCAACGAAGATTTCCTTTGAGAATTTAACGATTCTCTTGCCGAGCTCGGGCTTGTCGGGGTTATTTTCAACCTCAACGTCCTCCGTCTTTCCCTCGGGATAATTGTCAATTATCACCTTAAGGGGATTGAGGACTGCCATTGCTCTGGGCGCATTGGCGTTGAGTACGTCTCTTACGCAGGATTCGAGCAGACCGTAATCCACTACGCTGTACGCCTTTGAAACGCCTATCTTGTTGACAAATTCTCTGATTGCCTGAGCAGGATAGCCCCTTCTTCTCATACCGCAGAGGGTAACCATTCTGGGGTCGTCCCAGCCGTCAACGATTCCCGTTTTGACCATTTCAAGACATTTTCTCTTGCTGGTCACACAGTAATTGATATTAAGACGGGCAAACTCAATCTGTCTGGGGGGCTCTTCAAAACCGATTTCATTGATAAACCAGTCGTAAAGAGGTCTGTGGTTTTCAAATTCAAGTGAGCAGAGCGAATAGGTTACGCCCTCTCTTGCATCCGACAGAGGATGAGCAAAGTCGTACATGGGATATACGCACCACTTGTCACCCGTCTGATGATGATTGACGTGAGCGATTCTGTAAATTACGGGATCGCGCATATTGATATTGGGCGAGGACATATCGATTTTTGCTCTGAGTGTCTTTTCGCCGTCTTTATATTCGCCCTTTGTCATTCTCTCAAAGAGGTCAAGGTTTTCCTCTATTGAGCGCTCTCTGTAGGGGCTGTTTTTACCGGGCTCGGTGAGAGTGCCTCTGTATTCTCTGATTTCGTCGGCGGTAAGGTCGCAGACGTATGCCTTGCCCTTTTTGATAAGCTTGATTGCACATTCATAAATGAAATCAAAGTAGCTTGAAGCATAAAGGCATTTATTCCACTTGTAGCCGAGCCATTCGATATCTTCCTTGATTGCATCCACGTATTCAACGTCCTCTTTTGAGGGGTTTGTGTCGTCAAGACGGAGATTACATTCGCCGCCGTACTTTTCGGCTGTGGAAAAGTCAATGCAGATTGCCTTCGCATGACCGATATGAAGATAGCCGTTGGGCTCGGGAGGAAATCTTGTCTGTACACGGCTGTTTACACCTGCGGCAAGGTCCTCATCTATAAAGTCATGAATAAAATTTGATGTGGTGTTAAGTTCTTCCATTGGTAACATATCCTTTCGGAAAAGAGAATTTACTTGAGATTTGCGGCTGCATCCGCAAGGCGTGCCTTGATTTCGTCGGCGCCGAGAAGCTGCATGATTGAGTAAAGGTCGGGTGTATTTCTTCTTGAGGTCAGAGCGATTCTGATTACCGTTGAAACGTCGCCTACGTGACCCTTGAAGGCATCGGGATTCTGTTTATATTCCTTGACGTTGGGAGTGAAGCCCAGGGGCTCACACATATCCTTGATTCTTTGGAACCACATATCCTTATCGTCATCAAGAGAGAAGGCTGCGGCATATTTTTCAAGTATCGCCCTTGCATCCTCTTTGCCGATATTTTCGGGGAGGGTGTAATCCTTCTGATAGAACTGCGGATAGAAATATGAAATATAGTCCTTTACCTCGTTCCACTTTGCGATATCCTTGCGGGGCTTGGGGTTTTCTCTGTCAATGTTGAGGATAGCCGTTGCCCTTGCGGAATCGGCAGAAATCGCATCGTAGAATTCCTCATCATATTCCTTTGCCCATGCGGCAACTCTGTCATAAACCGTTGAAGCGCTCATGTGGCAGATAACGTTTTTGCTCACGTCGTTGAGCTTTACGAGGTCAAACAGACAGCCGCTGTTGCTCATCTTCTTAAGATTGAACGGATAATCCATTGCGGCGGCATCGGGATTTGCTCTGCGCCAGTCCTCAAAGCCGGAGCTGATAAGAGTGAGCAGGTATTCTATGAGACTTTCCTTGGGGAAGCCCTCAACCACAAAGTAGCTTACTGCAGCTTCGGGGTCTTTTCTCTTTGAAAGCTTTCTCTTTTCGCCTGTTTCCTCGTCAATCTTCATTACCTGGGGAGTGTGGGCGAACTTGGGCACTTTATATCCGCACGCCTTGAAGAGAGCTATATGCTTGGGAACGGACGAAATCCATTCCTCGCCTCTGATTACGTGAGTGGTGTGCATGAAATGGTCGTCGCAAACGTGGGCAAAATGATAGGTGGGAATACCGTCGGATTTGAGAAGCACCTCGTCAATGGTATTCTCGGGCATTTCAATTTTTCCTCTGATAACGTCCTCAAAGGTAATTCTCTTATCATCGCTGCCGTCTGAACGGAAACGGAGCACCCAGGGCTTTCCGGCATCAAGATTTGCCTTGATTTCGTCAAGGGTGAGATTGCGGCACTTCGCATACTTTCCGAAATATCCTCTGATGAGTGCGCCCTCCGCCTCCTGCTTTTCACGTAAAGCGGAAAGCTCGTCTGCGGTACAGAAGCAGGGATAAGCAAGTCCTCTCTCAACGAGAGATTTTGCTATCGTCTGATAAATCTCAACTCTGCGGCTCTGGGTATAGGGACCGTATTTTCCCGATTCCGTATTGAATCCGGTCACGCCCTCGTCAAATTCAACGCCGAAAGCGGAAAGACCGTCGGTAATTGCGGAAACACCGTCGTCTATTTCTCTTTTTTTATCCGTATCTTCAATTCTCAGATACGCTTTGCCGCCCGAAACTCTTGCAGTAAGCACGTCAACAAGGGCTCCGAAAAGTCCGCCGATGTGAAGATATCCTGTGGGTGAGGGGGCGAAACGGGTAACTCTTGCGCCCTCGGGTAAATCTCTTGCGGGATAAAGCTCCTCAAAATAATCCGGTGTCTTGTCAATATCGGGGAAGAGAAGCTGTGCAAGAGCAATATTCATTTCCTGATTATCCAAAATATAACTCCTTCTGCCGAAAACAAACATTCAGCCATTATCATAATCATACAGCATATATTATGACAGAATTTTATGCAAGTATCAAGTATTTATTAACAATTATATAAAAAAAGAAGCACCCGCAAGCGAGTGCTTCAATCTGATTGAATTATTATCTCATTTATGCAAAGAATTTATTGCCGTCGGTCTTGCCGCCCGAAAACAGATTTGCAATACTCATAAACAGTTTTTTGAAGAAGCAGGCAATATCATCAAAGATGTTTTTATGCTCCTTACCGCAGTAATCACAGATTTTCTGTCCCTCGGAGACGTTCTTTTCTCCTTCGGTCTGTGCGGCTTTTACTTTGCTTACGCTGTCTGCCCTGTCAATTTCGGACTTTGCCTTTTCGGCGGCAGTTTTTGCGCTTGCGGTGGGCTCACCGCCGAGTACTTTGTCAATGGCGGATTTTGCCTGCGCCTTTGCGTTTTCAAGCGCACTGTCGGCAGCTGCCATATCATTGAGTACGGCTGATTTTGTTTCGCCGACAGCTTCAACAGATGTTGCCGAATCAACAGCGCTCTGTGCATTGTCACAGACAAGCTTTGCTTCCTCGGAAGCGGCGCCCGCCTTAGCATCCGCCAGCTCTTTCTTTGCCTGAGCTTTCGCCTGAGAAAGAGCTTTTTCCGCTTCTCCGGCTGCGGCAAGTGCATTATTGAGTACGGCATTCACGCCCGCGGCATCGCCTGCTTCGATAATCTTCGGAGCGGCGGCAGACAGTATCGCCTTTGCCTCGTCCGAAACGTATTCGTCAGCCGCTTCACCGAGCTTTGCGATTGCTTCTTCCTTTGCCTTCTGAGCCGTTATTGCGGCGTAAAAGTTTTCTTTCAATTCAATGATATCCCGCTCGTTTTCACAGATATCAATTGCTTTTGCTGCAAGCTCTGCTATCTGAGCAGAGGCATCAGATACGTCCTCAAGGCCGGAGGATATTTCGTCAACGGCATTTTTCTTTGCCTCGGCAATCGCGTTTTCAAATGCGGTCAGACCCTCGGCCTCGTATTCATTAACGCTTTCAACACCGGTTGCCTTTTCAACCTTGCCGATTGCATCGTCAACCGGCGCAATATAATCCTCACTGACAAGCTTTGATTTTGCATTTTCAAGCTTTTCCGCTGCCTCACACTTTGCATCCGAAAGAGCTTTTTCAAGCTCGGCCGCCTCTTCCTTCACTCTGCCGAGTGTTTCGGAAACAACGTCAACCGATTTGGCGGAATTGATGACTTCAATACCGTTATCAATAGCCGTCTTTGCGGCATCGGACTGACAGCCCGCCTTGATTCCGTTCAGCTCGGCAACAGCCGTACTCTGAGCCGAAGCCAGATTTCCGTCTGCATTCGCCGCGGCAGAAAAAGCATTCTGCTTTGCCTCGCTGACCTGAACCACCGTTTCGGCGGATTCAATAAGAGGAACAGCTGAATTGAGAGCCGAAACCGCTTCATCGGAGGTGTATACGGTCTTCGCCTGCTCAATCGCATCAAGTGCTTCCGTTTTCGCCTCAACAAGCGGGTCAACTATAATGAACTGACTCCAGAATTCGTCTTTTTCGTATATTTTACCCTTGCCCTCGGGTACGTGAAGTCTGACGGAAGGAATATCCTCGTTATCGAATGCCGTTCTTTCAACAGCGGGCATGGCACCTGCTTCGGGCCAGCTGACGTAGATATCCTTGAGAGCCGGACAGTCGAGGAATGCATCCTCGGATATATATTTGACGCTTTCGGGAATATAAACCGATTCAAGTGCCTCGCAGCTCCTGAACGTGGCGGTATTTATTACATTAACCGAGCCGGGAATTTTTATGCTTTTAAGCTTGAAACATCCGATGAACGCAAAGGAACCGATTTCTTCAACCGATTCGGGGATAATTATTTCCTCAAGCGTACTACTGCTGCTGAAAGCGTCCATGGCAATTTTGACCACGGTATCGGGCAGAATTACCTTTTTGACCAAGGAAATTTCAAATGCCTCAAAACCGATTTCGGTTACGGTATTCGGCACGGTTATTTCCTCACAGGGTCCCCTGTATTTTTCAAGTACAGTACCCCTGATAATAAAGCCGTCAAAGCCGCAGATTGTGCACACTCCGTTCTGCCAGTCATGAGTACATTTCAAACGGCAGTTTGTACACGTGCCTTCCTCCCACGTGTGATCGCATACCGTGTCGCAGTATTCGCACTCGCCGTTAAGCCAGATATGGTTACACTTGTAGCCGCAAACCGAGCAGACACCGTCAGTCCATTCGTGCCAACCGTAAGCAACGTCATCAAAACCGCAGGATGAATAATCCTTTATCGGGCAGCCGGGCTCCGTGCATGCGTGCCAGTGGGCAAAATTGTTGCCCGTCCACTCGGTATCAAAATTGTGATCGTGGTCATCAATTATATTGAAATCCTTCCACACGTCAACCGCTCTGTAAAGTTCTGCCGTGCCTACGGGAACTCTTAAGGTTATCGGGTTTTCTCTGTTACCGGCAAATGCATCCTCTCCCGGTATAATGATATCTTCGGCTTTTTCCCATTCAACCGCAATAGTTGTGAGGGCATTGCAGTTTTGGAACGCCTTATCGCCTATTGTCTTCACCGAGGAGGGGATTCTGATGCTTGTGAGTGCGGTACAGTTTACAAATGCGGATTCGCCGATAATGTTTACTTTTCCGAGGTCAAGCTTTGTAAGAGTATCGCAATCGCTGAAAGCTTCCTTGCCGATATTTTTTACGCTTTCCGATAACGTGATGCCCGTAACGTCGCCGCCGCAAAGAACGTCCGAAACGATGGCAACCGCACCGTCGGGAACAACAACATCGCCGCCGGGGCCGCAGTATTTAAGAACTATGCCGTTTTCATTTATCATAAATCCGTCAAAGCCGCAGACAGAGCACTTGCCGTCTACCCACTGATGCTCACCGTAAGCAACTTCCGGTTCTTCGCAGTTTGTATAATCGATTCCGGGAGTAAGAAGAATGTCACAGTCATCGGCAATGCAGCTGTGCCAGTGCGTTGTCTCGGTAAAGGACCAGTTTTTGTCAAACATATGAGTGTGGAAAATGCACTTGCCGTTTTTACCGTTGACACCGCCGCCCGAAAACCAGCCGGCTACGCCGCCGTATAAATTAACTCCTTCGTCCCAGTACATTTTTGTGGGCGGAACAATGTCTCCGTATTCGTCATATCCGCCGCCGCGGCCGCTGCCTTCTTCACTGTGGGGCTCATCACCTGCACCGGGAGCGCTTGTGTAGTCGTTGCACATTGCGGCACCGCCGCCTCCGCCGCCTGCACCTGCACCGCCGCCTCCGCCGCCGCCGATTGAACCGGCTGCATTGCCGCCCTTTCCGCCGCCGCCGCTTCCGCCGCCTGCGCCGTAGCTGTAGTCATATAACGTACCGGAGGCATCAAAGAGACTGCTGGCTCCGAATTCTCCGCTTTTGCCTTCCTGACCGGCCTTACCGCCGGAAACTTCAAGATTAACTTCGGTATTTATGCAAACGGTACCCATTGAAAAACCGTCAGATCCCAATTTTCCGTACTCACCGGGGTTACCGCCGTAATACCAATAGTAGTCACTCGCATCCTTAACGTGAGCACCGAAGCCGCCGAGACCGCCGGCTCCGCCTTTACCGCCCATACCTCCGATGCCTGCACCTGCGCCGCCGCCGCCGTAGCCGCCCATGCCGCCCGTGCCGCCGCGCGCTTCATCGTTGCCGTTTATTTTTGACTGACCGTTTCCGCCGTCAAAGCCGTTTCCGCCGTTTGCCGCATTACCGCCCACCGCCTTCAGATCACCGCTGCCTCTGACGATAAGGGTCGAGCCCTCAGGCACGTAAATACCGGCACCGGCGCCCGCCGTTCCGTAAGCATCCCTGCCGCGAACGCAGAGAACGGAGCCCTCTGTAATTTCAATACAGACGGTTGCATCCGCCGCGATTTCAAGGCCGTTAACGTTTGTGTCGTCACCGTAAAACATAAACGTTCCGTCAACAACGTAATAACCGCTCTGCAACACTCTCGACATATCGTTCGTAAATTCCTTTTTGTCAACCGCGTCGACCGGAACTGCCGAAAAGCCGAAAAGCATTGTGATTGTCAGCAAAACGCTGAGTGCCTTTTTGAATCTCTTCAAACAAATCATCCCCTCTTTTGAATTTTATGTATACATAGTAATTTTATCATTTACTTAACGGCAAATCAAGATATATTCGGAATAAGAAAAAGATGATTTTTTTGTTTGTAAATATAAATTAAAGAAAGCACCCGGCCGAAGCGGGTGCTGAATAAAGGTATTAAATCTGCAAATTGCTATTTGTCTTTGTCAGTATTGATTTTATCTTTGTATTTTCCTTCTGCTTTTCTTTGCTTAAATGTTTTACTTACCTTATGTTTTTCTATTTCTGCCTGCATAGCAGGTATCTCATCCTTATAATCTGCAAGTCTGTTTTTTGTTATTTCTATATACTCAGATGAAATGTCAATTCCAACATAATCAAAGCCCAAATAATTTGCACATATCATTGTAGTTCCGCTACCACAATAAGGGTCTATTACTACTCCTGTTTCAGACTTTAGTGTTGAAAGAATGCATCTCAAAGGCAATTCCACAGGAAAAGGAGCGGGATGCCTTTGGGCTCTTTCCGGCGTTATTCTCCATATCGATGTAAGTAGCGCGTCTTTGCTTTCTAATTCTTTGCCTATATAATTTCCGTTTTCGGGTTTATACAACCAATATATTCTCTCGTCAGTCTGCCAAAACCTCCAGCCACGAATATTTGCAGCAATAGTTCTGTCCCATATTATCTCTTGACGAACTGTCCACTTTGTTTTGGCTAACCAATGCATCGGATGAATCATTATTCCCCGGTCCCATCTCGTTTTATGGTTATAAAAAAAGCTTCCTCCCGGTTTGATTACCCTATACAGTTCATTCAAAACCTCTATTTGATTTTGTTGATAATCCTCTTCGCTCATACTATCTCGATAATTAGCATATTTGACTTGATCTACAAGCCAACCTTTATTACCTTTCTTATTGTATGGCGGAGATGTAACTCCCATATCAACAGAATCAGATTCAATTTTCATTAACTCATCTAATGTGTTTCCGCAAATTAACATTTTTCCTCCAGAAAAAGCATCAATTCAATTTATATTTCGCCCTATATTCATCAAGGTCTAAAAAACTACTTAATCTCATAGTGGTAAATTTTGTAGATTTTAATCCTAAAATAGACCTAACCTGTTCCTTTGTTCTGTTCACACAAATAACATCAAATCCATAATCAAACACCAATTGAGGCAACCCTATACTCTGTGTTGAACGTACACCGTTACCGTTTTTGAAACTCCTGACTTTTGATTCCAAAAATTCACCTATTTCAGGATTTTGTCCGTATATCATAAATAAAAGGTCACTTGCATTTTTCCAGACTGCCAAGCACAAGAAAACATTATTCATCTTGAAACAATCTGCTTTTTCATAAGTGGTATCGTTAAAAGTCGCTCCCCACGATTTTGCCGCAAACGAAGCAGACTTTACCTCTAAAAACACGTCTTCTTTTTCACTTTTTTTACAATCAAATCCATGTTTTTCTACATTTACCAAATCATAGCCAAGATAGTATCCGGCCATAGAATCTCTAAGTTCATTTATAAAGGTGTCTGTATCTCCTTTACCCCAATTTTCCTGAACTCTCGCCACTTCCATTAAAACCTCATGACCTTCTGTCAAAAAAGACGTATCAATTGGTTTGAAAGTACCTTTTGATAATAAATCCACCATAATTTGCCTCCTAAGCAAACAGTCTCTCAAGTAATATAAAAACGTTTAAGCAACAGCACATGAATTGTGATAATAATATCTCATTTTGAGATATATGTCAATATCTCAGTATGTGATGTTGTAATATCTTAGCAAATAATTCATAGGGGTGATTATTTGCGACTCCGTGATCTACGGGAAGACAACGATTTAAAGCAATCTCAAATCGCTGACTTTCTGAATATAAAGCAAAACACTTACTCTCAATACGAAAACGAAAAGCGCGAAATACCAATTAGTTTATTATGGAAATTAGCAGATTATTATCGCACGACCATTGATTATATTGTCGGAAGAATCGACAAAAAGTAATTCATTCGTGTACATAACGAAATATCCGCCCTCGTATAATGGGGGGCGGATATTGTAATATAACCGCAGAAATGCTCCTGCGATGAGAAAAGAATCAAATAAACCGAAATCAAAAATCCCGTTTTCGCCATGAATGACAGTATAGGGCGGCATCAGATGATACCGCCCCGCATAATTCCTGCCTATACCGAGTGATGATAATAACAAAATAAATATATCCTTGACAAAATGAACGTCATAATATATAATTACACAGTCAAATGAATTGAGTTTGACGAACACAATATTCGGTCGTTTAGCGTAGCTGGAACGCAGAGTCGAGCGCCGCCTGTGGCGGATGAAGCGAGACGGAGCGGTTGGGCACAACAAGGAGCAATGTGAACTAAGGTGAACAGTGCGACTATGTTGTAACCGGAAGCGCAGCGGCTCAAAAGATAAAAGCTTCAGAGAAGCACAACCCAAAACATCATAATATTCGGTCGTTTAGCGCAGCTGGTAGCGCATCCGCTTGACGTGCGGGAGGTCACAGGTTCAAGTCCTGTAACGACCACCAAAGGACAGCATCCGTATCGGGTGCTGTTTTTCTGTTGCAGGACGCGGAATCTGTGACCTCTGCAAAGGGGGTCCCCTACAAGACGGGTCTTGTAGGGGAAAAGGACGAGCAGCGCAGTGAATGAGAACCTGCGAATGCAGGTGCGAACGATACGGAGCTTGTGAGGACGCGGTTCAAGTCCTGTAACGACCACCAAAGGACAGCATCCGTATCGGGTGCTGTTTTTCTGTTGCAGGACGCAGAATCTGTGGCCTCTGCAAAGGGGGTCCCCTACAAGACGGGTCTTGTAGGGGAAAAGGACGAGCAGCGCAGTGAATGAGAACCTGCGAATGCAGGTGCGAACGATACGGAGCTTGTGAGGACGCGGTTCAAGTCCTGTAACGACCACCAAAGGACAGCATCCGTATCGGGTGCTGTTTTTCTGTTGCAGGACGCAGAATCTGTGACCTCTGCAAAGGAAAAAACACCGAAAGTAAAAACAAAAGCAAACTGCCGTACCCTAAGGAACGGCAGTTCTTATATTTTATGAGGTTGTCAGCAGGAAATAACGGGAAGACTGTTAAAGAAATTCATTTTAACGAAATCAACGTACTTGGGAAGCAAGCCGAAAATAATGCGGATATAGGCAACAATCTTTGCAAAGAATCCGTCGTTTACGTTGACGGTTACTTCGTCACTTTCTGAGGAGTCAATCTTTTCTCCGTCTTTTTCAAGCCAGCAGGAAATCTTTGTTTCGGTTTCAAGCTTTTTAACGGTACAGGTTTCGCCGGTCTGACCGTTTGACCACTTGATTGTATATCCCTCGGGAATTTCATCTTCACAGTTGAAGGTAACGGTTGAATAGTAATCCACGTCAAGTGTGGGCTTGTAACCCTTGATTGTCAGTCTGAGCTGATATCTTGAACCCACTTTTACTCTTGTATCCGTTTTGTCACAGCGGTCACATTTCGCTGTTTCCGTTCCGTCTTCGTCAAAGGTTTCGTCATTGTTGTAAACGTAGTTTGAAAAGGAGTGGCCAAGTGCCTTTATCTCTTTATACGTAGTGTAATCACATCTTGAGCAGGTCTGATATGCTTCCCATCCCACTTCTTCGCAGGTGGGTGCTTTTGCCTCGTGATTTACGTAATCGTGACCCGCCTTAATGGTTTCTGCTTCAACTGTTGTTTCGTTTTTACCTTCAATGTCCTTGAATACCTTGTTGCAGGTTGAGCAGGTGTAATATTCGTTGTTACCGTCTTCGGTACAGGTGGCGTCCTTCGCCTGAGTCTTGCTCATTGAGTGGGTGTGAAAATGCCAGTCGGCATCAGTCAGGCATTCGTTTTCATTCCGGATTTCAATTTCTTCGCTTTGTTCTTCCGTTCCGCCATAATAAACGTCTGTCAGTCCGAAGCAACTGTTAAATGCTCCGATTTCTATGCAGTCAACGCCGGCGGGAAGAGAAATACTTTTGAGATTGCTACACCCTGAAAATGCAAAATTACCGATGCTTTTAACACCGTCGGAAATGGTTACACTTGTAAGAGAATTGCAATTCCAAAACGCACAATCATCGATTCTTGTAACACTCCCGGGAATATTTATGCTTTTCAGACTATGACAATCCGCAAATGCATAATCACCGATACATGTAACACTGTCGGGAATGTTTACGCTCGTGAGACCTTCGCGCTCCTCAAATGCATAGTCTGCAATTATCTTTGTACCTTCTTTTACGCTATATTCCATTGCGTCGGTATTGCATTTTATGAGATTGTTGCCGATATAGAGGACTCCGTTTTCCCAATTTGCCTCATTTTTATAATAACCCGTGCCGTAAAATGCATAAATACCGATGCCTGTAACGCTGTCGGGAATGATTGGATTTGTAAGATTTTTGCAATCAAAAAACGCATGATCATCGATTCTTGTAATACCTTCGGGAAGAATCACGCTTGTAAGACCGCAATTGGCAAACGCTTCACCTGCAATTGTTTTTGTGCCTTCTTTTACGGCAAATTCCGTTGCATCGGTAACGCATTTTATGAGATGGTTACCGACGTAGAGGGCGCCATCCTTCCAGTTTGCCTCATTGTTATAATAATCGGTGCCGAAAAACGCGTCTGTTCTGACGGCCGTAATACTGTCGGGGAGAGATATGTCCGTAAGATTTGTGCAATTATAAAACGCGTTAGTTCCGACGCTTGTTACACCCTCTTTTATAACTACGGATTTTATCAAATCAGAATATCCCCTGAGATGCCAGACAGCATCCTCAGGTCCCACATCATTCATTTTTCCCTTTCCCGAAATCGTCAGCACGCCGTCGCCGGAGAGAGACCAGGTAACGTTCGCTCCGCAGGAGCCGCTGTCTATGGTTTCCGCGGCTGCTGTTACACTGCCGACGGCAACCGAGCCCAGCACCATAACGGCGCAGAGCAGGAGTGAAAACAGTTTCTTTGTCATTTTCATAAAATTTTCCTCCGCGTATAGCAATAAAGATGTTTATTCATTATTTATACCATATTTTTGAACATCAATCAAATAGACAGATTTTGCAAAACGACTGAAAATTGTCAACAAAGTGTGTGGGCAAACAATTGTTTTGCTGTTATTGAGATACTCTCTCTGTAAAAATCAACAGGCCATCCCGCAGGATGGCCCTTAATTAACCCGTAAATTATTTAAGATAAAATACGCCTCTGAACAGATTGAAGATGTATCTGAAGATTGCTTTGATCCAATCAGCGAAGGTGATTGCGCTCTTATCCTGATTTACTTTTATCGTGATGTCTCTGTCGCCGGGTGCCTTGTCAAAGGTGAAATTGTCAAGCAGGGGATAAAGCACCTGACCTGCAATTTTATACGAATCCTCTTTGCCGAATTTTACTGCCGTAAACCATTTTGAAAGCTGCTTTGCTTCGCTGCTGTTTTCACCGAAGGCATCGGCGGCTATCATATTGAGCACATTCAGTCCGTTACCGCAATTTGAAAGAATATATTCAAGCCCGGTATTAAGACCTTTTACGAGGATTTCGCATTCGGGAGTAGAGCTGCTGGGCATATTTTCATCGCCGTGATAATGCAGGGCAACTACCGCCGAAGCAAGCTCACACAGAGTATTATATTCGGAGTCGGGAATGGTAACGCCCTTGCTCTCTGCAAGCGACTGAATGCTGACTCCCTCGCCGCTGTCGTAAAGAGGCATATCAAGGGCTTCAACCACAAGACTCATAAGGTCGTCAACCACGTCCGCCAGCGCGCCGTCCGTGACCTTCAGCTTATCCTTGATAAAATCGGGGCTGGTATACTTAAGGATTTTCTTCTCGATTGCATATCTGAAGCATCCTCTTGCATATTCTTCATAATCGCTTTCCATAAGGGCAAGCTGTTCGGCATTATAACCGTTAACAAGGGAATCAAAATCGCACTCGTCAATGCCGTTGATTTCAAATTTATACTCTTCACCGTTATAGGTTGCCATACGGTATTCAAGAGGATATGCCGTAAGCGCCGTAGTAAGTACGTCATAGACGGTATCGCCTTTCCTGCCGGTAAAGGAAGCAACATCGTTGCCGTGTTCATGACCGGTAAATACCATTTTGATACCCATATCGCAGAATTTCTCTGCCATATAGTCGGTATTGCTGACGATAAAGTCCTTCATGATTATTCTGCCGAGGAAAAGATGCTCAAGAAGGGGATGATGCATCATATAGATGACCTCTTTGCCGTCCTTCTTTGCCTGGCTTACCTGTGTTTCAATCCACTTGAGAAGTCTGCCGTCAATACCGTCTCCGTTTGAGCCGGGATTGGTGGAGTCAACGCCGATAAGTCTGAAATTGCCGGGAATATCAGCGGTATATGATGCGGTCTTATCGTCAACGACAAGCGCATTATCATAGCCGAATTCGGCATAATACTGCTTGAATTCGTCGGGCGTACTGTCAAAATGGTCGTGATTGCCGGGAATTACGTAAACGGGAATTTCGGTTTCCTGCATAAAGGATCTGAAAATCTGCGCTACGCTGAGATGCTGTTCCTCCGTGCCCGACCTTGTAAGGTCGCCGCAGACAAGAATGAAGTCTGCACCGTTTCCGGTGGCATCATAAAGGAACTGCTTTGTAATTGCGGTGGATTCCGAATAAAGATTGCCGGAGCCGTCTGCATGGAAATAAAGATTGCTCTCGGGGAAATTTACCTCAAGGGTTTCGGAAATGTCATCAACATGAGTATCCGATGCGATTGCGAATTTTACGGTTTTATCCTCTGCAAAGGACGAAAGGCAAAGCGTACCTGCGACAAGCATGAGTGAAAGCAGTATCGCAATAACTGATCTGAACGTCTTTTTCATATTATTTCTCCTTTATTCTGCTTTGAAGGAATATACCGAGCCGGGTACTATATCCGTGGTATCCGCTCCGGAGGAAGCGTACTCTCCGTCAATATAAAACGCCCAGTATTTTCCGTCTTTATCATAATCATAAGTAACGCCGTTGACGGTCTTGACGTAAAGCCCGTACTGACCTTCGTCGCCGTCAATAAGTCCCAGCTCCTGAAGGGCATCTCCCACGGTTATTTTATCGGTACGGATTTCAAAATCCGTCTGCGTACCGTCCGCATCAATGACCGCAAAATCAAACGCCGTGTTTCCTTCGCCCATAACCGTGGCCTCTTTGCCCGCTTCCTTTTCCGTTTCGGCTTTAGTTGAGGAAGTGACGATTCCCGATGAATCGGGCTTCGGGACTTCGGTTTTATCGCATCCCGACATAATTAACGTCAGCAATATGCAGAATACCGCCGCGGTCACCGTAATTCTTTTCTTTTTTGATTTCATATATGATTATCCTCTCAAATGCTTTCTTTTTCCCAGGTCAATTACTCTGACCACCGCGGGGCTGAGTATCATATTTACTGCAAGCTCTATGAGAAAATTGCCTCCGATAAAGGCAATCAATATATATTTCCATACAGATTCATAGCCCGCGCCCGATGCCCATTCCCTGAGTGTATCAAAGAAGAATATACGGCAGCCGAGAACGAATATCCCCGTATTGACAACGGGTGCCGTAAATGCCGCGCCGAAGCAGGCAGCCGTCCTGCTTTTTGATTCAATCAGTTTATAGACAAGCGCCGATAATAATCCTGCCGTCATACCCTTGACGAGAACGGTGATTATTGTTCCGGGCACGCTAATGGCAAAAAATGCCGTGGCGTCTCCGTTGAGCAGAACAACTGCTCCGAAAACAAATCCGAGCCACGCTCCCGCGCTTATTCCGTATAATGCCGCACCGACTACTATCGGAATGAGAACAAGGGAAATCTGGAAGACTCCGAATCTTATCACAACCGCCGACATCTGCAAAACAACGACGACTGCGGTAAGCAAACCGAGCCCTACTGCCTTTTTTGTTGATTCTTTCATATTAAATTCCTCCTGCTGCTGTTCCGTAAGGATACAACGCAGTGTCATTATACTAAATTCCGCCGCTTTTTTCAATATAATTGACCGTAAAAAATATTTATGATAAATTTTAAATAATTCAAATACTTTTTGATTTTGCTCCGTTATGATATGCGAAGGAGGTGAGAGAATGACAAATCACGAAATCAACAATCTGATTAAAAAAATTGCCCTTGGAGATATGGCTGCTCTGGAAACCCTCTATAAAGGAATGAGCAAGCCCGTGTATTTTTACGCATTGCGTCTGACCGGTAATCCGGATACCGCAGAGGACGTTATGCAGGATACTTTTATCTCCGTTATGCGCAGTTCGGCATCATTCCGTGCCGGAGAAAAGGGCTCAAGCTGGATTTTTACAATCGCAAAAAACAAAGCGATTGATTTATCAAGGCGAAACAGGGTCAGTCTGTCCATAGACGAAGCGGAAAATATTGCGGATAAAACCGAATATATCAATCGCTCCGACGAAAGACTTACGGCTCTGAAAATGCTTGATTCCCTTAACAAAAAAGAACGTGATATTGTTATGCTGAGACTTTTCGGCGATATGACTCTCACACAGACCGCAAAGGAACTGAATCTGCCGAAAGGCACGGTATTCTGGACCTACAACAACGCTGTCAAAAAGCTTGGTAAAATTTATTCCGGAGGTGAGCAGAATGAAAAGTAAGCTTGAAAAATCGCTTAAAGAAAAAGCATATAAATCAGTGCCCGACAAATGGGACGAACTGAAAAAAGAGATATCCGAAGCAGAAACAAAACCCGAAATTCCCGTAAAACGTAACTCAGGCGTAACCATAAGGCCGTTTATCGCCGCAGCGGCATCGCTTATTGTCATCATCGGCTGTGCTGTGGGTATAAAAATAATGCGAAACGACCGTGTTAAGATTTCCGCAGAATCAAAAACCGGTGAAAACGACACGGTAATGGTCAGCTTCACCGATGAAAACGGTAAAATTGAAACTACGATTGCTCATAAAGTAAAAGGGGAAAGCGATTTATATGTTGACGATAAGGGCAACGAGTTTTATATTGACGGCAGCACAACGGTTCTTCTGACGGACGAAAAAACGGAAACGAACCGCTCCGGCGCAGCATATTCCTACCCGGACAAGGGAAAACTCCCGTCAATTTCCACAACAGCCGCGGAAACCGCATACGGTAAGGACGACAGCTGGAGCAAATGGTCTCTGCCGTCAAGATTCAACGTTGTAAATTACAACGGAAAAGAATACGTTTATACGGGTGACCGTTACGAAAGCCGATACAATTTCAGAAATCCGACCGTATTAAAAAAGAATTTTATGCTTAAGGCAACCGATAATCTTGATAAGGAATACACACAGGTCGCCGATATCGTATCGCTTCAGGGCTTCGGAACGGATTTCGTAATCGGTGTAAAATTCCCCTTGCTTGATTATCCCGTCGCCTATATGAATGTCAGCTATCAGCCCGAAACGCTTGCCGGGATGATGGAGGACCTTGACTGGGATAATACGGTCACCTATGAAAGAATCAGAAGCTTGGGCGAAAGAGTTGATATGCCGGTTTCGCCCAAAGACGTTTCGGCTATGCTGAAATCCGGCAAAAACGCATCAAACGTTCAGACGGAGCCGGGCGGAATATTTTTAACAATCACCGTAGACATCAACGAGCTGAACGTCTCAACTAAATACCTCAGAATATATGAAAGCGGTTACGTTGAAACCAATATCATCGGTTACAGATACTGCTTCAATATCGGAGCAAAGGCAACAGCGGATTATCTGATGAAAAGCTATAATATGACCTTTGCCGAACTGGTAAAAATTGATAAAACATCCGAGCCGCAGCAGCCCGTAACAGACAGTGAGGGCAGGACCTCAGTTTCAAGAGCAGCAGAAGTTGTAACAATGACAACCAAGGGATACTTTGTCACCGTACCCGAATAAAGCAAAAAAGCCCGTCGAAAAATTTTCGGCGGGTTGTTTATATTTACAGCGAAGCAAGTGCCTCATTATCAACGGTAAGGTCAATCTTTTTGTAGTTATTATTTGCATCAAAGAGATAGACTTTTTCTTTGCCGGATACGGTAAAGATTTCGCGCTTATCACCTAAAAAGCTGATAGCGGCACCGTTGTCAATGGCAATGCTTGACAGCTTTCTCGTCTTTGCAAGGTCCTCAAACGGCATCCACTCGGGGCTATCAAAATGGGGACACATACAATAGGGGATAAAGCCCAGGGGCTTAATGAATTCAAAGCTGTCATCGGGACCGTCGTTGTCATAGCTTTCTTCAAACCAGAACATTGCGCCTGCGCATTTACCCGAAAGAACGGTTTCTTTTTCCTCAAAGACCTCGCGCAGGTATTTATCCGCTTCCTTCTTTTTACAGATATGAATGGGGAAAGTGGAGTTCCCGCCGGGCATAAAGATAATATCTGCCCATCTGATTTTTTCAGCCATCTCTGCCTGAGAATCATCAAAATAGCGTAAAATGTCAATTTCACAGCCGAGAGCAAACTGTTTATCTATATACTTTTCGCTGTATCCGCCAAATCCCGAAGGCATATAAAGATAATTCGGACGCTCCTTGCCTGTCAGAGAATACAGATAGCGGGCAAGCTTCCATTCATGGGCGGGCTCAATATCAAAACCGCCGCCTATCGCAACAACGTTTCCCATAATTTCTCCGTTTTTATTTAATGTGAATTATAACTCTGCAACAAGCTCGATTTCGCAGAGAACTCCCTTGGGAAGTGCTTTGACCGCAACACAGGAACGGGCGGGATTGCAAGTAAAATACTGAGCATATACTTCGTTGAATGCCGCAAAATCAGCCATATCCGCAAGGAAACAGGTCGTCTTTACCGCTTTGTCAAGAGAAGTGCCTGCCGCTTCGCATACTGCGGCAAGATTTTTGCAGGACTGATGCGCCTGCTCGGCAATAGTAACGGCATCAACGTTTCCCGTTGCGGGGTTAATGGGAATCTGACCTGAAGTAAAAAGGAAACCGTTGGCGGTTATTGCCTGAGAATAGGGTCCGATTGCACCGGGTGCTTTATCTGTCTTGATATAATTCATAATACTTCTCCTTATAATTATTTATTCCATAATAATACCAATCCGCAATAATTTCAAGAGGGGAGTAAAAGAAGAATTATAACGGATAACCGTTGAGTATTTTGCGACCGATTGAGGGCAACGAAGCAGACGGCTGCTATGAAACGAAGATTAAGCTGATCAGTAAAACATCAAGCCGAGCGGAGTGAACTTAAACACGAGGTACATTTTGTCTCAGAGTAGTC
>CALAUI010000026.1 GCA_937892115.1 uncultured Clostridia bacterium | reverse complement strand
TGAAGTTATGCGCATTGCCTACACGGAAATGCTTGAGGGCTGCCTTGCACATCCCGACGAATGGGAATGGTACGCGATTTGGATGATTGAACTGAAAGACGGCACTCACATCGGGGAACTGTGCTTTAAGGGCATTGACGAATCCGGCTCAACCGAAATCGGTTACGGTATTGCCGAAGATTATCAGGGCTGCGGTTACGCAACGGAGGCAGTCGGTGCGGCGGTTGATTGGGCGTTAAGGCAAAATGCAATCAACTGCGTGACTGCCGAGGTGGATAAAGAAAATATCGCTTCCGTAAGAGTCCTTGAAAAAACGGGATTCAAGCCAACCGGCAGAATCGGAGAAGAGGGCCCGATTTACGGCATAACCAAGTGACATTTCTGCTGAGGTAAACTGCAAATGAAAACAGACATAAAAGCTTTAACAATCCGTCCCGAAGCACACGGTGATTATAAGGATATCGTTTCACTTATACTGCGTTCTTTCAGAGAGGGAACGGACTACTCCGACGGTACGGATATTGTTGCTCTGATTGAAGAAATAAGGGATTCCGAATATTATATCCCGGAGCTTTCCTTTGTTGCTGAGCTTGACGGCGAACTTGTCGGACATTTCCTGTTTTCTCGCTTTCCGCTTTCAAAGACGCCAGATGGTGGACACGGCGGGGCGAATGATACCGATATCGTCATGCTCGCACCCGTTTCTGTCCACGCCGATTACCTGCGTCAAGGCATCGGTTCGGCAATGCTGAAGCTCGGCATTGAAAAGGTCAAAGAAATGGGATTTAAGGGTATTATCGTCGAAGGCAATTACCGATTTTACAATACCGTCGGTTTCAGAACTTCGTCCGAATACGGCATCTTTCCCGTCAGTGGATATCCCGTGACCGAGCCGAGATGCCAGATGTGCATGGAGACCTTCCCCAGCTCGCTGAAAGACAAAGGCGGGTATGTTGTTTACGATATGTATTACAATGCATAATTGATATACGGAGCAAGGAACGCGGAATGAGTATTATGGCAAATTTTTTAACATCAATAAGAATTGTCTGCGGTCTGTTGATTTTGTGCTTTCCGCCTTTTTCAAAGTGGTACTATATTCTGTACCTTTCCGGCGGATTTACCGATGCCGTTGACGGAACGGTTGCACGCAGACTCGGGACCGAAACTGATTTCGGAGCAAAATTAGATACTGCCGCAGATTTTATTTTTGCCGCGGCTGTCTTTATTAAGCTCATAGGTGCAGTCCGCTTTCCGATATGGCTGCTGATATGGATTGCCGTAATTTTTGCGATAAAGACCGTGAGCGTAATAACGGGGTTTATACGTCATAAAAGATTTGTTGCCGTTCATTCTCTTATCAACAAAGTGTGCGGCGTGGCAGTATATATATTGCCTCTTGTTTGGGGGTTTGATTTTCCCCGACAGATAAAACTGATTTCAGTTGTATCTGTATGTTTGCTTGCGAGTGCGGCTTCCGTTGATGAATTTATCAAGGTTTTGAAGGGAATTACGGTTAAATGACAGATTTTCGCTTTTTCTGTTTTGCCAATCTTGTCGGGTACTCCGATAAATCGGTATGACATAAATAAAATATTTTAATGAGGGTTTGTTATGGATAATAAGGAATGGTTTAAGCAGGCGAAATTCGGTATGATGATTCACTGGGGACTTTATTCCCTTCTCGGCGGAGAATACAAGGGAAGTAAAGTCCGTGATTATGCGGAGTGGATTCAGTCATATTTTCAGATTCCCGTCAGCGAGTACGAAAAGCTTGCCGGAGCGTTCAATCCCGTTTATTTTGATGCGGAGGAATATGCAAAAACAGCCCGTGACTGCGGTATGAAATATATCGTGCTCACGTCAAAGCATCATGACGGTTTTGCCTTGTACCGTTCCGAATGCGACAAATTCAACGTGTATGATGCTACTCCGTTTCGCCGTGACGTGCTGGAGGAATTTGCTTTTGCCTGCAAAAAATACGGTCTGAAGCTCGGTATTTATTATTCCCAGGACCTGGACTGGCATCATCCGCACGGCGGCGGATATAATTCAAATCACATGGGAAACAGCGGAACGACCTGGGATAACAGCTGGGATTTCAAAGGAGAAAAGGATTACAGTATCTGCTTTGAAGAAAAAATCCTGCCTCAGATAAAGGAAATAATGACGGGCTACGGCGATCTCTGCCTCGCGTGGTTTGACGTGCCCATGACGATTGAGCCGTATCAGAGCGAGCTGATTTACAATACCGTAAAGGAGCTTCAGCCGGATTGCCTTGTCAATTCAAGACTCGGCAACGGAAAATACGATTACGTTTCCCTCGGTGACAATGAAATACCCGAAAAGATTGACATTAAAGCAGATGCAGAGGTGGATTACCGAGATATAGGCGGCTTCAAGCCCTCGCCCTATAACCTTTATGAAAGTGCCTGCACCCTGAATGACACGTGGGGATTTTCCTATTATGACCGTAATTGGAAATCCGCACAAAAGCTTTCGGAAAACAAGGCGCATCTTAATTCTCTGGGAATCAATTACCTGCTGAATGTCGGGCCCGACCCGATGGGCAGAATCCCCGCCGATGCAAAAGCATTGCTAGAAAAAATCGGATAAAAATAAAAGCGACACATTTCTGTGTCGCTTTTTTGTTTGATTTGGATTAAACGCCTGTGCTTGTTACAAGAACGCTGGGATAAAGTCTCTCAAGACCTTCTTCGGTGTGCTTGTAGCACTTCTTGTTGGTTGTGAGCTTGGGAATTTCAAAGTCAAGCTTCTTTGCTCCGTAGAGGAAAAGGAAGGGAGAGATAATGTAAGGGGAAATAAGGAACGGAACGAACTTGATTGTGCAGCAGTTCCATACACAAACAGCAAACCATGCACAGTTGAAGAAATAGTTCCAGTAATTGTGACGGTTGATTGTGTCTGAGAGATTGTCAAGCTCAAACTCATTTATCGTGGACTTGATATAAATCGTTCTCTCGTAGGTTTCGTCCTTGATCCAATATCTTTCCATATTGTAGTGGATACCTTCGCCCTGACCTCTGTCTTTCCATGAGCCCATTGAAAGACTGTCGCCGGCTGCAAGGTCATAGTGACCGATTGTAAGAGTACGGTCGCTGATGTTCTCAATATAAATCCACATGTGGGGAAGCTTGGGATTGGCTGTTGAGATAAGAAGGTAAACGTTAGCAACGGCGTCCATACCGGAGCCGGTCTCAACGGTTTCTTCCTCTTCAGCGGTATCCTTTGCGAATGCAATTGCGGGGAAGCAAATCAGCATTGATATTACAAGAAGTACAGATATAAGTTTCTTAAAAGTTCTCATAGGAAATCATCTCCTCGAAAAATTACAACTAATTTTAGCACTATACCGTTGGTTAGTCAATACAATTTTTAATTATAATTTAAGTGAATGTGAACAAAAATCAGCTTTTATAGAATTTTTCTATTGTCTGAAGATAGGGAAGCATCGTTCCGTCAACGGAGCCGAAAATCTCATGTCTGGAGCCGGGGAATCTTTCAAGACGGATGTTTTTGACAAACTTTACGAATTCTTCCTCTTTGTCATTATATACCGAGCCGTCATCTTCTGCCTGGCAAAGCAGAACGGGAAGGGTGATTTTTTTACAGCGTTCGGGATCAAGATTCTTTCTTGAAACGAGGATAGCTTCCTTGAGCCAGCCGTAAGAGGCGTTGCAGGTCTGAAGGCATCTTTCGGCGGCCTTGTTGGCGTTGATGTAGTCAAATCTTGCCTTACTCGTATTATTGCTTGACGTATATTCTCTGTTGGGGTTGAAATCCTTTGAGCCAACCGTTTCCTTGTGTCTCTGACCTATCAGACAGAAGAATCTTGCAAGGAAAAGAGCAAACCACGGCTCAAGTCCGTGACATTTGCAGAGCACCATAGGTGCGGTGAGTACGGCCTTTTCAAATACGTCGGGGTGCTCCTGGAGGTACTGAATCGAAACGGCGCCGCCCATGGAATGGCCGTAAAGGAGCAGGGGAAGACCTGCACCGTCGGGCTTCACGACGTTGTTTATGAATAAGTCAAGGTCCTTGATGTATTCGTCAAATTTGCATACGGAAACGGTTTCCGTCTTTTCCGCATAGCGGAAACTTTTGCCGTGGCCGCGCTGGTCATAGATGAAAACATTGAAGCCCATAAGCATATAAACATAAATCATTTCGCGGAATTTAACGGTGCTCTCGGTGAAGCCGTGAACGATTACAACGTTTTTGGATGCATTCTCAATGAGGTATTTTTCATAGTGAAGCTTGTTTTTATCCCAACCTTCAAAGAAACCCTCACGGCGGTATCGGTCAAGATAGGGCTCAACCTTTGTTTTCATTGTTTCGCTGTAGTTTTCCTCGGTTACGGGGAGTGAATTGATGATAAGTTCCATAAGTGCCTCCTATGAGATAACGCTGTTTACAAGGCGGTAGTATTCGTAATTACTGCCCTGTGCCACGTCAAATTTGCCTGTTACCGTGATTTGCTGATTTTCCGTGAGTACCTTTTCGGGTATGAATTTACCGTCGGCGGGAACAAAATATATTCCCTGAGTACAGCAGGCGGCGGTATCCGATACCACGCAGCCGTATTGCTTTTCGCCCGTTGCCTCGTCCGTGTACCAGTTGAACTGACCGGTGATTCTTATTATTTCTCCCTCGTGTTCGTATGCGGAGGATGAAATATCAACGAGAGCCGCATAAGCCATATTCGCTTCAAGAGGAGATAGGTCGGTGTCAATATCCGATTCGTCATAGCTTACGTCCTGCCCGGCGGATAAGGACTGCCCCTCTGCCGTGCTTTCTTCCGGGGAAAAGGGCTTTCCCGATGAGCAGGAAACCAGCATTATCAGGATTATTACGGGTAAAATCAGTTTTATCGGTTTCATATCAGTACGTCATTTCCGCATCTGCGATGTGATAGTAGGTTTTTGCGCCTTCTTTGTAGGATTCAAACACGCCCGTTACGGTTATTTCCGTGTTGTCGGGAGGATAGGATGAAGGGTCATCCGCACCGTTTGCAAGCACGAATTCAAGTCCCTGCTGACAGCAGGCGGTGGCATCCTGAATAAGGCAGAAATAGTAAGTGGTTTTTGTTTCGTCAATATAGTTTGAGGTATAATTACCCTTCATTCTGATAACCTTGCCGATGTTTTCCTCGGGAGCGGATACCAGATTATTCACCTCGGAATAAACTATCGTACCGCTCATGGATGCAAGGTCAATATCAATCTTTTCGTAACTCGTTTGTACCTTTGCTTCGGTAACTCCGGTCTTCTCTGCCGGTGTTTCGTTTGCACATGAAGAAAGCGAAAAAACCGTAATGACCGCAATAATTAAACAGATGATTCTTTTCATTTTTTTCTTCCTCCTTTGATGATTCCCGAAATGTAGAATACGATGAATACGCCAACGTCAACCGCCACTATGGTGGAGCCGACCGGAGTGCCGTAAACTATGGAAACGAGAATGCCCGTCAGCGAACAGATTACGGAGAGTATGCAGGCGCATACCGTAACGCTCTTAAAGCTTTTGAATACACGCATTGCCGACAGGGCGGGGAAGATGATGAGGGCGGAAATGAGAAGCGAGCCCACGAGATTCATTGCGAGTACGATTACGACTGCCACGATGACGGCAATAATCATATTGTAAAGATTTACCTTTGTGCCTGCGGATCTCGCAAACGCTTCGTCAAACGTGACCGCAAATATTTTGTTGTAAAAGAGGATGAATGCCGCCGTTACCGCAGCGGAAAGGATAACGCAGATAAGCACCTCGGTTTTGCTGAGCGTGAGAATCGACGTTGAGCCGAAAAGAGTACCGCATACGTCACCTGATACGTTTGATGAGGTCGGGAAAAGATTCATCAGCAGATAACCGAAAGCAAGAGCGCCTACGGATATCATGGCAATTGCCGCATCACCGTTGATTCTGGTGTTTGCCCCCGTGCGGAGCAAAAGAATCGCGCACAGTATCGTGACCGCAAGGGTGAGTGGAGTATCGTTCGTAAGACCGACGACCGCCGCCACCGCCATGGCACCGAACGCCACGTGGGAAAGACCGTCACCGATGAACGAGAATCTTCTGAGTACGAGTATGACACCCAGCAAAGAAGAGCAGAGTGCGATGAGAACGCCCGCAATGAGGGCAAATCTTACAAACTGGAACTGGTTGAAATAGAAGGCGATTTTGCCGAATGCATCAGCCATTTTCATCACCGCCTTTCGATACGAAAAAGCGTCCCTGCGCAGTAGTGAGATATTCCTCTTCAGTGCCGAAAAAGACGTTGTGTCCGATATGAAGAATATGGCTCGCATATTTTACTGCTGCGGCAATATCGTGGGAAATCATTATGACGGCAATACCGTCTTTTTTATTGAGCTCATCAATCAGCTGATACATTTCGGCCGTGGCCTTCGGGTCAAGTCCGGTAACCGGCTCGTCAAGGAGCAGGATTTTACCGGTAGCACACATTGCTCTTGCCAGCAACACTCTCTGCTGCTGACCTCCCGACAGCTCACGGTAGCACTTCTTTTTGAGGTGGGAAATACCCATCTTTTCAATCATATCGTCTGCAAGCTTCTTGTCTTCCTTTGAGTAAAACGGCTTTTTACCGCATTTACCCTGACAGCCCGAGAGGACGACTTCTTTTACGCAGGCGGGAAAATCCTTCTGTACGGGAGTCTGCTGTGGAAGGTATCCTATGTCGGTTTTTTCAAGGCCGTCACCGCGGATGATTTTTCCGCTCATGGGTGACTGAAGTCCCAGCAGGGTTTTCATAAGTGTACTTTTACCCGAGCCGTTTTCACCCACGATGCAGAGATAGTCACCGGGATTTACCTCAAAGGTCAGGTTTTCTATAACTGCCTTTCCGTCATAACCGGCGGTCAGGTTTTCACATTTTATCAGTGCCATAATTCCGCCTCATTTCAATGCAGTGCTTCTGCCAGTACGGACAGATTGCTTTGCATTATTTCAAGATAGTCTGCACCCTGCTTAACGTCATCGGCGGTAACCGATTGCATGGAATTCAGTTCAAGTACGGTCTGATTTTTGTTCTTTGTATTTGAAATGACGGTTTCGGCAATTTTATGGTCGTTTCCTTCAAGGACGATAATATTTCTGAGCCCGAGTTCGTCAACCTTTTTTGCAAGGAATGCCACGGTCTCAAAGCTCGCTTCCGATTCGGCGGAGCATCCCTTGAAGGGAGCGTAGTATTCAATGCCGTAATCCTTTGCCATATAGAGGAACGGAAAACGGTCTGCAAACAGAAGAACGTGTGAGCTGCTGCTTTCAACGGTTTGGGTGTATTTTGCATCAAGCTCTTCAAGCTTTGAAAGATATGCTTCAAAGTTCGCCTTATAGGTTTCCGAATTTTCACCGTCGGCTGAGCAGAGGGAGTCGCAGATACTGCGGCAGGCGATTTTTGCATTTTTGAGGGAAAGCCAGATGTGTTCGTCAAAAGCTTCTCCTTCCTCTTCTTCCTCTTCCTCCATCATACCCTCAACGGTTTCTTCCTCTCTTCTGTTTTCTCCGAGAGCTTCCATAAGATTGAGGGAAATAAGATTTTTGTTGCCGGATGAGGAAATCACTCCGTCAACCCATTCGTCGGATTCACCGCCTACATAGACGAAAAGGTCGCACTGTGAAATCACAGCCATATCGTCGGCACCCGGTTGGAAGGAATGAAGGTCAACACCGCTGTCAAGGAGCATTGTGACCTCGGCGTCGGCGGATTTTTCACCGAGTATGTTTATAACCCAGTCGTAAACCGGGAAAATGGTCGTAACGATTTTAAGTTTTCCGCTCTCTTTTTCGCTTACCGTTGAGCAGGCGGAAAATGCGCCCGTAATCAGAATCAGGCACAGTATAAGTGATATGATTTTTTTCAAAATATTTACCTCCGTGTTGAAATGAATATACAGATACGGTCCGCCTGAACGGCAGACTTTACGGAGTCATTTCAGCACAGAAGCTTATCTTTTTTTGAAACGGGGCTCGTGTGATACCCCGCGGATTTATCGGATAAAAGAGAGAATACTCCGAGGAAATCAAGGTGATGCAGAAGAGCGAAGGAAATTATGCCGAGAGAAATCACCTTCAGGGTGTTTCGACACAGAGAAACCGTAAGACAGATTTCACAGTCAGCGCCGGTACAGTTATGGTCTGCTTCGGATATGACATAGGCGGATGAAATGATGACGGAAAGAGAAAGCACGGCAATGAGAATTACCGCAAATAGCTTTTTGGCTGTTTTCATATTCATCCTCCTTTGTATAGATTTAGTAGTTATTAAATAACATTATACCATCCGTAGTGGATATATTCAAGATTTAATCTTTACATTTAGGTTGGAATAGGTTAAAATATCCTTGTAATTTTCATCGGAGGGATAAAATGAAAAGAGTAATTTCCCTTTTTGCTTTACTTTGCATCGTTTTCTCCTTTGCTTCCTGCAAAAACGAGGAAGAAAATACCGTGACAAAGCAGCCCGTCGGTGCGGATGCGGAAACGATAGAGGAATATTATGACGGCTTCTGCAGTCGTCTTGATCTGAAAATGACAAAGAAGGCAAGAAACTTTATCCGCTTTGACAGCGGGATATTCATTGCCAATTACCTTGATTTTTCAAAGTACAAGGTGGTTGATTTTGATTTTCCTTCATACTATGAAGACCCCGAAGGCTTTGAGGGAGATATAGGAAAATTTGAGAATCTCACGGTCATGTCTTCATTTGTACAGAATAACGGCTCAAAGTCGGGTATCCTGCTTCAGCTTACGGACGGGCGCAACGGTTATTACGTGTATATGTTCGGAAATTATCAGGAGATTCCCGAGGGAGAAACCGTTTCCTTTACCGCGCTTCCTCTGTGCGTGAACAGAGAGGAAGACAGCGTTCTGCTTGCGGGAATATGCTTTATCTGAGGTGATGAAATGAAAGTGCTTGAGCGCAGCTGTGTTACGGGAAAACAGCAGGGCTTCTTTTCCTATTCGGGATGGCCTACGGCGTGCATTGACGAAAACGGCGTGATTTATGTCGTCTGCTCGGGAATGAGACTTGCCCACGTTTGTCCCTTCGGCAAAACCCTGATGTATAAGAGCCGTGACGGAGGAAAGACCTGGTCCGTTCCTTCGGTCATCAACGACCATTTTCTTGATGACAGAGATGCGGGCATCCTCTATCTCGGAAACGGCAGAATGCTTGTAACAAGATTTTCCCATCCCGCAGACGTTTACGAAAATGATTATGCCGATTGGATTGCCGAAGACGGCGGAAAACCCGCAGAGGGCTTGCTTGCGGCTTATCATGAAATAAAGGGGGAGGACAGAAAGGGCGGCTCCTTCCTGAAAATATCGGAGGATTACGGTGAAACCTGGAGCGACGAAATCCGTATTCCCGTCAGCAGTCCCCACGGCCCCGCTCTTCTTGACGACGGCTCGATTCTGTATCTGGGCAAAGAAATGTATTCCTACGGTGAGGAAAAACCCGACGTGCTGGCTTCTTATATCAGCCGTGATGCGGGTAAATCCTTCACGAAGGCGGGCGATTGCGTCAAGCCAGGCGAATACGGCTGGAACTGTTTTCACGAGCCCCATTGTGTCCAGCTTAACGACGGCAGGATAATGGGAGTGATACGTGCCCACATTGAAGAGGACGACAAATTTTTTACCGTTTATAAGACATTTTCATCGGATAACGGCAAAACATGGAGTGAATTTGAGCCTACGGGAATCTGCGGCTCGCCTCCGTTCCTGCTCAAGCTCAGGGACGGCAGGGTGGTACTGACCTACGGCCGCCGTGTTGAGCCGTACGGAATCTATGCAAGGATAATCAGTCCCGACGGTGTTATCGGTGAAGAAGAATATCTGATAGAGCCCGCGCAGGACAGTGACATCGGTTATCCCGCTTCCGTTGAAAATAAGGACGGCTCGGTAGTTACCGTCTGCTATAAACGCCGTGAAGGCGAAAACTACTGCTCCATAGTGAGCACAAAATGGAAACCGTAAGCTTTTGGCTTATGAAAATAAAGGAGAATGAACATGAAAAAAACACTTAAGATTGCTCTTTCTGTTGTATTCGTACTTGCGATTGTATTCTCATCGCTTGCATTTGTGTCTGCAGAAACAGAATCCGCATTTGAAGGAAGAGCTTATGCAACCGTAGTAACAGCATCGGATTTCCAGGATTATGACTCAAAAGCATTTATCCGTTTCGGCAATATTCTCGGGCTTATGAAGGAAGACGGAATGGTACAGCCCTGCTCAATGCTCAGCGCAGGTGACTATTCAAGAATTCTTCCCGACTATGCTACCGCGGGTATTGTTCAGCTCAAGTCCGCAATGCTGGGCGTTTATCCCGAAATGGACGAGAATGCGATTCTCTGCATCCAGGGCAACCACGACATCAAGTCTGCCGGCTTTATTCCCACGGGCTTCAGCGATATGGGCTCGTATTGTCTCTATGCAATCAACGAAAACGATTTCCCCTGGGATCAGTATCTTACCAACGGCTCAAAAGTAAAGAAGACCGCAGCGGACGTTGAGGAAAAGCTCAACGCTATGATTGAAGCCGAAGATTTCAGACCCGTCATCATTATCACACATGTTCCTCTTCATCATACCCGCAGAGGCGGCGGCGGTGACAATCAGTACGCTTCCTATCTCTTTGACGTAATCAACAAGGCAGCCGAAAAGCTTGATATCATCTTCCTCTTCGGTCACAATCATTCCAGCGACTACGACGATTATATCGGCGGCTCCGTAAACTACATCGCAAAGGGCGAAACAATCCGCATCCCCTATGCAGATAAGAGAAGCGAAACCGAATACAAAGAGGAAACCCTCAACTTCACGTACACCAACGCAGGTTACGTCGGTTATTCGGGCAACGGCACCGAGAACGGCTCAACCAACGTTCTTACCGTAGGTGCAATTCAGTTTACCAAAGAAAGCTTCCATCTTGTAAAGTATGCCGAGAGCGGTGTGATAGCAACTTATGACGTTGACAGAATCAACGTTGACGATTCGGATACAATCGGAGGCATATCTGCAGCCAAAATACCCGTAATCAACAACAGCTTCCTTTATGAGCTTGCAAAGAAAATCATCAATTTCCTTCTTTCAATCTTCAAAACCTTCCCCATCTGATTGAAATAATCAAAGCATAAACAAAAGAGAGCAGACATTCAGCCGAATGTCTGCTCTTGAATTTTATCTGAAAAAGTAGCTGATGCCGGATAACCTCAGGATGAATATTATCATACCGATGGTTTCCGCAATGATGAACGTCATTATAACGGGCTTTTTGAATTCGGCGGAGATTTTGCCTTCTTTGAAATTGAACATTGTCATGATGAAAAGGAACAATCCGACAAATGGAGAAAATATCGCAATTCCCTGGATTATGCACAGGATGATGACGGTGGCTTTATTTGCCTGCTCTTCGGAGGCAGGGTAATCGGTACCGTTTTTATTGTGATAATGCTGACCGCCGTTGGTATTTTTTTCAAGCTCGCGGTCACAGTAATCGCCGGTTTTGCGCTTCTCGGTATAATCGTCGTGATAGCCGTTATTCCATTCTTTTTCTTTGTCTTCGTCACAGCCATTACGAAATACCGGGATGAAACTTTTCGGATTATTTGCCTCGTCGTCGGCGTGTGCCTTGTGGGACGAGGATATTCTCATGCTGCCGCCGCAGATGGGACATACGGATTCACTGCTGTCCGTCTTGTAACCGCAGTTGGTGCATTCATTACGTATTGTCATGGCTGAACTCCTTTATCAGAGAGCGGCTTTTATTGCCGCAAGAAGGTCGTCGTATTCTTCAAATGCGGGAATCTGAGGATAATCTGCCTTGATTTTATCCGTGGTCTTGAAAAGGAAGCCCGCTTTGCTTGCCTGAATCATACCTAAATCGTTGAAGCTGTCACCGCTGGCGATGGTATCAAAGCCCATGGACTGGAGTGCCTTGACGGTGGTGAGCTTGGACTGGGGACAGCGCATGTGGAAATCAAGGATTTCCCCGTCCGGAGCAACCTCAAGTGTGTTGCAGAATATAGTAGGCCAGTCAAGCTTTTTCATAAGGGGAGTGGCAAACTGGTCAAAGGTATCGCTGAGGATGACCACCTGAGTGATCGTGCGAAGCTCGTCAAGGAATTTCTTTGCACCGGGCATAAGGTCGATTTTTGAAATTACGTCCTGGATTTCTTTGAGACCGAGACCGTGTTCCTTGAGAATTTTGATTCTGTATTTCATGAGCTTATCGTAATCGGGCTCGTCACGGGTGGTAAGACGAAGCTCGGGGATACCCGTCTGCTCGGCAAAGGCAATCCATATTTCGGGGACAAGCACGCCCTCCATATCAAGACAAACTACATTCATAATAAAAACCTCCGAATCTGTATTACCCGATAATTATATCACGGATTTTTAACCGTGTAAACTGTCAAAGGGATTAAATCGGGCATAAAAATACCCGCCGTTTTAAGGCGGGTTGAATATCAGTACATACTCCAGGACATCATTTTAAGGAAGAAGTCCATGATCGTTCCGATGAAATTCTGGAACGGATTGCCGTCAACCTTTACCTCGGTAAGCAGAGAAATCGAATCAAGCGGATTGCCTTCCCCGTCATTTCCGATGCATTTGAAACAGCCGAAGCAATCTACACCCTTTCCGCAGATGATTTCGGTGTTGCTTTCGTCAAGCTCATCGGGAATTTCAAATCCGTCTGTGGCGTAAAGAGTGTACCATATCGTGTAAGTCCTGCCGGCTTTCATTTTCCCGGTATAGATATTGCCTACGTAGTCACACAGAATTACCGCATCCGAATTTTTGGTTTCGTCAAAAATCACGTTATCCGATTTGATAATGGCAAAGTCCTTGTAATCCTTTGCCGTTTTGCCTGCAATGTCACTGCGAAGCTCGATGACTATTTTGTCGTTTTCCGTTTCATTCTCTGCAAAGGCAAAGAGGGAAAAAGAGGATATAATTATCAGCACCGCCATAAGTATTGATAATGTTTTTTTCACGGTATTACCTCCTTAATATATCACATTGATTATAAAGCAATATGACGGAATATTCAATCAGAAAACATACGTGGTCGCATCCTCGCAGATTCTCCACTCGCCGCTGAAATTTTCACGCAGTATTTTTTCCGTACCCTCAATATCGTCCATTACGCGCGGACCGTTATGAAAGAGAAACAGCCGCTTCACGTTCATTTTATCATTTCTGATTTTTTCGCATATATCAAGGGGCTTGTTGTGTCCCGTTTCACACATGAATAAATCACAGCCGTCCTCCGGCATAATGTAAGACATATCCGTGAAATTGAAATCGCCCGAGAAGACTATCGTTCTGCCGCCCGCCTCGATTATATAGGAGAAAGAAGTGCCGTCATCAAGGTGAGTATTTTTCTTCGCATATACTCTGAAACCGTCTGCGGCGGATTCGTAAATCAGCCCCTCGTTTACGGGATGATAAGTGTGCGTGTAGGCGCATTCAAAGCTTCCCTCGGTATTAGAAAGCAGCTGCATAAGTCCGTCGTAGGTGCTTTTTACGGGCACGAAAACGTCAACGTTTCCGCCGACGGGAAGACCCTTCGCGTTTTTGCCCTGAGTGAGCTTTCTGATATTCCACAGCAGGTTGCCCAGACCGCCTACGTGGTCCATGTGGCAGTGAGAAATGAATATGCTTCTGATTTTGAGCAGGTCAAGTCCCATGATGTGCGCCATGTAAGAGCCGCATTCGCCCGCGTCAAACCAGTATACTCCGTTCGGCATTTCCACGGCAAAGGAAACGTGATGCCTGCCTGCACGGGGCTGAGTGCCGGAGCCCGTTCCGAAAAACCACATTCTGATTTTGCCCTCGGGAAGCTCGTCCTGCTTTCTGAGTAATTTCAGCTCGCTCTCGTCACGGCAGATATACTGAAACCTCGGCACGGTAACGCCGTCGCGCTCAACCGTTTCGGTGAACATGGCGAGAGGCCTCACCCAGACGCCGCCCTCACCGTAAAGTGCTTTGTAAACGGCTTTTTCCTCAAGGGTTTCGCTGTCCTTCGCAACGTACAGCAGCTTGTAGTAATTTCCTTTGAAATGACGGTAAACGCCGTATGCGGGATAATCCAAATCATTCACCCTTTCTGTTTTCCTGATATGATTATAGAATTATGCAGCCGCTTTTGCAAGGGAAAACGGATATAAAACAAAAAATCCGCCCCACGGCGGAACGTACGGTTTATCTGTCAGCAGATTGAATTTATGAAATCGGTAAGTTTTTCCTTCTGATTCGGATTGAGCTTTTCCAATGCGTTTTCAAGGGAGCTTTTTTCGTCCGTATTGAAGAACTCCTTCAAAGTGATGCCGAGACCGTAGCAGATATATTCAAGATATTCGACCGTCGGCTGCTTGTTGCCGAGCTCAACGTCACGCAGATAGCTCTGTGAGACACCGCTTATGTTGGCAAGCTTGTTGACGGTTATACCTTTTTTCTCTCTGAAATATCTGATTCTTGCTCCTACGTCCATAATATCACTCCAAATCTTAACGCTATAGATATAATTTACTGATATAATAGCAGATATCACGCCTCTTTATTACATCAATAGAGTTGACAACATATTTCTATAGTGATAATATTATAATGTATCATTGTATTTCGTAAGCATATCAAACGAAATAAAGGTGAATTTTTCGGCACAAGGTCATATTACTTTGAGGAGGTATTTTTGCTATGAAATTATCAAAGAAATTGTTATCACTTTTACTCTGCACAATTATGCTTTTCGGCTCTGTCGCCATCGGCGGCAACGGTTTTGCAGAAGTGTTTGATGCTTTCAGTCTTAAAGCATCTGCCTATTCAACCGGCGACTATATTTATTACGGCACATATCCGCAGAGTGAGGTTACCGACAGTGCTCTTGTTTCTGCTCTTAACAGTGTGGGCGGCACATGGCAAAGCTATGGTTATTACAGCGGAACGGGTGACCCTAATGATGGTCAGATGAAGCCCTCCGACTATATGCGTTACAAGGATGTTTCATATAACGGCAGCAAATACCGTGCCGTAACCTTTGACAGCTACAGACCGTTGTATACGGCATACACTTGCTCATCAGGTAAGTCATATCAAGCTAATAACGGTTACACAACCGGCAATGTATACTGGTTCAAATATGAGCCCATCAAATGGCGTGTACTTGATCCTTCAACGGGGCTTATTATGTGTGACACCGCAATAGATTCCCAGGCATATAACAACTACTTCTGGTATGGTGTAGGTTCATTGAATTCGTCAAGTAAATATTACGGTGATGAGGCACATACGTATTATGCTTCAAATTACGCAAAAAGCAGTATAAGAGCATGGCTGAATAAGGATTTCTATAACACAGCCTTCTCTGATGAACAGAAATCAAATATTGTCGCTACAACTCTTGATAACAGTTCATACTGGTCATCAGCTTATGATGCTCCGTCAACCACGGATAAAATCTTCCTTCTTTCATACAATGATTCAATAAACAGCAATTATGGTTTCAGCTCGTCAGACTCGGCTTATGACACTGCCCGTCAGCTGAAGAGTACGGATTATGCAAAATGTCAGGGATGTTGGCAGAGTACTTACGACAGTTACCGTGGTAACTGTTTGTGGTGGCTGCGCTCGCCCGATGGTTCTAGTGGTGCCCCGGTTATCTATGTCGGTGGCTACAGCGACGGCGGATACAGTGTCGGCGACACTTACTTAGGCGTTGTTCCGGCTTTAAGACTTTCAAATCTGAAATCTGATTACGCAGGC
Source organism: uncultured Clostridia bacterium (assembly GCA_937892115.1). Classification (GTDB taxonomy): domain Bacteria; phylum Bacillota; class Clostridia; order Oscillospirales; family Acutalibacteraceae; genus CAG-177. The sequence goes on along the minus strand of CALAUI010000026.1, from coordinate 134,178 downwards.
AGCGAAACAGAAGATAATAATCTTGGATTATTGTATTGCACTCCAAAGAAAGGGTCTTTATCTGTTTCCCCCCAAGATAAAATAGCATTACAATTTGACCGGAATATCAATTCAAAGCTCAATTTGAAAACCGGTCAATATATCGCAGTTAAAAACTATAATACCGACGAAGCTCTGTTTGTCATAACGGATGACAGATATAACAGTAAAATCAGTATCAGCGGTAACACACTGATTCTGTCAGATTTTCTTCATTACATTGTGCCGGGAGAAAAATATTATCTGTATATTTCGCCGGGTGTAGTAACTGCCAAAAATGACAGTTCGGTATCATATAACGGAATTACAAATAAAGACGAATATACATTCTATTGTTACGGTTCGGCAAAAGAGGGACGCTCACTGGATGTATACTCCTCAAAGGCAGTATTGAACCTTGACGTCGGTGAAGAAATCACGGTTTCTGCTTTACTTACAAATAACGGCAAAATCGTTAAGCAGGAAAACACGTCATTCTCCATAGCCGATAATAATGTTGCTGAAATAACAAATATGTCCGCTTCGGATGATGCGATTAAAGCCGTAATCAAGGGCAAACGTCCCGGAACCACAATAATTACTGTGGTTGACGATGTCTGGAACCTTGTTAAAACTTTCTGCATAACAGTCAGAAATGAGGCAGAGGTTTATTACATATCTGACCTTGTCGGTAAAGAAACATATGCTTCGGGTGTATATATAACAAATGTGTCTCATACAGGAAAAGATGACGGAAGCGATGACGTATCATTTACTGCCTACAATATGTTAAACTGCTTAAGCGTTGTGGATGTATACGACCAATACGGCAATATCATAGACTGTAAAGTAATCAAGGCATTTGATAGGGACTATCCTACCGATATTTTTTCACATCTTAAAGAATCCTACTATATATTGAAAGATATAGTTAACGATTTTGAATACTTCACGTCAAACCATCCCGATAGCTTAAGTGAAAAAACGAAAGTAAGCTTTAATGTCCCCGCAGGCGGATATTTTACGGTTACAAACAGCATAAATGCATCAAAAACCTGCCTGTGGAATAATATTATTTCGTTGGTTATCGAAGCAACATTTTCTGCTTGCGGAATAGCCGACACGAACTATGAAAGCAAAGCCGAGATAATAAAAAAAGTCACAAAAGAAATTGATTACAAAAAGCTGACGGCATCCACAATCAGCAAACTTCTTGAAAAATGTGCAAAAACAATAATCAAAGGGCAGGGAACATTGACCGCAGAATATTGTTCTGAGATTTCCGAAGAATTGTTAGTAAACGTTAAGGCAATTTTTGACACTATAGGCAAAGATTTCTTCCAGGTTCTTAAAGATGCAGCAAAAGACGTTTTGCCCAAGACAGCGATACAGATTATTACAACACTTTCATGGGATCAGCTTGGCGGCAATTTGGTGGATACTTATTTTTATGGCCCGATTAAACTTGCAAAATATCACGATATGTATGTTACCATAGCCGATTGTGCCGATAATCAGCCGTTTTATGTTTACAACGCACAAGCGAGCAATAAACGTATTACAAACGGAATTGAAATGGTAGCGTCTGATTTCAGTGACGACGAACTGATAGCTCATGCAATTCAGATTACATCCGGTGAAGTAGTTGACTACTTTAATAATGTAAGCGGAACAAATGAAGAATCGACAATTTACAGCATCAGATTAATAAAGAACAACAAGAGCGTTCAGCCCGGTTCTCCTGTAACAGTTTATATTCCGATTCCTGAAGGGTACAACCCGGAGGATATTTCCGTTTATCATATTCCTACAGACAATATAAATAATCGTGAAAGCATCAATTTCACAGTTGAAAACGGTTACATCAAATTTGTTACAACCGGATTCAGTTATTTTGTCATCACGACAGGAAAAGGAAACTTTGAATTAAATTCATATATAAAGGGATTTGTTTCTGACCTTACCGTTGATTATAAATCGTCTGTAATTCTCCGTGCAAACTTTGATAACATAAAAGGCGAGAATATTACATGGTATGTAAACGGAAATGTATTTGCACATGGTGACAGCATTATGCTTGATACATTAACAAAAGATAGTAATGCATATTGTGAGGGTGTTGACTCAAACGGAAAAGTGTACAAAAGCGATGTCGAAAATATCCATGTGAGGACAAGTTTTTGGATAAGATTAAAAGCGTTTTTCAAGAGCTTGTTTGGGTTGTTACCGATAATTGACCAGAAATAAATGAAGATAATACTATAGTGTTTAAGCAAAACTCCCGTCGGGATTTCCGACGGGAGTTTCTGTGTAAATCAACAGCTTTTGTTTCAATTATCATACGGGCTGAATTTTTCGTTTTTGTAGGGCGGCGTACCCTTACACCGTCCTACTGTTATATACGATTGGCTCAATCTGAACGGAGCAAATATAACCGGAGCGAAGCGAACCTTAACTCTTCACTATTCACTACTCAAATAAAGTATATTGAAAGTGCCAGCATCATCTGTGCGGGGAGATAGAGTGCCATATTCAGCGCCTGCTTTTTGAAATCCGTTTTGCCGAGGAAGCTGATTCCCAGAGTGAAATCCGATGCGGCAAAGAGGAATGCTCCGAGGGGAATGAGCACCGCGGCGACGGGCTTCGTGTCAATGAGTGCGATTCCGAGGTCAAGTGCCTTCGCAATCATGAAGCTGAGCACAACGGCGTAAATCGCAATGGGAGCGAGAAGCTTTCCCGCTTTGAGCTTGAGAGCAAAGTAAATGACGACCGCAAGGGCGAATACACCGAGAATGATAAAGATATCTCTCTTTGAAATGATTTTCGTTTCACCCGTCAGCGCACCCTCCGTCTTGATGTAGGAGGTGATGAAAAGCACGTGAGCCGTCAGAAATCCCAGACCGCCCGCTATGATACGGGGCGTTTTGGGGTCCCAGTGAAGCATTACGTCGCCTATCCACGAGCAGGCAAATCCGATTACCATCAGCTTCGGATAAATCGAATCAAATCCGCCCGAGCCGACAGCCGCAATTATACCCGTCACAAGGAAAACCGTTGAGCACGCTGCCTTGAGGATGAGCGTTCTGATACTGCATCCCGGCTTGGTGGAGATAATATAAGCAGGCGCGGTTACGCATTGCAGCATTACAAGAACGACAAGCAGAACATTATAAACAGAAATCATCACAATCCCTCCCCGATGAATATATTCAATTTTACCATAGCCGGATTATAATTTCAATATATCAAAAAACTTACGTCAGATTTCAAAAGCAGATTGAAAACGAAAAAATCCTGTGATATAATCTGTATATCAATTCAGGAGGGATTTGTAATGAAAAAGAAAACGATTAAAGCAGTTTCACTTGTTCTCGCATTTCTCATGATTATGCCCTTTACCGCGTTTGCGGCAGATACAGCGGCAAAGGATTACACGATTCTGAATCCTTATGAAGACGTCATCTGGAGCGGAGACGGTGCCTGGGGTGCTTATAAGGGCAATCTCCACACTCACTCATACGTCAGCGACGCTGAGGTTGACTACCGCGATATGATACTCGAATACTATAATCAGGGCTACGATTTCCTCGCCATGACCGACCACGCAGTTACCGGCAAGGAATGGAATAAGAAGCCCACAAAGCTTCCCCTTTATCTCTATCAGGATATTATCGGCAACAAGACCAATTGGTTTACCGATGAGGAATATGCTCAGCTTCAGAGCGGCGAATATCCCGTTGACGGTGAAGCAAGAGGCGGCGGAATGGTATGCGTTACCGGTGGCAACGAGCTGAACGGTCTTACCATTTCAAAGGACCACGTTAACGGCATCTTCCTTCCCGAAGGCGTCGGCGACAATTACCTCGGCTTTGAAAACGATTACGAAGGCGCAGTCCGTATCGCAGACGAAAGCGGCGCTCTTTCATTCATAAATCACCCCGGTGACTGGCTCAACACCAATTCAGACAGAGCCAACTGCGGTGACCCCGAAAAAATTCCTTATTTTGCAGATATCCTTCTGCGTTACGATTCCTGCCTCGGCATGGAGGTATTCAACGAGCATAACGGTACGACCGGCTACGACAGAGATACCTGGGATAATCTGCTTATGGCGTGCCTTCCCTACGGCAAGAACGTAATCGGCTTCTCAAACGGCGATACCCATTTTATCAGAGACGTTGACTCCTCATATTCCGTCTTCATGATGGAAGCAAACGACCTTGACAATATCAGGAAGACGATGCAGTCCGGCGCATTCTTCATGGTAACGAGATGTATCAGAAAGGATACCGAAAAATTCGGACCTGCAGAGGACCTTGACGTAAGAGATTCCGATAAGCCCATTCCCATGTTCTCGGATATCAGCATTGACGGTCACAAGATCACCGTTTCGTTCAGTAATGCATATAACCTCAAGTGGGTTGCAAACGGCAGCGTAATCAAGTCAGAGGATTATCAGCAGAGCGGTGATACCGTTACATATACCCTTGACCTTGATACCGTTGAGGGCGCAGAGGACTTCCTCTATGTACGTGCACAGCTTCTCGGTGAGGGCGGTATTACCCTTACCCAGGCATTCGCTCTTGATGACGGAGCAGAGAAGCCCGTTTATGAGAGAGATAATTCACCTCTTGGCATTCTTAAGAGAATCGTATGGAAAATTCTCGGTCTGAGAATCTTCGTTCTCATTGACCTTATCGTCAAAAAAATCAAGGGCTGATTTCGGCTGAAATAAATTAAGGTGCTTTCCTTACGGGAAGCACCTTTTCTTTTTATTCTATTACGAGGAATCCTCTTGCACCGACCGTTACCGTACCCGAAACGGCTGTATCGTTCAGCACGTCACGGTATTCCTTATCAAGCCGGATTTCTCTGTCTTCGTCCGTGAAATTCATAACGAAAATAAAGTCACCGCGTTTTCTGACGGCAATATCTTCGGGAACGTCAAAACTTACGTCCGCTTTGAGGCCGGAGCCGGCAATGATATCCTTACAGATATCGTCTGCAAGGTCGTCATCGTTTCTGAAAGCAACGTAATATGCCTTGCCTTTGCCGTATTCGTTGACGGTAACGGAGGGCTCGCCGGCATAGAAATCGGTCCTGTATTCGCCGAGCACCTTTGCTCCCGTTGAATGAATGATATCGCAGATGTGGTTTACTTTATATTCCCTGCCGTTGTATCCGGCTCTTCTGTCAAGATTCTCGGGAATGGAATCCGTTTCTTCACAGTACATTCCGAATACGTCCTTCAGACCGTTTGCGGGGAATCCGCCGAGATAACAGCGGTCGTCCGTATCAACACAGCCGAAAAGATAGGTGGTAAGGAAGGTGCCGCCGTTTTCAACGAAGGACTTGATTTTTTCCTCTGTGTCATCCCTGAGCATGTAGAGGAAGGGAGCAATGATTACGTCATATCTGCCGAAATCGGAATCCGCGGAAATAACGTCGGTCGTTATGCCTCTTTTCCGGAAGGGTGCATACCATTTTACGCATTCCTTTACATAATCACGGTGCTTATTATTGTAGCCGCAGAAGTATTTTGTTGCCCATATATTTTCCCAGTCACAGATAACCGCGACTTTCGCTTTACTGCGTCCGCCCGCGACCTTGCCGAGCTTTTCAAGGATTTCTCCCGTTTTTGTGATTTCACGGAATACACGGTTATTTTCATGACCGCAATGGTCAACGACCGCTCCGTGATATTTTTCGTGACCGCCTCTCGCCTTGCGCCACTGGAAATACTGCACGCTGTCCGCACCGTATGCTACCGCCTGTACCGCACCGAGAGTCTGTGTGCCGGGGGCGGGTATTTTATTTATGTCAAACCAGTTTACGATTGAAGGAGTGCTTTCCATCATAAAGAAGGGCTTGCCGTCCTTCATTGAGCGGAAGGTATCATGAACAAATGCCGTCTCGGAGGAAACGTATCCGTAATCTCCCGTACCCCAGGCGGGATAGTTATCCCACGAAATGATATCAAGATGCTCCGCCATTTTCTGATAATTGATGCCGTCATACATTCTCATCATATTCGTTGTAACGGGAATGTCGGGAGTGATTTCGCGAAGGGGAGCGATTTCGTTTTCAAGGAACGAAATGTGTGAATCGGTCACGAATCTCTTCCAGCAGAGCTTAAGAGCGGAAACGTGATTTTCGCCTCTGAATTTGGGGGAACTGATTTCGTCCCACGAATCAATCTGATGAGCCCAGAAGCCGTTCCACCATTTGTCGTTCAGCTCGTCAAGGTCGTTATGGTAGTATTCCTTCAGCCATTCCCTGAATGCCTGCTGACAGAGAGGACAGTGGCACTCGCCGCTGTATTCGTTGGAAATGTGCCACATTTTGAGTGCGGGATGATTTTTATATCTTTCCGCAAGCTTGCGGTTAATATTGCGTACCTTTTCTCTGTAAACGGGTGAAGTGAGACAGTGATTGTGCCGCACACCGTATTCGTTGCGTATGCCGCTTTCCTCAACTCTCAATACTTCGGGATACTTTTTTGCCATCCAGGCAGGTCTTGCACCCGACGGTGTGGCAAGGATGACGGAAATGCCGTTTTCAGCCGCTTTATCCATAATTTCGTCAAGCCAGCCGAAATTATATACGCCCTCTTCCGGCTCAAGCATCGCCCATGAAAAAATGCCGATTGTGGCGCTGTTGACGTGGGAAAGCTTCATCAGACGCATATCCTCGTCCCAGATTTCCTTTGTCTTTATCCATTGGTCGGGGTTGTAGTCACCGCCGTGAATTATGAAATCAAAATATTTATCGGGCATAATCTGCCTCCTTTAAGATGATAAATACAGTTTATCATCAACGCGGGAAATACGCAACAAACAAAAGAAGAATTTCCGCTTTTACACGAAAATTCTTCCTGAAGTTTTATTTGTCAGAAGCCGTATCTGAATACTTCTCCCACAGAATCAAATATCTGTGTAATGGGATTGTAGCCAAGTGCGAAATATTTGAATATCCATATTACGGGATTGAACTTGAATACCGTCCAGTCAAGGAAGGTGACAAGTCCTCTGAGGAATGCGGGCAGGTCATGTGTTTTGGGCACGCTGACCTTTTCAAATACTTCGTTGTTTCTTCTGATTGTGAAGGGCTGCGAATAGCAGATACCGTTATCCCCGGTGATGTAGAAACGAACGAACATATAAGGATCGTCAAGTAATTCGTCACTGTTGAGTTTCAGCTCCGCGTAACCGTCGGTAATATCTGTTTCCCTGAGGATTACGTTGCCTGCGGAAACCCAGGTGATATAGCTGAAATTCTCGCCCCATACTTTGATGGTATCGGTTTCTTCGTCAACCTCCACCTTTGTTACAAGGGGAGTGTCGTTATCGTACCATCTTCTGTTTTCGGGCTTGTCGTCATAGCCGACCATTTCCTGCATACCGTTCAGCTCAAAACCGTTTGAAAAATGGGAAACCGCAAAGAGCTGACCGTTTGACATACAGCTTCTCAGAGCATCCTGTGTCAGCTCCGGCATATAGCAGTATACGTACGCATCGTTGATTGAGGTCTGTGAATGGGAATCGGAAAAGCAGAATGCCCAGGGAGTAACGCCGTTGGGAATCGTCTTCATCAGTATCTGGTCATAGAGTATTCTATCACAGCGGGTGTGTGCATCCGTTGCCGAGTTGATACCCATTCCAACGCAGGAGCCGGGATTATCAAGGAATATCCTTGCGAATTTATTTACGAAATATTCGTCAACGGGCTTGCTTACGTGGTCTGCCGAATCCTTATCGGGATAAACGTATTCGCCGATATGAGCCAGCATGGTGACGCCGCCGTCTCTGTTGACTTCCTTTGCGGGAGTTTCGTAATCGCCGTAAACTCCGGCATATCCGCGGCCGTAGTCGGACCAGTAGCAGGTAAGGTGACAGTCACATACGGGGGTGGCCATATTCAGCTCGTTGCCGCCGTAAACGTCAAGCATACCGTTTGAATGTGTCCTTGAATGTTCCGTGTCAATAATCTCACCGTTTTCTTCATAGGTGAAGGATGAGCTTTTTGCACTGCCGTTTTTGTAATCGGAATATTCCTGAGGGGTAAGGGGTATTATGGGATTTTTTGCACCGCCGGAGCGTTCCTTTTTGATTTCTCTCATAATGGGAACTGTCTGGGGTGCTTTGTCCCAACCCTCGTTTGTCGTGCCGTGATCGGTTATCGCAACGATGTCGTAGTCAAGAGCGTAATAATCTTCAAGGGCTTCGCCTATCGTCTGAAAACCGTCCGAGGCGTTGGTGTGACAGTGAAGTTGAGCTTTATAGCCCTTCCAGGTACTCCAGTCCACGTCTTCGTAAGGATTTGAAATCGTGTATTCGGTTTCGTCAGCCGAAACACTTAGGCACAGACCGAATACCTGAAGAATGAGAATGGTACTGAGCAGTACCGACAATACTTTTTTCATACCGTTTTACTTTATACGGGTTCGCTTTCCGAGTAGAAATGATGCTCAAAGGAAGCGTTACCGTCTGAATTGACTGAAAGAACGGAGCCGCCCAGGCAGTCGTCATCATAGTATGAACCCTGACCGCTCTTGAGACCGTAGCAGAGGTTGATGCCCTGATAGTTTACACAGAGACTGTTTACGTGGTCGTGACCTGCAACCATTGTCTTTGTTGAGCCAAGCTCAACGCAGGTCGTGAAGAAACCGTTATTGCCTTCGGGGGAGCAGATGCCCTCACGAAGCTCACCGAAAGCACCGATGCCGTCCTTGGCAACGTACTTGTATACGGGCTTGCCTTCATCGTTTTTTCCGATTTCAACGGGGTCGGTGTAAAGTGCCTTTGCATTTTGATATTCGCATACGGGAATGTGGAAATATACCGTGCTTTCAACGGTTTCGCCTGCAATTTCCTTAATGCCGTTTACAGCCCACTTGTACCATTCAATCTGATTTGCCCAGAGGTGGTCATATCCGTAGCTGTATGAGCCGTCTTCCTTTTTGCCCGCATTGATTTTGCTTGCTTCGGTGTCGCCGGCACCTGAATGGGTATCCATCATGAACAGGGAGTGAACGATTTTGCCGTTTTCGGTAATATTGATGATGTAGTTACCGTAGCCCATATCCTTGGGGCCGAACTTGAACAGACAGTTTTCGGATTTCTCAAGATGGTATGAATCCCATGCTTCCTGGAGCTTGTTGCCGTTGCCGCCGTCGTGGTTGCCCATTACGGGAGCCCAGGGGATACCGTAGGAATCAAGCACCTCGATAAGTCTGAGGTAACCTACAAGACTTGTGGAGTTGTCGCCGGTAAGAGTGATGAGGTCGGGTTGAGTTTCCTTAATGAGACTGTCGATGAGTCTTTTGGAAAATTCACCCTTCTCGCTGAAGACAAGGTCGGGGCTCAGCTGAATGTCGGTAAGGTTGAGAACCTTGAAATCTTTATCGGGGTCTTTTTCTATTTCGAAGCAATAGCTTCTCTCGAATTTGTCGTCCTTTGACCAGTCTTCAAAATTCTTGTCGATGCCGCCTGCCATAAATGAGAACAGAGGAGCCAGCATCTGAGTGATTGAAAGTAAAAAAGTAATGCACAGTTTAACGATTGCCATAACTGCACCTCCTGTAAAAATTTGGTATATTATACCATACCGAGCGATGAAAATAAAGGAAAAAGAAATTTTATTATGTACAATATTCATTTGCAACATTTGTAAAAAGTGTTGAAATAAGGCCGAGTATAGTGTATATTTTAATTAGTTTGAATTGGTCAGAAGGAGGCAAAAAATGATTAAGGAAAAGATAAACAGATTTATCGATCCCATAAAGAATAACCCGTCCTTTACCATAAAGGAGCAGTTAGGTTATGCCGGCGGTATTTTCGGCAACGCAATGGGTCAGGACAGTATTGATACCTTTGACGACATATTCATCAGAACGTATATGTTCGCCGAAAAGGATTTTTATCTCATCACCATAATTGAAAACATACTCATGTTCCTGGGCTTTATCACGCCGCCTGTTGCGGGCTCTATCCTTGATACTCCCGCCCGTCCCGGCAAAAAAACGCCCTCAAAAATTCTGACGGGTACGATGCCCCTTCCCTTTACGATTGCTTCACTGCTGCTTTTCATCGTTCCCTCAGCTGATCCCATCAGGAATTTTATCTGGTTCCTCGTTTTCAAGCTGATATTCAAGACGGTTGATACGTTCTACGACCTTTCGCTGAATACTCTTTCACTTCGAATGACCAACAACGCCAACGACCGTAAGAATTTCTACACTGTGGCTACCCTTGCGGCATCCCTCGGTTCAATGTGTCCCGGCTGGGTGATTCCCGTTATCGTAGAGACCTCAAAGGATCCCACAAGACAGAAGCAGCTTTATTTCATCTGCGCGCTTATTTTCGGAGTCCTCGGTCTGGCGACGATGCTTGCGCCTTATTTCACCCTTGAAGAAAAGCTCAAGGTCGTCAAGAAGCCCGAAAAGGCGGCAATCGTCTGGGACAGACAGACTATCTCAACGCTTCTCCACTGCCGCTCATTCATCATTCTTGAACTTGCAACCTTCTTTGAGCAGATAAGACAACTTTCCTACAAGCTTCTCAACTATATGTACCGCGACGTATTCGGTCTCTATAAGATGAAGGTCGCAATCGATGCAGTCAGCGGTGTGCTTTCATACGTCGGTCTGGGTGCCGTTCCCGTACTCGGCAGGAAATTCTCCGCGCGTACCATTCTCTGCGGCGGCTTCGCATATACGGGATTTTTCTATACACTTATGTCACTGTTTGCGATTAAATTCAACGTAAACAAGATACGTAAATACAAATGGCTCATCGGCGTTATGATAGGCCTTGCGGGTATGCCCAACAACGCGATTTCAGCATCAAAGAAAATCATCGTGGGTGACGCTACCGACTATATGGAATGGTATTCGGAAAAGACCTTCGGTACTCCCATCAGAAGTGAAGGTCTTGTCAGTGCGGCACAGAGCGTTTTCGGCAACGTATTTAATCTCATCAGAACGAATTTCTACAATATTGCTTTCCAGAAAATCGGCTATAAGAGTGCAAGCGCCGGCGAAGCTGTTACACAGACAACGGGTGCGCTCAAGGGTATTTTCCTTATGTTCACCCTCTGCGGTGTAGTAGGCAACTTCCTTGCATCCGGCTCGTATCTGTTTGATAATTACACGGGCAGGAAGAAGGACGGCATTCTTAAAGAGCTTGAAAAAATGCGTGAGGTAAGGGCAGTGGATGCTGCAACTCAGTCATAAGCCATGAAAAAGATTATATTCAGAATTCTGATATGTATTCTTGCGGTATGTGTCATCGCATCGGCGGGATACGGATTGGGACAACTCGGATTTTACTGTAAAGGAAACGGAGCGGATTACAGCGTGAAAAAGACGGAAGCCGCGGACAGCCCGCTTAAAGGAAAGACCGTTATTTTCCTCGGCAGCTCCGTAACCTACGGAGCCCGTTCACTCGGGGAATCCTTTGTGGATTTCCTCGTAAAGCAGGACGGTATAACTGCCGTCAAGGAGGCAAAGTCCGGCACAACACTCGTTGATGACAAGAGCGACAGTTACATATCAAGAATGAAAAAAATAGATACCGCCCTTAAGCCGGACCTTTTCGTCTGTCAGCTTTCCACCAACGATGCTACCCGGAGCAAGTCACTCGGTAAGGTATCGGCATCCTTTGACCGTGAAAAGTTTGATACTCATACCGTTGCGGGCGCCGTTGAATACATAATATCCTACGCAAAGGATACCTGGGACTGTCCCGTAATGTTTTACACGAATACCGTGTTTGACAATACGGAATATGAGGATATGATTTTCCTTCTGCGTGAAATTCAGGTGAAGTGGCATATCGGCGTAATTGATCTTTTCAACGATAAGGAAATGTGTAAGGTCAGCGATGAAGACCTGAAGCTTTATATGGCGGATGCTATTCATCCCACCAGAGCAGGTTACCGTGATTGGTGGACTCCCGTTATCCGTGAAAAAATCATCGTGTATCTGGGCCTGAAGCCGGGTCTGGTTACGGGAATAATCAACGGTCAATAGAAACAAAGCAAAAAGTGCTTTCCCGTACGGAGAGCACTTTTTCTCTTTGCGGAGTAATGAAATATACCCGATGCATAAAAAATATATTTATTATAGTGACATAAAAAAATCCTTGTGATATAATAATTTATTAAAGATTGAGCATTACGGGGTGACCTTATGTTTGAGCAGATTATCAATGTGGACAGAATGGAGCAGGCGGTAAGTCTTTTCGGCTCCTTTGATGAAAATATAAAGCTGATTGAAAAGGAATTTTCCGTTTCCGTTATCAGCCGCGGCTCAGAGCTTAAAGTAGTTGGTGAAGCGGAAAACGTTGCGAAGGGTGTCAGGGCTGTCAACGGTTTGCTTACTCTTATCAACAGAGGTGAATCCCTCAGCGACCAGAACGTCAGATATGTGCTATCCCTTGTGAATGAAGGCAATGAGGATAAGCTTGAGGAAATGACCGCCGACTGTGTCTGCATTTCCTCAAAGGGAAAACCCATCAAGCCCAAGACTCTCGGTCAGAAAAAATACATTGAAAATATCCGTCGCAATACCATCACTCTGGGTGTCGGACCTGCGGGTACGGGTAAAACCTATCTTGCGGTGGCAATGGCGGTAACCGCTTTCAGAGCGAAGGAAGTCAACAGAATTATACTTACAAGACCCGCCGTTGAGGCAGGCGAAAAGCTCGGCTTCCTTCCCGGCGATTTACAGCAGAAGGTTGACCCGTATCTCAGACCTTTGTATGATGCTCTTTTTGATATGCTCGGAGCGGAGAATTTTCAGAAGCATCAGGAGAGGGGAGATATTGAGGTCGCTCCCCTTGCATATATGAGAGGCCGCACTCTTGATGACAGTTTCATTATCCTTGACGAAGCGCAGAATACCACCACGGAGCAGATGAAAATGTTCCTTACCCGTCTGGGCTTCAATTCCAAAATGGTGGTAACCGGTGACGTTACGCAGATTGACCTTCCCGACGGCAAGCGGTCGGGACTTAAAGAGGCAATGAGAATACTTAAAAACATAGATGATATCGCTATTTCAAAATTCAGCGAAAAGGATGTTGTCCGTCACAGACTCGTCCAGGATATCATCAAGGCATACGAAAGAAACGAAGAGGAGAAAAACAGAAAATGAGCGGTAAAGCATCAGTTACCATTTCAAAGGACGATACGGTTACAATTCCCACGGGTGTGCGTCCGCTTGTACGCAAATGCTGTAATGCGGCGTTATCGTATGAAAAATTCAAGGGTACTGCCGAAATCAGCGTTACCTTTACCGATGACGAAAGAATAAGACGGCTCAATAAGGAATTCCGTGATATTGACAGAGCCACCGACGTGCTTTCGTTTCCTCTGGGTGAAAACGGCGAATATGACATAAACCTTGCTACCGGTGACAAGGAGCTTGGTGATATAGTCATTTCCGTTCCCCATGCGATTGCCCAGGCGGAGGAGTATGGTCATTCCCTTCAGCGGGAAATCGGTTTCCTCACGGTACATTCAATGCTTCACCTGCTCGGCTACGACCACGTAAACGGCGGCGAGGAGGAGAAGACCATGATGAGAAAGCAGGAGGAAATCCTCAATAAAATCGGTCTTACCCGTGAGCCGGAGGTGAAAGGATGAAAGCGTTTCTCAAGGGCTTCGTGTATGCAGGCAAAGGCGTTTTTCTCTGCTTTGCAAAGGAAAGAAATATGCGATTTCATCTGTGCATCGCAGTATATATGTTCTGCTATCTGACGATATATGATTTCTTTGAAATCAGCAAGGCGGAATACGGCGTTCTGCTTGCACTGTGCGGGCTTGTACTCTCCCTTGAAGCGGTGAATACCGCCATAGAAAGAGCGGTCAACCTTGCTTCGCCCGATTTTCATCCTCTTGCGGGGCAGGCAAAGGATGCCGCGGCGGGTGCGGTGCTGATTGCGGCGGTTTTCAGCGTTATTGCCGGCTTTGTGATAATGTATCAGCCCGAGGCATTCAGAAAGATGTTTGAATACTACAAGGCAAATCCCGCTATGCTTGCGGTGTTGGCATTAAGCATAGTGTTGAGCATTATTTTTGTGTTTCTCCCCGGTTACGTTCAGAAACGAAAGGAAGGATAATATGGCAAAATACGAAGCAGTATTACACGGAAATCTTACCTCGATTGTCAACGACGTTGAGAATGCAGTTACATCAAGCATAAGCGCAACTCAGGAGGAATCGAGTTTTACAGATTTCGGTACGGGCAAGCTCGTTATAAGGGCATACGAAAGATACAGCTATCTGGGTAAAAACCGAGTAGGCCTTACCATCAGTTATCTTGCGACAAACGACAGAGTATATGTTACCGCCATAACCACCGGCGGCAGTCAGGCGATGTTTTTTAAGATAAACACAATAGGCGAGGAGCTTTTCCTTGAAAAGATTGTTCCCGTACTTGACAAATATAAAAGGATAGGATATTGAGATGACCAAGACTGCATTCATAGCGATAGTGGGATGTCCCAACGTGGGCAAATCCTCACTTCTGAATAAAATGCTGGGGCAGAAGGTGGCGATAGTCACACAAAAACCACAGACCACCAGAACGAAAATCGTGGGCGTGCTTACAAAGGGCGAAACACAGCTTGTGTTTACCGACACTCCCGGTTATCACAGACCCAAAACAAAGCTGGGCGAAAATATGATAAAATCCGTCGGCGAAGGCATCAGCGGTATGGACGGCTGTCTTTTTGTAACCGAGCCCGACGGTGATATGAGAGAAGCCGAAACGGAGCTTCTTGCCCGTCTTAAAAAGGAGAAAGCCCCCGTCGTACTTGTCGTCAACAAAACGGACACGATAAAGGACAAGGAAATCATAATGCAAAAAATCATCAAGCTTACGCAGGCGTATGATTTTGAAGCGGTCGTGCCCACAAGCGCCCTGACGGGTGACAACGTTGACGCGGTCATAGAGGAGCTTGAGAAGCTTGCTTACGAGTCGGTTCACTTTTTCCCCGACGATACCCTTACGGACCAGCCCGAGAGAGTTATCGCCGCCGAAATCATCAGAGAAAAGGCACTGCTTCTGCTTGATAAGGAAATTCCTCACGGCATAGCGGTAAGCATAGAAAAAATGCGTGAAAGAGGCGGCAGCGACATTATGGACGTTGAAGCCGTCATCTATTGCGAAAAGGAAAGTCATAAAGGCATTATCATCGGCAAAAAGGGTGATATGTTAAAGAAAATATCTACCCGTGCCCGTCTTGATATGGAAAAATTCTTTGATTGCCGTATCAATCTGCAATGCTGGGTAAAGGTTAAGGAAGACTGGCGCAACAGAGAGGGCCTTATCCATAACTTCGGACTTGACTGAGGTGTAATATGTCCATGGTAACAGATGCTCTTGTGCTGAAGGTCAGCGACGTGGGAGAGAGTGACAGGGTAGTTACTCTGCTTACCGCCGAATACGGAGTAATCCGCGCCTTCGCAAACAGAGCAAAAAAAATCAACAGTAAAATGCAGTCCGCCGCACAGACTCTGTGCTACGGAGAGTTTTCAATATATTCGGGTAAGGACAGCTACATTATTGATTCCGCTACGGCAAAAGAGGTTTTCTTCGGCCTGCGTGAGGATATTGCTCTGTTGTCTTTGGGGCAGTATTTCTGTTCTCTCGCAATGGAGCTTATTCCCGAGGGAGAGCCGGCACCCGAGTCTCTGCGTGTAATTCTCAATTCTCTGTCCTTTCTTCAGAAGGGCAGACGCACCCCCGCGTTTCTCAAAGCGGTCACGGAGCTTAAGCTGATTTCCCTTGCGGGCTTCGCTCCGGATTTATCGGGATGCTCCGTCTGCGGAAAAAGCCCCGCAGGTCAGGTGTATTTCAATACCGCCTCCGGCTCCTATACCTGCCCGGGATGTGCTTCTTCGGGTACTCTCATTTCTCCGGGTGTGCTTACGGCAATGAAGCACGTTATATTCAATCCCGTTGACAGAATTTATTCCTTTGCCCTTACTCCGCAGGATGAACTTGCTTTCGGCAGGGTAACGGAAAAATTCCTGCTCGCCCGTCTGGGAAAAACCTTCAGAACACTTGATTTTTATAAGACGGTATGTCAATGAAAGAGGCGTTTATATGAAACTTGTAACACAGACCGAAGCAAGCGTGGATATGCTTCAGAGCGAAAGCAAAGCGATAAGAATGCTTTGCGAGGCAGGATATGACGGACTTGACTATTCCATGTTCCGTCTTAAAAACGACGACTGCATCCTGAATAAGCCCGGATATAAGGACAGCGTTCTGAATATCAGAAAAATAGCCGATTCCTACGGGGTGACCTTTGAGCAGTCCCACGCTCCCTTTGCCTCTGCCATTGACGGTAACGAGAGCTACAATCGGAATATGCTTGAAAAGCTGAAAAGAAGCATTGAAATCGCAGGTCTGCTGGATGCGAAAATCATAGTAGTACATCCCGTATTTTATAAGAAGGATAAATTTCAGAAGAATATGGAGCTTTACCGTACTCTTGAGCCGTACGCCGAGAGATACGGCGTAAAAATCGCTCTTGAAAATATGTGGGGCAGAGGCGGATTCTTCAAAGGAAAAAGAATAATTCCCAACGTATGCTCCGTAACAGAGGAATTCAATAAGTACGTGGATGCTCTGAATCCCGAGCATTTCACTGCCTGTCTTGATTTGGGTCACTGCGGTCTTGTAGGCGAAAATGCCGCCGATATGATAAGGGGAATGAACAGCCGTCTGGGTTGTCTTCATATTCACGATAACGATAACGTATCGGATGACCATACCCTCCCGTATCTTAAAAATATGAACTGGAATGAGATTCTCAAGGCCCTTGCGGATATTGACTACAAAGGTAATTTTACCTATGAAGCAGATAATTTCCTCAAGCTCTTCCCGGTTGATCTGCTTCCGGATGCCGTGAAATTCATGGTGGCGGTAGGCAGAAATATGATTAAACAGATTGATGATTACAAAGGTGAAAATAAATGAATTTCATCTGTCCCGTCTGCGGATTTCCTCTTGAAGACAAAGGAAATCTGTTCCGCTGTGAAAAGGGTCACAGCTACGATAAATCTAAATTTTCATACGTAAATCTTCTTATGTCAAATCAGTCCTCCTCAAAGCGTCACGGCGATGACCGTCTGATGATAAGGGCAAGGCGTGATTTCCTTTCGGGAGGATATTATTCTTTTCTCCTTGATGAGCTTATTGATATATGCGCGGGGTATCTCGGGGATGACGCGGTGCTGATTGACGCGGGGTGCGGAGAGTGTTACTACTCAATGGGTATAGCCGAAAGGTTCGGCGGT
Source organism: uncultured Clostridia bacterium (assembly GCA_937892115.1). Classification (GTDB taxonomy): domain Bacteria; phylum Bacillota; class Clostridia; order Oscillospirales; family Acutalibacteraceae; genus CAG-177. Next base: position 116,847 of record CALAUI010000026.1, on the reverse strand, counting down.
TACGATATCCGCGGAATTGATATTTCAAAGGATGCCCTTGAATTTGCCCATAAAAGGGGAGTAAAGTTTCCTCTTGCCGTCGCAAGCTTGTTTTCCATGCCGTTTGAGAGCGAGAGTGCGGATTGCATAATCAACTGCTTTTCTCCCGCCGCGGACGAAGAATTTTACCGTGTGCTTAAAAAAGGCGGAATACTCATAAGAGTAGTTCCTCTTGAGGAGCATCTCTTTTCGCTGAAGGAAGCAATTTACGATAAACCGTATCTTAATCCGCCTGCTTCAACAGTCTCGGATTATTTTGAAACGGCGGAATGCAGAGAAATCAGAAAGGACCTCGTGCTTGAAAACAAAGAGGATATCCTTAATCTTTTCAGAATGACACCGTATTATTACAAAACGGGCAGGGAAGACCAGCAGAAGCTTGAAAATCTGACAAGCTTCAGTACCGCTGCCGCTTTCGGTATCCGTATTTTCCGGAAAGGGTGAATAATATGTCACGAAAGCTTGCGCAAACGCCTCCCATGGGGTGGAACAGCTGGGATTGCTACGGCGATTCCGTCAACGAAAAACAGCTCAGACAGAACGCGGAATATATGGCGGAAAATCTGAAGGAATACGGCTGGGAATATATCGTATGTGACATACAGTGGTATGAGCCCGGTGCAGACGGATATAACTATCATAACGGAGCGGCTCTCTGTATGGATGAATATTCCCGTCTGATTCCCGCCGAGGGCAGATTTCCTTCATCGGCAGGGGGAAAGGGCTTTAAGCCCATTGCGGATTATATTCATTCTCTCGGGCTTAAATTCGGTATTCATATTATGAGGGGAATACCCCGTCAGGCAGTTGACGGTAACTGCAGAATACTTTGTGACGGTGTTGCCGCTTCGGATATTGCGGATAAAAGCTCTTACTGCCGATGGAATACGGATATGTATTCCGTTGATATGAGCAAAAAGGGAGCGCAGGAGTATTACGATTCTCTTTTTGAGCTGTATGCTTCATGGGGCGTTGATTACGTCAAGTGTGACGATATAGCCAATACAGAGCTTTTCCCGGATAACCCTTATTCCGCAAGGGCGGAAATTGAGGCGCTGCGCCGTGCAATTGATAAATGCGGCAGAGAAATAGTCCTTTCCCTTTCACCCGGTCCCGCTCCCGTATCGGAGCATAAGCATCTTGCCGAAAATGCAAATCTGTGGCGCATTACCGGTGATTTCTGGGATGACTGGAGCAAGGTATACGATATGTTCGGCAGATGCCTTCAATGGCAGGATTACGTGAGCAGCGGTGCGTGGCCCGACTGCGATATGCTCCCCGTCGGACATATCAGGTTATGTGAAAACGGCGGCAGAATGACCCGCTTTACAAAGGCGGAGCAAAGGACGGTAATGACACTTTGGAGTATTTTCCGCTCACCTTTGATGATCGGCTGTGAGCTGACGGATTGCGATGCTTTCACGCTCTCTCTTTTCACCAACAGAGAGCTTATAAAAATGCTGAAAACTTCCTACGGCGGCAGACAGACCTTGAGAAACGAGGAAAACGGCAAAGGCGAGACAGTATGGGAAGCCAAAGGTGAAAACTGCAGATATATTGCTCTGTTCAATACCGATGACAAAATAAGAAAAATCGGATATAATTCCGAAAACGAAATAATATCCGATATATGGGAAAATAAAACGGTTGACTTTACGGGCGAAGCGGAGGTTGAGCCCCACGGAGTCAGACTTTTCAAAATGGAGAAGAAATGATGGAAAGACAGCCCAATTACAGATTTGCTTCGGAAAAGCCCGACCATATCATGGTCAGCATCAGCGGCGATGCAAAAACTTCAATGACCGTTACGTGGAGAACGGATATGTCCTCTCCCGAGGGATACATTGAATGCTATGAAAAAAACGGCGAAAAAACGGTCTTCAAGGCAATCACCAAGCCCTTCAGGAGCGACGTGAACACGTCTTATATCCACTGGGCCAAGGCGGAGGGATTAAAGCCGGGCACAAGATATTACTATACCTGCGGCAGCGATACAATCCGCAGTAAGGAGTATCATTTTGATACTCAGGAGGAAAATCTTGAGCATTTCAGATTTATTGCCATTTCAGACCATCAGAAGGATAACGACCACTATAATCCCGATTATTCACGGCTTAATAAATTCCTCAAAGAGGTGCTTGCGGAAAACCCCGATATTAAATTCATTTTTACCGCAGGTGATAACTGCAACTGCGGTCAGCACGAAATACAGTGGAACGCCATGTACGAGGGCATGGAGGGCATTATTGAATATATCCCCTATATGATGACCTGCGGCAACCATGATAACCGCGGCTTTGAATTTTACTTCCCCGAGGAAAAAAACCGCTATTATGCCGAGCCCGCGGAGTTCTTCAACAATCAGCACGAATACTCATACCCGAAAAACGGTCCCGAGGGCTGGCAGACGGAGAATTATTCCTTTGATTACGGCAACGTTCATTTTGACGTTCTCGGTGTCAACGAGCCGGAGCTTGTAAACGAATGGCTGATAAAGGACATAGAGGCATCCGACAAGCCCTGGAAATTCGGTGCTTATCATTTCCCGATTTACTATGCGGGTCCCAATCTTTCCAACGACGATGCCTACCCCATGATGAGGGAGGGTATGGAAAAGCTTGATGTGCTTTTCAGCGGACACGAGCATAATTTCTCGAGAAGCTTCCCCATAAGGAATGAGGAAATATTTGACAGACCCTCTCAGGGCACGGTACATTACGAGCTCGGTAACGGTCATTCAAATCCTCCCGGCACAAAGACCACCGATAAGGTCTGGCACGCTTCCTTCTATCCTCAGGAGGAGGAGGTATGCGCTTACGCCATAGTTGAGGTGAACGGCAATAAGGCATCCTTCATATCAAAGCTTGACGACGGCAGGATAATTGACGAATGTATAATTGACAAGGATAAGGATGAAATCAGACCCTACCGTATTGCTCCCGTTTTCGGACCGGGCAGGACAAGAATGTTCTATAAGGGTGTTGATCTCGGGCTTTGCGCCTCCGACCTGCCTCCCGTATACAGGGACGGTGTATGGTACATTGCCCTTGCGACGCTTATCGGCTATATGGGCGGCGAGGTCAACAGAGAAAAGGGAAAGGTTTCGCTTTCCGTTTACCGTAAAAGCGCGGTATTTACCGAGGACAGCAGTATTGCTCTCACGGATAAGGGAGAGGTTGACCTCGGCAATAAGGTGTTCAGAGGAAACCGTGAACAGCTTTATATGCCTCTGGATTCCTCCTGCAAAATATTCGGTATGAAATGGGCTTATGCCGAAAGAAACAATTTCATTACGATAGAATATCCCGGCGAGGACCATCCCGTTCCCGTTCAGCCGTAATTATTGAATGAATAAAAAATAAGGCGTATCTTCATAAGGAAGATACGCCTTGATTATTGTTTGTTTACGCCTGAGTGTCTGCCTCTTCGGTAATCTCTTCACTTATTTCGTCAGCGTGACGCTTTTCAACAAGAGAAGCGAGGATTCTCTTATGCTCGTCATTGGGAAGAGCATATTTCCACGTGGGTATAGCGGAAAGAATCATACCGACCATGGGAGGAATTGCTACAAGGAAGAACATTGCGGCAGCGTAAGTTTTGTAGTCTGCCGAGAAATGAGCCGTACCGTTTGCAAGAGCATCGTTTACGGCGTTAACGTTATCACCGCTGAATTTAACAGCGGTAAATACGATACCCTGGATAATCGTTGCAATACCTGCGGAAAGCTTTGTAATAAAGCTCTGACCTGAGAAGAAAACACCGTCGGGTCTGTTGCCGTTATGATACTCCTCATAGTCAACACAGTCTGCAATCATAATGGACTGAAGGACGTTCAGACCGCCCATTGCCCAGGATGCGGCAAAGAAGATAACGCCGAGAAGAAGGGAAACGGGAAGTGATGATTTCAGACTTTCGCCGAATACAAGGTAAGCAACGAATACAAGTCCGAAGGGAATTGCACCGATAACGGAATAGAAATTGTAAAGACTCTTCTTTTCAAATTTGCGTGCAATTGCGGGAGTAACCGCAGAAGCGGCGATCATACCGCCGAAGATACCTGCTGCAAGAACAAGTACCTGAATAACAAGAGTGATATTCAGACCGTTTTCGCCTGCAAGTGCCTTACCTGCATCGTTATCAAAGAAGTAATACATTACAAGTGAAAGAGCAACTGTTGAGAGAAGCTGAATGGGGCTTCTTAAAACGCCGGAGATAAGAAGCTGACGGAAGGGCTTGCAGTTCCACATGGTCTTGAAATTCTGACCCATGGAGGGCTTTTCTTCTGTCTGCTGCTGTACCTTTTCTTTAACGGAAAGACCGGAGAACTGGAAAAGAATGCAGGCAAAGACCGTAATGATGACTGCAATGAAAATAAATGAATACTGAAGCTGTGTTGCGTTATTGAGCTCAAGCTCGGGATTTGCGATTATGTCAATTCCCTTGACCTTGTAATAGAGGTTTGCAACCGTACCCTGAAGGGGAGCGGCAAGGAACTGAACGAGCATACCGATAGCGCCTACGTTTGCAACGATACGGGCAAGGGAGAGAACCTTTGCTCTGTCCTTTGCATCCTCCGTCATAAGGGAGGTAACGCCCCAGAGGGGAATATCGCCTGCTGTGTAGCTCATTCCCCACATAACGTAGGAAATACCTGCCCAGGCAACGATGAGTACCTTCTCCGCCATGGGAAGGGTTGAACTGTACTGCTTGTTGAAGAAGCAGAGACATGTGATTACAAGTACGACTGCGGGTACATAGAGAAGATAGGGCTTGCATTTACCGTATTTGGTATGAGTCTTGTCAACGATTGTACCCATCATAGGGTCATTGATTGCGTCCCATACTCTTGCGATTGCAACGATGGTGGTGTATGCCATAGCAGGCAGGAAGATTACGCTCTGGAAATAGTACATAAGTCCTGCGCTGATGACGTTATAGATAATATTCTGTCCCGCGAGACCGGTAAGATAGCCGGCAAGCTCTTTGCCGTCATAGGTTCTTACGTTGGGATTGGTTTTTTTATCTGACATTACGTTACTCCTTTACTGTAATTTAGGGGTAAATCACTTCTGAGGGCCGTTATAGCCGTTTGCTTCCTGGAAAGCGGCGATTTTATCTATTACGCTCAGCAGAACGTCAAAGCCGGTACCTACGGTTTCAACCTCAAATCTCTGAGGAACGTCACGCCATGTGTGATAGTAGTTGGTGAGAATGGGATTCTGAGCGGCGAAGGTTACGGACTTAACGCCGGCTCTGGTCATGGGAGTGGAGTCGCAGCCGCCTACGGGATTATGAATGCAGCCGTTTGTCTTGCTCTCTATACCGAGCTCGTTGAAGCTGTCCTTGAACATCTGCTCAAGGTCCGTATCAAAACGGCAGCCCTGCCAGTCGTCCTTGATAACAACTTCAAAATATTCTTTATCTGCAATGGAGTCAATGTTGAGATTCCAGCAGTTTTTAAGCATTTCGTCGTTTTTGTGTTCTTCTGCGAAAGCCATTGAGCCGCGAAGACCTGCTTCCTCGGAGCCGCAGTTAAGGTCAACGATACGGCAGCCCTTGGGGAGCTTTTCGGGATTTTCCTTGAAATACTTGATTGTTTCGTATGCAAGGGCAATACCGGTCGCGTTATCCATAGCGCCTCTTGATGCGTTCTTTTCGTCTGCATCGCACCACATGGTTACGAAGAAACAGCCGAAGGCACAGACCACACCGAGGATGAGCATGATGGCACTGATTGTTGAATATACGGGAGCAAACTTTGATGTGATGCCGTACATTGCGCACTGCTCAACACCGTTCTGTGCTACGTAGTATGCTTTCAGCGCCCATTCTGCATTAAATACGTTGAGTGCAAGATAGAAGATTGCTTCAAAGATAGCATAGAATGCGGAAACAAAGAAGCAGACTGCACCGAAACCAACCTTTGCATAAGTGGTAACAAGACCGAGAACGGGCTTGTCTCTGTACTTATATGAATGCTCGGAATGCTTCCAGTTCCAGCTGGTGTCACTGTGACCCGAAAGAACGATTGTGTAATCGTATTTGCCGTCTTCGGGAACGAGCTCGCCCCAGGTATTGCGTGAGATTTCCTGCTTGAAGAACATATCGAAGGTCGTGTGATAGAAGAATACGTCCCACACAAGCCAGATGATTGTAAGAATCGAGAACGCCGCAAGGGGAATCCAGAGCTGAGGAATGGCGCGTGCTGCGTATGAGGCGAGAGCAATGATTACTCCTGCCCAGCCGGCATAGGGAATACCGCCGATGGAGCCCCTGGGTGATACCGCAAATTCTTCCTTTACGGGTTTGATACCGATTTCGGAAAGCTTGCCCGCCATGTAATCGTGAAACTTTCTTTCACCGTCGGAGCCGGGAAGACGCGAGCCGATTTCGTTGGCTGCATGCTCAACTATGGCATAGGCCTCGTCGGCATACTTTTTGTTTTCTTCTTTCATTATTAAACCCTCCTGATGCAGAAATAAATAATACACATCTATATTATATTATTTATGACTAAAATACAAGAGAAATCTGAGATTTTATTTGCAATTTTGTATAAAAAAGCAGGGCGACGAATCGCCCTGCAAAAATGATTGTTCTGATATTTATTTAATCTTCTCAATTACTTCGCCGCAGTGAAGCTCGTTCTTTTCTTTGCTGATAAATTCCTCAATGGCTTTTACCGAGGGCATAGCCGCAGAGCAGCTGTGGGCGGAGACAAGCATTGAAGCCGAAGCAGTGGCAAACTCAAGTGCCTTGTCGATTTCCTTGCCGTTGAGCAGAGAATAAATGAATGAGCTTGCATAGCCGTCACCGCCGCCGAAGCCCTTGAGCATCTGAACGGGGAAGGGCTTTACCTTGTAAGCGGAGCCGTCGTTGAGATATGCAACGGAGCCTTCCTTGCCATGCTTGATGATGATGAGCTTGTTGCCGTATGAGAACCATCTCTCTGCAGATTCTTCGTCGCTTGCACACTTGCCTTCAAGTGCTTCAGTCAGGTCAAATTCTTCTCTTGAGCCGAGTATAATATCGCTGTTCTTTGCGGCGATTGAATAGTAGAGTGAAATTTCATCCTTGTTTTTCCAGGTGTAGCTTCTGTAATCAATGTCAAAGATTACGACTACGCCGTTTTTCTTTGCAAGGAAAAGGGTCTTGAGTGCTGCCTCTCTTGAGGGACTGCAGCAAAGTGCCGTACCCGAAATTACAACCGCTTTTGCACTCTTGATATATTCTTCGTCAACGTCGTCAACGTCTACCTGAAGGTCTGCCACGCCGTCACGGTACATAAGGATGCTTGACTGTGTGGGGGAAAGGATTTCCGTGAAGGTAAGACCCAGATTTTCGCCGTTTTTACATCTTGAAATATGAGAAACGTCAATGCCGTCGTTTTTGAAATAATTTTCAACATAATCGCCGAACTGGTCGTCGGAAACCTTTGCGATGAATCCGCATTTTGCACCCAGACGGGCAAGTCCTACGGCAATATTTGCGGGTGAGCCGCCGACGTACTTGTTGAAGTTACAGCTCTCGCTCAGGGGCTTGTTCATATCCGTGGGGTTAAAGTCGATGGCAACTCTGCCGATGGGGATAACGTCAAGGGGCTTTGTGTTGTCAAAAGTGATAAAACTCATTTTAATTTCCTCCGTATATTATGCTTTTCCGGCACAGCCGAAAATTTCAATATGCTTCATTGCGTTAAGGTATGCACCTTCAACCTCTGCTGCCTGCAGGTCGTAATAACCGCCGATCGTTTCGGAGCAATACGCCTGTCTGACCGTTTTTTCAACGCTGTCAAAGGTAGCGGTGGCAATGTTGATTTTATGGATTCCCAGAGAAATGCATCTGCGGAAATCATCCGGCTCAATGCCCGTGCCTCCGTGCAGTACGAGGGGAACGGGAACGAGGGAAGCGGTTTCCTCAAGAATATCAAATCTGAGTTTCGGTGTCTGCTTGTAATTGCCGTGGGCATTGCCGATTGCGACCGCAAGGGCATCCACCTTTGTGCTGTCGTAAAATTCAAGTGCCGTGGCGGGAGAGGTGTAATTGATTGCAATGTTTTCACTGCCGTCCTCACTGCCGCCTACACAACCGATTTCACCTTCACAGTCAGCGCCGTATTTTTCGGCAAGCTTTTTGACCTGAGAGGTAACGGAGGCATTCTCTTCAAAAGGAAGATGAGAGCCGTCAAACATTACGCTTGTGAAACCGATATCAAGTGCCTGAGTGATTTTTTCAACGGTTTTGCCGTGGTCAAAATGTACCGCAACGGGAACGGAAGCATTCTTTGCGGCGGCAACCATAAGCGGACCGATTATTTCAAGCGGGGACTGCTTAAGACGGACCTCTGCAATCTGGATGATTGCGGGACTTTTTGTTTCTTCAAGTGCCTTGATGACACCCAGCACCATTTCCATATTGGCTATGCTGAAGCTGCCTACGGCATATCCGCCGTTTTTTGCGTCTGAAAGAAGCTGACTCATTTTGACAAGTGACATATTATCTCTCCTTTCCCGAACATAAAATTATTATATCACCATATATTTCAAATCTCAACACATAAATTTAAGGGCTTTCCGCAGAGGAAAGCCCTTTGAAGTATCGTATTGCTTATCAGTGATTGAACATCAGCAGCATAAATCCTGCCGCAACTGCGGAGCCGATTACACCTGCAACGTTGGGACCCATAGCGTGCATGAGAAGGAAGTTAGTGGGATTGTACTTTCTGCCTTCAACCTGGGATACACGGGCTGCCATGGGAACTGCAGATACGCCTGCGGAGCCGATGAGGGGATTGATTTTGCCGCCGGTAACAACGTAGAGCACCTTGCCGAAAAGTACACCGCCTGCCGTGGAGAAGCTGAATGCGACAAGACCGAGAACAACGATGAGGATTGTCTTGAGCTGAATGAAATCCTGACCGTTTGCGGTCGCACCTACGGTAACGCCCAGCATGATGGTAACGATGTTGGTAAGAGCGTTCTGTGCCGTATCGGAAAGTCTTTCCGTAACGCCGCATTCCTTGAAGAGGTTACCCAGCATAAGGAAGCCGATAAGGGATGCCGCATCGGGGATAAGCAGAGCAACTATGATGAATACAACGATGGGGAAGATGATTTTTTCCGTCTTTGAAACGGTACGGAGCTGTTTCATTTCAACTTCTCTTTCCTTCTTTGTGGTGAGAAGCTTCATGATGGGGGGCTGAATAAGGGGGATAAGCGCCATATATGAGTATGCGGCGAGAGCGATGGGTGCAAGTAATTGCGGAGCCAGCTTTGACGCCGAAAATATGGCGGTAGGTCCGTCGGCACCGCCGATAATACCGATGGCCGCCGCTTCACCTGCGGTAAACGAAACGAGTCCGCCTGTGAGCTTGCCCATGGAAACGGCAAGAAGGAAAGCGATGTAAATACCGAACTGTGCCGCCGCACCGAGAAGTAAGCTGATGGGGTTTGCAAGCAGAGGACCGAAGTCTGTCATCGCGCCGATTCCGAGGAAGATAAGGCAGGGAAAGATTGAACTCTTTACACCCGCGTAAATCAATCGCAGAACGCCGTCATTGTACCAGTGAGCGCCCTCAACCAGCTGTGTTTCATCCATCAGACCTGCCGGGTCTGCCATAAGTCCCGTTTCGGGCATATTTGCAAGCAGGATGCCGAAAGCGATGGGAACAAGAAGCAGGGGCTCAAATCTGAATTTGGGATGTATTGCAAGAAAGAGGAAGACCAGAGCAACGAAAATCATTACCAGGTTTTTCCATCCGTCCGCAGTGAAAAGATGTGAAAAGCCGGAGCTTTGCCACAAACCTGTTAAAATTCCAACAATATCCATTACGTCCTCCTTAACCTATAAACGCGAGAACGGAGTCGGTTTCTACTGTTGAGCCCTTCTGAACGAGAATCTGCTTAACTGTTCCGTCGCAGGGGGCAACGATTTCGTTTTCCATCTTCATGGCTTCGAGGATCATGATTACCTGACCGGATTTTACCTGCTGACCTGCGGCAGCGGAAACGGAAAGAATTGTGCCGGGCATGGGTGCCTTTACGGGAGTACCGTCACCGGAAACAGCGGGAGCGGCAGGTGCTGCGGCTGCAGGAGCAGCTGCGGCGGGGGCAGTGGCAACGGGAGCGGGAGCAGCAACTGCGTCCGTGACGGCTGTGATGACCGCCTCTGTTTCCTCAACCTCTACCTCATAGTTTTTATTATTGAGAGTTACGTAATATTTCATTTGTTTTCGTCCTCCAGTTTTTTGATTGATTTGAAGCTGAGTCTGTTCAGAGGAATACCGCTCTGATCGCTTACTATCGCCATAATGACGGCGGCAGTGGGCTCATCAACATCAACAAGGTCAAGCTTGCCTGCCGAATCTGTTTCGGGCAGGGGATTACCTGAGGGAACGACGTCTGCGGGTGCTTCCTGAGTGTCACCCTTATTCTTTTTACCCAGATTCTTGAAAACCTTTGACATGAGCAGAATGAATACTGCGAGAAGCGCAAGCTCAAACATTACCACAAGTATACCGATAAGGGAAATGAGCAGAGCTTCGGGTATTTCAAGAACCGAGTCGGGAGTGTATGGTGTTGCCTTGGCAACAGCAGATATATTATTCATAGTATACCTCAGCCGATTTTCTTGATTGTATAGGTGAATGTGTTCTTTTTCTTTGCGTCTCTCTTCTCAAAGAAAGCTTCTGCCTGGGTGGGGAAGGCAATGTAGGAAAGTACGTCCTCATCGCAGGTGGCTCTGTCGCCGAGCTCTTTCTTTGCATCTTCAAACTGAGGAGCGAGAGTATCCGCATATCTGCCCGAGTAGGGCTCCTCGTCACCGAGGACCTTCTTCTGAAGCTCCTTATTGATTTCGCCGGGAGCTTTGCCGTATTCGCCCTTGAGATAGCTCTTGATTTCCTTTGAAATGTTCTTGTATCTCTCACCTGCGAGTACGTTGGCGGTCGCCTGAACGCCTACCATCTGGCTCATGGGAGTTACAAGGGGAGGATAACCGAGGTCTTCTCTTACTCTGGGAGTTTCAAGCAGAACTTCGTCAAGTTTATCGAGCTTGTTCTGTGCGGTGAGCTGTGCAACGAGGTTTGAAAGCATACCGCCGGGAATCTGATAAATGAGAGCGTCGGTCTGAGTGCCCATAACAACGGGATTGAGCTGACCCGATTTGAGGCATTCGTTTCTGTACGGCTTGAAGAAATCATTGATTTCCTTGCATACGTTCGTGTCAACGGGAACCTCGTAGCCGAGCTGTCTGAGTGCGTAAACCATAGTTTCGGTGGCGGGCTGTGAAGTGCCGCCGGAGAAGCAGGAAATAGCGGTGTCAATAACGTCTGCGCCTGCTTCAACGCACTTGAGAAGTGTCATGAAGCCGAGACCCGTGGTTGAATGGGTATGAACGATGATGGGAACGCTGACGTTTGCCTTGAGTGCCTTGACAAGCTCATAGCCCTCCTGAGGACTCATGATACCTGCCATATCCTTGATGCAGATTGACTGAACGCCGAGTGCCTCTATCTCTTTTGCAAGCTTTACGTAGCTTTCAATGTTGTGGATGGGGCTGAGGGTGTAGCAAATCGTACCTGATGCGTGAGCACCGCATTTGAGCGTTTCGTCAACTGCGACCTTGATATTTCTTACGTCGTTGAGCGCGTCAAAGATTCTGATGATGTCAATGCCGTTTTCAACGCTCTTGCGTACGAACATACGTACAACGTCATCGGGATAATGCTTGTAGCCCAGAAGATTCTGACCTCTCAGAAGCATCTGAAGCTTGGTATTGGGGCAGGCCGCCTTGATTTTACGCAGTCTTTCCCAGGGATCTTCGTTAAGGTAACGAAGACATGAGTCAAACGTAGCGCCGCCCCAGCATTCAAGTGAGTAATAGCCCGCCTTATCCATTGTCCTGAGAATGGGCTCAAACTCCGAAAAGGGCATTCTTGTTGCGATAAGGGACTGGTTTGCGTCACGAAGGACGGTTTCGGTAATATTAACCATATTTTTTCTCCTTTCGTGGTATATGTGAATCAGAAATTGATTTTGGATGCAATGTAATCTTCAAGAGCGTCAACGGAAATTCTTTCCTGCTCCATGGTGTCTCTGTCTCTGACCGTTACACAGCCGTCTTCAACGGAGTCAAAGTCGTAAGTGATACAGATGGGAGTACCGATTTCGTCCTCTCTGCGGTATCTCTTGCCGATTGAACCCGTTTCGTCAAAGTCAACCATAAATTTCTTTGAGAGCTTATTGTAAATCTCAAGAGCGTTGTCGCTGAGCTTCTTTGAAAGGGGAAGAACGGATGCCTTGAAGGGTGCGATTGCGGGATTGAGGTGAAGAACAACTCTGGTGTCGTTCTTTTCCGCATCAATTACTTCCTCATCGTAAGCTTCGCAGAGGAGAGCGAGTACCGTTCTGTCAAGACCGTAGGTTGACTCGATGATGAAGGGAATAAACTTCTCGTTTGTTTCGGGGTCAAGATATTCCTGGGTCTTGCCGCTGTATTCCTGATGTCTTGTAAGGTCAAAGTTCGTTCTGTTGTGTGTGCCGTTGATTTCGCCCCAGCCGAAGGGGAAGAGGAATTCTATATCACAAGCGGCCTTTGCGTAGTGAGCGAGCTTCTCGTGGTCGTGGTAACGAAGATGGTCTGAAGGAAGACCGAGATCTTCAAAATACTGACGGCCATACTGCTTGAAATACTCGTAAAGCTCGTTGTCCGTTCCTTCCTTACAGAAGGTCTGAAACTCCATCTGCTCAAATTCGATTGTTCTGAAGGTGAAGTTGCCCGGTGTGATTTCATTTCTGAATGCCTTACCTATCTGACCGATGGAGAAGGGAAGCTTTGCTCTCATTGAACGCTGAACGTTAAGGAAGTTAACGTATTCGCCCTGAGCATTTTCGGGACGCAGATAAATTACGCTCTTGGAGTCGTTTGTAACGCCTCTGAAGGTCTGGAACATAAGGTTGAATTCCCTGATGTCTGTAAAGTTGTGCTTGCCGCAGTTGGGGCAGGGAATTGAATGTGCCTTGATGTAGTCAAACATTTCTTCCTTTGTCATGCCGTCTGCATGTGCATCGGGGTCAAAATCGTCAATAAGGTTATCTGCTCTGTGACGCATTTTGCATTCCTTACAGTCAAGAAGAGGGTCAGAGAAGGATGCAACATGACCGCTTGCTTCCCATACTCTGGGGTGCATAAGGATGTCGGCATCTACTTCGTAGCTGTTCTTTCTTTCCTGGATGAATCTTTTGCGCCAGGTGTCCTTGACATTGTTCTTGAGTCTTGAGCCGAGAGGGCCGTAGTCCCAGGTATTTGCAAGTCCGCCGTAGATGTCGCTGCCTGCGAAAATGAAGCCTCTGTTCTTGCAAAGTGCAACGATTTTTTCCATTGATTTTTCTTCGTTCTTTAACATAACCGATTCTCCCGCATTATAATATTAATCATACGCATAATACACTTTTATGCGGCAAATGTCAATGAAATTCACCCTATTCAATGAAAATTATATAAATAAAAGCCTCCCCCGATCCAATCGGGGGAGGCAAGCTGTATGCTGTTTATGAAATGTATCCGTCAAACGAATCGTTATATCTTGTTGCCCAAAGTACATATACATCGGCACCGTTCTGGAAGTAGGTGTCGTCCTGCATTGCAGCCGATGAACCCGCACGGGCAAAGCCGATCTTCTGGAGACCTTCAACAAAGAGGTTAGCCATATCTTCACTCTTGAACTGAATGTGGTTCATGGTCTTGAGCTCTGTTCTGGGAGCGGTATACTTCTGAAGCTGACCCTTTACAAAGCCGGTTGCCCACCAATATTTATCCCAGGGTCTTGTGAATACCCTCTTGTATTCGCCGGTGTCACCCTTGGGTCTGTAATAACAGTCAAGCTGCATATACAGCCAGTCGGACTGCTGGGCAACGTCAAAATGGTGGAAGTCGCCGTTTGCATTGGAGAAGGATGTGTTTGTATAAACACCGATTTCCGCACCGATCATAAGGAAGCCGTACTGACCCTTCCAGAGCTGAATCATCCAGTTTTTATCCTCGTAACGGAAACGGATTCTGACCTGGTCGATGTACATGGCGGCAACGCCTGCCCACTTATCGTAAACTTCGTTGTAGCCGGTGTATCTCTGCCAGTTATCCTTATCATCGCAGTAATAATAACCTTCGGCAGCTTTACGGTAGCCGAGGAATGACTGCTGAGCATTGGGTCCGATTACGTCATCAACGAGACCTGTTCCGCTGGATGCTTTGGTAGTATTGGAGTTCTTCTTTGTAGTACCCGATGATTTGGTGGTACCGGTGTTCTTCTTTGTAGTACCCGATGATTTGGTGGTACCTGTATTTTTACGGGTTGTTGAATTGCCTGCTACCCTTGCGGTCGTTTTTACTACGTTTCTTATTGTAGTGATGACGCTGCCGTTTTCATCTGTTTCGCTTTCTTCAAAAACGGGGAGACCGTTTTCGTCCGTAGGACCGGTATATTCCTCGGTGGGCTCTGTCGTGCTGCCGGTATATACTTCGGTCGTGGTGCTTGTGAGCTCTTCCTTTGTGCTTCTTTTACGGGCGGGCTCATCCTTCTTGAGAATTGAAACCGCTGCGATACCGCCGCCGAAAACAAGTACGGCACAGATGATAGCTATAAGTATTTTTTTGTTCATAGTTGTCCTCCTGTATATCGTCACTCTTTAATATATTGCCATATATAGATAACGTCACGGCCCTGACGCTTTACGGTGTCGGGAACGTCGGGTGAAAATTCGGATACGGATTTGAATCCCTTGCTTACGAGGCCGGATTCAAACGCCGCCGCCTGAGCTTCATCCTTGAACGTTATACGCTGCATAAGTCTGAGGGGAGAGGAATCTCTCTTGTTTTTGAGCTGACCGTCAACGTAGCCGGTTTCCCACCAGTGGGTCGCATATTTTCTGGTGAACTGGGGAGTGTATACTCCGTCACCGTCATCATCCCAGAAAATCGTCATCTCACAGTTGAGCCAGTCGCTTTCCGCGGCACAGTCATAGTGACTTGCGGTGTAGGCCTTTTTGGGGTCTCTCGTGTAGATGCCCACCTCGCCGCCTACCGTACCGATATCACCCGAAATGTACTGACCCTTCCACATCTGAATCATATAGGGCTTTCCCGCATAGGTGAACTTGATGCGTACCGTATCAATTGAGAAATCAATGAGATTTGCGCCGAAATCGTAGAATTTATTGTAGCCGAACTTTCTCTGGGTACAGTTCGGTGAAGTGTCATCATTATATATGAAAGACTTGGGGCCGTAAACGTCATAGCCCTTTGTGTAAAGCCCCGCAAAGGTCATATCCGCCGTGAGCTTGGTATTGGTGCCTGCGGTGGTGTCCTTGTTGGCAGAGCCCTTCTTGAGGTCTTCCTGCTCGTAAACGGGTACCTCCGCACCGTTCATTATCGTGGTGCTTACGACTGCCGCGGCAGTAGTCTGAAGCTTGGTCACCGTCTTTTCGACTATGCTTGTCTTCGGAGCGGCTGAGGTGCCTGACGATTTCTTTGTTGAATAAGTACCGGTGTAAACTGCACTGCTTCCGGTTTCTTCGGTTATGCTTTCGTCGGTCAGAGAGCTTTCGTCAACCGAAAGAGAGGAGCTTTCCTTCTCGGTGGTTGATTCTGTCGCCGCCGTTGTGGTATCCTCCGTTTTACCTCTGACACGGCCGCTGTTGCCTGCTTTTATGCCAAGCACCGCAACTACGGCAATCAGACCGACAAAAACAACAGCCGCCGCAATCAGCGGAATGTTAATGTCATTTTTTCTTTTCATAGCTTTCCATCCTTTTGAATAGATGCCGTAAACGGAATAATACGGCATTATTAGATGCATTCTAACATATTTAATATATAAAGTCAATCCGATAAAATGTGATTTTTTCTTTTTATAAATATCAGTGTGAAATTCTGTCTTTTTTGTTGCAGAGCGAAAAAATAAAACGGCATACCGGGCGGTACGCCGTAAATTCATCTGTCGTAGGTCAGCACCTGACAGTTTTTCAGCATGAGCTTATCAATATCTCCGTCCTCCGGCTCTCCCTCAAACCAAAGACGCACGTATTTGCAGGTGCCGGCGTGGGAAACGATCAGCAGGTTTTTACCTTCATATCCGGGTACGGTTTCGTCAAGAAAAGAAAATACTCTCTTTCTGATGCTTTCGCGTGATTCGGTACCGTATTCAACGGGATCATAATCGGGGGAAAGGCGTATTTTTACCATTTCGGAAACCGCAACGCCTTCAAATTTTCCGTTATCCACTTCGGAAAGCCGTTCATCCCTGATAACGCTTTCGCTTCCCGAAATAATCTCCGCGGTTTCAACCGCACGGCAAAGCTCGCTTGAATATACCCCGTCAAAGGTGATGCCGTTCAATTGCCTGCGGATTTCTCTTGCCTGTTCTCTTCCTGTTTCGTTGAGGGGAATATCCGCCCTGCTCTGTACCCTTCCTTCTTTGTTCCAGTCTGTCTGACCGTGCCTTACAACGTATATCATGAACTCACCCCATACATATATTATAATGCCCGGTAAGAAAAATATCAACAGCCACTTGTTATTTCAGAGAGCGGATGGTATAGTATTTTCAGTAAAACAAGGAAGTGAAAATATGGCGGAATATAAACTTATCAGAGAGCTTTATCTTATCAGACACGGCGAAAGCTTCTGCAACATTGACGGCTTCAATGCGGAAACCTTCATTGATAAGCACGACCCCGAGCTGACGGAAAACGGCATCATGCAGGCGAAAAAATTAGGAGAATACCATAGAGGCGAGAAATATGATTATATTTTCTGCAGTCCTCTGCGCAGAGCGACCATGACCGCCGCGGAATTTCTCGGTGACAGAAATCAGCCCCTTTACGCCATGCCGGATTTATGTGAAATCGGCGTCAGCCCCGAATATAACGGTGTGCCCTATGAGAAACTGAAAAAATATTCGTGCCATATCGTTCCCGCAAAGGAATACGGGGAATATACAAGGACGGCTGTTCCCGACGAAACTCCCCGTGAAAATGAGGAAAGGTACTTTGAGCGGGCAAAAAGGGTACTTGACTACGTTGAAAGATATTTTACAAAAGGCGAAAAAGTCGTGCTTGTTTCCCATGCGGGATTTCTTACATATATCATCTTTTATATCTTCGGCTACCGTGATAAAGAGCCGAATTACGATATCAGGATATCCAATACCGGAGTGACGAAGATTTCGTTCTATGAGCCGGGCGAGAATCCCAACGGAGACGTGATATTTGATTATATCAACGATACAAGCCACCTTGTAAAATAAAAATGCCGCTGAAATGCAAACATAAAAAATGATTTACCCGTCGGAAAGGATTCGGTTTCCTCTCCGGCGGGTATGCTTTTGCCGTCAATACTTCTTATCGGTATCAGATATCCGGTATTTCAATGTTTGCTCCGTTCTGCTCTGCGGACTGACTTGCCATGATTCCGGGAAGAGACATTCTGATTGCGAAATCCACGTCAAGGACCGGCTTTTTATTCTCAAGCACGCAGTCAACAAAATCCGCAAACATACGGGAATCTCCGCCTCCGTGACCGAAGGCATTGCAGTTGCCGTATTCATCAAGATATGCCGTCGCAACGGGGATTTCTATTTTTTGCGAAAACGTACCCGGTATGCTTGCAAGGTTTGCGAAGCTGTGGGCGTTGTCAACTATCGTTCGTCTGTCCGTTTCAATAGAGCCGCGTGTACCGCACAAACGGTAATTGTGGTCGTAGCTTGTATATGCACCGAAGCTGACAAGCAATTTTATTACCGCACCCTTCTCTGTTTTGAAAATCGCAATGGCGGTTGAATTCTTTTTCGGGAAATACGGATTGTATATAACATCCGATGTCTTGCACGAAACGTCGACACAGTGGTCATCCATGATGTAGAGAAGCGGCCCCAGCTCGTGGGTGGAATACTTGATTGCGGAAATGTATGTACGCCAGTGTCCCTCGGGGTAATTATCGGGAGAAAATTCCTCGGGATTTATGCTGTGAAGGTATTCCGCCTCGGCAAAAACAACGTCACCGAATTCGCCCTTTTCACGCATTTTCTTCCACGTTTCAATAAATGCCCAGTAGCAGCAGTTTTCCGCCGCCATGTATATCAGATCGGGATGTTCGGACGTTATTTTTCTGAGCTCATATACCTCTTCAATACTTGTAATTGACGGAATCTCACACAGAACGTGCTTTCCCGCTTCAAATGCTTTTTTTACTATCGGAACGTGATAAACCGCCTCGGTTGCGACTATGACGGCGTCAATATCCATACGAAGCATTTCGTCGTAATCGTTCAGATATATGACGTCGTTTTCGTCCATTGATTCAAAGTATTCCTTACAATGTGCAAGTACTTTTTCGTTGTGGTCGCAGGCCGCAACTATTTTGCATTTCGGATTTTTGAAACCGCATGCCGCAACGGCGGCACCGCGTCCGCAGCCGATAATGCCGAAGCGCAATATTTTACCGTTCATAACATTCTCCTGACTTATATTACCTGATTTTCGGTTTTTGTTTCCGTGATTCTGATTTCGTCGCCTGCACCGATTTCTCCGCCTTTAAGAATGCGGACAAAAATGCCTTCTTTCGGCATTACGCAGGTGCCTGCCTTTTTGTATATTTCACAGTCTCCGTGACACTGTTTTCCTATCTGTGTTACCTCGACCTCACATTTTCCCAGTAAAAGACGTGTACCGACAGGGAGGGTATACAGAGAGATTCCTTCCGTTGTTATATTTTCCGCAAAGGAGCCCCAATGAAGACCGGTGACGCCCAGCGCCTCCATTTTGTCGTAGCTTTCCTTTGCCAGCAGGCTTAACTGACGGTGGGTGCCGTCGGCGTGTGCGTCGCCCTCAAGTCCTTTGTTCTTAAGGAGTACGCCCTTGTCGGAGGGAGTCTTCAGCACTCCCTTTATTTCACTTTTGTTTATTGAAATTATCTTTGCCATCTCAGCCACCTATACCTCTCATGGGTCTTTCGGAAGTGAAATTATCGTCAAACCGGTTTTTCTCCGGCTTTTCGGAAACCGCTTTTTCAATGAGTGAAGCAAGTCTTTCTCTGTCACGCTCCGTTATCGCACTTCTGACGTCAATTTCAAAATCAACGCCGAGGCAGGGACGAAGCTTGCCGTCCCAGGTCAGACGCATTCTGTTGCAGTTTTTACAGAATGAATTGCTGACGGGATTTATGAAGCCGATTTTTCCTCTGAATCCCTCTGCCGAATAAACCGTTTCGGGGGAGTGGATATCCTCCTTTGCGTCGGGAACGAGAAAAGGATATCCGGCGAGAATTTCGCTGCCGCTGATTCCCTCTCCCTTTCCTCCCATGGGCATAAGCTCTATGAACCGCACCGTGACGGGATAATCCCTTGCAAGCGAAATAATGCCGTCGGGATTATCGTTTATCCCCTTGATGAGAACGGAATTGATTTTGACCGTATCAAAAGTGCATACCGCTTTTTTTATTCCCTCAATGACGGGTACGGGGTCTGCTCCCGTTATTTTTCTGTATTCATCGCCGTCTGTGGAGTCAAGACTTACGTTTATTCTGTCAAGCCCCGCTTCTTTCAGAGCATCACACAGCTTTGTAAGCTCAAGACCGTTTGTGGTGAGCGAAATATCGTCATAGCAATTCAGCCCGGAGATGCCTCTTACGATTTGAATTATATCTTTTCTCAGCAGGGGCTCGCCGCCGGTCAGACGGATTTTTCTGAAGCCGAGAGAAGCGAAAACCTCAGCCGCAAAGATAAAATCGTCGGCTGTCATTTCGTTTTCCCTGATACAGACTCCGCCGTTTTCTCTTGCACAGTAGGTGCATTTCTGCTGACATCTGTCCGTAAGGGACATTCTTATGTAGTTGATGTTTCTGCCGAATGAATCAATCATATTTTACCTTGTCTCCGATTCGGATTTCTCCGCCCTTTGTGACGGATGCGAAAATTATGCCGCTGATGAGAGGACAGAATGGAATATCGCACAGCTGATGACATTCTCTGCCTGCGGAAGTAACCGTCAGGATAACGCCGCCGATTTCAATTCTTTCGCCTGCGGAAAAAGAACGGCTTCCCGAAAGCACAACGTTGGGGCTGAACTTTGCAAGGCAGTTGAATTTATCTTTGAACGAATCTATCGCATCTGCCGTTTCGCCCGTAACGATGCAAACCTGTCTGTCACCGCCGTTTGCGTGGCAGTCACCCTCAACGCCTTTGTTCTCAATCAGAATTATACTTTCCCTTTTCTGAGGCGGCTCACCCTTTACGGGCTTTATGAAAAGCTTCTCAATCATTTCTTCTGAAATCTCCGCTTTTGCCGCCGGTCTTTTCCAGCAGCTTTATTTCTTCAATGACCATACTGCGGTCAACGGCTTTGCACATATCGTAAACCGTAAGTGCCGCCGTACTGACTGCGGTCATGGCTTCCATTTCTATGCCGGTTTTGTAGGTGCATACCGCATCGGAGTAAATATACAGCTCGTCCCTGCCGTTGTTGTCAAAACTGATTTCGACCTTTTCAACGGGAATGATATGGCAAAGCGGGATGAGCTCGCTCGTCTTTTTTGCACCCATTATACCCGCAATGCGTGCGGCGGCAAGACCGTCACCTTTTTTCAGCTCGGAGTTGAGCAGAGCTTCAAGTGTGGCGGGCTGCATTTTTATTTTTGCGTAAGCCCTTGCGGTACGGCGGGTTATTTCTTTTTCACCCACGTCCACCATAACGGCCTCTCCGTTTTTATTGAGATGAGTAAAATCCATGGCCTTATCCTTTACTGTAACCGCCCATTTCTTCAATGCGTGCGGCAAATTCTTCGCTGTCAAGCACCTCAAGGAATGCCTGAACAGAGGGGCTGTCAATATATTCTTCGTCTATGAGGAAATCGTATTCCTCGTTGCATACGGGAATGAAATCCAGGTCGTACATTTTTGCGGCGGAGTAAATTCCGAGACCTGCATCGCCGTTACCCGCTTTGACGAGAGCCGCAACGGCGGTATGGGTAAATTCCTCGTTTGCGTAACCCTGAATTGTCCGGATATCCATACCGTATTTTTTGACGAGATAATCGCAGAGTATTCTTGTACCCGAGCCGCGCTGACGGTTAACGTATCTGTGCTTTGCGGCGTCCTCAAAGCTTTTTATTCCGAGGGGATTACCTTTTGCGACCATAAGTCCCTGAATACGGTTTATGCCTTTTTTCAGTACGACTCCGCCGTCGGGGAAATACTTTTCAATGTAGGCGGTGTTGTATTTTCCGCTTGCTTCATCCAGCAGATGAATTGCGCCCAGATGTGCCTGCTTTGATTTTATTGCATTGATTGCGCCCATACTGCCCACGTGAGAGGACGTGATATTTACACCTGTGCCCTTTTTTCTGAGCATGTCGGCGATTTCGTCAATCACGGGGTCGTGGCTTCCCGTTATGATAAGTGAATTTTCAATTGAATCCATATTCTTCAGCAGACGTATCTTTACGTTTTCGCCTGCTTCGATTCCCTCTGAATTCTGAGGAATTTCAAGTATACCGTCCGCCTTAGTGAAGCTGGTAATCACACCTGCGCCGCGCGGAAGGGGAACGGCTGTGAGCTTTCCTCCCACTCTGCCCAGAGTAACACGGACGTATTCTCTGTATTTGAGCGAGGAAACGACACGCTTGCCGAGAACGGCTTCGGCGTATTTGTCTTTATTCTGAATGGAGCCGTAGTATATGTCAACAACGGCTTTGACGATTTCCTCCATGATTACTATGGCGGAAACGGGATATCCGGGAAGACCGATCACGGGCTTGCCTTCTGCCGTGCCGAGGATTGCGGGCTTTCCGGGTTTAACCGCGATTCCGTGAACACATACCTCACCCATTGATGCGATTATTTCGCTTGTGTAGTCGTCCCTTCCCGCGGAAGAGCCGGCAAGAATGAGCACTCCGTCACATTCCGATACCGCTGTCTTTACCGCCTGCGTCAGCAGTTCCTTCTTATCGGGAACGATACCGTAAACTTTGCTTTCCGCATTCTGTTCGTTCAGCATAGCGGAGAAAATTGATGAATTGAATTCTATTATTTCTCCCTTTTCGGGATTATCCTTCGGAGCAACTATCTCGTCACCTGTGGGTATAATGCCGAAAACCGGCTTTCTGATGACCTCCACGGCTGAAATGCCTGCGGCAAGGAATGCACCGCAGAGAGAGGGCGTGATTTTTGTCCCGGACGGAGCAAGCATATCACCCATACATATATCTTCGCCGACCTGACGTACGTTCTGCCAGGGATGAACGGGAGCGATGATGCTGACCGTGCCGTCTTCGTTTTCACTTATGTCCTCAACCATGATTACCGCATCGCAGTTTTCGGGCAGAGGGTCACCCGTATCCACCTCGGTGAATTTATTCGGGGTAAGAATAATCGGATTTTGTTCGGCTGCTCCGTAGGTAACCTTTGCAGAGACGGCAATGCCGTCCATGGCGCTTGCGTTATAATGGGGAGAGCATATTTTTGCATATACCGCCCGTGACAGTATTCTTCCGCAGGACTTACCCGAGGGGATGCTTTCCGTTGAAAAACGAAAGCCCTTTTCTTTCAGCAAAGCTATATATTCGGCTTTGGCTTCCTCAAGGGGAGTGTTGCTCAGATAGTTGTGTTTCATATCAAATCACCCGATATCAGAAAAGGTGAACGGTAACTTCTTCACCCGATCTGATTCCTTCGTCGTTTCTGCCTATGACGATATAGCCGTCGGATTTCGTCAGCATTGATACTATACCCGATTTTCCGTAAACGGGAATGGCAAAGCCGTCTTCGGTTTTTACGCAGAGGAATTCCTCTCTGCCGTGATTGGAGGAAATATTGCCCCTGACGGGACAGCATACCGTTGAGTCCTTATGAGATATGCCTGCCATGGCTTCAAGCATCGGCTTTACGAGAGTGAGAGTAACGAAAAACGCCGCGGCGGGATGACCGGGCAGACCGATTACGGGTACCTCACCGATTTTGCCGATTATGGTGGGTTTGCCGGGCTTCATCGCCACTCCGTGGGCGTATACCTCACCCAGCTCTGATATTATCTGAGCGGTCGTATCTCTCGCACCTGCGGAGGAGCCGCCCGAAATGAGAACGGCATCGTATTCTTCGGACGCGGATTTTACGGCTTTGAATAATTCGTCGTAACTGTCTTTGATTATACCGCATCTGACCGCTTTGCATCCGCTTTCCTCAAGCATTGAATACAGCATATATGAGTTGACGTCTCTTATCTGACCCGGTGCGGGTGAGACGGTGATATCAACTATCTCGTCGCCCGTTGAAATGATTGCGGCACGGGGTTTTCTTATCACATTTATTCTGTCAATGCCGAGTGAAGCGAGTACACCGACATGGCGTGACGTTATTTCAGTCCCACGGGGTATGATAACGTCGCCTGCTTTTACGTCGTCACCGCGTTTTGTCACATTTTCAAAGGGACTCACTGCCTTGAAAACGAGACAAAGGTAATCGCCCTCACGGTCCGTATTTTCTATCATGACGGCGGAATCCGCGCCCTCGGGGAGCATACCTCCCGTGGGAATTACGGCACATTCACCGCTTCTGATTGAGAAATCCGCCTTCTCTCCCATGAGGATTTCACCCCTGATATTCAGCAGTGCGGGGATGCTTTCTCCCGAGCCGTAGGTATCTGCCGCCATAACGGCGTAGCCGTCAACCGTTGAACGGGTAAAAGCGGGAACGTCTTCGCTGCCGACGATATCCTCTGCGGCTGTTCTGCCGACTGCATCGGTAAGGAAGACCTGCTCGTATCCGGGTGAGCAAATCAGTTTTTCCGTGATTATTTTTTTTGCTTCATCAAACGAAACAACGTTCAGCATATCATAACTTCCATTGAGAAATGAATTTTTTACCCCATTGCGTTGAGGGGGATTCAAAGAGATTATCGGGAGAGCCGTCCTCTGTGATTTTACCATCGTGAAGCATGATTATTCTGTCTGCCATTGCTTTGGCTTCGGCGGGGGAATGGGTAGTCATTATGAGGGTACAGCCGGTTTCTTCCCTGTATTTTATTATGGCTTTTCTGATAAGCTCCGCCCCTTCGATATCTGCGGCGGCGGTGGGCTCGTCAAGCAGGAGCAATTCGCAGTTGTTTATCAGCAATCTGCAAAGAGCGGTTTTCTGCAGCTCTCCTCCCGAAAGGGTGGTGGCTTTTTTATCCCTGAGTCCGGTAAGCCCGAGCTCGGATATGAGTGCATCGGCTTTTTCCTTTGACTTTTCCTTGTCGCCTTTTGCGCCGAAAAGGATATTTTTTACTACGGCTTTGTCAAACGGGGTACTCTGCTGGGGAAGATAAAGTACGCTGTCCGGCTTTGAAATTGTGCCTTCGCTTTGCCTTATGATGCCGCCGAGAATTTTCAGCAGAGTGCTTTTACCGCTTCCGTTTGGCCCGATGATTGCCACCGTCTCGCCGTCGGTTACCGTGAGATTTTCTATGTCAAGCACGGTTCTGTCACCGTACTTTTTGAGAAGATTCGTTATTTTAATCATCGTTCTTCTCCTTTACGAGCAGTGAAGCGAGGACATTGACAATCAGAGCAAGTATCAGCAGTATAATGCCCAGAGCCAGGGCAAAGCTGAAATTGCCCTTGTTGGTTTCAAGCAGAATTGCCGTGGTCATTACTCTTGTTTTCCATTGGATATTACCGCCTACAAGACTTACCGCGCCTACCTCGGCTATTGACCTGCCGAAGGCGGTAAGCACCACCGACAGCAGGGGAACCTTGTTTTCGCCGAGAAGTAAGCGGAATATCCTGCCTTTAGAAAGCCCCATTCCCTTTGCGGTTTCCGTAATCCTTGAGGCGTTGACACCGATAATTGAGCTCGTAAGGGCGATTACAACGGGAGTAATCAGAATCACCTGTGCGATTACCATTACCGTTACGGTGTAGAGAAGCCGCAGTTCACCCAGAGGACCGTATCTCGTAAAGAGAAAATATACCAACAGGCCTGCCACCACAGGAGGCAAGCCCATAAGCGTATTGATTATTTTCTTTATCAGATTTCTGCCTCTGAATCTGCTTTTGCCGAGAAGAATACCCGCGGGTATTCCCAGAATACAGGATATTGAAGTGCTGAAAAAGGACATTCTGAGCGTAACGCCCAGTATCTGAAACAGCTCTTTATCCATTGAGGAAAGCAGGCGGAAGCTCTCATAAAGCTTATCCATAGATTGTTTTATTTCTCAAGCAGGAAGAAGAGTGACTGACCATATTCCTCAACGCCGTATTTTGCGATGAGCTCGCTTGCTTCGTCTGAAAGCATCCAGTCGATGAGTGCGTTTGCACCCTCTGTATTGATGCCTTCAAGTGCGTCGGGATTGCACGCGATGAGTGAGTATGTATTCTTCATATCCTCGCCTTCGGAAAGGACGATTTCAATATCAAGCTCGTCAGCCATTGAGAGGAAGGTTGCCTTATCGGTAAGGCAGTAAGCACCCTGCTCGTTTGCCATGGTAAGGCATGCGCCCATACCCTGACCTGCGGAAACGTACCAGCTGTCATTTGCGGAGTCGGGAACGTTGTCACCCCAGATTTTAAGCTCTGCCTTATGTGTGCCGCTTTCGTCACCGCGGGAAATGAAGGTTGAGCCGGATTCTCTGATTTTTGCGAATGCATCGGCAGCGTTTGCACAGTCTTTAATTCCTGCAGGATCGTCTGCGGGGCCGACGACTACAAAGAAGTTGTACATAAAGGGAAGTCTTTCAATACCGTAACCGCCGTCAATGAATTCCTCTTCGGATGCCTTTGCGTGAACGAGAAGAAGGTCTGCATTGCCGTCTATTGCGCTCTGGATTGCGGCACCCGTACCTGCGGATGCGACCTCAACCTTGTAGCCCGTTTCCTTTTCAAATACGGGAAGCAGGTAGGGGAGAAGTCCGGAGTCATTTACGGAAGTGGTGGTGGACATTCTGATGACGGGATTTTCGGGGGCTGCAACAGTAACGTCAACTGCCTCGGTTGAAGCAGACGTTGTGTCTGCATTTTCGGTCTGTGCACCGCAGGATGCGAATGCAAGCACCATTACCAGCGCCATGAGAATTGCAAGATACTTTTTCATAATTCATACTCCTTTTCAAACACGGAAGGTAGTGCTGTTTCCGGCACTGCCCTTAAGCCGATGACTTTTGTCAGTGGAATTTCGGCTTCGTTTCAGTAACCGTGCCGCACGGTTTAGATTACTGAAATCGGATTATGAATCAAGCGGATACCCGCTTTTTGAACAAATCTGTTGTGCAAGATGCTGTTTATTAGAATATTATGTTGAAAACTTTTAATCTGTATGCTAAAATATAGCATATATGTAATACAAATTCAAGGGGTGAAGGAAAATTGCTCATATCTGTATTATGTGCCAGTGACAGATGCTCACGGGGAGAGTGCGAGGATAAAAGCGGACCTCTCATAGCGGAGATACTGGAGCCCGTTGCGGATTTATGCGAATATATTATCCTTCCCGACGAAAAAGAAAAAATTGCGCAGGGGCTGATTCACCTTTGCGACGAAACGGATACGGATATTGTCTTTACTACCGGAGGTACGGGATTTGCTCCCCGTGACGTTACTCCCGAAGCCACGAAGACGGTTATTGAAAAGGAAGTACCCGGTATTCCGGAGGCAATCAGACAAAAAAGTCTTGAAATCACCCCCAAAGCGATGCTTTCAAGGGCAGTCGCCGGTATCAGAGGCAAGACGCTGATTATCAATCTTCCCGGCAGTCCCAAGGCGGTAAGGGAATCTCTTGAGGTAGTAATGCCCGTTCTGGAGCACGCGGTTGAAACTCTTTCGGGCTGTACCCAATCCTGCGGAGGTAGCTACAAATGAGCAAGCGGGAAACACAGGGCTTTGATATAAGTAAAAAAAGTGCGGCGGTAATCGGCTGCGGAGGTCTCGGTTGTAACGTCTCGGTTCACCTTGCGGGTGCAGGTGCGGGCACGCTTTTTGTGTGCGATTACGATACCGTAGCAGAAGACAATCTCAACAGGCAATTCGTTTACACTTCCTCCGATATCGGAGAATCCAAAGCCGCCGTAATGAGTGAATTTCTTCGGAATTACGCTCCCGACGGCAAAATAATCCCCATAAGTAAAAAAATAGAATGCGGCGATGATTTATCCTTTGCAAAAGAATGCGATATAATCATTCTTGCCGTTGACAATAACGAAACGAGAAAGCTCGCAAACGAATTTTGCAGAGAAAATGATATTCCGCTCGTCAGCGGCGGGATAAGCGGATTTTACGGAAACGGTTATCTGTATATTCCCGGTAAAACACCCTGCCTTGAATGTGCGGGTCTGCTTACGGAAAATTACTGCGGCGGCAACGTCAGCAGCACAGCGGGTGTTATCGGAGCTCTGTCTGCGGAGCTGGCAATGAAATACCTGACGGGTGATTATTCACCTGCAGGCAGACTGTTTGTATATGATGACTGCGAGATGCAGTCGCTGAAAATAAAAGCATCCTGCGAATGCGGATGCCTGAGGGAGGAAAACGACAATGGCTGAATTAAAAGGCTATATGGGGAAAGTGCTGTTTGTCGACCTTACGAATAAAACACATAAGCTTTTTCCATGGACAGACGAGGACAGAAAGCGTTCTCTCGGCGGTAAGATTATGGCTGCCGATATTCTTCTCGGTCACATTAAACCGGGAATGAAGGCGTTTGACGAGGATAACTGGATTGTCGTATCCACAGGTCCCCTTACGGGATGCGGATGCCCCAGCTCGTCACGTTTCAACATTTCCACAATTTCGCCTCTTACAAATGTAATCACCTCCTCAAACTGCGGCGGCGATTTCGGTCTTTCGCTTAAACGGTGCGGTTACGATGCGGTTATTTTTACCGGCAGAGCATCGGAGCTTACCACCGTAAATATTACGGTCAATGACGTTACCTTTGAGTCCGCAGAGGAACTCAGAGGGCTTACGACGACTGAAACCCAGGAAAAATTCTGCCCCAAATACGGCAAACTGGTTATCGGCCCCGCAGGTGAAAACAAGGTTCTTTACGCAGGCGTTTTCAGTAACGAAAGGACTGCGGGCAGAGGCGGTGTAGGCGCCGTATTCGGTGACAAGAATCTTAAGGTGGTTACCGCTTTCGGCTATCTCGTTCCTGAGGTCGCAAACCGTGAGAAGCTTGACAAGGTCAATGCCAAGTGGTCAAACACTCTCAGGACACATCCTCTTACGGGCAGACAGCTTCCCAAGCTCGGCTCCGCCGGACTTGTTGCTCCCATGCAGGCACACTCAATTCTCGCCACAAAGAACTTTACGGCAGGCCGATTTGACGGCTTTGAAAAGGTTTCCGGCGAGGAGCTTGCGGAAAATCATCTTGTATCCAACGCCGCCTGCACGACCTGCGTTATCCGCTGTGCAAGAAAGGTAATGGTTGACAATAAAGTTGTCAAGGGCCCCGAGCTTGAAATACTCGGACTTATGGGACCCAACATCATGAATGACGATATTGAAAAAATCCTTGAATGGAACTGGGTAATTGATGAAATGGGTATGGACTGCATCTCAACTGCGGGTGTGGTCGCCTTTGCCATGGAGCTTAAAGAAAAAGGCATGGCAGATTTTGAGCTTGAATTCGGCAAAGCCGATAACGTCACCGAAATCATCAAAAAGATTGCCCACCGTGAAGGCAAATTCTCCGACCTTGCGGACGGCACGAAGAGAATGAGCAAAAAATACGGCGGCGAGGAATTTGCAATTCAGGCAAAGGGCATGGAGCTTTCCGCTTACGAGCCCCGTCATGCCGTAGGTCAGGGACTCGGCTATGCTACCGCAAACAGAGGCGGATGCCATCTGAATGCAGGTTATCTTGTTTCCCTTGAAGGTCTCGGACTTGATATCGATTCCCTTACTCCCCACGGAAAAGCCGCATTCAACGTTATCTTCCAGAATCTTATGGAAGCCATTTCCGCCTGCGGAGAGTGTATGTTTACAAGCTATGCGGTATTTCCGCCCTTCCTTGTTGATAAGCCCAACTGGTGGCTTACAAAGGCGGTGCTTGCCGCTTTCCCGTACGTAGGACCGGTAGTCAATCTTCTTAACCATTTCACGAAGATTGCCAAAATCAACGTTCCGCTCATTCCCCATTCATACGCCGTCAAGTATGCCACGGGCATTAAA
Source organism: uncultured Clostridia bacterium (assembly GCA_937892115.1). Taxonomy (GTDB): domain Bacteria; phylum Bacillota; class Clostridia; order Oscillospirales; family Acutalibacteraceae; genus CAG-177. The sequence continues at coordinate 87,615 of CALAUI010000026.1, read as the reverse complement.
TCAACGATGTCGAGTATGCTTACGTGGGGTGCTCACGGATATAATACCGAGCGTATTTCAAATATCATTCTCGGTCAGAAGGCGGGAGCGGACAAGCTTCCCTCAAGACTCGTAAACGAGCTTCAGAATCCCAACGACCCGAGAACTAAGGTACCTCTTGAAAAAATGAAAAAGGTCTATTACCGTGCAAGGGGCTGGAAGAACGGTATTCCCAAGTACAGCCGTCTGAAGAGTCTCGGCGTTCAGATTGATAAAGCGACCTATGATAAGGCGGTAGAGGAGGCAATGAAATAATGGCTGAAGTTACAATCAAGCTTTTCGGTGTATTCAGAACGGATACGCATCTTGCCAAAGAAACCGTCAAGGCAGATACCATTGACGATATTTTCCCCGTACTGAATGAATTATCACTCAGAATCTGGGACGAAAAGAAAAAGACCGCACCCGATACCAAGAAGCCAGACCCCGTCAGATTCAAGGATGCGGTGGTTTACGTAAACGGTGAACGCAAATCCAAAAAGTCATATAAGCTGAATAACGGTGACGAGATATGGATTATGTCACCTGCATCGGGAGGTTAAGTTATGGCATACGTTATTGATGAAAGCAAGTGCCTCGGCTGCGGTGCCTGCGCATTTATGTGCCTTTTTGATATTCCTCAGCCCGTTGACGAATTCAAGACGGTCTACACCATAGACGGTGAAAAGTGCAAGGGCTGCGGTCAGTGTGAAAACATCTGTCCCAACAGCGCGATTTCTCCCGCTCCCGACCATAAGAGTATTGCAAAGGTATATATTGACAGGGAGAAGTGTCTCGGATGCTCGCTCTGTGCCCGTAACTGTCCGACGGGCGCTCCAAAGGGCAAAATCAAAGAACCCTTTGAGATTGATCAGAGCCGCTGTATCAGATGCGGTGTATGTGCCTCAAAGTGCAGAAAAGACGCCGTTGTTGTTGAATACAAATAAGCAAAAATTTACCCGGCTGTATCGCTGATGCAGTCGGGTTTTTCTTGTTTTATTTTGTTACGACCTTTTGCTGAGTCGGACCGTAGTTTGCGGCTCCGGTATATTCAACGTCATCGGGCGTGGGGTAGTAGGGCTCTGCCTCGCTGTCACGCTGATAAAGTCTTACATGGTCGCCCTCGGGAGTGATTTTTACTACGTCGGGGCCTCTCCAGTAAACCTCAAATTCCGTACCTCTTACGGTTTCTTTTCTGATTTCGGTGGTGATGTCAAATTTCGCCTCAAAGGTGTCCCCCTCATGAAGCTCAAGGTATTCAACACAGCCGTCCTTTTCGGGGCAGACGGTTTTTCCGTTGAGCGTGAAGGTGCAGCCCTTCATGTAGTCATACATTCTGAAGCCCGCTTTGCAGTCTGATTTCGCGGTGAGTATTATTTTTCCTTCATTGGGAATGAGGGATTTAAGCTCAAGCTTATCGGTTACTTTGTTGCAGGGAATGTTGACGGTAAGCACGCCGTTTCTCTCTGTGATTACGTCGTCCCATGCGCATTTGAGAGCCACGGGAGCGGTACCTACACAGCACCCGGCAATGGATCTGAATCTTGTGAGGGAAATTGAATTGGGCTCGCTTCCGCCGGTAAATCCGCCGACCATTCTCTTGTCAATGTCTTTATATGTGATGCCGAGAACGTCGTCTCTCGTATTATCGCATACCACGTAGCCCGTATATCTGACCTGATTTTCGATGAATTGGTTGCGGATGAACAGATTCATATCCTGCATATATTCTTCGTATCCGCAGGCAATCAGCTCATGGGCGCATATTATCATATCTCTGATACAGCAGGTCTCGCAATGCTCCTCCTCAACGGGATGCCACTGAGCGTATTCGGGTACCCAGCCGAAGGACGAAGAAATGGAGCGGACATAGTCGTAGATTCCCTTACCCTTGAGGATGTATTCTTCGTTATCCGTCAGTCTGCCGAGCTTTACCAGACCGCAGGCAAACCATACGGCTGAGTGAACGTGACCGAAAAACTCCATTTTGTAGTTAAAATATCTTGACGTGCCGAGGACGTAATTTGCAATGCCCGTTGCAAGGTCAAGAGCGACCTCGTCACCCGTCAGCTCGTATCTTCTCACGAGTGCCTGAAGCATTACGGCATTTCTGATTGATTGCTCGCCTCTGCCGGTGTGTCTTGTGAGGTCAAAACCGCCTTCCTTGAGGTAAACGTCATTGGGGAACTCATAAATGGGCTCATCCTCTTCCGAATCGCCGGACCAAAAAGTTCTTACCTTTCTTTCAATAACGAGTGAACGCATGCCTCTGATGAGCTCCGAAGTTCTCTTTTCGTTTTCTTCGTCGTCGGGATATTCCTCCGTTATCTTGTTGAGGGCGGGAAGAATATAGCCCATTTCGTGGAATGATGAATGCACCGTATGTGTCCAGGGATATTTTTCGCAGAATCTCAGACCGTGCTCGCCCCAGGATTTCATAAGGTGGCGTCTGAGCGACTGCTTGACGTCGTCGCCTTCATTCGTGCCGAGCATTTCCATGGCGCTGGCAAGTCCTTCGTACCATGAGCCGACAAGCTCTGCATCGTCAACTCTGCAGTGAGCCGCTTCCGCGGGCTTTTTGTTGGGCAGTAAAAGCCAGTAGGGGAGGTTGTCAAACTGTTTGTCCACCATATTGGTGATATAGTGATGAACAAGGGATGCGCTTTCAATGGGATTGAATTCAGAATACATTTTGTTTCTCCTAAGTATCAGTTAAAAGTTACGTTCAGGGGCTTTGACAGCTTGCTGTAAGCACTTGCGGCTATTATTTTTACCGAGAATTTTTCGCCTTCGTCAAGGTCAAGCGCGCCGAGATTTATTGACATCCTTTCGGGAACATCCTGAAGGAAGTAATCGGAAAGATAGGTTTTGCTCTGAAGCAGAAGACCGGATTTGCTGCGTACCTCAATTTTGTAATTCTGTACAACGAAATTTGCTTCAGCTCTGTCAAATGTGAGTATATATTCACCGTTATCGTTTACGGTATATTCCGCCTGAGCGCCTTCGGGAAATACGGGGGCGTTATCAAGCTTTTCCATATTTTTGTAGGTGTAGGCGAAGGTCTTCGGATTATTTACGTCTTCAATGTAATAGGTAAGGAAAACCGAATCGGTGGTAAGGTCGTACGCGCTCATTTTGACGCTTCCGTCTCTGTCTGCTTCAACGATATAGAACTCTGCCGCCTCCTGGAATCTGTCGGGATGCTGGCCCCAGATAAGGTCTTTTTCAAGCTCATATCTTGCAAGAGCGCCGACACCGACTGCCGTGTAGCTTCCCTGCCAGATTGAACGGGGATCGCTGATAGGGAAATGGGAATGGCCGGAGAAGTTGACTACTCTGCTGTGTCCCTCCCATACGGGATTCAGACTGTCGCAGCCCCAGATTACCGAGCCGTAAACCGTGCCTCTGTTGTGAGGATGCTGGAAGGTGAATACGGGCAGATTCGGTGAATCCGCTTCTGCCTTTTTAAGCTCTTCTGCTGCCCACAAAACCGTTGAGGGAGGCATTATCTGTACGAATGAATTTGTATGTGACTGAACACCGATAAAATGGAATCCGTTGACGGTGATATGCTGTTCACCCGTTTCAACGCCGTATTTTTCAAGGAAATGGTCGCTTGCCTTATAATCCATTTTGATGTCATGATTGCCGAGGAAAACAAGGGCTTCGGCTCTGCCGTCAATGGTACCGTAGAAGCGGTCCATGAACTGCTCAAACTGCTCGTCCTTACCGTATTCGGTAATGTCGCCGCAGGAAACGAAAAGGTCTATTCCGTCGTCACCGTAGATGTCAAAGCAGGTGTTTATCATATCTACAACACGGTTGCCGTCGGCATAGTTTTCACCTACCTCGGTATGATTATCGGTGAATACGACGAAACGTATCGCCGGCTCAAAATCCTCGGGTACCTCGGGAAGCTTATCGGTAAAGGGCGTAAACGCTGTTCCGATAAGTGATGAAAAAGTGAAAATCATGGTATAGATAAAACTGCAGATACTTCTCAATGCTGTCAAAAACATTTCTTTCTCTCTCCTTACCGTGTGTTTTTTTGATTATATCACAGAGAAATCGGGTTGACAACAGATAAATACACCTTGTTAATTTTATTTGAAGGGTATATAATGGCAGAAAAAATCTCCCGGGATGTGAGACGTATGTCCGTTATTGACCTTTTAGATAAAGATGAAATCAGGCTTATTCGCTCCACGGTACTTTTCCGTGATATGAGTGACGAAAATTTCATAAGGGCGCTGTCCCTCTTTGACGCCGAAGCGGCTTTCTATGAAAAGGGCGAGTATCCGCATACCCCCTTCGGAAAGCACGAAAAATTCGGCCTGGTCATTTCGGGCACCGTTCAGGTGTGCAGCGACGATATTGACGGAAACAGAATGATTATGGCTGAGGTAACTCCCGGCATTACCTTCGGTGAATCCCTGTGCTTTCTCGGAATATCCGATTCACCCGTATGTGTTTTTGCTTCGGAAAGTACCCGTGTGCTGTGGCTTTCCCCCGATAAGCTTTTTGAGCCGGGAAGCGACGAATTCTGCGTAAAGCTGAGCAAAAGATTCACCTCCATGCTGGCGGCAAGAACTCTCGCCATGAACGGCAGGATTCAGGTGCTTTCAAAAATAAAACTGAGGGATAAGCTGATGACGTATTTCAATCAGAAATCCCGCGATGCCGGCTCTCTCACCTTCTGCATTCCCGTCAACAGAGAGGATATGGCGGCGTATATGGGGACGGACAGAAGTGCCCTTTCCCGTGAGCTTTCCGCAATGAAAAAGGAAGGACTTATTGATTATTATAAAAACACCTTCCGTATATTGAAATGAAATCAGCCGTCTGCGGTTTTGTCCGCGGACGGCTGTTTCACTTAATTTTTCAGCGAGTCGGATTTTTTGAATTTTTCAAGCGCTTTATATGCGGGAACAATCAGTATTATGCTCAGCAGACTGGAGTAAAGCTGGAGTACGGAGAATACCTTGGTGACGATTGCCGCCATCTGACCGAGACTTTCGGAAAACAGACGAAGCAGTATCAGTTCTCCGCCGCCCCACATGAAGAGCCATTTGAGAACGGCACCTGCTGCAAGCGAAATAATGAAAATAACCGTACCCTTTTTGCTTCCGAGCTTTGCGGCGAGCACAAGGATGATGTTTCCTATGATGATAATGGGAATCGTGAGGTAATGAGTCGCTCCCGAAAGCATTGACATTGGTGAAGCCGGAGCGATGAAAAGCGACATGATGGGGACGATTACGGAAAAGCCGAGACCCCATACGGTACCCAGCTCAAGTGCCGCAATTACCATCGCGGCGTTGATTACGGGGCCGGAAATATAAGCCGAAACGTTCTTTATGAGCTGCATCACTATGATGATTGCAAGCAGAACTGCGGCGGTTGAAAGCTTTGTTACGGAATTCTTTTTCATGGGTGTTCCTCCTTATTTCAACGGCATTATATCACGAAAAGTGTGAAAATTCCGTTGCAATTGCAACAAAAGTCAAATCGCTGTTTTCAACATACATAAATGACTGTAACACAATCATTTTTTTATTGTCATCCCGAAAACTGTGTGATATAATTGCTGTACTTTAAGGAAAGGAGTATAAAAATGAATTTCAATTTTATCGACTGGCTGTCCTTTAAGGACATCTTTCCGGTACCGGGTTCCGAGACGTCTCTGGCTGAATTTTGTGCACAGTTTTCAGACGTTCAGACCAACTGGTGCTACACCGTTGCCGCAATAATCGGCATTATTATTCTTTTGCTGAAAAAGAATAAAAAATGGTATTGGTATATCTTCCTTGTCATCTATATGGTGATGTCCGTTACGTCGGTGGGAATGCATACGGCGAATTACGGCGAGTTTGTCCGCGGAGAAATGACTACGAAGCTGTTTATGAGCTTTGTGGATATGTCCCTAACCGAGCTTGTTGCCTGGTCGGCAGTGTGTTGCTTTGCTTTTGAATTCTTTGAGGAAAACAAGCCCAAACGCAATAAATTCCTTGCTGTGGAAACGGCAATCTGTGTTGCCGTTATAGGTATACTGACCTATGAGGTATTCGTGCTTCACGACCGTCCTCTTTATCTGAGCAAGCAGTTCTTTACAACCGGCGTCGCTCCCGCTATGGATGGTAAGACCGGCGGACTTTCAATCGCGGAATTCGGCTGCTTTGTAACCGCATTACCTATTCTCTATCTTCTGTTCACCAATTTCGGAAAAATGGAGAGTAACGAAAAATCACTTTTCATTTTCATTATTGTTACCTTCCTGATTGCCTTTATTGACACCTCAATCTGGGGAGACAATGAAATCGCCGACTTTGCTCTCGGCAATTATCAGGGCCATTCAATGTGGCACATGCTTGGTGCACTTGCGGAGCTTGAAATCGTATTTTGGGTTGACCAGAGAGAAACAAATAAGAAAATCAAAGCTCTCAAGGCGGAAATCGAAAAGGAAAAAGCGGCGTGAAGTGAATAAAACAAAGGAGTCGTTTATCACGGCTCCTTTAATTTTACGCTTTTCAATTTTTTTCGTCGGCTACGTAGTCCGTATCATTGTAGCGTATGGGGCTTTGTTCTTCATCTTTTTTCTTTAACTGCTTTGTGAATGCAATTACAAAGGGTAGGGAAATGAGAGAAGCCATCAGATACGATGCCGGCTGAGCAATTTCAATGCCCTTTACTCCGAAAAGCTTATTGAATATTATGATGAACGGAATGTAGAAAAGACCGTTTTGTGCGCAGGCGAGGAAGAACGCTCTTCCTGCTTTTCCGACGCTCTGGAAGGTCATATTCGCTATCATGGCAAACGGGAATATGCTCATTGCGGCGCAGAGATATCTGAGAGCCGACGTACCGATTTCAAGTATTTCCGGCTCTGAGCGGAAGAGGGAAATTACCTGCGGAGCAAAGATGAACATCAGGGATGAAAGAACGATTACCACCGCAAGACTGAATTTGAGCGTAAACCATATTGCCTTTCGTACCCTGCCGTATTTTCCCGCACCGTAGTTGAAGGACGATACGGGCTGGAAGCCCTGACCTATACCTACGCCCGTGCTGAATATGAGCATGGAGCATTTTGCCACTATGCTCATGGCGGCTATGCAGGCATCGCCGTATGGCCTTGCGGAAATATTCAGTACCATGGTTGACACGGAGTTGAGCGACTGACGGGCAAAGCTCGGAATACCGGTCGTGACTATATTTATGATTACACGGGGCTTGAAAGATACGTGTCTGAATGAAATTTTGCTCTGTGTCTTTCCCAGAATGAATACGCTCAGAAGAATACCCATACTGATATACTGGGAAACCGTGGTGGCAAGTCCCGCGCCTGCGATACCCATATCCGCTTTGAAGATGAGAATGGGGTCAAGCACCATGTTCAGCAGTCCGCCGGTGGTAAGGCCTATCATCGCGAGCCGTGCCATTCCTTCGTATCTGAGAATATTGTTCAGTACGCAGGAGGTAACGAAGGCGGGTGCGGCGTAAAGAATATATTTACCGTAAATTTTTGAGTAGGGAAGTATCGTTTCCGTGCTTCCGATGAGTCTCATAAAGGGCTCAAGGAAGGTAAGTCCGAAGACGGAAAAAAGGATTCCCGTGACCAATGCGGCAAAAAATGCGGTAGAGCAGTATTTGCTTGCGGATTCAAAATCCTTGCCGCCGAGCTGACGGCTGATGTTACTGCCCGCACCGTGACCGAAGGTGAAACCGCACGCCTGGATTATACCCATGAGCGTGAAGACTATGCCCGTTGCACCGCTGGCGGGTACGCTGATTTTGGACACGAAATAGGTATCTGTGGCGTTATATATCATGCTGACCATCATGCTGATGATTGTGGGAACAGCAAGGCCGGAAACAAGCTTGCCTATCGGCGTTTCCGTCATCTTTCTGAATTGCAGGTCGGCAGAATCAATTTGATTATTCAACTGAAGTCATCCTCTTTCACAACGGCATAATTATAATTACGAATAAACATTATAATACTTTATCTGCCGAATATCAACATTTACGGTATAAAAATAAAGCCCTTTTGGAAGGGCTTGTTTTATGCTTTATAATTTTATTTCAAAGCACTGGTCGGGAGCAAGGTCAATAACGGTGCAGTCCTTTGCATAGATGCATTCGGGAAGGATTATCATGGCGTTAAGCTCGTCCTTGCTGACGGGCAGGGGAGCAAGATGCCATATTGCCGCGTTGATAAGTACAAGAGTATTTTTCGGTACGATAAACGCCTTTGCAAATTCGTTTACGGATTTGCCTGCGGAGGCGGGAGCGCAGTGGATAATCATATCGTCGTTGAGCGGCAGTATCATTTCCCAGGTGGTAAGATGATATTCCTGCTGTGTGATTATCATTTTTTCGGGCTTTTTCACCATGATGGGTGAGAATGCAAGGCTGCAGGAGGTGCCTGCGGTCAGTCTGTCGGGAAAGAATCTGTGAATTTCACCCTGCAGAGCATAACCCGAGGGCTCCGACATATTATAGAATCTTCCGAAGGGCGCAAAGTTTTCGTTTGTGATTTTTTCGGCTTTGATTTCAAGCATATCCGTTTCCTCTTTTCTGTATGGATTGATATTATTATATTGCATCACCGGATTATAATGCAACACAAATATTTGTTAAATTGTATATTGAATTAAGCAATCTTCATAAATTCTTCATCCCTTTGATAATTGAATGTTAAGACCGGGATGTAGTAAAATGTATTCAGCAAGGGAGGTAATGCAAATGCCCCGTATTCTTATCTGCGATGACGAAAAAGACATAGTCAACGCACTCAAGCTTTATCTTTCCGACCCGGATTACACGCTGTATGAGGCGTTCAACGGAAAGGAAGCAATTGAAACTGTTCAGAGGGAAAATATAGATATTATCCTGATGGATATCATGATGCCCGTTATGGACGGCATTTCCGCTATGGCAAAAATCAGAGAAATCAGTAACTGCCCCATTATCCTGCTTACCGCAAAAAGTGAGGATTGCGACAAGATTCTCGGCCTTAATGTGGGAGCGGACGACTATATCACCAAGCCCTTCAATCCTCTTGAGGTGACAGCGAGAGTGAGGTCACAGCTCAGAAGATATCTTCGCCTGGGCTCATCAGCTCCGAAGCAGGAATTTTACACCGTAGGCGGAATTGAACTTGACGACAGCTCAAAGTCCGTTACCGTGGACGGAGAAAGCGTTTCGCTCACACCCAAGGAATACGACATACTCAAGCTGTTTATGGCAAATCCCGGCAAGGTATTTTCGCCGAAGGAGATATATCAGCTTATCTGGAAGGATATTCCTCTCAATACGGATAACACCGTGGCAGTGCATATACGCAATCTCCGTGAAAAAATAGAAATCAACCCCGCAGAGCCCCGATACGTCAAGGTCGTATTCGGGCACGGCTACAAGATAGAAGGAGGAATAAACAGATGAAAAGATTTATTCGTTCCATGCCCGGTAAGGTGCTGATATATATCGCGCTCATACTGTCGGCGGCGATATTCGCAGGCAGTACGGTCGGTATGATATGTCTGGTTGACGACGGCAGGATATACAGCTATTCGGAGGAGTCCCTGCACGAGGAATTGACGAATGAGCAGATAAGCAGCAGGACGTGGAATATTGCCGATTTCGCTTATCGTGATGATTTCGTATTGTACCGCGAGACAGTGGAAGCTCTTGATTATATCGTCAAAGACGAAACGGGAAAAATCATCTTAAAATCCGACGGAGTGAACGTAAACAGCAAGTGGGAATATGAATATTCCTATAAGTACAACAAAGATACTAAAAACGGTCTTCCCGACGGTTACGAAAATGACGAAAGATTCAGCATTGAGCCAAAGGAAACCGACCCGGATAAGCTAACCGTACTGACGGTATATGCTAACGTAAAAAAGGATTCGTTTCTGGCAAAGTTTCTTGAAATTGAAGGCAGATTGCTTCATATCGTCTATGGGCTTCGCTTTGCCGGCTTCGCGATTGCGCTGGCGTTTATGCTTCTGACCGTACTGCTCTTTATCGTACTTATGTGCATATCGGGAAGAAGACCCGAAGACGATGAAGTACATCCCGGATCTCTGAACAGAATACCGTTTGACATAATGCTGGCGACGTGGATGGCTCTGGTAATAGCGTCGTTTGTATTCTTTGACGGCAGCGGAAACGGGGAGATAGCGGCCATATTTATTGCGATATTTTCAGCCCTTTCACTTCCCGGCTTATGCATGAGCTTCGTCACGAGAATCAAGGAGCATTCCCTCGTAAAGACCTCCGCCGTTTACCGTATACTCCGTTTCCTTTGGAAGATGCTCAAAAAGCTTTGTTCCGCAGTTAAGAGCTTCATTCTGAGCATTCCTCTTGTGTGGAAAACCGTTGTCGGAGTCGGTGTATTCATGATAATCCAGTTTATACCGATTGTTTTCGGAGCGGGAATTTCCTTTATCCCGTTTTTCGTAAGCGCGGCAGTCGGCGTATTCATTATTTACGTCGCAATTATGATGAAAAGACTCAAAAAGGGCGGTGAGGCACTCGCCTCGGGTGATTTAAGCTACGTGGTCAATACGGAAAAGATGCTTCCCGATTTCAAAAAGCACGGCAATAACCTCAACAGTATCGCGGGCGGAATGACCATTGCCGTTGAAGACAGACTTAAGAGCGAAAGGATGAAGACGGAGCTTATCACAAACGTTTCACACGATATCAAAACGCCCGTTACCTCAATCATAAATTATGCTTCGCTTATCGGCAGCGAAACCGAAAATGAAAAGACCGCCGAATATGCCGAGGTACTCGTCAGACAGTCTGAAAAGCTGAAAAAGCTCGTGGAGGATCTGGTTGAGGTATCAAAGGCAACGACCGGAAATCTTGAAGTCAATCTCGCTCAGTGCGATGCTTCGGTCTTCCTGAATCAGGCATCCGGTGAATACGATGATAAACTGAAAGCGGCAGGGCTTTCGCTTGTGGTCAAAGAGCCGAATGAAGAAATACGCATTCTTGCAGACGGCAGACGTATGTGGCGTGTGTTTGATAACCTTATGAATAATATTTGTAAATACGCCCTTACGGGAACAAACGTTTATCTTTCTCTTGAAAAAGCGGGAACGGATGCCCGTATTACCTTCAAGAATATTTCAAGAGAGCCCCTTGATATTTCCGAAGAGGAGCTTATGGAAAGATTTACGAGAGGGGATTCCTCAAGAAATACGGAGGGCAACGGTCTCGGACTCTCGATAGCAAAGAGTATGACGGAGCTGCAGGGAGGAACGATGAAGCTGTCAACGGACGGAGACTTATTCAAAGTAATCCTCACCTTCCCCCTCGCTTGAATCTATTGTGTAAGAACATACCAAACTAAATAATGTAGGTTTACGGCAGGCACTTATCAGAAGATAGGTGTCTGCTTCTTTTTTTGAAATGAAAGTTGTTTGGTATTAAGCCGTTTTCCGTCTCCGCCGTATCACGATACTGTCTTCCGACGGAGAAATAAGGTAAATGATTATAAGTTTTGCCTGATCGTTTTTGCGCCCTACTGCCATATACGATTGGCTCAATCTTAACGGAGTAAATATAATCGGAGCGAAGCGACCTTAACTATAAACTATTCACTATTCACTCTTCACTATTTATCCGGTACCTTAGGGTAACCCGATAATATTATGCTGTAATCCGTCAAATTCTTTTGCATTATTTGTAAAACGGGGTTGACATCCGCAAACCGTCGGTGTAAAATATAACCGAAGTTAGCGGTGGGTAACCGCAAATATGGGGGTCAGTAATGAACGTTTTATCATGGGTGATTCTGATAACTGCTATTGCCGGTGTCTGCGGTACGGGTCTCGGCGGTGTGGCAGGTGCGGTTTTACACCGCGATTCTTTCAAAGTAATCAGCTTGCTTCTCGCTTTTGCCGGAGGCATTATGCTTGCGGTCGTCTGTTTTGACCTTATTCCCGGCTCGTTCCGACCCGAGGGCTCCGAAAACGATATGCCTCTTACGCTGATTGTAGCGGGAGTACTCATAGGCTACGGTGTGGTTTATTTACTGAACTACGTTATTGACAGACATACCAATTCCGAAATCCGTCATATTGATTCCGACCATCCCAGGACCGCTGACAGCCCCGATGAGCTTATTCACGCCGACCATCTTGAGCATCATCTCAAAAATCAGTCCAGGGGCAACCGCGATCTCTTCATTGCGGGTGTTGTCATGGCTGCCGCGATTGCTCTTCACAACATTCCCGAAGGAATGGTAATCGGTGCTTCATATGCGGGCGGCGGTGTTTCGCTTACGCAGGGTGCGGGATTTATCATTGCTATTGTAATCGGCCTTCATAATATTCCCGAAGGTATGTCGGTTTCAACCCCTCTCATTGCCGGCGGCACCAAGCCCGGCAAGGCGATTCTGATTACCGCTCTTTCCGGCGCTCCCACCATAATCGGTGCGATTATCGGTTATTCCCTTGGCCTTATCAGTCCCATGTGGCTTTCATTGGCACAGAGCTTTGCGGGAGGAGCTATGCTCTACGTTGTCTTCGGCGAATTGCTCCCCGAATCCTTCCTTATGTGGAAATCCAAAGCACCCGGTGTGCTGACGCTTATCGGTATGCTTGTGGGCATTGTTCTTGTCCGCGTATAATCAAAAATCAATTTGCCTGCTCACTTATGTGGGCAGGCATTTTTGCCCTTCAATAAAACAAGCGGTCTGATGATTTCAGACCGCTTGTTTGTTTATCTGTTTTACAGAGCGAATTTTGTCTGCTTTGCGAGAATGTAGCTGTTTATCAGCAGATGTCCTCCCGTGGTTTCGGCAAGGGTTTCAAATACGAATTGCGCAAGTTCGCAATATGTCGCATCGCCGTCAAAGATTGCGATTACCGCCGTGTATGCCGCTTCGCCGTAGCACTGTATCTGTGCAAATGCGGCGAGCAGGGCAGCTCCGCAATAGGTGACTGTCAGTGATTTACCGTCGGGATTTTCCGAAACAGTTACGAAAGTATCCATGCCGAGAGCGGAAGCATTGCTTCTGATACTTTCGGCGGCTTCGGTCATTTCGTCCTCGGATTCAAAAACAGCCGTTCTCGTCTTCATACGGTAAAGCGAAGCTCTGTCGGGGAACGCTTCACCGAAAAGCTTATCGTATCCGGCTTTCTTCTCTGCAGAGAGCGAAACATAATCGTCCCTGCCCTTGAGGTCGGCGATTTTGCCCTTGATTTTACTGCTGTCGGTGATATTTACGCCGATATCCCTGCCGTATCGGTACATCTTTTCGCTGCCGAAGGGGATGGGATTTGTATAGTAATCGTTTTCGTCAAAAATATTGAAAACCGTGTCGTATGAGGGAGCATCGGAATCTGTGGTGAACGCCATCGTGTTGAAGGTGTAGGTGTAGGATTTGATGCTTTCATCCTTTTCGAATTTCGCACCGATTACGTTGGCAAGGGAAGCACCTCTTGAATGACCCGTTACGAGTGCCGTGTTTTTATTTTCGGGTACGTCGTGGGCGTCAACGTATTCGCTGATGAATTCCATTGCTCTTTCCGTTGCAATGTCAAGACCCTTCAGGACGGATTTGTTTTTCCATTCCGCGTGAGCTCCGGTCAGCTTCGTATAGTCATCGGTTTCACTTCCCACGTCAAAGATGCTGAGTCTTTCGCCCGCGGAGAAGCATCCTCTGAATACAAAAATGAAGGAGTCGTATTTACCTGTATTTTTGTATGCCATAAGCATCGTTACGCTGTCGTTGGTGTCGGCGTCGTAGCTTTTTTGCTTGAATGATTCAACGAATCTGACATCGGTATAACCCAACTCTTCAAGCAGCCCTGTCTGACTGTAGTTTTCTTCTTCACCGTTTATCAGCACTCTGTTGGCGGTGCCCTTTGCCAGGTCCTTTGAACGGAAATATATGTCGTCACAAAGAACGGCGGAAAATGATGCAAGCTTGCTGTTATAAACCTTGTTGTTTGTTGAGGTTATCCACTTGGTGTCAAATTCAAGGTCAAGAGGAACGGAGTCTGCTCCGTCTCCGCCGAAGATTGCACCCTGCACCGTTACGGGAAAAGTCTGAACGGTTCCGCTCAGTGAACAGCCGAGAATCAGAAACAAGGTCATAATAAGTGAGATTATTTTTCTTAAAATCATAATTTTCTCCTTTAATCAGTCGAGTATACCGTGAATGTTATTCTGCGTCATGGGAGCTTCTCTTGTAAATGCCGATTTTATTTCGGTGGTCTTTCCGTTTTCGCCGCTGTTGACAAACGCCTGCATTACCTCAAGCACGTGGAAGGTCTGCTTGTATGATGCTCTGGGCTTTCTGCCCGTTTCAAGTGCTTTTGCAAAATCCGCAAGACCCAGACCGCGGCTGTTTTCACCGTAATCAAATCCGGATTCGATTACCTTTTCTTCCTTTGTTTTACCGTCAAATAATCTGATTTTTCCGTTGAAGCAGTTGGGATCGGGAACAAAAAGAGTACCCTTTGAGCCATATATTTCAATATCGTGGCTGTCGGATTTATATACGTCAAAGGTAGTGGTCAGCGTACCGACTGCACCGCTTTCAAATTCCATTATTCCCGTAATATACGTGGGTACGTCAACGTCAATTATTTTACCTGCGAAGGGCTGAGAGGTGATAAGACGCTTGTCAAAGGAAATTTTAGCAGTACCCTTGACACTCTTTATTCCGCCCAGCAGATTGATAAGCGCGGTTATGTAGTAGGGACCCATATCCATCATGGGACCGCCGCCGTATTTGTAGTAAAATTCGGGGTCGTGATGCCACGTTTCGTGTCCGCGGCAGATCATGAATCCCGCCGCACCCACAACGTCGCCGATTGCTCCTTCGTCAATGAGTTTTCTGCACATCTGAATGCCTGCACCCATAAATGTATCGGGAGCGCCGCCTATCATAAGACCCTTTGATTCGGCTAAAGCTACAAGCTCTTTGCCTTCTTCAAGAGAAGCGCCGAGCGGCTTTTCGCTGTAAACGTGCTTGCCTGCTTCAAGAGCGCCCTTTGAAACCGCAAAATGCTCATAGGGTCTTGTGAGGTTCAGCACGATTTCAATGCTTTCGTCTGCAAAAAGCTCATCCATTGTGTCATAAACCTTGGGAATGTTATACTTTTCCTGTGCCTTGAGAGCACGCTCTTTTATCAGGTCACAGACGGCCACTATTTCAAGTTCTTTGAATGTTTCCGTTATGTTCTTAAGATATATACCGCTTATGTCGCCGATGCCTACTATACCTATTTTAGTCATAATTCATCCCTCGTATTTCTTGGCGGAAAGCCCGTTTTTAATTGCATATTCCTTGCCTTCTCCTGCCCAAAGCATACCGCGTTCCATTATGATTTCGGCGGAGGGAGATTTGTCAAATACGTCGTCATGGTGACCGAGTGAATTATAGAATACTCTGCCGCAGCCCCAGTATTTAGTCCATACAACGGGCATATCCACCTGCTTATTGGATGCGTGATAATAATTTACGACGGGGAATCTTGTGGTTGCAAGTACTTCTACCGCAGGGTCAACGTGAAGATAATACTGCTCACTGCAGACCGTGAAATCCTCAATGCCTTCAATGATTGGGCTTGAGCCGTGGCATACGTTTACTGTGTAATCCGTACCGTCACCGCCCGGATGACTTACCCATTGACCGCCGGTCATGAACTGCCATTCGGTATCCTGACGGAATGAATCGCACATACCGCCGTGACAGCCGGCAATACCCGTTCCGTTTGCAACTGCGGCGCATACGTTTTCTCTGCATTCACGGGGAATATCGCCCATTGTCCAGCAGGGGACTATCAGGTCAAGGCCCATTAGATATTCTCTGTCCAGCAGAGTGTCAAGGGTGTCGGTTATTTTTACTTCATAGCCGTTTTTTTCGAGTAAACCGGCGAAACGTTTTGAAACAAGCTTCGGCTCGTGACCGTCCCAGCCGCCCTGAAAAATCAATGCTTTTTTCATATATTTCTCTCCCTGACATTTTATTTGAATATTCTGTTATGATAATAATATTCCGTTTTTATTCCGTTTTCAAGTTTTTTATGAATATTGCCGTCTTCATTATTCCTTTCATGGCGTATGTTTTCGGAAAAGGAGTGGAAAAATAACGAAAAATGTGTTATGATAAATAAAAATGCTTTCGGAGGTACGGTTATAAAAAGCATTTATTTATGACGGCTTCCGGCTGTATGATATTCACCGCTTTTGTCGTTACGGTAAAATGACGCGGGCGGAATAAAACCGGGATATGTGAAGGGTATATTACCATGGGTTATCTGTTGATTATACTTAAAACTGTCGCCAATATCGGCGAAAGCGTTCTGATAAAAAAATATAATGCACGGCATTCGGCGGGCGGGATGTTCTTTACCGGCATTCTTTCCCTTTTTGCTCTGGCTTTCTTTCTGATTACGGATAAAAACGGATTTGTTTTTCCCTCGGGCATGCTCCCTTACGCCGTTTCTTACGGACTTATATACTGTATTTCGTATTTCCTGACGTTTGTTGCCATTGCCTGCGGCTCATTCACTCTGTCAATGCTGATTATTTCGTACTCATTGGTTTTTCCGATATTATTCGGCATAATTTTTCTTCACGAACCTGTTTCGGCATTCACCTGCATCGGCTTCGTTTTACTGATGGTTTCGCTCTTCTTCGTGAGAGGGGATAAGGACGAAAAGGAAAAGAAGCTTTCTGCAAAGTGGCTGATTTCAATTGTCATCGTTATGCTCGGCAACGGACTGCTTGCCATTATCCAGAAGGTGCAGCAGCTCAGATTCAATAACGAATGCAATAACGAATTCATGATTGTTGCCCTTGCCGTTTCGGCGTTTGTACTGCTGGCGGGCGGAATAATCAAGGACCGTAAACAGCTTAAGGAAATAATGCGTTACGGCGTTCCCTATGCCGGTACGGCGGGATTGGCAAACGGGGTCAATAACTTTCTGACCATCGCCGTGAATAACCTGCTGCCTCTCTCCGTTGTCTCACCGGTCTGCTCGGGAATGAGAATAGTTTTTTCGTTTCTGTCCGCTACCGTACTGTTTAAGGAAAAATATCTGAAACGCCAGATTGTCGGTGTCGGCATGGGCGTTATCGCTCTGGTGTTCCTTAATCTGTAATCGGGATAATCTGCAATATCCCCGATATTTACCGTAAAACGTAACTTTACCGGGTAACAATATAATACTGTAAACCATAATCATAGTCATACAATATCGGGAAAGGGTCAGTCCGGAGGTTATGAGAAAATATTATTTGTGAGGAAAGTATTACTTCAAAAAGCGGGCAACATACGACAGTATGCTGCCCGCTTTTTCGTTGTTCTTTATCTGACTTTTTTGAGTCGGCTGCAGTTTATGCGGCTGTGAAGTACATAATTCCGTATACTGTACTATCGCCTGTTTCGGTGGAATAGCATCCCTGAGCTTCATGATAATGGTAATATGTAACAGTCTTTTCTCCGGTCACACCTGCATTGTTACCGACGTATGCGGAATATTTTGCGGTTTCATCCCAATATCTCTGAGTGCTGTTGTCAACGTTCTTCCACTGGCTTGATGCATCAATAACAAACATGGGAATGAATGCTATGCCGGAAAGCTCAACCTCCTGACCGTATTCCCGATACAGTCCTTCAAGAGCTTTTCTCAGAGATTCATAGGCCGCATATTCATCTGAATATCTCCATGCATCAAAGTTGAAGCCCAAGCCCTCAAGGATTTCAAGAATTGTCTGTCTGTTTCCGTTTTCGTCGGCAAATACGGGGTCGGTGCAAAGGTGGCTGTAAAGCTTCTGAAGCTGCGCTTTGGTAAGGACGGAATGGATTTTGCTGTTAATTCCGGCTGTTGTTTTCTTTGCCATACTCTCAGCACTGTAGCGGCCGACGCTTCTGTCAAGTCCGCACTTTTCAGCTGTGGTACAGCCGATTTCCGGATTCAGGGGTATGTATTCGACTGTTGCGGTAAGAGTGCCGTACTTTGTACCGCTGATGAAGCTGAACCAGTTTTCAATAACCATATCGTTGTACTTTGACACTGCACTGCGGCTGTCATCCATATTAAACATAATGTTGTATTCGTAAATATATCCTGCGTCTTCGTCACCGAGAATTGTGTTCCATTCGTTGGCATTGACCTTACTGCCGTATACCGTCATATTTGCCGCGGCAACGGTATTTGCAAGCTCCGCATCGGTTTCTGCCGCAGTTATAATATCGGCGTAATTCTGATAAACGTAAATCTTTTCCGTAAGAACTACCATCATCAGTTTATATGCGGCGGAAAGAACCTCGTTTACTTCGTTTACATAGCCGGCGGTCTTTATTGCCGCCTCACCGCCGAGAACGGAATCCGCACAGTTTGCCTTATAAGCAAAAGCGTATATACCTTCGTTCCTGACAAGAGTGATCTGTGTGCCCTTAATATATTTTGCGAGAGATTCCGCAAGGACTGCAAAATCGTCCTTGTTATCGTAATCAAACTTGAGCAGTTCTGCCGTGAGAAGCTCTTTGTTGTAGGGTGAATTTGTTCCGGCTTCAATGGCTTCAAGCCGTCTGTACTTTGCAAGGACCATGGTTCTCAGACTTGTAATTCTGTCATTGAAGGTGTTGAGGTTAACACCGTAAAGCTGCTGCAGAATCGTCTGTGTATTCTGCTCCATCTGTAATGAAATATTGTCGATCTTATCGGAAATTTCATCAAGCTTGTCAAGAATCTGTACGTTCGGATTGATTCCCAGCGCTTTTGTGATCAGCGGTTCAAACGCCTTTGCTGCCAGGGAACCGACAACGGGAACAACTCCTGCAGCCGTGGTTATGATTGATGTCGCCATTCTTTCGGGAATGAGATAATCATCAGCACTTGCACTTATGCCGGTCGCGGATATAGAGAATAAGGTAATTACCGTTAATACTATTGCCGTTATTCTTCTGATTGCTCTGTTTTTCATTTCTTACACCTCCGAACAAATGATGTTTGTTTTTGTCTTTCATCTCTTTATACGAATGGCTTTGAAAAAGAGCTATAAAAAACTGCCTGTTTTACGAAATTTCATAAACAGACAGTTTACGGGATTTTTGACAGATATCACTTTTACCCGAGAATTCATTCAATATAAAACATCCGTCTGTGTGTCCGAAGCATTGACAGGCAAAGGAATGAAGAGACCGCTTTATATCAGCGCCGTGCTGTAACCGTCCGAAATCCCCGGCATCGCCGTTTTGAAGGTGAAAATCGAGCCGGATACGGCTGTATCAAGAAACGCAGTACGGTTGGTTTTGGAACGGGTCAGATTTTCTTCGTTATCCGGGCTGATTCATAGTATTCTTCATATTTGTCGGGCATTTAATTCATCCTTTCCTATAAGATTGAATCAGGTTGTATGACTTATTTGTTATACAAAGTCGGTATGAAATGTGCATGCCTTCTTCTTTCAAAGACTTCATTGTGATAAATCGATAAAAAATGCTGCCGTACTTTTGAAAAGGCATTGACAACCGAAAATTTATTATTCTATAATGAAAAAAGATTTGTACCGGTTCATCTGTTGCATATATCAAGTACGGTTTATGTATGCGCTGAACTTAAAAATCAACAGACAAAGGAGAAATTACCATGAAAAAACTGTCAGCACTTTCACTCGTTCTCGTTATGATTGTATGCTGCTTTGCCGCCTGCGGAAAAAATGAAAACAATAAAAACGAAACAGCGGAAACTTCAAATCCGGCGCAAGTGACAAAAGCAATATCGGAGGAAGTAACGAATACTGCGGCTGAGGCATCTGACGGCACTTCCGCGACGAATCCGACGGCACAGCATCAGACATATCCCGTGATAGTTCCGAACAAAGAACTTATCAGAGGAATACAGCCGGTGGACATTAACCAATTTGATCCCGACCCTGCAAAATGGACAACACAGCAGATCATTGATTATTATAAATTCGGCATGGCAATGGAAGACAATGCGGATGTCAGGACCGACCAGTCCTTTGAGCTTATAGGTAAGCTTGACGGCAAGGCGTCTATCCTGAACGGTCCGGTCAAGCTTGCAATGAAGCTTGCGGCGCAGCCGTATAACGCTCTGACGGGCGGTTACTGGGCAATTCAGCCTTCCGACCTCAAAAGTGCGGATGCACACAGAGAGGGTGATTATATCGTTATCAACCTCTATCCGAAAGACCAGACGGACGGCCCCAACGGCGATGAACATGAGGGCACTGTAGGCCATGTTGTCAATGTTGTTCAGGGAATAGATGATTTTATCGCCTATGTTGAAGAAAACTTCTCGATTCTCAATGCGAAATACGACGATGACAGCGTTGTTCTGAAATACACAAAAGCCTATGCAAAGAATGTAAGAATAAACACAAAAACAGGAAAGATGGAAAGCGGAAACTGGGGTTACACCCTCGATGTTTACCTTGACCATTGCTCAATGGCAGGCGTTGATTTTGAAAACTTCCACACTACTATCGGCTGGAAATGCTGGTATCCCGTTGCTGACTGACAGGATTT
Source organism: uncultured Clostridia bacterium (assembly GCA_937892115.1). Classification (GTDB taxonomy): domain Bacteria; phylum Bacillota; class Clostridia; order Oscillospirales; family Acutalibacteraceae; genus CAG-177. The sequence continues at coordinate 67,064 of CALAUI010000026.1, read as the reverse complement.
GATTATGTTAAATAAAATAATAGTTATCGGCGCAGGTCAGGGTGGTCTGCGTGCCGCCGCTCTGCTTGCAAAGAGCGGATATGATGTATGCGTTTATGAAAATGCCGATGAGGATTCGGTTGGAATAAACTGGTTTGACGGAGTGAGCGAAAAGCTGTTCCGTGACCTTGATATAGCGATTCCGGATGACAGCTTCAAAGGCTTCCCGGTTTCGTTTACCGCACCCGGCTCCGATAAGCCGCTTTATATATGGACAAAGCCGGAGGGTATGGATTGGTCTGTTAACCGCCGCAGCTTTTCAAAGCAGCTCATTGCCGAGGCGAGAAAGTGCGGCGCCGAGCTGATTTTCGGTGCAAAGGTTCAGTCGCTCATTTTCAATAATTCCGCCGTCACCGGTGTCATCGTAAACGGTGAGCAGATCCCCGCAGACCTTGTTATTGATTCAAGCGGACTTCACTCTCCGTTCCGCCGTTCACTGCCCGTGAGAGCGGGTATCACAGCCGAGCCCGGTGAATCCGAGGTTTTCAATGTTTATCGGGGAATTTACAGTCAGACTCCCGGCTTCCCTGAGCTGCCGGATAATCATAAATTCAGGATGTATCTCAAATATCAGGGCAAAAAGAGCATTTCATGGTGCGGAGTTGAGCCTTCGGGCGAGCTGAATGTGCTTGTGGGCATGATCGGCAAAATGGATTCAAACAGCTTCAATCTGCTTTATTCCCATCTCAAGATGGATAACCCGATAATTGATTCCGTTATTGACAACAGATGCGCCGAAAGTTCGATTCCGGTGAGATATCCGCTTACCCGCTTTTCATTCCCCGGCTATGCCGCCGTGGGCGATGCCGCATTTATGACCATACCCATTATGGGCAACGGAATTGAAAATTCGATCCGTGCCGGTCAGATGCTTGCAGAAGCGATAATTTCGGATGATTCCGTCAGCATTGATACGCTCTGGAAATATCAGGTTCGTTATTACCGTGAAATCGGCGCAGCCTGCTATTTGCTGGATTGGATAAAAAGAGGACTTCTTGAATCGGATAATGAAGAACTCAGAAAATTCATGGAATCCGGTTTCGTGAGGGATGAGGATATCAAAGCGGTTATGAGCGGAAATATCGGTGAGGTTCCTCTTTCCGAATGGATAAAGAAGCCCGGAAAGCTTTTTGCCTCCCGCAAATTCACGGGCAAGGTTCTCGGATATGCCCTGAAAGGCGTTCGTGCTGCCGCTGCGGCATATTCAATTCCAAAAAAATACAACAGCATTGAGGTTGATAAATGGGCTTATAAAGCCGAAAATGCCATGAAAGAAATCTGATTTTCCGGAGGACTTTTTATGAATAAGTATGATGTGGTAATTATCGGCGCCGCCACCTCCGGCGCATACTTCGCACGAAAAATGGCAAAGCTCGGATATTCCGTTAAAATGGTCGAAAGGCTCAGCCCCGAAAAGCTCGGAACAAGAATGGACATTTTTCATGTTTCCGAAACCGACCTGAAAACCTTTGAGATGCCGACCGTTAAGAGCGGAGATCCGGAATGGGCTTTTTCATTCACCGATAATCATTTCTCCTCACCGTCAAATAAATATAACGTTCCGACCGTGGCGGAAACCGTGGGCCTGCATATGCATGAATATGTGGCTCTGATGGTGAAGCTTGCCGTTGAAGCAGGCGCCGAAATCGAATACTCGGCGTCATTCAAAGAGTTTATGTTTGAAAACGGCGCCATCTGCGGAATACGCTGCGAAACGGAAAACGGAATTGAAGAAATATTCGCCAAAACCGTAGTTGACTGCTCCGGCTCTGCCGCCGCCGCACGCTGTGCCCTGCCCAACGGTTACGGCGTTGAGAATTTCAGACTGACAAACGAGGATATGTTTTATGTTATCCTTCGCTATGCAAGATTCAATGAAGAGCCGATAAACACCTTCTGGCTCAACACAAAATCCTGGTATGCGCCGTTTTCAATGAATGGAAACGAAAAAATCATCGGCACGGGAGCGACCGGAAGCTATGAGAGAGCGCAGAAGGATGCGGATAAGCTTGATGCAGCCACAGGAGATACCTTTGAGCAGGTCAGGATTGAAAAAGGCACAACGCCTTACAGAAGACCGCCGTATTCACTGGTTGCGGATAATTTCATTGCCGCCGGTGATGCCGCCTGCCTCACGAAGCCGGACTGCGGTGAGGGCGTTACATCAAGTATGGTGATGATGGATATCGCCGCAAAGGTTCTTGATACCGCACTCCGGAACGGCGACACGAGTAAAAAGGCACTCTGGAGCATCAACCGTGAATATAACCGTGTTCAGGGAGCAGATTTCTCGCTTGTGAGAGCTTTTCTCACGAAGCTTGTTAACTGCGTTAAGGACGAAGAAATCGAATACTGCTTCAAAAATGAAATCATTTTCAACAGTAAATTCCTTGATAACGGTAAAATCACTCCTGCCGATATAATTAAAACAATCGGCAGTATCATTTCCGGAATATCAAAAAAGGATATTTCCAAAAAGACCATGGCGGGCGTACTCGGCGGCGTAAAGCTTGCCCTTGAGCTCAGACAGCATTACCTTGATTTTCCCGCTACTCCCGACAGCTTTGAAAAATGGTGTGCAAAATCGGAGAGACTTTGGTCAAAGGTCGGCAAAATTCAGTAATATTATTATCAAACAGCTCCCGATTGGCTATGTATACAAGAAAAATGAATGGGACTATGTGATCATACCCGAAAACAGAGACCTTTAGCCGTGTTTTACTGTGCTTTCACAAGTATCGGCGAGGTCTCGTTTTTTATCTGTGTCAAAACAGCATTTGCTCTTATTTTCAAGGGATTTCAGATGCTCTCAGGTGCATTCAGGCATAAAAAAACAGCCCCGGATAAATCCGAGGCTGTAAGTAACCCATTCGGGTAAGATTATCTCTTTGAGAACTGGGGAGCTCTTCTTGCGCCTTTGAGACCGTATTTCTTTCTTTCTTTCATTCTGGGGTCTCTGGTAAGGAAGCCGGCCTTCTTGAGAACGGGACGGAATGACTCGTCTGCCTGAAGGAGTGCACGGGAAATACCGTGACGGATTGCGCCTGCCTGACCGGTAACGCCGCCGCCTGCTACACGGCAGATAATGTCAAACTTTTCAGCGGACTCTGTAAGAGCGAGAGGCTGACGAACGATGAGCTTAAGAGTATCAAGACCGAAATAATCGTCGATATCTCTGTCATTGATTGTGATCTTGCCGGTACCGGGATAAACGCGGACTCTGGCTACTGAGCTTTTTCTGCGGCCTGTGCCATAGAAATAATTGGATTCGTACATTATTCAGTGCCTCCCTATCTTAAAATTCCCATACTTCGGGCTTCTGTGCTGCGTGGGGATGCTCTGCACCCTTAACAACGCGAAGGCGAGTAAGTGCTGTACGGCCGAGTGTGTTTGCGGGAAGCATACCCTTGACTGCCTTTGTCATAGCGAACTCGGGCTTTGCAGCCATGAGGGTCTTATACTTAACTTCCTTGAGGTTACCGATGTAACCGGTGTGATGATAATACATCTTCTGATCAAGCTTTTTGCCTGTGAGAACTGCCTTTTCGCAGTTGATGATGATAACGTGATCACCGCAGTCAGCGTGAGGAGCAAAAGTGGGCTTGTTTTTGCCGCGAAGAAGGTTAGCTGCTTCTACTGCAACCTTGCCCATGGGCTTGCCTGCTGCGTCGATAACGTACCACTTACGATCGATTTCTGATGCCTTAGGCATATAAGTGGACATAATCCTACCTCCGAAATAATTATTTATTGCTCGCATATATTAACACAAGCCATTTGTAATGTCAACAACAAATTTTCGGATTTTTAATATAAATTTCAATATCTCACTTTTTCTCGCAAATGCTCTCGTTTTTGTATGATTTGCTCACTCACGAATTTTATTTTTTGCGTAAAAAACGGCAGAGCGTTCCGAACTCTGCCGTTTTACTGATCTTATTTTACCGTCTGGATGTCTGCGGGCTTCTGATAAATCTTAACGTAGTCAACCGTGAAATCCGTTGTGAAGCCGGAATCTGTTTTATAATTTACCTTGTCGGGAATCTCAAGGGAAACTATTACCATTTCGGGTACCTCGGATACGCCGCTTGCCCAGGAGGTCCTGCCCGTTTCAACACCGTTGATGTAGAAGATGTATTCATCCTCGGTCCATTCAAGGCCGTAGGTATTATATTCGTCATAGATGTTCTTGCCTTTGAATTTGCCGATGTTGCAGGAATCTATATTTTTTTCATCATCATCGTAGCCGTTGCAGTGTACGGTGGAGGTTACGCAGTTTTTGCTGCAGTTTTTATCTGCGGATACGCTTTCAAAAATATCAAGCTCCGCTCCGCCTATGCCGCCCTTGGAAATGTCATGGTCGTAGGGATGGTCCGCCTGGATCCAGAACGCGCTCCAGAAATCGTTGCCCTTGTTGCACTTGCAGCGAATTTCAAAGTAACCTCTGCAATAATACTGCTTGATGTTTATCATACCCACGTACCAGCCGGGACCGTATTCGCCGTCCTCATGGTATTCGCCTCTGATATTCAGATTGCCGTCCTTTACGCTGACCTGACCGGGAGCGTTGTAGCCGAATCTTCTTGAGCCCGAACCGCGGTAAGCCCAGACGTCCGTGTTGAGAGAATCGCCGTCAAAATCATCGCTGAATACAAGACTGTATCCCGTAAGGTCAAGCTTCTCTCCCTTGGGCGTTATACCCGTATCAAAAAGCACCGAGCCGAACATTTCAAAGAACGCGAGAAAGAGGGCGATAACTTTTCTGAAAAAGTCGCCTCCGCTTTCAAGCATGGAAGAAAATGCTCTGCCCACTCCGTAGATAGCTTCTTTCTGTCTGACTGCAAGATCAAGTAAATCCATTATTTTTTCAAGCATGATAATTCTCCTTTATATTCCGAGCTTATTACTGACAAATATCCATATTCCTATGCCGATGAGTATTACACCGCCGAGAACGGATGCCTTGTTTGAAAATCTCGTGCCGAATTTTTTGCCTATTGTCACGCCCCCGACGCATATAAAGAATGTTACGATTGCGATTATGACCGATTCAACAAATGCCTGAAGTGCATTAAGCTCGGCTATTGTAAAGCCGACGGAAAGGGCATCAATTGAGGTGGCTATACCCTGAATGATGAGAGCACCGGCACTCAGCTTCGCCGTGGCTGTTTCTTCGCCTGTTTCGTCTTTGTTGCGTATGCCTTCAATCAGCATTTTACCGCCGATATACAGCAGAAGAAGCAAGGCAATCCACGGGATGAAGGGCTGAAATTTACGGAAGAGATTCAGTATCTCGTGGACACAGAACCAGCCCGCCATGGGCATTGCAAATTGGAAGAAGGCGAAAGTACCTGCAATGAGATACATCCTGCCTGCTTTCATTTTCGGCTCGTTGAGACCGTTTGCGGTGGATACGGAAAAGGCATCCATTGCAAGTCCCGCACCCAGCAGGGCAGCCGTAGTGAAAAATTTAACCGACCACATATATAAATTGCTCCGAAATAATGACAGATTATTGAAATCTAACTTAACATAAACAAGTGCCTGTTGTCAATATCACAGGGTGTTTTCCGATGAAAGGTATCCTCTGTATTCCTTGAGGAACCACTCTGCCGTGGAACGCATCTTGAAATCAAGACCACCGTCTTTGAAAGAAACGTTCATGGTTATGTTGCCGAAATATCTGTCTATCACGTAGATTCTGAGGATAAGCTTATCCTTTTCGGCCCATACGCCTGCCGCGGCGCATTTATACTGTCCTTCGGGCGTGTTGATGGTCATGCCCGAATAATCGTCCTCGGGGAAATATCCGTCTTTGAAGCAGTTGATGCCGAAATTCAGCACCTTCTTTTTGCCGAAACGGTAATAGGTCATCGTGCCTTCGGTTTCGGAAATATCAAAGGTGATATTGTCAAAGCCGTATTTATTTTCAAGCATTTTGTATGTGAAGCCGTTTGCCCTGAAATCGGGAGTGACCGGCGGACATACGGGCAGAGCGAGATGAAGCATAGCGTCAAGCAAAAGGGGAGAGCCGTCCTCACATTTGCCTTCTTTGCACGTGTTGACGATGTGCTTTTCAACAAAATCAAATATATATTCCCTGGCGTAGTCATTGCCCTGGTCATCGGATGTGCATACGAACAGTATATCCTCTTCGGGGAAGCAGATTGCAAGCTGATTGCCCATACCGAGGAAGGCAAAACCTCTTGTGGTTGACCAGATCTTGTAGCCGTATCCGCGTCCTCTGAAAGGTGAACACTCGTTGTTTTCAAGGTTGCATATCTGCGGCTTGACCGCTTCGTTTACGTAATCCTCGGGGATGAGCTGTACTCCGTCCTTATTTTTGCCTGAGTTCATAAAGAGCAGGGCAAAGGCGGCAAGCTCTCTTGAGCTGGCAAGCACTCCGCTGCCTCCCCACTGAACTCCGGCGGGCTCTCTGACACATTCGGGGGCTTCATCGTAGCCGATATATTTCAGCACTTTTTCATAGAGATACTTTGTGAAATCCATTCCGGTTATCCGTTCAACAATGGCGCAGAGAATAAGCGTGCCGCTTGTGTCGTAATTGAATACGCTTCCCGGTCTGTGTGAGGGCTTTGTGTTGAAGAAGGTGTATACCCAGTCGTTATCCTCGGGACGGTAGGTCGTTTCGTCAAACGGGGTTGACATCATCAGCAGATGACGTACCGTAGTGTCCTTGATGTAGGGGTGAAGATTTTCCGGACATTTGTCGGGAAAGAACGTATATACTTTATCGTCAAGTGAAAGCTTTCCCTCCCCGATGAGACAGCCGATTGCGGCGGAGGTGTAAGTCTTGCTGACTGAGTAAAGACGGTGCTTGTAATCCTTTGAAAAATGCTTTTCGTATCCTTCAGCAAAGATTTTTCCGTGTCTGAGCAGAATGAACGAATGGAAGCATATTCCCATATTCTCAACATCTTTGATAAAATCGGTCACTTTGGCGGAATCAACGCCTGCATTTTCGGGGGAAGTGTACTCAAAATAATCCATAAGCTTATCCTTCTTTTCCGTTGATGTTATATTTCTTGATTGCTTCGCGATAGAATTTTACTGCGGGAGCAAGTGAATCCACATAGATATTTTCGTTCGGACAGTGAAATTTCATCATCTGTGACAAAGAGATTTCAAGCGGAATGAATCTGATTACGTCCTCTGCATATCCCACAAAGTATCTTGCGTCGGTCCTTCCCAGTACGGGATAGGGCAGTACGGCTATGCTGTCAAAAACGTCCTTCGCTGTTTTCGTGATGAAAGCAAAGCCCTTTGATGATGAAGAAACGGGCGTGTCCGCTTCCCTTGCCGTTGATGAAACAAGCTTGAGCCCCATATCGGAGGCAGTTTTTCCGACCTGTCTGACGAGCTCGTCCAGCTTGTTGTAATAATTTCCCGAAACGGAGATTCGCAAAGGATTTTTCGCACCGGCGGCATCGTCTTCTTTAGGTATGCCGTAGCCGGTGCTTGCTCCGCAGAATGCTCTTGCATCGCTTCCCGCGTGTGTCAGGACCGCTTTGCCGAAGCTTTTGTGCTTTGCGAGAATGCCGAAGATATTGCCTGCGGGGAATTTCAGATGCTCGCTCAGTCCTTTTGCCAGTTCCTCCACCTCGGGCGTGATTTCAAAATGACCGTATTTTTTTCTTGTGATTGACTTGCCCGTTTTCTTTGCATCCGTTCCCTCGGGACAGTCAAAAATCAGACGGGCACTTGATCTTTCCACCGCGCCTATCATGGCGATATCCTTTACCCTTGAGGGAAACGGAATTTTCAGTATTGCGCCGCCCTCGTCAATGAGCAGACCCGGCACGATGCCGTTGTCCTTCAGATATTTTACCGCATCGGGTGCGTCACTGCCTGCAATTTCCTCATTTGAGGTGGAGAGAATATATAAATCCTCTTTGAATTCATAGCCCTCGGAGAGCAGACTTTCCGTCGCTTCAAACAGGCAGCAGAGAGAGCCCTTGCAGTCAAAGGTACCCCTGCCGTACATTTTGCCGTTTATGACTTTGCCCTCAAAAGCGGGAGCTTTCCATTTCTTTTTGCCCTCGTGTACCACGTCTTTATGGGACATAAGCATAAGCGGAGAAACGGGGTCACTGCCTTTGATATGAAGAAAAGTGCCGTTGCCCACGGGTATTTCCTCTGCTTTTGAGAAGGTGAGCGGATAGTTCTTTTTCAGCATCGCATTGAAAGTGTCAAAGCTTTCGCGTCGGTAATACTCCTTTTCCGAAACGGTCGGAAAAGAAACCATTTCTCTGAGGTGAGTGATATATTTGTTTTTGTCGGGTACGAATCCCGTATCAATTATTGACATGTTATTCTTCCTCTGCCTTTTCTTCCGCGGGTTTTCTTACGGATTCAAAGAAATTATTATATCTTTCAGCCCATTTTGCCGCATCCTCGGGTGTATATTCGTTGGGGAAAAACGGCTCGAGCAGAGCAAGCTTTCCGACCCAGCCGAGAAGCATCAGAAGCTGTGACTTGAATTCGGGAAGAGTTCCCAGTACCTTTGTCTTCTGCCTCAGGATGAACGGAAACTGCTTTGCCGGAATGTTGCCGGAAATGAATGCCTTGAGGTCGTCGTTGGTGACAAGCTTTGCGGCGAATATCTCGTTGACTTCCTTTGCCGACATATACGGAAGCATATTCTTTACCAGCGCTATGCGGCAGGCATCAAAGCCGATTTCCTTAAAGTAATTCTTTTCGTAATCCCAGAGAGTGCGGGCGGAATAGATTCCGTCCGTATCCGCCATGACCGTATTTGCGAGCATCGTGCCCGCTTTGATTGAGTAGGCGATACCGCTGCCCTTGAAGGGCTGTGTCATGAATGCGGAGTCACCCACGGCGGCGTAACCGTCCGCTACGAAGACGGCAACGCACTGGCTTATTGAAATCTTTACGATTTTGCCGTTTTTGATGATGTTGTGTCCCATCTGGGGATTTGCATCGCAAAGACGGTTCATCGCCTTTGCAATATCGGGATAGGTGAGGGGAGTGAATCTGATTATCAGTGCGTCAACGAAATCTTTTTCCGTAATCAGCCAGTCAAATCCCGTATCCTCCTTGATGTATAAGCTGTATCTGTATTTCGGGTCGGGAACTCCTTCGCTGCGCTTGAAATATGCCCTGTACGTATTGAGATAATCATACAGCTCCGGCTCTTTCTGAATATTCAGATAATCGGGCAGATTCATTCTGAGGGGAGAATTGATTCCGCTTGCGTCTATGACGAGATCGGCGTAAATGTCACCGTCTGCCGTTTTGAATCCGCAGACACGTCCGCCCAGCATAATGGGTGAAATGATTTCGGTTTCGTATCTGAATTTTACTCCCGATTTTTCCGCAAGTCCGGAAAGATAAGCGAAAAGCTCTTTTCTGTCAACGTTGATGTTCCTGTAATCATCGCTGACGGGGACGGTGATGGGCTCCACCGAATCGTCAAGGGGATGGAAAGTCAGCTCATTGGGCTCGCTCAGCCAGCCGTCGGGAATTTCAAATCCGGCATAGTCCATGGCGGAAGCGTCAAAGGAATCAATCTGTTCAAGACCGCATTCTTCTTTTTTCTTCTTTTCGTAAACCGTAACATCGTAGCCCTCCGAAGCGAGCTTTATTGCTGCAGTAAGACCGCCGTGACCTGCGCCTGCAACTGCTATAACAGACATTATGAGCATCTCCTTTTTGTGTAAGAGTAAAAATCATTACCTGATATTTCCGAAGCAGAAACTATTACGGGGATTTGTCTGACAAGCGTGTCAGCAGGTGTTCAAAAGCCCCGAAAAGTATTGCTCCGATTGCATAGCATAAAATATCGCCGAAAGAAAAAGTTCCGCCAAATACGATAACCAACAAACGGAATCCGTCTAATGACAACAGCTTCAGTATATTTATCAACTGCAGTATTTCAATGAATACGGAAAATATAAACAGATACAACGGAAGAAACCTGATCCCATACGGATATATACTTCTTACTGCCGTACCCATCAGAACGACAACCAGAACGTCACCGACACTGCCTCTTATAAAACCGGTTGCTTTTGCTGCAATAATTATCTCAGTTATGAAAATAATCAGCGCCGCAAGCAAATATATAAATCGTTTTTTCATATTCTTTCCTGCACGTAATCCGTGTTTTACTGACTATAACGAAACACCGTTAACGTCAAATCCAACGTAAAGAATCCGTTGAGATATCATAAGTGTTGACGGAATAATGATGATAATAATTTATTATATCACAAGGCGATGAAAAATAAAACATATAAATCAATTTTTCGGTTAAGAAAGAGCCGCAAAACCGTCGGAAAAATTTTTTCAAAAAAGTGTTGACAAATCACAGACTTTACAATATAATAGACAAGCGCTTTACGGAAGCGGTACATGGCGGAATAGCTCAGTGGCTAGAGCACTCGGTTCATACCCGGGGTGTCGGCGGTTCAAATCCACCTTCCGCTACCATATACGGCCCGGTGGTCAAGCGGTTAAGACACCGCCCTTTCACGGCGGTAACACGAGTTCGATTCTCGTCCGGGTCACCAAACACTTGATATCCGAACTTTTCTATGAAAATGGATTAGTTTGGATATCTTTTTTTATCTGAGTTTTTCGATTCCCTTAAATAACAAAGCGACGGCGGAGGCGTAAGCTTCCGCCGTCTTTTCACTTCGGTGTAGCCGAAAACAGTTTGCGCAACTGTAATCATTCACATCATCCTTTTCATTCGGGATTGTCGGATTCTTCTTCAAGCCACGGGTCAATCCATTGCTCAAAGAGCTTGAAAAATTCTTCCGTACTCAGGGTATATTCGCCGTCATTATTAACGGCAGATGTATCAGCCATTCAGAATAACAATGCGCTATTCTGTCTTTTATGGTGTCTTTAGTCTGCTGCATAATTAACGCTCACTCCTTTCTTTGCGTGTTTGTGGATGCAAACATTTTGTCTTTGATATATTTGGATAATTGTTTGTCCTTATCGTTCCTGCCCGGTATGTTTTATCGTGCGGGAAGTATTTTTGTTCTGGTCAACCTGCTTTTGAGCTTCAGCAAGGCGTTCTGTGACTGATGTTTTTTCTCTGCGTTTTTCGGATTCAAGTTTTCTTTTTTCACGGTATTCGGCAAGCTTTTCTCTGAGGGTCTGTCTGCCGTAGATTTGACATAAGTCTTCATAATCTTTTGTCAGATTCATGTTTTCATCTGTAAGAGTTTTAATCTTTTCATCCTTTTCGGGAATGCTGCCGACCTTCTCTTTCAAAGCTTTGTTTTCTTTGATAAGGTCAATCATTGTTCGGTGCCAGCTTCGGGATTTGCTGATGATTTTATCAATGGCTTTACTGATTATCGGAATCACTCTTGCTCTGTAATCGGATGCAGTTTCTTTCTTTTCCGGTAAAGGTAATATCTTTGAAGCACCGGGCATTTCTTCATCAAAATCACTTATAATTTTGTTGACTATCGGTGCAATTTCATCAAGCTCATTTTTTGCAACTTGCTTATCATGCTTCAATTCCGTTATCTCATCTTCAAGCTCGGATTTTTGATTTTCCAATGAATCAAGAACAGATAATGTATCTCTGATTTGCTTTTGCTTCTTTTCTTCCAACTCGGATATTTCAGCTTGGAGATTTTCTCTTTGCCTTTCAAGAATGTATTGCTCTTTTTCCTGATGTTCTCTGCCGGTCATGGGATGATAAACTTCAATGCCGTGATTATTGCAGATTTCTTCAAGTCTCGCATTTTCGGAATGTATCCATTTTGTCTGTGCGGTGTTATTGCATCCGTCACTGACAAATCCCATTTCTTTAAGAGCCTGAGTTGAACTTACCTGCTTTGATAAGCCTTTCCTGAATTCTGTTCCAACGGGAATATAGTCAATATGAATATGCGGTACTCCCTGTTCATCTGCATGATAGTAACAGCCGAACATAATCATATTCGGATTCTTATTTATCCATCCCTCTGCAAATTCTTTCAGTATTTCATATCCGACTTCTTCGGGTATTCGTTCATCCATATTACCGACGGAAACGATCATTTCATAGGCGGTATGTTTCTGCTTATCCGATTTTATCTTTTCGTAGTAATCCGCTATCTTTCTGTCATTACGCTTCTGTTTCATATTGTATTCCGAAACGGCTGTATCAAATATCTTATGATACGCTTCACGCTCAGTCAGATCCGCACCGAGCCATACTTCGTGTGTGCCGTTTGGATCAATATGACTTTCCTTATCCGTTATTCTTTTATCTCTGATATTATGCTGACGGGCAATGTTTGTGCCTACATGGGTCGCTATGGTAAAGGGCATATATTACCTCTTCAATGTTCTGCAAATTGTAGCTTTGCTGACGCAGAATAAACTTGAAAGATCATCGAGGGTATAACCTTCATCATAGTGTTTCAATTTGATTTCCGATTCATCTTCGGGAGAGAGAATTCTTTTCCTGCCGAGTTTGGATTTGTCTTTGGGAGTAAGCTCATATTGCAGATATTTCTTGTTTGCGTAAGATGAATTTTCCTTGATGAATCTTATCTCATAATTTCTTCTGAGACATTTCAGCAATTCATCTCTTTTTGAATAATCATCGTTTTCGATTTCGATACTTATTCTGATTTCATTCAAATACATCATCCTTTCGTTTGTATCATATTGTTTCATAATTGGTTTTTATTGCCGTGTCATATTTGTTGCATAATTCAGATTTACGGTGTGTCTCAGAAATGTTGCATAATACGAAAGATATATAGATTTAGCGGTAAGAATACGGTTACTGCATCTGCCTTGTCAAAAGCAGTAACTCAATACCGGTTATGACGCAGGCATCACAACCGGATTGAGGTCTTCAGCAGACTGCCGAGAGGTAGGCTGACACATGCGGCGAAAAACACAGCAACAACAATAATAAATCCAGTTTCATTCTGACTTCCAATTTCAAGATTGTTGGAATTGTATTTGTTGCTGTTAAGTGCTTTTTCGGATTTGCCGTACATCAAGTACTGTCTGCATCCGAAGAAAGCACTTTTTTCATCCGCCTTTGTCAGCCTCGGAAAATGCGTTCTTGAGGATTGCTTCCTCAAACTCCGCAGTGTGTTTATTTTTCACATTTTGTTTTGAAACAGAGTATGAAAAAACGAATGTGGGAATCGTGGTCTTTGCGATGATGTGTTGTTCATTGGAAACACCTCCTTGTATTTTTAATTAATCTCGGCTTATTGTTTTCTCCATTTCAGGTAATTCGGAAAAATCGAAAAAAGCGAAAAAATGCGTGACAGGCTCAAAGATCGGTTTGTGACATTTCTCATCCTATACGGGAGTTAATTCATGTTACGGTTCACTTTTCCGTCAATGAATGATATTTGCACGGTTGGGATAATTACTCAGCCAACATCGATTACAGCATAAGAAAAACGGCTATGCTTCAAAAAGCATAACCGCTTGTTTTCGGGCTTTCTGAAAAGCCTCACATTACTATTATAGTCAGAATTTCAAAAGTTCCGAAAATAACGCAGAATTGATTTGAAACTCTGATTTTTTCATTTTTGACGCAGATTTGAGTTTGGAAATTAATCTTTCGGCTACTTCTCTCCTCCCATTCTTATTATACTGTAGAACTTTAAGAAAAATCCCTATGTTGCAAAATTGCAACAAAATCGACAAACGGAAATGAAAACTACGCAAATCTGCAACAAGCCCTCCCACTACTATTCTGACGGAATTTTCATTTTTTGGTCAAAATGGCGGAGTGGTCAAAAACGATAAACCGGAGTTCTTTTTTGGAAAAATAAATTTTCGGTACTTACACCTTGTTTTTTGAGCGGATGTAACCGTAACTTTCTAAAAACTATTTTTGACGTTTACACACAAAATCGACATTTTAACTTGGCTGAAAAAATATTTTAGCATTTACATACAACTTTTTAAACATTTATATCTTTTTATAAATCAACTTGAAATGTTGCTGGTTAAACACTATAATATAGTAAAAGTTTTGCTGTAGCTGTAATACATATTATATTTCTTGTGTCGCATATTGATACAAATATTAGTGCTGCAGAAAATTTGAAATTACTTATATCGTAGCATAGAAAATGTCTGTCAATTTGAATAAGCAGATAATCAACCTGCTCTTTTGGAGAATTGTAATTTCTTTCACGTATTAAAGAGTGCATAACTTCAAAGGAGGAAAGCAAAATGACACCTTATGAGAAAAATCTTCATCTACTGGCAGCGCACTGTACTGCAGACGCAAACCTCGCTGTTGCAGCCGGAAAACTGATTGATATGGCACCGAGTAATGAACGGTCAACCTTGTTTATGCGGTTTTTATACGAATTCCGTTATACGCCTACCGATAAATCCAGTAGTATCTTTGAGGAATTCAAGGAGGAACCCAAAAGAGACGTTGTTGCTTCTAAGAGAATAATTGATAGGTTTGTTGATACACACAAAAATATTGACATGAATGAAGAAGAGTTTCACGAGAAGTTGTGGGAATTCATTTGTGAAAAAGCCGGCGACAGTAGTCGCCAAAAGGCGATTTTTCTCCGGGCATGTACACTAATTACTGATTTGCCGTATATCAACAAAACCAAAGCTATGACGATGACGCAGACAGAGTTTGAAAGTGCGGAAGAGAAAATTGATCCCCTTTTTGGAACGATGATTCGTCATGTCTCAGAACAAGGATTTAGTCAGGTTACCGAAGATGCTTCAATGTATTTGCCGATTCTTGAAATGGGTAAAACTGAAAAAGAAAGAGCCATTCTCTTGTCTCTCGTACTTATGACTTTTCGTTCTAAGATGATGCCGTCGTTAAAGGATTTGCTTGATGACGATGATGATTGAACAAAAAACAAGGTGTCCGGCAGAAACCGGACACCTGGCTGAATTGTAATGCTTATTTTGTTTTGTTGTGGTCTTCAATGATATTTTTCGCACGGTTCTTGATGTTGTAAATCTTATCACAGGTTATAGAAGGATCGTTTGCGTCAATCTTGAAGTGGTTTGGGTTCAGATGCTTCTCCTCCGTGAGGATGCTACGCACCTCGTCAAGGCTGACATGATAAAGTTTAGCAGCTTCAAATAACACCTCGGCATATGTCTCTTCTAAGCCTTTTGAGATGATTTTTTCAGAGATCGTCCTCGGCTTTAAACCTAAATGAACACAAGCTGTATGGATGAAGATATGAGAAGGTTTGTTATTGAGTTTCCTCAAGTCATCCAAAAACCTTTCGCGCTTATCAGCGACTTCCTTAGTTTTCTTTGCTTTGAGAATTTTCTCAAGCTCCTCTACGGATTTCTGCTCTAAGTAAATTCTTTCCGGGTTGAAAGTGTCATCGCCTATGATGTCACCCAGTACAGCACCATCTTCCATTGAGTCGCTCTTGTAAGGAGTATCCAAGGAAAGGGTGTCTTCGGCGGGGAGAGCTCTTATGTAATCATACAACTTGTTGTTAATGCAGCGATACATATACGAGACCTGTTTGGTAACAGGGGACTGGGCGAGAATGTGTGAGGTCTTTGACATAATATGAAGAAGAATGTCATCCTGAATATCCTCCTCTTCTTTATAGGTTCTATTGATTAAGGTTTTTACCTTTTCTTTGTTGCCGGGGAGAATCTCTCCCTTCTTGTTGATTGTACTTTTACTCTGAAGAGCTACATAGTTGATAAAATTCTGGGTTGCATACCAAAATTCGTTCCAAAGTACAATGTTTGAAGAGCATTTGAGTTCTTCAGCGTTGGAGATTCCGCTCTTTTCGATCGTAGAAAGAACGGATATGAGTTTAACATAATGCTTGTTTTCAATTTTTTTGTTTGTAGCCATAATGTGGATTCTCCTTTGATTTTGATTTTCGAAGGAGGACATTATGACTATACAGAATGGCTTGTCCTGCCTTCTGTATATAATTAAATCAAAATTAGTTTCGTTCTCGAACGAACTTAAAACGCAAAATAATTAAAAAAATATTATTTTTCTGTCGCAAAAAGTTCGTAAATAGAATTAAATATAAATAATTGATAGAAAGTTTCGCTAAAGATTCGCAGAAAGAAAATATATGGAGGTGAGAATGTGGGAAAGTTTTATGTTAATGGAATAGACTATATTCTTGAAACACGTGAAAGCTATGATGAAATTGAAGGTGCTAAGATAGGCGTATTTCATGATATTTACTTTTACAACATTCATACTCCAGATGAACCTATATCTTTTGGTGTTGCGGAATTGGAACATAAGATAACAGAACGTCATAAAGTACTATTATACGAGTTAGGAAAGGTTAACATTAAAGATGGAAGGACAATTGATTTTTTCAAAACAAACGAGTTTATATTAGGGAAAAAAACAGAATACAGTTATCGCAATCCGACACAAGTACGAACAGAAATAAATGAACATTTTCATCGACAGTTTTGTACTACAACAGACTTAATTGGGAAAAAAGGGCAAAGCCGATTTGTTCTGAATTGTACAAAATATAAGGAACCTATAGCCTTTACATATATCGACTTTTTTGATATTTTTCTTTCTCCGCTTAGCAAAGTAAAAATCAAGGGTCAAGTGATAGAAAAAAACGCTCTTAGTGAAGAAGAAAAAATTGCTTTCTTTTTCTCACTTGCAGAGAATAAGAATGGAGAAGAACTTACAGGCACAATTTACGGTGCGGATGTATCTCAAAAACGCCAGCAAATATATAGGTTTTTTTCAAATAATAACGGTGAAAGATTGGATGATGTTTTTGAAAAGGTAAAAGGAAAATTAAAAGGATGTATAGTAGCTGAAGATTTAATTCCATTTGATATTAGTAGTGGTATTACTCCTGAGGAAACTGCTAAAATTCTTGACGTTTATCAAGAGAAGAAGAAAAACTGGGAAGAAAAAAACAACATATTTACTGAGGAAAAATATCCAACAGAGAATCTATGTGGACTTTTTGATAATGATACAGTGAAAAAATTTATTCCAGCTGAATGGTCAAATGCGATATGTAATATTAGTGATACGAATGAGCGTTTCCGTAAATGGGATGATTTTATTGTTGGATTGTATTTTATTGCTTTGGCTGAGTACAAATCTGACGATGAGTCAAGAGAATTGAAAAAATCACAAGAAGATTTCACCCGCATATTAAAACGAAAATTAAGAATTTTGTTTGACCCAGATTACAATACCCCGGATAGGTTGATTAAAGAAATTATTCAAAGAATTCAATTGATTCGCTCAATGGATGAAATATCACTCGAAGAAAGAAGTAATTTGATTTCTTTGTTGTTGAACGATTGTAAAATAAATGATAACCAGTTTGAGCAAACCCACGACCCTATAAAAAGGAAATAATAAGTAAGGTGAGCGCGTATGATAAAAAAAGAAATCTCTGCATTTGCCAGAGCTGAAAGTATTGAAAAGAATAATTCAAAAATAGATATCGAAGATTACCGATTTTCAGGCAAGCCTTCTTTGCGCGGTTATTATGGCGGATTTCCTCTTTTATACAATGACGAAACAGGAAAGCTGATTATAGATCCGTCGGATAATCACCAGATAGTATTTGGCGCAACCGGAAGCAAGAAAACAAGAGCAGTTATTATGCCTGCGATAAAAACACTTTCCCATGCCGGTGAGAGTATGATCATACACGATACCAAGGGAGAATTGTTTGCAAGACATTCCCTTGAATTGCAGAATTTAGGTTATAATGTTATAGTGCTGTCGCTGCGTAACCCATCCGTTGGATCTGCGTGGAATCCCTTATTGATTCCGTTTACGTACTATATGCAAAATGACACTGATAAGGCAAACGAATTTTCAAACGATGTTGCAAGATCGGTTTGCCTGGCGAATGTGTCAGAGAAAGATCCGTACTGGCAAATTGCAGCAGCAGATACTCTATTCGGATTAATTCTCTTATTAATGGAGTATGTGAAGGAAAGCGGTTTATCTGCCGCTGAAGTTAACATTTCCAATTTGATAAGATTAAAGAGAGAGTTGTTTAATAACCGTCAAAGAAAAGATCCCAAGAATACGGATATTTGGAAATGGGCTTCTGAAAATGAACTTATTTATGCAGCGTTGAGTGGAACAGTACTCAGTGCAAACGACACAAGAGCCGGTGTAATTTCAACACTGGACAGTGCGTTGAGAACATTTGTAATTAATCAAACCATGACGGCAATGCTTTCTGATAACACTATTGATATTGCTTCAATTGGAATGAAAAAAACAGCGGTGTTCTTAATAACTCCGGATGAAAAAACGAGTATGTCGGGTATAGTTTCACTTTTTGTACAGCAAAGTTATCAATATTTGATATATAAAGCAATCGAAACCGGTGGGCAATCAAAAATACGAATCAATTACATATTGGATGAATTCTCTTCGTTGCCGGTCATCGGAGATACAGGGGATTTTGTATCAATGATTTCCGCAGCAAGATCGCGTAATATCCGGTATCTTATTGCATGTCAGTCGTTGGGTGCTCTGAAAAAACGCTACGAAGAAGAGACAGATGCAATCATCGCAAACTGTACAAATATTATTTTCCTTTTTTCAAGAGAACTTGAACTGCTTAAATATCTTTCTGAACTTTGTGGCACGAAAAACGACGGTAAACCCAATATAACAATTTCTGAATTACAGCAGCTTGACAAGGAGTATAACCAAGCATTACTGTTTAATGGCAGAAGCAAACCAGCTCTCGTTAACCTGCTTGATATTGATAAATTCGGTAAACGGATAGGATCTATCCATTTGGAAACTGCCAAAAGAAAAGAAACATCAAATATTGATTTCTCACAGCTTCCACAGTCTGCTATGGATGTTATTGCCAGAGTAAAAAGCAGAGAACAATCCTTTAATCCGTTTTTGCCGACCGGAATTGAAGAAATCGCAGGAAAGAAAGAACCGATGCCAGCATCAACAGACAATGTTCCAAATTCATCTGAAGGCAATCTAGATATAAATGAGATGATTAATGCCAAAATTGAAGAACTTGAGCGTGCAGAATCTATATCAAAGAGAATTAAAGAACGGGCAATAGAAATTGATTCTAAGAAAGAGGTAGAGCAATGAATAACATAATTTCAAACCAAATTCCGATAGGAAATATATCTCAGTTCATTCGAGAATCCTTGCAAATTATATCTCATTCAGGTGATATTGATGAGGTTAATGATGCTGTACAGGATGTTGAAAGAATCATTGAGCAGGTTTTAAAGAATGATGCAGTCAATGCAAACAGCACACAGTCAGATTATCATAACCTCGCGGTGGATATAGCCAGATGTGAGTTGTTCGGTCTTGCATGTGATATATTGGAGGCTGGACTTGTCAGACATAAGACTTGTGATTTGTTGGCAGATTTCCTTGCATACGGAATAAAATGCGGGAGAATAGAGCGTTGCAAAGAGATATATAAATTATTATTAAAAATGCCTAAAATCAAATGGAATTGGCGTGGCTACAGTTTTTCTATTGCATATTTGACATATCTTTTTCAAAATGCCGAAACCCAGAAAGAAATTGATAAGATTATCAGTGAAATGAAAAACCTTGTGGCAGATTTTCATAAATATATTCCCAATGATGAGGAAGCTTTTATTTGCGAAGCAAATGTTGATAATCTCTGCCATGAGTATGAAGCTGAAGAATCGGTTTTATATAAAGCTCTGGAAACATTTGATGTTGCGCCTAAAGCTGCTTTAAAATTAGCTGATATCTTATTTGAAAAAGGCAAATATGATGAAGCGTTCAAAATGGTGGAGCGAAGCCTTAAAGACTGCAACCAAACACAGGATTCCGTATCGGAGCCGTATCTATATTATTTAAGTGGATTATGCAGACTCTCCATTGCCCAAAGAAGCGAGGCCGGATTTACTGAAGAAATCGTAAAACTGATATATCTTGATTTCAATTTGTCGCTTAAACAAGAAAGACGGAGCAGCTTTAAAAAGCAACTTCGTAACAAGGCTATTATGATTGAAGAAAAATCCGGAATAAAAGTTTCAGACGATTATTCTGAATTGTTGTATCTAGTTGAATCATGACTGTAAGGAGTGAGCGATTTGCAGACGTTTAATGATAATATATTGGCAATAAGTAAAAAATTATTGTTTAATAGGTATGAAAATGATACGGATGGAACACGTACGGCTCTAATAAATGATTTGCTTGAATTGCAAAAGTTAGCCTCCTCTGACGAAGAAATAATCAGGTGGATTGATTTTGTATCTTCGATAAATAGCGATGTTAATCATCTTATTTCCAGATTCGCAATGGAACTGTATGAAGGAGGGCGAACGGAACTTTCATGTTACGCATATATTCGGTGTATTCAGTCTTCCAAGGATTCAGCAATAAGTTCAAAAAATAATCTCGCATATATTATAAGGCGAGACGAAGCTCCCTGTTCATCCTTATTCTCGATAAGTGAAATTGCAGATCTGCTTGAAAACGGACTTAAAAATGAAGATTTGTTTAGTGCTGTTAACATGGCTTTAACTTTTATTTTGAGATCTGGAGAAGAACAGGACTGGCGTTTGGCTGATGAACTGTTTGCTAATCTTAATGAAAATGATATTGATATCTTTAATGTAAGTTCATGGTGGGAGAATGTTGAAAAATCCGGTGATGTTGAAGGATCACTGGTTCATTTCTTTCTTTTACGACATGAGAAAATCGAACATAGTGACTTGGGCTCGATAAAAAGTATAGCTTTGCGGTTGGCAAATAGTATCGATGGATTTCCTGAATGGCTTGAAGAAGATTATGCACTTGAAACACTCGACGATGTTGTAGAATGTATTGAGGATCCAGACTTTGATTCAATTCTTGAAGAGTTTCTGGAAAAAATGCCGTCCTCTAGAGAGAGCGTAGATGAAATGCTGAAAACCGTCTCCGCCTTGGATCTCTGGTCTGTGTACAATAAACTGCTAACTGATTGTGTTGCTTTGCTTTCGCCGGAAGAACTGGCAAAGTTAAAAGCCGATTATAAAGAAAAATTCTCTGTTCCGTTTCCCAACGAGGATGAATAGTGTTTCTGGAGAATTACAGCAACTCCCCGTATTCAGGATTACCTGAATATGGGGAGAATTTTTTATTGCAGGAGGCTATAGAACTTTATGCTAATCATTAAATCTTTATTCTTCCAAATTGCAGTTCCTAAAGAAGAGGAATACGCAATTTATACTAATGATTATTACCTTGATAAAGATGGAAATCTTGTTCCGAAGAATACTGATAGAACCGATGTTTACGATTATGGAGATATCATAATTCAGACGGTGTCTAAAAATATATAATTAAAAAAGTGTATTCGGCATATGATTACGCAGCAAAGATAATTGACTACATTGGGGAGCATAGAAATGATGATGTGATTTATATCAACATGTGTGATTTGAACGAGTATTGGGAATATCACAGTGGAGACCTCGAAATTGAAGTTCTGTGATTAGTAACGCTTGTTCAAACGGTTTGTACTATGCATAAATCTATGGCTAAAGAGGACTTCGGATATGACATCTGGGTCCTCTTTTTTGACACGTTGGAGAAAGACAGAAACAAATCGTATTTATGTACATGAAATTGTAAAAGGAGATTTGCCATGTCTACTCTCACAAAAATCTGGACGGAAGATAAAATTCGCAATATCATCCGGCATTTGGACGAAAAAACCGGACTCAACGGGGCTTCTCTGCCGATAAAACTTGCTAGTCACGGAAATGCTCTTGGTTACTACCAGTATGTCGGAGAGAAAATGTTTGGTTTTAAGCCGAAGTTTTTCAATGATCCTAACACTAAGGAAGCTGCAGCTATTGATGTGATTCGCCACGAGTATGCACATTACTATGTGGATGTAACTGGTATCTCAAAGTATTTTAACCGTAAGGGTAGTTCTCGAAATCATAATACTGACTGGAAATGGGCTTGCAAGATGGTAGGTGCCAATCCTAATAGTTACTATCAGCCGGAGTATTTTGAAAGCAAAAACTGGAACTTAGACGATGCTGTTGTAGCGTGTAATGCTGACGATGTGGAACGGTTTAATATCATTTCATATTTAAATAAATGGCATAGGCTTCCAGTGGATTCCGACACCGCGAGCAGGACTATTGCTCGCATTAAAGAATGTACACCTAATTCATATTTTGAAATCGGTGACGAAGTGCTTCACCCTGCGAAAGGTTTTGGTACCGTCGACGATGTCATCCCTTATGATTACTTTACACAGAAGATTTATGTTCGCTTTGAGGATGGATCGTCTGACATATTTACAGCATTGGAAATCTGTAAAATCGTTGATGGAGTAGTCGTTCCATATCGCGCAAAGAGTCGTTAACAAAAATTAGCAACAGAAACAGATTTCTACATTTTGACTATATAAGCAAGTGGAGATTTTTTTATGTTCGCCGTACTAAAACATGCAAACAAGTACTACAAAATGTTAAACCTTATCAAAAAATATAGAAAGGATATTTATATGAAAAAATACTTAGCTATTATGAGTACAAAGACGAAGGTAAAATGCATTGGTATAATCATTCTTGCATTTGCCAGTTCACTGCTTGCCTCAATTTGGCCGGTAAAACTGGGAGAACTTTATACAAATATTTCCAGCGGAGTAATTCGTACTATAGCCCAAGGTGCGGTTGCTATTCTGTCATTTGGCTTAATCTATCTTGCAGCAGAATGCATAACAATTGTCCGCAGAGTAATGCTTGACTGCGTCATTGCCGACCATGAAAAGGATATACGGGAACGCAGCATTGAAAAGCTCTTAAAAATGCCTGTTGCTTATTGTCATGGTAGTTTGAGCGGCGAAAAAACCGCACAGCTGAATCAGGGAATTGCAGGATTTAGTCAGTTAATCAAAATTATGTGTAATGATGTTTTTGCAACAATTCTTACTGCAGCGTGCACACTTGTACAGGTTTTCATTAACGCACCATTGTTTGTAGTTGGAATCATGCTTCTCTATTTAGTTCTTACCGTAATAATTTCAGTATTCCAGATTCGTTCACAGAACGGTATTAGAGAAAGCATCGTAGGTCAGAAGAATGCATTAGACGGACAGGTTTGCCAGTCAATTTCCAATCTTGAATTAATCAGAGGGATGCACGCCGAAGATTATGAGAGAAAACGTCTTCTTCCCGGGATTATAGCTATCAGCCGCACAGAAAAGAGACATCATCGTTACATGGGAACATTCGACTGCCTCAAACAGCTTTGTAAGATTTCATTTCAGGTGATTCTCTTAATTATTTCTATTCTTCTTATATCAAAAGGAGAAATGGCGCCTGGTTCCGTTATTACTGTATGCCTTCTCTTCCAGCAGCTTATCAAACCGATTGATGAGGTGTATCGTTTCATGGATGAAACTGCCTCCTCGGTAATAAAGGCAAAGGCATTAATTGAAGTTACCGGTAAAGGCTCCGATGATGTGTTCAGTATTGAATCATCTGGAGAGGATACCTGTAACGATGAAATACATATAGAAGATGTTATTGTCACCAATCCGGAAAAGGATACTCCCTTGGCATGGTACGACAGCATCACTATTCCGACCAATAAGATAGTGGCACTTCAGGGTGCCAACGGATGCGGCAAGACAAGCTTAATTCGTTGTCTTACCAGATACTATCCCCACACGCAGGGAAGCATCTCGCTGTTTGGTCGTGACCAGGAAAGCTATGACCAGAAAGAACTCACAACCATGCTCTACTACACTCCGCAGATGTCATTCTTTATCGCAGGTACTATTCGCGAGAATCTGCTCTACGGTCTTGAAGACGACATAAGCGATGACGAACTTATTAACGCGCTTAAGAAAGTTAATCTGGTTGGCAGCAATCATTCTGATACTGTTATCAGCATTGACCCGAAGGAAGCTCTTGACTTTACCATCGGCGAAAAGACCGAGGAACTTTCAGGCGGAATGAAGCAGAGGCTCTCTCTTGCCCGTGCATATCTCCGTCACCCTAAGCTGTATGTTTTCGATGAGATTACAGCTAACATGGATTCTATCTGCAGAGATGTTGTCCTTACAAACTTTGAGACTTACGCAAAGGAAATCGGTGCAGGAATCATATATATCTCTCATGATAAAGATGTTGTTAGAAGATGTAACAAGGTTGTAAGCCTTGAGAACAACCTTAAAAAGTATGAAGAAAAAGCAATCGCATAAGGAGGAAGCGACTATGAAAACAATTATCAACAACACAAATGAAAACAAAGGAGATATCAGAATGGAACACGAACGCAAAATACCGTTAAGACCTATGCCGCCTCACAAAAGAAGATTGGTGCATATTGAGTTTGACGAGGACGACTGGACACTTTTGAAGGACGTGTTCGGTGACGAGGATACAACTGTTGCTGAAATTGAAACCATCATGGATGCGCCTCCCGAGATTCAGATTCTTGCCATTCAGCTTATCAACATTCTCAAAGGCACAGATATCGAAATGGCTCTGGACTTCGCACAGTGCTTTGCCCCGAAGTTTTCCTCTCCGGCGCTGAATGAAGATGCGCAGGTTCTCTACTCAAAACTTTATGGTGAGAACGGAGAAAAGTTTGTTGAAATACTCGACACTTCTCCCGATGAGATTGCAGTAATCTCCAGATTAATTGCTTATCTGGCAGAGAAGAAGGGGGAATAAGCAATGAACATGCAGAAAATCGCAAGAGAAATCGGCCTGTTTGAGACAGGAATCAACCTTTCGACGGTATGTTCAAGCAATGATGTGATTCAGAAGGTAGGGGCTTCATTACCCCTTCCCGATGAGGACATCGCAGAGAAAATTCCGCAGATTGCTTCGTGGCTTCATAGCCTCGGCAAAAGCAAGTATATGTTTTTGACTCCTGAAATTGCTTTGATTGAGGAACTTGCGAAAATTGACGGGCACGCTGAAGTGATTATCGCAATTCCCTGTGACCTTGAAGCAGAAGCAAAGGAACGTCTCACAAATAACCTTCCCAGAAAAGCTGATGTTACTATTCTGGAAGAGCCGCACTTCCCTCAGTCATTTTTTCCGGGAAACGGCGTAATGGTAATATCCGGATACTCTGCCGCCGAAAGAGCGATGGTTCTTCCTGATACATATCGCATGATAGAACATTACAGCGGATTCCACGGGAAAAAGGTATTTATCCCTTACAAAGAACTTGATACTGCTGCCCGTTACAACGGCTGGTATGAAGTAAATCAGAAAAAGTTGAGCATGAAGTGGAGGACAAACTCATGATAGACAAAATCAAAAAGACTGCGGCATTCCCGACTGCCAATTCAGAAGAAAAAAAGCTCAGGATATTCAGCAAATTCAGCAGTAGCGCTTCATTGCTTCTGATTGCCGCCATGTTTGTTGCCGGAAGCATTATGGCCCTTTGCTTCCATATTCCTGTCAAAAGTGTAATGAGTAACTACTCATACGATGTTCTGGTCATTCTCATAGTGATGGAGCTTTTTACCAACCTCATAGCAGAAACAGGCATTATGCAGCTTCTTGCAATCAAAATTGCGGAAATGTCTAAAGGAAAGAAACGCTTATGCTTGATGATGTTCGGCGGAATGATGTTTCTGATTTCTTCTTGCCTTAATAATATTACTGCTGTTATGATGATTCTTCCGATTGTATTTGTTTTGCTGAAAACGCTTGAGGTAGACCGAAGATATGTGTGTATTTTCTTTGCAACCATTCTTGCCCTTTCAAACACCGGCGGAGCTGCATCGCCTGTTGGCGACTTCCCGGCGATCGTCATCATGACATCAGGAATTACAAGCTTCATCAGTTATCTCACTCACGCCTTCCCCCTGTTTGCAGTAACTTCAGCTGTGTTGATTACAGCATGGGGAATACAGGTAAAGAAAGAAAATGATGACGGTGCAGTTCGAAGTCTTGCCGTAAACAATCTCAAAAGTCAGTACAAGAACATTGAAATAAGATTTGATGTTCTCAAATGGCTTGCTGTTGTTTTCGTAGGAATGTTCCTTGCATGGAGCTTCGTTCCGCAGGATACCATTCCCCCGGAAGTTATTGCAATTCTCGGATACGGAGTTGCAATGGTTATCTGCTCCATCAAGAAGATAAAAGTAGGTCAGCTGATGGATCTTAAGTCAGTACTCACCATTGCTTCATTTCTCTTCTTTGCCCAAGTAATCAGTCAGACCGGTCTTTTGAATCTGTTAGCAGATTTTCTCCAAAATAACATAAGCAATCCCAAACTCCTCGTTATGGCAATCATGGTTATTACATCACTGGTTGCAGGAATATTCAGCGCAGGTCCGGCAGCAGCTGCTATGATGCCCGTAATTATCGAAATATGTAAAGGACCTCTTAGTGCTCAGTCAGACTGGATTGCAGTTGCCTATGCGGCAGCTATTTGCGCAGGAAGTTCACTGTTTATGTGGAGTGCAACAGCAGGATTCATTCTTTCCGGTAAGGTTAATGCTGCCGGAATTGAAGATGAAAAAGACAACAAAATAACTTGGGGCGTAGCGCAGTATATGAAATATGGATTTGTCAATTACGGAATTCAGTTATCTATCGCGCTTGCGATTATGGCACTGGTTCTTTAAACGGACAAAAAACTATAAACGATTAATAGGAATGGTTGGAGAAAAAATGTTTGCCTCCGTATTTAGAATCACAAAACAAAAGGAGGAATTAACAATGTTTCTGAACGAGAAAGAAATAACAAAGAATATGACTGTCAATGAGTGCGGTAATTCACATATTCTGATTGCCAAGCGCGAACTCATTGTACCAGAGAAGAAGATCATACTTCTCGATGACATGACAGAAGAAGAAAACAAATTTGTAAAAAAGCTTGAATATAGGGGAGGAATCATTGTATGAATTATCTGATTAAAAAAGCTATCAATCTTAACGGTAATGATCTTGTTATGGATACTCTTGATATCAGCTATGCAAAACGTGAGATTTACATTACCGGAGAAATTACTGATGAATTGGCTACGGTTGTTAACTCGGCACTCCGTTGCCTTGCCAGGGATTCAGATGAGGATATCACGCTTTTCATCCAGTCGCCGGGGGGAGCTGTATCAGCTGGTTTCAGCATCTACGACACTATTAAGGCTCTGAAATGCGATGTTGTAACGGTAGCTTGCGGAATGGCTGCAAGCATGGGGGCGTTTCTTCTGGCTGCTGCCGGAACAAAAGGAAAACGTTGGTGCCAGCCTAACGCCGAAGTTCTTATTCATCAGCCTCTCGGTGGTGCGAGTGGACAGGCGACCGATATCCGTATTCACGCTGAACATATTCTCAAAACACGGGCCAAACTCAATCGAATCCTTTCTGAATGTACTGGACAGCCATCTGACAAGATTGAAAGTGATACCGAACGAGATAATATTATGAGTGCCGAAAAAGCCTTGAAATATGGACTTGTAGATAAAATCGGAGATCCTATTTCTGAATGGTAAATGGAGGGAGTAAAATGAAACATAATGACATTGCAAAGCCGATTGGGCTTGAGACGCCCTGCAAGGAAATAGAGAATACTTGCAGCAAAGCATACATATACAAGCGTTGCGGACTTCGTCCCAAACACTATATTGTTCCTCTTGATTCCGGCTCCGGAAGAACGACCTTAATCGAATACATGACGGATATGTATAAAGATGCGGGAGTCCTGGATTTTGGAAGTGGTCTTGATGAATACATTGAAATCACGTTTGATGGTAGCCTTCAGCAGCTTAAGCAGTCTTTTGCCAATATTGATGCTGCGGCAGTATATACCAATGATTACTGCAATATTGTTGGTATGGATATCAGCAACATAGCATCACATTTTGGGGAAACTCAGTTAACAGAGTTTATGAAGAATATTAAGAGAGTTTGCGAACACGCAAATGTAGTCTTTTTTGTCCATACTGAGCCCAATAGAAACGAGGAAAAACTTATTGAAAAACTTTTTGAAAGTGTAGACAATCTTCAACGACTCTTTGTTGAACCCTATACAAATAGCGATATGTGCAAACTGATAATAAAGACGATTTCAGAACATGGAATTGAAATCAGAAATAAAGCGACTTTCTGCAATGTACTTTCAGATGTGGTAAACGAATTCTGTATTGCAGGAGTTAAGGATGCGATTTGTACTGCTGATGAACTTGTAAAGTATGCCGATTTTTCCGGCTTTACGCCTGTTGTTGGTGAGGATAGTCTGAGATCCATGCTTACAAATTGGCACAACGATGTGAAAAGGAGCGAAATAAAATGAGCAGAAGCGAACGTTGGAATACAGTTAATGAAATAAAACGCAGATTTCATGAAACGACAGATTCATCAAGCGGAGCGGGACCTGTGGTGTATGTTGAGAACGGCAGAAAATATTCTGATGATAGTGAATCGCATATCGCAGTAATCGGACGCACAGGTAAAGGTAAAAGTCAATGTTGTAGTCTGCCTTTTATGAGAGAAATTCTCAGAAAAGGAGAAAGTCTTATCATGCTTGATCCTAAAGGTGAGGGATACAGAAAGAATTCATGCTATATCCCGGATAACTATCAGGTTTTTTGTGTTGATTTTCGAAATCCTCGAAAGAGTCCAACTAAATGGAATCCGCTGAGCACTCCTTATCGCCTGTTTTGCTCTGATGATCCCGATGATAATGACATAGCAAGTTCTATGGTCAGCGAACTTTGGAATGGAGTTTATCCTTATGATGGACATTCCGATAAATTTTGGACAGACTCTTCGGTAAATTATGCTAAAGGGTTAACCTATGGTTTATTTGAAACGTCAGCAAAAGAACATATTAATCTTGATAGTATTGCTGTTATGATGGAACAGTCGGAGTGCCGATTGGGTGGAGGAAATATACTTAAGATTTTCTACGAAGAACTTCCGATTGATTCACTTGCAAAGAGGAATTTAGCGACATATGTTACTGCTCCGAACGAGACACGTGCGTCAATTCATAGTGTTGCAACTTCTGGTTTGGAAGTGTTCAGCCGCAGCAGAGGACTTATGGAAATGCTTGGCGATGATACGCTGAACATTATGGATATTGACGTGGAGCGACCGTTTGTCCTGACGGTAATTACTCCGGACGAAACGGACGTATACTCCGCGCTTGCAGGTCTTCTCGTTTCTCAGGTCTCTCAGCACCTTATTAGAGTGGCCCAAGAAATGGGTGGCAAGCTACCCATCCGTGTAAATATTATTCTGGAGGAATTGGGATCCATCGGCCGTGCAATCTCTCAACTGCCCAATCTCCTAGTTGCATCAAGAAGTCGAAACATAAGATGTATGCTCGTTCTGCAGAGTGGAACCTCACAATTGGTGGATATTTACGGAAAAAGTAAAGCAGAAATCATCAACTCATGTATTGGCATAACTATCGGTTTCTCGACAAACAGCTGGGAAACTCTTAACGAATGGGCGCAGCGTTGCGGCGAAAGACAGATTGAAACTGGCGGACATATTATTAAAGAGCAGTTGATTACTGCTTCGCAGCTTGCGGCGATGCCTACAGGAATGGCTTTAGTCATGGTTGACAGTCAGTATAAGTTCATCGCACATCTTCCTTTCTACGATGAGATGTATGATAATTCTACATGGAAAGCTCCTAAAGAATCATCTTCGCTCAGAGAGAAAAAGCTGAAGTCATTTGATTTTGAATCAATGGTAAAAGAAATTAAGAGAAAAAAGATTGAATCAACGCTTTCGGATGGTCCGTCAGAAAGAAATTCACATGATTCACCATGGAGGTTTCCGTTTGCAGAGAGCCCTTCGAGCGATAGTCAGTTGGATATTGATAGTTTAGTTTCCAAAATTGATGAAAAAATAGCTCAGCTTGAAGCTGAAGAAAAGGCTGAGAAAAAAAAGAAGAAAAAGACTCCGAAGGATTCTGAAAATATTGTGTTGATTCTTGCGTCTGATTCTGATAGGGAGAAGGTCGCTGAAATAGTTGCTCGTTGTAAGGGGATTTCAATCGACGATGCAAACAAGCAGGTTACAAGTTTTCCGGCAGAGGTTTCCGTTAAGGAAAAAAACGTTGCTGATAAGCTTATGGAAGAACTTGCAAAATGTGGTTATGTCGCCATGATTTCGGATAAATAATAATTCGGCGTTTGCAATAATAAGCAAACGCTGAATTATTTTGGAGATTTAAATGTGCTGTGCGTACTTATAATTAAACACTTAGAACGGAGGTTTGATTATGCGTAACAAGAATACAAAAGGAAAAATAGAGTATATACTTACCAATATTTTTTGGGCAGGAATTGCAATGATATGGTATACAAATTATCTTTTCAGATGCATTCCTGGTTGTACATTAGTTGTTTCTGAAATTGTTTTGTGGGGACTTCTGATAGTGTTTAATATCTTCGGTATCATATTAACATATAATAACCGTAGGAACGGATTGAGTATTTTAGTGAATATCATTACACCAATAGAAATATATACGCTTATTTGTTTTTTTAAGGATTTAAAAGTGTTTGCCGCTATTTCTGTTTCCCTGTCTTTATCACTTACATTCGGATATTTCTTTTTGATTTTATCTCAAAAAATACACAATAAGAAAAGAAAAAAACAGATAATTCGCCGTAGAATAAAGTTCGGACTCCTTGGTTCAAGAACTATTGTTGCCTGTTGTATGCTGCTATTTATTATTCCGTTAGGTATCAATACAATTTTCGGTAAAACAATGGCATTTAAAAATACTGCTGCTGATGTACCGAATTCAGAAAATGAATGTTCAATAGCTAACAACATTGACATAGTAAGCAACCTTATCCAAGATAAATGGAGCACATTAAACATCAATGAGAAAGCAAATACATTGCAGACAGTTTCTAACATTGAATGTTGGTATCTTGGCTTGCCTCATGAACTGAATTTAAAGATTGATACGCTGCAAGAATCTACAATTGCACAGTATAATGACAAAACACATACTATTACCGTAAATGTTTTATTCCTCGATTCAAGTGATGCTCAAGAAATGCTTAATAGTATCTGCCATGAAGCATTCCACGCATATCAGCACCGTTTATGTGACGCATATTACTCTGTTGATCCTAAATATAAAACGCTCATAGCTTTCTGCGATGTTCCTTCCTATGAGAAAGAGTTTGAAAACTACATAGATGGAAAAGATGATGTTTTCGGATATTATTTCCAAACTTGTGAATCTCAAGCAAGAAAATACGCATCAGAAAGTGTGATTGATTACTATGAAAAAATAGAGTTTTACAACAATCAAAACGCTGATTAAAAGTGGAACTATTCTGAGTGATAAGTAGTAATATTGAAAGGATAATTATTATGATATTTGTGACCGGCGACTTACACGGAGATCAGTCTCGATTAGTGTACTCAAAATGGGAAAAAGAACTCACAAAAGATGATTACTTGATAGTATGTGGGGATTTCGGCTTTATTTTTGATAACGATTACAGTGAAAACTGTTTTCTTGATGATATTGAAAAAAGACCGTATACAATACTGTTCGTTGACGGTAATCATGAAAATTTTGATGCGATTTTTCAGTATCCGGTAGAAATATGGAACGGCGGGAAAGTTCATAGAATCAGGAATAACATTTTTCATCTGATGCGCGAGCAGGTTTTTGAAATCGAAGGCAAAACATTCTTCACAATGGGCGGAGCGTACAGTATTGACAAATATATGCGTGAACAGGGTGTTTCTTGGTGGAATCAGGAATTACCTACAAACGAAGAATATGAAGAAGCAATTACTAATCTTAAACGGGCAAATATGAAAGTAGATTATGTTATTACTCACACTATGCCTAAAGAAATGATATTGCGGCTTGGAAAATATCCGGATGCCCACGATATGGAATTGACGGGGTTCCTTGAATGGGTGATGTATGAGGTTGATTTCCGGCACTGGTACTGTGGTCATTGGCATGAAGATAAAGATTTGACGGAAAACTTCACAATATTATTTTATGATACAAAAATGATATAAATGAAGCTTTAATTGTATAAGGGAAAGGAAGTGTAATCAAATGAAATATCCGATGCTTAACAACTGGTTGGAGTTCCGTCAAATTAACAAAGATGAGATTGAGGTAATTGATTCACTTTCAGGTGCCGAATATACAATGGGCATAGGGTTGTTTCGCTTTGCTCGAAAATTGAACGGTAAGAGAAATCCTTATAAAATTAGCCGAAGGTATTCAAGACAGGATGTTAAAAGAATGCTTGACTCCTTAGATAAAGCTGATTTGCTTCGTCATAATCGTATTTTAGAAAAAGAATTTGGCAGCATATATTATTCTGTTTGTTTTCCGCACATTACAAAGGAAAAGCGAATATTATCATTTTTCCTTAACATATTTCTTTTTTGCTTTTCATTCCCTTACTTGTATTGGGAGTTGTGACATTTTCAAAAAACATATATGACATGAACACCGAATATATGATTATCGGAAGTTTAGTAGGAACTATTATTGGTATTCCGCTTCATGAAATGGGACACGCTGTTGCTACAGTTGGTTGCGGAGGCAAACTATATGAGATAGATATAATGATAAGCAACTTTATACCGGGAGCCTATGTGTTATCTGATGTCGAAAATGTAAAAAGCAAATTCTTTCGGATGCAAACTCATGCAGCAGGAGTTGAGGTTAATTTCAGCCTTGTTGGAATTTCACTGTTTTTAAGCGCTTTTAATAATGAATTATGCGGATTGTTTTTGGGTATAGCGTTTAATAACTTGCTGCTTGCCTTACTTAACCTTACATTTGTAAACGGTTTGGATGGCTCGCACCTGCTTTGCGAGATTTTCGGTAATGACGAGATAATAGAAGAATCCAGAAAAATTATATTTAACAGAAAAGCAAGGAAAAAAGCAATGGAACAGGGCATAAATGGTGAAGCATTTGTATGCGTTTGCTATATAGTTGGAGTTTTTCAACTCGTTTTACCATTGGTGTACTTATGGAATATAGGGGTGATAGTTTCATGCTTTATATAAAACAAAACAAGAATATGATTAAGAGCGGAACTTTTTTGCTGCCGATTTTATTATCAATGTTTGCTGCTTTCAAATCATCGTATGTTATTTTTGCATGTTCTTTTTTTGCAATGTTCATTCTTATAAAAATTATGTCGTTTTGCAAAGGGCATGAGATTGTCTGGACATTCTTACTGTCTTTTATGATTAGTTTACCAATGGATCTTTGGCTGCTATTTCGATTAGACTATTATTATGGTTATTTATTTGATATAACATATACTAAAATAGTTGTTGGCGCCTTGATTCTATTGATTGTATTAACAATCGAAGAAATAGCAGCTTGCTCATTTTCAATGGTACTTTTTTGCAGAAAAAACTCAGATGAACAGCTTTAAAAGCTATAATTTGACAAACTTTATAGAATAAACTATACTTTAATTGTTGAATCGAAAGGATGATTACATGTGCAACTTTGTACCGTATGAAGTCAAGTTAAGCGAAGACGAATTTTACATTCCGGAAGAGTTCTTTACTGGCCTTGAAGATTCAAATATTTTTATGCTCAAAGTCAAAGAGGACAGCATTGTTATTGGTGATGAGCATTTCTTAAAGTGTTTCATAGAAAAGAATGTATTTCAGAATAATAATTTGGAAATGCAGCGAAGAATTCAAAGAGTTATTTTTAACCGGATTATTGAAATAAATGCTAACGATATTCTATCCTATCTGACAAGCAAGAGTGTTGGATTGCATTGCGGCGATAAAGTGACTGTAAAAAACGATGAAAATTGCATTGTGATTACTTTGTGTCAAAAAGCATAAAAAAGACGACTACGCTGATTGAATGACTTGATAATCAACAATAAAACGGAGGATACTATGGACAATAATTTAGATATGGAAATGCATATTCTCAATGAGATTATTTTAAAAGCACATGGAACAGGTGCGGAGTTTGACGAAAATATGTCACGAGTCTTAAATGAAAAAGTAATGGAATATATCAGATTCCGTTCTTTGGAGGATGTTTATACAACGGACAGCACAGCGTTTCATAATTTTGAGGGACCGTGTCAAATCGGACGCATTTCTGATGATGGCGATGGATTTTTATATATTGACTAATATGTTAGATGATAAGCTATTGTTGTATTAGCATATGTTATGGGCGGAGTTGGTAATCTTTTTTACCAACTCTATATTTATATATTGCTATTATTTTGAAAAGTGATATACTAAAATAGTATTTCTATATAAAAATCCGAGGGAATATAGCTATGATTAATATAAGAAAACTTGAAAGCGAATTATGGGAGGCAGCGGATCTTCTGCGAGCTGACTCAAAGGTCACATCGCAGGAGTACTGTATGCCGGTGCTTGGACTCATATTCCTGCGCTATGCTTACAGCCGTTTCAAATTCGTTGAGGCCGACATTTTGAAGGATCGTCCCGTTCGTAACGGTCGGGTGCTTCCTGTAGAAGCCGACGATTTCAAAACTAAAAGTGCTATCTATCTTCCCAAAGAGGCAAGGTATGAATATCTTCTGAATCTTCCCGACAACGCTCAGGTTGGCGAGGCGATCAATCATGCTATGGAGCTCATCGAGGAACAGTCTGCACAGCTCAAAGGTATTCTCCCCAAGAGTTATACCAGCCTGAAAGATGATCTGCTCCGTGAGCTCCTCCGTATCTTCAATAACAGCGCCTTCAATGAAATCAAGGATGACATCATCGGTCGTATCTATGAATACTTCCTCAACAAGTTTGCTCCTGTCGTTGCCTCTGATGATGGCGTATTACTTTACACCGAAGTCCCTTGTCCGTATGATCGTAAACATCATTGAGCCGAATCACGGCACGGTCCTTGACCCTGCCTTCGGCTCCGGTGGTATGTTCGTTTCTTCTGCCGACTTCATTGAGAGTTTCGGCGCGAATGCCAACACCGCTATGACCTTCTACGGTCAGGAAAAGCTTGAATACAATGCAAAGCTCTGTCTCAAACCCTGTCTCAAGTTTCACGACTTGCGTGGTAAAGAGCAAAAAGGGAGGTATGCAAATGGGCGCTTTTTGGGATAACATTGCGGAGCTGAACGCAATTATTGAAAAAGATCAATCACACAATACCTTTGAGAAACTGGTTCTGAGTATCTATAATGCGATTGATTCAGCTATTCAATGCGATTCACAAGTTAGGTGTCGCATTTTTAAGTCTGCAGGCTTTCTTGGCTTTCCCCCCAAGCAAGTAACAGATCCATCTCCCAGAAGTGTGAGTATTGTACCTTTTGGCTCTGAAGCGATGGAAGACAGTTACTCAAAAACAAATGGAGAATCAGTCGAGTTCGTTACAATGACGGCAAATGAATTGATAGACTTTGCAAGCAAAAATCATATTGATGTTATAAATATCATGCCAAATAAAACGGTAACTCCAAGCCACCACGGTAATGTTCCCAGCCGTCCAGAATTGGCGAAAATATACTTAAGGACTCCACAGCAGATTTTCGTAGATTATCTCTGGGAACGTTGGGCTGTACCATGCATTGCAGAAGATGCGGTAACTGATAATAATGAGCAGTTGCAAGTCGATGATACATTAATCGTTGCCCCAGAAGGAGGGAATTCTTTCGAGGTTAAAGTCTATGAAATTAGGGGAACGATTGTCTTGTGTGAGCGAGAAGCATATGACAAATATGATAATTTCCTCGGGGTTTCTGATAGATATTTGTTTCCAAAATCTGCAGTAATTAATAAACATGTTAGTATAAAAAGCGATCTCTATTAGAATCTCAAAGAGTTATGGGATATTCTTTTTCTCTTCGTATTTAGTGGTATCACAAATACGAAGAGGAAAAGAAATGCAGAATTGGATTGATATGCCGGGCGCTCTTGAGGGGTTTGATAGTAATCCTGAATACCTTGAGAAGATGACTATTGATTATGCCGATGCCGATGGGAAAAATGTTGTTCAGAAGAGGCGTGGTGAGAGTATCCACGCTTGTGCATGGGTAAGAAATCGCAACTACAAAAAGAAAGTGGTTCGAAAATTTCTCTCAATTAATCCTGACATGGACTATAACAAAATAAAAGGAACTCGTTGTGAACCGGCCATCTATCTTTATTTCCCGAGATTTGAAAACAATAGCTACCATGATCCGAAAATGAATTATAATTTCAATCCCTATAACAGAATTTTTCTATCTCCCCGCGGGGATCTCAGAAAGTACCACGGTGAAGTGTCGCCTTGCCGTGGTTGTTTTGCATTAGGACGTAAAGAAAAGGATGCTTCCAAGATTACCAATCGTCGGATCAGGTATCTTGATGCATTTGACGAACTTCCTACAAATCATTCGTATTGTAAAAAGCTTTATGGACCTATGAAAGATGATCTTTGGTAATATTGATTTGGAGAATCCCATTAATCTGCCGTATATAACTTGTGAAGGCAATAAGCTTTCAAATTCAATAAATCGGAGGAAAACAAAATGGGTAAATTCAAACCGTCCAAGTACACTATCGAAAACGCTATAATGGAAGCGGCACGCTACGATGGCATCTATGTCGGTGATAATTATGTCACCAAGGATCATGGCGATTATATCGAAATCTGTATTGATGCAGATAACAAAAAAGGTCATGTAAGTTATGATCTTTATTTTGACGACAACGGAAAACTGATTCGTTGGGAAAAGCACAGCTAAAAAGCATTATTCAAGAGTGACAGGTAGCTTATGCAACCTGTCACTCGAAAAACTAATCAAAAGGAGTCAATTAATATGGATAACGAAGAAATGACTTTTATGGCTATAGACAGCGAAGGCAAAGAAGTTGAATTCGATATTTTATTTTCTTTTGACAGCGAGGAGACGGGCAAACATTACATAGTATACACAGATAATACCGAGGATGAAGATGGAAACATCAATGTATATGCATCTGCTTTTGCTCCCGACAATGACAAATCTGAACTTCTGCCGATTGAAACTGAAAAAGAATGGAAAATTATTGAAATCATTCTTGAAGAAATTCAAAACGAAATATCAAGTTAATATGTAGATTATTGCTTGATTGCCGTATATACATTATCAGAAAGCAAAAAACACTTTCAATCCTTATATGCGGAGGGCAATATAAAATATTATAAACCGCCTTAAGATGTGGGTAGAAGAGTAACACATAATCTTTCTTCCCCAAAAATGTAAATAAAAAATCTATGAATTCGGAGGCTTTATCTTATGAAAAAAATAGTTGCTTTATTTATTTGTGTAGCATTAGTGGTTTCTCTTGCTGCCTGCGGTTCAAAAAAAGACACTGAACCGACAAAACCTTCTTCTGACATAACGGAACCCATCAGCATCACATGGTGGCATACCATGGATTCGCAGTATGACTCGCTTGTTAATGAACTGGTCGACAAATTTAATTCATCTCAGGAGTATATTACTGTTGTGCCTGAATATATGGGTAGCTTCAGTGATATAAATGAGGCGCTTGTTGCTGCGAATGCGGCGGGTGAAGGTTTACCCGGTGTAGCTGTATGTAACACAAAATTTATAGCTTCATATGCAAATAACGGACTCTTTGAAGACTTAACGCCTTATATTGAAAATACTGCTTTTGATGTGTCAAATATGGAGCCCGGAATGTATGAAATCGGTTCTTTCGGTAACAAACAGATTGCAATGCCGTTCTTCCATAACACTCATGTAATTTACTACAACAAGGATATAGCAGAAAAATATAATTTGACCATTCCTACGGAGTATTCGGAATTAGGTGATTTCTTTAAGTCCGTAAAAGAAAAAACAGGTGTTACTCCGCTCAGCATGCAGAGCCTTGATTTTTACTATGGTTCATTTTACAGAAATGCGGGAGTAAAAATAATTGACGGCGATAAAAGCGATCTTAACAGCGATACGGCGATCGATATTACAACTCAGTTACAGTCCTGGGTTAAAAACGGTTATATTTCCTGGCTTGAAGGTAACGATGCTTCGTCAAATATGAAACAGTCGTTTTATCAGGGAAACAGCTTCGCTGTCTTACATAATTCAACCGCTCTGGAAGCACATCAGGAAAGTGCAAACTTCAATGTTGGCGTTGCATGGTATCCCGGAGTTAATGGTATAAACAACGCCGATCTTGGCGGTGGTGTAATCGGCATTCCTGCTAAAAACAGTGATGAGGTTAAAAATGCGGCATGGCAGTTTATCAGCTATCTTTGCGGTAATGATACTACAATGAAAATCGCAACCGATACAGGATATCTTCCTATTTGTAAGGATGCGCTTACCAAAGATTCAACAAGCACTTATCTTGAAAAATTTCCTGAGTATAAAACAGTCTTTGACAATCTGAACAAGGTTACGCCGCCTATTATTGATGAATCGGCCAGTGAAATATGCAAAATATGGCAGCAGTATATGAATATGATTATGCTCGAAAATGCTGATGTAAGTATCAGTCTTAACAATGCCGTAACCGAAATAAATGAAGTATTAGCTGATTAACAGCATGCACTAATATTTGCCGGCTGTCTAAATGAAGACAGCCGGCAAACTGAGTGGTGATGATTTTGTGAAAAATAAAAGTAAAAAAGAATTATCGGATTTTGTGTTTATTCTGCCGTCTATAGTATTTATTATTATTTTTACATATTATCCGATTACGCAACTAATCAAAATCAGTTTCAGCGATTGGAATCTTCTTTCGGATTCATACAGTTTTGTAGGATTTGATAATTATAAGTGGTTTGTTGACGGAGCAGGGGCAAAATGCCTCTGGAATTCGGTAAAAGTAACATTTGTTTACTCGTTATGTGAAATATTTCTTACTGTATTCGGTGGATTGGTTTTAGCTTTGCTGATGAATAGTGCAGCGAAAGTATTTAAATTTTTCCAAACGATTGTTTTTATGCCCAGGTATATTTCAATGTCGTGTGCTGCTGTCATTTTTTTATGGATGCTTAACACCGACAACGGAGTGCTAAACCAAATCATCAATTTGTTTGGAGTCGATAGCATAAATTGGCTCGGTGACAGATTTACAGCATTCTTATCTATTGTTGCTGTATCTGCATGGAGAAATGTCGGATATGG
The DNA here is from genome assembly GCA_937892115.1 of uncultured Clostridia bacterium. Lineage (GTDB taxonomy): Bacteria > Bacillota > Clostridia > Oscillospirales > Acutalibacteraceae > CAG-177. The sequence goes on along the minus strand of CALAUI010000026.1, from coordinate 27,957 downwards.
TATGATGATGTGCTTATCGGCTATTTCTGCCATACCAAAAGATTTTTATGAAGCAGCAAGACTTGATAATGCCTCAAGACGTAGAGTGTTTTTCAATATTACTTTGCCCCAAATTATGCCGACACTGGAGTTTTTGACATTAACAAGCTTTTTATCTTCAATAAAAAGCTTTCAGACAATAGATATAATGACCGGCGGAGGACCTATGCGATCAACGGAAACGATCGTATATTTGATATATCGTTATGCTCTTGTTGATTTTAGAATGAATCGTGCGGCGACAGTTGCAGTTGTACTCTTTTTTGTTTTGATTTTCATTACATCAATAGGCATAATAATAAGCAAGAAACTCCGGAAAGTCTATGGAGCTTGAGGTGATACTACGATGAGTTTGAATAAAGCATCAAGAAGATTATGCAAGATGATTTGCGCAATACTGGTTGTATGCATTATTGTATTTCCTATATATTGGATGATAATCACTTCACTAAAATCTTCTGCAGAATTGTTATCAAACGAATTATCACTATTCCCGAAAGAGCCCACGATTCAGAACTATATTAGCGCGATAAGAAATGAAGATATTAAAAATTATTTCTTAAACACCGTTGTGTCAACTTTGGGAATACTGCTCGGGCAGGTTATAACCGGTACTTTAGCTGCATACGGACTTGCAAATACAAAGTCTAAAATGAAAAATGTCTTTTTTGTTATTATAATGGGGGCTATGATGATACCGATACAGGTAACATTCATTCCTTTATATATTTTGTTTGCAAAATTGAACCTTGTTAATACTTTTCCCGGAATCATATTGCCCGAAATCGTATCTCCGTTTTTAATATATATGCTGAAAAACTCTTTTGAAAATACCAACAAAGATTTGATTGATACTGGAAAAATGGACGGGTTATCTAAACTAAAGCTTTTGCTGTATGTTTATATACCTGAAAATAAATCCAAGTTCATAGCTACTGTTTTTGTTTTATTTATTAATTCCTGGAATTCATATTTCTGGCCAAAGGTAATAACTAATAATAAAACAAGAAGAGTGCTTGCAGTAGGGATTGCTTATTTAAAAACCACATATGGTGGAGATGTTATTGGCAATTATAACGAAATTATGGCGGTATCAATTCTAACAATTATTCCGGTTATTGTTTTGTTCTTGATTTTGCAAAAACACATCACGAATAATCGATTGGCAGAATAGAGGAATGTATAAATGGCGAATATAATCATAAATAATGTTTCGAAAGAATATGAAAAAGCTGCATTAAAATCAGTTTGTTTTGCATCAGAAGGGAATGAATTTGTAACGATTGTGGGACCGTCAGGAAGCGGTAAAAGTACATTGCTTAGGTGTATAGCGGGCTTAGAAAAGCCGACGACCGGTGATATTATTGTTAGCGGGGAAAGAATAAATGATTTTGAACCCGGGAAACGGAATATTGCAATGGTTTTTCAGTCGTATGCTTTATATCCGAATTTAAGTGTATATGACAATATCGCTTTTCCTCTGAAATGCCAGAAAATGAAAAAAGCGGAAATTAAACGTATAGTATCGGACGTTGCAAACAGATTTGAGATTACAAATTTATTACATAAAAAACCGAACTATATTTCAGGGGGTGAAAAACAAAGAGTGGCAATAGCCAGAGCTATTGTCAGAAAGCCCGATGTTTTTCTGTTTGATGAGCCTTTGGCAAACCTTGATGTCAATTTAAAAGAAAAGGCAAGACAGGAATTTGAAAGACTACATAAAACCCAAAATGCCGTTTTTGTGTATGTAACACATGATCAAAAAGAAGCAATGGCATTGGGAAACAGAATTATTGTTATGGCTGACGGTGAGGTTCAGCAAATAGATACACCGCGTAATATCTATATGAATCCTGCTAATAAATTTGTAGCAGAGTTTATCGGTGAACCTAAAATAAATTTTGTTTCATATGATATTTACGGCATATTGACCGGTGACACTTTAATTTCATCAAACACGAAAAACAATACAGACATTGCAATAAGGCCTGAAAATATAGTCATTTATCCTGTCGGAGAGGATAAAAACGCCGTTGTTGAATCAATTGAAATGCTCGGAAGAGATAATATTATCTCTGTTCGAATAAATGACTCGTTGATTTCAATATGTGCCGATATTAATACTGCGACGCGGCTTACAGTTAACGATAAAGTGAGATGCAGTGCCGATAAGAAATGCTTCCTTGTTTTTGACAAAGAAAGCGGAAAAAAACTATAAATATTTTTTATTAATAATGCTCCTTAGTATTGACAAACACAAAATAAAACTGTATCATAAAAGCAAACCAGTCAAGTTAATGATAACCAAACGAGAATAGCCAAACGATAATCGAACAGCTTGATTGAGCCATTGAAAGAAAGGAGCGTTTGTTATGAAAGAGATACCCTACAAGCAGGTCGGAGATTATTTTATTCCGGATTTGAAGCTTCCGCAGCAGGATATAAAACCTCTCGGTAAATTCGGCAGAATGAGAATGAAATATCTCAAAGAAAACAGTCCTTATCTTTGGAACAATCACATTCTCAACGGCACTCTGAACAAGCATTGCTCCGAGGTTGAGGAAAAAGCGGAAAGCCGTCTTGCAGAGTTAATTGAATCAATGGCAAAGGCCGAAAATGTTACCGAGGCTCTCAAAGCCGAAAATCCGATAAGGTGGGTCGGCTTGATGAACAGCATCAAGGCTTCTGCAACCGAGATTGTGGTATCAGAGATAATTTTTGCATAATGGCGGGAGGAATATTGAAATGAAAACAGCTGCAGTATATGCCCGATACAGTTCACATAAACAAAGGGAAGAAAGTATTGAAGAACAGGTTGCGGAATGCCGTGAATATGCCGAAAATAACGATATGATAATCGTTGAAATATATTCCGATTCCGCCATCAGCGGCAAAACCGAAGAGCGTGAGGGCTGGCAGAGAATGATGGACGATGCCAAAAAGCATAAGTTTGAAGCTCTGCTTGTTTATACTATTGACCGAATGGGCAGAGACCGTTATGCACTCGCCGTTGCAAAACAGGCATCGAAGGAATGCGGCGTTACCGTGTATGCGATCAAACAGCCCGTTGTCGAAGGTCCCGAAAGCATCATTCTTGATGCCCTTATGGAAGGTCTTGCCGAGTATTACAATGCCGACCTTGCCCGTAAGGTTGAGCGTGGCATGGGTGACAATGCCCATAAAGGTCTTGCAAACGGCAGTAAGCCACCGCTCGGATATAAAGTTGACCCTCTTTCAAAGAAATATATCATTGATGAAGAAGGAGCGAGCATAGTCAGATTTGTTTTTGATTCCTATAACAGTGGAATGAAAATAAAAGATATTATGGAGGAATGTGAACGCCGCTGTTACCGCAATTCCAACGGTAAGCCCATTGATAAAAATGTTGTAAACCGTATGCTGAAAAATGCAAAATACACCGGGCTTTACAAATGGAAAGATGTTGAAATTCCCGACGGAATGCCGAGAATCATCAGTGATGAAACCTTCCAGCTTGCACAGCTTCGGCTTGATAAAATGACACACAAAAACGCTCACGGAAAAGCAAACAAAGAATATCTGCTTGCAGAAAAAGTGTTCTGCGGCAAATGCGGAGATATGTGGGTCGGAGAATCCGGATATTCCGCTAACGGGAAATTTTACAGCTATTACAAGTGCCGTGGAGCCAAAAACAAAAAATGCGGTATGAAAGCAATATCGCAGGAAAAGCTTGAAAACAAGGTGTATGAAATTCTGATGTTTGAGCTTTTTCCGGACGATGAAGCGATAGAAAAATACGTTGATTTTCATATCAGCCACCGTTCAAAGGATAACAGCTATGAGAAGCAGATCAAGCAATATGAAAAGCAGCTTAACGCAACTCAGACAAAAATCGACAACATAATGCAGGCTGTAATGCAGGGCATCGGAATTGAAACGGCAAAGAATTATATAGCTCCGCTTGAAGAAGATAAAAAACAGTTGGAACTGCTTATTTCCGAAGCCAAAAGTAAGGCAAAGGATGTTGACCGTGACAGGCTTATCGGTGTACTGAAAAAATGGCTCGATATTACGGCTCTCATATCAACTGTGGTTGAGTATTCGCCGGATGAAGAAGTTCTGAAAGAGGATAAACGGCTGAAGCTCTATAAAAATCATATTCGTGCAATTCTCAAAAGTCCGGTATTGCAAAAGGTTATCATTGAATGTGACGATGACGGAACGCCCGATCCGAAAATCAAGCTCGGCATTGATATATCAAGACTTCTCGGAGATATTTCTTCTTCGGGTTCGGAACAAAAAACAATACAAAAAGAAAAGTCGGCTATAAAAAATGACCTGTTCGATTATCAAATCAAAAAGGTCACCAAACACTCGATATCCGAACTTTCTATGAAAATGGATTAGTTTGGATATCTTTTTTTATCTGAGTTTTTCGATTTCCTTAAATAACAAAGCGACGGCGGAGGCGTAAGCTTCCGCCGTCTTTCTGTTACATCGGCAAAATTACTGTTTTTAATTATGGTTTTATTCCGGGCCGAAGATAATCGGTCGGTATTTTGCGAATAACGGAATTCATGATATTTTGTTTGATATTACACCGTATCTCCGTAATTCGTTACGTAATAGAAAGTAATCGTATCTCCCGGACCGACGGCATATTTATCTGACGACATCATAGGCGATTCCGAATTAACCGTATACATCCACCCGCTTGAACCACCGCAGTCTTTTTCTCTGAGACCGCCTATTTCTCTGACGTATCCTCTGCTTTCGTCAATTGAAATGTTATTTGATGAAAGAGCCCTTTTCAGTACATCCATGGCAGTGTCTCCCTTACGGCATGGGACTTGTGTGTCAAGCATAATACCGTTTTGAGGTACTTCGGATATGCCGTATTCCGCGGCGTGTTTGCAGTTGACTGTTACTCTTGCTTTTTCATGCTCTGATATTACGGATGAAGACGACCCGGCATCGGCTTGTGAAACGGAATTTTCCGTAACGTTAACCGTTTCCCGGATATATTTCCGCGTAGTGACATCTTCTTTTCGCAAAGGCCGTGACGGTTCGGAGACTACTGCTTTTGCAGTCTCTTTTTTTGTTGCGGTCACGGTATGTTTTTCCGTTGATGCCTTTTGCGTGAGATGAACGGAATCTGTTTCGGCTTTTGACGTTTCGGATTCGGTTGCCGACTCTTTTTCGGGCTCCGATTTTTCTTTTTCCGTGTATTCTTCGTGCTTTTCCGTTACTGCTTCGGTTTCGTTTTCCGTGCCGGATATTGTTATACTTGAAATCTCTTTGCTTACGGACTTAACCGTATCTGCCGCAGACTTCCCGTCTGCACATGAAACGGCTGAAAATAACAAAAGAAAAACCAGAAGCAGAGGTGCTGACTGTCTGATATATTTCATATCACTGACCTCAATGAACGGAATGTCTGCAGCAGAAATATTCAATTCCCAACAGCTCGCAAATCAGAGAAACTATTTTGCAGAGCAGCTGCCCCAAAAACGGGATTTTTTCAAATAATTCAATATGTTCTATGCTGTTGCAGTCGGGGGAAAGACAGCTCATATCAAAAAGTCCGACTTTGCCGTTTTTGAATCTCTCATAGGCGGATATACCCATAAGCATCTGGTAAGACGTCATTATATCGGAGGAGCCGTCCCAGCATTTTCCGCCTCCGTCTTCATTAACGAATGATTGCAGGGAATCAACAGCGGAGTAATTGTTTTTAACGAATTTGTCCGGGTCTTCTCCGACGGCACACAGTCCCGCAAGTATCATTGAGGTACTTTCCGCACTTGGCGAGCCCCATGAACCGAAGCAACCCGTATCCATTTGCTCACCCTTAATAAACTGAATTGCTTTGTCAACAGCGGCTCTGACGTCGGGTTCGGATTTGAAGCTTCCGAGTGCCTGAAGAGCAATTCCGGTTGAATCGGTTTCGCCTGATAACGTCCAGTATGCGCTGTCATCGGCAGTGAGATAAGAGTTGAATCCGCCGTCGGGTCTCTGAGCATCAATAAGTATTTTTTTCAGAGAATTAACGGAGCTTTCATTTTTGCTGTTTGCCGAATCAAGGGCAATAAGGGCATACGCTACCGAACCGGTATACAGTTCTTTTGAATAATCGGTTTTTTCTATTGCCTCAATCAGATTTTTCCCTCCGACGTCTTCTGCGTTCATTCCCGCCGCCATTACCGCCAGAGCAATCCTTGCGTAGTCATTCAGATACAATGAATCCCAATTCTTATTCAGAGTACCTTTGATATATTTCCCGTATGCTTTGTTATCGAACGAACATCCGTTTCGTGCTAAAGCAAAAACCGTCCAGTCAAGATACGAATCTGTTTCATCGTCTGAAGCGGGAACGGAAATGTTTTTCCGAAGCCATCCGGATAAATCGGATTTCATTTTCCCTGTGTCGGCTGCGGAAGCGCTTACTCCGAAGAGCATAAGAAATGCGAGCAGAATGCAGATAATGCGTGTGAGTTTTGTTTTCATGGGTTTTTTCCTTTCAAATGATGATTTCAAAAGGGTAAAATAAAAGCACCCTTCCGTGAAAGGGTGCAATACGGCTCAGATAAATAGTTTTGCCTACCGTGGGCGGACACTCAGCCCACCCGTACCATATCCCTTCACGCTGCCCAAGAGACTTTTACAGGTCACAGTCCGATAAGCATTCCGACTTGAGAGGTAACATAAGCTCCTCAGTTACGGTAATGGCTGTTGCGACGGATTTTCACCGAGATTTCCTTATCCCCGAACGTTGCTGTCATGCAGCAGGCCCGACAATGAACAAAAGTTCAAAGAACCGTGTTTATTCTTTTGTGTGTAAATAATATCATGTGCGGGATGCAAATGCAACAATTATTCAGGATGTAAGGCGGATTTTTATCAAATCAAAAATATCATCCAACACTCGATATCCGGACTTTTCCGTGAAAACGGATTAGTTTGGATATCTTTTTTTATCTGAGTTATTAAATGACAAAGCGACGGCGGAGGAAATAGCGAAAAAACACATTATAAATCTTCTGAAATTTATAATCTCCGGAGTAATTCGCGCAAATGCAAACAAAGTCATATAATTCCCGGAGTTTAAGCCGGCTTTTGTCGGATTTTTTGATATATCGGAAAATATTCGAAAATCTATTGACAGTTTTTTCCTTTCTTATTATTATGAATAGAAGATACTATAATGGTGTTTCTGTGTTTTTTACCCGGCGCATCTGCCGGTCACAGACATAATTCTTGTCTGCCTTTTGAGCTGACAGGGTGAATATACATGAAGTTTACATAAATGTAAAGTGAGGTAATGAAATGAAAAAAGCAAGTCCTGCAAAAAAGCTGCTGGCAATTCTTCTGAGCTTCCTTGTGGCAGTGGGTGTCGCAACACCTGCATTTGCCATGGAAGTGGAAGAAGACCGGTTGAGCATGGCTAATCTGGTTGATGATAATATTGCCGGTAATCTCGAAGACGAATCAAGGCAAGTTTTTAATATGCTTTCATATCTTATGCAGAGAGTTAATGATAATGATAAGAAAGCAAAAGAATATGCGGAAAGCTGGATAGGAATCGCAAATAGTTATTTCAATCCGACAATAGGCGCCATCAAAGGTATCAGCTCGGTAATTTCGCTTATCAACGGCACGATTATTCTTTTGCAGAATCTCGGAATTATTGAATCCGAAACAGATAAAACGCAAAGCATCCTTGACGGAATCAACAGCATTCAGCTGAGCGTAAATGAAATCAATAAAAATGTTGATAAGATTCAGGAAACGCTTGTAAGTGAATTCAGCGAGATTGATATGAAATTCCAGGAGCAGGAATACAATCACTATAAGAACGAAGTGTGGGCGCAGTTTTATTCAAATTCGGTGCTTCCTCTGCTGAATTATCAGAATGAATACAACGACGATGTCAGATGGCTGCTTGTGAATTACGTTGAGCAGTGGCAGGGTGCAGACGGCGATTGCCCGACTGATCTGCGTGCCCTGTACGGTAAGGATGACGACGGCAATTATATTCAGGTTTATTCGGGGAAAAATTTCGGAGACGTCGGTGAAAAGCTGCCGCGTGAGCCGAAAGCTTCGGTTGATTCCGCCCCCGTTGAGTATTCCGTAACGTTACCCTCCGAATATATAAGTAAAAATCTTGATGAATTAACCGCTATTTCAACCGATAACTGCGTTGATAAGCTGATTGAAGCTCTTGAAAAGGGCGTTTACGAAGCCGCACAGGACAAAAAGCTTTCCGCTTACGGCGGATTTGATACCGAATGGAGTTATCTCTCAGAGACGGAAAAACGCGAAAAAGCAAAGCAGTTTGCGGCTGACCTTGCGGATTCGCTTGCTTTTGCATGCGCATATAATGCGGCGAACGAAAGACGCTTTGCATCCAACGTTAAGTCGGCTTATGAAAACTATACCAAATGGATAAACGGTGAGGAATCCCTTACTTCTCCTACGTTTGCACAGTTGAAAATGCTTGCTCTGACACACGGCTTTGAGGGTGAAATCAGAGACCAGGCGGAAACTGTTATTACTTACCTTATGCTCATGAACGTAAACTTCGGAACGTTTACGCAGACGGTTGTTTCGTTATCCAAAGCTCACGGTGAAGACGACACAGAAGATATACAGACTCAGTGGGCATCCTCCGAATCAAGCATAATAAGAGATTATACAACGTTTCTTACGGGAAATCCCAACTATTGCTATCAGCTGGGAAAGAGCATTGAGTATAAAAACGTTGCGATTACATCCGATTTCAGCTTTACTTACGGCACTATGTATAACGAAAAACACGACCTTCTGGAAGTATATGAAGAATACTTCAGCAAAAATTCATGGGTGCTTTCGGAAAGAGACGCTGTTTATTCACCGTATAAAGAAGAGGAATTACAGCAAAGAATATCCTCGGGCGAAGATCTGAAAAAGAGAAGTGTTTCCGCCAAGGATGCAAAGCTTATTTACACTATGTATCAGTCAAGCGGTATTAAAGGCACCTTTGCCGATTATCTTGCCGCGAACTGTGTAACTCCCGATGTCGGAATTATCGGAAATCAGATGATTACCTCATTCAGTACAAGTAATTTTGACCTGGGCAGCGGCGTAAGCATGAAGTGTTATCTTCCCGTAAACGCAGATTCATACCGTTTCAATGACGGTCAGACCTATGCCGTAAATACCGAAACCTCAGGTGAATGTGACGACAGCGGCTGCTTCCTTGTCCATGACCAGGCAACGGGCGGACTGTTTAATATGAATGACGGCACGTTTGACGAAAATGCCCGTCTTGCGGCCCGTGCATTCTACGGCGAATCAAATACGTTCTCCACGGATGAAATGTACGTCTTTTCCTCAACAAACTGTAATAACAGTAAAGTAAGACTTTCAAAATCGGAAGTTGAAGACAGAGGAATAGTATACTATGATGACCACGAAGGTTATTTCGACGTGGTTTCCGAATTCAGTACGGAATACGGAATGCTCGTTTCGTCCGAACAGAATTCATACACCTTCCCCGAAAACACCAAAAACGTTCCCGACAGATTCTTCGGAAGCGATATGCTTATAAGAAAAGTTATCTTCAAGGGCATTCCGAAAACAATCGGCGATAACGCTTTTTCCGGAGTCGGAACAAAAAACAACCGATGCCTGCTCATAGTTCCCGAGGGATTTGATACCGGCTCTCTCATAGGCAAATGGCACGGCGGCTATTTCGGAGATGCACAGATTATACTGAAAAAGAATGACGGAACAAACGAAGAAAAAACCGCAGTTGCCGTAAGCGGTGCTTCAATTTCAACCGTCAACAATCCGTTTGCGGCTCCGGAGGGAAAACTGTTTAAGGGCTGGAGCTTAAGTGAGTCAGGCAATATAGTATTAAGTGATAAAGAAATCGTTACACCGGGTAAGACACTTTATGCCGTGTGGGAGTATGACCACGAGCACGATTTTGAGGTTGCCTCCGGATATGTTGCTCCCACATGCACAGAGAATGGCTCAACGGCGGAAAGAACCTGTAAAATATGCGAATACAAGGAAGAAAGTCAGCCGATAGCCGCTTTCGGTCATAGTTGTAAATTCACCAAAAATGATGACGGAAATTATTATGCAGAATGCACGGAGTGCGGTTACTCTGCCGTTCTCTATCCGACAACAGCCGGTGATTATACCGTTTGGTGTGAGGACTGGAACCTCTTTGCTGTTGAATATACGGTTACCGCTCTTTACGTCGGCTGTATAACGATAAAGGAATCGGGTGTGTACGTTATTGAGAATACCGACGAATCCACCGTATCAAATCACAGAATAAAGGTTGCCGATGACGCCGTTGTAAGCATAGGCCTTGCAGGTGTAAAAAACGTAACCTATGTTGCATTGCCTGCAATTGATGCCGGCAACACAACCTGTCACCTGACACTGCTTGACGGAACGGAGAATATATCTTACGGCACCAACTATCAGAACGCGATTTCGGCAAGAGGAAACCTTATCATTGACGGAAACGGTTCTCTTATCGCAAAGTCTCAGAATGCGTGCGGCATATATGCTTCCGGCATGAACACGATTATCAGCGGCGGTCAGATAAACGCCGACTGTTACCAGCCGTATACAAGGGATTATTACGGCATAGGAGTATACAGCAGCAGCCCGAACGGCAGATTCGTTATCAGCGAGAACGCCTGCGTATGTTCAACGGGCGGAATAAATACAGTTCCCGTAAATGAAGAGGGCGAAAAGGTTTATATTAACCGTATTGAAAATCCCGACAACAGTCCGATTATTATTGACGGCAAAGAGCTTCCGTATACCACGGCTCCGAACGAAACTGCCGCATTCGTTTATCTTACCGATGAAGAGCATGATATCGAAATCGGCGGTGAGAGCTACGGCTTCAAAACAATCGACGGACAGAAATATTATGAAAAACAGTTCGGCGGTTTTATCGTTGACGCTGTTGACTGCGGCAAAGTCTCATATTCCGGCAACGTGCTTACCGTCAAGGACGGGGCAGATATAATCGTCAGAAATGCCAATCCGTATTCTCGGGAAACAACCGACAGAATTTACGTTCCGTTCGGTGCCTGTGCGCATATCACGCTTGACGGAGTACGCATCAACGGAATGGCGAACAATGAGCCGCCCATCAAAATAGCTGATTCAAGCGACGGCGACGTATGCATCACTCTTGCGGAAAATTCCGAAAACGAGCTGTACGGCGGAAATGGTTCTGCCGGTATATCAAAGAACGGCAGTGCAGGTACGCTGACAATAGACGGTAAGGGAAAGCTTGATGTTACGGGCAATTTCGGCTCGGCGGCTATCGGCTCCGACGTCGGTCACGTTGTTCACGGAATCGTTATTAACGACGGTATTATCAACGCAACCGTCAACACCGAGTATTCGGCGGCTATCGGCTCGGGCTATATTGATGCGCAGAGCGCTCCTTCGGGCGATACGGTATACACCGCGGAGGGCATCATCATCAACGGCGGCACAATAACCGCTCACTCGGTCAAGGGTGCGGCTATCGGTGCGGGTTATAACGATAAGGTTGACGGAAAAACCTTCTGTGTCAAAGATATAGTTATCAACGGCGGAACGGTGAATGCCCAAAGCGATCTTGCTCCTTATTCTATCGGTGCAGGCGAAAATACAAAAGCCGAAATCATCAGAATCAACGGCGGCGTTGTGACCGCCGATAATACCGTCAATAAGGAATCGGGCGGTATCGGCGCAGGTATGGGTGCGGATAAAATTATTATTGAATCCTGCGCATCGGTCAAAGGAAACCTCAGCGATAGCCCCGTGAACGGTGAAGGAAATCACGTCTACCTTAAGGTTACCGACGTTGACCCCTTATCAAAGGTCGTCATTAACGGCACTGTATTCCCTTATACTGACCATAACGGTGAGAATAAGCTTTATATTTACCTCAGATTATTTGAAACAGCCGATAACATTCCTCAGCTTGTAATCGAAGAAAGCGACAGGGGAACGGTTACTTCAAATCCCGTTTCACCGAAGGAAGGCGACGAAGTCACGCTTTCCGCAGTCGCAAACGACGGTTACGCTTTCAAGGGCTTTGAAATAATACCCGAGGTTGAAATCAAGGATAACAGCTTCGTTATGCCCGATTTCGGCGTCAAGGTCAAGGCGAATTTTGCACGCATCGGAAAAATCACGGTAAAAGACTGTGAAAACTGCACGGTAACGCCGTCAAAATCCGTTGCCGCAAGCGGTGAGAGGATTACACTCAGAATAGTACCCGATACGGGAATGGAACTGAGCAGATGGGACGTTATCTCCGGTAATGTAACCGTAACGAATAACAGCTTTATCATGCCCGAGGAGGACGTTGTCATTTCGGGTATCTGTACTCCCGTATCATACAAATTGACATGGGATGTCATGGGCTACACAACAACCACTTATTTACCGTTCGGCGCTGTCATCGATAAGCATGCGAGCCCCGAAAGAGAGGGCTACACCTTTGACGGCTGGACGCCCGAGGTGGCTGAAACAATGCCTGCGGAAGATGTTACGTACAAAGCCGTATTAACACCGATTACGTATTATGCAACGTTTGTTGCAGACGGAAAGACGGTAGCTGCTTTACCTTATACGATGGATGACGAATCTGTTGACGAGCCCGCAATTCCGTATAAGACCGGTTATGCTTCATCATGGGGTGATTACAAACTTGATGTCGGCGGAGTTACGGTAACTGCAGAATACGCTCCTGAAACCTATATAGCCAAATTTGTTGCAGACGGCAAAGTGATTGACGAATTACCGTATACGGTGGAAACGGATTATATTGAAGAACCGGCTATTCCCGAAAAAGACGGTTATACGGCAAGGTGGAGCGGATATACTTTCCATGCAGGCGGAATTACGGTAAATGCGGTTTACACCGCTCTGACTCACGAGCATACCTTCAACACCGAATACAGTAAGAATGAATATTCACACTGGTATGCGGCGACCTGCGAGCATACCGAGCTTGTCAAAGGTATGCAGCTGCATTCGTTTGTCAAAGACGAGGACGGTGACGGCGAGATTACCTACACCTGCTCCGTTTGCGGATATAAAAAGGGCGAGGACGAAAGCGTGAAGCAGCTTGCCGAGGCACAGTCGGCACTTGATGCGGCAAACAAAGCGCTCGAAGAAAAATCCGCCGCACTTAAAACAGCGGAGGAAACGCTCGACAAGGCAGCCGGTGACCTTAAGGCAGCTCAGGATGCTCTGAAAGATAAAACCGACGCTCTCAATACGGCGGAGGAAAAGCTTGCCGTGGCTGATACAGGCCTCAAAAATGCAGAGTCGCAGATAAGCGAACTCACTTCAGAACTCGTCAGCGCAAACAAAGAGCTGACCGAAGCGAAAGCGGCTCTCGATACGGCAAACGCTTCTCTTGAAACGGCAAAAACAGAAAAGGCGGACCTTGAATCTCAGCTTGCGGAAAAGACTGCCGAGCTTGAAAATCTTAAAGAATCCGCGCACGCGAAGGATGAGGAAATCAGGGACCTTGAAAACAGTATTTCCGACCTTAATGCGGCTGTTAATGCCAAGAATGTTGAAATTGCCGCAAAGTCTGACGATATAGCCGCCCTCGAAGGTGATATTTCAAAGCTTGAAAATGAGATTACGTCACTGAAAAACGAAGCTGCCGAAAAGAATAAGCAGATAGAGAATCTCAGCAAAGAGCTTGAAAAATCCAAAGCCGAAATTGAAGAACTCAAAAAAGGCGAAAACACCTCCTGCCCGTACTGCGGTAAGGAAAAGCACGAAAGCTTCTTTGATAAGCTTGCCTGCGTATTCAAGAGAATCGGTTATTTCTTCAGAATGCTCTTTGACTTCAGTATGGATAATAAAAACTGAATTTCATAAAACCGGGGCTGATGAATTATCATCAGCCCTGCTTTTCACGTAAATTTTAGTTGAATTTTATCCCGGCGAGAATTATAATGAATGCATAAGACTTGAAAGGGGAATGCTTATGAGCAAAAAGAGAGAAAAATATCCGGGACCTGTTCTTGATTCAAATCATTCCGAACAGCAGAAGTATCTGAGACCCATAGAGTACGTCAGTATATGTCTTGCACGTATCGGCGGAATGTTCGGCACCACCCTTACGGGTACTCTTGCCGCCACCTTCCTCTATGAGCTGTATTTCGGACCGGTAGGTGTATCCACGGAAGAAATCGCATCCATATCCGCCCGTCAGACGACTATAACCACGGTTCTCGGTCTGCTGATGCCTCTTATCGCAGGCGTAATCGTACAGAAATGGAAGAGTCGCTGGGGCCGTTACCGTCAATGGTATATCATCTGCCTCATTCCCATATTCGTTCTGACCGTTTCCTTCTATTGGGTTCCCACGGGCTGGACTGTCAGACAGATGACGTGGCTGCGTTACGGAATTGCCGCTTTGCAGACGGTATTCAATGCGTTCAACAACCTCGGTCAGAATCTTATTCAGGTCATCACTCCCAACCACAAAGAGAAAAAAGGAATTGCCACCCTCTGGCAGATTTCCTATTACCTCGGCTACGGTCTTGCATATCTCAGCCCCGAGCTTTTCAAGCTCTTCATTCCCAAGGGCGATGCAAGATATACCGACAGATATATTATCCTCACCCTCATTGCCGCTACGCTCACCATGGTCGGCAATCTCATGTGCGGTCTGTTATGTAAAGAAAGAATAGAGCTTCCCAAAAAAGAAAAGGTAAAGCTTTCAAAGGAACTGTTCTCCCTTTTCAAATACAAGAATTACAGAGCTTATCAGTACTTTACGTGGGTTAACGTTTTTGCCAATCTCGGCAAATTCTCAACTCTGCTCGCCGGTATTACCGTCGGCTCGTCCAACGTTATCCTGCTTACCGTTCCCACGGCGGCAGGTACGGTTGTGGGCAATATTGCCTGCGGTTTTATCGCAAAGAAGCACGAGCCCACCAAGATACTCCGCTTCTGCGGTGTATATTCCCTTATCGCTTCCGCCGTTCTTTTCGGCATCTGCTATGCGGAAAAGGTCATGGGACTTTATTTCTGGAAGGGCTGGATTGCGGTATTCTTCTATATTTTCTATTTCCTTTTCGGTGTCGGTGTCGGCTTCCAGGAGCTTTCCACCTCACACTTCAACGTCGAGTATTACGACTATCTTGAATGGCAGACCGGCGAAAGACTTGAGGCCGTTCAGGGCATTATCCCCGGCTGGATAAACTCCGGCTTCACCTACATCAAGGATATGCTCATTCCCTTTATCCTTGTATGGATTTCTTATCCCACTTCGGACAAGGCGGGACTTGATTCTCTCATTCAGAAAAAGATAGCCGAGGGTGCTTTTGAAAGCGCCGATTCCCTTGAGCTTATTGATATCATCAAGCTCAGAATCGAAGCCGGACTGACTACGGAATCCGGATATCTCGGCACTTGTCTGTGGCTTCTTGCCCTGCTTGTATTCACATACGCTCTTTCAAATCTGCTCAAGGCAATCATCCTCAAGTTCCTTTATAACGTTGAGGGCGAAACAAAGCAGAAGATGTATGAAGAACTTGACGAAATGCGTAAAAAGCGTCACGAAGAAAACGAAGGTCTTGAAGGCGCTGCGGTTGAAAATACAGTAGTTGAAAACGCAGCCGAATAATACGGTACATACGGTTAATAATCAAAGGCAGGCACTGAATTTCAGTGCCTGCCTGAATTTATATATCGGATAATCATTTGCTTTGTTTTTTGCCCGCCTTGCTTTTGAGTATATTCATATCCACCAGACCCAGCTTGTTTGCCTGAGGAAGAATCGTAAGAGGAATGCCGTACTGATCAAATCCGGTGCTTACGAAATCAAACAGAGCATCGCAGGCAAGAGCGATTGCAATGGCATCGGCGGGGATACCCATCTGAGCAAACAGTACGGTGTATGCGGTCATCGCTCCGCCGGGAATGGGAGGAGTGGCAATGGCAAGGATGCCTGCCGAAAAAATCAGCGTTATCATCCACGATACCGATATTTCAACATGATAAACCGACGAAAAGAAAAGGGCGGCTGAAACGTAGACTATTGCCGTTGAGGGCTTGCATGCAACGATACCGAGAGGAAGACCGAATGACGAAATGGTGTCGTCAATACCGTATTGCCTGCGACACGTGTTCATATTATTTCCGAAAGCGGCGGCAGAGGATGCGGTGGTGAGGGCAATGATAAAGGTTGAAAAGCCCTTTTTTGCCAGCTCCACGGGATTTGTTTTCATTCTCAGGCCGGATATCACGACTCTGGCGATGCCGCAGAGAATAATGCAGACAATCGGTGCGATGATATATTTACTGACACTGCTTAATGAGGATGCGGAGTCGCTCCAAATAAGACTGAGGATAACAAGAAAAATAAAATACGGCACAATCTTACTGATAATTTCAATCAGATACGTTACGATGCAGTTTATCTGCTCGATTGCCCTTGCCACGGCGGTGGTTTTCTGACCGAGGAAAAGCATGGCTGCACCGAATATTACCGCAAGAAAGATTATCTGAAGGGTGTTGCCTTCCATAAACGGACTGACTATGTTTTTGGGAATGATGCCGAGAATTGTCTTGAAAATTGAGGATAATTCCGTTGAACCCGAATTGCCCGAGGTAACGGTAATACCGAATACCGGAATCAGAATCAACGAGAATATCACGGTTACAAGATAAACCAGACCCACATAGCTTCTCATCAGTCTTTTGCCGATTTTTTTGAGCGTTGCCGCATCTCCTATACCGTAAATACCCCAGGAGACCGAGAGAAAAATCATGGGGCCCGCTACGCAGGTGAGCATACTCAGAAAGGCGTCGTGCAGGGGATTGATAACGCTGTTGATTATTCCGTTAATCAGCCCGGCGGAGAAAAATGCCTTGCCGATAACACCGAGCAGGACCGCCCCGATTATGACGATTGCAAGAGTCATAAAGGGATTGAGAGCTTTCTTTTTGATACGGAACAGATAAGTGTTTACGTTGTCTGAATAGGAATATTCCGGGGAAAGACCGAGATTTTTGAGAATACTGTCTCCGAGGAAGCTGCCGGAGCTGTTTTTGCGAAAAATGTTTTGCTGCTTTCCGAAAAGCTCAAGCGTGATACAGCTGCGGAAAAACTTCTTTCCCGTAGACAGACGGATTTTTTCACATTCTCCGTTTTCTGCCGAATCAAGCAGTATTTC
Source organism: uncultured Clostridia bacterium (assembly GCA_937892115.1). Classification (GTDB taxonomy): domain Bacteria; phylum Bacillota; class Clostridia; order Oscillospirales; family Acutalibacteraceae; genus CAG-177. The sequence goes on along the minus strand of CALAUI010000026.1, from coordinate 10,717 downwards.
CTCTACCGTAAGGGCATAACGGGATGCTTCCTTCCCGGGAAGATTAAGTGAAGACACGTATGCTCTCACTTTTTCAGAGCAATTATCCGTTGACTGAGGCGAAAGCACGTCTTCATATATTTCGGATGTCTGAACCATTATTTTATCCTCAATTCACATTTTATTCTGACATATTATAGAACAAACGTGACGCCGATTCAACTGTTTTATTCAAAACGGGCAATATTGACATATCCGTGGCAAAGGAATAAAATACGGAGTAGGGAATCAGATAAAAAGGGGTGAAAATATGGCTGATACGCAGTTTCGCAGATTGGGTGATAATATCTTCCTGCTTGACTATAAAGAGGATTACGGCCTTGACAAGCTTCTTTCAAGGGGTGTTAAAACCGTAGGCGGGCTTATGCTGTTTGTTCAGAAGCATTTTTTGCTCAGCAAAGAGGATGCGAGGATAAAAATTCCCGATTTTGGCTGCACCACCTTCAATTCCTTTACCGAAGAGGGAGACCACATTTTCTCAAGGAATTTTGATTACAGGAAAGCTCCCTGCGTCGTGGTATGGACTTCCCCGGAAAACGGCTATAAAAGTGTTGGCGTAACATCCGCGGACGTGCTTCTCTGTGATAACGAAATCCTCAGAAAGAAGGGTATGCAGAAGCATCTGCTTGCCGCTCCCTTTGCCTGCATGGACGGTGTCAACGAAAAAGGACTTTCCATTGCGGTCGTTAAGCTGAATACCGTATCCACAAAGCAGGAAACGGGCAAAATACCCATAATCACAACGGTTATGATAAGAGCGGTCCTTGATAAATGCGCAACGGTTGAAGAGGCGATAGAGTTGTTTTCAAAATATGATATGCACGATTCGCTGAAGGTCGCCTATCATTATCAGATAACCGATGCATCCGGTAAAAGCGCAATCATAGAGTATCTTGACAATGAGATGACCGTTTACAGAGCAGACAGAGAAAGACAGTATCTGCTGAATTTCTATCACACCCCCGGCAGACCCATCAACGGCTCCGGCTATACCCGTGAAAAATGGCTTCATGAGGAATTTGAGGAGACGGGACTCGTGATGACCGAGGACAGAGCAATGAAAATTCTTGAACGCTGTCATCTGTATTATAACCATAAAAAAGGATATATCGTGCAGAGTTTATGGAGTGCGGTATATAACTGCTCAAAGCGGACTCTTTCAATGTGCGTATCCCTTGATTACTCAAAAAAGTATACCTTCGGGGTTGATTGCAGGGAATTTGACAAATAAGCAAACGAAAAAATTTGCGGCAAATTTATGCCACAAGGAGAATACAATGAAAAAGGCAATCGCAATTCTGACTGTTATCTGTATAATCTGCTCGGCGGTGGCAACGTTTTCCGCCTGCGGTAAAAAGAATAAAACCGTAATAAATGCAGACGAAAAAATACTTGCCCGTTTTGAAAACAGTTTAACGGTTGACGAAATTCTGAAAGACGTGAGCAAGGTGGATTTTTACCACGAAATGGATAAAAAGGATCTTACCTGCGTGACCGAAGAGGATAATGAAAGCTCCACAGCCATAGCTTATTATAAGGATAAAAACGGCAATACCGTTTACGAGGAATATATCGGTTACGGTGAGGAAGGATTCGTCCATTATACAAAATCAAAAAGCGGTAAGCCCATCAGCGTTCACTATGTCTACGGTCATCAGGAACAGCGTGACGTGATTATCAAAGCGGATGATTATTCAATCAGGTTTTACAGAACGAATGAAAAAAGCCCCTACGGTGCAGAGGCGATAGAGGCGACCGTAAAGGGTGAGAAAACCGGGCTTCTTCAGGAAAGCATAACCTATATTTTTGATGAAGGCGATTGGACCGCAAGTGCAAATTACATTGCCGATGACGGTATGCACAGCTATACCAAATGGAAGACGGTTGAAAACGATTATGAGGAATACGATTATATCGTCTTTAAAAAGAAGGATGACGTAAAGCCGACGGATATAAAGACGATGCTTGACTATTTCGGCGATACGCCGTATCACCTTGAAATGAAGATGTATTCGGCACCGTTCTATACCGAAAAGGACGGAAACGTGAAATGGTATTTTGGCGGAGACCTGACCTTTGTCTTTGATACAAGAGAGGGTGCGGATACCTTTGCGGAAAAATTCAACGGAGAAACGGACGAAGTGGACGGTATATATTTCGCCTGCGTTAAAAATACGGGTCTTCCCGTTGCCGATGAAATGAAGGATTTTGACCCGTACGACTATTATGAAATAGATGATATGTATTCCGTCGTCCCCGAATTTAACGGTGAATACGAAATAACGGACCTTCCCCGCGGGTCTGTCAGCTACTATTAAAATCAAATGCCGTGACTGATTATCAGCCACGGCACTTTTTTATTTTGTTTGGTTATAAAGGATTATCGCACATTTCGGCGTTTCGCTGACGGATATACTGATACCCTCCGTCATCAGCTTTTCACCGGAGATAACCGAAACGCTTTCGGGATTGTCAAAATCGCGGACTTCATAATCGCTTTCCTTTGAGAGACCGTTAAGGATAAGACGGAAATCGTCGCTTCTGACTTTTTCTCTCTTATAAATCAACGCCGCGCCCTCGGTTTCGTCGCCGAACTGCATGGCGAGATACTTGTCTTCAGCCAATCCGCCGTAATTCAGAGGATAATAATTCTTTGTCATATATCCGCTGATATCCGAGTATCTGTCGTATTCCGAGGGGGTGGGCTCGTAAACCGACTGACAGGTGAGTATGGCTGAACGTGAAGCGTATTCCGAATGGAAATATCTGTTCGTTCCGCTGTAAGGAAGCCAGAAGGACAGACCGTAGGTCATTGCCTGAGTGGCCTCCAGTACGTCTTCCTTGACGGAGCCGTCGGCATTGCCGCAGTTGTAGTCGCTTCGCCAGAGAGGAATGCTTCTTCTCGTCATCTCAATATCAAGTCTTTTGCCGCCGCTTGCACAGTTATCGATTATCAGTCCGTCTACGGTGTCGATGAGCGTATCAAGATATCTGTAAAGATTTGTAACGTAATGATTTTCGGTGATACCCGTTCTGCCGTTCATGAATTCTTTGTCTGCCTTTTCCCAGTAGGAAAGCACGTCAAAGTTGAAATCCTGGCGATACATGGAAACACCGTTGTCCGTCATGGATTTGGCGATATATGCCGATATGAAATCGCAGGCATCGTCGTTGCCCATATTCCACAGCAGGTTGTCGCCGTCTTCAATTATCCAGCCCTCGTGGCTCATCCCTTCGTTATAGAGGACGGTGTTTTCACGTACTCTTTCCGGCTCATACCAGAGCAGATATTTTTTGCCTCTTTGAGCCATGGCGTCCGAAAGGGGCTTGAGACCGTCGGGAAATCTGTCGGGATCGGGTATCCAGTTTCCGACACCGTCGTACCAGCCCGCGTTATATTTATACCAGCCCGCGTCCATCCAGAAGTAATCCGTTGATTCAAGGACTTCTGGGTTGACTTTTTCCACCTCACCTATGAGCTCCTGAGTGTTTTTGGTTGAAAATTCATTGGCGATTACGTAGCCGTTGATGGGTCTGATACTGTCCGGATAAACGCAGTCCTTTTCCCAGTTTCTGAAGCTGTTGAATCCCTTGAGCGCATTATCACCGTCATAAAACGTAACGGAGGTCAGAGGAGAGCGGATCTTCTCTCCGGCTTCAAGGTACGTATTGAAAAATTCCTGCTTTGCCTTTACACGGACACCGCTTAAGGTCTGGTTGAGGGAAGCGTACCATTGTCCCGTCCAGCCGACTGCAACTACGGCACCGCATTCCTTACCGCTTAAGTTGAAGTAGGGGAGGAACGAGCCGCCTCTGCCGCCTGCACCGTTGAAAATCATCGGGGTTGGACTTACGGTGCTTTTCAGCAGTTCAAAATCATCGGCATCGGGTCTGCTTCCTCTGCTGACGTAAAGATCTGAAATGCCCGTTTCAATCAGGCAGTCTGCTCCGTAAAAATCTTTTATTACCGGGGAATCCTCATCACCCGTATTCTCTATGTAAACCGTCCATTCGCAGGTGGCGTTTTCTTCGTAAATCGTTGCCTCTGCCGTTGCGCAAAGGGAACTGTTTTTGTGATTGAGAGTAATGAATACGGTTTTTCCGCCCTTATGATATCCACCCGCTTCGCTTTCATCACCGACGGAAATATCCCAGTCCTGCAAATTGCGGCTGAGCTTTTTGCCTCCGACCGTGAAATCAAAGGGAAACGTGTCCTTCGGATTGAGAATGTTATCCTCATACCAGCTGCGGCATTTTTCTTTTTCTTCATCGGAAACCTTCAGCTTTTCCGAGGTAATGGGTTCAAAGCCGAAATCCTTGATTGATGTCAAATTCATCGCCCCTCTGTCAACTGTTAATTTGAATTTTGAATTGTAAACCGAAAAAGACGAAATTATAAAAAGAAACGCCTGCAAAAGAAAGAAAAACCGCTTTATGAATAACATGATTATGCTCCTTTAAGCTTGCTGCACGGATTTATGCCTCAAAATAGATTGCATTGGTCTGGGCATGGATAAACGGCGGAAGCTTCGTCAGATTCTCGTTGTGTGAGATTTTCTTATCCACCTTGATGAAAATCGGCTCAATCAGGGGATTCATATCGTATTCAATCTGTGCGCAGAGAAATCCGGGTCTGTCAATGGGGAGAGTGACGGAATACGGTCCCGTCTTCCTTGCCTTGAATTCAAATTTTACTCCCTCATTGTCGATTACCTTGAGAGTGTGTCCCTTCTTCAGCTTGCTGACCTTTACCAGCACCGTGGTGCTTTTTGAAAGCTTGACGGTATCTCCCATCATTTTGTCACCGCTTGTAATTTCAATCATCGTTTTCCCCACGTTGGGGCTGATTGTAACGTGACCTGCTCTGATAGCGGAAAGGATTGCCTCCTGAGTGCATTCCTCGGCGTAAACGTAGCTTGTGGGGTTTGCAAGGAAATCCGTTACGAAATAATCTCTGTGAAAATCACTGCCGCCCACGACGGGTATTTTTTTACCCTTTCTCAGTTCATCCTGCCACCATGCGGTGCATCTCATATTGTCCGTATGCTGAGGAGAATTCCATATTTCAATACAGTCTGCCTTTTCGGGCTCGAGTGCTTCCCATCTCCAGCCGCACTGACTGCAGAGGGGATGATTGATACAGACCGTTGCACCCGCTTGCTTTGCGGATTCTATTTTTACATTCCAGTCGTCATAGGTGTCACAGTCAAAATTATCTATGGGATGGGTAAGACCCCATATATTTGTATGACCGCCGTCTTTTGTCAGCTCCGTACCGGGGATGACAAGTATCTTATTGCTTGTCGGTACGGGGTCGCAGAATTGATTGTGGTCGGTGATGATGAGAAAATCAAGTCCTTTTTCCTCTGCTTTTTTTACAAGCTCATCGGGTGAAAATATTCCGTCCGAGCGGGTCGTGTGTGAATGAACTACACCTGCATACCATTTTCCCATTTTTATTTCTCCTGTCTGTCAAATTCGTATTCTTCAAAGTAGGGAAGCACAAAATCAAGAGTTTTGTCCAGACATTCTCTTCCCTTTTTAACTATCGTCACTATTGTCCACGCGTGATTGCGCAGTATACCCGTTCCCTCGTATGTGTCATAGGGTATGCCGAGCGACTTGTATTCTTTCATAAGGTCATAGCCCTCATATCTGAGCCAGTCCCCGGCGGCAGTCGTAAAGAATGCGGGCGGGAATTTATCCGTAATGTGGGGATAGGTCATATATCCCTCATCGGTCTCAAGGAACGCCCTTGCCTTGTCGTATCTCATACCGAGCAAAGACGTGACCATCATCTTCATATCGGGGAATCTTGATTGATAACAGTTCGGGTCAAGCAGTTTTTTCAGATTGACGCATCCGCAGTGAGAAATCATTGCTTTTATGCTGAATTCTTCGTTGTGACGGAAGGTCAGACCGAGCTTTTCCGCAAGGGATTTATCGCCCGCAAGAGCCGCAAGGAAAAAGATGTAATATCCGCCTGCGCTTTCTCCCGAAATCAGAATATCTGACGTGTCATATTTTTCTTCGTCCGCGTGGTCAAAAATGTAATCAACCGCGCTGCAGATTTCCTGCAGGGGAGCGGGAAAAATCTTCTCCGGGGCGTATGTGTATGCGATTGATGCGGTGTAGAATCCCAGCTTCGCATAATTCTGTATGTAGGTGTTTCGCATATCCGTGATACCGGAAACCCAGCCGCCGCCGTGAATGTAAATGAAAAGGGGCTTTTTGACGTCTTTCAGATCGTCTCTGCAGTATGTGTTTATGAATTGCTGTCTTTCACTTCCGTAAGGAATTCTTTTTTTGCAGGTAATTCCTTCGGGAGTGGGTCTGTATGTGATTGCGTAAGCCAGAGACTCCGTGAAGTTATACCAGCAGGTACCGATTTTGCCGCGATAGTAAACGTACTTATCCATATTTCCCCTCCGTACTGTAAATTAAAACGCTTTCTTTGACCCGACCTGACTACCGAGAGAAAAGAAAGCGCTTGTTTTTAAGCTGCTGCGAAGCTTGTGAAGATTGTGGAAAGCAAATCTCTGATTCTGGCAAAGAAATCCTTGATTTTTCTGCCGATTCTGCTGAAGAAGCTTTCACCGTAGTTGTAGTTCCATTTCGCGGTCATAAGGGAATCGTTCTTTTCGCTGATGCTCAGTCCCGCCTTGTCGGCTTCGGAGCCGGCATAGTTGACGGCTGAAAGAGCGGTACAGCCGTTGAATGCATAGGAATGAATATTCTTGATGCTCTTGGGAAGGGTAACGGATGTGAGCGAGGAATTCATTGCAAATGCGCCCGTGTTGATTGCCTCAAGTCCTTCGGGTAAGGATACTTCTTTAAGGGAAGTGTATGAAAACGCATACATATCAATCAGCTTGAGTGTTGAAGGGAATTTTACCTTTTCGAGCGTACTCTTTTCGTTGCTTCCCTGAGTAAATCCGCTGAAAGCATACTGACCGATACCGGTGATGCCTTCTTCAATTACCGCTTCCTTTATCTGATTTCTGAAAGCGTAAAAGGGAGATGAGCTCTTGCCGTATGAATAAATGTTGCCCGAGCCGGAAACCGTGAGCTTGCCGGTTGCGGAATCAAAGCTCCAGGTTGCGTTTGCACCGCAGGTACCGCTTTTTGCCTCATCCGCAAATGCGGGAAGAGCAAGGGTAATAACCGTTAAAGCCGCAAGTAATATTGATAATATTTTTTTCATTGTTTTTGCCTCCGAGTGATAGTGTATATAGAATATATCAAAAATATTAAAAAATCAAGAACAAACAGACTAATCGAGCATTTCTATTTTTGTGGCGTAAATAATTTCGCAGGCACCGTCACCGGTATCGTTTCTCGATTCACTTGAATTCCACGTATACCAGTCGCCGTTATCCTTTTCTCCTCTTATATCCACGAGATATCCGTTGATTCTGATATGGTCACCCGCTTTGATTTTCTTCAGCTGATTTTTAACAACGTCGTCAGCGGGAATGATATGATTGTTTGCCGAATGACGGTTGACTGAGTCAACGCTTATTTTTGAGGAGTCATCGGCGCTTATATTCCAGCTGTACCACCTGCCGGACTGACTCCAGTGAAAGTTTATGTCGCCGTTTTTTTCTGCAGGTTCTCCCCATGCAAGAGCAAGGTCCCTGGGGGAAAGATCGTTGTTGAAGCTTGAGCCGTAGTAATTCTTTGTATGCACTACGAGGGCTTCTATATCATAAGAAAATTTGAAGTTTATCGTAACGTCGTACCCTGCCGCCTCGGTCTTTACTTCACCCGATGCCTTCTTCTGGATGGGGTCGCGTATTCCCGCAACGGAACGGTCCGGGTTTCCGGCTGAGTTCTTCAGCACCGCCAGCACGAGTACGGCCAGTACAATGACGATAATTGTTTTGATTGTATTATTCATCTTTTCACCTGCTGATTATCAGTCCGCCCACGACAGCAATGATTGTTGACTGCAGGGTCAGAAGAGATATTTTATAAGTAAATTCGTTAAGAGATTTCATGGCTTTCCATCCGCCGTATTTCGGGGTGATTCCCTTCCAGACCACCTCAAGGATGATATAGGGAATACCTCCGGAAATGAATATGAGCAGGGGAGAGGGACCCGACGTAACAAGAGTCAGAATAAAGACGGCAGCGAGGACGGGAACCGATACGGCGATAAAGATATTTCTTGCCTTTCCCGGTCTGAATCTGTCCGACATATTCTTGAGAAACAGTACGTAAAGAGCCATGAATGCGGTCATCAGCTTTGCCGCAGGCAGCGAACACATCAGTATGAAGATAAAGGGAATCGTGTTGAAAAACGGTCTTTCAATGCAGTCCGCAAGGAAAGAATTGTATTTTTTTCCTTTTTTATCCATAACGTATTCGGCAACGTTGATGAAAAGAAGTACGGCAAAGAGAAAGATAAATACGGAAATGACCGCAGAATCATAATTTCCGAGAGGGGAGAAAATACCGTCCGATTCAATCTTTTTATTGATATCGGAGATATCGTTTCCCGAGAGGACGAAGCCGAGAGCTATACCCAGACCGCCGAAGGAGCCCAGACAGTATTCCATGTTGCCCCAGCCGCCGCAAAGCTTCTTCCTGCTGAGTACGCCCAGCAGATATTTCCCGTTTTTCATGGGATTCTCGGTATAATAATAGAGCCGCATTGCGATTAACCAGCCCACCGCGCCGAAGAAAAGTCCGCAGACAGTCATGCGTAAAGCGGTAAAATCTCTGTTTATAACCGCCATGATGATAATTGCCGTGAGTACACCTATGTTACTGCCCCATTCATCACGGGATTCGTAAGTAAGATAGATTTTCGGATGTATTCCCTTTTCCTTATCGTATGGCTGATTGAATACACCGTAGCCGATTGATTGCAGAATAAAGACTAAAGCAATAAAAATGAGAATATCCTTTACGGAGTATTTTCCTCCCATTGCGGAAAAGGACATACCCATATAGCCCCCTGCGATTGAAAACCACAGAGCGCCCTTGAGAGCAAGCCCTCCGTATCCCTTTTTCGGATTGGGCTCAACCTCGTGCTTATCCATTATCCAGGCAATATTATCCCCGTAGGGCTCGATTCCGCCGTATGACATTCCGATAAGACCGGCCGCCGCGGGAATGCAGAAATATGAGGCGATTCCTCCGCCTGCAAAAAGAGAAAGTGACAGTCCGCAGAACATACCGGGGACCATTGCGCCTTTTTCTCCGCCTATGACGGTGCCTCTCATTTTCCAGCCGTAATGAACGGCAAAAGAAGTGAATAAACAGCAAAGGATTGCTTTTGTCAGAGTCATGGCAACCTCCGTATTGATGTATGACTCAAGTATATCAATACACGGTGCAAAAATCAATAATTTATCTTGAAGAAGAGAGTAAAAGCGTGTATTATATAGGGCAGAGGTGATACTATGCGTAAGAATTTCGGAGTAAAGACGTGGCTGTTCCCTCAGCCCGTAATGATAATCGGTACCTACGATAAGGATGGCAATCCCAATGCCATGAATGCGGCGTGGGGCGGTATCTGCGGTCAGAACGAGCTGGTCGTGGATCTGGGTGATCACAAGACTACCGATAATCTGAAAGTGAATAAATGCTTCACCGTAGGTATAGCGGATAAAGAGCATGAAACGGAATGTGACTACGTCGGTATCGTATCGGGAAATGACGTTCCCGATAAGCTTGAGAAGGCGGGCTTTACCGTTACAAAGGGTGAATTTGTGAACGCTCCCGTCATCAACGAGCTTCCGGTTACCCTTGAATGTGAGCTTATTGAAGTCATCGGTCATAAGTATTTCGGCAGAATCGTCAACGTCAGCGCAGACGAAAGCATTCTCGGAGAAGACGGATTGCCCGATTTATCAAAATTCAGCCCCATTACGTTTGAGCCGGTTCACCATAAATATACCGTTCTGGGTGAAACCGTGGGCAATGCCTTTTCGGACGGAAAAAGTATTAAGTGAGGATTGACTATGGACAGAATTACAAGCTTTTCGGTTGACCATAATAAACTTGAACCCGGCATATATGTTTCAAGAGTTGACGGCGATATTACGACCTACGACCTGAGGACGAGAAAGCCCAATAACGGTGCATATATGGATACGACGACCGCTCATACGGTTGAGCATATGTTTGCCACCTTCGTACGCAATTCCGAAATAAAGGATGACGTAATCTATTTCGGACCCATGGGCTGCCGTACGGGATTCTACCTTGTGGTAAGGAATGCGGACAATGACCGGGTGCTGAACGTCACAAGAAAAATCCTTGACGATATAATCGCCTATGAAGGTCCCGTGTTCGGTGCGTCAAGGATTGAATGCGGTAATTATCTTGATCTTGACCTTGAAAAATGCAAGGCGGAATGCAAGCTCTACAGAGACGTTCTCAGAAGCGAACAGAGCTTTAAATATGCCGATTAAATTTCAAAAAATTCTTGACATAGTGATGTCCTTATGATATTATAGTCAAGCATTTACGGAGAGATACCGAAGTGGTCATAACGGAACGGTCTTGAAAACCGTCGTACTCTTACGGGTACCGTGGGTTCGAATCCCACTCTCTCCGCCATAACTTACAAGCAATTCCAATTAAATATATGCGGAAAAACGCTGCTGACACGGAGAAGTACTCAAGTTGGTGACGAGGCGCCCCTGCTAAGGGCGTAGGTCGGGTA
>CALAUI010000025.1 GCA_937892115.1 uncultured Clostridia bacterium | reverse complement strand
AGATCATCTCCGCTGCTTCCTGCACAACAAACTGCCTCGCTCCCATGGCTAAGGCACTCAATGATTACGCTCCCATTCAGAGCGGTATCATGAGCACAATCCATGCTTACACAGGCGACCAGATGATTCTTGACGGTCCTCACAGAAAGGGTGACCTCAGAAGAGCAAGAGCAGGCGCTGCAAATATCGTTCCCAACTCAACAGGCGCTGCAAAGGCAATCGGTCTTGTTATCCCCGAGCTCAACGGCAAGCTTATCGGCTCCGCACAGAGAGTTCCCGTTCCCACAGGTTCAACCACAATCCTTACAGCTGTTGTTAAGGGTGCAGACGTTACCAAGGAAGGCATCAATGCCGCTATGAAGGCAGCTGCTTCCGAGTCCTTCGGCTACAACGAGGATCCCATCGTTTCATCCGACGTTATCGGTATGAAGTTCGGCTCACTCTTTGATGCTACCCAGACAATGGTCAGCAAGATCGCCGATGACCTCTATGAGGTTCAGGTCGTTTCATGGTATGACAACGAGAACAGCTACACAAGCCAGATGGTTCGTACAATCAAGTACTTCGCAGAGCTTGCATAAGTAACTGAAATTCAACGATGAGGTCGGTCTCTTACCGACCTCATTTAGTTTAACAGCAAGGTGGATAATATGTCGCTTAAACGGATTGACAAGTTAATAGCCCTGAACTGCAACGTTACCCGCAAGGAAGCAAGACAGCTCATCAAGGACGGTGTCGTATCCGTTAACGGCAATATGATTTACCGCGCTGAGGAGCTGGTGGATTCTGCCTGCGATACCGTAACGGTGCAGGGGCATACCTTCTGCCTCAAAGACCATATCTACATTATGATGAACAAGCCGCAGGGCGTAATCACGGCTACGGAGGATCCGCGCAAGGAAACGGTCATCGACCTTGTTCCGCCGGAGCTTGCAAGACGTTCGCTTTTTCCCTGCGGACGACTTGACAGAGACACCACGGGACTGCTTCTTATAACGGATGACGGTGAATTCTGCCACAAAATAATGTCGCCCTCACACCACGTATACAAGACCTATATCGCTCAGCTCGCAAGGCCTCTGTCCGACGATGCGGTAAAAGCTCTGGAAGAAGGAATCCTGCTTGACGACGGCACTCAATGTCTGCCGGCAAAGATTAAATATTATGAGGAAAACGGTCTTCCCTTTGCGGAAATCAAAATACGCGAGGGCAAATATCATCAGGTAAAGAGAATGATGTGTGCCGTGGAAAATCATGTTGAACGGCTTGACAGGGTACGGGTCGGTGACCTGAAGCTTGACACCTCCCTGCAAAGAGGAGAATGCCGCGAAATCACGCAGGAAGAACTGCAGATGGTATTCAATGACGACAGCAGTATATAATCAAATCGGGTGAGCAATGCTCACCTGATTTTTATATATTGACTTTTTAGTTGATTTTATATATAATATAGTGATTTATTTTTTGAAATTACTCTTAAAGGAGATTTGATTATGGCTAAACAGATTACCCGCAGTGAGTTTGAAAAACTTCAGAAGGAACTTGCTTACCTCAAGAAGGAAGGAAGAGAAGATATCGCCCAGAAGCTTGAAGAAGCACGTTCACACGGCGACCTTTCGGAAAATGCCGAATATGATGAAGCAAGAAACGACCAGGCAAGACTTGAAGAAAATATTGCTCAGTTAGAGCTTGAGCTTGACACGGTTGAGGTCGTTGACGATAACTTTTTTGAGCAGGGTGTTGTTCACATCGGCTCAATCGTTACCCTTGACGATGACGGTGAAATCATGAAATGCTTTATCGGTTCTTCAACAGACCTTGAGGACACAATCGCAGTAAGTGACGACTCCCCCGTCGGTTCCGCACTTCTCGGTAAAAAAGCAGGCGACGTTATCGACGTAACCGTTCCCTCGGGCGCGGTAATCAGCATGAAGGTCATTTCAACAGAATACAACAAGGAGAACTGATTATGGCAGACGAAAAGGTCACTGCACCCGTTAACGGGGAGCAGGACGTTAACTCCCTGCGTCAGATAAGAGTTGACAAGCTGACGGCTCTTCAGGATGCGGGAAACGACCCCTTTATTATTACCAAATTCAACCAGACTCATCACGCGGATGAAGTCAAGGCGTTATACATTGCCCACGAAGCGGAGCTTCTTGCAGGCAGACAGCCCGTCAGCACGGACGGTATGGACGAAGCCGAAGCAAGGCAGGCGGTAAACGATGACTATAACGAGCGCAGAGCAATTATGGATGCAAGCCCCATCAGCGTCAGCATTGCCGGACGTATGATGTTCAAGCGTGTTATGGGTAAAGCATCATTCTGCAACCTTCGTGACCGCAACGACAATATCCAGGTTTACGTTTCAAAGGATTCACTCGGTGAGGAATCATACGCCGCATTCAAGAAATCCGATATCGGTGACATTTTCGGCGTAAAGGGTTATGCTTTCAGGACGAAGACCGGTGAGATTTCAATCCACGCTTCCGAAATGACTCTCCTTTCAAAGTCACTTCTTCCCCTGCCCGAGAAATTCCACGGAATTACCGATACGGATACCCGTTACAGAAGACGTTATCTTGACCTCATTATGAATCCCGAGGTAAGAGATACCTTCTTCAAGCGTTCAAAAATAATCAGCGAAATCAGAAAGTATCTTGACGCGCAGGGCTTTATGGAGGTTGAAACGCCCCAGCTCGTTCCCAATGCCGGCGGTGCTTCCGCAAGACCCTTTGAAACCCATTTCAATGCTCTCAACGAGGACGTAAAGCTGCGTATTTCACTCGAGCTTTACCTCAAGAGACTTATCGTAGGCGGTTTCGAGAAGGTTTACGAAATCGGCAGAGTATTCAGAAACGAGGGCGTTGATACAAGACACAACCCCGAATTCACTCTGATGGAGCTCTACCAGGCGTATACCGATTATCACGGTATGATGGACCTTACCGAAAATCTTTACAGACACCTTGCCGAAACGGTCGTAGGCAGCACAAAAATCTCTTACAACGGCATTGAAATGGATTTAGGCAAGCCCTTTGAAAGACTCACGATGATTGACGCCGTCAAAAAATATGCCGGTGTTGACTGGAACGATATCCATAATCTTGAAGAGGCAAGAAAGGTCGCAGACGAGCATCACGTAGAGTATGAGGAACGCCATGCAAAGGGCGATATTCTCAATCTCTTCTTTGAGGAATTCGTTGAGGAGCATCTTATCCAGCCCACTTTCATCATGGACCACCCCATCGAAATTTCTCCCCTTACAAAGAAGAAGCCCGAAAATCCCGAATACGTAGAGAGATTCGAGTTCTTCATGAACGGCTGGGAAATGGCAAACGCCTACTCCGAGCTGAATGACCCCATCGACCAGAGAGAGCGTTTCAGAGCCCAGGAAATACTCCTTTCCCAAGGTGACGAGGAAGCCAACACCACAGACGAAGACTTCCTTATGGCTCTCGAATACGGTATGCCTCCCACAGGCGGTATCGGTTACGGCATTGACAGAATGGTAATGCTCCTTACCGATTCCCAGGCAATCAGAGACGTCCTTCTTTTCCCCACAATGAAGTCGCTTGACGCATCGGGCAAGAAGGAGGAAGCAGCCGAAGAAAAGCCCGAGGTCATTGATTTCTCAAAGGTTGTTATCGAGCCGCTCTTTGAGGATGCGGTTGATTTCGATACATTCTCGAAATCCGATTTCCGTGCGGTAAAGGTCAAGGCCTGCGAAGCTGTAAAGAAGAGCAATAAGCTCCTTCAGTTCACGCTTGACGACGGTACCGGAACGGACAGAACGATACTCAGCGGTATTCATAAATTCTATGAACCCGAAGAGCTTGTAGGCAAGACACTCATTGCAATAGTAAATCTTCCCCCCAGAGCAATGATGGGCATCGATTCCTGCGGTATGCTTCTGAGTGCCGTCCATGAGGAAGAAGGAGAAGAAAAACTCCATCTGCTCATGGTAGACAATCACATTCCCGCAGGCGCAAAGCTTTACTGATATGAAAATATCGGTCGCTCTTGCCGCTTACAAGGGTGAAAAATACATAAAAGAACAGCTCCTCTCCATGCTGTCACAGCTTGGCGAGGATGACGAAATAATAGTTTCCGACGATCTGCCCTCCGGTCTTACCCGTGGGGCAGTTGCGGAACTTACGGACAGCCGTATCAGATACGTTGAAGGTCCCGGCAAGGGCGTTGTAAAAAATTTCGAAAACGCCCTGAATCACTGTACGGGAGACGTAATCTTCCTCAGCGACCAGGACGACGTATGGCTTGAAAATAAGGTAAGTACCGTAATTGCGGAAATTGAAAAGGGAAAAGATCTTGTGCTTCATAACGCCGTGATTACCGACGGCGAGCTTAATTCCCTCAACGAAACCTGTTTTGATATGTATCACCCCGACTGCAGCTTTACCGGAAATCTGATACGCAACTCCTACGTCGGCTGCTGCATGGCTTTCAGAAGGGAGCTGATTCAAGACTGTCTCCCCTTCCCCGAAAAAACACCCATGCACGACTGGTGGATTGCACTGCTTGCAATCAGAAAGGGTTACGGAATATCCCTCATAGACGAGCCCCTTATGCTGTGGCGCCGTCACGGCGGCAACGTAACGGGAGGCGGTACGACATTGGGAGAAAAAATCAGATTCCGTCTTGATATGATAAGCTGCCTTATTTCATACCCGAAAGGATAAATGAAATGGCTATAAAGGTTACCGGCTGTATTGTTACCTACAACAACATGAGAACTATCGGCAAAGCCGTTGATTCCCTGCTGAAATATACAGCTTGCGACTTTCATCTGTATGCCGTGGATAACGGCTCAACGGACGGAACCGTCGCTTTTCTCAAAGAAAATTATCCGCAGATTGAGCTTATCGAAACCGGTAAGAATCTGGGATTCGGAGCAGGTCATGATTACATTATGGATTCCCTTGACTCCGATTATCACGTAATAATCAACCCCGATATAATAATCAGGGACGACGTTATATCAAATATGGCATCATATCTTGAGGAGCATCCCGACGTGGGTATGCTTTCTCCGGAGATCCGTTTTCCCTCGGGCAGTCCTCAGATACTGGGAAAGAGAAATCCCAGACCCTATTATCTGGTGGCAAGCCGAATGAGAGGAAAAGAACCCGGAAAGATTTTAAGCCGATACGCCATGCTTGACCGTGACCTTACGCAGATACAGGAAATCGAAAACGCAACGGGCTGCTTTATGTTCATACGCACCGCGCTTTTCAAAGAGCTGGGCGGTTTTGACAGCAGATACTTTATGTATTTTGAAGACTGCGATCTGACAAGAAAGGTAAACAAGGTCAGCAAGGTGCTTTATTATCCCTTCGCCACCGTCTATCACGAATGGGGAAGAGAATCAAAAAAGAATTTCAAGCTTAAAAGGATTCAGATTGAATCCATGTTTAAGTATTATGCCAAATGGGGCATAAAATAACGGAGAAAATGATGAAAAAGTATCTGAAGAATTTCTACAAATACAGATATCTTCTGTATGAAATAGTCAGAAAAAACATCAAGCTTCAGTACCGTGACTCTGCGCTGGGAATCGTATGGACCTTCCTTCAGCCGCTGATGACCACCCTCGTGCTTGTGTTCATTTTCGGCAACGTCTTCGGCAAATCAAACAGCGGTGTGGTGAATTACCCCATTTACCTGCTGTGCGGCCGTCTGCTTTACGAATTCTATTCGCAGAGCACAAAGAGAGCAATGCGCTCCGTCAGAAACAGTGCAAGCGTAATCAAAAAGGTTTATGTTCCCAAATACATCTATCCGCTTGCAAACGTTTCGTCAACTTTCGTTACGTTTTGCATTTCACTGTTGGTGCTTGTCTGCTTCATAGCATTCTACGTCATCAGAGGTACGGTAAATCCCGAATATGCGGATATGATGCCTCACATTACTCCCTATATGCTTCTCGTATTTGTTCCCCTTATCATTCTGTTCCTGCTTTCAATCGGCGTGGGACTGATACTGAGTACCCTTGACGTATTCTTTAAGGATATAGACTACCTTTACGAGGTATTCTGCCTGCTTCTTTTCTACATGACACCCATAGTTTACAGAATAGATTCGCTCAAAATCGACAATGAGCTGTTTTCTTACGTAATGCTGGCAAATCCCATGTACTCCATAACGGAAATGTTCCGCTGCTGTGTACTCTACGGCAAGATGTTCAATATGCATCATCTTGAGTATTCGCTCGGCTTTGCGGTGGTCATGCTGATTATCGGCGTTATCGCCTTCTACAAGAAACAGGATAAATTCATTCTTCATATATGATTCAGAGGGATAAAAATGAGTAAGCCCGCAATAGAAATAAAAAATATGAGTATGCTGTTCAACCTCAACAGTGAAAAGGTTGACAATCTCAAGGAATATTTTATCAAGCTTGTAACTCACAAGCTTCACTACAATGAATTCTGGGCCCTTAAGGACATCAATTTGAGAGTTGAAAAGGGCGACAGAGTGGGTATCCTCGGCTTTAACGGAGCAGGAAAATCAACCATGCTCAAGGTAATAGCCGGCGTACTCAAGCCCACGGAAGGAACTGTTGAAACCCACGGCATAATCGCTCCCATGATAGAGCTGGGTGCCGGATTCGATATGAATTACTCGGGCAAGGAAAATATTTTTCTTTACGGTGCCACAATGGGTTATTCAAGGAAATTCATCCAGGAAAAATACGATGAAATCGTTGAATTTTCCGAATTGAAGGATTTTATCAACGTACCCGTCAAGAATTATTCCTCGGGTATGAAGGCGCGCCTCGGCTTTGCCATTGCTTCCGCCGTTGATCCCGAAATACTGATACTTGACGAGGTCTTGTCGGTAGGCGATGCAAAATTCAGAAAAAAGAGCGAGAAAAAAATTATTTCGCTTTTTGATAAAGGTGTAACCGTACTTTTCGTTTCGCATAACGTTGACCAGGTGCTGAACATCTGCAACAAGGCAATCATACTTGACCACGGCAAAATAATCGCGCAGGGCGAGGCACGGGAAATCTGTGATCAATATGTTGAAATGACAAACTCAGGTAAGAAGTAAGGAGAATGAATAATGGTATTTGCAGCAATTTTCGCAGGCGGCAAGGGAAGCCGTATGGGCAATTCCGACACCCCCAAGCAGTATCTTGAGCTGGGTTCAAAGCCCATAATAATCCACACGGTGGAAAAGTTCTTTGTAAACGACCGCATTGATGAAATCATCGTTCTCTGCCCCAAGCCCTGGGTGGCTCACACAAAGGACCTCATCAAGAGAAATCTGCCCGAAGGCAAAAAAATCACGGTTATTGAAGGCGGCGAAACCAGAAACGGCACGCTTGAAAACGCCATCGAATTCATAGAGAAGAACTATGAGGTCGATGATGATACCGTTATCGTTACACACGATGCGGTACGTCCCTTCCTCACTCACAGAATCATTGAAGAAAACGTCGATATGGCGATTAAATACGGCGCAACTGATACGGTTATCCCCGCAACGGATACCATCGTAGAAAGTGAAGACGGCGATTTCATTTCTTCAATTCCCAACAGAAGCAAAATGTATCAGGGACAGACTCCCCAGTCCTTTAAGATTAAGGAGCTGAGAACGGTTATCGATTCTCTGACAGATGAAGAAAAGAGCATTCTTACGGATGCCTGCAAGATTTACACTATCAAGAATAAGCCCGTCTATATGGTAAAGGGCGAGGTATTCAATATCAAAATCACTTATCCGTACGATATGAAGGTTGCAAATACACTTCTGAAAGGTAAGGATTCAGATGATTAATCAGGTTTACAGACTGGTTGCTCCCGGCATGATCGACGTTGCCTGCACACAGCCGGATATCAGGGATTGTGTGCTGTTAAGGCCGTTATATATGTCGGTTTGCAAAGCAGACCAGAGATATTATCTCGGCAACAGAAGCAAGGAAGCACTTAAAGCAAAGCTTCCCATGGCTCTTATCCACGAATGCGTGGCAAAGGTAATCTCCGACCCGACGGGCAATTTCAAGCCCGGTGAAATCGTGGTACCCGTACCCAACACTCCTACCGAGGATGATGACGTTATCGCGGAAAACTACCGACTTACAAGTCATTTCTGCTCCAGCGGATATGACGGATTTCTCCGCGATTACATTGATATCAGCCCCGACCGTCTTGTAAGAGTTCCCGACGGTATCGACCTCAAGGTCGCCTCCTTCTCGGAGCTTATAAGCGTTGCCGTTCACGCGGTATCAAGATTTGAAAAATTCGCTCACAGCCGCAGAGACACGATAGGAATCTGGGGCGACGGAAACGTCGGATTCATTACCGCGCTGATGCTCAGAGCGCTTTATCCCGATGCAAAGCTTTATATATTCGGTACGGTTTACGATAAGCTCGCATATTTCGGCTTCGCGGACAATACGTTTCACGTTGACCATATTCCCGAAGACCTCAGGGTCGACCACGCTTTTGAGTGTGTAGGCGGTGAGGCATCACGCTCCGCAATATCGCAGATTATCGACCATATCAATCCCGAGGGCTCCGTGGGACTTATGGGCGTTTCCGAAAACTACATCGGCATCAACACCAGAATGGTGCTGGAAAGAGGTCTTAATCTTTTCGGCTCAAGCAGAAGCGGTGTAAAGGATTTTGAGAGGACAATGGAAATCCTCGCATCCAATCCCACTATCCCCGCTTACCTTGAAAACATCATCGGTGAAGTAACCACGGTACGCACTATTGACGATATCCACAAGGCATTCAAGGATGACATCAGCCGTCACTTCGGCAAAACTGTCATCAAGTGGGAAAAATAACAAAGCAAAGCTCTCCCCTGCAGGAGAGCTTTTATTAAAAATTATGAAAAAAATACTGTATAAAATATTTGCTTTATTCTTTAATATCTGCAGAGTGGCGCCGATAAAGGTAAACAGAGCGGTGCTTCTTGCCCCTCATCCCGGCGGCAGTCACGATTCAACGGGAGCCGTTGAGGAATATCTTAAAGAAAAGGGTAGATACGAGCTAATAAGAATAAACGTACCCAGAAGCGGAATCAAAAACTACATACGGTTCTTTCTGAGGGATTCACGGATTCTCGCCACGGCAAAATATATCTTTCTCAACGATAATTTCATGCCTATGGCAGACCTGCATTTCAGTAAAGAGACGGTAATCACACAGCTCTGGCACGGCGAAGGTGCATTCAAGAAATTCGGTCTGCTGACTGATATTGACGAAGAAACGGCTCAGCGGCTGAAAAAATGCACGGAAAAACTGACATATATCACATGCACGTCGGAAAACATCAGGGATATATATGCCGACGCCTTCGGAGCAGACAGGGAAAAGGTGCTTCCTCTGGGCTCTCCCCGGCTTGATTACCTGCTGAAGGAGCAGGATTCGGGTGCGATGAAGGAGGAATTTTATAAAGCATTCCCACTTTGCAGAGGAAAAAAGCTTGTGCTTTACGCACCCACCTTCAGAGACACTCCGGAAAGGGACAAAGCCCTGCTGGATTCTCTTGACGTAAATTATTTCAATGAAAGTACGCAGGGAGGATACGCTCTGCTCATAAAGCTTCATCCGCGTGTTCACTCCGCAAAAATACCCGAAAATGCCGTTGACGTAACGGGATATGACACCGCAAAGCTGACGCTTATCTGCGATATGCTTATCACGGATTACTCGTCAATATGTATGGATTTTGCTCTGCTGAATAAGCCCTGCTTATTCTATGCCTTTGACCTTGATGAATACGAAAAGGAACGCTCATTCTGTAAGGGCTACGAGGATTACGTTCCGGGCAAAGTAATTAAAGATTTCAAAGAAATACCCGATGCTGTAAAGGATTGCAAAATTGACGAAAAGGCAGAAGCATTTCTCAGATTCAACTTTGATTTTATTGACGATATGAATACGGAAAGAATTTTGAAAGCCGTTTTAGAATAGTCCGTTTTATTGTACAACTGAAAATGTATCATACAGACAGGAAGGAACAATCCCCCCTGTCTGTATCTTGTTTTAAGGAGGTATGATAATGGTAAACGGAGTAACACAAATAACGGGCATCGGCCTTTTGAAGGAACGGTTCATCGGCAGACAGTTCTTAACGGAAATGACCGGCAAAAGTCACTTCACGGATTACGTATTCGAGCTTGACGATTACGTTATCAGAGAATACCGCCTGACGGTACATTTTGACGATGAGGGAACGGTAACGGACATAAGGAACGTTAATATCAGCGATAACGGTGAAGCAACCGAAACAAACGATTACGAAATGATAACCGAATGTCTTGAAAACGTATTGAATAAGGAATAAGGAGATATTACTATGGAAATGATAAGCTATTTAATCAACTCAATCTGCTGGATAATCGGCTTTACCTCGGCGCTCATTCTTCTGATCGCCGGCATGGATTTACTCAGCAAAAAGCTTGAAAACAGATTCAAGGCATTCTGCCGTAAAAATGTTTTTATCCAGGCGTGGCTCAATTCCGGTAAGGAAAGCGAAAGCTCCGCCGTAATGCAGGAAGAAATCGTCAGTGAAAAAAGGCAGTCCTGCGGTCTTGTGCTTTCCGAAAGTCCCGTTGCCGGAAAATGAAAGTCATTTCGTTATTATATTCGGAGTGATTTTATAATATTGAATTTTAAAGCCGGTTGTGATAAAATGTACTATCATTGATATTTCGGGTGAATTTATGGAAAAGAAAAAAGTATTACTGATAGTCAATCCCAAATCGGGTAAAAATAAGGACCGCGCAAGCGCTTCCGAAATAGCCGCAAAATTCGACTCCGACAAATACGAATTTGACATAAGAGAAACGACCTGCAGCGGTGATGCCACAAACATAGTCAAGAGCAGTATCGAAGAAAACGATATTGTAGTCTGCTGCGGCGGTGACGGTACGTTCAACGAAACCATCAACGGAGTTATGACTCTTAACAGACGTGTTCCCATCGGATACATTCCTGCCGGCTCAACCAACGACCTTGCAAATACAATCGGTATTCCCTCAAATATTGACGATGCGGCGGCAACCATATCAAGAGGAAATATCAATCAGTACGACATCGGTCTTTTCAACAACAGATTTTTCTCATACATTGCTTCCTTCGGAGTGGGCACTAATCTGTCATACTCCACTCCGCAGAAGATGAAAAACAGGATGGGCCATGCCGCTTATATGATAAACGGCTTTGTGCTTAACCTTGTACCTACGCTTCAGAGCATCAAGCCCAAGCACATCAAAATCGAATACGACGGCAAAACACTTGAGGACAATTTCTTTTTCGGCTCAATTTCAAATTCAACGTCCGTTGCCGGTCTTTTCAAATTTGACAAAAACGACGTGAAGCTCGACGACGGCAAGTTTGAGGTGCTTCTCGTAAGAAGAGTATCCAATCCCTTTGAGGCGTTTCCCCTGCTGGGAAAAATCAAAAGGATGGAATACGACGGCGACAAGATAATCTATCTCAAATGCACCAATATCAAGATGACATTTGATGAAGAAATCCCCTGGACTCTTGACGGTGAATTCGGCGGTAATCAGAAGGAAATCCGTTTTTCCGTACTGAACAGAGCCATTGATATTATTTCCGACCCCAATCCTATGTTCATAGGACCTGCCGAGCCGGATTTTGAATCGGAATCACCCGAGGAAAGAGAAAAGAGAGAAGAAAAGGAAGAGAAGAAGCTTCGCCGCAAAAAGAAGGACAAATCAAAGGAAGATGAATCCGATGAGGAGACCGATGCTAAGGAAAGCGAAAACGGCGAAGAATAAAATCAATAACAAATACGTGGGCTTTGCCTTCCCCGGGAGGGTTGGCAAAGCTTTTTTTAACGGAGTGATAATATGCTTCATCCCTGCGAAAAAATTCTGAATCTTGTACTTGCATCATCCGGCGGAGGAAAGACCACCTTCGTTACAAATCTGATAGAGGACTTCTCCTGCAATGAGAATAATAAAATCACTCTCATTGTGCCGGAGCAGTATTCCTTTACCTGCCAGAAAAACGTTCTGAAAAAAACCGGCGAAAAAAAGATGCAGAATGTTGACGTGCTTTCCTTTACGGAGCTTGGTGAAAAGCTGATAGGCAGACCCGCATTTCACGAAAGATGCCGTCTGAGCGACTCTGCGGCTGCCGTGCTTATGAGCATGACACTTATGCAGATAAAGGATAAGCTTGTGCTTTACGGAAAGCATGCGGGCAAGCGCTCCGCCGTCAGCGAATTCCTTTCGCTTTCATCGGAATTCAAGCAGAATGCGGTTTCTCTTGATATGCTGCGCAGCGTTGCGGATGAATTGGGAGAAGGTCTGCTGAGTATAAAGCTCAGAGACATTGCAGCCGTGCTTGAGCTTTTTGATGAAAAAGTAAGCGAAAGCTACTTTAATCCCGACGATTTACTTACCGAGCTGAAAAATACGGCTCAGATAGACTCTTATTTCAGCGACAGACTTGTTTTTATCGATTCATTCAGGGGCTTTACCGCTCCCGAATACGAAATAATCAGAAAAATACTCATCAACGCAAAATCCGTATACGTTACACTTTGTGCCCGTGACCTTGAAAATACCGACGATATAACGGACCTTTTCGCAAAGACGAAGAATACGGCTGAACGGCTCAAAGCGATAGCAAAGGAGGAGGGCGTAAGCACTGCCGTACCTCCCTTCCTTTCCGGCAACGGAAAATACAATAATTTTCCCCCTCATTTTGAAAGATACTCCTGCCCGGAGCTGAAATTCCTTGAATCCGAGCTGTTTTCGGATAACGATAATAAATACGAGGAAAGCTGTGAGAATATTACTCTCTGCAAGGCATCCGACGTTTATGAAGAATGCAAATACGTTGCGGCGAGGATAAAAAAGCTCGTCAGAGAAGACGGACTCAGATACAGAGATATCGCCGTAATCGCAAGAGATATGACCTCATACGAGGTGCCTCTGCGTTCTGCTCTGAAAAAATGCGGCATAAATATCTATGAGGATTACAGAAGACCCGCAGACGCCTCCCCCGTTGTCAATATCATAAGCGCTCTGCTTTCAGCCGTTTCAAAAAATTACGACACGGATTCTCTCATGAGATATCTGAAAACGGGACTTACGGGGCTTACGGATAACGAGGTTTCCGCCGTGGAAAACTACTGCTTCATCTGGCAGATAAACGGCAAAAAATGGCTCAGCAAGTGGACTGCAAGCCCCGACGGCTACGGCAATGACGAAAGCAGTGAGGATGCGGTGCGTCAGCTTGAATATCTGAACAGAGCAAGAGAGAAAATCATTACTCCCATCGAGAAATTCAAAAATGCGGTCAGAGGCGGAGTAAAGGGTGAAATCGCTTTGAGCGCACTCTGGAAATTCATTGAAGACATCAATCTGCCGCTTAACGTGACACACCTTGCCGATAAGCTGGCAGAGGACGGCGAAGCAGGTATCAGGCAGGAGCTTCAGAGAATGTGGGATTTCATGATAAATCTCCTGAACGAGCTTGAAGGGCTTGTAAGAAACGAAACCGTTACCGCCGAAAAATTATCGTCATATTATGAACTTATGCTCTCCGTTCAGACGGTGGGCAGTATTCCCGCGGGACTTGACGAGGTGATTATCGGCGCGGCAGACAGAATAAGGATTTCGTCTCCCCGTGTTGCATTCGTAATAGGAGCAAACGACGGTGTATTCCCTCCCGTATCGGGCGTAGTATCCGCACTTACACTCAACGACAGAGCTGTACTCAAGAAGCACAGCATTGAGCTTTCGGAAAGCGGAGAATGGAAGCTTGCAGACGAAAAACTGATTGCATACTCCGCTCTTTGCTGCCCGAGGGATAAGCTTTTTGTCACCTGTTCGTGTGCTGCCGCAGACGGAAGCGAAATGACACCCTGCGAATTTTACGGCAGAATAAGACATCTGTTTACGAATATCCGCGAAGAGGATGCTTCCACCGTAAGCAAAGAAGAAAACGACAGTCTGTTTTACATTGAGAGCAAACAGACGGCATTTGAAGAATATGCCAAATCAGCCGAAGGCGATTTCAGAGCCACTCTGGGTAAATACTTTACCGAAGACAAGAACTATTCGGGTAAGCTTGCTTCTCTCAAAAGGGTAAATGCAGGCAGAGAATACAGAATTTCCGACAGAGAAATAACAGATAAGCTTTTCGGCAAAAACCTTGTTCTTTCACCGTCAAGAATTGAGAAATACTGCTCCTGCGCATTCTCTTTCTTCTGCCGGTACGGTATCCGCGTAAATCCGCTCAAGGAAGCGGAACTTGACTCTCTCAGCAAGGGCAACGTAAACCATTACGTAATGGAAAATCTTCTTTCCCGATATAAGAAAGAGCAGTTAACGGAAATGAGCGATGACGAGCTGTACAAAATCGTTTCCGCTCTGACAGACGAGTATCTGCCCATCCTCTTAAGCGGCTCTGAGCCGGACGAAAGATTCCTTTATCTGTATAAAATACTCAAGGATAATCTTTTCACTACTGCGAAACGGCTTATTGAGGAATTTTCACAATGCGACTTTGTTCCCGTTGACTTTGAGCTTCCGATTGATGAAAACGAGGAAATCAAGCCGTATATTCCCGAGGGAAGCGACGGCTCCGTATCCGTCAAGGGAAGAGTGGACAGAGTCGACATCGCAGACAAGAACGGGACCAGATACCTGAGAATAGTTGACTACAAATCAAAGCAGAAAAAATTCAATCTGTATGAAGTCATGAACGGCATCAATATGCAGATGCTGATATATCTCTTTACGTTGTGGAAAAACGGCGGCAAAAAATACGGCGAAGTCATTCCCGCGGGCGTGCTTTATTACAATGCATCAAAGCCCGTAATAGGTGTCAAGCCGAACTCAGAAGAAGATAAAATCCAAAAAGAACTGGATAAAAAAGAACAGATGACGGGACTGATTGTGGGAAACGAAGATACCGTCAGAATGATGGAGCGCAATGCCGAAGGCAGATATATCCCCGTGGAATTGACCAATAAAGGTGTTCTCAAGGGTGACATCATCAGCATGAAGGTATTTGAAAAGCTGAACGAAAGATGCGATAAAATCATAATGCAGATGGCAGAGCATCTGAGAAACGGAAAATTTGAGGCAAAGCCGAGTACAAATCTTAAAAAGAATACGGAAGACCACGGCTCACTGCCCTGCGAATACTGTGATTTCAAGGCAATCTGCGGATATGAGGATGACATACCCTTTACGCCTTACGATTACAGTAACAACAATACAGCCGAAATAGCCGGGAAGCTCATGGAAGAATCAGACGAGGGAGGTGACGGTAATGGAAACGAAGCATAACGGAAACGAGCCGAAAGGAATAAACTGGAACGAGCAACAGCTGCACTCCATTGAAGGCCGCAAGGGCACCATGCTCGTAAGTGCGGCAGCCGGCTCGGGTAAAACGGCTGTCCTTGTCGAAAGAATCATCCGCCGTCTTTGTGACGAAGACGATCCCTGCAGCGTGGAAGATTTGCTTATCGTCACCTTTACAAGAGCGGCGGCAGCACAGATGAAAGATAAAATAAGCGAAGCTCTGTCAAAGAAAATCGCGGAAAATCCCGATAATAAACGGCTGAAAAAAGCCCGCTTTATGCTTCCCTATGCCAATATCGGTACAATAGACTCATTCTGTATATCGCTTGTAAGGGAAAACTTTCACCGGGTCAATTACTGTCTGAAGGATAATACGCACAAGCTGAATATTTCCCCGGATTTTTCAATTATAGACGACGGCAGACTTTCCATCCTTAAAAAGAAGGCGATGGACAAGGTGCTGGAATATTACTATACAAATCTTAAGGACGATTTTACCTATCTCAACGACATCATAGGAGACAGTAAATCAGACGCCGCCGTAACCGGACTGATTGAAAATCTTTACGAAAAATCAAGAGCCGATGAGCTGCCGGGACAGTGGCTGAAAAATCTTGCATCCGAATATAAGACGGATACACCCGTTTTTGAAACAAAATGGGGAAAACTGCTCATTGACGATGCCGTGGAATACGTTGACGAAAATCTCAGAAAAATCGGCTATGCTCTTACGCTTTCATCGACCGAGTCCGAAACGGAACGGGTCTATACGCCCGCTCTGAATGACGATAAGGAGAAATTCCTCGACCTGAAGAATACTCTTCTTTACGAGAAATGGGATAACATCAGCGAAAAGCTGTCGGAGCTTTCCTTCAAATCCAATCTGAGAGGAAAAGGAGACTATAAAACTCCTCTTTGGGAATTTCTGCATTCGGTCAGAAGCTACTCAACAAGCGCGGACAGTCCCAAAAACGTTTTGACCGCATTTCATATTCCGGAAGAGGAATTCAACGAATCAAGGATCCTTCTGGCTCCCGCGGTTGAAACCCTTACGCAGGCGGCTGCCGCATACGGTGACGAACTGATGCTTCTGAAGGAAGAGGAAAACGCCTATACCTTTGACGATATACTTCACTTTACTCTGAGCTTACTGATTGAAAACAAAGACGGTGAAGCGGTCAGAACGGAATTTGCCCGTGAATACAGCGAAAACTTCAAGGAAATACTGGTTGACGAATATCAGGACGTCAGCAAAGCGCAGGATAAGGTTTTTGAGGCCATTTCAAAAGATAACAACAACAGATTCATGGTAGGCGACATCAAGCAGAGCATTTACGGATTCAGAAAGGCAAATCCGAAAATATTCCGCGATCTGCGTAAAGGTATGACCGACTACGATGGCGTGAACTATCCCGCAAGAGAAGCGCTGACCTGCAATTACAGAAGCCGTAAAGGAATTACGGACTGTGTCAACTTTATTTTCAGCCGTCTTATGACGGAAAGAATCGGAGATATTGATTATAATGAGGTCGAGCAGCTCAACCCCAAGGCGAACTATCCCGAAAAGGATGACAGCGATGTTTCGCTCGTAATCGTTACGGATGACAGGAAGCTGGAGGGTCAGGCACAGTACGTTGTAAATTACATCATCAATGCCGTTGAAAACAAAATGCAGATTACCGTAAAGAAGGACGGCAAATTCATAACAAGGGATGCAAAATACAGCGATTTCTGTATCCTTTACAGATCAAAATCAAATTTTGATAAGTTCTATGAATTTTTTGACAATGCGGGTATTCCGTACTGCGCCGACAACGATACAAAAATACTCGTTACTCCCGAAATCAGATTTATGACCTCCTTGCTGAAGGTAATCAGCAATCCTACGGATGACGTTGCTCTCGCGGCGGTACTGATGTCCCCCGTTTACGGCTTCACGCCCGACGAAATGGCTCTGCTCCGTATAGGAAACCGTAAAGGCACTCTTTATTCCTGCCTCGTTAAATCGGCAGAAGACGGAAACGAAAAATCAGCCGCATTCGTCTCTTCACTCGGAAAACTGAGAAGAATAGCATCCACCCTGCCCGCAGGAGAATTCACGGAAAAGATAATCGACGAAATCGGTTACAGAGCGATAGTTTCTGCCATGAAAGCGCCCGAAACACGGCTTACGAATCTCAATGCTTTCATAACACTTGCAAACACCTACGAAAAAAACGGCTCAAAGGGTATTTCGGGATTCGTAAGATATCTTGACAAGACAGACGAGGAAAAGACCGGCAAAACCCTTGCGAACAGGTCGGATTCCGCAGACGCGGTAAAGATGATGACCATTCATAAGAGCAAGGGACTTGAATTCCCCGTTGTCTTTCTCGTCAATACGGAAAAAGCTTTCAACACGCAGGAGCAAAAAAACAACGTCATACTGTCGGATGAATGCGGAATCGGCATGAAATGCATAAAGGACCAATTCAGATACGAGACTCTGCCTCATCTTGCCGCAAAGAGCGCCGAAAAATGTCGGAACATTTCGGAAGAGCTCAGAGTTCTTTACGTTGCTCTTACAAGAGCAAAAGAAAAGATGATTATTCTCATTTCCGATAATGACCCCGAAAAAAATCTTGCTAAAATCGGTACAAATCTTGTCAAGGGCGTAAAGCCCTCACCCTATACGGTTAAAAACACGGGCAATTTATCGGGCTTCATACTCACCGCTCTCATCAGGCATCCCGATGCCCATGCATTGAGAAACAAAGCCGGACTTGACGCAAATCTGCACGAGGATTGCGAGAGCAGAATCGACTTTGAATTCTATAAATACAAGGACCCCGAAGAGGAAGGGCCCGAAAAGGAAGAAACGGTCGGTATACCCGACGAGGAAAAACTCCTTGAGGTCAGAAAACGTCTTGAATGGGTTTATCCTCACAGAGAGCTTGACGGAATAGTCGGAAAACAGATTGCCTCAAAGCTTGAAACGGAAAAGGCGGAAAGTCAGTTCTATGCATCCTCACGTCCCGCTTTTGTCTCCGAATCGGGTCTGACGGGCGCTGAAAAAGGCATTGCCGCTCACCGCTTTATGCAGTATTCCGACTATGCAAAAGCAAAGGAAGACACCGAAAAAGAGCTTGAAAGACTCGTCAGTGAGGAAATGCTCACCCGTCAGGAAGCCGATTCGGTCGATCTGAAAGAAATCAGACAGTTCTTTGATTCGGATATTGCGGACAGGATAATGCATGCCGACAAGGTATACAAGGAATTTTCATTCACCGCATCGTTACCGGTAAGGGAATTTTATCCCGATGTGACCGAGGATGAGGAAATACTCATTGAGGGCGTGGTTGACTGTGCGTTTGAAGAAAACGGAAAGCTTATCATTCTTGACTTCAAGACGGACAGAGCCGCCTCACCCGAGGAACTGAGAGAGCATTATTCGGCACAGCTGAACACATACAGAAAGTGTATGGCGAAGGTAACGGGCTTACCCGTGGAAGAAACGGTAATATATTCATTCCGTTTCGGTAAAGAGATTAAAGTATAAGCTTTTCAGCATCCGGTTCCCCGCTATCCCTACGATAAATTCTACGTCAACAACGTGAAAATGCGCCGATAAACGGCAAAAATCAAGCCCGTATCCGTATATCCGGATGCGGGCTTCTCTGTTCACTATACATCGTCTTTATTATTATTTTTGAAAATTATATATCTGCGGCACTTGATATTCGCGGTAACTATGATATACTTACTGTGTATAGGTATTTTTTAAAATAGGAGTAAAGTGCAGGGAGAGTATCGTAATGAACGAAGAATTATTCAGAAAGAAGAGTCTTGAAAAAATCAAATCCCCCGAAAGTCTTGACGATTACATACGCGTTACGAATCCCGGCGTGTGGCTGCTGCTTGTAAGCATAATCGTACTGCTGGCAGGCGCCTGCGTATGGGGCTGCTTCGGACATATTGACAGCATAGTCAAATCCACCGTCACGGTAGAAAACGGAAACGCTGTGTGCTTCGTGAAAAGCGAAGATGCCGCCTCAATCAAAAGGGGGCAGACGGTAAAATTCGGAGATACTCAGGGTACCGTTACGGATATCAGTCCCGACGGTGAAGGCGGTGTGAACTGCACTCTTGAGACGGCTTCAGATCTCACGGACGGCATTTACGAAGGAAAAGCAATAGTAAAAAGCTATAAACCCATATCTTTTATTCTGAACTGAGGTAAGTATGGCTAAGAACAGAACAAAGCCGATTACAAAAGGTGTCGCCAAGGTACCGGTTGTTATGCAGCTGGAGGCATTGGAATGCGGTGCGGCATGTCTTTGTATGATATTGGCTTATTACAATAAATGGATACCCCTTGAGCAGGTGCGTGAGGATTGCGGAGTTTCCCGTGACGGCTCAAATGCGCTCAACATACTGAAAGCGGCAAGGTTTTACGGTATGGAGGCAAAGGGATGCCGCTATGAGCCCGAAGCCCTGAAGGATTCGGGAAATTTCCCCTGCATTGTACATTGGAATTTCAATCATTTTGTGGTGCTTGACGGCTTCAGAAACGGAAAAGCATATCTTAACGATCCGGCAAAGGGTACATACAGTGTTTCCATGGAGGCGTTTGACGATGCCTTCACGGGTATCTGTCTGCATTTTTCACCTACGGAAAGCTTCGTTCCTTCGGGGAAACCCAAAAGCATGGCGGCTTTTGCCTCAAAACGCCTTAACGGGACGGGAACGGCAATCACTTTTACAGTGCTTACAAGTATCATCGCCGCAATAACGGGTTTCGTTCAGCCCGCCTTCTCACGAATTTTCCTTGACCATCTGCTGACGGGTAAAAATATGCCCTGGACGGTTCCGTTTCTGATAATACTGGGACTGTTCAATCTGATTCAGATAATAACGACCGCATTACGGTCAATCTATTCTCTGCGTATCAACGGCAAAATGGCGGCAGTAGGCAACGCGTCATATATGTGGAAGGTACTGAAAATGCCCATGAAATTCTTTTCACAGAGAATGGCGGGCGATATTCAGAACAGACAGAATTCCAACGCCGCGATTGCAAATACTCTGATAAACACCTTCGCTCCCCTGCTGCTGAACTCCGTAATGATGATATTCTACTTTGTAATCATGCTTCGTTACAGCGTAATACTCACCTTTGTAGGGCTCACGTCACTCTTAATCAACGCCATTGTATCAAGATACATTTCAAAGAAGCGCATCAACATTACGAGAGTATCCATGCGCGACAGTGCCAAGCTGTCTGCCGCAACGGTTGCGGGAATTGAAATGATAGAAACAATAAAATCGTCCGGTGCGGAAAACGGATATTTCAAAAAATGGTCCGGGTATCAGGCAAGCGTAAATTCGCAGCTTGTCAAATTCCAGAAAATCAATCAATATCTCGGTATGATACCGGCGTTCGTATCAGCACTCGCGAATAACGTCGTTCTTTTCTTCGGTGTATGGCTGACCGTTCAGGGCTCCTTTACCGTAGGTATGATAATGGCGTTCCAGGGATTCCTGTCCTCATTTATGGCTCCCGCCTCCACTCTCATTTCCGCAGGTCAGACACTTCAGGAAATGCGCACACAGATGGAACGCGTGGACGACGTAATGGAATACCCCGACGATAACATCTTTAACGAAAGCGAAGACGCAGACAAGACGAGGAAGCTTTCGGGTGAAATAGAACTCAAAAACGTTGTATTCGGTTATTCACCCCTCGCACAGCCCCTGATACAGGATTTCAGTATGAAGGTCACACCCGGTAAAAGTGTGGCCCTTGTAGGTGCATCCGGATGCGGCAAATCCACCATGTCAAAGCTGATTGCAGGTCTTTATCCGCTCAGAAGCGGTGAAATTCTCTTTGACGGAAAGCCGATGAAGGATATACCCAAGACGGTTTTCCGCGGCTCGGTTGCGGTAGTTGACCAGGATATTATCCTCTTTGAGGACACCATTGCGAACAACATCAAAATGTGGGACGACAGCATTGAGGATTTTGAAATGATACTCGCCGCCCACGATGCACAGATTCACGACGATATCATGCAGCGCCCCAAGGGATATCAGCATAAGCTCGTTGAAGGCGGTAAGGATTTCTCCGGCGGACAGAGACAGAGACTCGAAATCGCAAGAGCCCTTGCCCAGGATCCGACGATCATAATACTCGACGAAGCAACAAGCGCACTTGACGCAAAAACGGAATACGAAACAATCAAAGCAATCCGTAACCGCGGTATTACTTGCATCGTAATCGCTCACCGTCTTTCCACCATACGCTCCTGCGATGAAATAATCGTAATGGAGCATGGCGTGATAACGGAACGCGGTACACATAAAGAGCTTATGGAAGCGGGCGGCATTTACCGTGATCTTGTATATGCAGATGAGGAGGTGTCGGAATGAGTTGGTTTGAAGAACAGCTTCTCACACGTGAAGAATCCGATAACAGAGATTTTGAATCTGCCCTGGATTCCATTGCGAACGCCATAATAGGAACACGTCTGCTTGACGCTCTGACTCAGAATGAAATAGCCGGCTCCGCTATTGACGAGATACTTAAATTCTATCACTGCAAACCGGAAAACGACGAAATACCCGCGCAGATAACAACCCTTGAAGAGCAGATTGAATACCGTATGCGTCCCTTCGGTATCAAAAGCCGCAGAGTAACCCTTGACAAGGGCTGGCATAAACGAAGCGTCGGTGCGATGCTGGGAACATTAAAGGAAGACGGCTCTGCGGTAGCACTAATTCCCGGCAAATTTTCCGGTTATAAAATCAAAAACATCAAAACGGGGAAGCAGATTACCGTAAACGGAAAAACGGAAAAACTGATTGACAGTGAAGCTGTCTGCTTCTATGAGCCGCTGCCTCAGAAAAGTCTGAAAATGAAGGACCTGCTCACCTTCATGGTAAAGCAGTTAAGCTTATCGGATATCGTTATATATCTGCTGCTTATGGCTCTTTCATCCGCTCTGGGACTTCTTTCGCCGCTGTTTACCAAATGGCTTTTCAACGATGTGCTTGAATCGGGAGATTTCCAGGTGCTGATTTCCCTCGCAGTATTTATGGTCTGCTTTTCCGTCAGCAGTCTTTTCCTCAATTCTTTCAAATCGCTTATGAGCGACCGTATCGGAATAAAGCAGGATATAGCGGTTCAGGCGGCGGTAATGAACCGTATAATGAGCTTGCCCGCCGACTTTTTCAGAGGATACTCCGCAGGCGAACTGTCACAGCGTTCCGCCTATGTGCAGTCGCTTTGCTCAACATTATTCAGTACAATCGGTATAACAAGCATCACTTCTCTGTTTTCCCTGATTTATATCGGGCAGGTTTTCGTATTTGCACCGTCACTTGTCGTACCGTCGCTGATTATTACATCTGCAACGGTCGTGCTTTCAATTCTGACCGCACACGAACAGATGAAGAGCACCCGTGAAAAAATGGAAGAAGCGTCAAAATCAAACGGCCTTTCATATTCAATGATAACGGGCATTCAGAAAATAAAGCTTGCAGGTGCCGAAAAAAGAATGTTTTCACGCTGGGCAAAGCAATACGCCAGGGAAGCCCGTGCGGAATACAGTCCCCCTCTGTTTCTGAAGCTCAGCAGTGCAATAAGTCTGGCGGTTTCCACTGCCGGTGTACTGATTCTGTACGCGATTGCAATCAATAATCACGTATCGGTAGCTGATTATTACGCATTCAATACAGCGTACGGCATGGTTTCCTCTGCATTTTTAGCGATGGTTTCCATTGCGGTATCTGCGGCAAACATCCGTCCCTCGCTTGAAATGGCACGTCCCATTCTCGAAGCCGAGCCGGAGATTCACACGGGAAAAGAAAACATTGCGGAGCTTAAGGGCGCCATTGAGCTGAGTAACGTTTCATTCCGCTATGACGATTCAATGCCCAACGTAATAGACAATCTCTCCCTTAAGATAAAGCCGGGCGAATACCTCGCAATCGTGGGTTCCACGGGCTGCGGAAAGAGTACGCTGATGCGTCTGCTCCTCGGATTTGAAACCCCGCAGAAGGGTCTTATCACCTACGACAGAAAAGATTTATCAAAAATCGACCCCGAATCCCTGCGAAGGAAAATCGGAGTTGTAATGCAGGACGGCAAGCTGTTTCTCGGCGATATCTATTCAAATATCGTCATTACCGCTCCCCAGCTTGGGCTTGACAGGGCGTGGGAAGCGGCTGAAATAGCATCCATAGCCGATGATATAAGAGAAATGCCCATGGGAATGAGCACACTCATAAGTGAAGGTCAGGGAGGCGTTTCCGGCGGTCAGAAGCAGCGTCTTATGATAGCCAGAGCGGTAGCTCCCAAGCCGAAGATACTGATGTTTGACGAAGCCACAAGTGCTTTGGATAATATTACTCAAAAGAAGGTATCCGACGCCATTGATTCACTTAACTGCACAAGAATAGTCATTGCTCACCGTCTTTCCACCATTCAGCACGCCGACCGCATCATTTATCTTGACGGCGGTAAAATCACCGAGGAAGGAACTTACGAAGAGCTGATTGCCAAGAACGGATATTTTGCAAATCTGGTTGAGCGCCAGCGGTTAGATATTGAATAAATACAGCTGAGGTGACAAATATGAATTCATCCGTAAATAAGGAAGAAATATACAAGACCTATTACGGCAAGGTATACGGATATTTTATTTCAAAAATCAATAACACTCATAATGCGGAGGACCTGACCTCTGACGTTTTCGTGAAGATTTACGAAAAAATCGACAGCTTTGACGAAAGCAAGGCATCACTTTCAACCTGGATTTACACAGTTGCAAGAAACACTCTTACGGATTATTACCGCACAAGGCGCGTACACGAGGAAATACCCGAAACCATGCCTGCGGGCTCATCCGTTGAGGATGACGTATGCAACAACGAAATGCTTGAAGCACTTGCAAATGCGCTGGAAACCCTTGACGAAAGAGAGCGGGATATAATCGTACTCAGATATTACTCTGGGAAAACTCTCAAGACGATTGCGGAACAAATGGATATTTCCTACGCTTACGTTAAGATTTTACAGAATAAAGCCATGGAAAAGCTGAAAAAATATCTGGAAGCGTAAAATAATATTAGCCATTTGTATTTTCTCATCGTATAAACATGTGAAAGCTGCAAATCACAGAAAATGATTTGTGAAGACAAATACAAATGCTTCGGAGGAATAGAAAAATGGAAAACAAATTAAAAGCTCTCTTTGATTATCAGAAATTCGAAAAAAACGAGCATCTTCAGAAGATTATCGCAGATACCGAAAATTACTACGGAAAAGAGCTTGATGACAACGACCTTTTTCTTGTAAATGCCGCAGGCGATTTCAATATGACCGGCGGTACGATTTCGGCAAATATAAGCGATAACCAAAAAGATTAAATCGGCATATTTAATCTCTTTTTTCGGAGATGATTCAATGCAGTAAACGGTACGAAAAACTGCCTTTCAGACCGATAACAAAGAAAATATTTCAAATATAACAAGTCTCCCCGAATCCGGATTGATTCGGGGAGATTATTTTACTTGTTATACAGAATAAAAAGCTTTTTGAATTACTTGGTTTCGTTTGATGATTTCCACCTCATAAACCATACGACATAATACCGGGAGGAATATTTCGGAGGAATTTTTAAGAGTAAATCCCGAATTTTGCCTGCAGTTGTTCGCTTCTTCGTCGAAGGAATACTTTGTGTATTTCGAGGAGAAAAACAGGCAAATGCGAATAATGGGAGGTTTATCTTAAACCGTACGGCATAATACCGGGAGGAATATTTCGGAGGAATTTTTAAGAGTAAATCCCGGATTTTGCCTGCAGTTGTTCGTTTCTTCGACGAAGGAATACTTTGTGTATTTCGAGGAGAAAAACGGGCAAATGCGGGTGAAGGACGGGATTTAATCAAAAATTCATCTGAAATATGACGACCTAAATAAACACAAGAAGGACCGGACGGCTGCAATTGAATCTCCTGCAAAACAGAGATACCGTCTGATCCTTCTGTAAATTGCCGCCTGCGCAAAAAGCGACAATTGGTGCCGGTGACCGGACTTGAACCGGTACGCTGTTGCCAGCGAGGGATTTTAAGTCCCTTGCGTCTGCCTATTCCGCCACACCGGCGTATGGTAAAGCGTGAAATCCACTCTTAAACCGAATGCTATTATAATAGATATTATATAAAAAGTCAACTGTTACTTACCCGCTCTTGAAAGATAATCGGCGTAAAGCTGCTTTTTTCTGTCCTCAGTATATTCATAACACCAGAGGTTGAAAATACCGTCAAAATCCTCAAAGGTTTCATCCGGATAGACCTTTACTTTTCCGGGTTCATAGGGTAAAGGTATTTCAACCGTGCCGTTGGAGGCGATGTAGCTCTCCTCGGCGATTTCAACTGCAAGGCGGTTACTTTCCTGCCTCGGAAATTCCTCGTCATATTTGATTACCGTAACGGGAAACAGAGCGCATTTTGCTCTCGTACGTCTGTAAAACTCGGGTGAAGTGCCATGGTGTCCGTGATGGGAAACCTGAATAATATCCGCTTTCAGCTTTTCGTTATATCTGTCAACAAGTACCTTGTCGCTGTGGTCGGAAGCATCTCCCGGGAAAGAAACAACGGTACCGCAGGCATTCATAACGATAACCGTGGAGGTATTATTGAAGTCCTCGGTGGATGCGGGGTATACGTCCTCATGGGTACAGAGAACGTCAAATTCAAGATTTCTTACGCAGAAATGCATACCCGTATGAAGCTTGACTACACGGATTTCCTTATGCTCCTTCAGCAGGCGTCTGAAATCAATCATTGAATTGTATGCGGGAATACCCCAGGGAGCATCACGGTGATTTTCGGACGGGAAATTCACATAAACCGCTTCAATGACAAGCTTGTCAGAATAATATGCGAGAATATCGTTGAATTTGCCGATATGGTCCTCGTGACCGTGGGAAAAGAACCAGCCGGAAACTCTCGGCTTCTCTTCACCCGATACTCTTCTGAGAAATTCAATAAGACGAATATCGTCGTTGACGGAATAATAATGAGCGCTGTCAATGACAAAGAAGCTTCCGTCGTCACATCTGACGATATAACACATACCGCAGTCAATCAGGGAATGGTCCACCTCAAACTGCCAGAGAGCAACGGGAGTCTTGCCCGCATAGACGGGCTTTACCGAGTAACCGGTGAGATTGGGGTCCGCAATTACTCTCAATTTACTGTCACAGGGTGTATAGCATACGTTAAGCAGGCATTTTCCCCTTAAGGTATGATACTCGTTATTTTCAATTATGTTACGGGTGACGGTGACAAATCCGCTGCCCAAAGCGTTTTCACAGAGGGCTTCATACTCGGAAAGAGAAGAATCCTCATACACAAGCATAAACGCTCCGTCACCGCAATCATATTCGCTTTCATATTCCCTCACGGGAAGAACAATACTGTCAAATATTTTATTCATATCACTGTGAAATGTATTTTGAGGGGTTATAGGTTTCACCGTTGTAAATGACCTCAAAGTGAAGATGAGGTCCGCTGGAGTTGCCAGTTGAGCCAACTTTACCGATAGTCTGACCGCCCTCTACATAATCTCCGATTTTTACCGTAATTGATTTATCAAGCAGGTGGGCGTACCTTGTCTTGTAGCCGTCACCGTGATTTATGAGCACCATATTGCCGTAGCCCGAGCCGGAACGCTGAACAAGCTCGACCGTACCCGCTCTTGAAGCGATGACGGGTGAGCCCTTTGCGGTGCCGTTTCTGGTACAAAGGTCAACACCCTTATGCCAGCCGCTTCGTCTCCAGCCGTAAGGTGAACTGATGTAATGACAGTGGGGTGCAGGCCAGAGGAAGCCCATATCCGACGCTTCGCCGATATATACTCCGCCATAGGTGGTACGGCCGCCAACGGTAAGCAATTCGTCAACGGGTTCAACAAGGATTTCCTCTGAAAAATAGGTGGTATACAATTCGCCGTCAACATAAACGACAGAGGTGATTACGTTTTTGGAGCCGTTTTGTCCCTTGCGGTTGACCACTCTGTAACCGCTGTATTTTGAAGCATCACGCGTGGTAACGGTGGCATAGGGAATGCTGACGGTTTCAGTGTCAACATAAGTCATCTTGACCTTGACGAGATCATTGGCAGAAATATATTTTTCAAGCTTTGAAGCATCCCACATTATTTCGGGAACGTTGCTGTAAAGTCCCTGAACATAATCAACATTCTGAAGGATACCGGGCACACAACCCTCTTCCGCGGTTTCTTCATAGGGCTTGAGGATATTGTAGAATACGGTTTTGGCATCCGCTTCATTCATAACCGCACAGATGAACTTGCCGTCAATATATACACCGCAGGCGTGAATGAGATTATCCGCAGAATTTTCAATAAGGGAATCCGAAATAATATCTGCATTGTCAAGCTTATCAAGTGAAACGACCGCAAGCTCATATCTGATGCTTTCTCCGGATACGGCTGTGGTCACTTCGGAGCTGATACCGTCGGAGGCGAGCCTGTCGGAATATATACCCTCCGCCCTTGTGAGCACGGTTTCGTCCTCAATAAATCCGACCACCTTGTCGCCGTAAAGCACCTTAAGAGCAAAGGTTTTGTTATTCCAGTAATTGAATACGGCTATCATTATGATAAGAGAAACAACGGGCAGAAGAATATTGCCGACGGTCTTAATGAAATGATTATGATTTCTGACGGATCGTCTGATATTGCCCGCAATGAACGAAGGCACCGTTTTCGGCTTGCCGAGAGCGCCGATAAGAGCACCGAAGCCGGTGGCGATTTCCCTGCGCAACTGCTTTGATTCACTGCGCATATAGGCAAAATAATCCTTGATTCCCTTTTCGCGGAAATTCCTTAAAAAAGAGGAGCGAAGCTTTCTGAACGGAACGGAAATAACGGAAATGATATTCAGAAAGACAAAGGAAATACTGCGAATGATAACGTCACCGAGAATGTAAATATAAGAATAAAGCGAGCTTTTTTCATCAAGGTCAATAATCTTTATTTCTTTTTGTCTGACCGCTTTTTTCTCTGTCTTCTGCTGCTTTCTGATTTCGGACTTCTTTACGGGAGCGTCAACAAAAGCATCAAGATTTATCATCTCGTCAAGCATTGCCTTATTGGCTTCATCGGCTTTTACGGTTTCCGTTTCGCCGTCTGATGCTATGCTTTCAATGCTCTTTTCGGTAGCGCTTATCTCCTGAGAATATCTCATCTCAATATCGCGGCGGATGGCTTCCATTTCAAGCTTATCCTTCTTTTCCGCTTCAAGACGGAGTTTTTCTTCTCTTGAGAGCCCCGAATCGTACTCGGCAACCATTTCGTCGGTGCTGACGTTTATCTGCTCATAAACAGACTGTTCCTCCGCCGAAATACCGCTTTCAATATTCACTTTTTTGTTATCTTCAGCCATAGAATACTCCAAAAAAGTTATCCGATTTCAAATGAACGCACAAGCCCATTTTTGACATTATAGCACAATATATAGTATATTACAAGATATAAATATACTATAAAATTATTATTGAGTTAACAGCGGCGATATGATAAAATGAAATAAAGAGGTGATAAGATGAAAATAATCGTTACCGGCTCAAAGGGACAGCTCGGCTCAGACCTTATTCCCCTGCTTAAAGGCAGAGGTCATGAAACGGTCGGTGCGGATTTGCCCGAGGTGGATATTACGGATAAAGCCGCAGTACAGAGCTTTATTGAAAAAGAAAAACCCGATGCGGTTATTCATCTTGCAGCCATGACCGCAGTTGACAAAGCGGAAGAGGAAAAAGAGCTTTGCTCCCTTGTCAACGTAACAGGAACGGAAAACATTGCCGAAATATGCGGTAAAATGAATATAAAGATGCTTTACACGAGCACGGATTACGTTTTCGGCGGTGAGGATGAAGAATTCTTTGAAACCGATTCTCCCGTCAATCCCTGCAACCATTACGGACTTACCAAGTATCTGGGTGAGGAAGCGGTCATAAAAAACTGTGAACGACATTTTATCGTGCGTATCTCATGGGTATTCGGCATTCACGGAAAGAACTTCGTATATACGATGCTTCGCCTTGCGGAAGATCACGACAAAATCACCGTGGTCTCGGATCAGATTGGCTCCCCTACCTACACGCCGGATTTATCTCAGCTGATATGCGAAATGATTGAAACGGAAAAATTCGGTACTTATCACGCAACCAACGAAGGAATCTGCTCCTGGGCGGAATTTGCGGAAGAAATAATGAGAATAAACGGTAAAAGCACACATATTATTCCGATTACAAGCGAGGAATATCCCACAGCGGCAAAGAGGCCTCATAATTCACGTCTTTCAAAAGCATCCCTTGACGAAAACGGATTTTCGCGGCTTCCCCACTGGAGAGATGCGCTGATAAGATTTAAGGAGGGTACGGAGAATGGCTGAAATCAAAGCATACGCCAAAATAAACCTGTTCCTTGATATTATCGGAAAGCTTGACAACGGCTATCACAGCTTGTTTATGGTAATGCAGAGCATTGACCTTGCGGATGACGTAATAATAGAAAAATCGGATAAAATTAATCTTAAATGCAGCGAAAAATCAATTCCCTGCAACGAAAAGAACACGGCATACAAGGCGGCAAAGGAGTTTTTTGCCTATACCGGAATCAGCGGCGGCGCGGACATTGAAATAATCAAAAAAATTCCCCACGAAGCAGGTCTTGCCGGGGGAAGCGCGGACGCGGCGGCAGTAATCAAAGGGCTTAACGAAATATACGGCACAAATCTCACGGCTTTTGAGATGTGTGAAATCGGTCTTAAGGTGGGAAGCGACGTACCATTCTGTATCGTGGGAGGCACCTGCCTTTCACAGAATACGGGCGGAGTTCTTTCTCCTCTGAAAAAGCTGAAGGACTGCACAATCGTACTTGTCAAACCCGACAGAGGAGTATCAACACCTCAGGCATACGCAGACGCAGACAGCACGTACATCTATCATCCCGATTGCATCAGAATGCTTGACGAATGCGAAAAGGGCAATTTTGAGGGTATATGCAAGTATGCGGGCAACGTATTCGAGCAGGTCGTTGAAGTGCCCGAGAGAGTTGAAATCAAGCGGATTATGCGAGATAACAACGCTTCACTCACTCAGATGAGCGGCAGCGGTCCGACCGTATTCGGTCTGTTTGAAAAGGAAACGGATGCAGTAAAAGCCGCAGAAGAACTGAAGAAGCAATTTGATAAGGTATTTGTAACAAAACCGATATAACCATATTCCTAAATAAGCAACGGCTTACCTTTTCCGATGTGCGATAAGGATGTTTCCCGGACGAGGATTTTATATGGCAAAATCCGATTCTTGTTAATGAGTTGGACAAATCAGAATTTGCGGAGATAGGTGTAAAATGAAAAATCTTGATAACAGCAATAAACATTTATTGCAAATCTTACCGGAGATTATATGCAAAAAAATAAATAAAGGTGTTGTAAAAATAAAATTTATTGGTGGAGGAAGTTACGGAAAGGTTTACAAAGTTACCCTTTCTGATAATGAAGTAGTTGCAATTAAAGCATACAGAATACAAGGTAACCAATATGAAGAAGCAGAACAACTTCGTATGCTGTCTCAAAACACAAGTGTATTAATGCCAAAAATAATATTTACTTATGAAGATGAAGAAACAGCAATATTGGCTATGACATTTGTTACAGGAAAGAATGTGTTAAATCCATCTTTTTTATTCAAATCAAAACAGCAAAAACAATCGTTTGCCAATGAAGTAGTTTCAGGTATGCTTGAATGGCATAGTGTTACAAACGATAAATTCGGTTCATTATCAAATCCGATTTATGACAGTTGGTACGATTATTACAAAAAAGAAAAACAAGAACCATGGCTTAGTGCATTAAAAGAGTTGTCTGATAAAGGTGATTTCGGTAAAAAAAACCTGCTCCTGCTTTATGAAGCAACAGAGATTTTTAATAATCTCCCGAAAGAAAATACTGTACCTGTACTTATTCATGGTGATCTTAATATAATGAATATAATGGCTGACGCCAAATCTTTAGAATTGACCTCCTTTATTGATCCCTGCGGTAGTATTTGGGGAGACAGAGAATATGATCTGTTCCAACTCAGAAATATGTGGGGTGATGCATACGGACTTTACGAAACATACAAAAGCAAATGCAAAACATCTGAATTCACAGATTTCAGAGTTGCATATTATGGTGCTATGCTTGAAGCATCAATGAGACTTAAGGGCGGACATACTGTGCCATTTTGGGAAATTATATGTAATAATCGTTTGAAAGAAGAAATGAAAAAGATAAAAGCAAAGATATTATTTTAATCCGCTTTTAAATTGGTTTGTCTGCAGTGACATGCCACAAAATCCCAGTTTAATCGCACAATCAAGAGTGTAACAAATCCCGGTTTGGCGAGATAAAAACATTACCCACCGAAAAGAAATAAATCCTTTTCGGTGGGTTTTCCTATGTCAAAAATGTACTTACAAGACTGTTTTACTGTTCTTCGCCGACAGATTCAAGCGAAATGAGAATCAGTTTTTATTGACACCCATGGTAACCTTTTCACCGTTGATATCAAGCTCTGCGGTATAGCTTCCGCCTTCGCCTGCGATAATATCGGTTGCGAGTACGTCACCGGAGATGCCTGCCTTGTTTGCCTCAAGGATGGCGGCAATCTTATCGTTGCCGGACACATAAACCTTAATGGTATCCATAACCTCAAAGCCGGCTTTCTTACGCATATCCTGAATCTTGGAGGTAAGCTCTCTTACGAAGCCCTCTTCAATCAGTTCATCGGTAAGATTGGTGTCAAGGACTACGGTGATGCCGTTGTCACTCTCTGCCTGATAGCCCTCTTTCTGTACGGTTTCAATGAGAAGATCCTCGGGAGCGAGGGAAATTTCATTGCCGTCAATATTGAGAACGATAGCACCGTTCAGGTCAAGATTCTTCTTTGCTTCGGAGCCGTCAAGGGACTGGAGAGCATTGCGGATGCCGCCCAGAAGCTTGCCGTACTTGGGTCCGAGAGTCTTGAGCTGGGGCTTGAAGCTGTATGAAACGTATGAGGATGAATCGTTTACAAATTCAACGCTCTTGATATTCAGCTCGTCTTCAACGATTTCAAGATATTCCTCGGGAAGCTCACGGGGAACGCCGACATACATCTTGCCAAGGGGCTGTCTGTTCTTGATATTTGAGGTGTTTCTTGCGGCTCTGCCGAGAGCAACAACATTGAGTACCTCATCCATATATGCTTCGAGTTCCTTATCAATAAGCTTTTCATCGGCAACGGGATAATCGCAAAGATGAATGCTGGCGGGAGCATCCTTATTGACCGAGCAAACGAGATTCTGATAAATATCCTCTGTCATGAAGGGAATCATGGGAGCGGCAAGCTTGATAACCGTTTCAAGAGCGGTATAGAGAGTCATATAAGCGTTAATCTTATCTTCGTCACTGTTCTGCTTCCAGAAACGTTCTCTGCCGCGGCGGACATACCAGTTACTCATTTCGTCAACGAAGGTCTGAAGGGCTCTTGCGGCTTCGGGAATGGCGTAATCGGAAAGATAGCCGTCAACCGTACCGATAAGGGTATTCAGGCGTGAAAGAAGCCACTTATCCATAATGGAAAGCTTGGAGTAATCAAGGGTATGCTGAGTGGGATCGAATTTATCTATCTCTGCATAGAGAATATAGAATGCATAGGTATTCCAGAGAGTACCCATAAACTTACGCTGACCTTCAACAACCGCCTTATCGTGGAAACGGTTGGGAAGCCAGGGAGCCGAATTGGTATAGAAATACCAGCGGATAGCATCCGCACCGAGATTTGCAAGAGCATCAAAGGGATCAACGGCATTGCCCTTGGACTTGGACATCTTCTGACCGTTTTCATCCTGAACAAGGCCGAGAACGATAACGTTTTCGTAAGGTGCTTTATTGAAGAGAAGGGTTGAAATAGCCATAAGGGAGTAGAAC
The DNA here is from genome assembly GCA_937892115.1 of uncultured Clostridia bacterium. GTDB lineage: Bacteria > Bacillota > Clostridia > Oscillospirales > Acutalibacteraceae > CAG-177. The sequence goes on along the minus strand of CALAUI010000025.1, from coordinate 123,737 downwards.
CATCCGCGTGTCTGGTCAACAGCTTCGGAAATGAACTTTGCGGGGAACTGTTGCTCAAACTTCTCTTTATTTTCAAAGGGATAATGGTGCTGTGCAAAAGGCATTGAGCCGGAATCGTACCAGCAGTCAATAACCTCGGGAACTCTCTTCATCTGCTTGCCGCACTTCTCACATCTGATGGTAACGGCATCAATGAACGGGCGGTGAAGCTCAATATCATCGGGACAGTTGTCGCTGAGCTCTTTCAGCTCTGCGATTGAGCCGATTGAATGCTTATGACCGCATTCGCATTCCCAGATGTTGAGAGGAGTTCCCCAGTAACGGTTACGGGAAATACCCCAGTCCTGAATATTCTCAAGCCAGTCACCGAAACGGCCCGTACCGATGGATTCGGGAATCCAGTTGACCGTCTTGTTATTTGCAACGAGCTGATCTCTGACAGCCGTCATTTTGATAAACCAGGATTCTCTTGCGTAGTAGATGAGAGGAGTGTCACATCTCCAGCAATGAGGATAATCGTGCTCTACCTTGGGAGCGCTGAAAAGGATGCCTCTGCCGTCAAGCTCCTTGAGGACCTCGGGGTCGCAGTTGATTGCGCCTGCATCAATTTCCTTCTGTGTGGGCTTTGCTCTCATGCCGGCGAAGGGAGTTTCGTCCTTCATTACACCGTGTTCGTCAACCATCTGAACGAAGGGAGCATCATATTTTCTGCCTACTCTGGCGTCATCTTCACCGAAGGCGGGAGCGATATGAACGATACCGGTACCGTCTGACATGGTTACATAGTCGTCACAGTAGATAAAGAATGCCTTTTTGCCCTGCTTGTCTGCGCTGTCCTTTGCGCACTGATAGAGGGGCTCATATTCTTTGTATTCAAGGTCGGTGCCGACGTATGATTCAAGAATTTCGTAAGCGGGCGTGCCCTCTTCTCTCTCAATACCGCCGAGAACGGTATCAAGAAGTGCCTTTGCCATAATATAGGTAAAGCCGTCAGCCGCCTTGACCTTGACGTAGGTTTCGGTGGGATTTACGCAAAGAGCGATATTGGATGCAAGAGTCCAGGGAGTAGTAGTCCATGCAAGGAAATAGGCATCCTCGTCCTTTACCTTGAAGCGGACGATTGCGGTGCGTTCCTTGAGTGTCTTATAGCCCTGAGCTACCTCGTGGGATGAAAGAGGTGTACCGCAGCGGGGGCAATAAGGTACTATCTTGAAGCCCTTGTAAAGCAGTCCCTTATTCCAGATTTCTTTAAGTGACCACCATTCGGACTCGATAAAATCGTTATGATAGGTAACATAGGGTTCATTCATATCAGCCCAGAAGCCGACAGTGCCTGAGAAATCCTCCCACATACCCTTGTATTTCCATACGCTTTCCTTACAAAGCTTGATAAAGGGCTCAAGACCGTATTCCTCAATCTGCTCCTTGCCGTCAATACCGAGAAGCTTTTCAACCTCAAGCTCAACGGGAAGACCGTGGGTATCCCAGCCCGCCTTACGGGGAACGAAATTACCCTTCATGGTCTGGTATCTGGGAATCATATCCTTGATTACTCTTGTAAGCACGTGGCCGATATGGGGCTTGCCGTTTGCGGTGGGAGGTCCGTCATAGAACGTATAGGTAGGACAGCCCTCTCTGATTTTCATACTCTTTTCAAAAATTTCATTCTTTTTCCAGAAATCAAGTACCGCTTTTTCTCTGGTCACGAAATCAAAGTTTGAAGAAACTTTTTCGTACATATATAAATTCCTCCGAAAATAAATTACATATCATATTCACGGATAAAGGCATCAACAAAAATAACGCCCATATCCATGGCAACAAGCTTTGTCGCGCCGTCTCTCGTGATGAAGGTCATCCCCTCACCCTCTCCTCCCGTAAGATTACGGTCAAGAAACTTTTCAACGCTGCCCGAGGTTATGTCAATCTTATAAATCGCCTGAGTGTCATCATTGGTGGCGGCATACATACAGCCGGCGTAAAACTCCGCACCCTGAATTGAGGGAACGGACTCGGAAAGAGATACTTCCGAAACGAAGCTCATACCGTCCGCCGTATCGTAGCAAAGAAGCTTTGTCGGCTGCTTGGAATGATCGGCACACCAGAGATAACCGGTATCGGGGTCAACGGTGACCCAGGGCATACCTCTTGTGATTATTTCTGCATCCGTAATGAAATAATCCTCAAGCTGAAGGGTATCCGCATCAAAAACACCGATAATGGGATAATCCCATACCTTACTGTCTTCCATACCGGCATATATTTTGCCGTTATAGTAACTCATGCCGCCGATGTGCTTGATACCGAGCTCCTTTAATTCATCGGGAATGGCGGAGAGGTTGGCATTGACAAGAGTCCTTGCATCATCCTCTGTCTTGATGAGGGTGGTCTTGGAAGAGAAATAAAAATGCTCACCGTCGCAGGCGATACCCTGAGAACGGAAATAAGCTCCGATGCCGACAACATTGGCAATGACGGTATCGTTTCTCTTACCGAAAGTGAAGGCATCAAGGCCGTAGGTCAGCCCCGAAAGAGGAATGAAAACAACCGACATTATAACGGAAACAATCCTGACTAAAACGACTGCGAAGCTGCTCAAATCATCCACCTCACCTTGATATAATAAAAACACAGAATATTTTAACAGTATTTTATAATAAAATCAAGAGAAAAATGAGGCAAAAGGAAATTCGGCTTTTCGTAAGATTGACAAGAGGTGAAATTGAAACTATAATTGAAGCATCAACTACGGAGGTGGAAAAATGAAAAAGATTATTTCCGTTTTACTTGCCGCAATTCTTACGCTTTCGGTTTGCTCAATCGCCCTTGCGGACGAAAGCGGTAAACGTCTTGAATTCAATGACGGCAAATTCAAAATACTTATGCTTACCGATACTCAGGATGACCAGTATCCCGCATACGATATGCTGAATCTGGTCTCTCTTTCCATCAAAGAGACAAATCCCGACCTCATTATTTTCACGGGTGACCTTGTGGAGGATTCGAGAATCGGCGATTTATTTATCGATGACCAGCCCTTCAAGGAAGGTACCGAGGTCAAGGACGAAGAAAAATGGCTTGAAAACGTCAGGACGGCTTCCGAAGCGGTGCTTGATATTTTTGACGAAAGCGGTATACCCTTTGCACTCGCTCAGGGAAATAACGACCATAAATGCACAACGAACGACAACTGGCTTGATATTTATTCACAGTATTCAAACTGCCTCGTTACCGATATGAGCGAAGACAAGGACGGCAGAATCGACTATAATCTTCCCGTTTACGGCAGTGACGGAAGCATGAAATTCAATCTGTGGCTTCTTGATACCGGCAGAGGCGGTCTTTCCGCAGAATCCCTTGACTGGTATAACGAAAAGTGTGCCGAAATAACGGAAGAAAACGGCAGTCCCGTACCCGCAATGGCATTCCAGCATATTCACATGGCCGACGTGGGCAACCTCTTTGTTGAATGCAGTCCCTTTGAAACGGGAGCGACCGCAAGCGGCTCAAAATTCTATAAGCTTGACAGAACGAAGGCAGCGGGTAAGAATTTCTTTGCCTATGCCCCCTGCGAGCCCACAGATGAATTCAAGGCATTCAAGGAAAACGGCGACGTAATCGGCGCGTATTTCGGCCATCAGCACGTTGAGGGCTTCACGGGTACCGTTGACGGCATTGAGCTGGGCTTCACCTACGGCGCTGAAATGGCAAAAACGGGCCCCTACGGCTGCCGTCTTATCACTCTCTATGAGGACGACGTGAAATCATTTGACAACGAATGCTATACCTACGAAGGCAGTGTGAAGCTGAATAACGCCCGCTTAAAGCTTCAGGAGGACAAGGAAGAGAAAAATCTCGGATTCTTCATTCAGTTCTTCAGATATATCAGAAATTTCATTTTCAGCATGGTAAGCGTAGTAATTGATTTAGTCGCATAATTCCGACAAACAAGTAAATCTGTATTATTGACATTCCACCTTGTATAGTATAATATATAGGGTGGAATTTTGTTTCGGAGGATGAGAGAATGAATGACGTAAATAAACTGTATAAGCTCTGGCTTGAAGGCACGGCAAACGATGCCGAAACACACAAGGAGCTTGAATCAATCGCGGGAAACGATGACGAAATCCTTGACAGATTTTACCGTAATCTTGAATTCGGTACAGCAGGTCTCAGAGGTGTTCTGGGTGCAGGCACAAACAGAATGAACGTATATACGGTAGGTCAGGCAACTCAGGGACTCGCCGACTATCTCAACAGCAAATACGAGTCATCATCGGTAGCAATCGGTTACGATTCAAGAATCAAATCCGACCTATTCGCAAAGCAGAGTGCCGCCATACTTGCGGCAAACGGAATCAAGGTCTATCTTTACGCTCAGCTTGAGCCCACTCCCTTTGTTTCCTATGCGGTAATGCGTCTTAAATGTCAGAGCGGTATAGTAATCACCGCTTCTCATAATCCCTCTAAATACAACGGCTACAAATGCTATGACCCCAGAGGTTATCAGATGACCGAGGAGGCAGCAGCCGAAACATATAAATTCATTCAGCAGACAGATATATTCACGGGTGTCAAGACTACGGATTTTGACCTTGCGGTCAGTGACGGCAGAATAGAATATATCGGAAACGATATAATTGAGGAATTTTACACTCTTTGTCTTGAAAGACCCATTCATCCCGAAATCGTAAAGAACAGCGACGTTAAAATTCTCTATTCCCCTCTTAACGGAACGGGCAATATTCCCGTAAGGACCGTGCTTGACAGAGCGGGATACAAAAGCATTGATATAGTAACAGAGCAGGAACTGCCCGACGGCACCTTCCCCACCTGCCCTTATCCCAACCCCGAAATCAGACAGGTCTTTGAGGTCGGTCTGAAAATGGCCGAGAAGACAAAGTATGACCTTATGCTCGCAACAGACCCCGACTGCGACAGAGTAGGTACAGCCGTTCTCTCAAACGGTGAATACAAGCTGCTCAGCGGTCACGATATAGGCGCACTGCTTGTAAACTATATACTTTCACAGAGGGCCGCTCTCGGTACTCTTCCCGAAGAGCCCATCGTAATCAAATCATTTGTTTCCACAAAACTGGTTGATAAAATCTGTGAGAAATACAACGCAAAGCTCATTGACGTGCTTACGGGCTTCAAATACATCGGTGAAATCTGCTGTCAGCTTGATGCTCAGGGCAGAAGCGACGATTTCATACTCGGCTTTGAGGAAAGCTACGGCTATCTCATCGGTACTCACGCAAGAGACAAGGACGCGGTTGCCGCCTCGCTGATGATATGCGAAATGACCGCTTACTATAAGTCAATCGGCAAAACACTCGTTGACGTACTCTATGAGCTGTATGAGGAATTCGGATTCTACTGCAATAAACTGCTCAGCTTCGTATTTGAAGGAGCAGACGGTATGGTAAAGATGCAGGAAATCATGTCCTCCACCGCAGTTAATCCTCCCAGAGAGTTGGGCGGAATGAAGGTCATTGAAACATACAACTACAATACGAAGGAAGTCGTCAACACCGTTACGGGCGAAAAGAGCGAAACAACTCTTCCCAAGTCAAACATACTGGCATACGGTCTTGAAAACGGCAACTTCCTTATCATGAGGCCTTCGGGAACGGAGCCGAAAATCAAGGTTTACCTTACCGGTATAGGCAAGGATTACGCCGAGGCGGAAGCAAAGGCAGATGCCATCGGTAACGATATGAAAAAAATTCTCGGACTGAATTGAGGTAAAGCAATGAAAAAGAGAAACACAATGGTCAGAATAATCGCCCTTGTTATGGTGGCAATCATGGTAATCGGTGTTGCAATCATCGGTTTATCCACTCTTCTGGGCGGCAATTCCGCAGACGCTGCAGAGCTCGTTGAGACTGCAGTAAGCACAGGCAGTGACGACGGTAAATATATCGTCTTCATTGCCGCCGGCGCTGTGGCACTCGTAGCAGCAATCGTTTGTATCGTTACAAAAAAGAAAAAACAATGACATTTCGGGCAGGGGTAATTATTCCCTGCTCTTTGTGTTTCAGATTACTTACGGAGGTAATTGCATGACGGAATTTTTCAGGACAATTTTAAGCGGTCTGATTATCGCTTTTCAGGTACTTCAGGCAGTATTCGGAATGCCTATAGGCACTCTTGTTTTCAGATTTGATACTCAGCCGGTAGTTTTTGAATCCGGCGACGATATGTACACCGTAATGTGGACTACCACCAAGTGCAGCTCGGGAAAGGTCATGTACACCTATAACGGAACGGAATACACCGTAACCGACCATACGGGCGGCAACGTCAGAAGCAACGACACGGTTCATTCCGTTCGTGTACCCAAGAAGCATCTTGATAACAACACCTATACCGTATCCTCCCAGTTTGTCGCTTATAAAGGCGCATACGAAGCGATAAAAGGAAAGACAATCACCTCGGATTCCATAAATTTCAAGGGATTCAACAATCAGGAATCAATAAACGCCCTTGTCATTTCCGACGTTCACGGGAAGCCGGAAGCCGCATACAAAGCGGCCTCATCATTTGAAGAAAAGCCGGATATAATCATTCTCAACGGTGATATTGCCGATACCATGATGACAAAGGAGCAGTTCCTTCAGATACTTGATATATCAAGAAAGTTTTCAAACGGAGAGATTCCCGTCGTCTATGCAAGGGGAAATCACGAGCCCAGAGGAGCATACGCAAGCGAATTCATGACCTATTTCAAAACCTCAAGCGGCAATCTCTACTTTACGTTCAACTACGGGCCCATCTGGTCGGTCGTTCTTGACTGCGGAGAGGATAAGGCCGACGACCACCCGGAATACAGCGGACTTGTTGACTTCAGCTCATATATAAATACGGAAACTCAGTGGCTGAAAAATCTCACACCCGACACAAATGAAACAACAAAATACCGTCTGTGCATAACCCACAGCACGGCTATTTGGGATGAACAAGGCAACGACTGGACTCCCGCCCTTGAGAATCTGGGAATCGACGACGCAATATTCGGTCATCTGCACCGTCTTGATCTTCATTTCATGGAAGGCAGAACATCGTTTTCACAGCACGTGACCGGCGGCAAGACCGATAACGGCTTCATTGCCACGATGATGACCTTCTCAGACGGTAAAATCACTTTCGTTTCAAAAGACGACACCGGTGCCGTAATTGATGAAGTTATACACGACGTCACGCCCTCAGTCAGATAAACGATATAAAGGAGACAATATATGTTCAAATCTCTGCTTGCAAAGCTTGCGGTACGTCAGATGACGGCACTTAAAGCAATTCCCCTCGTACTCAAAAAGCTGCCCCTTCTGTTTTTTACGGGAAAAATCAAGGGCTTTTTTGCATCAATACTTGCGGTTTTTCAGCTTCTCGGAGTCATAATCTATGACAATCCCGGTCCGATTATCGGCGATGAAATAGATTTAAGCAACTACTCAATCGTTTTCTGCGACGAATTCAACGGCGACAGTCTTGATAAGGACGTGTGGCAGACCTGCCCCATGCTGGGTACAGGCGAAATCTTTGACGAAAGCATGATGTCCTTTGACGGAAACAACATGATTATTTCCACAAAGTATCTTGAAGACGGAAGCAAGGGTCCCGGCTGGTATACATACGGAATTGAAAACACCGATGATTACAGTAATTTCAAGCCCGGATGTTACTACGAATGCAGATGCAAGGCCCCTGCCGCAAAGGGTATGTGGTCCGCATTCTGGATGATGACAAAGGGTCAGAAGGACCGCCTGAATGGTCCCGATACCGGATACACGGAAATTGACGTCATGGAATCATTCAATTACGGCAAGGATTTTGCGAACAGCACGTTACATACCTTACACAAATGGCTGCCCGAGGAAGGCAGATTTCAGAGTGAAATCGTAGGAAAATACCGTGTAGACAAAGATATCTACAACGAATACGTCACCTACGGCGTTTTATGGGAAGAAAACGAATTCGTCTTTTACATTGACGGCAGGGAAACGGGCAGATCAACCAACGGTGCAACGACCGATCCCGCATTTATGCTGCTCACCTGTCAGGTGAAGCTTGACGGTCAGGAGCATCCCGAGGTGCTTGACAATCCCGAAAGCGCCTTCCCCGCTGATTTTGTCGTTGACTACGTAAGGGTTTACGGAAGAAACAAATAAAAATGTATCGTTAATACAGTAAAGGAAAAAGATATATTTTTTACGGAGTCATTTATATGTAATTTGCCGATACCGGCAGTTATGATTATATGAAGATGAATAAAAAGCAGGGCGGAGATTCAAACGAATCTCCGCCCTGAATATTGTCTTTTTACTGTGCAGGTGTCAGGGTAATAACCTCATAGCGGCAATTTGCCTCCGTTCTGAAAGGAAAACGCCAGCAGGAAAATCCGGGCGAAACATAGAGAACCGTATCGTCATACTGTTTTTCGCCGCAGGATTTTGAAATGAACAGGTCGTAGAATACCCGAAGCGGGAAAAGCTGACCTGCATGGGTGTGTCCCGAAAGCTGAAGGTCGGGCTTAAGCGGAAGATTTTCGCCTATGCCGCCCGGCTGATGGTCTGCAACCACAAGATAATGGTCGGGAACGGCATTCTTCAGTTTATCCGCATCAAGACGCTTATCCTTTTCACTCATATCCTCTCTGCCGAGAATCTCAAGGTCACGGGATATACAGACATATTTATCGTTAAGGATTATTATTCCGTTTTCATCAAGCACCTTTTTCAGGTACTTGTCATCGTAATTCTTTGTGCTGAGAGGTCTGTCGTGATTGCCGTAGGTGAAATATACGGGCTTATCATAACCTTCGGTAATAAATCCGTATAAATCCCCGACCTGCTCCTTCGTAGTGAAATCATCTGTGATATCACCGCCGAGAAGGATAAAATCCGGATCAAGCTTTTTGATTTCCGCAATGGCATTCTTTACGTACTTTTCTCTCTGAGCTCCGCCGTAATGAAGGTCCGCAAGGTAGACAAAGGTATGCTGCTGTTTGATTTTATCGGACGAATACGTATGATAATCGGGCTTGATTTTCTGGCTGTTTACCATACCCGTTACAACGAATATGATAACACCGACGAAACATACCGCCTTTACAAGACCGAATGGCGTTTTTTTCTTTGAAACAGCCGTTACGACTGCAAACACAAGCTGAATGACCGCTTCCGGAAGCATAACCGCATAAAGCACTGTCATTTCAAGCTGAACGGGTCTCAATGCCGTCGGTCCCGCAAGCACAAGCAGTCCGAACACGATTGCAAGCAGAAGCTTACCTGCGGCAAGACCTATACGGACACCGTTTTTCATTTCTTTCCTTGTAAAAACGAGCTGGATTGCGGTGATAATTGCTTCGGCAGCGACTGCCAATATAAGAAACAGAGTAATTGAATCCATACTGTAACCTCACTTCACGGCAGGTTTTATTTTATTTGAGAACCTCCCTGCACATTTCGGCTCTCTTTGAATCTCTTGCTGAAGCGGAATTTATATCCTCATTCATAACGGAAACGGTTGCGGGCTGAACATCATAAATCAGCTCGTTGATTTTTTCCACGGGGATATCAAGAATACCGTTGGCGGCACCCATTCTCACATAGCTGATAAGGTCCATAAATTCTCCGATATTTACAAGTCTTGCATTTGAAAGAAGACCGACTGCCCTGTAAAGCTTATCCTCCATAGCGGGATTTTTAAGCTCACGCTCGGCGGCGTTCTTTTCCTGATTGACAAGCTGGAGGACTATGGATTTAAGATTTGCAATGGCAGTTTCCTCGGTAATGCCGAGTGTGATTCTGTTGCTGACCTGGTAAATATCACCCAGGGGCTGATGTCTGCTGCCGTATGCGCCGGTAATGGAAATGCCTAAGCTTGATACGGTATTTGAAAGCGCCGAAATCTGACCGCAGGCAGTGAGAGCGGGAAGATGAAGATAAACCGATGCTCTCATGGCTGTGCCGAGATTTGTAGGACAGCTTGTCATATAACCGATTCTGTCGTCAAAGGCATATTTCAGTTTTTCATCAAGAACGGAATCTATGGCATCCGCACGGGCAAATGCCTCCTCAAGGGCAAGTCCGCTTTTCATAACCTGAAGACGGATATGGTCCTCCTCGCAGAGCATAATGCTTACGCTTTCATCGGAGGAAAGAATAAGTGCCGTACCCTCTTTGCAGGAAGCAAATTCGGGGCTTATCACATGCCTTTCGGCAAGAGAAACCGCCTGAGTTCTTGACAAATCCTTCATTTCCATATATGAAAAGCTGTTGTCCGGGTCATTCTCGAATATTACGCTTTTAACAAGCTCGTTTACCTTGTTTCTTCCCTCAACGTCAAGGCGTGAGGGGAAGGGATACTCTTCAATATTACGGGCAAGACGGACTCTTGTGGAAAGCACTATCGAGCCGTTGTCACCCTTTTCACCGTACCATTTATTCATCGTTTCTTCCTCCTTCCAATGCCTTGATTTCGTCTCTTATCTGCGCGGTGGATTCAAAATCCTGGATTTTAACCGCTTCATCCATTTTTGCCTTTAATTTTTCTATTTTTTCTTCATTGGTTTCCGTCTTTTTCTCTTCGGAACGGCCCGCACCGATTTTTCCGGTATGCTTGATTTTACCGTGGATTCTCTGAATCGAGGGCTGAAGGCGTGTATAGAAGGTCCTGTAACATTCGGCACATCCGACCTTGCCTTCACGGACTATATCATCAAACGAGCATCCGCATTTCTCACATCTTTTTACCGTGCCGGGCATGAGTGTGGGAAGCATATCCCCGAGAAGTCCGCTGAAAAATTCGGATATATTAAGGTCAAAGCCGGAGAACATATCGGTATAGCCGAGATGATTTGCGCAGGCGGAGCAAAGATGGCTCTCTGTCATATCGCCGTTGACAATCTGTTTGATATGGGTAGTGGCTTCGTTTCTTTCACAGTTCTGACATAACATAATCAATCATCCTTTCCTTTGACAAGTAAGCATTGTTTAAGTATTGATGCCCTCAATCCGTCCCTCATTGAAGGAGGAATAGTCCTGAACGAGGCATCGTCTGTTGCCGCAAGCATAAGCCGTGCACTTGATAAGTCAATCATATCCGCATTATAAAGGTTCATAATGTGGCTTCTGCAGGTCAGAGAATCTATCTCGCTTCCGATTGAATTTATAAGGTGCATTATGGCTGAGGATTTATCCGTAACAATACGGGTAATCCTTATATATCCTCCCCCGCCTCTGCGGCTCTCGACTATATAGCCGTGCTCCGGAGTAAATCTTGAGGATATAACGTAGTTTATCTGGCTGGGAACACACCCGAGCTCCTGGGCAAAATCGTTTCGTTTGATTTCGGCAGAGCCGTCGTTTTCCATCATCTGCATAATCATACGGGTAATATCGTTGCTTATACTCATAAATTCACCTCTTTTTTGACTTTCTCTGACCTTATGTCTGCATTATAGTCAGGAAAGGTCAAATTTGCAAAGGTCAGTTTTGGTCAGACTTTGCCGAAAAATAACGGTTTTCTCTTGTTTTCTCGTTTTTTCTCCGTTTTTCTCACTTTTTTGTAATTTTTCATATTTATTGCAAAACGGCTGAAATTGTGCTAATATTATGTAAGTAATCATATAATAAAGCGGATGGCGGCACTCCGTTCATCTACATTGTTTTAACGGAAAGAAGGAACAGATATGTCCTCTCCTCTTGCCGACAGACTCAGGCCGAAAACCATAGACGATATGGCCGGTCAGGAGCATCTGATAGGTCAGGGAAAGCCCCTGAGAAATATAATTGAATCGGGCGAACTGCCCAACATGGTATTTTACGGTCCTCCCGGTGTCGGAAAGACAACGCTTGCAAATATCATTGCAAAGCAGACGGACAGATACCTTGTCAAGCTCAACGGCACAACCGCAGGCACGGCTGATATAAAGGACGTGGTGGCTCAGCTGGACACCCTCGCCGCCGCAAACGGAATACTGCTGTATCTTGACGAAATTCAGTATTTCAATAAAAAGCAGCAGCAGACTCTGCTTGAATACATTGAAAACGGCAGAATCACCCTGATTGCATCAACTACGGAAAATCCTTATTTTTACGTTTATTCCGCTATTCTGAGCCGTTCAACCGTATTTGAATTCAAAAGCGTTACTCCCGATGACGTAAAGAAGGTCATCGTGCGCGGCTTTGATTATATGGCGAAGGAACGAAACGAGGAATATGAAATAGAGGACGGCGTTATAGAGCATATCGCCACCGCCTGCGCAGGCGACGTCAGAAAATCGCTGAACAGCGTTGAGCTTTGCGCATTAAGCTCCGTAAAGCAGGGTGAAAAGCGATTCGTTTCACTTGAAAATGCGGTTTCACTTACGCAGAAAAGCCCCATGCGTTACGATAAGGATTCCGACGAGCATTACGATATCATTTCAGCTTATCAGAAATCCATGAGGGGCTCCGATCCCGATGCGGCAATTCATTACCTTGCACGGCTTCTTGAAGCGGGCGATTTACCGTCTGCCTGCAGGCGTCTCATGGTCTGCGCGTGCGAAGACGTAGGGCTTGCATATCCGCAGATAATTCCCATAGTAAAAGCGGCTGTTGACGCGGCACAGATGCTGGGACTTCCCGAAGCAAGGATTCCCCTTGCCGACGCAGTAATACTCGTATGCACCTCTCCGAAATCAAACAGTGCATACAACGCTGTAAACTCTGCCATGAGTGACGTTCAGAGAGGCAAGACGGGTCCTATCCCCCGTCAGCTTCAGAATAAGCATTACGACGGCGCGGATAATGAAAATCCGGGACAGAATTATCAGTATGCCCACTCATTTGAGGGTCACTGGGTAAAGCAGCAGTATCTTCCCGATGCCATCAAGGACAGAAAATACTATGAATACGGCGACAATAAAATGGAGCAGGCGGCAAAGGAATACTGGTCAAAAATCAAAAAATAAAATCCGAAAAAAATCATAAGGAGAAATAAAAATGAAATCGTTTTTTGCACTCATCATGGCGTTGATTACTTTCATTTCGGCAACCCTTTCCGGCGGAGTCATTCAGAAGCAAGAGCCGAAGAATTTTCAGCCGGTATTACGCTTCTTTGCCTGCAGTGACACTCACATTGACGGTCCCGAGGACAAGAAGACGGACAGAATCAGAAATGCAATTGACTTTGCTTACGGTCTTACGGACGGCGGATATTCAAAACTTGACGCCGTGCTTTTTGCAGGCGACATAACCAACAGCGGTGAGCCCGAGCAGTTTGAAACCGCAGATAAGGTAATAAAAGAATCGGTAAAGGACGAAACGGAAATTCTTGCACTCGTAGCCAAAAATCACGACGGCTATGCAGGAAAAGAAAAGGCACTCGGTTTCGTTGAAAATCTTACGGGCAAGGATTCGGATTTTCACACCATAATAAACGGATTCCATTTTATCTGCATTTCCACCTCAAAGAAGGAAGCTCTGAAATATGACTTATCTCAGAGAGCATGGCTTCGCAAACAGCTTGAAGAAGCATCTGCAGAAGACCCGGAAAAGCCCATTTTCGTTGCACATCACGAGCACGTTGCAGATACGGTTTACGGCTCAAAGATCGGCTCCGAGGGTTGGGGTCAAATATATTTCAGCGATATTCTTGCCGCATATCCCCAGGTAATTGATATTTCCGGTCACTCTCACTATCCCGTAAACGATCCCCGTTCAATCTGGCAGGGCACTTTTACCGCAATCGGTACGGGCTCAATGCATTACCTTGAATTTACGGTAGGCACGGACAGAACGGTCCACCCCGACGGATGCTATGACTGTCCTCAGGCATGGATAATCGAGGTTGACAAGGATAACAACGTGCGTCTGAGAGGATTTGACGTAAACAACAGAGCATGGCTCTGCGACTATCTGCTGACGGATATTACGGACATTGCTTCTCATCCCTTTACGGTAAAAAATCAGAAGGCACTTTCATCTGCACCGGAATTTGAAGATGAAGCAAAGGTAACGGTAAAACGTGAAGAAGGAAAAACAACGGTTTCATTCCCTGCCGCCGTTTCAACCGACGGAATGCCCGTATTCCTTTATAGAATCAAGCTGACGGACGAAAGCGGCAAGACCGTTTATTCCGGATATAAAATCAACAACTACTGGTCGGTAAATGAAGACAGTATGGTTGAATTCACCGTTGAAAAAGAAGCGTTCAACGCTTACGTATGCGCCGAAAACGCATATAAAATGCAGTCAGGTGAAATTTCCGGAAGTATAAACTGAAATCGGGGAAACACACGGCATATTGCGGTCAGCGAATATAGTTGACAGTTTTATAAGTTCATAGTAAAATATGTAAAAATCAATAAGGAGAAAACACATGGAAGAAGAATATACTCCTGACATAGTCAGCGTAATAGACGAAGAAGGAAAAGAGCACGTATTTGAAGAGCTTGACAGAATTGAAACGGAAAACGGTCTTTATGTCGCTCTGTGTCCCCTGCCCGAAAATCCCGCTGCTGTTCCCGAGGATGCAGATGATGAATTCATCGTACTGAGAGTTATTCCCGGTGAAGGCGACGAGGTTGTACTCGAGCCCATCGAGGACGATGATGAATACGACGAAATAGGTCACATATTCCTCGACAGATTCGCAGAGATGTTCGCAGACGACGAAGAGGAAGAATAATTATTCATTTCGGTTTTCAGCAAAGACCTGCCTTGTGCGACAACTATGATACTGATGTAACCCAACACACACTTATAGGGAGCCGGTCTCCGACAGCGGACTGCAGACCTCCCGCTTCGGCGGACGAAGGGAGCGCGAACCTGTCGGGAGGCACCCACCTGCTTTGGAGCAGGTTACAAGAATTCATAGCCGGCAAGGCGGGCTTTCTACGGAGGAAAACATTTTGCAGAAAATATTCAATGCCGACCTGCTTGATATCTTTCCCACAGACCACGGATTCGTGTACGCCTGTAAGGAACTGATAGATTATGACCAGGAAGCAATCGGCTTTTTCAACTATGATATGCATGCGGATTTATTTGAGAGGATTCCGGTTAAAGCGTACGTGGAATATAAGTACGGCGAAGGCGGAATCCATCTTGCAAAAAGTCTGGGCGACTTCGTTACCTGCTCACTCAGGCCCATAACCGCAGGCGAAAACATTGCCGCATTCAAAAACGGCACGCTTAAAATTTTCAATAACAACGGAATAATTCTTGAGGAGAGAAAGGTTGCCTATCTTGACAACCCCGCCGTCTCACCCGAGCCCGTAGGACGCGATCTCTGGATGACAGTCCCCGAGGCAAATGCGGTAATCAACTATTCCGTAAAGTATGACAGAATTGAATTCCGTATAGGCGGTCCCAACGAGAAGGCGTTTTCACATCCGATAAGTCTTTCCGTATATGACAACTGCCTTTATGTGTGCAATTCAAATTCTTTCAAAATCAGGACAATCGGTCTGACTGATTACAAAATCAGCGATTTCTATATTTTCCACGAGCCCGTGTATAAATATTTCAGAGTTAAAGACACTGAATACGCGGTGCTTGAATCGGGAGTATACTCGTTATAAAAAATAATCCATCGGTAAATAAGCCGATGGATTTTTTGTTTATCTGCAATCACAAACAAAAGAGGCCACCCGAAGGTGACCTCTCGTAAAGGATTTAATTATTCGGCATCGGGAGCGTAGAGATCCTTGAGCTTGAGGAGATGTGCATATCTTGCAACGGATGTTTCCTCTGCCTTTGTGAAGAGTGATTCTGCTCTTTCGGGGAAGGATCTTGTAAGCTGTGAATAACGTGCCTCATTCATGATGAAGTCTCTGTAGCTGGTCGTAGCGGGCTTGCTGTCAATCGTGAAGGGATTCTTGCCTTCTGCCTTGAGAGCGGGATTGTAACGGAACATATTCCAGTAACCGCAGTCAACTGCCTTCTTCATCTCGGCCTGGCAATTTGTCATACCGCCCTTGATGGAGTGCATCTCGCAGGGAGCGTAAGCGATAACGATTGAAGGACCGTGATATGCTTCTGCTTCTGTGAGGGCTTTGATTGTCTGATTCTGATCAGCGCCCATAGCGATCTGTGCTACGTAAACGTAACCGTAGCTCATAGCGATTTCGGCAAGACTCTTCTTTGCAACTGCCTTACCTGCAGCAGCAAACTGAGCAACCTGACCGATGTTTGATGCCTTGGATGCCTGTCCGCCGGTGTTGGAGTAAACCTCGGTATCGAATACCATGATGTTTACGTCTTCGCCGGAAGCAAGTACGTGGTCAACACCGCCGAAGCCGATATCATAAGCCCAACCGTCGCCGCCGAAAATCCATACGGACTTCTTAGCAAGGTATTCCTTATTCTTAACGATTTCGTTGCAGGTGTCACAGTCGCGGCCTTCAAGAAGAGCAACGAGTGCCTTTGCAGCTTCGCCGTTCTTTGCGCCGTCGTCAACTGTATCAAGGTATGCCTGAGCAGCTGCCTTGACTTCTTCGGGAGCGCAATCGGACTCGGTTAAGGTCTTGACCTTAGCGATGAGACTGTTGCGGATAGCATTCTGGCCAAGGTACATACCGAAGCCATGCTCTGCGTTATCTTCAAAGAGGGAGTTAGCCCATGCGGGACCGTGGCCTTCCTTGTTAACGGTGTAGGGTGATGTTGCTGCGGGACCGCCCCAGATTGATGAACAGCCGGTAGCATTGGAGATGTACATTCTGTCACCGAAGAGCTGGGTGATAAGGCGTGCATAGGATGTCTCTGCACAGCCGGCGCAGGAGCCGGAGAACTCAAGGAGAGGAGTCTTGAACTGACTGCCGATTACGGTGTTGTCAGTGCATTCTTCCTTAACGGAAACGTTTGCAACCATATAATCAAATACGGGCTGCATATCGTCCTGGCTCTCTCTGGAAACCATGGTAAGTGAATTTGTGGGGCATACACCGATACATACGCCGCATCCCATACAGTCAAGAGGAGAAACAGCAAGTGTATACTTATAAACGCCCTTGCCCTTGCCTGCCTTCTTGTCAACGATGATTGCATTTTCGGGAGCGCCGGCAGCTTCTTCATCATTGAGGAGGTAAGGTCTGATTGTAGCGTGGGGACATACGTAGGAGCACTTGTTACACTGAGCACAGGTAGCAGCGTTCCATGCGGGAACCATAACGGCAACGCCGCGCTTCTCATAAGCTGCTGCGCCCTGCTGGAACGTACCGTCAGCGTAATCAACAAATGCGGATACGGGAAGAGCATCGCCGTCCATAAGGCCGACGGGCTTCATGATGTTGTCAACCTGAGCAACGAGCTTTGCAGCACCCTTGGATGCTTCGGGCTTAGCTGAATCAACGGCATCTTTCCACTCTGCGGGTACGTTGATCTTCTTGTATGCGGTGGCACCGAGATCAATTGCCTTCTCGTTCATCTGAACGATTTCGATGCCCTTCTTCATGAACTTCTGTGCTTTTTCCTTCATGTAGCCGATTGCTTCTTCTTCGGGAAGAACCTTTGAAAGTGAGAAGAATGCGGACTGAAGGATTGTATTTGTTCTCTTGCCGAGGCCGATGCTCTGAGCAAGATCGATAGCGTTAACAGTGTAAAGCTGGATGTCGTTGTTTGCGATATATCTCTTTGTCTCTGCATTGAGTTTCTCTGCAAGCTCAGCTTCATCCCACTGGCAGTTGATAAGGAATACACCGCCGGGCTTTACGTCGTTGACCATCTTGTAGCCCTTTTCAACGTATGAGGGGTTATGGCATGCAACGAAGTTTGCCTTGTTGATATAGTAGGGGGACTTGATGGGCTCATCACCGAAACGAAGGTGAGAAATGGTGATACCGCCGGTCTTCTTGGAGTCATACTGGAAGTATGCCTGAACGTACTTATTGGTATGGTCACCGATAATCTTGATGGAGTCCTTATTTGCGCCAACAGTACCGTCACCGCCGAGACCCCAGAACTTACACTCGATAGTGCTTTCGGCTGCTGTGTTGGGAGCTGCCTTCTCTTCAAGTGAAAGACCCGTAACGTCATCGTTGATACCGATTGTGAACTTATTCTTGGGCTCATCCTTTGCAAGCTCGTCATATACTGCGAATACGCTTGCGGGAGGAGTATCCTTTGAGCCGAGACCGTAACGGCCGCCGACTACCTTGATGCCCTGTCTGCCTGTTGCTGCAAGAGCGGCAACAACGTCAAGATAAAGGGGCTCACCGAGTGAACCGGGTTCCTTTGTTCTGTCAAGAACCGCAATCTTCTTACAGGAAGCGGGAATTGCTTCAGCAAGCTTCTCAGCTGAGAAGGGTCTGTAAAGGCGAACCTTGACAAGGCCGACCTTCTCACCCTTAGCGGTAAGATAGTCAATAACTTCCTCTGCTACGTCACAGATTGAGCCCATAGCTACGATAACCTTCTCTGCATCGGGAGCGCCGTAGTAATTGAAGAGCTTGTAGTTTGTGCCGAGCTTCGCATTAACCTTATCCATATATTCTTCAACAACTGCGGGAAGCTCGTCATAATACTTGTTGCAGGCCTCTCTGTGCTGGAAGAAGATATCACCGTTTTCGTGAGAACCGCGCATAACGGGTCTCTCGGGATTGAGTGCTCTTTTACGGAATGCTTCAACAGCATCCATATCGCACATTTCTTTAAGGTCTTCATAATCCCATACTGCGATTTTCTGGATTTCGTGAGAAGTACGGAAGCCGTCAAAGAAGTTGATGAAGGGAACTCTGCCCTTGATTGCTGCAAGATGAGCAACAGCGCCGAGGTCCATAACTTCCTGGGGATTTGTTTCAGCGAGCATAGCAAAACCGGTCTGACGGCATGCGTATACGTCTGAATGATCGCCGAAAATGTTAAGAGCGTGGGAAGCTACGCAGCGTGCCGAAACGTGGAAAACGCTGGGAAGAAGCTCGCCTGCGATCTTGTACATATTGGGAATCATAAGAAGGAGACCCTGGGAAGCAGTATATGTTGTGGTGAGAGCGCCTGCTGCAAGTGAACCGTGAACTGTACCGGAAGCGCCTGCTTCGGACTGCATCTCTGCAACCTTAACTGTTGTACCGAAGATGTTCTTAAGACCCTGTGCCGACCACTGGTCAACATAGTCTGCCATGGGGCTTGAGGGAGTGATGGGATAAATGCCTGCTACCTCAGTAAACGCATAGGAAACGTGTGCCGCAGCGTTGTTACCGTCCATGGTCTTCATTTTTCTCTGAATTGCCATGAATAATTACCTCCATAATTTGTTTGGATAAAAATACCAACAGATATATTAGCATAATAAAAGCGTTTTGTAAACATAAAAGTTCACAAAACGCCTTTGAATTAACAAATTTTTCAGAATTATCGGCTTACCAGATTTTCTTGGAGTCGATATCTGCCTTTGCCATGGCGATAAACTCGTCAAGAGTCATTGCAGCGGACTGCTCTTCACCGCGGCGGCGAACGGAAACCGTACCGTTTTCAATATCCTTGTCACCGAGAACGATGATATAGGGAATCTTCTTCATGACAGCTTCGCGGATCTTATAGCCGGTCTTTTCACTTCTGGTATCAACCGTACCGCGGATGCCTGCAGCATCAAGCTTTGAGTTGATTTCCGCGGCGAAATCGTGATGACGGTCTGCGATGGGAAGGATTCTTACCTGCTCGGGAGAAAGCCACAGGGGGAATGCACCTGCGAAATGCTCGGTGATAACGCCCAGGAATCTTTCAACGGAGCCGAATACAACTCTGTGAATCATAACGGGAGTATGCTTCTCACCGTCTGAGCCGGTGTATTCAAGATTGAATCTGCCGGGAAGCTGATAGTCAAGCTGAATAGTACCGCACTGCCATGTTCTGCCGAGACTGTCCTTGATATGGAAGTCAAGCTTGGGGCCGTAGAATGCACCGTCACCTTCGTTGATGATATAGGTCTTGCCTACGCTTGTAATGGCGTTTGCAAGGGCGTTTGTGGCGATTTCCCAGTCCTCCTCTGAGCCGATATGGTCCTCGGGCATGGTGGAAAGTTCAATTTCATAGGGAAGTCCGAACAGCTCGTACACTTCATCAAAGAGCTGAGCGATTCTGACTACCTCGTCAGTAATCTGCTCGGGAGCAAGGAGAATGTGAGCATCGTCCTGAGTGAAGCAACGGACACGGAAAAGGCCGTGAAGAGCGCCGGAAAGCTCATTTCTGTGAACTCTGCCCAGTTCGCCGTAACGAAGGGGAAGTTCTTTATATGAGTGGGGCTCAAGGTCATAGACAAGGATACTGCCGGGGCAGTTCATGGGCTTGATTGCAAAATCCTCATCCTCAATGACGGTGGTGAACATATCGTCGTGATAATGCTCCCAGTGACCCGAAGTTTCCCAAAGGGAACGCTTCATGATCTGAGGAGTGGAGATTTCAAGATAATCCCATTTCTTATGAACCTGATGCCAGTAATCAATGAGGGTATTGCGCAGAATCATACCGTTGGGAAGGAAGAAGGGCATACCGGGTGCTTCGTCACGGAGAACGTAAAGTCCGAGCTCTCTGCCGAGCTTTCTGTGGTCTCTCTTCTTTGCTTCCTCAATGGCTTCAAGATACGCCTCAAGGTCCTCTTTCTTTGTGAAAGCAGTCGCGTAGATTCTCTGAAGCATCTTATTCTTTTCGTTGCCTCTCCAGTAAGCGCCTGTTGCGGAGGTAAGCTTGAATGCCTTTACCTTACCGGTTGAGCCGAGGTGAGGACCTGCACAGAGCTCGGTAAATTCGCCCTGCTTATAAAAGCTGATGTTTTCGCCCTTGTCTGCGTGCTCTTTGACAAGCTCTACCTTGTAAATTTCACCGAGGTCCTCGTAGTATTTGATTGCTTCGGCGGGTGTCATTTCAAATCTTTCAAGGGGAAGATTTTCCTTGATGATTTTTTTCATTTCCGCTTCAATCTTTTCAAGGTCGTCGGGAGTAAAGGGCTTTTCAACGTCAAAATCGTAATAGAAGCCGTTTTCGATTGCGGGACCGATGGCAAGCTTTGCCTCGGGGAAGAGGCGCTTGACTGCCTGTGCGAGAATATGGGAAGCGGTATGGCGGTAAGTTCTCTTGCCGTCATCATCGTCAAATGTGAGAATTTCAAGGGTGCAGTCCTTATTAATTGCAGTTCTTAAATCTTTGACTTCGCCGTCAATTTTACATACGCAGGCAGCTCTTGCAAGGCCGTCGCTGATGCTCTTTGCGATTTCGTATGCACTGATGCCGTTTTCAAATTCACGGACATCGTCTCTGAGAGTAACCTTTACCATAGCTATCATCCTTTCATAAATAACAAAATCCCACCCCGAATAACGAGGTGAGATATAATTTACATCCCACGGTTCCACCCGCTGTTCCGACCATAAGCCGGCACTCTGAAGCTTTAACGCAGCCGTACGGCGTGACTTATTTCGCCACACACTCGGCAGTGGTACCCCGACAATACGGAATGTCACTCTTTCAGCCGCGGAATGACTCTCTGTAAATCCGACATCTCGGCAGGGCTCTGCCTCAAAGATTTCAATATTTGGTGATATATTATCACTATATGTTGGGATTGTCAACAATAAATTGCACAAAATATACAGAAATTGCTTGACAATATACCACAATTAGTATAATATAGCAATGTGGTGTTTTATGGATACTATATCTTGATATGCATCATTATTGAATTTTTTACTTCAATACGATAAAGCGGATAACCGCACTCACAAAATCTGAAAGGAGGCAAAAAATGCCCGCATTTTTAGTTCCCGTAATTGCAGCGGCTGCTGCTCTCATAATCGGCGGTATCATCGGATTCATAATCGGCGGTCAGCACAGAAAAAAGGTTGCCGAAGCAGCTATCGGCTCAGCTGAAAAAGAAGCCAACAAAATCCTTTCCGATGCCATCGCAGCATCCGAAGCAAAGAAAAAAGAAGCAATTCTCGAAGCAAAGGATGAGATTCACAAACAGAGGACAGAAACCGAAAAAGAGCTTCGTGAAAGACGTTCCGAGGTACAGAGACTGGAACGCCGCATAACCCAGAAGGAAGAAACCCTTGAAAAGAAAACCGAGACCCTTGAAAAGAAGGAAGAAGTTCTTGAGGGCAAAATCAAGAACGCAGATGCAAAGCTTGAAGAAGTTGAGCGCATGAAAAACAGCGAGCTTGAAATGCTTGAAAGAATTTCCGGTTTTTCACAGGAACAGGCAAAATCCTACATTATCAGCAAGCTTGATGACAAGCTTGACCACGAAAAAGCCCTGAGGATTCAGGAGGTTGAACAGAGAACAAAGGACGAGGCGGATAACCTTGCAAGAGAGATTATCACCACCGCAATCCAGCGCTGTGCCGCTGACCACGCCAGCGAGGCGACTGTTTCCGTAGTTCCCCTGCCCAACGACGAAATGAAGGGCAGAATCATCGGCAGAGAGGGCAGAAACGTACGTACCCTTGAAATGATTACCGGTGTTTCCCTTATTATTGACGACACTCCCGAAGTAATTACCATTTCCTCGTTTGACCCCGTAAGAAGAGAGGTAGCAAGACTTACCATTGAGAAGCTCATCCAGGACGGCAGAATCCATCCCGCCAGAATTGAAGAGCTTTATGAGAAGGCAAAGAAAGAGGTTGAACAGACAATCAAGCAGACCGGTGAGAGAGCTCTCATTGATGCAGGTGTCAACAACGTCAACCCCGAAATCGTAAAGCTTCTCGGTAAGCTGAGATACCGTACCAGCTACGGTCAGAACGTACTTAACCATTCGCTTGAGGTTTCCTATATCGCAGGTCTTATGGCATCAGAGCTCGGTGCCGACGTAAAGAGTGCAAAGAGAGCCGGTCTTCTTCATGATATCGGCAAGGCACTTGACCACGAGATGGAAGGTACCCACGTTGCTCTGGGTGCCGAGTTTGCAAAGAGATACAGAGAAAACGACCTTATTCTCAACGCTATTGAAGCTCATCACGGCAACGTAGAGCCCAAGAGCACGGTTGCGATTCTCGTTCAGGCGGCTGATGCCATTTCCGCCGCAAGACCCGGTGCAAGAAGAGAGGATCTTCAGAACTACATCAAGAGACTTGAAGCTCTTGAAGACATCGCCACTTCATTTGAAGGCGTTGACCGTTCATTTGCAATCCAGGCAGGCCGTGAGGTCAGAATCATCGTCAAGCCCGAAACGGTTTCCGACGACAGAATGGTACTCCTTGCAAAAGAAATCGCCGAAAAGATTGAAAACACCATGGATTATCCCGGTGAAATCAAGGTCAATCTCATCAGAGAGACCCGCGCTTTCGGCATAGCAAAATAATAAAACATCAACCCCGCCGAAGAGGATTCTCTCCTCTCCGGCGGATATTTTTTATGTGAATGATTTTAACGGTATCCGATAATTACGCCTTGACAGAAAGGTACAAATATCATAAAATAATCGGGCAAACGACAAATTAGAAAGATGATATTATGATTATTTTTGCAATCGGCGACGTTGTATCCGACAAGGGCTGTGAATTTCTCAGAGAAAAGCTGCCCTCATTCAAAAAAGTGAAGGGAATTGATTTCGTAATCGCAAACGGTGAAAATTCCGCGGTCGGCAACGGCATTCTCCCCCACTCCGCAGATTATCTTTTTGACAGCGGAGTTGATTTCATCACAACCGGCAATCATGTATTCCGCAGAAGAGAAATCTACGATTACCTCGATACAAGAAGCGGAATAATCCGTCCCGCAAATTTTCACAGAGAAGCTCCCGGCAGGGGTTGGGAAATCGTTGACCTGGGCAGAACGAGGATCTGTGTTATCAACCTTTCCGGCAGAGTATATATGGACGACTGCGACAATCCCTTTGAAACAATGGACAGAATACTCGACGAGGTTGACTGCAAAATCAAAATCGTTGATTTTCACGCAGAGGCGACCGCAGAAAAGGGTGCAATGGGAAGTTACCTTGACGGTAAGGTTTCCGCGGTATTCGGTACTCATACTCACGTTGCCACCGCAGACGCGAAAATCCTGCCCTGCGGCACGGGATTCATTACGGATATCGGTATGACGGGCCCCAAAAATTCCATTCTCGGCATCAAGGCGGACACCTCCGTCAGATGGCTCAGAACGGGTATGCCCGCAAGATTTGAAACGGCTGACGGCCCCTGCTCAATGTGGGGATGTATATTTGATATTGACGAGCAAACAGGCACCTGCGTCGGCATAGAAAGTGTCTGTGTGGAGTAAAAATGCAGAAATTACTTGGATATATGCGTGCCGCCTCACAGCAATACGAAATGATTGAAGAGGGCGACAGAATCGCCGTCGGAGTCAGCGGCGGCAAGGATTCTCTTGCTTTGCTCTGCGGTATGGCAAAGATGCGGGATTTCTATCCGAAAAAATATGAAATCGTCGCAATTTCCCTGGATATGCGTTTCGGTGACAAGGACGGAGATTTCAGCGAAATAAAACAGCTCTGCGACAAGCTTGGCGTGGAATATACCGTAAAGCCGACCAATCTTTCAAGTCTGATATTTGACGTGAGAAAAGAAAAAAATCCCTGCTCACTCTGTTCAAAGATGAGAAGGGGTGCACTGAACAATGCCGCAAAGGAGCTCGGCTGCAACAAGCTGGCTCTGGGTCATCACCTTGATGACGTAGCGGAAACGTTTATAATGAATCTGTTCAACGGCGGCACTCTTGACTGCTTTATGCCCGTAACCTATCTGTCAAAGGCGGATATTACGGTAATAAGACCGATGATTTTCGCGAGGGAAAGCGACTGTGCAAGAGTGGCAAGAAAGGAAAATCTGCCCGTAAAGGCAAGCTCCTGCCCTGCGGACGGAGTCACCGAGAGAGAGGAAGTAAAGCAGTTTCTTTCGTCACTTGAAAAGAAATACGGCAACGTAAGGAGCAAGATACTTGCCGCAATGCAAAAGAAAGAAATAAACGGATATTGATAAAAAGCCCGCCGGAGAGTTTATGCTCTCCGGCGGGTATATTTTTGTATGGTGATTATTTATTTGCCTGCTTAAGCTCATCTGCCTTTGCCTGCCAGGTTTTACGAAGGGCAATAACGGGGATGAGAATTACAACCGATACGATTGCCGAAGCAAGGAAGATGGCGGGAACGGGAACGTTTACGATTTCACCGTAATCATTGGTATAGGTACCGTCCGCGAATTTTTCAATAACGAAATTGCCGATAGCCGGTCCGATGACCATGGGAAGAAGCACCTGGAATATCATTCTGATACCCTGGAACTGACCTACCTTGTCTTCGGGGGTAAAATCACGCACTGCGGCATTGAGGATAATCATAAGAAGACCGTAGCCGACAAGCACGGGAATGGCGGCAAGAGCAAATACACCGAGAGATTTTGCAAAGAAAGCAAAGGTAAGTCCCGCAACGAAGATAACGATGGTGGGGAATACGAAAAGTGCCTTGCCGAATTTATCAATCAGCTTACCGATTAAGATAAGACCTACTACAACGGCGATTACGGCAACGACGGCAATGCCGATAGTTGCAGGAGTAAGTGCCTCGCCGATTTTATTGAAATCAAAACCGAGATGATGCTGAAGATAAATGAAGATATAAGGGAAGAAGCACTGCACCGCGATATTGTAAACGCCTACGGAAGCAAGTGCAAGGTAAAGGGGCTTGTTATCCTTTACAACGGAGGGCCTGAAGCCGTAAACAAGGTCGCCGAAGAAATTGCTCTCTTTCTTTTCGCCGCTGAGTGAATCCTTGACCGTAAACAGACCGATAACACCGCAGAGGATTACGAGACCGCCAAGTGCCTCAAAGCAGACGGGATAGCCGAAGCCCTCGGCACACATGGGAAATGCGACCGTTACGGCAACCATGGCGAACACGCCGACAAGAGAGAGAATACTCTCGGTGGTGGCTCTGTTTTCGTCGCAGGTAATATCCGTTACCCACGCATTGAACGCCGCATCGTTACCGGTTGAGCCCATGAAGGTCATAAGGCAGTCCATAATAATAACCGCATTGACGGTCATGATTCTGATGCGTTCCTTATCGTCAAGTCCCAGAAGGGAAGCTATATTTTCTCTTGTAATGAATGCAAAAGCGATAACCGTGAAGCCCCAGAAGATGTAACCGCCGCAGATAAAGAGCTTTCTCTTATTTACCTTATCGGAAAGAGTACCCATTATGAGGGTGGTAAGCACCGCGGCAACGGCACTCCATGCAACCATGTGGGAGATATCCTTGGGAGTTCCGCCCACGTCATTGAAGAGGAAGGTATTGAAAAACTGATTCTCAACCGCCCACGCAATCTGTCCCATAAGTCCGAAAAGGATAAGATTGAAGGTGAGGCGGGCGCCTAATTTCTTACTTTTTTCCATTATATAAACTCCTTATTGATAAGCGGTAACGGGTACCGCGTTTTTGTGTGGTACGTTTGCTGAAATCGTTTCTATGAAATCTCCGGCAGAAAGGATTTCCACATTATCGCCGAGACAGTCAACAAATTTACGTATTGAGGAGGTTTTCATTGTCCAGGCATGGACGCAGATAAGCGAATATCCGTTTACGCTGTGAATGTCAACGGGATAGCCGTTGATAATATCCGCCTGCTCCTTAAGCCATTCATCTGTCGCACCGTCATAGCCGTCACTGTTCCAAAGGGAAAGGCGGGTGCTGATGAAGGGCTTGTCATTGCTGAACCAGATTCGTCCCCTGCCCGCTTCGTATCTGTCGGGATCAAGGAAAAGCAGACCTCCGTCAATATTATCATATCTTGAAAACCAACCGAGAGAATAGAGAATATCCGCCTGACTGCGGGGATAATAATCATCAAGAACGGTGATGATTCTCTGATTGCTTCTGAGCATAGCCGCCGCGGTTTCTTTTGAAAAATCCGCCAAAGCGCTTTTTCTGAATACAGAGGGATTTGCGTATGCCGCTCCGGACGGACCGCTGACGAAATAATTGTTTTCGCCTGCCGCTTCATACACTCTGTTATGCATAAACGGATCAAATTCATAAAGAGAGGGTGAAAAGGTCCAGCTGATATTCACATCGTCACAATTACGTATTTTATCGTAGTATTCGCCGTAGCCGTTCATCAGCCATTGAATATTATCTCCGTCGGAAAACAAAAGACACACGTAATGTTTTGATTCATCGCTGTGAGCGACCGCCGTTTTTTTCTGTGCGGAAACGGGAATCTCAATCTGAGAAAGATAGCTTGTATTCCTGCAGAAATCCATGGGGCAGATTGAACAGCCGGCACGGGATATGATTTTAACACAGTTCTTTTCGTTTTCAACCCATCCGAGCACGTGAGTGCCGCTGCCAAAATCTCCGAGCACCTTTTTAAGGAAATCTGTTCCTTCTCTGTCTGCCTCGGTATAGAAACAGTACCAGCCCTGCTGAATGGCAAGGTCTCTCATTCCGTACATTCTGTTTGAAACGTGAACTACCGCGCCCTTATTGAATTTTCCTTTGAACTGCTTGTAATATTTCTTTTGAAGTTCGGGTCCGTCTTCCTCGCTTGTGAGGTCCTTTTTAACGGTCAATATTCCGTCGCCGAGCTTATCAAGCACCTTTTGCGTAACGGGAAGCCAACCGTAAAGCGAAGCAAAATCAGCCGCCACATTGAGTGAGTAAGCAAATTCGGATTCCGACCAAAGGACACAGCCGCCGTCGGCTATGAAGGATGAAAACTTTCCGATAAGGGAATATAAATTCCATTTGTTTCCTTCGGCATCGGTACGAATCAGAGTCTTTCCCGTTTTTTCAAGGTCTGCAAGGTCACTGCTGCCTGCCCAGTTATCCTCTATGAAAATGCACGGGCTTTTCTTTGCCACGATACCCTGAAGGCAGACGAGGGTATGAAGCTCCTCCGTACTCAATCCGGCAGAGGATGTAACATAGAATTCATCCGGCAAATCCCTTTTTACGGCGATTGAGTATCTCTCAAGCTCGGAAAGGGGCTCTGCATCGGGAATACGGGGATAAAAAACCGTAATAAGTTCGGTAAAAAGCATAACGATTGCCGTGAAGAATGCGGTTATTTTCGTAAGTAAAGCAGGCATAAGCTTCTCCCTGATATCCGGCACAAAAAGGCACACCGTAAAGTGTGCCTCATTATCTGTGCTTAAAGTTCAATATACTTGCCTATAAACTCTCTGACTTTATTCCAATACATTTCCGGCTCAAAGAATGCGGATGCAGCGTGGGTGGCATTGGGAACGGAAAGCATTTCCTTATCGGGTGCGCCGCACGCCTCATAGAGAGGTACCATCATTTCGTAGGGAACGAAGGTGTCCTGCTCACCGTGAATAAACAGAGTGGGAGTTTTGGAATGGACTACCGCCTTGATGGGAGCGGCTTCCTTGAAATCAAAGTTTCCGCGAAGCTTTGAAACCGTATTTGCGGCATAAAGCAGGGGGAAATCGGGAAGATGGAACATGGGGCCTATCTGTGCCTGATATTCCTCCCAGCAGGAGGTATATCCGCAGTCTGCAACGGCGGCAACAACATTTTCGGGAAGGTCCTCACCGGTCGTCATCATCGTAGTTGCGGAGCCCATGGACACGCCGTGAATAATGATTTTTGCATCCTTGTCAATTGAAAGAATGTAATCAATCCAGTCAAGAGCAAGATATCTGTCGTAATAGCCCATAGAGCAGTAGCAGGTGGAATCGGAGCCGTGACCTATCATGTGAGGACATACGGCATTGAAGCCCATTTCAAGATAATGCTTGGGATATACTGCCATACTCTTGTGAGTTGAAGTATAGCCGTGAAGGAAAAGTACGTAGTTGTGAGTCTTGTTTTCTGCAAAATAAACCTTTGCAAAGACATTTTTACGAAGGCGGAACGACCAGAGAACGGTATCGCCGGCATGCTGAGAATCAAACCATTCATCCGACTTCTTCAGTTCCTCGTTATTTGCCCAGAATGAATCCATTTCGGGATTGTCGAATCTGTTTGTTTTTGAGCGGATGAAGTTATTCATCTTGATATTGATGACACCTTCATACATGATTTCGCCTGCCAGAAGATACGCTGCTCCTGCACCGAGAGCAACCTTTGCGGCGGTCTTACAAACCTTTTTCATTTCACGGTCTTCCTTTCAGAATAAGTTTTTCTATGGCATAACCGACTCCGCCCTCCTTATTGGAGAGAGATACGAAATCGGCAATATCTTTTACCTGCTCCGAAGCGTTTGCCATTGCGACCGCAACGCCCGCGCTTTTAAGCATTGCATAATCATTGTCACTGTCACCGAAGGCAAAGGTATTTTTACGGTCAATACCGAGCATATCAATAACCTTGCCCATCGACTTGCATTTATTGTTGCCCTTGCTGACAATGTCAAAATAATAGTCAAAAGTGAAATACGAAATATAATCCGACAGGGAATCCAGATAATCCGTGCCCACGTCCTTACTGACGGCTATCACCTGAATACCGTCATCCGCGGTCTCTCTGACATAATCGTCATAGGTCGCAACGGGAGTCTGATAAGGCGCAAGCGGTCTGTCTCTGTTGGTGGTGAGACAGCTTTTGTCAACGCCCTCAAACGCCGCCCAGAAGGGAGGATTATCGTAGATGTGACGGGCAATCATATCAACCACGTTTTTGGGAATACAATCCGCAAAGGATTCCTTATCTCCTACGGTGAACATGGTACCGTTACCCGAAAGCACACCGTCAAATTCAACCTGACCGAGCACCTCGGGAGGGATGTTTCCCCTGCTTCTGCCGGTATTGATAAATACCTTGTGTCCCATTGCTCTTACCGCATTTATCGCATCAATATTCCTGCGGGGAATGATATGACTATCGCCGGTAAGGGTACCGTCAATATCTATGAAGAGGGCACAGATTTCGCTTTGTGTACTCATGCCTCAACCTTGTGGAAGGTCTTTTTGCCCTTTTTGACAACGATTGCCTTTTCGGAAAGAGCCTGCTTTGAATAAGCAGTATAGGTATCGGTTACCTTTTCATCATCAACGGAAACGGCGTTCTGCTCACAGAGCTTTCTCGCTTCGCTTCTTGACTTTGCTATACCGGTCTTGACGAGAATACCGAGAATATCAATCTTACCGTCTGTAAAATCAGCGTCCTCAAGCTTTGTAGAAGGCATATTCTCTGCATTCGCACCGCCGCCGAAAAGCGCCCTTGCGGTTGCCTGTGCCTTCTCTGCTTCCTCTTCGCCGTGAACGAGCTTCGTAAGCTCATAAGCAAGGATTTCCTTTGCCTTGTTGAGCTGACTGCCTTCCCATTTATCCATTTCGTCAATTTCTTCAAGAGGAAGGAAGGTGAGCATACGGATGCACTTAAGAACATCGGCATCGTCAACATTGCGCCAATACTGATAGAATTCATAGGGTGAAGTCTTTTCGGGGTCAAGCCAAACAGCGCCCGAAACGGTCTTGCCCATCTTTTTGCCTTCGGAATTAAGAAGAAGGGTGATGGTCATTGACTGTGCCTTTGCCTCGTTTTCTTCAAGACCCAACTTCTTACGGATAAGCTCACGGCCGCCCAGCATATTGCTCCACTGGTCGTCGCCGCCGAACTGAAGATTACAGCCGTAATCTGTGTAAAGCTTATAGAAATCGTAGGACTGGAGAATCATGTAGTTGAATTCAAGGAAGGAAAGTCCCTTTTCCATTCTCTGCTTGTAGCATTCTGCACGGAGCATATTATTAACTGAGAAATAGGGGCCTACTTCACGGAGAACGTCAATATAGTTAAGATCAAGAATCCAGTCGGCATTATTTACCATGAGCGCCTTACCTTCGCTGAAATCAATAAAACGGCTCATCTGCTTCTTGAAGCATTCAATGTTATGGTTTATGTCCTCAACCGTCAGCATCTTACGCATATCGGATTTGCCCGAGGGGTCACCGATCATGCCCGTGCCGCCGCCGAGAAGAGCGATGGGCTTATTGCCTGCCATCTGAAGTCTCTTCATGAGAAGAAGTGCCATGAAATGGCCTACGTGAAGGGAATCGGCGGTAGGGTCAAAACCGATATAGAAAGTGGCCTTGCCGTTATTGACAAGCTCACGTACCTTTTCTTCGTCAGTAACCTGAGCGATAAGTCCTCTTGCTTTAAGTTCTTCATAGATTTGCATAGCGAATGTGTCCTTTCAAAGCTGATTACAGCATATTTCACTCTATTTTATTATACACGCGGGATTTTGTCAAGAAAAGAATAACACAAATTGCATTTACCGCAAAACTTGAAAATATCATGACCGTATGATATAATTTCACGGTAAATTCAGAGGAACGGAGGGATTGTATGACGGAGAAAAAGCCCAATCTGATATACGTATTCGCAGACCAGTTCAGATATTCCTCGGTGGGCTTCAACGGTGACGAAAAGGCAAAGACTCCCCTGCTCGATTCAATCTCACGGGATTGTGAAATAATGGACAGGACCTTTTCGGGACATCCCGTCTGCGCGCCTTACAGAGCGTCTCTGCTGACCGGCAAATACACTACGTCAACAGGCATGGTCATAAACGAAATCAGAATAAACCCCAACCACAAAAGCTTTGCTCACGTGCTGAACGAAAACGGATACGAAACCTCCTACATAGGCAAATGGCATCTTTATGCCGCGAAGCTGGGAGATCATTTCAATCCCGAAAATTCGTTCATTCCCGAGGGCCCCGACCGTCTCGGATTCGACGGTTATTTTGCGGCGTATAATTTCCATCACAAATATTTCTCTCCCGATGCCTATTACCATCTGAACACTCCCGAAAAAGTGTATTACAAAAAGTATGAGCCCGATGAGCAGACGGATATGGCAATCGAGAGAATACATCGCCATAAAGAAAGCGGAAAACCCTTTGCTCTGTTTCTCTCAATAGGCACTCCCCACGATCCCTGGTCAAAGGACAACGTGCCGGAAGAATACTACGAAAAGTTCAGAAACACGGACTTTCCCCTGCCTCCGAATTACAAAAAGCACAACGACCGTTATGCGGATGCCTGGGCAAGATTTCTGCCCGGCAAAAGAAAATTGCTTGAAGAAAACAAGCGTGTGTATTACTCAATGGTCTCAAATCTCGACGACAACATCGGTCGGCTCATGCAGGCAATAAAGGACGAGGGTATGGAGGACGATACGATTTTTGTATTCACCTCCGACCACGGCGAAATGTTCGGTGCTCAGGGACGGCATGCAAAAAACATCTTCTATGACGAAGCAATCCGTGTTCCTTTCATAGTGAAATGGGGAAACAGACTGCCGAAAGTCAGAAACGTCACCTGCTTCAATACGGTCGACATAATGCCCACGCTCCTTGACATGATGGGACTTCCCGTCCCGGATGAGGTGCAGGGAAAAAGCATTAAAGACAGCATTATGACGGGAGAATTTACGGAAAACAGTTCCCTGCTTATGGGCACGGGACCCACCGCAATCTACGGCAGCGGATTTGAGTGGAGAGGACTGCGCACCGAAAGATATACGTACGCAATTTATAGGGTTGACAAAAAAGAATTTTTGTTTGATAATGTCACAGATCCGTTCCAGACGAAAAATCTGGCGAAGGACCCGGAATACAGGGACTTGCTGAGCAAGCTGAAAGACGAAATGTACTCAAAAATGAACGAAATCGGAGATAATTTCGAGGAAAACAGCTATTACAGAAAGCACTGGATACGGGACAGAAAAATACTTGAAGATTTACACTGAAGGAGAAAATTATGTTACTTGATTCGCTTCTTGCAAAGGTTTTCTACAAGCTCTTTGCAATATTCTTTTCACTCTACTGCACCATTACAGGTACAACAATCGCAACACCCTCAACCGAGGATATAATCAAGGCAGATCCCGACGCAAATCTTTCATTTGCCATCATCGCAGACCCTCAGGTAGGCAACTATCAGCTCGGCAGATACGCTTACTTTATGGGCGGTGCAAAGGACCTGAGAAACTCAGAGGGACTTGATGCCCTGCTGATTGCCGGCGACATTGCCGAAAACGGTCTTGCGGTTGAATATCAGCTTTTTTACGATGAGCTCGGTGATCTCGGATTAAGATACATCGCCTGCGAAGGCAACCACGATATCCGTCTGCGCCTTTACAGCCAGAGCTTAAAGAGATTCAACGGATTCATCAACGCACTCAACGGTGATGAGGATGCGGTAAGCTTCCATCATTCCGAAATGCTGAACGGATACAAATTCATCGTACTCGGCTCCGACAGGACGGAATTTGAAGAAAATTATCTCAGCGATGAGCAGCTTGAATGGCTCGACGAAGAGCTTGCATCCTGCGAAAATACTCCCACCTTCGTAATGGTACATCAGCCCCTCAAGGATACTCACGGTCTTCCCGACGTATGGAATTCACCCATTGATTCCGCCGGCTCAATCGGCAATCAGAGCGATGCGCTGAAGGAAATACTCCTCAGCCATAAAAACGTAATTTTCATCTCCGGCCACGAGCATACCGGCTTCGGCGAATACACCTACGAGAGAATCAGCGACGGCGACAGATATTTTGATTCCGTCTGCCTCCCCTCATTCAGTGTGACTAATAAAGACGGCTCCGAAAACGGACACTGTCTCGGCTATATTGCAGAGGTATATGACAACAGCGTGCAGTTCAAAGCAAGAGACATGCTGAACGGAAAGTGGCTGCC
Source organism: uncultured Clostridia bacterium (assembly GCA_937892115.1). GTDB lineage: Bacteria > Bacillota > Clostridia > Oscillospirales > Acutalibacteraceae > CAG-177. The sequence continues at coordinate 90,130 of CALAUI010000025.1, read as the reverse complement.
CGATTACGATATTGAGCTTCCCGTTGAAGGCATACTCAGATAAGTACCGATATAAAGATAAATCCCACCGGTTACGCCGGTGGGATTATTCATTATGCGGTAACTTTATCCGTTTCGTTTTCTTCCGCTTCAAGACGTGCCTTTGCATCGTCATAAAGAGCAAAAATTTCTTCAAGGTTGCCGTACTGTTCCTTTTGTTTCATAAGCTTTGCGGCATCAAGATAGGGCTTTGCGGCACGGTTGAAAAACGCGTGATTATCCATTTCCTTCTGTGACATTTCACGGGCAACCTTACGCCTTGTAACAAGCTGTGACACCTCATATTTAAGGGCTCTTTCAGCCGACTTGTTTCCGACTTTCCTGGCGGCGGTGATTTTGGCATTGATTTCCTTGATTTCCTTATCGCAGAAATCCTCTTCGTCGTACCAGCCCTGAAGGATTACGAAATCCGGCTCGGCAAATTCCTTTTTGCCGTCAAAGTATTTGTGATACGCCTTGTATGCGGAAATCTTGCTCCTTGCGATTTCAATGCAGGCACTGCGGAGCTCCTTTTCGTCGCTTGTGGATTTCGGCATTGCTTTAGCGGACTTCAATTCTTTTCTGACTGCGGGAAGCTCGTATTTTGCGATACCCTCAAGCCCCTCAGACAGAACGGACTCGCCCGCTTCAAGCTTATGTACGTAAAGGGGTGAGGAGAATTTATTGACCTCCTGCATAACAAATCCGGCAATCTGTATTTCTTCGTTGACAGCGAGTTTTTCCCTGTATGCCTTCTTTGCCTCTTTACGCTGTGATTTATCCTTGATTTTTCTGTAATCGTTTTTACTGATTTCCGAGGGAGCAGTATCCTTGAGCTCATCCGCTTTCCTGATGATATCAACGGTTTCAACAAGGTCTCTGTCCTTGAGCATTCCGTTTCCGTAATCCTCAAACATTGCTCTGATTTTAAGCGCTCTTACCACGGATTTCTGTTTGGTTTCGTTGAAATCATACCAGAAATACGGAACTACGTTTGCAAGGGCACCCACGGCTGAAAAGATAATCAGAACGTGAAGCAGCTTGAGGAGAATATCCGGGTCGTAAAGTGCGGAATTTGCATTGAGGTAGTTATCCTGCCCCTGGGCAAGCTGTTCGGAAAGAATCTGACCGACGGTCTTGTCGCCTATCATTCTCGAAAGAATAGCCGGGTCACTCGTTACCCTTGCCGCCACTTCCTTTGTAAGACCGTTTTTCTCGTAAACGATGGGAAGAACGGAGGACGTTGCAAGAGTGATTACCGTGCCGATCGTGGCGACCGCAGAGAACATACCGTCAATTCTTTCACCCGTAACATACTGCTGATAATCGCGGATATCCGCCTGAATGGACGGATTGAGTATAAGAGCAAACGAGCCCATAAACGCGTTGAGATAAAGGCATCCCAGTACAAGCCATATCGTGATGGCGCTGATTTCAAGGGTTGCGGGAAGCATCAGCAAAATAAACAGTATGTTAAACAGATTCGTAACGACAAGCACCTTTTTCTTACCCCATTTTCTGATGAGGAAGGGCGCAAGAAGCATACCCCAGAGGGATGCGTTGCCGTAAATCGTGACGATAATTCCGTACTGATTTCCGTTGCAGGAGCCGCCGTAGTTATAAAGCCAGTACATGATGTTTGCGTACGCACTTTCAAGGAAACCGATCCAGCCGGCAAGGGAAATAATCCAGAAATATTTGTTCTTTGCAACGGCGCGTATGGCATCAACGAATTTAACCTGTACCACGTGGGTACGCGCCTGGACGATTTTTTCTTTCGTGTTCTTGTAAACGACTATACACAGACCTATACCCAGGATACAGAGAATGGGATAAAGCAGACGGTAAACTCTGATATCCGTTGAGTTGGTGTGGAAAATATTCTGCGCAATAATCGGCGTAAAAAGATTTACGAGGGTGGGAGCAAGGGAATAGACTATGCTCTTGACAGAGGAAACGTCCGCTCTTTCCTGGGAATCGGGAGAAAGAACGTGGATAAGGTTTTCGTATGCATCATAGAAGAAATAGTAGAAGAAATGAAGCAACAGATTAAGTACCATAACGATGGCACATTTTGCCACATAAGCTCTGTCTTCGCCGAAAATCTGACCTTCACCCGTGAATTTAGCCAGTGACTGATAGGGAAACCATACCATGGCGGTACATATCAAAGCCGTGGGAATACCCATTCTCACTATGTACGGTCTGTATTTGCCCGCCTTGTTTCTCGTATTATCAATTATATTGGCACGTATACCCGTCAGGGGAATATTCGCAAGTACGGCAATTACGTACATGACGTACATATCCGTGGGATCAACGCCCAAAGTACTTGTAAGCAGGGTATTTCCCGTTGCCAGCAGGCACGCCGTACCCAGGGTGATAATACAGTAGGCGCCGATACCGCCGAAGCTGTAAGCACCGATTTCCCTGAAGGTCATATATCTGCCCTTCGGGGGCTTTTTCCAATAGGTAAAAACATCGGAAATGATGCCTTTTGCCTTGTTAATCAATGAAGACATCCGATTGCTCCTTCCGTATTTTCTGACTGAAATATTATATGACAGACAAATCCCGAATGCAACAAAAATTTGGATTTTATTGAGCAATTTGTATAAAAATGCTGCAAATATTTCCCCGGATATAGTAAAAATTCAAATTATTGTTGACATAAGAAGGTAAATGAAGGATAATATATGTTAGCAAAATTGCAAATATTTTCATGGAGGCAAATCATGTCATTAGTCGGAAAGAAAAATATAGCCGAAATTCTTCTTCAGGAAGGATTTATCAACGAAGAAAAATATAATCACGCCATCGAGTGGCAGGAAAAGAACAACTGCTCTCTTGTTGACGCTCTTATTGATTCCAAGGCCTGCGACGCGGTTGCCATTGCCAAAGGTACCAGCATTCTCACGGGCGTTGAATACAGAGACCTGCGCGGTATTGACATAGCCGAGGGTCTTCTCAAGCTCATGAAGGGCGCGGACCTTCGTAAAAACAACGTAATTCCCCTTGAATACGCTGATGAAAACAACGACGTACTCGTAGTTGCGATGACAGACCCCAACGACATGGTCGCCATCGATAACGTTCAGCTCATCACGGGATGTCAGGTTGAGCCCGTTATCGCCACCGCCGGCGATATCAACAACCTGCTTGATAAATACTTCGGCTCCGAAGAAACAATGAACGCCGTTGAGAAATTCAACAAAGAGCGTGAGGCAAAGCTTGCTCAGCTGGCAGCCGAAAAAGCCGAAAACGAAGAAGAACTCAACAACTCCCCTGTCGTACTGCTTGTAAAATCAATGTTTGAACAGGCTGTACGTAAGAGAGCATCCGATATTCATATTGACGCCCACGAAACCAAGGTTGTTATCCGTTTCCGTATCGACGGTGCGCTCAAGCAAGTTATGACCTATGACATCAACCTGATGCCCGTTATCGTTACCCGTCTTAAGATTATGGGCGGTATGGATATCTCCGAAAAGCGTAAGCCTCAGGACGGTCGTATCACCATCGAGGTTGACCGCGGCGAGTACGACGTCCGTGTATCTATGCTTCCCACCTGTTACGGCGAAAAAGTCGTAATGCGTATTGCATCCACCGTTGCTCTTACAAGAACAAAGGATAAGCTCGGTATGAGAGAATTTGAGCTCAAGAGATTTGACCACATTCTTTCAAACCCCAACGGCATTATCCTCGTTACCGGACCTACCGGTTCCGGTAAATCAACAACCCTTTACACCGCCCTCTCCGAGCTGAATGATGAATCCGTTAACATCATCACCGTTGAGGACCCCGTCGAAGCAAATATCGAAGGTCTTAACCAGGTACACGTTAATGCAAAAGCAGGTCTTACCTTTGCTTCCGCATTGCGTTCAATCCTCCGTCAGGACCCCGATATTATCATGATCGGTGAGATTCGTGACTTTGAGACTGCAAACATCGCCGTTCAGGCATCCATCACCGGACACTTGGTTGTAAGCACCCTCCATACAAACTCATCAACCGCAACCATTACCCGTCTTCTTGATATGGGTATTGAATCATACCTTATCGCCGACTCAGTCGTAGGCGTACTTGCTCAGCGACTTATCCGTAAGCTCTGTCCTCACTGCAAGAAGCCCAGAGAAGCTACGAACGACGAAAAAGAACTGCTCGAGTATCCCGTTGATCAGCCCCTTACCATTTACGAGCCGGGCGGATGTCCCTTATGCAACGATACAGGTTTCTTCGGCCGTACCGGTGTTTATGAAATCCTTGAAATGTCACCCAGACTCAAGCACGAAATCACAATCAAATCCAACACGGAAACTCTTAAGAAAATCGCACTTGAAGAAGGAATGCACACCCTTCGTCAGGCGGCAGGTCAGTATGTAATCGAAGGCGTATCGACCATCAGAGAGCTGCTGAAGGTTTCCGCGGAATCATAACAGCAGATAAAGCCCCACCCGGTGGGGCTTTTTATTTTGTCAAACTCTGTATTTTATCTTGATTAAAATAAAAATTGTGATATAATATATTTGTAAAATTGGCTATTTGCGACGATTGGAGGGAATAAATATGAACGGCAAGGGCAAAATCGGCTCATATTTTGATTTTTTGCTGATTGATCTGATTTCAATCGCCGCTTCATTCATTGCCTCCTACCGCATCAAATTCGGGGATTTCGGCTTCGTCAACAGCAGCGCGTGGACTCCCCTGCTCTTCATCGTCTGCCTGCTGAACGCATTTTCGACCTCGGTGCTTCAACCATACACGATGCGCCGGAGCTGAAGCCCGAAGAAACAGCTGATATTAAAAAATAATCCTCAGTCCCTCTCCGGAGGGATTGAACTTACGGAGGTGAAGCCCGTGAACGGCGGCAAAACGCTTAAGAAAAAATCCAATCTGAACTGCCTGTGGGCATTTTCCGTAACTGCGGGTCTTTTGTTGCTTGTATACGTGCTTTACGGATTGTATCCTCTGGGAGAAAAGTGTATTCTGTACAGCGATATGAAAACGCAGTATTATCCCATGCTCACGGAGTTTTACTCCCGGGTTAAGGAGGGCAGAGGGCTCATATATTCGTGGAGTACCGGTCTCGGAATGCCGTTTTTCGGCAACATGGTCAATTATCTGATGAGTCCTGTCAATCTGTTGGTATTTTTCTTCCCGAAGGATAATATTTACTCTGCCATTGCCGTAATCATTCTTGTTAAAGCGGCGCTGGCTTCGGGATGCTTTACCTACTATATCAACAAATCTCAGGATGCAAACAGGATTTTTGCCGTTTCCCTCGGTGTCGCCTACTCTCTTTGCGGATGGTTTGCGGCATATTACTGGGATTTTATGTGGCTTGATGCCTTCGCTCTTTTTCCCATTGTGATTTACGGCATAGAAAAGCTCATTGACTATCATAAGCCACTGCCTTATATTCTGTCACTTGCCCTCACCCTTATTACGAGTTTTTATATCGGTTATATGGTATGCATATTCTCCGTAATTTGGTTTCTTATTTACGAATTCTTTATCGGCAAAGACAGTATGCTTCCCATCAGACATAAAAAATACTTTTTTGAGAATTTAATCGGGTGCAATTTCGTCAGAGACGGCGGTCTGTTTGCATTTTCGTCTTTGATTGCCGGCGGTCTTGCGGCATTTGCTCTCGTTCCCGTTTTTTTCATCCTCACACGCAGCTCCGCTACGTCGGATACATGGCCGGAAAACGGAGAGCTGTTTTTTAGGTTTTTTGATTTTCTTGTTAATCAGCTTGCAGACGTTGCACCCACATTCAGGTCAAAAGCACGGGATTTGATTCCGACCCTGCCCAACATATACAGCGGCATACTTCCCGTTATTCTTTCCGTCTTTTTCTTCATTTCAAAGAAACCGTCAAGAAGAGAAAAATGGGGATTCGGTATCCTGCTTGCCGTTATGTATTTCAGTATGAATATCAACGTGCTGAATTATATCTGGCACGCTTTTCATGTGCCCAACGACCTGCCCTACAGATTTTCATTCATGTACAGTTTTGTGCTGTTGGTTATTTCGGCTAAGACGTTTTCAGACATTAAAGATGAAAAAGTATATAAATCTATATTATCCGCCATGCCCGTCATCCTTGTTGCGCTGACGGCAAATAAATACGGCGTATCCGGTGTAGACAAAAGCGCGGTTATTATCAGCATCGTCGCTGCCGTTGTATTTTGCATCCTGCTTATCGTCTTCAAGTGTCTCGGCTCGTTCCGCGATTCTGTCACTCTGTTTATTGCCTTTTGTATGATTATTGAGGTGGCATATTCGGGAAGCGGAAATTACAACATTGTCAAAAAACAGCCGGAGATAAAGGAAGAATATGAAAGCTTACAGACCTTTATTGAGAAGGCAAACGAGCAAAACGACGATGATAAATTTTACAGATCTGTCTCAAGCTATGAATTAAATGACGGATGTTTCGGGTATAACGGAATCAATCTGTTCTCTTCCATGGCATACGAAAATGCGGTAAAAATGCAGGACAAACTCGGAAACGAAACCAATTACATAAATTCAGTCAATTACGCCTGTCAGACTCCCGTTTACAATATGATGCACGCCGTCAGATATTTAGGAGATAAAGGGGCATACAGTCCTTATATCAGTGCATTCGGTTACACGAAGCTTGCCGACGGCTTCTTCAGAAACGATTATTATCTTCCTCTTGCCTTCGGAGTAAACGAGGAACTTGCGGACTGGAAACTGTCGGAAAATGACGTAATCGGCAATCAGGCAAACTGGTTTAATCTTGCATCCGGTACAGACGGCGCTTTTGAAAGAGTTAAATCAATCACCGTTACCGGAGAAGATATCAGTCTTGATTTCGACAGTAATACCGGGATAATCAATTACAGAAAAGTAAGCGACGATAAAGGCAATATTACCGTAAATATTGAAAACGACTCTGCCGATACATACTATTACTGTGTCTGCAAAAAAGAGGCAAACAGTAAGGAATCGACTAAAGTATGCACGAATAGTGAAAATAACAAAGACTGTGAAACAAAAATATATATAGGCGAGGAATTCGACGACAGCGGTAAAATATACGTTTACGCATATAAGCTGAATAAAGAGAAGCTGAACGAGGGTTATGAGTATCTCAAAAAGAATCAGATGGATATCATGACGTTTGAGGATACACATATAACGGGTACCGTAACCGCCGATTCCGACCAAATCGTTTATACGTCCATTCCCTATGACGAGAGTTGGAAAATAAAGATTGACGGTAAGGATTTGCCGGAGGAGGATTATGTCTCCCTTAATGATGCTTATCTTTGCTTCAGAGCACCCGAGGGCACACACTTTGCCGAATTTGAATTTGAGTTGAAGGGTATGAAAGCGGGAACGGCAATATCCGTATTATCCGTTATTTTGCTTGCGACGTACGTAGTCGTAACCGAAAAGGCAAAAAAGAAGCCAAAGCATAAGGCGGGATGACCCGTTTTGCCCTTAATTTGAAACCCGCCATTAAACAAAAAACTGTATTCTGCGGTGCTTTTTGCACTCAGAGTACAGTTATTTTTTTACTGCTTTGGGGATATGACATTGATTTTTTCGGAAAATTCAAAAATTATTTACAATTTTTTGCTTATTTGTCGTTTTAGGAAAATAAATTACTTATTTTTCTTTTTTTACGCATTTTCAAGAAATTGTCTGTATTAAATTTTTTTCGGATATGATAGATTATCCGAGGTAACAACCATGTACAAATCCCCCATTGTACAATGTACACAATTTCGCCATCCTGATTTTTGTAATTTTTTTCAATATTTCACAGCAAAAAAAATAATTGTTGAAATTTTGTCGGCTGTGTATTATATTGTAATTGTAAAAGTGAATTTTTATGACAAAAATCGGTTTTGCAAATAAGATTAGGTTGGTGACTTTGTGTTTACATTTGAAGATTACATTAACAAGGCGTTCGCTAAAAATGCATCCGACGTTCACATCTGTTCAGGTGTATTCCCCTCGATGAGAGTTGACGGTCACGTTGTGCCCATCACGGAGGAATCCCTCTATGCAGATGAATGTGAAAAGCTTGCTTATTCTATAATGAATAACAGACAGAAGGACGTATTTGAGAAGAATGGTGAAGTCGACTTCGCTTATGAAAAGCCCGGTATGCCCCGTCTTCGTCTTAACGTATATATGCAGTCCGGCTCGGTTGCCATGGCTGCCCGTCTTCTGAATGACCATATACCCCATATTCAAGACTTAGGTCTTCCCGAGCAGCTTCTCCAGATGAGAGACAAGCGCCGCGGTCTTGTACTCGTTACCGGTATTACCGGTTCCGGTAAGTCCACCACCCTTGCTTCTCTTATCCAGTCAATGAACGAAAGATATGACCACCATATCATCACCATTGAGGAGCCCATCGAGTATGTTTACCCCAGAGGTAAATCAATCATCAATCAGAGAGAAGTCGGCTCGGATACGATGAATTTCGGCAACGCTCTGCGTGCTGCCCTTCGTCAGGACCCCGACGTTATCCTCGTAGGTGAGATGCGTGACCTTGAGACCATTACGACAGCCATATCCGCGGCTGAAACCGGCCACTTGGTCCTCTCCACACTTCATACGGTATCCGCAGCAGGCGCTATTGACCGTATTATTGACGTATTCCCCGAGCATCAGCAGCAGCAGATCCGTTCTCAGCTTGCCGATGTTATCGAGTGTATCGTTTCCCAGCAGCTCATCCCCCGTATCAACGGCGGCCGTGCAGTTGCCACCGAGCTGATGCTTGCAAACTCAGCTATCCGTAACCATATCCGTGAAGGCAAGACCTTCCAGATTCCCAACACCATGGCTACCTGCAAGAAGCAGGGTATGCACATGATGGACGACTCAATCTATGACCTCTACGTAAGAGGTAAGATTTCCGGCGACTATGCGCTTTCGTACGCAGTTGACCGCGAAGAAATGAGCAAAAAAATCTATTGATTTCTATCTTGTTTTATATATTTTCAATTTCATTAAGTAAATGAGGTGAGATTTTGCCTGATTATGCATATAAAGGTCTCGATAGTTCTACCGGTAAAGAGGTCAAAGGTAATATCAATGCCGATAACGAGGAAGAGGCACTGCAAAAGATAAAGGCAAAAGGTATTACCCCCATGGGAATAGAGCTTGCCACCGGCATGAACAAGGAAGTAAAAATCGGTATTGGCGGCGGTAAACAGCCCACACCCCATGAGCTGGCGGTATTCTGCCGACAGATGGTTTCCGTTCTCCAGGCAGGCGTTTCTCTTATCAAATCCCTTGAAATGATAGGTACTCAGACCAGTAATCCCGCTCTGAGGCAGGCGATTGAGGGGTGTAAGACAAAAATTGAGCAGGGCTCATCAATGCATGAAGCCATGCAGGATTATAAATGTATGCAGGGTATCTTCTCAACCATGATTGCCTCCGGTGAGGAATCCGGCTCTCTTGAAACCGCCTTCTCCCGTATGGCAGACCAGTTTGATAAGACTGCCGCTACCAAGGCACTCGTTAAGAAGTCACTTATGTACCCGTGCGTACTTGCCTGCGTAATGGTAGGTGTTGTAATCGTAATGCTGGTATTCGTTATTCCTAAGTTCCAGGATTTCTTGAGTTCACTGGGCGGCGAGCTTCCCGCATTCACTCTTTTCCTCGTTAACGCAAGTAACTTTATAAGAAAGAACTTCATAATCATTGCAGTTGTAATTGCCGTTCTTGTGTTCCTTATTAAGAAGGCAGTCAAGACTCCCGCAGGCAGAAGTATCTTTGATAAAATCAAGCTTAAGGCACCCCTTCTCGGTACTCTTACCGAGAAGCAGGCATGCTCAAACCTTATGAGAACCCTCTCTACCCTTTTGGCAACAGGTATCGGCATGATTGAGGCCCTTGACATAGTAAAGAACACCATGACCAATATCTATTACGTTGACGCTCTTGACCATGTAAAGATGGACGTTGCTCAGGGTGACTCCCTCTCAAGTGCAATTGAGAGAACTAAGATGTTCCCGCCCATGGTTTATCAGATGACCAGTATCGGCGAAGAGACCGGTAACCTGGTTGACATGTTTGATAAGACGGCGGAGTATTTTGACGAAGAGGTTAAGACCGCTACCGAGTCTGTAACCTCACTTATTGAGCCCCTTGTTATCGTATGTATGGCAGGTGTAGTAGGCGGCATGGTTATCGCCCTGCTGATGCCCATGATGAGTATGTATGACAACCTTGACTCTATGTAAAATTTGTCTGTCATTGTGAGGAGCAACGCGACGTGACAATCTCCTTTAGATGACACGCCTCTGCTGATTTGCGATTGCCACGCCCTGCGGGCTCGCAATGACGCCTTAATTCAGGTAATCACTTCCGTTTCAAGGGGGAAGCGGAGGATTACATATAGACGCCCCAAAGGGGCAAAACAAAACCGCGAAAGCGGAAATAAGAAAACGGAGGATATTCTTATGAAAAAACTCGCAAACAACAAGAAGGGCTTCTCCCTTATCGAGCTCATCATCGTTATCGCTATCATGGTAGCTCTCATCGCTGTTATGGCTCCCAACTTCGTTAAGTACGTTCAGAAGTCAAGAGACACAGCTCTTTCAACCGCAGCTGAAGATTTCCTTTCAACAGTTAAGGTTTTCTACGGTGACCCCGACAACACAGATGCAACAATTCCTGATGATGGTTCACAAATTATAATTTACGTTGATGGGACTCTTCAGATTGAAGCAGGTGCCGATAGCACTATTGCTGACCTTGATGAAATCATTGCAGCATCAGGCGCTGATATGGAAAAGGGCATGGGTTCAACAAAAGATGTGTGGATTATCACAATCAATGACGGTCCCACATTCAAGATGGAAGGTTCAACAAATACAGGCGCTTGATTTAGTTTAATTACTATTATTTAATTAACTGAATTTATTACAGCCGTCGGTGACGGCGGCTGTACCCCTAATTAACGTTTTATTTTATCAGCCCCGGCTCTCCCCCTTGCCGGGGCGGTAAGGTTATCCACTGTCATTGTGAGGAGCAAAGCGACGCGACAATCTCCTTCTGATGACACGCCCCTGCAAACTTGCGATTGCCACGCCTACGGCTCGCAATGACATACTGTGAAAGCGATTGCCACGCCCTGCGGGCTCGCAATGACAAGAAAAACAAAAACAGAAAACCTCAGTTGATTATTATTGAATAATGCATAATTTCAGGATTATCCGTTATTGAGTGATATTTGATTGGGGAAATTATTTATAAAATTTAATATCTTGTGCAGTTGTTCAGGTATTTACCGTATATAACCGTATACGGAATACATATTTGTATATTGACTATGGGGGTAGTTGTATATGAAAAAGATTAACAGCAAAGGTTTCTCACTCATTGAGCTCATCATTGTTATCGCGATCATGGTGTCGCTCATCGCCGTAATGGCTCCGAACTTCGTTAAGTACATTCAGAAGAGCCACGATGCCGTTGTTACCGCGGCGGCGGAGGATATACTTGCGTTTATTAAAACCGAATGGGCAGACGGAAGTATTAACGGAAAAGGTACCATCAGGGTCGGTACAAGAGTAAGCGAAAACACCGGGATAAAACACATTGACGTTGAATTTGTTTCAGGTGGAGAATACGGCGAAAATACTATCACTTATTGGCCAAAGGGCGATAGTGGTTATGCAGGCGATGGGCAGGATATTGAAAGATTCAAAAGAAATGCAAGCGTTAATGATAGTAAATCTGTTAAATCCGACTTGTGTTACTACATCACCGTTGATAACACAATCTCATCGCATCCCACTCTTGAAGTAGAAAGTACCATAGACCCCGAAAACGGTTAAGGAGTAAAATATGACATTATCGGAATTTGTCGTTTATACAATGGCATATCTTAAGATACCGATGTATATACTCGTATTCATACTGGGTACGGTATTCGGCAGCTTTCTGAATGTCTGCATACTGAGAACACCTCTGGGGCAGTCAATCGCCAAGGAGCCCAGCCACTGCATGACCTGCGGCAAGCGGCTTCACTGGTATGAGCTGATTCCCCTCTTCTCCTGGATATTTTTAAGGGGAAAATGTCACGGCTGCAAGGCAAAAATAAGCGGTCAGTATCCCTTTGTGGAGTTTGTTACCGGTGCATTCTTTGCCTTTAATCTGTGGTTTACGATTGACAGAGTCATTCCCTTCGGTGTACTGAAGCTGGATTCTGTCGATAAATACAATGCTTTGGCGGAAGCGACGGCAAAAATCACCTATATGAACGTGGTTGATTTTGTGCTTATCTGCGCCCTTTTCTGCGCTCTGCTCGTGCTTACTTTCATAGATGCGCGCACGCACGAAATACCAAACGGCATAAATATTTTCATCGCCGTTATCGGTCTTATCAGAGCCGTGCTGATGGGCATAATCGCTTACAGGTCAACGCATTCGTTCAACAAAGATTTACTTGACGTCATACTCGGACCCGTCTGTGTAGGAGGGGCATTCCTTCTTATGCTCATTATTTCCGGCGGCGGTGCCATCGGCGGCGGAGACGTAAAACTTATGGCGGCAGTAGGCCTTTTCCTGGGCAACAAAGCCACGATTCTCGCTGTCGTTATCGGCTGCATGGCAGGCGCCGTAATTCATCTGATTCTCATGAAGGTGAAGCATCTCGGCAGGGAACTGGCTATGGGTCCCTATCTTTCACTGGGCATACTTGTGTCCACTTTCTTTGCCACCCCCATTTTATCCTGGTATCTGGGTATGTTTACCTTTGAGGATAAAGTGCCAGCATTTATCAGCTTATTATAATAATATTACGGGTAAATGTTGTAATTTACCCGTATATATATAATTTAAAAATTTTGTAAAATCACCGCGTTAATAGTTACCGTCATTGTGAGGAGCGAAGCGACGTGACAATCTCCTTAAGATGACACCTGTGCAAACTTGCGATTGCCACGCCTACGGCTCGCAATGACATATTGTTTATTACGCCAGATGGCTTAATATAGTTTATCAAAATCTTTCAGATAAAGGATGGATCTATTATGGCTGCAAAAACGCTGAACATTGAAGTCGGCAAAAGACTGGTCAAGATCTGCGTATCCGAGAAGAAGGGCAAGGCATACTCCGTAAGCGAGAGCTTCTCCTTCCCTACTCCCGACGGCTGCGTGCTTGACGGTCAGGTTATCAGCGAAGTTGCCATGGGCGATAAGCTCATGGGCGAGCTGTCAAACCACGACATCAAAGCATCGGAAGTTGTTTTCTCAATAGCTTCCACAAAGGTCGCAACCCGTGAGGTTACGATGCCCACAGTCAAGGACGACCAGGTAAAGGCAATCGTTGAAACAAACGCCGCCGATTACCTCCCCATTGACGTTTCCAAGTACACGCTGGATGCTATCGTACTTGAGAGAGGCGAACAGGAAATGAGAGTCCTCGTAATCGCCGTTCCCAATGCAATCATCAACTCCTACATTGCTTTGGCCGATTACACGGGTCTTACAATCACCTCCCTTGACTTCTCCGGTAACTCACAGTTCCAGGTACTCAAGGGTATCTCCGGTGAAGGCGTAAACATGTTCGTTTCGGTTGATACGGACTCCACTCTGGTAACCTTCGTTGAAGGCGGCAATCTCCTGCTTCAGAGATTCCTTCCCGTAGGCGGCGACGAAATGATCTGCCGTTATATGGGTATCAAGAGCATGGAAGATAACGAATATCTGACTGCTCTCGGTGAAGTAAGTGAGACCTCCGAGGACGTTGGCATCACGGTAAGAGAAAGCAAGCCCGCAGAGGAAGAAACCGAAAACGACGAAGCTGTCATTGAAAACCACGATGACGACGAAGAGGACGACGGTGCCGCTGAAATCGAAAGCGAGAGCTATATGCCCGAGCCCGAGCCCGTAAGACCTCAGAGATATATGGACAACGATTCGGGTATCCGCTATCCCGAGCTTGAGGATTCACTCCATAAGCTTGTAAGCGGTATCATCAGAAGCGTTGACTTCTTCCTCGGCAGTGCCCATACCGATAAGCAGGTTGAAAAAATCGTTATCATGGGCTCATGCGCTCACCTTATGGGACTCAAGACAAGACTGTTTGAGTCACTCGGTGCAGATACATACTGGCTTGAAGAAGTTAAGGACCTTCAGAAGCTTGCCAACTCCATCGACGACATTTCAATCTACATTGACTGTCTCGGTGCGAGAGTTGCTCCTCTTGATTTGCTTCCCAAGGATTACGTTTCAAGAACAAGCAGCAAAAAATCCGGCGGACTTATCAACAAGGACAACTTCGGTATCGTAGCAATCATTGCCTGCGCAGTAATTGCCCTTGCTCTTACAGGTTATTCCGTAGGTATGAACCTTATCAAGACAAACAAGGACAAAGAGCTTGACGAGCAGATTGCCCAGTACCAGGAAGCAAAGCAGAATTACGATGACTACGTCGTTTACAAGGCAGGCGATACAGACCTCCAGTCCTTTGTAGACGGTTACATCACAAATAACGAACACGCACTCGCATTCCTTGAAGAGCTTGAACGCAGCATGCCCAAGGACATCAATATGCTCACGGCAAACTTCACGGACAACGGTGTCAGCATGAATATCACCGCTGCAGGTTTTGACGAAGCGGCAAACGTAATCAGAGCATTCAGAAGCTTTGAAAACGTAGGAGCAATCAAGGTTTCCGGTGTTACGGCATCCGGTGAAGCAGGCGGAGTTTCCTTCAGCATCGTATTTGAATACTTCATCGAAGAAACCGAGCCCCCCACGACAGCAGCTCCCGCTGAAGAAACCGAAGCAGAAAACAATTAAGTAAGGAGGTAACAGACATGAAAAAGCAATTATCAATGCGTGATATCAACCTGATTCTCGCTCTCGTCGGCGTTATCGTCGTAGTAGCTGTTTACCTTCTCGTTTTCCAGAAATTCAACGAAAAGAACACGGCTCTTGACGCTACCCTTGCAGAAAAGGAAGCAACCTATCAGGAACTCAAGCAGTATTACATGGACAAGAGCAAATACATTTCAGATACGGAAAAGAGCAAGAGAGCTATCAACAGCAATCTGAGCAGACTTCCCCTCGGCATCATGTCAGAGGATTTCCTCGTATACATCATGGATTCCACAGACGACGTTCAGGCAACAATCAATGCGGTCACCTTCAAGGATGAAACGGAGCTTTCAAGCTTCTCAACGATCATTGACGGCAAAAACGTTGAATGCATCGGTTACGAGGTCGGCGCCGGCTTCACCGGAACGATGAGCTATAACGGACTCAAAGAGTATCTGCGCAACATTTACTCCGACGACAACGAAATCACATACGTTGATTCCTTCTCCGTAACAGCCGCTCCCGAATCCAATGACCTGAGCGTAAACTTCAACCTTGTAAAATACTACATCTCTTACGAAGACGGAGAATACGTACCCGTACCCGTACCCAACGTAAGCATCGGTACAAACAATCCCTTCGGCACAGAATAATATCTAACGGAAAGGTGGGAAAAGCACCATGTTGAAAAAGTTAAAAGACAATAAATCGGGCTTTTCTCTTGTTGAACTGATTTGTGCTGTGTTAATTCTCGGCGCAGTATGTGGTCCCCTGGTCTGGTCATTCGTAGCATCCAGTAACATGTCAAGAACAGCTGTTGAAATCTCAAGAGCGACTCTTGCGGCTGAAAATATCATACAGACAATCGACGCAAGACCCGTTACGAATTTTGCACAGTGCTCCGCCCTGGATGATTTCCCTCAGCTTACCGACGCTCAGAAGGAGCTGCTTACGGAAATGTTCGGCTCAGATCAGAGCGTTACACTCACTACTCTTACGAGCAACGACGGAACGAATACAAAAATAGGTGAGGACGGCAGCTTTCAGTTAGCTGTTCAGGGACTCAAAACAGGCAGCACCGAATACGATGCGCTTGTAAGCTTCACAAGAGGCGACCCTAACGAGCCGGATCCAAATGACCCTGACCCCCCCCCCGGTTCACATGGTATCTATGAAATCAACAGCCAGGATGTTGCCGAATACGAGAATATGGATGCTGTATTTTCACAGCCCTTCTCCGAGGAAGCAAATCCCGATATCCGTGCCGACGTTGAAATCAGAGCACTGATGGCACCCAAGGGCATCAGCCCCGACGAAGAGCCCATCAAGAAATTCAGAGAAATCACCGTTAATGCTCAGGTTGAAGATGATTCCGCCGAAACCATCAAATGCTACGTCCAGTATGAGTATACATATCAGTATGCTAAGCGTACCGGCGAAACAAAGGGTCAGGAGGGTACGGCAACGTACACCTACTACATCCTCCCCGGCGAATATCCCAACAAGGAAAACATCAACATTTATCTGATGATTTATCCCTGGTATTCAGGCAGCGTCGCAACAGCGGGATGCGATATATCCAATGACTATATCACTGTAATCAATAATTCAGATATGTCCATTGACCCGGATATCGATCCCATCGATATGACTGTTTACGTCTATATGCAGAAGCCCTACGTCTGCATCAACAAGGAGACAAAAATCGACATTAAAGATGACGATAAGGATGGTAACACAACGGAAATAATCTCCGTTCCCACTCATTATGAAGAGCGTAATTTCGGCGAAATGCTCTATTATAAGAACAATCCCGACGGAACGGTCACGCCCATGTTTGACAACACAGCCAAAAACAATATCAATCTCACCTACGTTGTACCCGAGGGCTACGATATTGATGAAACCGAAGACGAAGAAGCGGACATCCGTACCTTCATTTACACCAACTGCAGAGAGGTTGCCGAGGAATACGGCACTCAGCACGGTTACTTTGAATACGGTGTTAAGGCAGGTATAAGCGGATGGACGTCAGGTCACGAAGGATTCGATAAATCCATCACCGGCGACCTGGTAAAGAAAAAGAAGAACAAGCTTATGTACGATATCAAAATCGACATATACGAATCGGGCACGCTCGTCATTGACCCCGAGGACGAAACGCTCTCAAACACTGCGGCACTCAAGCCCATTTACTCGACCTTAAGCAGTAAGGGCGCATAAGCGATTTATAAAGCGAAAACTGAGTTTCGAAGGCAGATGAAATCATTTATCTGAAAGAAACGGGAAACACGGTATATCCGGACGGTCAGACCGTCGGTATCACTCCCTTCTGCCTTCGAAACCCTTACGCTTTTTTTGAAGCAGATAATAAAACCGTTTTCACGGCAAAAAAAGCACGAAAATTAACGATTTTTTTCGTAAAATATTGCAGAATCCCTTATAGACAGAAAAAGCTCCGCAAAATCATACGGAGAAAGGATGCGGCAATACCGCAAAAATCGTCATCGGAATGCAAAAAGAAGCATTCCCCTGCCGGCACTTCATAAGAGCGAAAATAATACAGGCGGCGGGCTTGACCGTCACCGTTGAAATACTGATTTTTACCCGGGAAAAAATCAAAATTCTGCATATATTTTTGATTTTTTCCTCTTTATCTAAGGTTAAACTAAGGTAGCGGATGTATTATGTAAGTGAAAATAGGGATAGTATGGTATAAAGTGTCCGTATTTTTCGATATTACAAAAAAGTTTCGTCCTCCCGGCAGCTGTCGGGATAATAAACCGGGCGATTCCGTTTTACCGTTTTATTCACGATAAAAGCATAAAACCGTTTGACTTTTCGTCAATCACCGTACAGTGCTGTTTCACTGACGGAAGAAATTCAAACCAACATCAATCACTATTCCGCGCAAATAAAGCGTAATGCGAGTTTCGGAGGCAGAATATGAAGAAAATATTATCTTATCTGAAAGAGACAAAGGGTTCCGGTATCGTCACGGTAATGCTGTCGATATTATTCCTCACTGCCTTTGGTACCCTTGCTCTCTACACCACCTACACCTCGGTACAGACGGTGTCTTCCGAACGAGGAGGCATTGAGGCGACAATCAACGCCAAAACCTGTATGGATGAAATCCGTGCGGGCGTACAGCAGGTTGTATCGGATGCGATTACCGCAACATACAACGAGGTAATGCCCAACTACACAAAGAACAATGCAAACATCACACAGTCATTCAAGGAGCTTTTTGCGAAGAAAATATTTGAAACTCCCTACAAATTCAAAGAAGAGCGTCCCGAACCCGTTTTCACCAAAAACGGTGAAACAATAACCTACAGCCCAGTCGCTCTTGAGAAGATGGTAAGAGAGAAGAGAGGTTACGTCTGTACGATCGATTCTCCCTCCGGATTCCGGGCAACGGTTTCCGAAAACGGCGACACCCTGACTTTAAAAGACATTAAAGTAACGTATACCTTTAACGGTGGACGCCAGAAAAACCGTTCATCAACGGTCATGAGCGATATAGTCATCGAGTTCCCCGATTTCGGTTACCTGCTTACTCAGTACTCCATCAAGGGCCTTCCCAGCTTCGCAATCGTAGCAAAAACAATTCAGCAGAATACAGATACAAAGGTTACGTTCAGCGGTAACGCTTATGCCGATCAGATAGTCCTCGGCGGCGGTGCAACGGCAAGCATGAAGATTCAGAATTACAGCACCATGGTCGTCAGAGATAATATCTCGGTCACCGGCGGACCCGCAGTTGCCGACGGTACGTACGGTCAGAAGAAGAGCCCCAGATTCAAGGTTGACCCCACTTCAACACTCTGGGCAGGAAATATTGACATCGGCTCATATTCATCCGCTACGCTTTCAGGTACGACTTACGTTGCAAACGACCTGACTTTCTCGGGCGGCAGCGGATACGTTACTCTCGGTGCAGATGAAGACGACGCAAAGAGATTCAAGAACGGCCAGGTAGGTTATTACTACGGCTTCGGCTACAGCACCACAGACCCCTCAAAGAGCTCGGCAATCCTTGCAAACCGTTCAAACAATACTCTTAACGTTAAAAACCTGAGTTCACTTACCCTTGCCGGCTACTCATTCATCAGCAACAGCGGCAGATTCGTAAGTGATAAGGACAATCCTCAGAATACAGATCCTCTCAGCACCGCTATCCGCATGGGTGAATCTCTTTCCGGCAAGCAGAATCAGCTGATTTACTTTGCACCCGACGGCTCGGTTATGATGAATACGCTCAAGCTTGACGAAAACGGCTTCCCCATCAATAAGGACGGCAGCCGTATGAAGAGAAGCAGCCCCTCGGATTCATGGCAGTTCTACAGAGAGGTAATCAACGAGGAAACAAACGCAACCGAAATAGTAGCGGCTCCCGGCGCCGTATTCGATCCTCAGATTGAATCAACAGAGGTTCCCGGTATTCTCAAATACGTCAACTTCACAGACCAGGAAATCAGCGATTTCAAAACACATCACGGATATTTCTCATTAAAGGGCGAGGAGCTTGAGGTTGACCCCGTCACCCTTGAAATCAGGCCCAAGAACAATTCATATTCAAAGAATCTCGTCTGGGGCGAAGGCCACGATGAAACCTATGAATACTACACTGCAAGAGTAAAGCCCATCTATGAAAATATCGGCGGCGGCGTAGGTTACGTAGCTCACTTCTTCCTCAACTTTGATTCTCCCGAAAAATCCAATCAGTTCTTTGCAGACTATTTTGAAAACAGCCAGGATACAAGCATGGCAACAATCAAGAACAGTCTTATCGCTTACCTTGCTACCGAAGGTCTTGATTACCGTGTAGCAAAGGTTGCATCCGGTTCATTCTATGAAGACAGTAACTACGATAACATCAAGGATACCCTTGAGACCACAATTGACCGTCTGAGATCGGAAGCACAGTTCATGGGCGAAATCTTTGAAAACTTCTGCAGAACTCTTTCAAACGTTAAGTTTGAAGATGATGAAACGGCAACCGACCCCTTTGACGCATACGTTAATAAAGAGATGGTTGATTCACTCGGAGAGGGTGTCAACGCAGAGGTTGAATTCAAATTAAAGGACAATACCGTTGCCATCATTACAAATAAGCCGAATCTCAACATTGACAACAGTCCCAAATACGCAAACGTCTGCCTGATTATTTCCACCGGCAACGTAACCATCAACAGAAATCAGTTCAGAGGACTCATCCTCTGCGACGGTACACTGACAATCAACGCAAACTGTAATTTCGTTCAGTCAGATGAAGACATCGTCAAGGCATTCTCCGCAACCAGCGGCGAGATGGTCATCAAGGATTTCTTCAAGAAGAATATTACCAAGGACTATACCGTTGACAACGATTTCAAGGTTACACCCTACGGAAAGGCATACGACGTTTCCTCAATGGTATATTACAAGAACTGGAGAGAGTGATTCTCCCCTTCCCGGATATACAGACAGAGCTAAACTGAAAAACACTACAATATAATGATGAAAAGGAGGGAAAGACTGAATGCAAAAGCTTAAAAAATTTGCAGACAACAAAAAGGGCTTCACGCTTATAGAAGTTTTTGTAGTAGTTGCAATGATGGTTGCACTCACTACACTCGGCGGGTCCGGATTTGTTGCTCTTTCCCACGCAAGAGCGAGTAAAGTAGCCAATTCCCTTGACGTTCTGATGTCACAGAGTAAGGTCAACGCCCTCAGCGGCAGAGACAATATTCTCACGGTCTTTTATAATGAAACAGAGGACAGGGACAAGGGATATAAAGCAAAAACATACTACGGAATACTTGAGGATATCGACGGTATTTACGAGGTGGCGGAGCTTGGTAACCGTCTTGTTACAATCAATTTCAAGAACACCAAGGGTACCAGGAACGTAACAGCAAAGGATAACATCAAAATAGTATTCGACCAGAAAACCGGTGCGGTCAAAGAATGCCGTATGATTGACACAAGCAACAATGCCGTGCTTGTGGATACCGACAACAAGACCGAATTCTACATTCAGTCCGGCTCCACCTATATGATTGAGCTTTTCAAGATTACGGGCGAGCACCGTGTACAGGGTTAAGGGAGGTAAGCAGATGAAAATGATTAAGAAGCTTAAATCCCTGCGAAAAAACGAACGCGGCTTTACCCTTGTTGAGCTGGTCGTTGCGACCGCCGTACTCGGAATCATCTCGGTAGCGGTACTGAATATGATGTCGGCGGGCTCAAGTATGTTTAACGGCGTACAGAAGCGTACCATGACCCTTTTCAAGTCGCAGGTAGCGTCAGTTCAGCTCAAGGCAGCATTATCCAACGCGAGCGATGCAATCGCAGTTGACGGCACGACGCTCTACATTGCCGATGCAGCCAACGGCAAACTTTCAACCTACAGATACAATTCCGCAGACAAGACTATCTACTACACAGAAGATACATACGAAAAAAACGGCGCTCTGCTTGAGGTCACGGAAGGCAGTTATGATGACGGCACGGCAAACATCCCGTTCTGTTACAACGTAGCTTATCTCAGCTACATAATCAATTCGGAAAATGTTGATGATACAAGTCACATTTCGGCGATAAGATTTGATATCACCACTACCAAATTAGATCAGAGCACTACAAGAAAAGAAACCATTTCATTAAGGAGTAATCCGCTGTATATCGGCGAAGCCGATGAAGGTATGTCCATTAAGGACACACTGGTCAGCAGAGTATGGGGGTAATGTAATGAAGAAATCAAAACTTGTCAGATTTACCTCTCTGGCAATGTCTGTTATGATGGTGGCGACCACTTTCCTCGCTACCTTCGTTGTACCCGCAGGAGCCGCAGAATCCCTGCCCTACATCGAAACAATCAAAGAGACAAAGCAGCTTGGTAATTCTGCTTTCAAAATTGCCGAAATCGCACCCAGTGCAGATACGGGTAACATGGGCTACTACGTAAAAGGTCAGGAGCCCCACAGTATAGCAGGATGGGACGAAAGAATTTCGGAAATGTTCAATTCAAGCGAGAGAACGGCTTACGTTAACAACATTCTCAATAAGCTTAGCACAACGGGTATTATCTCAAACACCGTTAACGGCGCTCCCCTTCACAATTCCGGCAGCTATAAGGAGCATTATCCCTGGGATAGTGATGCGGCGAACTATATCGGTGAAGGTGCAAAGACTCCCGCTACAAGACTTAACCTTACCAATACGGAGGTTTACTCCGTACCCGGTAACATAGTCGAGCTGCCCGATGAAACAGGCGGTGACTATAATGTTTCCTATAACTATTCTCTTTCACAGGGTGAGAACCTCTTTAATTACTCCGAGTGGAGATTCTCAAAGAGTACTGCTCTCTGCATCAATGCAGACTCCGGCGATAAGCTTACCTTCGACGAAAAGAATGAAGCAGTTACAATAAAGCAGAACGACTCCGGCAGTAAAGACGTTTACACCTCGGAATTGTACGGCTACAATTACTACGTAATGAAGGCGGAGCCCAATACCAAGTATAAGCTCTCATATCACATTGAAACCAATAAAGGCAGTGCTCAGATTTATCTCTTTGGCCGTAAAGCAGACGGCTTAAATTCGACCGGTACAATGGTAAATAACGGTTCTGCCGCCGACAATACCAATTTTTATGAAGGCAGCGGCGACCATGAGCATATCATCACTACCGGCTCAACCTGCAGATACTTTACAATCAGATTGGGCGGTACAGACCATAATCAGACTGTAACCTTCTCAAAGATTTCTCTTATCAAAGAGGATAATTTATTTGACTATGACGCGTGGGTAGCTGCTCCCAACCACGCAGGTAAAGATAATATCGCAACTGCTTCCGGTACGACGGATGCCGTTGTAAAGATGGATACCGCAAACAAGTCATTTGTCGTAACGACAGGTGAATCCTTATCATACTGGAATCTTCACGGTTATCAGTCATGGCTGACGGTTGAGCCCAACACAAGCTACACCGTAAGCTTCAAAGTAAGCGGCGATTCCTCCGGCTCCCTGTTTGTAAAGGGATGGTATCTCAACACCTTAGGTGCAACTGCTAACGGCAAGCTGTATATCGGCGAAACCGGATCTCAAGAGGTCGGCTCTACTGCAAAGAACGGCGTAGCGACCTTCTCTTTCAAAACAGATGCGCTTACCAACAGAATCGACCTGAGCATATTCAGAGCAAACGATAAAGGCAAAACGGCTACCTTCTCAGATATCGTTGTAAAGAAATCAAACGACAATATCTTTAAATTTGACGAGTGGGCAAAGGATGCCGAATCAACAAAGCTTTACGGCACCACGACCGAAGGCGACTTCCTTCAGGTTTATGCAGACCAGAAGGTGATTCACATCGCTGCAGACGGCTCCAGGGGTTACGATTTCCAGACCGGCGGCAGTACTATAATCAATCAGTATTCCATGGCCGTTGACGGCGCAGCCAAATACCAGCTTTCATTTGACCTTGACGGTGACAATTCCGGCAGAGTCATTGTTTACGGCTTTAACGCTCTCGGTACCGCATCAAGACTTTCATCAAGCGACGGCACTCTGACTACCCTTCTTAACCCCGGTCTTGAGTTCCGTTCAGAGCCCGGTACCTTCAGCGATACCTTCTTCACAAGTTCCGATACCGTTAAGATTACTGTTGCATTTGCTCCCGGTAATATCAACGAGCAGATTAAGTTCAAAAATATTGAAATCAGGCCTTATACGTTCCAGAATAATGCCGATTCCGTTCAGGTAATCGACCGGTTTGAATACGGTCAGGCGGAAACCGTTTACGGCCCGAATCTCTTCGATTTCAACAAATGGGCTACAAACTCCAAATCAAATAAGCTCTGCAACTCCAACGGCTCATCCATTTCCTTTGATTTTTCAAACAGCAGCGTCAGAATGACCAATACAAACGGCGGAGCTGACGTATATTCCCTTTACGGAAACGGCGTAGATTATTATTTCATGAACTGCGAGCCCAACACAAAATACAGGGTTTCAATCAAAGCAACAGTCAATAAAGGCGCCGCTCAGTTCTTTGTATTCCCGTGTTCATCCGGTATTACTCTCAACACAAGCGGTACAGGCGCTGTTCTCACCCGTGAGAGCGATCACTCCACGGACTGGGCTAATATGAATTTCCGCGGCATTAACAGTACAAAATCCTATACGGATTATTTCACCACCAGCAACGACTGTATCTACCTTCAGATAAGAGTCGGTATGGATAACGCCAATTCTGACGTTACCATTTCGGATATCTCAATTCAAAAGGTTGAAAACCCCGAAAACTACTATTACAGCGTAATTCCCACCGAATACAGATACGGCGTAAAGGATCCTCCCGAGGGCACTGTCCTCTATGAAAAGGATTCCGACGGTCACTACGTATACTACGGTGTCATGGGTGATAAAGGCGTAGATATCTACACCAACAAGACCTACTATTCACTTGAGCCCAATCCCACCGTATTCCCCTCAAGATATTTCAGCGGTACCACTCCCTACCGTGCAATATCAAGCGGATTCAGAAAAGCAGGCAACATTGAGGACGAAGACGGACTTGTAATCGGTGAAGAAACCGCTTACTTCGTCAGTGACTACGCTTACCTTACCTACGTAGGCGATAAAACCGGCAACGCAAATCTTGACACCTCCGGTGCAGGTGCACAGACCGTATATACAAATATCGTTTACTACACGGGCGGATTTGAAAATAACCAGTGGTTCAAGTACAGAGTCCTTGATGCAGACGATAAGAATGAGGACGGAACGGATAAATACACCTTCCCCATCTCCGTTTCAACAATCACTCCCGATGACGAAGCTCTTAACGCAACGCTTACCTATGCGGACCTTATCGTTATTACCGCAGGTACAGACCTTATAAACAACGGCGCTGACGCAAAATATACAAAGACCGTCAATACGGGCACGGGCACCGAAACGGTTGTCTGCGACATTCCCGACAACACTATTGACCTCGTAATAGCAACGGTACAGACCTACATTGCAAACAAGATGCCCGTCATAGTTGACGCGAACTTACTTGTAAGCTCAGACTGTCCTCCCAACCTCAAGAAGCTTGTTGAATCAATCACCACAAGCTCGGCAGGTACGGTCAAAAACAGCGTATTCATCTATAACGGTACGCAGCTCGATACGGACCATCTGGTAACGAATAAATTCATTAACCAGATACAAGGTCAGCAAAATGACCATAAACCCGTTGAGGGCTCCGCATTTTATGACGTTGCTTACGAAATCTACAATGAAGATATTTACAGATCACTGAGAGGCCTTACAAACCTTACCGAAGAGCAGGATAAAGTAAGTATGGCAACGGTAATCCGTTATATCATCAACTACAAAAAGCAGAGAGCATACAATCAGGTATCAACTTTGAAGATACTTGATATTGAGCCGGGTTCAACTTTCTCAAGTCTCGGTGCAACAGAGCAGGAAAAGTGCAATACCATCCGTTCAATGCTCCCCGCTTCAATGCAGTACGAAAACAAAAACATTACCATCGTTACCATGTCAACAGCGGAATTCGTAGGTAAGAACGAAGCTTTTGAAGAGGAATACGACATCATTTATATCGGTGCGGATAACACCAATATGAACACCGTTACAAATAACTGCTCATTCCAGTATAAGTATAAGTCAAATCCCGATTCCAACGTATATGACAAGGAAGCAACGGCAACCGTAAAAGGCGGCGTATTTGACACCACCTATAAGCAGAGAGTAGCAGCAGGCGCCGCAAAAAAATTCATCGTGGGCTCTCCCCTTTACAACGACACCAACATGAACGGTATGTACTATACCAACGTAGGCGATAACATTACCACCGGTACCGTAGCTTTACTGAACTGGAACGAAGGTATTGAATACCCCGCACTTTCAGGTCTTCTCAAGAGCGACTATGCCAATATCGGTGAAGGTATAAGAGATAATATCACATTCTTGGGCTTAGGCGACAAGACAGTTGATCTTCTTGACGGACTCATTGACCTTGACGCCAAATACTGGGTAGAGGGCGGTCATGCGACCTTCCGTACCTCCGGTAACGACATCAACCTTACGTCAATGGCAAGACTCCAGAGCTTCGTTGATTCGGGCCGTCCCGTAATAATTGACGATAAGCTTACGAGTATGGCAGACGACCAGACGTTCTCGGTTACCGCAACTATGAGTATGTCACAGCCCAACTCAAAGGTATATGAATTTACCCTTGATGCTAAGCTTGACCAGGAGGCATCTCTTCCCGAGGACTACGTTGTAAAATACAACTGGGAAAAGATTGATGAAAACGGAAATGTAAAAGTCCTGAGTTCTGATCAACCAGACGGAAAGCTTGTTATAACATCAAGTACAGGTAACGTATCATATGATAACGGCGAATACTCTTTCACCCTTGATTGCATAGGTACTTACTACTGCTGGGTATCCATTTCACACAGCGGTAAAAATCTTGACCCTGTCAAGTCAAATACCATGAAAATAAGCTATGACAGATATGATAAAAATGTTTACCTCAGATGTACTTATGTTGATAAAAAATATCAGTTCTATACCGATATTGATGGCGGAATTCCTGACGGATGGTCAGCAACAGTATCATGGGCAGAAAGAGTTATAACAGCTGAGGGTACCTGGCTTGAGGCAACATTCGGTTGGGATAATAAAGAAACGAGACCCTTCGGTAATAACTATAAGTTAGACATGAGCGAAATCGGTGCAACTCCAAACTTTTTCGTCGATGGTAAACAAATTAACCTCGTTGTTAAAAAAGAAGGCGGTAAACTTACTCCTATGCTTTATGGTAGAGTAAGCGGTAAATACGATGAGGTTGGCGATAATGGAGTAAAATACAAGTGGAGAGACTTGTCAACAGGAGCTCATACCCGTCACGACTCAAATATGTATAACGGTTATGCAGACTACAACCCCAGCGGCGGCTTTGACGTTCCCTTCGTCTTTTCTCTCGGTACAGTAAAGTATAAGGTAAACAACGACAAGGAGACGGTTAACATTCACTCCCCCTCGGAAATCAACCCCGACGTTGTCGACAACTGCTCCTACATGTTCCAGTTCCTGCTGAAGAACTACTACAGGGATAACAAGGGTAAGAAGTCCGGCTCGGGCGCATCACTTGCAGATAACGTATTCAACGTTTCCGATGCAAAAGCCAACACCTCCCTGCTTGAGGACTGTCTGAATAACATCGCAAGACCCAGAATCGAATGGCAGACAGATATTGAATCCGTTCAGTATCCCCATGCCCTTTCAAGCGACACTATCACGCTTGAATACTACATCTGGGACGACAGTAACATCAGTGAAAAGACAACCTACACGGCAAACGTTTACCTTGACATCAACTCCGACGGTAAGTTTGTTGAGAGCGAAATCCGTCCCGGAACGGTTATAACAAACAAGATTTCAAGAGGCAACAACAAGGAGCTGAACAGATTCCAGTTCAAGCTTGATAACATGAAGCCGGGTATAATCCCCTGGAAAATCGTACTGACGGAAAACGTTGACCCCAACACAACCTATCAGGGCAGAATTTCCTATACGGGTTACTCCTACATCAAGCCCACAAGTGCAGACGACGTAGTCGAAATCAAGGCACTGATGGTACTTCCCGGTGCATGGAGCACAAGCTACAATAAGATTGACGACCTCGTAAAGAAGAAAGCAAACCTGACGATAGACAATCAGGTCTATACAATCAAGGATAATTACTGGGGCTCAAATACCTATATGGGCTGCGTCTTCAACAGCGAAACGTTTGACGACGGCAATATTGAAAATCTCAGACGGCTGAAAGCAGAAGAGCTTAACTGTGACGTAAGAATGAACGGTAAATTTGAGGAGCTTGTCAGCAGAGAAGACGGTCTGCTCCATACGGGCTTTGAGGTAAACGGCGGCGATATCAGGATAGACATTGCCGTAACCAACATTCACGACCTGAACAAGGTATTCGTGGAAAAGGGCGCCGATTCCACATACCTCAAGAAATTCAGCATGCTGATACTGGGCTTCGGCGACAGTTGGGGTTCAACCACGTCAACGTGGAACGACTTCGGTATCAAGGACTCCATCATCCGTGAAGGACTTGAGTTAAATACTGCCCTTGCCATAGTTGACTTTATCAACGAAGGTATTCCCACCCTCTTCTGTCACGACACCCTTAACACTCAGGTTAACTTCGTTGACCTTATTTGGAACGATGTGCAGAAAGAACTCAATAACGCCGGTCAAAAGATATTTAAGGCACTTGATACAGTAATCGGCTGGATAAACGACATCTTCGGTGCACATATTCCGGGATACACAATTTCAAATGATGAAATGAAGAATACAAAGGTAAGGGACGGTTACTGGAACAACCTCATCATGCGTGAGGCACTCGGTCTTGACCGCTACGGTATCACTCACGCCATTACCACCAGAGCAAAAGCGATTTATAACGGCTATGATGATACGGATGACCAGAACGCTAAGTATATACATAGCAGTAAAGGTGTATACGGAAACGACGTTCTGGGCCGTGCGTACATGTACGAGACCATTTACGATTATAAGGTAAAGAACGTACCTGCAGATCTCAAGGACGAGTACGATCTTTCCGTTGAGCGTATGCTGGATACCAACCACTCCATCGCCTGGATACCCGGTTCGGCACAGACCTACAAGAAGTATGACGGTGACACCAATCAGGCGATGACCGTAACCTACAGCCCCACTCACGCTCTTAATGCAGGCGAGCAGGTAGTAGAAAAATTCGGCGACGTATGGTTAGTGGCAAAGCCCACCACAATCCAGGTTTGCACGGGATATAAAACCAATGGAGACCCAATTTACGAGGAAAGATCGAGCTGGAAGGATTAC
Source organism: uncultured Clostridia bacterium (assembly GCA_937892115.1). Lineage (GTDB taxonomy): Bacteria > Bacillota > Clostridia > Oscillospirales > Acutalibacteraceae > CAG-177. Next base: position 61,379 of record CALAUI010000025.1, on the reverse strand, counting down.
CGTTACACCGGCGTGGTATACGAAAAGGAAAGAGTCGTTACGGAGGATCCCTTCGATTACTCGGTAACCGTATCCTACAAGGGCGTACCCATAACCCACGACACGGATATCTATAACGGTCAGCCCGTAGTTGACACAAACGGCAATATAGTCGGCGAATACGACAGATATACTCAGGGCTTCACAGACTACGTGCTTCAGAGATATATGGACCACGATTCCAACGTCTTTGATGCTATCAAGTATTCCATTGAAGACCCCGACGATGCACGTCCCCTTATCAGTACCGACAAGGTCACTCAGGTAAACAGAGGCCGTATCACGACCTATCCCTACGATATCAACGACGACGAGCTGTTTGATCTTTACGGTAAGAGCACTGCCCAGTATAAGGAAATCATGGACAGAACTCAGAGCATCAAGATGACTCACGAATCGGTATATCAGGTTAACCCCAACGGCGACGACATCACCGTATGGTATGCTCTTGCAGGCGATAACTACTACAATCCCACTACCAGTACAGGTATCAGAAATAACTGCACGAGCGGCTACTATCTGTACTCCAGAGGCAACCTGACATATACAGGCGCAGGTCATACAAACCAGTTTACCGAATTTGAAGCAAAGCTCTTCATCAACACCCTTGTAGCGGCATATACTACAGTATGCACCGTACCCAGCGCTGAATACAGAAATTCCGTTGATACGGCTGTTGAGAAGTATCTGCTGATAATCCCCGAATACAATTCGGATTCAAGCATCGATTCAGAGCTTGCAGCAAACGATGATATTTACTTCAAGATTACCGATACAAACGCATCCGCTGAAATTTACTGCGAATTCTACTACTTTGACAAGAACGGCACCAAGAAGGTAATTGATCCGAGTACCTGCGTATTCAAGAGAGTAGAAAGATCCGCATCAAATCCCAACGAGATAGCGCTTGTCGAAAAAGAAGTAAACGGTAAGAAGGTGCTGAGGCCCATGACTACCGACATTACCATTACAAACAGCAGGTTCATGCCGGGTACGCTGTATGCACTTGAAGTACCCGCAGAAATCTATCAGCTCTTCAAGGGTGACTCAAGTACGACGTACCAGAAGCTTGACCTTTACGCCAAGCCCACGGCACACGTAAAGAGACTCGACGCTAAGGAAGGTACTCCTCCCGAAATCATGGAAGGCGACCCCGTAAAGATGGAAATCCGCAAGCTCGAGCTCAGTAACCTCAGCTAATCAACGCAAACTTCCCCGGGTGAGAAATCACCCGGGGTTTTGCTGTCGGTAAAGTATGGATGCGTACGGAAAATTCGCAAAAAATCTAAACACTTGACATAAAATGTCTGAAAAATAATAACCAAATATTAACAAATTAAAAAATTTATTATAAAAAATCAATATTTTGTAAAATTTTTCTTGATTTTTTCTATATATTGTAATAGAATAAGATGAATACAATATGGTGTATTATACCCTATTTGTATACCACAAGGAAATGAATGTGAGGTGACGACACTCCGACCCTTCCCAAAAATTTAATATAAATCATTTTCTGTCGGTTTTGCTTAAGTGATAACGCTCCTTTTCCGGCACACAACAACTTTACAATTTATCCGGAAGATAATTTTGTAATTTTTTGCTCACACCGTCCGACGATAGCTGGTCGGACAAACAAACTTTTTTTCTGATATCGATATCTGAAAGAAACCCTATACCAGGATTTACCGAAGGGAAATGATTACTATGAAGAAGTTAATTGCAGTTATATTAGCATTGGTACTTGCACTTTCAGTTTCTTCAATTGCTTTCGCTGAGGAAGTTGTAAACGTACTTACCTGCCCCATCTGCGGCAAGTATTATGTTAACACCTCAAGCGGTATGGAATCATACAATAAGTGCCTTGACAGCCACAGAGATGCCGAAGGTTACTTTGTATGCCAGACCTGCGGAAAGAAATATGAAGATCCTCAGTCATACGTATCCTGCCTTAAGCAGCACCTTGAAAAAGGTGATTTCGTATGCGCCACATGCGGAGCTAAGTTCTATAATCAGGACGCTTATAACACCCATGTAGCTACACACTTCAACAATACTGACTACCGTTGGACTCAGTATGTTAATTTAACACTCCCCGAACTTATGGATAAGTTTTTCTCATATCTTCAGGCAAGTGGTGTTTTACAGGTTCTTACAGACCTCTTCTACGATCTCTATAATCTCATTATGAACGGAATCACTTCCGTCAAAGATGCTGAGAACGTAGCCGGTGCCGCAGACAGACTTGATTCTGCTCTCGACGGTCTCGGACTTGACAACGGCATTATCGCCGGTATCAGAGAGTTTATTAAAGCTGTAAAACAGAAGATTAAAGACTTCTATGCAAGTTTTGTTGAAACCGTGCCCGCTACTGAGACAGAAGCTCCTGTAGATACCGGTTCCGCAACTGCCGGAATAGCAGCATTTGCTGTTATCACAGCTGCGGCTGCAGCAGCCTATGTAGTAAGCTCCAAGAAGAAGGCATAATCTTATGATTATGCCGGAGCGTGATCACGCTATTTTTGGAGTGTTATCACTTAAGCAGAGTCGACAGAATAATGTAACGGAGTGTCATTATTCACAATAAACGTCAGCAGGTTTGCACCTGCTGATTTTTTATTTTGAACAAAAAGAAAGCAGGTACCCGTCAGCACCTGCTTAAATTCATTTTAATCGTCATCCATGTGGAACTTCTCTTCAAAGTAGAACTGGAATTTTGCCGCTTCCTGCTTGATTTTTTCTTCCTTCTTTTTCTGTTCCTTTTCTGCGGCTATTCTCGCTTCTCTCTCTTCGGGAGTTTCCTTTATCTTTTCTTCCCTGGGAGCTTTGGTCTTGCCCGGTTTCCTGTAATCGTCATCATCGTCATCGGGAATCTCAAACTTCATTACGGGCTTTTTATTTTTGGAGCCCTTCTGCTTCTGCTTGGGCTCGATTCTCTTACCGTTCTTGTAAGCTGCCTGAATCTGACCGCTTTCAAGTGCCGCCTTCTGTTTCTTTTTCTTTGTAAGAACGGAGACTATCACGAAAGCCGCAACTGCCAGCAAAGCAACGCCTATACCTGCGGTAGTAAGAATCTTGACTACATTCTGGTTGATTGAAAGGGTCTTGGTTGCCTCCGCGCCCTTATTGTCTGCGGCATCCATATATCCGCTGACCTTTATCTCAATACCGGATTTATCAAGAGTATCCATGGTAAGAAGAACGGTCTGATCCGAAATTCTGCCGATATCAACAATCTTGGGAGGTTCTTCATCCTTATCCGCTACGGAGAAGCTGTAAAGCGATTTGTCATCCCAGTTCTTTACTACTTCGCTGAATTCAACGGTAACGGTATTCTCTTCAAGGTCGGTGATGATTGACTTGACCGAGGGGGCTTCCTTATCGCCTTCCCACGCTTCGTCAAACTGAACTACCTTTTCTATCTTGTTGCCGTCACCCATATCAATTGAAAGGGTGTGGTCGCCTTTGGGAATTTCTTTTGTAGAAGTAAACGTAAGACTCCAGGTATCGTTGCTGTTGAAGGATGCAAGGGTCTTGGACGCATTCTTGATATTGAAGGACTTGGTTTCGCCGCCTGTTGCCTTGATTATTTCCTTGAAGGAAGCGATTTTTTCCTTACCGCCGTCCATCTTTTCAAGCAAATCGGGATAATAACCGTAAACGGGAGCATTCGCATACTTGAGAGATTCAATCGTCTTGCTCCTGTCCTCGGGCTTAATGGTTTCAACGCCGTCCGAGAAAATAACGGGAACGCAAACGGAAGATTTACTTCCCTCTGCAAAGCTTACAAGCTTATCAATCGCATAGTAGAATCTGGTATCCTGACCTTCGCAGACAATCTGCTTGATCCTGCTCTGCGCATCCTCTTTGGTTTCTTTACCGTTGAGAATCATCCTTGTGGATTCCTCAAAAGTATAAAGACGCAGGGTATCGGAATCTCTGAGCCCTTCAAGTACCGAAATAACCGCATTTATCTCTGCCTTGAAATATTCTTCCGACACGGATTTTGACGTATCAATCATAAGAATCCATTCAATGGATTCATTCTGCTTTTCAATGACGCCGTTAACCAGCTTATTGCCGTCAAGATAAGCAACTACTTTTGATTCATCAAAATTGTCGTACGTACCCGGCTCCGCGCTGAGCTTTGTTGATATCACGGGAAGACTCGTAAGGTCAACCAGAGTGATATTAACCGCAGCGACCGGCACGCATGCAACAGAGATAACCATTACAATTGCAGTTAAAAGAGTAATAAATTTTTTCATAAAATTCCGGTTAAAAACCGGATTTCACCCCCTGAAAAAAATATTAAGGTAAAACCGCAATGTTTAATACCTGTTAACATTTTTTTATTATAACATAGTTTCAAATAAAATCAAATACTTTTTATTTTATTTTCAGGCACTTGCATTTCACGGTGGTAAAGTGGTATTATATGGGATAAGAAACGAGGAGGTTACGAATATGAAAAAAGCAATATCTCTTTTACTGTGTCTTACAATGATTTTATCCGCGGCAATTATTCCCGCTTATGCCGAAGAGCCCGTGCAGGAAGAAATTCCCGTTACTCTCGGCAGTACCGAAAGTCCGTTTGCGGAAGGCGAAAACAGTCTTATAGTCTTCGTTACCGGCATCGGTCAGTCCTGGTCATACCTCTTTGACGAAAGCTATCTTGAAGAAGGCGCTTTTGAAAACGGAACTCTTCAGGATTATGAAAACTATGCTCCCCTCATCGCCGAAGGAAAATATGACGTTCGCTGGAATCTTTTCAACGGCAACATTCTTGACAACCTCAAGGATCCTCAGGCAATCTGGGCGGCACTCAAGATAGTATTCAATCTTTTGCTCTCCGCATTCACAAGAGTCAATACAATCAGCCAGAAGGACTGCGATACTCTTGTACGCAAGCTTTTCAAATACAATCTCGTTGACGAAAACGGCAAGTGCAATCAGGCGGTAGTCACTCCCAGATATACCATGCCCGTTTCCGACTATCCCGGCATCATGAAGGACGGCAAATTCGAATCCGAAGCAAAGAACCGCTTTTACCGTTCAATACCCTGCGAAGATATCTGCAGAGAAAAGCTGGGTGAAAACTATGAAGATTACCTTTACTGCTACAATTACTGCGCATTCTCATACACCTCACAGAATGTAAAGGGTCTTCACGATTTTATCGAAACCATCATTGCCGATAATAAGGTCGGCGCAAAGGACGTTGTACTCATTCCCATGAGCATGGGTGCTTCCGTAGTAAGTGCATACCTTGCAAAATATCCCGAAGCTGCCGACAACCACGTAAGAAGAGTGGTAAGTATCGTCGGCTGCTGGCTCGGAAGCGATGTAATCTATGACCTCATTACCAAGAAATACGCAGATAACTCCCCCGACCTTTTCTACAACGGCATCATTGCCGAAATGATAGGCAAGCCCTGGGGCAGTGTCGTCAACGCCGTACTCAGAATCTTCCCCAAGAAGGGGCTGAGAGGATTTATTGACATGGCGGTCGATTCCCTTGTCAGAAATATCGTACTTGACGCGCCCTCACTCGCCGCACTCGTTCCCTGCGACAATTATCCCGAAATCCGCAATTACATCAAATCCGAAGTAGTGCTTAAGGAAACAGACGCCTACTATGAGGCACAGTCTTCGCTCAAAGACCGTTTTGCGGCTTTGGAGGCACAGGGTATCACCTTCTCATTCATAAGCGGCTACGGCCTTCCCTACGGTGCAATTACGCCCGATTATAACGTATTCGGCTTCATGTATCACGCCGAAAGAACAAACAGCGACGAAATCATCAACATTTCATCCACCGCACCCGGTACGTCCTGCGTTGCATACAATCAGCAGTTCACCGATACCGAGGGCAGAGAGCTTTCTCCCGATAAATCCATTGACGTTTCCACCGCGTACTATAAGGATTCCTGCTGGTACTTCTACGGTCAGAAGCACGAGCTTGAATATAACAACACGGCAATTTCTCTGGCAATCGAGCTTGCTCTCGGCAACATTAAGACGGTTGCGGACTGCGATAACCCCGAAGAGGACGATTTCTACTATCCTCAGTTCAACGGTGCAAGGAACGTTTCCTCTCTGACGAGAGATTATATTCCTCAGCTTGAGGCATACCTCAAAGAAGGCAAGACACTTACGGATGATCAGCAGAAGCTTTACGACGACGTTAAGGCAATGCTCAAATGCACCGAAAACAATTACGAGGAAGATAACAAGCTGATAGACGAATTCCGCAGCATGCTCGTTGACCTCGGTCTTCAGAGTGCTCCCGCAGAACAGAGCGGATTTGAAAAGGGATTTGAAAAATTCACCGACGGACTCAATGATTTCAACGTAAAAGTCTTCGGCTCAAAAGGATTCCTTGATTTCTTCATTTGACAGACAGGCGGTCGGTTTTCCGACCGCTTTTCTTATAAAATAAAATAAGGGAAAAAATTCAAAAAAGTTCTTGACAACAGCATATCTCTTTGATATAATCATACACGTTCCAAGTGAACGAGGTACGCGAGAGTGGCGGAATAGGCAGACGCGCACGTTTGAGGGGCGTGTGTAGCAGTACGTACGGGTTCAAGTCCCGTCTCTCGCACCATGAAGGGGGATTCCACGAGGAGTCCCCTTTTTAATACAAGCGGGTATGGCGGAATTGGCAGACGCGTTAGATTCAGGTTCTAATGGTTGCAAGACTGTGCAGGTTCAAGTCCTGTTACCCGCACCAAACCTCTAATGCCTTGATAATTAACGATTTTTCGTTGATTGTTGAGGTGTTATTTTTTTACATTTCAGAACCGTATTTTTGCCGTTTTTAACACTTTTCTAATACAAATATTTTTCCATATTGAAAATGTGTCGGGGTTTTTGTTATAATAAGAAAAAAACACGGAGGTCTGACATGATAAGCGAAAAAAACATTGTTCTTACCGGTGCCAACAGCGGTATCGGGCTTGAGGTACTTAAAATTCTTGTCAAGGGGAATAACAAAATCCTCTGCGTTGACAAAAAGACCGACAATCTCGTCAAATTTGACCCCGCTAAGGTAACGGTCATGGAAAAGGACGTTTCCTCCCGTGAGGCGGTTGACGCCGTCTTTGAAAAGGCGGAGGAAATATTCCCCTTCATTGACATTTTCTATGCAAATGCAGGTTATCCCTACTACGAAGAAATGAATTACGTTGACTGGGACAGAGTTCAGGCAATGTTTGAAACCAACGTATTCTCCCCCATTTATTCATATCAGAAATACGTTGAATATCTTGACGGCAGAAAAGGCATTTTTGCCATTACCGTTTCCGCAATCGGTGAAATGGCGATGCCCGGATTCACGGTTTACAGCGCATCCAAATTTGCCATGCACGGCTTCCAGCAGGGCATCCGCCTTGAAAAGCCGGATAACGTTCAGCTCACCTGCCTCTATCCCGTGGCAACGAATACGAATTTCTTTCCCACGGCAAGTCCCATTCAGTTCAGAAAGCCCTTCCCCGTTCAGGAGCCCGACATCGTTGCAAAAAAGATGGTCGAGGGAATCGAGAGCGGAAAGGACAAGGTAAGTCCCTGCGTTCTCTTCGGTCTTTCAAAGCTTCTTATGGGCGTATGTCCTCCCGTAAGGACCGTTTACTGGGCTCTTGAAAAGAAGAAATTCAAGGAATATAAAGAAAATATCAAAAACGGAACGGGGAAGAAATGGAATGAGTAATAATATACTTTTTACACCTATGAAAATAGGTAACTGCGAAATAAAAAACAGAATCGTCATGGCTCCCATGCTTATGGGCTTCGGCAGATTTGACGGCACACCCACGGAAAAGATGATGGACTATTATGAGGAACGCGCCAAGGGCGGAACGGGTCTCATAATCACCGAAATCACAAGAGTTAACGATAAGACAGGTGCCGCCGCCTTTGCACAGCTTTCCGTAAGCTCGGATGCACATATCAAGCCCCTTTCGGAGCTTGCAGACCGTATTCATAAACACGGTGCAAAGCTTTTTGTTCAGCTTCATCATCCCGGCAGACAAAACGTAGGCCTGCTTGTAGGTACCGTTCCCCTTTCAATAAAAGCGGAAAAGCTGACAAAGGGTGCATACGGCAAGCTTCTTTATAAGCTCACTCCCGCGGTCGGCCCCACTCTGCTCAAAAACGATATCGTTCCCTCCTCCGTCGCTCCCTCAAAATGCGACCCCGCATATTTTGCAGGCGGCAGGGTAAGAGCACTGCGTTATGAAGAAATAAAAGAGCTTGAGCAGGATTTCATCAACGGTGCGGTCAGAGTAAAAAAAGCGGGCTGTGACGGCGTTGAGCTTCACGCATCACACGGCTACCTGCTTCAGCAGTTCTTCAGCCCCGTAACGAATCAGCGTACCGACGAATACGGCGGCTCATTTGAAAACCGCATGCGTTTCATTACGAATATCATCAACGGAATCCGTGAAAAATGCGGCAAGGATTTCCCCCTCATCGTTCGTCTCACCGTTGACGAATGCTATAAATTCATCGGCAAGCCCGACAAGGGCTATGCTCTTGAAGAAGGTGTCAGGATAGCGAAGGCACTTGAAGCCCTCGGTGTTGATGCCATTGACGTTTCAAGTGCGGGATATGATACCTTCAATTACTGGCTTGAGCCCGTATCATTTGAGCCGGGCTGGAGAAAATATATGGCAAAAGCTGTCAAGGATGCCGTAAGCATTCCCGTCATAGCCGCAAATCTCATCCGCTCACCTGAGCAGGCAAAGCAGCAGATTGAAGAGGGTTACCAGGATTTCGTATCTCTCGGCAGACCTCATATAGCAGACCCCGACTGGGCAGGCAAGGCAGAGAGAGGCGAAACGATACGCCGCTGTATCTGCTGTCTCAACTGTATCGAATCTATGCAGAATAACGCCTATATCGGCGGTCACGGTGAATGTGCCGTCAATCCCTTCGTCGGAAACGAAAAGAAAGAGCTCGTAAAAAACGGAAACGGCAGAAAGGTAGTTGTATGCGGTGCGGGTCCCGCAGGTCTGACCGCTGCTTATATACTTGCTCTGCGCGGCTTCAGCGTAACACTTCTTGAAAAATCCGACAAGCCCGGCGGTCAGCTCAATCTCGCATCCGCACCTCCTCACAAGGAAAAAATCGCCTGGTTTATTGAAGATATGGAAAAGCTTTGCAGGGAAAACGGAGTGGAAATCGTACTTTCAACTCCCGCAACAAGCGAAACCGTCAAGTCATATAATCCCTACGCGGTCATCTGTGCCATGGGCAGTAAACCCGTTATCCCCTATTTCGGCGGAGAATATAAATATGATGACCTGTATACGTTTGAGGATGTTCTTTCGGGCAAAAAGCCCATTGAAAACGAAAGTGTCGCCGTTATCGGCTCAGGTATGACGGGCCTTGAAACAGCGGAATATCTCAACGAAAAGGGATGCAAGACCGTAATCATTGAGATGGCAGATACGGTCGCTCCCGGTACGTGGATGCAGCATCTTGACGACGTTTTGCCGCGTCTGAAAGAAAAGGGTACGGTTATCAGTACGGGCGAAAAGCTTTCCGAAATATACGCCGACAGAATCGTAACCGTCAATGTAAAGACCAATGCAAGGAAAAACTACTATGTCAGCAAGGTAGTGCTTGCCCTCGGCTCCGGCAGTAACCGTGACCTCGCGGACGAGGTTAAGAAAGCCGGCATAAAGACGCTTGTGATAGGAGATAATTCAAAAGTCGGCAGAATTGCAAACGCCACCTCCACGGCATACGAAGCGGCAATTTCACTTTGATTTTTACCCCCGTTTGTTCTACGGACAGACGGGGATATTTTTATCTGTAAAAATACAGTTCTCTGTGGCAATATATGATACGGTGTGATATAATCGGATTTATGAGAGATTAATGAGAAAAGAGAGAGAAAATGGAAAGAAAAGCAAACAGAAAACCAAATGTAATTATCATAATGACAGATGACCAAGGCTACGGTGATCTGGGATGCATGGGGTCAGATTTTATAAGAACGCCCAATATTGATTCACTTGCCGAAAGCGGAACGAGATTTACATCAATGTATTCCGGCTCTCCCGTATGCTCACCGGCAAGAGCATCCCTGCTCACCGGCAGATACCCCGGAAATGCGGGTGTAAGAGCAATACTTGCAGGTCACAGAAAGGCATCGGGACTTACTCCCGAAGTACCGACCATAGCCGCCGCATTGAAAAAGCAGGGCTACGCAACGGGTATTTCCGGCAAATGGCATCTCGGCTTAAAGGACGAATGCAGACCAAATTCAAACGGTTTTGACGAATTCAGCGGCTTCCTTGCCGGCTGTCTTGATTACTACTCACACATTTTCTATTACGGAATGGCAGACGGCAACACCAATCCCACTCACGATTTATGGGAAAATGAAAACGAGGTTTATGCCAACGGAGAATACCTGACGGAGCGTATTACCCGCAAGGGAATCGAATTTATCAGGAAGCACAAAGACGAGCCGTTCTTACTCTATGTTGCATACAATGCCCCCCACTATCCCATGCACGCTCCCGAAAAATACGTTGACAGATTTGCTGATTTGCCCTGGGACAAGCGCATAATGGCGGCTATGATAAGTGCGGTTGACGACGGAGTTGGTGAAATACGCGAAGAACTGAAAAAGCTCGGTCTGTCGGATAATACGATAATCTATTACCAGAGTGACAACGGTCCCTCAAGAGAATCACGAAACTGGATGGACGGCAGTAACGACCCGTATTACGGCGGAACGGCAGGTAAACTGACGGGACATAAATTCAGCTTGTTTGAGGGCGGTATAAGAGTACCTGCAATCATAAGCGGTCCCGATATTCAAAAAAATACGGTCAACGATAATCCCCACATTGCGGCGGATATTTTCCCCACGGTGCTTGAGGCATGCGACGGAAATGCCGACGGATATGAGCTTGACGGAATGAGTATTCTCGGCGAGCTGAAAGGCGGAAAAGAACAGACTCACGAATATATTTTCTGGGAAATGGAGCAGCAGACAGCCGTCAGACACGGCAGATACAAGCTCGTAATCAACGGTCAGCTCGTTGAGGGTGAAGAAAAACGCGCAGACCTTTTCCTTTCCGATATAGAAAACGACCCGGGAGAAAAAGAGAATCTGGCAGATAAATTACCTGCTCTTACCGAAGAATTGAAAGAAAAAGCTCTTGACTGGCGTAACGGCATAGAAAAAACCTGGGATGAAAAATTCGCAAAGAATTACAAGCAGGCGTAATATTCCGATTTGATAAAATCTTGCCTTTGCAGTATGCAGATGCTATAATAAATCAAACTGACTATCCGGCAGGGAGGATTTCCGAATGATTTTTGATAAAAGCAAAAAGGTTTTTCCCACTATAACCGCAATTCTCGGCATACTTATTTTTGCGGCGATTTTCATTATGCGGCTGAATCTTGTCTGCATTGTCGCCGTGGCATATATGTGCATTATTTCGGCACTGATTATTCTCGGACTTATTATCAAGAAAAAGGTTTATGCCGGTAATCTTATCGGTTACGGTGCATCGGGTCTCGGCATAATTCTCTATTACGTTATCTTCGGCGCGGATGCCGGCTTCGGCGCATTCACAAGCGGACTCAAGGGCTTCAAAACTGCCGATAATTATCTTTTTACCCACCTTTCGGCTTTCCCCGTAAGGATTCTCGGCAACGTTCTCATTGCCGCACCCTGGCTGATTGCGTTTATTCTGCTCATCGTTTTTGTGATTAAGAAGAACGGTGCAAAGAAAATCGTACCTATGTTCATAAGTGTCGTTCTCTGCCTTACGACTGTTTTATACGTTCTTACGATGAATCTTCGCTCAAAGCCCAACACACAGCGAATGTGGGAGGGTCACGACGAATACCTCAAGGGTATAGATCAGCATAAATCAGACAGTCCCAACGTGCTGTTCATCCTCATGGACGATATGGGATGGGGCGACATTTCCCGTAACGGCGCGATTTTTGATACTCCCAACTTTGACCGTATCTGTGACGAAGGCGTAAGCTTTGATAATTTCTATTCAAGCTACTCCGTCTGCTCGCCCGCCCGCTTTGCGGCCATGACCGGCAGATATCCCTTCCGCGGATTTGCGGATAACGTTATGTATCCCACGGTCAACTGCGTTTCTCCCTTTGCCGCCACAAGACTTTTCAACTCAATTGAAATGGGCGGAAACTGCGACGGTATGCTCGGCGACGAGGTCACGATTGCAGAGGTATTTCAGAATGCGGGCTACGACACCGCCTGCTTCGGCAAGTGGCATTTAGGTGACTACGGGGAATATCTGCCTACAAATCAGGGCTTTGACTATTTTTACGGCAGTCATTATGTAAACGACATGAAGCCGTTTTATCACGTCAGCGAAAAAGACGGAGAATTTGAAATCGTACACGGTACCGACGAATTAAAAGACCAGAGCAAAGCAACGGAATGGATCAACGAAGAAATGTTCTCATGGCTTGACAAAGAAACGGAAAGCGACAATCCGTTCTTTATCTATTACTCTTCTCCGTGGCCTCACGCTCCCGTCTACGCAGGTGACGATTTTGACGGCAAATCCGGTATGGGCACTTACGTTGACTGCATAACCGAGGTGGACTACTATCTCGGTCTGCTGTTTGATAAGCTCGAGGAATCGGGCGAGCTTGACGATACGATAATAGTATTTACAAGCGACAACGGTCCTGCTCTTGAGGGCTCAACGGGTGAACTGAGAGGCGGTAAGTACCTTGCCTACGAAGGCGGTCAGAAGGTTCCCTTTGCCATCCGCTGGGGCAATAACGGCGGCTTATGGGATGCGGGCTCAACACGTTCACAGAGCGCAACCCTCGTTGACCTTTTCCCGACTCTTATTGATTTATGTCATATCAGCGGAAACGGTAAGGAAAGCTATCTGCCCAAGGACAGAACGGTTGACGGTATTTCAATGGTGCCCGTTCTCAAGGATGACAAGGTTATTCACACCGATAAACATCCCATTCTCTATATGAAGCGTGAAAAGCTCAAAGCAATACAGTACACCGTACCCACGAGCGAAATTCTGAGCCGCAAGGAATATAAGGATTATGATTACGACGTACTGAAAGAAAACGAATATATTGATTTCAAGTATTTTCAGCGTATTCAGAATGACAACTCCGCATTCTTTGATAAATTCCGTAAAAACTGGCTTCACATTCTTTCCGACGATGCAGGCGAAAACTATAACAGAACTCCCGTTTATCCCACCGTATCAAAGGAAATGAGCGATAAGATGGACTCAATCATGAGTGATTTCAAAACAAACCGAAGGGGAGTAAAATAACATATGCCTCCCCTTTCAATAATGATAAAGCCCGCGTCAAGTCTGTGCAACATGCGGTGCAGATACTGCTTTTATCACGATGTATCCAACATACGTGAGGTGAAAAGCTTCGGTATCATGACCGAAAATACGGCAAAAAATCTGATAAGGAAAGCATTTGAATTTGCAGACGGCGAAAGCGTTGCCTTTGCCTTTCAAGGCGGAGAGCCTCTGCTCGCGGGAATTGATTATTTCAGAAAATTCGTTTCTCTCACAAAGGAATACAACAAAAAGAACAGCGTAATTTATTTCGGATTACAGACCAACGGCACTCTCGTTACAGATGAATGGGCTGAATTTTTCAAGGCAAATAATTTCCTCATCGGGTTAAGTCTTGACGGCGGATATAAAGACAATAAATTCCGCATTGATGCCGAAGGGAATAATACCTACGACAAGATAATAGCCGCCTCGGAAGTTTTCAAAGCCCACGGTGTTGAATTCAATATACTGACCGTATTGACCGGATACTGTGCGGAAAATATTGACGTCATTTACAAAACGCTTACAAAAAAGGGCTTCAAGTATTTACAGTTCATACCCTGCCTGCGGCCCTTCGGTGACAAATCCGAAAACGAAATGTACATGACGAACAGACAGTACGCAAAATATCTCATTCACGGCTTCAACGCCTACGTAAAGGATTACGTGAGGGGCGAATACACAAGCGTTCGATATTTTGACAATCTCGTTCATCTGTTTCTGGGAAACCCCACGGAGCAATGCGGCATGTGCGGACACTGTATGCATCAGTTTGTTGCAGAAGGAAACGGCAACATCTATCCCTGCGATTTCTACTGCACGGACGAGTGGCTGCTGGGCAACATAAACGAGAGCGATTTCAACACTCTTGCCCACAGTGAAAAAGCGGAGAATTTCCTGCGCGAAAGCTTAAGGGTTGACGATAAATGCAAAAAATGCAAATACTACCCCATTTGCCGTGCAGGCGGATGCAAGCGTATGCGAAACGACCGCGACTACTGCGAAGCATACAAGGCATTTTTTGATGCCTGCCTGCCTCTGTTCAGAGTATTCATCAATGAAAAAAAGTAAAATAAAGCAAAACCGCACCGGCACAGAACCGATGCGGTTTTATCATTTACCGTAGTTTTATTTCCAAATCCCGGGTCAGGGAAGTCTGAAGCCGGCCGCAAGGTAAATCTTATACCATTCTTCTCTGGTGATTGTAATATCGGATCCTTTGCAGATTTCTTTTAATCTTTCGGGATTCGTAGTACCTGCAATAAGCTGCATTTTTGCGGGATGACGGAGAATCCAGGCAGAAGCGATTGCGGTAGGCGTGGTATTGTAGCTTGCCGCAATTTCATCAAGGGCGTCATTCAGCTGAGGAAATTCCTCTCTGTTGCCGATATAGGGTGCTTTGAAAAATCCGCTGAGGAAGGGCGACCACGTCTGTATCGTGATACCCTTGATACGGCAGTATTCAAGCAGACCTCCGTCGTGCATAACGGATTCGTCATTTTTCATATTTACATTAAGTCCCGAGGTAACAAGTCCGCACTCGGTCAGTGAAAACTGCAGCTGATCAATGATAAGCGGCTGAGTGACGGCAGTTTTAAGCAGTTCAATCTGATAAAGATTGTGATTTGAAACGCCGAAGAAATCAACCTTACCTGATTTTTCAAGCTCGCTGAACGCCTCTGCAACCTCCTCGGGCTCCATGAGAGTATCGGGTCTGTGAAGCAGGAGAACGTCGATTTTTTCCGTTTTAAGACGCTTTAAGGAGCTGTTGACGGAATTTATAATATGTTCCTTGGAAAAGTCGTATGCGCCCTTTTTTATGGCACATTTGGTCTGAATGGTAATGCTGTCACGGAGCGATTTGTGGTCATTCAGCCATTTGCCGAAGATTTCTTCGCATTCTCCTCCGCCGTAGATATCCGCATGGTCAAAATAATTGATACCGCAGTCAAGAGCGGTGCCGATAAGCTTATCCGCATCGGCATTGTTGATTCTCATACAGCCCATTGCCACCGCCGAAGCGCCGATTGAGCCCACATTGATATTTTTCATACTGCACCTCACATTCATATTATCTCTTTCATTCATTATATCACCGTAAACGCAGGGTATCAATAGAATAGTTCAGAGTAAAAAAAGGTCATCCTTTCGGATGACCCATAGTATCAGTCGTCTATGTATCTGCAAGCTGCGAGAGCGGCGACGGCTCCGTCGGCTGTGGCAGTGGTGATCTGCCTTATTTTTTTGCTTCTGCAATCCCCTGCCGCAAATATACCGGGTGTATTCGTTACACAGGATTCGTCACAGTCAAAATAGCCCCATTCATTGAGAGCCGCAACGCTGCTGAATTTATCGTTATCGGGCTCAAGTCCGATTGCCACAAACAAGCCATCCACCGCGAGCTCGGATTCGCTCGAATCCGCCTCTTTGCGCAATCTGATTGATTTCAGCTCATCTTCACCGATGAGTCCTGCGATAACGGTACCCAAAATAATCTCAACGTTATCCTTCTTTGAAAGCTTTTCCTGAAGCTTTGCTTCACCCGTAAGGAAGTCAAGATTCTGTACAACATAAACCTTTTCACAAAGATCGGAGAGGAGGACTGCTTCCTGAAGGGCGGAATTTCCGCCGCCCAGGACAGCAACCGTTTTCCCTCTATAAAAAGCTCCGTCACATACTGCACAGTAGGAAATGCCCTTGCCCACAAGTGAGTTTTCATTGGGCATTCCGGTCTGTCTGTGCTTAACGCCGGTAGCGATTATAACCGCCTTTGCCTGATGCTCGCCTATATCGGTGATAACGGTCTTATAATCCCCGTCATCACGGATGGATGAAACGGTTTCCATTTCAATTTCGGCGCCCTGAGTAATTACCTGGTCAATAAGCTTATCCGCAAATTCATTGCCGCTCATTGAGAGAAATCCGGGGTAATTCTCAATCTGGGGAGAAAAAGTAATCTGTCCGCCGAATACACCCTTTTCAAGGATGAGCACCTTTTTATCCGCACGGAGCGCATACAGTGCCGCAGTAAGACCTGCGGGACCTGCTCCGATGATGATTATATCATGCATGATTATGCCTTCTTTGATTCAATATAGCCGAGTACGCCCTGAAGGTCTGAGTAAAGCTCTGCTGCTCCGTCCTTTACCACTACAAGAGTGGGAGCTGTCTTGATATTGAGAGCGGTAGCCAGTGCCTGGTTTTCATAAGCATTGATTTCGCTGAAATCAATACCTGCTGCCTGAAGCTTGGGAATCGCTATCTTACACTTGGGACAGGTGGGAGTCTTGAAGAGATAGGTACCGTCGGGAAGAGCAGCCGTCTTTTCGGCACTGTCTTCACAGCAGGAGCATCCGCCCTCATGCTCATGGAAGTGTGAGCCGGCGATGTTATAAACCTTACGGTCCTTATATTCCTGACTCTTACCGTCATTCCAGTTCTGAACGGGACGGTAATAACCGGTAATGCGGGAGTAAACCTCTGTGGATGCACCGCAATCGGGGCAGGTAAACTCTTCACCTGCAATGTAACCGTGGCTTCTGCAGACGGAATATGTGGGTGAAAGAGTGTAATAGGGAAGCTTGTAATTCCATGCAATCTTGCGTACAAGATCTGCCGCTGCCTTCCAGTCGGGAAGCTTCTCACCGAGGAATGCGTGGAATACCGTACCGGAGGTATAGAGAGTCTGAAGCTCGTCCTGAATATCAAGGGCAGCGAATACGTCGTCTGTATATCCTACGGGAAGGTGTGAGGAGTTGGTGTAGTAGGGTGTCTCGCCCGAAGCGGTGATGATACCGGGGTACTTCTTGACGTCGTGCTTTGCAAGACGGTATGAGGTTGACTCGGCGGGAGTAGCTTCAAGGTTATAAAGGTCACCGTACATTTCCTGATAGTCGGAAAGACGCTCACGCATATGATTGAGAACGTCCTTTGTGAAATCCTGGCATGCCTTTGAGGTCATATCTGCCTTGATCCACTTTGCATTAAGACCTACCTCGTTCATACCTACAAGACCGATGGTTGAGAAATGGTTTGCAAAGGTACCGAGATATCTCTTTGTGTAGGGATAAAGTCCTTCGTCAAGGAGCTTGGTGATAATCTTTCTCTTTACGGAGAGTGAACGGGCGGCGATATCCATAAGCTTGTCAAGGCGCTTATAGAAATCCGCCTCATTCTCTGCAAGGTAAGCAATTCTGGGCATATTGATGGTAACAACACCAACCGAGCCGGTGCTTTCGCCGCTGCCGAAGAAGCCGCCGCTCTTTTTGCGGAGCTCACGAAGGTCAAGACGAAGACGGCAGCACATTGAACGAACGTCGCTGGGCTCCATATCGCTGTTTACGTAGTTTGAGAAATAGGGTGTACCGTATTTTGAGGTCATTTCAAAGAGAAGCTTGTTGTTCTCTGTTTCGGACCAGTCAAAATCTCTGGTGATTGAGTAAGTGGGAATGGGATACTGGAATCCGCGGCCGTGGGCATCGCCCTCTATCATAATCTCGATAAAGGCCTTGTTGACCATATCCATTTCTTTTTTACAGTCTTTATACTTGAAGTCCATTTCCTTGCCGCCTACGATACAGTTAAGCTCTGCCAGGTCGGCGGGAACGGTCCAGTCAAGTGTGATATTTGAGAAGGGTGCCTGTGTACCCCAACGTGAGGGAGTATTTACGCCGTAAATGAAGGACTCAATGCACTTCTTGACGGCATCGTAATCAAGGTTATCTGCCTTGACAAAGGGAGCAAGATATGTATCAAATGAGGAGAATGCCTGAGCACCTGCCCACTCATTCTGCATAATGCCGAGGAAATTGACCATCTGATTGCAGAGGGTGGCAAGATGCTTTGCGGGAGCAGAGGTGATTTTACCGGTAACACCGCCGAGACCTTCCTGGATAAGCTGCTTGAGTGACCAGCCGGCACAGTAGCCGGTAAGCATGGAAAGGTCGTGAATATGAAGATCCGCATTCTTGTGAGCATTTGCGATTTCGTCATCGTAAATCTCACTCAGCCAGTAGTTGGCTGTGATTGCGCCGGAGTTGGAAAGGATAAGACCGCCTACCGAATAGGTAACGGTAGAATTTTCCTTAACGCGCCAGTCGGTGATATTGACGTAGCTGTTTACAAGCTCTTTGTAGTCAAGAATCGTTGACTTGAGATTACGGAGTTTTTCTCTCTGTCTGCGGTAAAGGATATAGGTCTTTGCAACATCTGCATAACCTGCCTGAATGAGTACGGACTCAACACTGTCCTGAATATCCTCAACGGCAATCTTTCCGTCTGCGATTTTGGGTTCAAAATCAGCCGTTACCTTGAGAGCAAGGAAATCAATTGTACTGGGATGATACTGCTTGTCGATGGCATCAAAAGCTTTTTTGATAGCTTCTGAAATCTTGACGACATTAAAGTCTGCGATACTGCCGTCTCTTTTTGTTACCTGATACATCGGGGAACCTCCTCATATTATTCAAACAAAAGAATGATACCAAATACTGTATTGAATGTCAACACAAAATACAACATATTGTGGTGAATTATTATTTTTGTGAAAAATACACTATTTACGGGATTTTTATTATGCATATTTTCACGCGCCGCGTACCTGACAGTCGGGTACGTACTTTTTCATGACATCGCACATACTGTTGAGCATATCCTTTGAAAACGGCTCAAGTCCGAAGCCGATAAGATCGCCGCTGTCCTTGAACGCCTGAATGAAATGCCGCTTTGAGCCCTGAAGCCACTTGCCCAATTCTTCAATATCCTCAAGGGTGTGAAGGCCGTCGGCAACGGTGGTGCGGAACTCGTAATCAACCTTTCCCTCTTTGAGAAACTCAACGCTTTCCTCAACCTTTGACAAATCGTATCCGCCTATACCGACACACTGAGGATAACCCGTCTTTGAGGATTTGACGTCCATTGCAACGTAATCAACAAGTCCCTCGTTCACAAGCTCCTTCAGCTTTTTGGGAAACGTACCGTTGGTATCAAGCTTCACCGCATAACCGAGCTCTCTTACCTTTATTATAAATTCCTTTATATCGGGCTGCATAAGGGGCTCGCCCCCGGTAATTGCGATACCGTCAAGTATGCCTTTGCGCTTTTTGAGAAATTCAAGTATTTCTTCCACGGGATATTCCGGCTCCTTTGGCGGATTTATGACCAGAGGAGAATTATGGCAGAAGGGACATCTCAGATTACAGCCGGCGGTAAAAACAGTACACGCCATCCTGCCCGGAAAATCAAGCAGAGTCAGCTTCTGTAAACCCTGAATATTCATTTTTATCCCTCCTTTATTTTGTTGGTGCCAGATAACTTTACCACAACATATTGTGGTTGTCAATGCGAAATCACATAAAATTTCTACAATATTTTGAAAAAAGCACTTCGCCGTATGACGAAGTGCATGTTTTGTGTAATTTTTATTTCACCCTACAAGGATTTGCAAGCGAGAAAGAATAGGTTTTATTGAAATTACCGTTATGACACACCTTTACGGTCTTATCGTTACAGTTGTATACGGTACTCCAGAGAGTTGAGCAGATATACCCGTGAAGGTCCTGATCCTTCATACTCGTTGACCTGAGAATATTCATCGCCTGCTTCTCGGTTGTAACGGCATTTGATTTTTTCAGGGATTTGAGTACGGTTTCGTATCTGTCCTGTCCCATACCGTCCGGGTCGTCAACGCCCTCGGTAAGAATGAAATTGGTTGCCGCCATATATTTGACTGCTCCTTTATTTTCGGGACGCAGAACCGTCATTTTACCGTCAATATACTCAATTACGCAGGTATTTCCTTTTGCATCGGCAATCTGATAATGATAAGAACAGCCGCCGAAAAGGAAATCTCTCATATCGTAGCTTCCGAATATCCTGATTGCCTCGTCAACGGTTGCCGCTTTATCAAGGCACGCTCTTACCATCGCGGTTGTGGTAAGATTGGGCTTGAGCGAAATCTGAAATACGGGGCTGACCTCAACCTCAAGCACTCCGATACTCAGACCTTTTTCGTTTATGCCGTCAAGGCAGGAATAGGGAGCAAGAAGGGTAAGAAATGAGCTTGCGAAGGAATCGGGTCTGAACTTTCCGAAATATCCGCAGAATTCAAGAGAACAGGACGAAATGCTGGCGTAACCGTTTTCCGGATGTGTCCATATCATAAGGTAGGGTGCATCCATATAGTCAAAGTTTCTTGACAGCAGGTAATCGCCCTGCGGCGTGACGGAATTGAAGGTGGTACAGCCGAAACCGAAGCCGAAGGCACCGGACATCAGCTTTGAAAAAGCACCCGTAACAAGGCCGACGTGAGTATTGAAGCCGGTCCTGAGGATTTCGTCAATATCGTAATCGTACGTATAATCCATTACGTAAAAATCATCTTCAACCTTTGTAACGGATTTGATTGATTCCATCTGCGCGGGATTGAATCCGAAATAGCCGGCTCCCGCCATTATCACCGAAAGTACCGTGCTGATAATCGCTCTTATCATAACACTTCAACCGCCTTTGTCAGTTCAAAGGAACACGCACTGTTTGTGTAGAAATTGCCGGTAAGATAATTCATCGGTCTGAAGATGACCTTGTCACTGTAAACCTCAAGCTGAGCGCCTCTGCCGCACATGGGAAGACCGTACTGATTAACAAGTCCGAAGGAGGGCAGACTGATGTAGGTAACACCGTTCACCTGCTCTGCCATGTGCATATTGTATGCATCCGCAATACCGGTGCATCTTACGCCGCCGTGCATGTGACCGCTTATATAGAATACATTATCATACTTCTCAAGGATTTCTCTGACCGGATACTCATCCTCGGCAATACCGCTGCCGTCCCAGATGATATCCTCGCCGTTGATGCCGTCAAGAGCCCAGTGGGAAACGACAAATACGGGTTTGCCTTCCTTTGTGCCCTCGGCAAGCTCGCTGTCAAGGAACTCAAGCTGTGCTTCCGTCATGGTGATACCGTCCCAGCGACCGCCTTCGTGAGGAATTTTTTCACCGTTTTCATCATAATCAAAGCCGTCAACCTCATCACCTATAACGATGAACTTATAGCCGTTGATTTCCTGAGAGTAATAATTGGAAGGATTATCGGTACCTGCATAAGCATTCTGATATTTTACAACGTTTGCGAGTGCCTCATACCTCGTAATATCGGTCTTGTCTCTGTCGCCTGCGTGACCTATATCGTGGTTGCCTGCGGCGGTAATTACGGGAATATCCGTATACTCCGTAATAGTTTTATAATACTTTGCAAGTGACGGCTCGTCCGCATAGTTTGTAAGGTCGCCGGAAACGACTATGCCGTCAACCTTTGAGGGAGCTCTGTTTGCGGCTCTGAGTGCCTGCTTCAGGAAGCCCGTACGGAAGGGAAACTCGGCTTCAATATGAAGGTCTGAAATCATTTCAAGATTAAGCAGACAGTCTGCTTCCTTTGTTTTCATAACGGGAAGCTCAATTCCCAGATAGGGAACAAGTGTCATAAAAATCGAAAGAAGGAATGCGGATGCCTTTGTCATAAATAAGGAAAATGTCATTTTACTCTACCTCCGTTGTATTCTTTATTTCTTCGTCTGTTTCTTTTGCTTCTTTTTTATCGTCTCTTGTATTCATTGAACCCCTGAAAACAATGAATCTGTCCCAGAGGTATTCGGTAACAAGGTTTACGAGCATTGTGCCGATTTCAACGATATAGTTATTGATGTTGAGCCCGACAAGTGCCTTGCCCCACCAGGTTGAAAGAGGCGTGAATATGCAATAGAAGATTGCAACCTTTATCATGGCAACGGGTACGTTGTTTGCGGATTTGAAGGTAAACTTTCTGTTGATGGTGAAATTCCAGATTACGCTGAGAATCAGCGAGGGAAGGTATGAAAACATGTGAGCCGAATCGGCGGAAATGCCCATTGCCTCCCAGTGAATAAGCTCATGAAGAAGCGTATACGAGCCGAACTGGATAATTCCCGCCGATGCGGAAATCAACGCAAATTTGACCATCTGTACTATGTTCTCTTTTTTTGTCATTTTTTGATTTTCAGCCATTTTTTCTTTCCTCCGCTTTTAATTTCAAAAATGCCACTCTGCAGGCGCGTTCATAAGCAGCCGTAACATAATCTTCGGGTTTCATTGCTTCATACTTGAAGTTTTCTCTTCTGCCCGTTCTGCAGATTCGTTTGAGCTCAAAGGTAAGTGTACCGTCAAATCCGCAGTCGGCAAGCCGCTTGCCAACGTTTTCCCAATCTATGATGCCGTCAAAGGGCAGCAAATGAAGGTCGTCAACAAAGGTGATTTTTCCGTTATAATCGCGTATGCCCAGATTGTCGTTAAGATGGGTACAGAAAAGCTTGTGACCGTACTTTTTAAGCAGATCCCTGCTGAACGAATAGCACTGCTCGTGGCCGCTGTCCCAGCAGAAGCCGACGGATTTTTCGTCCTTGAAACGGGTAAGCAGAGTTTCAAGGAACTCCTCACCCTCGGTATTTTCAAGAGCAAGCTTTACTCCGAGCTCATCCGCTCTCTTTACGAGGCGTCCGTAACGTTCGATACCGCATTCATTGGGCTTGTCGTCGTATTCAAATCCGAGCCATACGTGAGTGACCATAATGGGCACTTCGTATCTTGCACATTCTTCAAGGTAAGACAGAAGCTCCGTTACGGCAATTTCGCCGAGCTCTCCCTCCGGATTCCACATATCGTCGCTTCTGTTGAAGGGAGCGTGTACGGATTGAACACCCATACTCTCCTCTTTGCCCTTACGCACAAGAGCTCCGATATCCGCATCCCTGCCGCAGGCATCAATAAAAAATTCTTCAAATCCCGTTTTATGAAAAAGAGCAATCTGCTCCTCATACGGAAGCTCATAGCCTTTAGTCAGGCCGAGACAAATCTTTTGTTTATACATTTATTCTCTGTTTCCTTTATTTCTTCAGACAAAGCATAGCGTCACCGAACGAGAAAAAACGGTACCTTTCCTCAACGGCAATTTTGTATGCGTTCATTGTATTATCATATCCGCAGAAGGCACTGACAAGCATAATCAGCGTGCTTTCGGGAAGATGAAAATTCGTAATAAGGCAATCAATACATTTATATTCGTATCCGGGGTAGATGAATATGCTCGTCCAGCCCTCGTCTGCGGTGATTTCACCTCTGAAAGCGGCAACGGACTCAAGAGTCCTCGTGCAGGTCGTTCCGACGGCAAACACTCTGCCGCCTCTCGACTTCGTTCTGTTGATGATATCCGCTGTTTCGGCGGGAAGATAATAATGCTCGGAGTGCATGTGATGGTCCTCAATATTTTCCGCCTTTACGGGACGGAACGTACCGAGACCGACATGAAGGGTAACAAATCCGATTTCAACGCCCATACTCCTGATTTTTTCAAGAAGCTCCGGGGTAAAATGAAGCCCTGCCGTAGGCGCGGCGGCACTTCCCTCCTCCTTGGCATAAACGGTCTGATATCTTGACTTATCTTCAAGTTTTTCCGTTATATAATGAGGAAGGGGCATTTCGCCGATTTTATCTATTACATCAAAGAAGTTGCCTTCAAATTCAAATTTTGCAATGCGGTTGCCGTCCTCAAGCACCTCAATGACCTCTGCTTTGAGAGAGCCGTCACCGAAGGTGAAACGGTGGCCCTCCCTTGCCTTTTTGCCGGGGCCCGTGATGACCTCCCAGGTGTCAAAGGATTTCTGGTTGAGAAGCAGAAATTCAACAACTGCACCCGTATCCTCCCTCGTGCCGTACATTCTTGCGGGGAGAACTTTTGTGTTATTAAGGATAAGGCAGTCACCGGGTCTGAAGTAATCGGTAACGTCCCTGAATATGCGGTGCTCAACCTCTCCCGACTCTCTGTCAAGCACGAGCAGACGTGAACTGTCTCTCGGCTCTATGGGATGCTGAGCAATAAGCTCCTGGGGTAAATCATAAAAAAATTCGCTTCGTTTCATACATAATGCCTCAATTGACTGTATAGATATGGACAAAATCGTGTGATTTTTAATTGACTAACACTAAATAATGTGATAATATTTATATCGTATATTTTAATTTATTGAGTATAAATTGTCAAGCCAAATTTATACCCCGCGAAAAGAGGTCTAACCACATGAAAAATTACAAAGTAGGCATTATCGGTGCAACGGGAATGGTAGGTCAGAGATTTATCACTCTGCTTGCCGAGCATCCCTGGTTTCACATTGAGGTCCTTGCTGCAAGCGCACATTCCGCAGGCAAGACCTATAAAGAAGCTGTCGGCGCCAAATGGGCAATGACAACCGATATCCCCGAAAAAATCGCAGCTATGACAGTCCTTGACGCAGAAGCCGATATGGACAAAATCGTAGCGGCAGTTGACTTCGTATTCTGCGCAGTCAATATGAAGAAGGACGAAATTCTCGCCCTTGAAGAAGCTTACGCAAAGGCAGAATGCCCCGTAATCTCCAACAACAGCGCCAACAGACACACTCCCGACGTTCCTATGATTATCCCCGAGCTCAATGACGACCACGCCGCCATTATCGATGCTCAGAAGAAACGTCTCGGCACAAAGAGAGGATTCATCGCCGTTAAATCAAACTGCTCACTCCAGAGCTACGTTCCCGCCCTCTATCCCCTTGACGAGAAATTCGGCGTTAAGGACGTTCTGGTTTGCACATATCAGGCAATTTCAGGCGCAGGAAAGACATTCAACACCTGGCCCGAAATGGTTGACAACGTAATTCCCTTCATCGGCGGAGAAGAAGAAAAGAGCGAAATCGAGCCCCTTAAAATCTGGGGTAAGATTGAGGGCGACAAAATCGTTCCCGCAACAAAGCCCAACTTTACGGCACAGTGCCTTCGTGTTGCCGCATCCGACGGTCACATGGCAGCCGTATTCGTAAGATTTGACAAGAAGCCCTCCAAGGAAGAAATCAAGGAAATCTGGAAAAACTTCAAGGGCTATCCCCAGGAAGCAGAGCTTCCCTCGGCTCCCAAGCAGTTCCTCAACTATTTTGAGGAGGATAATCTTCCCCAGACAAAGCTCCAGAGAAATCTTGAAGGCGGTATGGCAATTTCCGCAGGCCGTCTGAGAGAAGATACTCAGTATGACTATAAATTCGTCTGCCTTTCACACAACACCCTCAGAGGTGCCGCAGGCGGCGGTGTACTCCTTGCCGAAACTCTTTGCAGCAAGGGCTATATTGAAAGCAAATTCTGATTAAGCACTACCGAAAGGATGTAATATTATGAAGCCGGTTCTTTTTACGGGCGCAGGTGTCGCCATCATCACTCCCTTCAACGAAGACCAGAGTGTAAATTATGATAAGTTTTGTGAAATGGTTGAATATCAACTCAAGAAGGGCACGGATGCTATCGTTGTATGCGGTACCTCCGGTGAGGCAAAGACTCTCTCCACAGAGGAGCACGTCCGCCTTATCAAGCTCTGTGTTGAAACCGTAAACCATAAAGTCCCCGTTATCGCAGGTGCGGGAAGCAACGATACAAGATATGCCGTTGAGCTTTCAAACGAAGCGGAAAAGTGCGGCGTTGACGCTCTTCTTTCCGTTACTCCCTACTATAACAAGACATCACAGAGAGGTCTTATTCAGCACTATAATTTCATAGCCGACAGAGTAAGCACTCCCATCGTTCTTTATAACGTTCCCTCAAGAACGGGTGTAAATATCAAGCCCGAAACCTATGCAGAGCTCTGCAAGCATCCCAGAATCATCGCCACCAAGGAAGCAAACGGCGATATTTCACAGATTGCACAGACTGCCGCTCTCTGCGGTGATGAGCTTTCAATCTATTCGGGTAATGATGACCAGGTAACCGCTATCATGTCACTCGGCGGCAAGGGTGTTATCTCCGTTCTTTCAAACGTAGTACCCGGCGTTGCTCACGACATCGTTCAGAAGTACCTTGACGGCGACTATATCGGCAGCCGCAAGCTTCAACTCGAATGGCTTGACCTTTGCAACAATCTCTTCATTGACGTTAACCCCATCCCCGTTAAGGAAGCGATGAATATGATGGGTCTCAATGCAGGTCCCGTTCGTCTTCCCCTTGTTGAAATGGACGAAGCATCAAAGGCAAAACTCCGTGCAAGTCTTGTAAGACACGGTCTTGTTGAGGCGTAATCATGACGAGAATCATACTCAACGGATGCGGCGGCAAAATGGGTGCGGCAGTTACCGCCTGTGCTTCTTCAAAAGAAGACGTGCAGATAGTTGCCGGTGTCGATATCAGAAACGACGTTGACCGTCCCTACCCCGTATTCGCTTCATTTGATGAAATAAACGGCATTGAAGCCGACGTGGTGGTTGATTTTTCAAATCCCTGCGCTTTTGATTCAATGCTGAATTACTGCCTTGATAAAAAAATCGGCAGTGTGGTCTGCACCACGGGCCTTTCCACGGAGCAGAACGATAAGCTCAGAGAAGCGGCAAAGGCAATTCCCCTTTTCGTAAGCGGAAACATGTCCATAGGTGTAAACCTGCTCATTGAGCTTGCCAAAACGGCGACAAAGGTACTGGGCAGTGATTTTGACATTGAAATCATTGAACAGCACCATAATCAGAAGGTCGACGCTCCCAGCGGTACCGCATATATGATTGCCGATGCAATCAATGCAGAGCTGGACAACAGAGACCATTATGAATATAACCGTCATCCCAAAAGGGAAAAGAGAAGCCCCGATGAAATCGGTATTCACTCAATCAGAGGCGGTACGATTACCGGCGAGCACGAGGTGATTTTTGCGGGAAATGATGAAATTATCAGAATTTCCCATTCCGCAAGAAGCAAAGCTCTGTTTGCAACGGGTGCGGTAAACGCCGCAATTTATACCGCCGGCCGTAATCCCGGATTATACAATATGTCTGATATGTTAAAGTGAGGTTATGAAGATGAAAAAAGCTACAAAAGTCATTCTCGGCACAACCGCAGCAGCTGCCGCCTTCTCATTCGGCGGAGGTTACGTAATCTTTAATGAGGTAATGAACAGAAACGCTCCCATTTTCCCCTTGATTTCCGCAAAGGCAAGCAAATCAATGCAGAACGTTCAGCTTGACGAATCCGTTGACCCCAGAATCCAGTGGCTTAACGAGCAGGAATATCAGGAGTATGAAATCATCAACTCCAAGAATTTCCGTCTTAAAGCTCACATGATTCCCGCCGCAGAGCCCTCAAAGAAATTCGTTTTCTGCTCTCACGGTTACAGATGTCACGGCCGCCGCGAATTCAGACTTATGGCTAAATTCTGGCACGATAACGGCTTCAACGTATTTATGATTGACCATCAGGCACACGGTGACAGCGACGGTAAATATATCGGCTTCGGTTACCACGAATCGCAGGACGGTCTTCTCTGGCTTAAATTTATGCTCGAGAAATTCGGCAGCGATATAGAAATCGTACTTCACGGTGTTTCAATGGGCAGTGCAACGGTTATGATGATGACAGGTGCTCACGACCTTCCCGCAAACGTTAAGTTTACGGTTGCAGACTGCGGATATACGTCCTGCACGGCAGAGTTTGAGCATTGCCTCAAGGATTATATTCATCTCCCCAACTTCCCCCTGCTCTATACGGCAGACCTTTTCAACAGAACTCTCAACGGTTTTGATTTCAATGACGTTGCTCCCATCGAGAGCGTAGGCAGAGCAAAGATTCCCATGCTCTTCATCCACGGCGATGCAGATGATTTCGTACCTACATATATGGTTCATCAGGTTTATTCCGCTTGCTCATCCGATTATAAGGACCTCCTTCTCGTCAATGGCGCAGGTCATGCGGAAAGCTATGCAAAGGATCCCGATTCCTATAACGAAAAGCTCAGCGAATTCATTGATAAATTCATTACGAAATAAGGAGTAACAGTATGAAGTGTCCGTTTTGTTCCTGCGAAGACAGTAAAGTAATCGACTCAAGGCCCACCGACGAGGGTGAACGCATCAGAAGAAGAAGAGAATGCAACAGCTGCGGCAAGCGCTTCACGACCTATGAGGTTATTGAATCAGTACCCGTGATAGTCGTCAAGAAGGACCATTCCAGAGAAGTATTTGACCGCGACAAGCTCTTCAGAGGTATGCTCAGAGCATGTGAAAAGAGACCCGTTTCTCTTGAGCAGCTTGAAACCGCAGTTAACCGCATTGAAGCACAGCTTCAGAACGGACTTGAACGTGAGGTAAGCTCAGAGAGTATAGGCGAGCTTGCAATGGAACAGCTCCGTACTCTTGACGAGGTCGCTTATGTCAGATTTGCCTCCGTTTACAGACAGTTTAAGGATATCAATACTTTCATGGATGAGCTTGCAAAGATTCTCCGTGACAGCGAAAAGAAATAATCAATGAAAAAGATTTTATGTCTCCTCATTGCCCTTTTGACGCTTACGGTTACCTTTACGTCCTGCGGCAAAGAGGATACCCCCCTTTACAAGGATACTCTTATCTTTTCAAATGAAGAAAAAACTCTGGTGGGAGCATTTACGAGATATACCGAAATTATCAACTCCCTCATGCTCAGAGTAAATACCCTTGAGACAAGTCATAACAATGACATAAAAACCGCAACTCCCGAAACGTATTTCAATAACACCAACTATATTTTCACCATGTTTGACCCGTTCCCCGACAGTGTGTTTGACGTTATCAGAAAATTTGATGACGAGCTCACAAACGAAACCGCCGCCAATGCGTTCTTTTATGAATGCTCCGGTGATTCGGTTTATTATTCGGATGAGGACGGAATCAGAAAGCTGAAATTCGCCAGTGACCGTCTTGAAAGAACCTGGAAGGCGGAATATGACAAGGGCGATAATTCCTTCAGAATCGTCTATACGGAAAGTTCAAATGACGGAACGAGCGATCTGAGATTCCTTGAATTTGTTACCCTGAGTCAGAATACGTACGCCATTCAGGGCAACAAAGCAAAATGTATCGTTTCCTTTGACAACGACGGAAACATATCGGAATTTGACTGCGTTACGCTGAAGGATAACAGCTTCACACTTGACGACGGAATATACGGTGTAAAGAAAAAGCAGCTTGACGATTACGGCAAGAAAATCGCGGAGACGGACAAGTCATTTTATGACAAGCTGTATTCCTATAAGGATCAGCTTCTCACCTATAACGATATGGGTACCGGTGCATTGATAAGCGTTGAAATCAGTGCGGAAATATACGCATCGGCATTCATGATAAATGCATAAAAATAAAAGGATTTTAAGTTTCTTGACTTAAAATCCTTTTTTATATTCTTATTTGATTCAGATTTATTCGCAGGGCAAAATATCAATCAGATACGGAACCCCATTGGGATAAGTTTCCTCTATGGGATATCTGAAAACGACCTCAATCGCATCACCCTCGGCAAAGGTTTTCTTTGAAGGGTTGTTAATCACGGCATAATCAAGATTATAGAGCGATTCCGTTTCTTTTCCGTTTTCCGTTTTTGCCGCCGTAATCACAGTACCGTTGATTGATTTGATGATGCAGGTCATGGTACAATCGGCTGTCGAGCTGTTCGGTTCATCCGTACTGAACCGTATCGTTGTAGCTGCGGGTACTTCCGTCAGAGTTGTTTCCGGCTCAACAAGTTCACGGCCCTTGTAATATGTCGTTACCTCATCTCTGCCCGTTTCTTCGTCATAGAATGTAAGTGCCAATTCGTCACCGGTAAGTTTTATTTCATACGTCTCTCTTGTGCCGTCGGCGGTAATAACCAGCGAGTTCTCTTTTGTATTTTCGTCAAAATTCAGTTTATAGCCGAAGCCAGCCTCATTCAGTTCACCGTTTTCATAGAATCTGAGCGTTCCGGAATGTAAACCGCTGTCGGAAAATCCGCCGAAATCTATCTGACAATCTCCGTTTTCGGAGCCCCAGAAGCCCGTAATTTCCGAATATTTTATTTTACCGCTTTCCGTTTTGCCGCAGGATGCAAACAGGAATATAACAAGAGCCGATATCAGCAAAATTACAGTTATTCTTTTCATAACGTCACCTCTTATTTAATTTATCATACCATTGTGTTTTTACTGTGAATAATCCGTTAATTTTGAAATATGCATTTCAGTCCGTTTTAACGTACCGTAATTGACATATCATATACTTGTAAACAAATCGTATTTCATAAGGAGGATGGTTTTATGAAAATATGGTGTCTCAACTGCGGTAAAGTGCTTGACAAAACGGCGGAATGTGAAACGAAGCTTGTGCATTGCCCCGTATGCGGCGAAGCGATTTCCTACTCCGTCAAAAACAGAGAGGCGGTCATCGCCTGCCTTAATCAGAGGCCCGGTCAGAACAGTATGCTCAGGGTAGTAAACACCTCAAGGTCATAAATCTGTTGACATTGCGGTCCGCAAAAGTTAAAATATAAGTACAATAATGCGGACCGGAGGGACAGATATGGCAAAACAGTCAAGGCAGAAATTAAAGCTTCTGTATATCAGGGAATATCTGAGACGGAACACGGATGAGGACCATCCCGCTTCCGTTCATCAGCTGATTGATTATCTGGCAAAGAATGACATTCCCTGCGAAAGAAAAACGATTTATGACGATATTCAGCAGCTTATCGAATACGGTGACGACATTGTGCTTGTCAAAAAGAAGAACGGCGGATATTACTGCGCCTCCACCGAATTTGAAACCTCCGAAATAAAACTGCTGGTTGACAGTATTCAGAGTTCAAAATTCATTCCCGAGAAGCAGAGTCTTGAGCTGATATCAAAGCTTGAAGGCCTTACCAATAAGTTTGAGGCAAGTCAGCTTCAGCGTCAGGTCGTAGTACAGAACAGGGTCAAATCCATGAGTGAAAGCGTTTTCAACGGAGTTGACCATATCTCATACGCAATCAATAATGACGTGACAATCCGTTTCAGATACTTCCAGTTTAATCTTCATAAAAAGCCCGAATACAGACACGACGGCAAGTTTTACGAGGTATCCCCCTTAACACTTATCTGGGATAACGAAAACTACTATCTGCTTGCCTTTGACGCGGAAGCAGGAATAGTAAAGAACTTCCGCGTTGATAAGATGAATAATATCAGATACACGGAAAATAAGCGTCAGGGTGTTGATAAGTTCGGAAAAGCGGATATATCCGCATATTCAAAGCAGGTATTCGGTATGTTCAACGGAAAAGAGGAAACGATCAGAATCCGTTTTTCAAATAACCTCGCAGGCGTTGTGGTTGACCGCTTCGGCAAGGATATCGGAATAGTCCCCGACGGAGAAGGACATTTCATCATCACCACAAAGATAAAGGTCAGCCCCCAGTTTTATGCCTGGCTTTTCGGCTTCGCGGATGAATGTGAGGTCCTTTCCCCCGAAAGCGTAAGAAAAGAATATAACGCTAAGCTTAAAGCTACACTTAAACTGTATAAGTAAAAGAAAAGGCCGTCCTCGGACGGCCTTTATTTTATGATATCAATTATCTGTGACGGTTTCTCTATGATATATTCGGAGCCGTATTCCTCGTGGATTTTACGGTCTCTGAAGCCCCACAGCACTCCGATAATGGGAAGGGAGGCGTTATGGGCAGTCATACAGTCAACCTCGGAATCGCCAAGATAAACGCATTTGCTTTTGTCGGCACCGAGCTTTTCAATTGCACGGTAAACGCCGTCGGGAGCGGGCTTGAGAGGGACTCCGTCAATCTGACCGATTACCGCATCAAACAGGTCACCGAAATAATACTTCACAACGTCAAAGGCAATGCTTTCGTTTTTATTGGTCACTACCGCCGTTCTGACATTCATGCGCTTAAGTTCATTCAGCACGTCAATAACGCCGTCATACGGCTTTGTTTTCACCATGGAATGAGCTTCGTAATATTCACAGAACACGGCATACATTTCCTCTCTGATTTCTTCGCCGGTATTTTCGGGGGCACTGCGCTTGATAAGAGTTCTGTTGCCGTTACCGACGAATCGGGTAATCTCCTCTTCGTTTCTGAGAGGGAAACCGTATTTTTCAAGAGCAACGTTCACCGCTTCGGTAAGGTCGCCGATAGTATTTGTGAGTGTACCGTCAAGGTCAAAAATCAACGTATCGTATTTCATATAACATTATGGCGGCGGGGCTTCATAAGGGGTTATGAAGCTCCGCCTTCTCTGTAAGTATATTGATTATTTAAGTATTTCCTTTGCGCTTGTGGCAAGTCCGGCGATGGACTGAAGATCGCTGGGGATAATCAGCTTGGTTGCCTGACCGTCTGCTGCCTTCTCAAAGGATTCAAGACTCTTGATAGTAAGATAGCCGGTACCGGGATTTGCATCGTTGATAAGGTCAATTGCCTTTGCTCTTGCTTCCTCAACCTTAAGGATGGCCTGAGCTTCACCTTCTGCCTTGCGGATCTTTGACTCTTTTTCTGCTTCGGCTGCAAGGATTGCGGCTTCTTTATCTGCCTGTGCCTGAAGAATCTGGCTTTCCTTCTGACCTTCTGCAACGAGGATCTGGCTTGCCTTCTGACCTTCAGCGGTAAGGATTGATTCACGGCGCTGACGCTCTGCCTTCATCTGCTTTTCCATTGCATCCTGGATTTCCTTGGGAGGAAGGATGTTTTTGAGCTCAACTCTGTTTACCTTGATGCCCCAGGGGTCTGTTGCCTCATCAAGAATGCCTCTGATTTTGGCGTTGATGGTATCACGGGAAGTAAGAGTGTGGTCAAGCTCAAGGTCGCCGATGATATTACGGAGTGTTGTTGCGGTAAGATTTTCAATAGCCATAATGGGCTTCTCTACGCCGTATGCAAAAAGCTTGGGGTCGGTAATCTGGAAGAATACGACCGTATCAATCTGCATTGTTACGTTATCCTTGGTGATAACGGGCTGAGGGGGGAAGTCAACTATCTGTTCCTTTAATGAAACCTGCTTTGCAATTCTGTCAATAAAGGGAGTCTTTACGTGAATACCGGTATCCCATGTGCAGTAATAAGCACCGAGACGCTCAATAACGTAAGCCCTTGACTGAGGAACGACTTTGACATTGGCAATAACTATTGCTATTGCGACGATAAAAAGTGATAATAAAATCCAACCGAAAGGACCCATTTTTATACCTCCTTGACGATGACTTTAACGCCATCTATTTTTTCAATTTCAACCGTTTTATCCTGCTCAATGACCTCTCCCGATGAGGAGCGGGCTGACCAGATGATACCGCCGACTTTTACGGCACCCACACCGGCTACGTTATCGATTCTTTCCGTAACTACGGCTTTTTCACCGATACA
The DNA here is from genome assembly GCA_937892115.1 of uncultured Clostridia bacterium. Classification (GTDB taxonomy): domain Bacteria; phylum Bacillota; class Clostridia; order Oscillospirales; family Acutalibacteraceae; genus CAG-177. Next base: position 27,772 of record CALAUI010000025.1, on the reverse strand, counting down.
TCGGTCCGCATTCATGGGCTCTGCCTGCCGTTTGGTAATTTTCTTTACCAGGGGTCTTGTTGCCGCAAGGGTAATTCCGGACACTACTCCGAAAAGCAAAAGCTGAATCCAGACATTTGCATTAAGTGAGGCGGCAATAAGTGCGACAAGAGCACCCGCGGCAAACCAGATTGTAACAAGCTGTGCCGTTGCCAGTTCGACGACAATAAGCAGTGCTAAAACTACTGCCCAGATAATAATATTCGTCATGATTATTACCCTCCTTTTTCCCGAATAATATCACAAAGAATTGCGAAAATCAATTAACAATTTGTTAAATCGGGGTGAACAATTTTAACCGATAAGTGACGCTAAATCAAAGTCGGATTCAAGAGAAAATACACGCCATTTATTATTTTCTTTCAGCGAAATAAGATTAAATGTTTCTATCTCGGTCTCGCCGTTTTCTCCCGTAACCGTGACCTTTGCATCAAAGGTTTTTCCGCCCTTGATATCCTCTCTTGAAAGAGAAGGATTCTGAGAAACGTATTTTGAATAAAGTGAGTCCAGTTCATCCTTATCCTTTTTGGCGATGTTATCAATTTTTACCTTTATTTTTTTAATCTCGCCGGTCTTCGCCTGGATGCTTGACGAAATGACTCCGAGATATGCATCGTAACCGAGTCCCATGGGAAGTCCGCTTCCCAGAACGGAATATCTGTCTTCAAAATCCACTCCGCCGTATTCAAGAGAGCTGAGGGAATCCCAATACAAATCAAAATCACACTTTGCCATGGCGGTAAAGTAATTTTCCGCAGCTTTTTTGTAACCTGAAGAAACAGCCGTCTTTATAATCAATCCCACACAGAGAATTATTATCAGGGAGCATACCGAAAGAACGACGGCACTTATGAGTTTTTTATTCTTTTTCTTACTCTTATTATTTATATTTTCATTATTCGTTACGGCAGAGGGTGTAAAGCCGCATTTATCGCATTTAACCGCGTTATCCTCTACACTGCCGCCGCATCGGGGACAAATCTTTGCCATATCTTACCTCTTATCAGGACTCTTCAAGCTCGTACGTATAAACATCGGTTTCAAAGGATTTATATACCTTCCACTCACCGTTTTCCTTGCAGATAAAAAGGTCATTTATGCTGAGCATCTTATCTCCCTCTTTACCCGTGAGGGTAACGGTAAGGTCAACGGTATAGGGCTTTGTGATTTCGCTCGCCTTGATGCCGTCTTTATTTGCATCGGCACCGCTGAGAAGAATCAGCATATCAAGATACTCGCTGTCCTTCTTTTCCCTCTTACCGAATTTTACGCTTACCTTTTTTATCTTGCCGATTTCTTTAACGTAAGACTGGGTGGCGTTTATCAGCTCATTCTGTACAACAAGCTTTTTGTTTTCATAAAACTCATGTGCATCATAGCCGTAATATTTCAGAGCGCTGACAGAATCAACATACGCGCCCGGCTTGTTTCCGAAATAACCCTTGCAGAATTTTTTAACTGCGTGCTGATAGGTTGAGCCGGCGATAAAACAAATCAATACCGTAAGTGCTATGGCAATAAGTACGGCGGGAATACCGATAATGAGCGCTCTCTTTTTTGCAAGAGGTCTGTCGGACTTCCGGTCTTTTTCTTTTTTGTCGGATTCCCCGTCTTCGGTTTCTTCTGCCGTTTCTTCAACGGGTTCCTCAGGTATTTCTTCCGTAATTACCTCTATATTTTCCTTTACGGATTCTTCTTCGGGTTCTTCCCCGTCATATACCGGCTGAGGAGCACTGCAAAGATCACAGACCGCGGCGTCGCTGTCTAATTCCTTACCGCAGGAAACACATTTCTTGGACATGATAAAGCCACCTTTACATTTATATAATGTAATAATATCATAGAGAAACGTCAAAATCAATATTTGAGGAAAAAGATAACGGCGGGAGAAAATCTCCCGCCGGAATTATTTAAGAATCAATCAGTATACTCTTCTGTTAAGGAAGAAGAGGATGGTCTTGAAGAAGTTAACAATCTTCTCATAGATACCGATTTTTGCTTTGAAGGAAACAGTATCGTGGATAACGCCGTTAAGATTGCGAGCTTCCGTATTGTCACCCTTAAGGAGAGTAGCGGTAACAAAGATATTGTCGTCCTTGTTGCCGTCTTCATCGGTACCGAAGCCGATAACCTTTGCTTCGCAGGTAAGACCGTCAGATGAGGGAGTAAGGATAACTGCCGAAGGATAGTTCGCAGTCCAAACTACCTTATATCCGGTGGGAACTGTCTTATCGGGAGTGCTTATCTTCGCGGTAAGAACAAGGATATCACCGTAGTTGACGTTCTTGGTCATGGGGTTGTTGACCGAAAGAACGAGATTTGAGATTACGGCTTCCGCATCAAAGAGGATACCGCATTCTTCACAGTAACCGTCATGGTTAAGGTCGGTATGACCCTTTTCGGGGATAATCTTTGTGGTATGGCATTCTGAGCATTCTTCCATACCTTCACCCGTGCAGGTAGCAGCTCTTGTGGTAACGAACTTATGACCTGTTGCGGGGATAACGCCCGTTGAATTGTAATCACAGCGTGAGCAGGTTGTTGTACCGTAACCGTCAGCTGTACAGGTAGGAGCCGTACCTTCAACGGTAACATAATCATGACCGAGAGCGGCAACCTCAACCTCAAGTGTGCTGTTACACTTGGAGCAGGTAGCTGTCATAGTACCGGGCTCTGTGCAGGTAGGAGCTTTGGTCTGAACGTAATCGCCGTAATTGTGGTCACCGAGTGATTCAATCTCAACAGTATAAACGGGAGATACAAAATTGAATGCACCATCGTCGCCGACAAATTCATTCCAGCCCTCAGCGGCTACGTCGCTGATATGGAACTTTGCCTGAACCTTGACATAACCGTCCTTATCGCAGGTAGCTGCTTTCTTATCAACTACTTCAACGATGTTATCGGGGTTACCGGAGTCAGCCCAAACAATATACTCAAGCTTTTCACCGCATCCTCTGGTGCAGTTGAATGTTGCCTTTGCCCACATAAAGTTTTCTTCGTCAAATGTGATAACGGGATTGGTCTGTGCATTTACGTTACCCCAGTTATGACCGATGGCGGGGCTTACAAGCTTGGTGTAGTTATCGTTACAGTTAAGGCATCTGTAAGTGTCGTAGCAGGGATTGACACAGTCGGCTGCCTGGCTGGCTACCTTCTGATATCTGTGATCAAGCTCTGCACCGCAGACGTCACAAAGACCGTCTGTTGTATACTTGCCGTTGGAATCCTTGAAGTTTTCGTCAACATCAAGGCAATTGCCGAGTTTATATTTTCTGTCACAATCAGAGCAGGCAATATAATGCTTGCATCCGTCAATGTGTGACCAGCCGATCTGCATACGGCAGTAGAATGTAGCTTCATCGCCGCAGTACTTACAAGTAGCAGTGTGTGTGAAGTTTTTGTAATCCTCTGAGGTTGAATAGGGATCGTTTGCAACGAAATTTTCGTATTCGTGGCCGTCTTTGATGCAATTGTGAGTGTTCTCACCTTCGGCAAATGCCGTCATACCGAGAACGAGGGTGCCGAATACCATCATCATGCAAAGCACGATTGATAATGCGGACTTGAGCGATTTTTTCATAACAAAGCCTCCAATTAGTATTTTCCGTCAGTGCCGCGCAGCTAACACGGAACGGTTACCCGCAAAGGTCTGCCGTAGGGCTTTCCAATCCCAACGGAGTGTAAAAAGGCATTTTTTACATTTAATATATACCATTGAGTAAAATAAAATACAAGTATTATTTATAAATTAAATTGAAATATTCTATTTTTTATTATTTATGCACAAAAGAGTCGATTTCAATTTGTGCAGTTTTACTCCCCGGTTTTCAATTATCATCACCGTAATTAAAGGCAAAAAAATCCGGTATATTAAATTTTTGCTGTTTTCGGCTCATTCAAAACCGTATCGGTATTGATTAAAGAGAAAATATGTGATAAATTTACAGTATATCCGACAGCATATTCAAGGAGGTTATCCGATGACCGATCAGGTAAAAATTGACAAGGAAATCGCCAGACGGCAAAAGCAGCTCGGCAAAAGCGGAGCAAAATATTACTTTTTCTATTTGTTTTTCATCATAAGCATCATCTACATAACCGACGAGGTAGCATCCGCGATAGGTACCTTCATGAAGACCGAAATTGCCAACGATTTAATGGCAAAATACGGTGAAGCATCGGTAGGCAAGCTGAACATCATCACGGTGCTTTCCTTCCCGATTATGGCTCTCGGCGTTCTGTATAAGCCCCTTGCGGACCGCTTCGGCAGAAAGCCCTTCCTGGTACTCAACACCTTCGGAATGTGTCTCGGTCTGCTCGTAATATACCTGACAAATTCCCTGACCGGATATATTATCGGCTCAATACTGACCCAGTTTTTCATTACCCACGATATGCAGGTGGTTTACATCATGGAATCCGCACCGCCGAAGCACAGGGCAAAAATATATTCCTCAATCAAATGTATCGCTATGCTCGGCGTTCTCTTCATTCCCATGCTGAGAAAAGTGCTGCTTGAAAACACGTCTCAATGGAGAAGAGTATATCTTGCCCCCGCGCTCATCGGTATGGCAGTAAGCTTCGTTGCGATTTTCCTTGCAAGAGAAACGGATGCTTTCAATTCCGAAAGAATCAGAACTCTTCAAGGCAAGGGCGGCGAAAAATCCGACACCGAAAACGGCGGAATCATCAAGGCGCTGAAATACGGCTTTAAGCACAAGCAGATAAGATGGCTTTTCCTTGCGCTTGTATTCTCCGAAACGGGATATATTCTCACAAACGACTATCAGGCAATCATGACCTACGGCTTTGCGAATACCGCTCTCAGCAACGGTCTTTTTGATACTCTCAAGCAGGCGACCGAAAGCGTAGGCGTCAACGAGGTAACCACGGCTCTTTTCTTTTATCCCATCGGCTGTGCGATAAGTCAGCTTATCCCCGGCTTCATTTCCGATAAAAAAGGCAGACGGGTATCCGCAATCGCCATGTCCGCTTCCGCGCTCGTACTGTTTCTCGGCTTCTGGTTGGGTGCTGAGCACGGAATGCCTCCTCAGCTTGTCGGCTTCCTCTGCGGCGGCAGCGTAGGTACGTTCTGGGCAAATATTGACACTATCAGCTTAATGGCGGGCGAATCCACTCCCACCGGCATACGTTCCTCAATGCTGTCGGCAATTTATCTGCCCCTCGGTATCGGCATCGGCGTATCATTCGGTGTATCCCTGCCTCTTGAATCAATCCTCGGCAATTCAAAAATCGGTATTATCGCCTTCGCACTGGCTATTCCCGGTCTGCTTGCCGACTTCCTCATCCTCACCTCAAAGGTCAGGGAAACCAACGGAATTGACCTCAAAACCGTGGACGGTACGGAATTTGAATAAAAAGCATCAGACCGCAAAGCTTTACGAAGCTTTGCGGTTTTGTTACGTAATTGAAAACATTACGTGTCAATACTTGTACAGCATTCGGGGGTGTGATATAATGAAAAAGGAGAAAGGAGCAATACAATGGCAATTTACTACTATGATTTAATAAACGCCCTTACGGATATGAACGCGGAAATGTTCATCAAGCAATGTGAAAACAACTACAAATACGCTATCACCTCTGCTGCCGAGCAGTTTATCGCCAGAGGCAACAGGATAATAATGCTTGCAGGTCCTTCATCCTCGGGAAAAACGACATCCGCAAAAATCCTGATAAACACCTTCAAAGAAAAGGGATATAAGGCAAGTCTCGTTTCCCTTGACGATTTCTATTTTGACGACAGAAGCAAATATCCTCTCAATGAGGACGGCTCATATAATTTTGAAAGTCCCCTCGCCCTTGACCTTGAGCTGATAAAAAAATGCTTCGCCGAGCTGATTGAAAAAGGCGAAAGCGATATGCCCGTATTTGACTTTGAAACCCACAAGCGTATATGGGGTCAGAATAAGGTAACCTATGACGAAGACACCTTTATCGTCGTTGAGGGCATACACGGTCTGAATCCCTGCATTACTGATAATCTTCCCAAGGATAAAATGGGCAAGATTTATGTCAGCGTATCTTCAAGAATCTATGACAGAAACAATAAAATCATGCTGGCAAAGAGAGAAATCAGATTTTTGCGCAGACTCGTCAGAGACTTCAAATTCCGCAATACAAGTGTAGACGAGACCTTTGACGTATGGCAAAGCGTCTGCAACGGCGAAAACGAATACATCTTCCCATTCAGAAATCAGGCAGACGTTAAGGTAGATACATTCATACCTTATGAAATCTGTATGCTTGCCACGGCAGCTCTTGAAATACTACCCGATGCAAGTGAAGATACAACCGAGTTAAGACAAAAGCTTGAAAAATTCAGACATCTGAGCAAAAAGCTGATGCCTGAGGATTCAATGCTGCATGAATTTCTGGGTTAAATCCCCTAATAACCGAATCAGTCCGTAAAGGAGGTACTTATATGAAAGTAATGTTTATCGGCGCTGCCCACGAGGTAACCGGCTCCTGTACACTTCTGGAAGCTTGCGGAAAGCGATTCCTCATTGACTGCGGTATGGAGCAGGGTGAAAACATCTATGAAAACTGTGATTTGCCCGTTGCTCCCGGTGAAATTGATGCGATTTTCCTTACTCACGCCCATATTGACCACAGCGGACGCATTCCGCAGATGGTCGCCAACGGCTTTTCCGGCCCCGTATATATGACCGGCGCAACGGCAAAGCTGGCGGGCATAATGCTCCGTGATTCGGCACATATTCAGGAATCCGAGGCACAGTGGAGAAACAGAAAGGCAAAGAGATCCGGTGAAGAAGAATACGTTCCTCTTTACACCTCAAACGACGTTGAAAAGACACTTCCGCTCTTTATATCACACAGATACGGAGAAAAATTCTCTCCCGCAAAGGGCATAAAGGTATCCCTGCACGATGCGGGGCACCTGCTCGGCTCATCCTACATTCTCTTTGAAATAACGGAAGACGGAGTTACGAAATCCATACTGTTTTCCGGTGATATCGGCAACATCAACCGTCCGCTTATCAGAAATCCGTCAAAGCCACCTCACGCCGATTACGCGGTATGCGAATCCACGTACGGTGACAGACTTCACGGCAAAGATCCCGACTACATAGGTCAGCTTGCATCGGTGATAGGAAGCACGCTCGCAAAAGGCGGCAACGTGGTAATCCCCTCCTTTGCTGTGGGCAGAACTCAGGAAATACTCTATCTCATCAGAATAATCAAAGAGAAGAATCTCTGTCCCGAGGCGGGAAATTTCCCCGTTTACGTGGATTCACCTCTGGGTATTGAAGCAACTCACATTTATTCGGGTGAGGTATCCGATTTCTTTGACGATGAAACGAGAGAAATTCTCAGTAAAGGCATTAACCCCATTTCATTTTCCAATCTGAGAACGGCAATTACAAGCGCGGAATCAACCGCGATCAATACAAACACCGAGCCCAAGGTCATCATTTCCGCATCGGGAATGTGTGAAGCGGGCAGAATCAGACACCATCTGAAGCATAATCTCTGGAGAGAGGAAAGCACGATTCTCTTTGCGGGCTATCAGAGTGAAGGTACTCTGGGACGCAAGCTGATTGAGGGTGCGGAATACGTCAAGATTTTCGGCGACGAAATTAAGGTAAAATCCCGTATAGCAAAAATTGACGGATTTTCAAGCCACGGCGACAGAAATATGCTTCTGCAATGGCTGAAGGACGTAAATCCCGATATGATTTTCATCAATCACGGTGAGGATGCGACGGCAAACGAATTTTCGCTGACCGCCGAAAGAGAGACCGGGAAGCCCGCCTTCGCTCCGTTCAGCGGAGACGTTTACGACCTTGCGACCGGCGAATGCACCGAAAAAGCGGTAGTCAAGAAGCTGCTTTCAAAGAAGAGCTACGCCACCAAGAAGGCCAAGGGAGTTTATGAACGCCTTGTCGGTGCCGGATACCGTCTCATCAAGCTCATCGAAAACTGCAAGGGTCTGCCTAATAAAGAGCTTGCAAAGCTTGCAGATCAGATTATAAATCTGTGTGATAAATGGGAAAAGTGAGATATGGAAAGACTGTAATAAGTAAATAAAATCAGCCCGCACCCGAAAGCAAATCCGGATGCGGGTATACATTTTTCTCATTTGAAGCCGGATATTGCAAAATCCGGCGGTTTTGGTATAATACAGTAAAAAGGAACACTGATACAGGGAGGCAGTAAAATGAACGTATTTATCCGTATTATTTCATTCCTCGTTTCCGTTCTTATCGGCATAATGGTATTTCCTCTTTCCCCCGTTTCCGAAAGAGCCGGAAAATTCCGCCTTACCGCCTACGCCGTGGGCAGTAATTTCACAGATGCCTCAGGTATAGATGCTTCTCACTTTGAAGACCTGACAGACGTTATTCTCTTCGGCGTTGCCACCTTCAACACGGAGGGAGAAATCGTACTCAATCAGAACTTTGACCTGATTTTAGGCAATGTCAGAGAAGCCATGAAAAATTCGGACGCAAATCTTTATCTCAATCTGCTGGGTCCCGGTTACAGGACGAACTCCGCCGACTGGAACGAGCAGATGAAGGACCAGAGCAAATATCACAATATGGCTTTTGAAAGCGGCAATCTTCAGAAAAACATAAAAGCCGTACTCGATGAATACGGCTTTGACGGTGTATTTTTTGATTATGAATATCCCGTTACGCAGGAGGATTGGGACGTATTTGACGAGTTTCTGATTTCGCTTGACGGATATCTCGGCGACGGATATAAAATAGGTACCGCAATATCCGCCTGGCTTACAATGCAGTCAAAGAAAGCTATCGCCGTAACCGATATGGTTGAAGTCATGGCTTACGATATATGGGACAGCGACGGCACTCACGCCTCACAATGGGGTGCAGAGCAGGTCATTCTCAAAATGCTTCAGAACGGCTACAAGGCGGAGCAGATGGATATGGGAATCCCCTTCTATGCAAGGCCGACCAATCAGGGCGCTTACTGGTACGGCTATAACGGCTGGTATGACAAGCTTGATGAAAGGGGCTTCTGCTACGATGATGAAACGGGTCTGACCTTCTCGTTCAATGACTATGATACCGTTTACACCAAAACGCAGTGGGCAATCAAAAAAGGTCTGGGCGGTGCCATGGTATGGCATTATTCCTGCGACGTACCCAAGGATAATCCGAAGTCCCTTTTCAATGCGATGTATAAGGCAAAAACGGACTTAATGAAATAAGCAAAAGTCTTCACGGCAGACACCGTGAAGACTTGTTTTTTTTATTCGGCACACGCTTCGGCAATCATTTCCGAAAACGTGGGGTGAGGATGGATTGCACGGGCGATTTCAGAGGTTTTGAGGCCGTTGACGAGGGCAACGGCAAATTCGGAAATCATATCGGTTGCCCTCGGGCAGACGAGCTGTGCGCCCAGAAGCTTTCCGCTGTCTGCATCCGTTACGGTTTTGATATATCCCGACTCGGAATTTTCTATAAGGCATTTACCGTTGGCACCCGTGAGGCATTTCTTCGTTTTTACATTGATGCCCTTGGCCTTTGCTTCGTCCTCGGTCAGACCGACGCAGGCGATTTCCGGACTTGTATAGATACAGCTCGGTACTGCGTTCATATCCACGCGGGGAGCTCTGCCGAGGATGATATCAACGGCATTTTTACCCTGCGCCTCCGCCACGTGAGCAAGCTGGATGTTATTCGCTTTTGCATCGCCGATAACGAAAATTCTGTCGGATGAGGTCTTGCCGTTTTCGTCGGCAACAACGGCACCTCTTACAATTTCGGGAGGATTTTCGCACTCAAAAAGATTTGCCGTATTTGCTCTTCTTCCGGTGGCGATAAGTACCGCTTCTCCTTGTGCCGTAAGCATTTCGCCCTTTTTATTTTCAAAGCTGACGGTAAAATCGCCCTTGCTTCCCGATATTTCCGTAACCTTTGAAGAAACATTTACCGACGCACCCTGCTTCTTCAGAAACATCATAAGACGCTGGGCAATTTCTCTGTCCATGGGAGGAAGAATATGCTCCATGGCTTCAAGAACCGTCACCTCGCAGCCCAGGTCAAGATAAATCGAAGCACACTCGCATCCGATTACGCCGCCGCCGATGATGATGATGGATTTCAGATTCTTCCCCTCACCTTCAAGCAGGTCGTTGCTGGTGTAAACGCCCTCAATATCACTGCCTTTTATGGGAGGAACAGCCGGAACGGAGCCCGATGCAACAATGAGATTTTCCGCTTCAAAAATCTCACCGCCGGCAGCGATTTCAACACCGTCGGCACCGTGTGATTTGACCGAGGCAAAAGCATTGACAACGTTGACTTTATCCGATTTCATCAGCTTTTCGATTCCTCCGCGAAGAGAATCGACCACGAAAGTCTTTCTTTCGTTCATGGCTTTGAAATCATAGGAAACATTATCCGCGTTAACGCCGAGGGTACTCATATTTTTTGCATTTTTATAGCTTTCCGCAGAATGAATAAGCGCTTTTGTGGGAATACATCCTCTGTTGAGGCAGGTGCCTCCGATTTTGTCACACTCAAACAGTATAACGGAAAGCCCGTTTTTTGAGGCATAGTCCGCGGCAGTATACCCGCCGGGGCCGCCGCCGATTATGGCTAAATCATATTTCATAAATTTACCTCCGAAGCATTTTCACATATCATCTGTGATATATCCCGCGCCGCTCTGATTACGGAATCACCGTCTCGGATATCCGCTTCAAGTGCCGCGGATATTCCGTCTGCATCGGCAGAACAGCCCTTAAGTCTGTCCGCCACACCGGAAAGCCATTCCGCTTCAAGTCCGTCGGAATAAACCCGGACGTCCGTAAATCTGCCGTCACTTAAGCCGTAGTCTATTCTCACCTGCCCCCAGTCAAATCTTTTTTCTGCACTGTGGGGAAGAACGGTTTCCCTGCCGTATTTCCATTCGGGAGAAGCGTAGCGTTCCCAAAGGATTTTCAATTCATCCGGGGCAATATCCTCTTCTCTCATTTCTTCCGCGGTAAGACCGTAAACTTTCTCAAAGGCGGCAACGAGATTCTTTCCGAGTTCTTCAACCGTAAGGTCGGGCTTCAGCTCGCAAAGGTTGACGACTCTTGATCTTACGGAAGCAACGCCTTTTGATTTCAGCTTGATTCCGGAGACATTCAGATAATCGGAAAGCTTCGTCTTATCAACACAGAGCATCAGCGTACCGTGGTGGTAGCTTTTGTCCTTATTGTGATAATAGGCGTGACCGGAAAATTTTCTGCCGTCGGCAGTAAGGTCATTTCTGCCGTTTTTTTCGGCATTGATTCCCGACATCTTCACCGCTTCAAGAATGACGGAGGTCTGTTTTTCCTTATCAAAGCTTTCAGTAGGCGAAAGAAACGTAAAATTCAGATTTCCCATATCGTGATAAACCGCTCCGCCGCCGGAAAGCCGACGGGCAAGGAAGCCGCCGTCACCCTCGAGATTCTGAATACGGCATTCAGCCGAAGCGCTCTGATTCCTGCCGATGACCACCGTCTGTCTGTTTTGCCACAGATAGAGGATACACTCGTCTTTGCCGACTCTGTTGAGAAGTGCCTCTTCGAGTCCGAGATTATGATACGGATTTGTTTCGTCTGTTCTTATCACGTAAATTTTCTCAATCATGGTATAAAAGCGGGACTGCATCCGGACTTTTCTGGTGCAGTCCCTTTTGTCAATTATTCAAAATCGTACTTCAACACGGGATTTCTTGCCGCAAGCACGTCATCGGGACGACCGATAGTGCAATCGTTGGGAGCGGAATGAAGAATTTCGGGATTTTCCTCTGCTTCCTTATAGATTTCAAGGAAGAAATCGCAGGCCTTGTCAAGAGTTTCCTTTGATTCCGTTTCCGTGGGCTCAATCATAAGCGCCTCATGAACGATAAGCGGGAAGTACATTGTGGGCGGATGAATACCGAAGTCAAGAAGTCGCTTTGCAACGTCCATAGCCGATATACCCGTCCTGCTCTTGAGAGGACCGATATCCATGACAAACTCATGCATACACTGTGTATCGTAAGCTATCGTGTAGCTGTTTCTGAGCTTGTTCATCATATAATTCGCATTGAGGACGGCATTTGCGGATGCCTCGGGAATGCCCTGCTTGCCGAGAGTGAGGATATATGCGTAAGCACGGACGACAACAAGGAAATTGCCGTAGAAGTCTCTGACCTTACCCATGGATTTTTCGGGATTGAAAAGTGAATATCCGCTTTCGTCCTTTTTAACCTGAGGCGAGGGAAGATATTTACTGAGGAATGCCTTGCATCCGACGGGACCCGACCCGGGACCGCCGCCGCCGTGAGGCGTTGAAAACGTCTTATGAAGATTGACGTGAACACAGTCAAAGCCCATATCACCGGGACGGGCGTGTCCCATAACGGCATTGAGATTTGCACCGTCATAGTAGCACAGACCGCCTGCATCGTGGATGATTTTCGTGATTTCAAGAATATTGGGGTCAAAAAGGCCGAGGGTGTTGGGATTGGTAAGCATAAGACCTGCCGTATCTTCACCCACAGCGGCCTTGAGTGCTTCAATATCAACGCCGCCGTATTCGTTTGAAGGAACGGAAACCACCTTGAAGCCCGCCATTACGGCAGAAGCGGGGTTCGTTCCGTGAGCCGAATCGGGAACGATTATCTTCGTTCTCTTTTCAAGCTCGCCGCGTTCTCTATGGTAATTTCTGATAAGGAGCAGACCGGTATATTCGCCGTGAGCTCCTGCCGCGGGCTGCATCGTCATATCATCTATACCCGTGATTTCGCATATCATCCTTGAGGTTTCATAAATGACCTTCAACGCACCCTGGACGGAGCATTCGGGCTGTAAAGGATGAAGGCCCGTGAATCCGGGAAGAGCGGAAAGCTCCTCGTTGATTCTGGGATTGTATTTCATCGTGCATGAGCCGAGAGGATAAAATCCGCAGTTTACGCCGTGGGTTTCACCTGCAAGCTCGGTATAATGTCTGCCTAAATCTATTTCCGATATTTCGGGAAGACGGGGCGCAGATTCTCTCAGAAGAGAGGAATCAAAATCAAATGCGGGTACGTCGCAGGAAGGGATAAGGGTCTGTTTTCTGCCCTTTATACTTCTTTCAAGAAGCAGTTTCATATCATTTACCCTCCTTTACGTATTCCGAAACAAGACTCACGAGTCTGTCAATATCCGCCTTGGAGTTCATTTCGGTCGCACACCAGAGAATATTGCCGTCAACGGGAAGACCGCCCAGAATACCGTTTTCCGCAAGTTTTTTATTGAGCTTAACTGCATCAACAGGGCTCGTCATGAGAAATTCATTGAAGAAGGTCTTATCCGTTACAAGACGGAAGCCCTCAATCTTTGAAAGCTCAGAGGCAAGATAATGAGCGTGTGCCGCCGAATTTTCCGCAGCTCTTCTGATTCCGTCGGGGCCCATAGCCGCAAGATATACTGAAGCGGTCATTGCACAAAGTGCCTCGTTTGAGCAGATATTTGACGATGCCTTTTCTCTGCGGATATGCTGTTCTCTTGCCTGAAGGGTGAGTACGAAGCAGCGGTTTCCGTCGGCATCCTCAGTCTGACCTACGATACGGCCGGGAAGCTTTCTCATCAGGTCTGATTTAACCGCCATAAAGCCGAGGTACGGACCGCCGAATCCCATGGGAATACCCAGGGGCTGACCTTCACCGCAGGCAATATCGGCACCGTATTCGCCGGGAGTTTTGAGAAGTCCCATTGAAATGGGATTGATACCCATGGCAACCTTTGTACCGAGTCCGTGTGAGATTTCAACGATTTCACCTGCATCTTCAATAATGCCGTAATAGTTGGGGCTCTGGAAATAAACGCAGGCGGTATCGGGCTGAATCAGGGATTTAAGTGCATCAATATCCGTTACGTTATCCTTTGCGGGGATGACCGTTACGGGAACGTTTCTTGATTCGCAATAGGTCTTGATGACCGTCATTACGTTGGGATTTACCGTTTCGGAAACGGCAACGCCTGTCTTACGTCTGCCGTCAACGTTCATCAGCACGGATTCCGCTGCGGCAGTACCGCCGTCATAGACGGATGCATTGGAAACATCCATGCCGGTAAGCTCGCATATCTGTGTCTGATATTCAAATATTGACTGGAGTACGCCCTGGCTGATTTCTGCCTGATAGGGCGTATAAGCGGTAACAAATTCTTCCTTTGAAGTAATGGTTTTTACTATTGACGGGATATAGTGGCAATAGGAGCCCGCTCCTCTGAAAACAGAGGTGAAAAGCTTGTTCATATCTGCCGCCGCTCTGACTTTTGCGGAAACTTCAAGCTCCGATAAGCCCTCGGGCAGGTCAAGTTCCTTCACTCTCGCCTCTTCGGGCACAACGGAATAAAGCTCGTCAACAGAGCTTAAGCCGATGCTTTTCAGCATTTCGAGCCGCTCATCCCGGGTGTTCGGAATGTAGCTTCCCATATCTTACTCCTTTTCGCTCTCGCAGAATGATTCGTATTCGTCGCAATCAAGAAGACTTTCGGAGTCAACAACATCCTTTACCTTGATAAACCATGCATCATAGGGTGCTTCGTTTACAAGTGCGGGATTATCCATAAGCTCCTCATTGATTTCGGCAACGACACCGGTAACGGGTGAATATACGTCGGAAACCGCCTTAACGGATTCAACGTCTGCGAAGGTTTCGCCTGCGGTAACCTCGTCGCCCTCTGCGGGAAGGTTAATGAAAACGATATCGCCGAGCTCTTCCTGAGCAAAATCCGAAAGACCGATAAGTAAAAGACCGTCCTCCTCCTTTACCCATTCGTGTGTTCTTGAATATTTTAATCCGTTCTGAATATTTGCCATGATTTTTTCCTCCTGTTATGTTATGTATTAAACCGATTTTTTCTGTCTTTTATAGAATACGTAGGGAATTACCTTGCAGGGAATACGTCTGCCTCTGACATCAACCTCAACCTCTGTGTCAAGAGCGCTGTATTCTCTGTCAACAAGTGCCATTGCGACGGGCTTTCCGATATAAGGACAGTGTGTACCCGAGGTGGTAACGCCTATCTTTTTGTCGCCGATATAGATATCCTGATGCTCACGGACAATACCTCTGCCCGTAACCTCAAGTCCTACGCGGATAATCTTCGGCTCACCCTTTTCTTCAAGGGCTTTTTTACCGATAAATTCGGCTTTGCCCATCTTTACGCCGAAGCCCAGATCCGCTTCAAGAGGAGAAATTTCCTCACTTGTTTCGTGACCGTAAAGAGGCATACCTGCTTCAAGTCTGAGGGTATCTCTTGCACCCAGACCGCAGGGAATGAGGCCGTATTTTTCACCGGTCTTGCGAAGAAGCTTCCACAGCTTTGCCGCATTTTCATTCTTTGTAAAAATCTCGTAACCGAGTTCGCCCGTATAACCTGTCCTGGAAATGATGCAGTCCATACCGTCAATAACGGCTGATTTTACTACGGTATAATAGCCCTTGGGAATAAACTGCTCGTCAAGAAGCTCACCGAGGATTTCGGGTGCCTTGGGGCCCTGAAGTGCGATTTCGGCAAGGGTATCGGAAATATCCTCTGCCTTCGTGCCGGGAAGAATGTTTTTGAGGATGTGGGCATAGTCCTTATCCTTATTTGCCGCATTGACAACGACAAAATATTCATCTTCGTCGAATTTGTAAACGATAAGGTCGTCAACGCATCCGCCCTTTTCGTTGCACATCAGACTGTAACGCACCTTGCCTACGGGCATATCGGTAAAGTCATTGGTCATAATGTGATTGAGGGATGCAAGAGCTGTCTCGCCCGTAAACATGATTTCCCCCATGTGAGAAACGTCGAACATACCGCAGTTTTCTCTGACTGCCATATGTTCCTTGATTACGCCTGACGGATACTGAACGGGCAGAAGGTAGCCGGCAAAGGGAACTATCTTTCCTTCCTCTTCAACATGAACGTCATAAAGTGGTGTTCTGAGTTCCATTTTTCTCCTTTCCGTGACCCCGAAAAACAAAAATACAGGGTCACACAAAACAATAAGTTTCGTGCCCCCGTATCAGACCTGAAAGATTCTCCGCTTCAAAAGAAACGGATTGCTTCGTCGGTGCGCTGCTGCGCTCTCCGGAGTATCGTCGGAAACCGGTCCTTTTGCCTGAGAGTTTTTGCTGCCCCTTCGGCTCTGCATAAAGGATTACGCAGTCTCTCCCGGAATCGTCATTCGAACGTGATTTTCTCACAAAACGATTATATCAGCGGAAGTATGAATTGTCAATAAATATATGTATTAATACGGATAAGTAAAGGACGGAAAAATCCGTACATACAGCCGCCGTTGTCTGTTAAAAAGCAGCGGGAAATTCCCACAAAAATCATCAAATGTTACAAACTTTATAAAATCGTTGAAAATCAACGGCTTCAGGGGGTATAATTCAATCAGCGGAAAGTTTTTCAAAGGAGGGTATATTTATGTGGAAAATGTTTTTACTTTTCGGAATGCCGGCAATCACTCCCTTTGCGATTGCATACGCTCTTGTTATGAGATTTCTCAGACCGCTCGGTGTTCCCGATTTTCTCGGAATACTCACATTCTGAAAATATGCACCAGTTCGCCCCCGGTAAGGATTTGCTTTGCCGGGGGGTATTTTATTGCCGCGGTCATTGACAGAGCATCCGTTTTATTCTACAATATCCCTATTCTGAAAACAGCAGGTGAACAAAATGACAAAATTTATCTCTTCATTGCTTTCTCTGTTTTTCGCTCTTTTCTCATCACTGGGACTTGCAGGCAATCAGCCGGAAAAATGGGTACTTGACATTCCCGTTTACGAAGGCGGCAGAATCAGCAGCGAATGCTACCTTGACGGCTCGGGTATTCTCAGCGATTGGGACGGTCCTACGGGTAAGGAAAGCCGTATGGAACTGATTTCATATACAAATGCCGATGAGTACGGTGCTTACTGCGATATGCTCTGCGAAAAAGGGTATGAAAAGGTATATTCAAACGTACTCGGAGGAGTAACCGCAAACGCATTCAGAGCCGGAGATAAGCTTTATTACACTTACTTCTCCGAAAATCTGAATGAGGTAAGAATCGTTGAGGATAACAACACAAGGAATTTTGAGGACTTCAGTTACTCATACGAAAGTGACGAGGGTGTCACGGTTTATCAGTTTGATTATCCCTATGCGGATTTCGGTGAGAAGAAGGACGAAGAAATATACTCAACCAACGGTATGATGTATATTATCAAGCTTGCCGACAACAGTCTTATCGTCATTGACGGCGGCTCAATCAGACAGTCCTCGGATAAAAACATTGACGAATGTATCAAGCTGATGCATAAAATTACGGGTACTCAGTCAGGTGAAGAAATCAATATCGCTCTCTGGTACGGCACTCACGGTCACAGCGACCACGTGACGTTCTTTTACAAGCTGATAGGATATTATCACGGTGAAATCAATCTTGAGAGAGTAATGTTCAATTATCCCTCTTTATCACTCGTTGAACACGATGAAAGAATCGATATGTACCGCAGCAGACTTGCTCTGCTTTATCCCGAAGTGAAATATTTATGTCCTCATACGGGTATGAGCTTTGACATTGCAAACACCGTGATTGACGTGCTTTATACCCAGGAGGATGCGGTAAACGCACGCACCGGCAAAACTCCCGTAACCAATACAAACGATGGTTCTCTTATATGCAGAATTTCCTCCGCAGGCAGGCGTTTCCTTGTTCTCGGTGATATGAACATAATCGCTCAGACAAAGGTTACATCAATCCACGGTAAAGAGGAATTCAAATGCGACGTTCTTCAGGGAGCACACCATCTTTATAATGCGGTCGCAATCATCTATGACTATGCCGACGCGGACTACGTATTCTGTCCCATGTCCTACGGCAGAGGAAAATGGCTGCCCGGTCACGCTTCCGCCCGTCTTTCATACAAGGAAGATCAGCTCCTCTATGCAGACGATGCCCTCTACATAATCAAAATGGACAAGAACGGAATAACCGTTGACAGCGACCATACGGACTGCGTACCCTATGACGACAGTTCAATGAACGATATTCACTGAAAAAATAATGCCCGCCTTCAACGAAGACGGGCAGTTTTTATGCTCTGCAGCAAGGTTTTGAAACACAAAGCTTTTCGTATTCTTATATCATCTTTTTGATAATCTTCTTCACAATGCCGTTTTTTGAGGTTGCACCCAGCGCCGCGGCGGCAGCACCCAGACCGAGAGCAAGATATTTGCCTTCCTCCTCCGCTTCAATGCGGATTTTTTCTTTTTCAAGCTCCAGCTCTCTTTCCGCTTTTTCTCTTTCTTCGGATTTCTTTTCTTCTTCTCTTACGGCATCCTCCAGAGGAGCGCCGCAGTTGGGACAAACGGTATTTTCATCGGCATCAATGTATGAATCACAGTATGCACAAATAATCTTCACGGTCATTCTCCTTTGGTGATTTAATCCGTAACCATAGTATCACAGAGCAAATGATTTTTCAATACGGATATTAAATCTGTTGCAGATAAATATATGCGTGTGGTATAATGAAAGGAAAGAGAAATAAACTGAAAAAGAGGTATTACCATGAAATCCGATTATCCGAATCTGTTATCTCCCGCAAAAATCGGCAAAGTAGAAATCAGAAATAAAACCGTAATGGCGGCAATGGGTATGAGCCAGTCAACAGACGGCTTTGTAAACACAGCCGTGCTCAATCACTATTCCGAACGTGCAAAGGGCGGAGTAGGTGCAATAGTCGTTGAGGTCACCTGCGTTGACACTCCCCTCGGTCTTAACACAAAGGGAATGCTTGTAATCGACGACGACAAATACATTCCCGGTATGACGAAGCTTGCAGAAGTAATACATAAGGGCGGCTCAAAGGCATTCCTGCAGATTTCACATACCGGCAGAGGTGCAAGAAGAGCAATCATCGGTGACCGTCCGGTCGGTCCGAGCGAAGTGGCAATGCCCTATTCATTTATGATGGGACTTGCAAACGAAACACCCAGAGCCCTTACGATTCCCGAAATAAAGGAAATTGAAGAAAAATACGCTCAGGCGGCTCTGCGCGCAAAGAAAGCGGGCTTTGACGGAGTTGAAATTCACTCCGTTGGCTACTATCTCGGACAGCAGTTCCTTTCAAAAACCGCAAATATCCGTACGGATGAATATGGAGGAAGCCGTAAAAACAGAATACGCTTCCTGCTGAATATAGTACGCAGAACCCGTGAGCTCTGCGGCGAAGATTTTGCAATAATAGTAAAGCTTCCCGTTGTGGAGCAGGGCCCCGACGGCGGTATTTCAATCCCCGACGGCATCTATTATGCAAAGTGTCTGCAGGACGAGGGCGTTGATGCCATTGAGGTACTTGCAGGCAAATGGTCAAGCGAAGCGGGAAAGCACGAAAAACCCGAATCGGCTTACGCCGACTGTATGGCGGTCGCGCTGTGTCAGGTGCTTAAAGCCGGCATCTTCATGATGACAGGCAAAAAGAAAACGATTCCCCTTATCGGCGGCGGCAGAGCACAGAATCCCGTCGTATCGGAAAAGGCACTTGCAAAGGGCAAATGCGATATGATATTCATCGGTCACGGACTTCTTGCTCAGCCGGATCTGGTTAATCTTATCGCAGAGGGCAGAGAGGATGAAATCCGTCCCTGCATCGGCTGCGGTCACTGTATTGACCATCAGCTTCAACACGGCGGCAGAGCAATCTGCTCGGGTAACGCCGTACTTGCAAGAGGCGATAACGATTACACGATTACTCCTGCCGAAACGAAGAAAAACGTTGTCGTAATCGGCGCGGGCGTAGCAGGTGTAGAGGCGGCGAGAATAGCCGCAATCAGAGGGCACAAGGTTGATTTATACGAGGCCTCGGGTGAGGTCGGCGGTCAGATGAATCTTGCCTGCGTTCCTCCCTACAAACAGCATCTGGGCCTTATGAAGCCCTATCTTGAAAGACAGATTGAAATTACGGGCGTAAAGCTTCATCTCAATCATAAGGTCACAAAGGACGAAATAATCGCCATGAAGCCCGATGCGGTCGTATGTGCAACGGGTGTAGTGCCCGCAAAGCTTAAAATCGAGGGCGCGGAAAGAGCAGTAAGTGCAAGAGATATCCTTTCCGGAGCCGAAGCCGGCAAAAATACAGTAATCATCGGCGGCGGCTCAATAGGATGCGAAACCGCGGAATATCTTGCGGCAAAGGGAAAAAAAGTTTCCGTAATCGAAATGCAGAGCACGCTTGCCGCCAACACGGGCAAAACGGCACAGACGGTCCTGCTCGGACATCTCAAGGGCAGTCACGTCAATCTGCTTACGGAATGCCGCGTTGAAAAAATCACAGCCGATTCCGTAGTTTACAAGGATAAAAACGGCAGAGAAAATAAAATCGCAGCGGATACGGTCGTGCTTGCAATCGGCGACAGACCCGATGCTTCCCTCTACGAATCACTTAAGGAAGAAATCGGCGAAATCTATAATATCGGCGACTCAAACGGCGGAGGCATCATTCCCAATGCCGTTTATGAGGGCTACGTAACAGGCAATAAAATCTGAGTCCCCGTATCATCAAGGAGAATCTGAATATGAGTAAAGGCAAAAAAATCCTGCTTATCATCTGCGGAGTCATAATGATAATTGCGGGTGCGGTAACGGTAATAATTTCAATATCGGAGAACGGAAAAATGAAAAAAGAACTTACCAGATACGGATATTCATCAAGCGGAGATATGAGAGGATCGTACTATTCCCGCGAAATATGCGTCTATGACGATACCCGTGCCCTGATGATAACAACGTCTCAGGAATGGTACGGCGACGATGAAAAAACGGAAGAATGTCTTATTGACGGAAAAGTTCTCGATGAAATTGCGGGAATCTTCCGCGATAATCACATGAACCGCTGGAAAAACCGCAATCTGTCAAGAATGTTTGTTGCCGACGGCGCAACCGACAGCTACTCATTCTCATTCGGTGACAATGACTACGGATTCTCTTCCCAGGCATTTCCTCCCGCATACGCCTTAAAATTGAAAAAAATAGACGAGGTAATCAAAAAATACTCCGCCAACAGCGAAAGACTTCCCGGACTTGTTTTCCCCGAGAAAACGGATGAAGAAAAAGCAGGCAGGTACGAACCCGTTGACGGAGAGACAACCTTAAGTATATACAGCTACAAAGAGTCGGAGCTTTCCTTCATTCTGCTTAACGGCAGTGAGAATGAAGCGGTAATGAAAGCCGATGTTCACCTTTTCAATAACGAAACAAATGAAGAAATTCCTCTCACCGTTTCAAAATATGCTTCCGACAGAAGCGTCAGCTCCGGAAATTATGAGGAGAGCAGTGTCAAAGTAAACGAAAGACTTGCCCCCGGAACATACAGACTTATATGCGGCGAATATTCAGCGGAATTTGAAATTGCCTGAGGTGAAAACAAATGAAGTTCTTACAAGGATACGTTCCGGTGTTATGGCAGGCATACGAAAAAAGAGGCCTGCTCAACAAGGATACGGGAATAAGATTCTGCCAGAGCATTGATATAGACGAAAGTCTGAAATTCAATAACCTTGCCTCAAAAGGCGGTAAATTATATGAGCTTGTCAGAGAGCTGAAATGCCCTCTCTACATTGACCGTCTTCAAGGGGGATGCTTCTTTGAGGGCTACGGTTACGATATGTCCCTCATTGATGAATACAGAAATCTGCTGGGCGACAATTTCTACGGTTTTCAGATGCATGAATGGATGTCAAATTTCGTCAGCGACACCGACAGAATAACGGACTGTAAATGCCCCGAGCCCTGGACCGAGGAAGGTATATACCGCTCCATAAGCAAATATCATCATTACGACCATATTTACACCGAGGCAATGAGCCCCGCGGAATATGCCCGGGCAGGTCATATCACGGATATTGACGGTTATCTTGAGACAATGAAACGCCTTTTTGAAAAAAGACAGGAATATACCGACAATATGCTTCTTCCCTGCGACAGTGCATTTCTCGGTTTTTCTCTTGAATTTCAGCTCGGTGCAAAACGGGTAATGCCGGAAATCGGTCATCAGACGGGCTATTCGTCAATTCAGCTTGCATACGCAAGGGGCAGTGCAAAGGCATACGGTAAAAGCTTCGGTTCATATTATGAGCCCTGGGGCGGCGATCCCTTCTCCGCCTGCAACTACCATAAGGATTCACTGAATGAATGGAATATTTCGCAGGAATCCTTCCCCTTCCATACGGCAGGAGGAAACGGCGGCAGCTCCCGTTCATTGCAAAGACGTATAATGCTTTATTCATACCTTTCGGGTGCGGAATTTTTCTCCGAGGAATGGGGAGCATACAATACGTTCAGAGATACCGAAGATTTTGAGTTGACTCCCTACGGTGAAATAAAGCGCGATTTCATCCGTTTTACTGAAAAATATCCCGATACGGGAAAGCCGCTCACCCCCGTGGCAGCGGTCATCCCTAAGGAAATCACGTTCCTTGACAATATTGACCTTGATGCCGATAAATGGGGCTCATTCACGCCCTCGCCTTACATTTCTTCCCTTCTGAAAAATATGAGAGACGGTCTGAAATATCTGTACCGCGGTTCCGAATGCTTCGGAAACGAAAACGGCAATATGCTGAACAGCATTCTTCCCGATGCATTTGACATAGTCAACGAGGATTGCTTTGACGGGAGCAAATATGAGTATGCCGTGAATCTTACGGGAAAAGATGACATTGAAAAGAAATGCCGATGCACAGAGCTCCGGGATATATCCCGACTGCTTGACGGCATACTGCCCTGCAAGGTAACGGGCGGTCTGCACCACATAATCAACAAAAACGAAAAAGGCAAATACTATCTTACGGTTTTCAACAACACGGGAATTATCCGCAGTGTTGAAAAAGGTGAAATCAAAATGAAAGAAGCGGAAAAAACCGTTTTTGTTCAAACCAAAGACGGCAGACAGCTTACAATGCTTGAGGGAGATTCCGCAATCTCCGCTGACGGTGACGGATACTACGTCACGGTACCCGCAGGCGGATTTTTCTTCGGCAGCTTCTGATATAAAATTTACGATGGAGGCAATATAATGGCAGCTTTACTTAAAAAAATCATCAGTGCGCTCGTTTCTTTTCTGATGTTCATTTCTCCCTCTGCACCCGGATTTTTCGGCCTGCCCCAAAAAATCAGCGATAAAGAGATAGATATGAGCAAATTCACCCTGACCTGGAGCGATGAATTTGACGGCAGCGAAATTGACGGCTCAAAATGGGGCTCGGAATGGTGGGTAGTAAAGCGTAAGGGCGGATACTGGCACGAGGATATGGCAAGAGTTGAAGACGGTAACCTGATCATTTCCGCTCAGTATTTATCGGAGCCCCTTGAAAACCGCTACTATGAAAAATGGCACGATCAGATTGATTTTGACGAATACGGTCCCGGTTACTATTCAACCATACTCACCACACGCGATAAATTTGAGCAGTGCTACGGTTACTACGAGGTAAGGTGCATCCTTCCCGCAGGTACAGGGCTCTGGTCGTCCTTCTGGATGATGAACGAGGGTGTCTACAACATTGACGGTACAGGCAATGACGGCACAGAGGTTGATATATTCGAATCCATGAATTACAAGGACCATTGGTGGGGCTGTGATTCTGTCATCGGAGGCATTTACTTTGACGGCTACGGTGCCGAAAAGCAGAGCGACTCAATAGGCAAGCACCTCATTGAGAATAATCCCTATGAAGAATACAACACCTACGGCCTTGAATGGAACGAAAACGAATACATTTATTACATCAACGGCTGTGAGGTCGGCAGAATCACCAAGGGCGGTGTTTCGGATAATCCCGAATACCTGCTTCTTTCCGTTGAAATCGCGGGAGAGAACGGCATTGCCGATGCAGACAGACACGGCACGGGTAAAATCACCCATACGCCCGAAGAAAACTGGCCGGTTGAGTTCAAGGTAGACTACGTAAGGTGCTATCAGTACAACGACCTGCTCAACAAGCAGTAATGTAACGGGGGCTGAACGGAATGAACTTCAAAAAAATATTGATTGCAATTCTTGTACTTTTACTTGCGGCGATAATTATTTATGCCGGCATTTTGTTCTTTTATTATCCCCGTTATCTCAAGAACAAAACAACCGTAAAGACGGAAAAGATTGCGGACGGTCAGATACGGGTCATGAGCTGTAACGTCAGATGTCTCACTCCTTTTGATTCAGGCAAAAAAAGCTGGTTTTACAGAGCGGACCTGATCATTAAAAACATTCAGAAAAACGCTCCCTCCGTAATCGGCTTTCAGGAAGCGACAAAGTGGCAGTATTCATACCTTGTTGACTCCATGCCGGATTACGACTCGGTAATCACATACCGTGACAATACGTTCAACTCCGAGGGCTGTCCCGTATTCTACCGTAAGGATTTGTATAAACTCATTGACAAAAATTCCTTCTGGCTTTCGGAAACTCCCGAGGAAATGAGTAAGGACTGGGGAGCGGCATGTTACAGGATCTGCAGTTTCGTCATTCTTGAGGAAAAGGCAAGCGGAAAGCAATTTGTCGTTTTCAATACACATCTTGACCACGTCAGCGACGAGGCAAGAATCAAGGGTATCGGTACAGTGCTTGATAAAATCGAGCAGTTCGGCTCTCTCCCCTCAGTCATCATGGGAGATTTCAACGCATACGAGGATTCCGAAACCTACAGAAGTGCCACGGAAAATTTCCTTGATGCAAAATATCAGACGGAAAATCCCATGACGGGAGTAACGTATCAGAACTGGGGAGAAAACCTTGAGGGCGGAAGCATTGATTACTTTATGATTTCAAAGCAGGGCATAAAGGTCAATGAATACAAAATCGTCACCGACACTTACGACGGGGTATATCCCTCAGACCACTTCCAGATATTTACGGTACTTGAGCTTACCGACGGAAAGGCAGAATGATATGAAACGGGAATACGTACTCACCGACTTCGGAGTCGAAACCGGCAGCAATGAATTGCAGACAGAAAAAATCCAGCGCGTTTTTGACATGTGCCGGGATGAAGGCGGAACGGTAATCGTTCCCGAAGGCACGTTCTGCACGGGCGGACTGCGTATGTGGTCGGACACAACACTTTACCTGCGAAAGGGTGCAAGGATAATCGGCTCGGACGTATGCGAGGATTACCCGGTATTTGAAGTGCCTGAGGGTGTCGAACTGCGCACGGATATGGAAATGATATCGCAGTATTTCAGCGGACGTTCCTGGAAAGAATACCGCAGGGCGATTCTTTCCGTTTACGGCGGCAAGAACATTGCCGTCATAGGCGAAGAGGACACGCTTATTGACGGAAACGACTGCGCCGACCCGAACGGCGAAGAGGGCTACCGCGGTCCTCACGGAATGATGATAACAAATGTTGAAAACATCACGCTGAAGGGATATACCATAGCAAACAGCGGCAACTTCATGCATCAGGTCGATAACTGCAGAAACATTACCGTGGAAAACGTTACCTGCCTCGGCGGCTCAGACGGAATACATCTGCATTGCTGTAAGAATATCACCGTTGAAAACTGCGTTTTTCATACCGGTGATGACTGCATTGCCGGTATCAATATGGAAAATCTCACCGTGAGAAACTGTGAGCTGAATTCGTCCTGCGACGTTTTCCGCGCAGGAGGAAGTCATTTACTCATTGAAAACTGCCGTATGTGGGGTCCCGGTGAATATCCGCACAGACAGACCGTGGTGCAGAACAGAGGCACCGAAGCCGTCAGAGATAAAAGAAATACCCTGCCGAAGGAGCAGGGCAGACATAATCTCGAATGTGTCTTCGTCCATTTTTCAAGTACTGACCATCCCGCTTACGAGCCGTTTCACGATGTTGTTTTCAGAAACTGCACGGTAGAAAATGCAGACCGTTTCCTCTGGTACGAGGCAGACGGAAACATAATCCAGACGGGCACCTGTCTCAAAGATATGACACTTGAGAACGTTGAAATCAAAGGGCTTAAGGCCGTGTCCTGCGTAAAGGCAACCGAAGATGTGCCTTTTACGGTTACTTTGAAAAACGTCAGCGCATCATTTCGCAGTGATGCCGCAAACAGCGTTCTCTTTGACGGAAAAGACGAAAATACAAAGCTGATTTATATCGGATAAAGGTAAGTGAAAAAATGATTCTGAAGGTTATGACTTTCAACATCCAGCACTGTAAAAATTACAGAACGGGTGAAATTGATTTTGATATATTCGCAGATGCAATCAAATCCGTAAACGCGGATATCATCGGGCTCAACGAAGTAAGAGGAAAGGGTGAAAATCCCCTTTTTGAGGCTCAGGCAAAAATACTTGCCGAAAAGACGGGACTGAATTATTTTTTCGCCCCTGCCATCAATGTAAAAAACGGCGGTCCCTACGGCAACGCGATACTGTCAAAATATCCCGTAAAGAGCGCGGAAATCATTATGATTCCCGACCCTGCGGAAAAGAAATACAACGGCAGCTACGAAACAAGGTGCGTTCTCAAGGCGGTAATAGATGCGGGATGTGACGTTACGGTGCTTGTTACTCATTTCGGTCTTAATCCCGATGAGGAGGAAAATGCCGTAAAAACGGTACTGAACGGCGTTACGGACGAAAAATGCATACTTATGGGGGATTTCAACATCCTGCCCGACTCCGTATATCTCAATCCCATAAGGGAAAGAATGACGGATACGGCTGATGACTTTGATTACGTCCCGTACAGTTTTCCTTCTGACAGACCGGACAGAAAAATAGATTACATTTTCACAAGCAAGGATATTGAAACGGTCTCAACGGAAATTCCCGCAATGGTCGTTTCCGACCACAGACCGTGTATCGCGGTTCTGGAAATATAATTTCCCAAAAGTATTGCAACAAACGAAAGAAAAGACTATTATGGTAATGTAAACCATCGGAAAAGGAGAAGAAAAATGAAAAAATTGATTTGTACCCTTCTGGCAGTTATTTCCATCGTTACTCTTTTTACCCTTCCCGCTTTTGCAAAATACACGGCAGTAACTAACGTGAACGAGGCGTGTCAGTATATTCACAGCTCTCATTCGCTCATTACCATAAAGCCCGCCACTCTCTATCAGAGCGGTAAATATCATACGGTCTATACCATCGCTCTGAAGGGCTCCAATATGTCATGGAATAAGGAAGATCTCAATAACATGCAGTCCTGCATCAAAGCCGGTCTTTCCCTTGACAATGTTTACTTTGACGAACTGAAAAAGCAGGCACTCGAAAACATCCCCGAAGGCGCCGACATCATTCTTATGGGACACAGTCTCGGAGGAATGGTTGCTCAGCAATTTGCCGCCGACAAGGAAATAAAGGAAAAATACAATATTCTCAACATTCTTACCATGGGCTCACCCTATATCGTTCTCAAGGACAGAATGGGCGACATTCACAGAATGGTTGATAACGGCGACGTCATTCCCTATCTCAGCACGGCAGTAATAGGCAATGCGTTCCTCGGAAATTACACGCTTGAATCCAACGGATATTTCGGCAGGCCCAACGGTGCTCACAACGATTCCTATGTTTCGGGCGAAAAGTGGCTTCAGTATGACTGCTTCGGAATCAAGGACGGAAATACGAAATTCATCATTTGGTAACTACTGATAAAATACTCCCCATCCTTCGGAAGTGCACAGAACCAGTAAAAACGGACAATAGAAAAAACCACCCCCTTATGGTAGAA
>CALAUI010000024.1 GCA_937892115.1 uncultured Clostridia bacterium | reverse complement strand
CATAAAAGAAACGTCTTTTGTCTACCAAGGCAAAAGACGTTTTTTCTTGCTTTTTGGGGCAAAATACAGGAAATATCGCATAAAATCAAGCATATCGGGCTTCGAGATGGCCATCGCGGCTGTCCCGGAGTCCGTTTTTTCGTTTCCGGCGCCGAAAACAGGCCGAAAACGCTGGTGTACTTTTTACGTTTCTTTGCTCTGCAAAGAAGTCGGCAATCGACTGCAAGGGGGGATTTGAACCTGAAATATGAAAAGGCTATTTGAAAGAACAGACCACTCCGTTCACTAGAAGAAACGTTCTGTCACACAGCAGGCACAATTGTCATCTGTCGAAAGTTTGAAATTTTTATTATAATATTGATTTTTCAGTTGAAAAATGGTATACTAAACAATAGAAATTGTATACGGTTCCAAATTGTTCATAAAGGAGATTTGAAATGGCTGTTAGTTATAAAAAATTGTGGCACATTCTTGTGGATAAAAATATGAAGAAAAAGGATCTAGAAGAAGCGGCGGGTATCACCCACTATCAGATGTATAAACTTGCTAATGATAAAGATATTACCACTGATGTGATCGGTGCCATTTGTGCCGCACTCGGAGTAGAACCAAATGATATTATGGATTTTATTCCTGACAAATGATAGGTAGTAGATCAATCCATTACGGAGGTTTATATGAGCTTTTTGGAATTAGATATAAAACGAAGCTATGTTAGCTATGGTAATCAGAATATTGCTAATTCGTTTTTGGTACCGGTGCTTAAGTGTACAAAAACATACAAACGAAGTGTGGGCTTTTTCTCTTCTGGCGTGTTTTCTCCGATCATTGACGGAATTGTCGCGTTGTCCAGAAACAACGGTCATATTCAGCTGATCGCAAGCCCCAAATTGAACGAAGAGGACATTAATGCGATAAATTTGGGATATCAGGAACGAGAGGATATTATATCCGGTGCCGTTGAACGTGACTTCGCAGATGCCATTGAAGACTTAGATGATGCCCGATTGCAATTGTTGGCGTCCTTGATTGCGAACGGAACAATGGATATTAAAATAGCAGTTACAAGTGGTACCGGCATATATCACGATAAGCTGGGCATTATGGAGGATTTTGACGGAAATACGATTGTGTTTTATGGCTCCCCAAATTCCAGCCTGAGTGGATATCGTAATAATTATGAAAAAATCCGTGTAGTAAAGAGCTGGGTTACTTCTGATGAAGGCAGCATCGAAGATGAAAAAAATGAATTTGATGCCCTATGGAATGATACCAATCCCCATGTGAAAGTATACGATTATACAGTATCCGCTAAGTTAAAGATTCTTTCGGTATTGGAAATCCGAAAGGCTGCCGCAGAAGGAGCTGGTGCTAAGGCACCTATTGTTCTAAGGGACTATCAGGAAGCGGCGATTAACGCCTGGGTTGAAAATGATTATCACGGCTTTTATGTCATGGCAACCGGCACTGGAAAAACTTGGACAGCCATATTCTCAGCAATAAAGCTTATGGATACGCATCCTGCGATGACGGTAATTTGTGCACCGTATAAACATTTAGTGCGGCAGTGGGCTGAGGATGTGCAAAAGGCTGTTCCAGATGCGATCCTTGTCTTGGTATCTTCCGAAAACCACGGATGGGAGCAACAGCTGTCGCAGGCAATTGTGCGGCAACGCTTACATAAGGATACGAAGATTATTATCATTTCTACAATCAAGTCATTTTACCTTGACCGATTTCAGAATACAATCAAGAAATCCAAACAAGAAAAATTGCTGGTCGTAGACGAGGCTCATCGTTTTACTAAGCGACCTGAATCCTTAAACCAGCGGTTTCAATACATGCTCGGTTTAAGTGCTACCCCGTTTAGCGGAAAAGATACAGCTAAAGGGAATGAGCTTATGGCGTTTTTCGGTGGACAGGTTTTCAACCTTCCAATTGAAGACGCTCTAGAACGCGGATTTCTTGTCAAATACAACTATTATCCCATTTTCGTAAATGCAACTGCAGACGAGGAAGAACGCTTTAGAAAGAGAAGTGCCCAAATTGCAGGATGCTTCCGAAACAACGTATGCATTGATCCTGAGAATCTGGCCTTATATTTACGTGCACGGTTGCGGATCATTTCTATGGCACAGGAAAAGCTCGATCGGATTGAGGAAATCCTTGCCCATGTAAATGAAAAAGACCATTTTATTGTATACTGTGGCGATGGCCGACTTTACGATGATAATAATGACGAAATCCGACATATTCAGTTTGTAAAGCGCAAGCTGGCGGGTCTCGGTTTCAAAGCAAGTCAATTTACGGCATCAGAGGATATGGCAGAACGTATGGATCTGGTAGATGCGTTTAATGAAGGGGCAATCGACGCGCTTGCTGCAATCCGCTGCTTGGACGAGGGAATAAACATCCCATCCATAAATGGTGCATTGATTCTGTCAAGTAATGATGATTATAGGGAGTTCGTTCAGCGCAGAGGCCGTATCCTGAGAATATACGGTAAAAAAGAATTTGCCAACATCTACGATGTAGTTGTTTTGCCGTCTCATGATACGACGAAAATGGCGGAAATAGAGTTGAGACGGTATTATGAATATGCAAGGCTGGCAGTCAATTCAGATGATCTGCTGACAAAGCTTGAGAATATTGCGGCAGATTATGGTTTGGAGTTAGATGACTTTATTACCACATTCGATGAGGGCAAGGAGGTAGACCTCGATGACTAAGGATGAAGCCGTTGTCTATATGATTTTCAAAGTGGAAGAGGTTGAACGAGACCGTTTGGCTTCCCATTTTTCTATAGACCCGACAAAGCAGAAAAAAGAAGCCGTCGATGGAATCCTGAAGGCATTAAAGGAGGTTCAGCTCGATAATGAAGATCAGCAGGATTGAGTTTGAGAACTTTAGAAACTTCCGTGACCACTGCCGTATGGATTTTCCGACAGATGGTAGTGTTTCGGTTATCTATGGTCCTAACGGAGTTGGTAAAACAACGCTACACCAGCTTTTTCAGTGGATTTTTTACGGTGAGGTTCATTTCAACAAAACCGCGAGCAATAAAATGTATAACCTGGAGTTTGAACAAGCAGCCAGCTTTCATCAGGTGTTTTCTGTGCTGGGTGTAATCGATTTCGAACACCCCAACGCGGATGGCATTACTGAGTATTACTCGCTTAGAAGAGAGTGGATATATCAAAAAGAACAGCTGGAATCAAAGGTTATAAACAAAAAATTTCGGTTATCTAAAAAAATTGGAGACGACTGGAAGACAGTTTCCGATGATCCTGTAAACATCATTGAGCAAATACTGCCAAGTGGTTTGTCACAGTATTTCTTCTTTGATGGTGAAAGCATGATTGCCGATTTAAATCAGAAAGGCAGAGATTCGGCAAAGGCACTGCGAAAGGCCCTTTACTCTATTTTTGATCTGGATATATACGAGCAGGCGCTTGTACATATTGGTACGCAGAGCAGCGGTACCTCAACCGTGTTAGGAAAGCTTTATTTTAGTCGCGCTGAAAACAGTACAAATGCTGATGTAATAAAAGCAAGGGGTCTGTATCGCCAAGCGTTGAAATGGGTAGAAGATCTAGAAGAGAAAATACGGTCCTGTAAGGCGTCAATCGAACGTTACAAACAAGAAGCTCAAGAATTGTCCGAGCGGATCGGTAGCAATCCTTCTCAAGAAGCACTAGAAAAGCGTCGCAAAAAAGCAAAGGATTCCATAAAAGCTCTTGAAACTGCTATTCAACGTGAGATGAAAGCTTTTGGTGCAACTACAATGGCGAATTACCCATATCTGCTTCTCGCCCGTGTAGTTGAGGAAGCGCAGCTTAGAATTGGGTTAAAAGTCGAAGACGAACAGCTTTTACCGGGTTTGACAAAAGAGTTGGTTCTTTCCTTACTGAAAGAGAATACGTGTCTATGCGGCAATCCAATTACAGACGCAGAGCGGGAGTCTTTAAATAACCTCCTTAGAATGTTCCCGCCGCTGTCATATAAGTATATTTACGATCAATTCAAGAACAATGCAGTACGGTGGAGTGCAACATATAACAGTGAAGTGCTGTTGGAACATCTAAATGCCATTTTTAAGTACAGAGATCAAATTGCAGAGCTTCAGCTTGAAATCCATGATATCGATGAGGAGCAGAAACAAGGCGAAAACGTTGATGAATTGATTGCAAAACGGGCAAAGGCAGAAGAGTCTCAGCGATATTGGCGTGGGGAATTAGAAAAGGCCACAAAAGATCTCGGATTGCAAGATCAGATCAAGAAGCAACGCAAAAAGAAATTGGACGAACTTTTGGCGGCAAATAGTGCGAACAAGAGTATTGATGAGCAAATTGCTATTATGGAGGCCGTCAGAATATATTTTGATAGCACGTTGAAAAATGCTGCAAAGCATTATAGTGAAACCCTTCGCTTTGCAATTCAGGAATTGTTGGGTAGAATGCTCACTAGTACAAGAAAGGTAGATATGACCGAAAAGTTTGAACTGAGTGTGAAAGACAGTTTTGGAGACGAAGCAAAATCTGAAGGGCAATTTGCTGTAGTGTCTTTTGCTTACATTGGAGGCATATTTAAACTACTTGGCGATGTGCCGGAGTTGAAAGGCAAAGAGTTTCCGCTAATCCTTGACGGCCCGTTTTCTAAACTTGATGTTATTCAGCGGCAAAACGTAATTAATACGATACCCGCTTATGCGCCGCAGGTTATTTTGTTTTCAAAGGATGATATTAACGGTTGCTTTGGTGAAACCGGTATTGAAAATGTTTGGACCATTTATAGTAATGCGGAAAGAAATGTATCCTATATAGAAAAAGGTTACAACCCGGAGGTGTTTAGCTTAAATGCTTGAACTTACAACTGATGCCTATTTAAGAGGTCCAATTTGGCATGATGCACTCGAAAAACTGGTTGGAACCGTGTTTGAAACCCAGTGGGATGTATTTGCTCTTTGCATTTCGATTGGAATGATGTTCGATTGCCAGATTGAAACAGAAAACATGGTTCCCGATGGATATGAGGTGGAACCTCACTCCGTTGGTCGAAATGTCTTGGGGAAAGCACAAAACAGAGCGTTGTTGGAGTTTATGTTTCAAACCGCAATGGTTACTACCAAGCATTTAGATTTAGATGAGGACACACGTTTAGAATTAGCTTTTAACGATAAAGCAAAACCAGATTTTAACCCTGTTGCATTCTTAACCCGATTCGCGAATTACGGAATCACAAAGCTTTCTGATGTAATTGCTGATACTGAAGATGTGGAGCTTCTGGAATCTTTGATGACTTTTCTGAATTCCACATATGAGTCAGGAGCGAACATCATCGAAGAAGAATTAGAAATTGAAGATTTCGAGTAAACGATTCGTTTAGCAAGTTATTGACAAAAAGCGACAAGCGTGATATACTTAAGTACATACTTAAGTATATCACGCTGTTCTTTTGAGGTGAATTATGAATTTCTCATATCGTTTTCCGGCTGTCCGTGGCCTACAGGCCGGCAGAGAATACTATATTTCAATGGTTCCGTTAAAACTACTTGCCCGTCTTTTCCCAGCAGAAGAAGAAATCGTGCTCCCGGAATATAGAGCACAGCGCAGAATCAACGAGGCCCGTATTCCTGAAATAAAGAAATATATTTTGGATAATCGGGATACCTATGTCTTTTCCGCACTTTCCGCATCGATTGATGGCGAATTCCATTTTACCGCTCTTGACAATGCGGATGTGGGTGTGCTCGAAGTTGATATGGAATCCGTGTTTCTAATCAACGATGGGCAGCATCGTAAAGCTGCGATCTTGGCGGCAATGGATGAAGATTCCTCTCTGGAGAAGGAAACTATCTCTATTGTGTTTTTTGCTGATGAAGGGCTTGCTCGTAGCCAGCAGATGTTTACGGATCTGAATAAACACGCCGTAAAAACATCGAACTCCCTTTCTACACTTTATGATGCACGCGATGAGATTGCAGTTGCGACGAAGAATGTGATCGACGCTATCCCCTTCTTCAAAAGATACACCGATAAAGAGCGGGATATTTTGGGGAAAAACTCTTCGAACCTATTCACCTTGAACATGATTTATAAGGCAAACCAAAAAATCATTCATGGAGAAAAGTGCACAGCGGACGATGAACAATTCTTAATGGATTTTTGGCGTCTGCTTTCTGACAATATTATTGAATGGCAAGAGGTCCTAAACAAAACGCTCACCAAGAAGGCTCTTAGAGAAAACTATATTGTGGCACTAGCTATTACTATTAGCGCATTTGGAAAACTGGGCAGATATTTTTACGAGCATCGTGATGAAAATATGGAACTGTATCTTTCTAAGCTGCGGTCTATTGACTGGCTGCGGACAAATGAAGCGTGGGTAGGAAGGACAATCCGCCAAAACGGAAAAGTGCTAAACAGCGAAGAAGCGATTTCCCTTACGTGTTCACTTATAAAAAAGAGTATTGGAATCTCTCTGACAAAAGAGGAACGACAAAAAGAGAAAATGATGTTGGAGAAGAATTGATATGAAGTACACAGGTGAATTTGCAGCATACGAGGACATTCTTCAAGAAATGGCACTCGTTTATCAAAACGATAAGCGTCCCTGGATGATCGGATTCAGCGGCGGAAAAGACTCCACCTTGTTATGCTGCCTTGTCATGGAAATGCTGGAACGCCTTCCAGCAGAAAAACGAAATAAGACCGTTTATATCGTGTCCTCAGACACTATGGTAGAAAACCCAATCGTGCGTGACTATATGCACAGAATGTCTGCAATGATTAACGATGCAGGAGCCCGCTTAAATGTAAAGGCAGACATTATATATCCGAAGGTCGAAGACACTTTCTGGTGCAAAACGATAGGTTTGGGTTACCCCACGCCGGAACCGCCGGGATTCCGCTGGTGTACAGAGCGTCTGAAAATTCATCCTATGAACGCATATACGCTCGAAACGATCAAGAATAATGGTGAAGTAGTCCTGCTATTAGGCGTGCGCAAGGCGGAAAGTACATACAGGGCTAATAATATTCGAGCAAGAGAAATTGAAGGCAAACTCCTTGTGCCGCATAATGACATTGAAAATGCCTATGTTTACAACCCGCTAACAGAGATTCCGAATGAAGAGGTTTGGAAATTCTTGCTGAAGGGTGATGCAAAAACGCCCTGGGGATCTGATAACAAATACCTGTTTTCACTTTATCAAGGAGAGAATCTTGGAGAAGAAGCAAGCGTTATCGGAGAAATCGATGAAAACAAGATTCCGGTGACCGGGAATTCACGTTTCGGCTGCTGGATCTGCACAATGGTAAAGGAAGATAAGTCCTTAAAAACATTCATTGACCGCGGAGAAGAGTGGTTGATTCCTCTGCGCGATTTCCGCAACTGGATGCTTTCTATGCGTACAACCCCTGGCGCTCGTGAATACAAACGTAGAAATGGTTCTATGTACCGCAAACCCGACGGATCGCTGGGTGAAGGGCCCTTTACTATGGAAACTCGGAGAGAAATGCTTCGCCGCCTTTTACAGCTTGAAGTAGATACCGGCTTGTCCCTTATCACAATAGAGGAATTAAAGCAAATCGATATGATGTGGGATAGTGAAGGCGATCTAACACGGCGGAGCCTGGTGGAACTCTATAACGAAGTAACCGGAAAGACGCTTCCTTGGGATCAGTATAAAGCGCCAATCTTCCCAGCAGAGGTCATTGATGAGATTAAGCAGCAATGCGAAGAAAATGATGTGGAATTCGAACTGATCGCTAAGCTGATTATTGAAATCGAAGCGAATAAATACTATACGAAAGGTTCCATGATTACAAAGGCTTTTGACCGGATTATTAATCAAGGGTGGCTTCACTTTGACAGTATCGAGAAGGGATTAAAAAATGATAATTGATAAGATTGTTCTATATAATTTCGGCTCGTATGAGGGTGAAAACGTCTTTGATACACGAGGAACCGATGGAAAAAACATCGTATTAATCGGAGGAAAAAACGGCGCCGGTAAGACAACTCTGTTTACTGCTATGCGAATTTGTCTATACGGCTATATGAGCATGGGCTATAAAAACCAAAATTCATTCTATTATCGTGCCGTTACAAAGCTGATCAACAATGAAGCCAAAATGATTCGCCCCGCAAAAGCTCATGTGCAGATGACGATAGAACTGAATAATGGTAGAGGCGTCGATACATATGATCTGTTGCGCGAGTGGACATTGACAGATGCATTGTCAGAGGAATTCTGCGTTCTTAAAAACGGAAGCCTTCTTAGCAATGAAGAGATTGCGGATTTTGAAAAGTATCTTTTATCCGTTATTCCGCCAGAATTGTTCAATTTATACTTCTTCGATGGAGAAAAAATAGCGGATTTCTTTTTGGAGGAAGGAAGTAATGCAAGAATAAAAAATGCATTTTTAACCTTGTGCGGATATGACACCTTTGACATTATGCGCAAAAACTTTCGGAGGATTAGCGCCGGAAAAGGTAAATCTGCCCCCGCATTGGATGAATATATCGCTGCAAAAGAATCCGTGGCTATAGCAAAAGAAAAATATGTAGCCCTTACTGAACTACTAAAAAACTGCATAAGTGAAATAGATTCCTGTGAAGCAGAAATTGCTGCATTGGAAACAGAATACTATCAAAAAGGTGGTATTTCCCAAGAGGAATGGGATACCAAAATATTTGCACTGAAGGATGAGGAACGGAAACGTGAAAACTGGAATGCACTTCTAAAAAAGTGGGCCAATGAACTGATTCCGTTTTTAATGATACGCGATCAAATTTCTGCTTTGAAAAGCCAGATTGAAAGCGAGAACAAAGCGCAAAAGTACATTAACTTCTGTGAAGTTATGAATAGCCCGGAAATAGCAGCAATCATTGGAACGCGGGTGGCTGAAATTCAAAAAATCGCATTTCAGCAATTTGGAGATAAAAGTGAACCCATTCTAAACCTTTCTATTGAGCAGAGCGCCATCCTTTTAGGCCAGATTAACCGCATTCTTGAATTTGACGCAGAAAAAGTAGGCAAATGCCGTAGGGCAATTAAGCAATCTTTGAACCTTACAGCAAAGTTGCGCCAAGAGCTTGATAACAGCAGTGTATCTTCTGTACAGGAATATATGCAAAAGCGGGCACAACTGTTCGAGACGAAGAGCCTTTTATTAGTCCAGCGGGTGGAACTGGAACAAAAGGTGGCAGACCAGCAGAGCGTAGTTGGGCAGGCGGAATCGGTCCTATCGCATGTGCAGTCTCGCTTGGAAGCTGAGCTGAAAAAGGCGTCGATCACAGATATTTCAGCAAAATCTATCATTATGCTTGACAAACTGCAGCAGGTGCTTTTCCAAAGGCAAATCGAAAAAGTCGAAGAGTTTTTCAGAAGCGAGATCCGCACTCTTATGCGTAAGACGCATTTTATAGATGATATTCGGATCGACGACGGCTTTAATACGCATTTATATCGTCGGGAAAGCTTTTCTGCAAGTAAAATTGTTGAGATTCTAACAACGAATTCAGAAGAGCACGTGGCCGCTATGCTGGGAGATGTCGCTGTCAGGGAACTACAAAACCTTACCGGAGTAAAAGGGCTGGATGAGATAGCTGCTGTATATCAGAGACACGATACCGGGGGCGTTGATCTCCTCGTTGAGATTGATAAAGCAACACTCTCGAATGGTGAAAAGCAGATTTTTATTATGGCTCTTTACCACTCCCTTGTTCAGCTTTGTAATCACGAAATCCCATTCATAATCGACACGCCCTTTGCCCGAATTGACACAGAACATAGAAAAAATATATCTGAGCATTTCTTCCGCCAGTTAAATGGACAGGTCTTTATCCTGTCCACCAACGAAGAGATCAGTTCCGAACATGTACAAATTATGGATGATAAGATTGCTGCTACCTATATGCTGGAGAACAACGACAACAAGCGGACGACAGTCGTGAGCGGAAAGTATTTTGAGGTGTGAGATGGTTTTTAAGATTAGAACGTCAAAAAAAACTATGATATTTTTCGAAGAAATGGCTGCCAGCACTAACTATGCGCCCTTCATTCTTTCAAAGCTTGCTATTTCAATGTCGCTTAAACGCGGAGGACCATTACAAGAAAATGATTTCCACACAGATACATACGGCCTTGAATTAAACAGACAAACGATTACCGGAGAGTGGGACGAATTGTATAAGAGCCTGATAGAGATGCACGAAGGACGGCATATCTCTGACGATGATTTTTTTCAGAAATATCTGAAAGCCCATTTGGATCGCGGAGCCCGGATGATCTATAGCGAGTTTAAGTATAATAGCGATTTTCTAACAGGCCTTTTGAGCAACAAAACCGGTATATAAAAAGAGGTGGATTGTATGTCAAACATCAAGGGTACTATCGTAAATGTGAAGGACTTTCTCGGTCAAGAAGCAGTTACTATAAAAATAAGTGGAACAGACGAAAAAGTTTTTGAGCTGGAAAAAGGACGCATTTATGTTATTCCTGATTTTCAACGTGAAATCCGATGGCTACCGGAAAACCTCATAGAACTGATGAATGACATCTCGCGCCGGGACAAGTTTCTTGGGAATCTTATACTAACCAGAAATGAAAATAAAAGATATTCAATTATTGATGGGCAGCAAAGAACGTCTCTGCTGCGTATGCTGATTCAGTTTACCATGACAAAATATGGTGATGAACTCACTGCTCCACCAGAACTATGCGCAATTGAGAATGAAAGTTTCCCGGAGTATGGCATATTCCAAAAAAATAACTATTCCTTCTCCGAAATGGAACCTTCTTTAGCCGAAGAAGTAAAAGCGAGTGATCAATATAAGCAAGCGGAGCGATTTCAGTTACTGTGGAAAACAATAGAAGACTCTGAAATTATTGCTGACGCATCATCGGCAAGAGACTTTTTAACCAATCTTTATCGTTGTGAGTTTAATATTATTTTGTCAGAAGAAGATTCCACCAATTACAGCATTGAGTATTTCCTGGACGTTAATCTAAAAGGTATCAAACTAGACGCAGAGGATATTTTTAAAGGGTATTTGTTCCACCTTGATTCAAGCGATGCATCACGTCAATTGTGGGTGGAAATGAAGCGGAAATCGCTGGAGT
Source organism: uncultured Clostridia bacterium (assembly GCA_937892115.1). Lineage (GTDB taxonomy): Bacteria > Bacillota > Clostridia > Oscillospirales > Acutalibacteraceae > CAG-177. The sequence continues at coordinate 148,674 of CALAUI010000024.1, read as the reverse complement.
TTAACGAATTATGTAAGACTTCACATTCGAAAAGCGATTGTTACCCTTTAATGAAAATGATTGAACATTTTCTGTATTGCTATATATATGACAACGATAAATATAAGGATGTTGTTTTTGGAGAGGACTTTTGCCTTAAGCAAAAGGTTTTGATAGACCGAACCATGCATTATGCCGGAGAGCACATCTTGAAGGTAATAAACAACAATAAGTTTATTCGGGAAATGTTGGAGAAAATAATAAAATTTCTAACTATCGCTATCGACATAGTGTCAAATTCTAGTCCGGGCACAAAATTTAAAAGCCTATTTGTCGTAGAAGATCCGGCAGAAAAAATTGATGACATTGATATATCAAATTTCTTTACATTCATGCAAATGGTCCTTATGGACAGAAAAGTTGTTGTATCAAAAGCGGTTGTAATTAAATACGCGCTCAACACGTTAATGAACTCTTCCGATAACCGTAAAGAATCTTATAAAAAGTTGTATGCAGTACAGATGTTTGCCACCCTGTTTTCACTATTTGAAAACAAGAAAGGAATTGAACCTGTAGAAAAAATATTAAAATCAGCCAATTGGGATGAGGAAATACGTACCGCTATTGCAACCTATTGCAACAAAGATACAATCGAAGAACGAAAACGCAGTGCGGAATTTAAATATAGTACAAATCCTGATAATGAACAGCAACGTTATCATAGCATTGCTCTGGCTGCGGTGTATAACTTTTTCGTTTTCCAAAGCAATAAGTTGGGCGTAAAAAAGGGTGAAGCTACGAATCTTAATGTATTTCTAACGAACAACGAAATGTTCAGCGTGGAGCATTTTATAGTTAATAATTCGTTCAAATGCAAGGTAAAATATGCAAATGCAGAAGGTTATTACGAGTATGAATATCCGGCTGACGTAAAAAAGTATTCCGCATCCATTTTTAATTACATTTTTATCCCACGGACTATTAATGAAGACCTAGGGAATAAACCAATTGTAGATAAATTGGCTGAAGTATCTGTAGATTCAACAACCTGTGAATACTCCCGCGTAGTTATTGAAGCGGCGCGAAAATCATTCAAACCTTTTCCGGAAATAAAAAAAGATGCTGATGAAGAAAATAAGCGCGTATTGGATAAATATTTCGCTTATGACTTCAAACAACAATATGCAGCTTTCGTTTCAATAATACTGAAAACCATTGCAAAAAAGTTTTGCATTGCATAAGCTTCGTGTAAGGAGAGTATAAGGAGATAAATATGCGCAACTTACGATCCTACTACTCCGCCACAATAGCGAATTTCCTGCGTCAGTCTGATCGGGAAATTCTCGGCATTATCCATGCCAACGATATATCGGTGGAGACGACAATTCAACAGAGCAACACGTGGGAATCGGAGATTACGATTCTCAAGGATCAGTTGCACGCATTTTTGGACGGCCGGATCATCTTCGAGTACACGATCCCGCGCATGGGAAAACGAGTAGACGCCGTGGTGCTATACCGGAACATTGTGTTCCTGTTGGAATTCAAAGTTGGTGACCGTGAATACCGCGAGAGTACATATGATCAGGTTTATGATTATGCCTTGGACCTGCGGAACTTTCAGAAAGAAAGTCACAACAAACTGCTGGCCTGTCTGATGATTTCTACCAGAGCACCGGAGCAACCGTGCGTTATAAACGAACGCAACCATATTATTGAGCCGATCCGTTGTAATACAGAAAATATCGCTGCTGCGATCGAATCAGTCGCGGCACAATATGACGAGCCAGCATTTAATTATGAAGCGTGGGAAAACTCGGAGTATCTGCCGACACCGACTATTGTTGAAGCGGCACAGGCACTCTACCGAGGACACAATGTTCATGACATCACCCGCAGTGATGCCGGCGCTGAGAATCTTACAGTCACTACAGATGAAATCAACCGAATCATCGATTACAGCAAAGCCAATCATCGCAAATCCATTTGTTTTGTAACTGGTGTGCCTGGAGCCGGAAAAACGCTGGTTGGTCTCAATCTTGCTATACAGCGATCAGATGCTGCAGCCGGCGAACATGCTGTATTCCTATCCGGCAATTTCCCGCTGGTAACAGTGTTACAAGAGGCGCTCGCCAGAGATAAGGTAGCACAGGAAAAAGAAGCCGGACGCCGGCTTTCGAAAAATGATGCACTACGCAGTACGTCGGCATTCATTCAAATTATCCACAAATACCGCGATTCTTTCGTCGGCAACGAGCATGTTCCGCCGGAGCGCGTCGCCATCTTTGATGAAGCACAGCGTGCATGGACGAAGGACATGATTGCTAAGTTTATGCAAACGAAAAAAGGCGTGCCGGACTTTGAGTATAGTGAGCCGGAGTTTCTGATCAGTACGATGGACAGGCATCAAGAGTGGGCCGTTATCATCTGTCTCGTTGGTGGCGGACAGGAGATCAACACTGGTGAAGCTGGATTGCCAGAATGGTTTGACTCCTTGCGTCGTGCATTCCCACATTGGGACGTATATATCACGCCTCAGCTCAACGACGAGGAATATCGCCGCGAGCGCGAATGGGACGATATGATTGCCGATTTACATATTCATGAGAATGCTGATCTGCATCTTGCAACCTCGGTGCGCTCCTTCCGCACACCGGATCTGGCAGCATTCGTCAAAGACGTGCTGGATGTGGACACCGATGCGGCGAAAGAGTTATACTCGCGAATTAAAGATAAATACCCCATCGTGCTGACACGTGATCTGAGCAAGGCAAAAGAGTGGGTGCGCAGTCAATGTCAGGGCACTACACGCTATGGTCTCCTTGCCAGCAGCGGAGCTCTGCGCCTGAAGCCAGAGGGCATCTTTGTGAAGAATGAAATCTCCGTGGCAAACTGGTTCCTGAACGGAAAAGATGACGTGCGATCCAGCTATTATCTGGAGGACGTCGTTTCGGAGTTCGATATCCAAGGACTGGAATTGGACTATTCCATCGTCGCGTGGGACGCAGACTTCCGCTTCGACGGCGAGCAGTGGACGTATAACAATTTTGTCGGCAACCGCTGGATGAACGTTGCTTCCGAAGATCGCAAGCTGTATCTGAAAAACGCCTATCGCGTCCTTCTCACCCGCGCCCGTCAAGGAATGGCGATATTTATCCCGGAAGGGAGCGATACGGATGGTACTCGGAACAGGGAGTGGTATGATAGGACGTATGAGTATCTGCGCAATATAATGTCAAACGGATCAGAGATATAGGACAGTAAATGGAGGGTTCATAATGGCAAATAATGACATGATTATTATTGATAGCATTGTCCAAGATCGCCTTCTGGAAAAAGGGTTGAGCGATACAGATAAAACCCGCGGCGCAGAATTCGAAGAGTTCGCTTTTCAAGAAATACTAAAAAGCTACGACATTTCTAATTCTCAGCTTGTAGATGGAATTGTTGACGGTCAAGATGATGGTGGGATAGACGGATTTTATATTTTTGTAAATGGAATTCCTGTTATTGACCCGGATGATTTTCCCTGGCCGAGAAGGAATGCAGAATTAGATATTTATATCATTACATCGAAACACCATGACACATATGAACTCGGCCCATTAGAAAGCTTAGATTCCACGTTATCCGAAGTTTTTAATCTACGGTTAAGCACTGATAAGTTTTCTAGCAAGTTAAACTCTAGAGTCATTTCCAAGAGAAATACACTGGTACATACATATCGTAAAATTGGACATATTCTAGAGAATTGTATAATTTCCATTATTTACGTTTCTCGAGGTGACAGTTCTCAAGTTGCACCTAATATTGCTGCCAAAGGTCAAAAAATCGAAAAAACCTGCGTGGAAAATTTTACAGATTGTGAAACCAAACTCTCTTTCTTGGGCTCCAAAGAACTTGTTTCGTTATATCGAAAGAAAAGAAATTCGCCGGTTTCTATTAAAATAACCGAATGTTTTCAAAGGAAGAGTGACTATGTAGCGCTGGTTACACTGAGCGATTATTATTCTTTCGTAACTGATGACAAAGGGAAGCTAAAACGTTATTATTTCGAGGAAAATGTTCGTGATTATCTTGGGACCAATCGGACAAACGTCGATATCCAAAATACTCTTTTGAATCCCGATTCGCCTGATTTTTGGCTGTTGAATAACGGAGTAACAATCCTGGCTTCAAAGGCCATTTTGTATGACAAACAACTTGAGGTGGAAAACGTTCAGATTGTAAATGGGCTTCAAACGACTACTGCAATTTATCAGCACTTTTCTAACAGAAAAGAAGAAAATGATAACAGGAGCCTACTTGTAAAAATCATATGTTCTTCGAATGAAGACGTCAGACACGAAATAATACAGGCCACAAATAATCAGTCTGCAATTCCTTTGTATTCCCTTCATGCTACAGATAAAATACAAAAGGACATTGAGGACATAATGATACAGAGCGGATTGTTTTATGAAAGGAAGATAAATTATTATAAAAATTTAGGTTATGACGAGGAGAAAATATTTGCACCGCTATATTTGGCTGGCGGATATGTAACACTGATAATGAAACTTCCATATGCAGCTGCTGTTCTTAAATCTAAGTTTATGAACGAACCATCACAATATGTGAAAGTTTTTTCTCCAAAATCTGATTTACGAGTTTGGCCAGTCATCGCCAAAATACTTAGAAAAGTTGATAGTGTTGCCGAAGCAAATAGAGCAAAAATTAAAACAAGTTCAGAAAAATATCTAAAGACGGTTAGACCAATTATTTCTCTACTCTGCGTCGCACGTTTACAAGGCAAATTTAATTTTGGCGAAAATGATCTTATTCGTATGGATATAGAGTTGTTGGATGATGCTCTTATCGCTGATGTTGTAAACGATCTGGTTAATCTGATAAACAGTGATGGTTCTCTAAAATCAATAAAAAATGTAGCAAATTATGGTAAGATTGGTGAGATTATAAAAAAACTTGGAGAAAAGTATAAATTACCAGATTACATTACAATTGAAAAACGTAAAAGTTTCATTGTAAACAATTATGAAATAACAGAAGATTTTTTGAACGAAGTAAGAGAATATTTGCCCGCTCAGCCCTGGCCTGCAGGAATCCATAAGGTCATAGCTGAGACAATAGGAAGTACAAACTCAAAAGTATATCGTGCAATAGATGAATTGATTGAAAGAGGAATATTTCGAGCACAAATTGATGGAAAGGTAACAGATTAATCTTTTTTCCTTTTAATGCAATTATGTTGCGTTTTGGTGCTGAATGAAAAAATAATTTCACTTTTGGGAAAAAGAAAGATCGGAGAGCGCCATGTCAGAAAATGAAAAAATAGAATTATACGAGGATCAGCCGATTCGAACTGCGTGGAACGAAACGGAAGAAGAATGGTATTTCTCTGTCGTGGACGCAGTTGGTATCCTCACGGAGCAGACAAGTTATGATGGTGCCCGTGATTACTGGAAGGTATTAAAAAAACGGCTAAAGGACGAGGGCAGTCAGTTGGTTACGGAGTGTAACCAACTGAAACTGCGATCCCCTAAAGATGGCAAACGGTATCTTACCGATGTCGCCACCACGGAGCAACTCCTTCGCATCATCCAGTCCATCCCATCAAAAAAGGCAGAGCCCTTCAAAATGTGGCTGGCGCAGGTCGGACGTGAACGGATCGAGGAAACCATCGATCCTGAGCTGACGATTGAGCGGGCTCTGGAGACATATCTCAAAAAAGGCTATTCGCGGGAATGGATTAACCAACGTTTACAGGCAATCCAAGTGCGCAAGGAGCTAACCGACGAATGGCAAAATCGTGGTGTCAAGGAAGGTGTAGAATATGCGATCCTGACCGATGAGATCACCAAGGCATGGTCTGGCATGTCCACGCGACAGTATAAAAACCTCAAGGGGCTGAAAAAGGAAAATCTGCGGGATAATATGTCTACGCTGGAGCTCGTGCTCAATATGCTTGCCGAGGCCACCACGACTGAGCTTTCCAAAACGCATGAGCCACAGGGCCTTGCGGAGAATCAGAGCGTCGCCCGACAGGGCGGACAAATTGCCGGAAATGCTCGGAAAGAAATCGAAGAAAATACCGGCAGACCTGTGGTTACATCAAAAAACGCCACAGAACTCAACGCCGTGGTGAGAAAACTGATCGAGGAAACCGGCAAGGAATAATACACTTGTTACTTTTCTCTTAACAATGCCCACATTAGGTAGCTACTTCCCGCCTTCTCTGGTATGTTTCGTACTGCCAAAGGAGGTGGCACAATGAAGAGCACCATCGAGGAATTGTATTACGGCAACATTCCACTTTCGGATCGGGACTTCAAGAAAAACAGCGAGTATGCACACATTTTGCAGCTTGTTTCTCGACACGAAGAAAGCCTCATGAGTACCCTGACCGAAGCGCAGAAAGAGACCTTTGAGAAGTTCAAGGACGGGACCGCGGAGATCGAAGGCATGACGGAAGTGGCGGCCTTTACGATCGGCTTCAAGCTGGGTCTGCGACTGACCGCAGAGGCGTTTATCGGCAATGAGCAAAACCTGATCGACAAATGATCCCGGCGCGTCACATCCGCTGGATGCGATTGCGTTTTTTGAAAGATTGAATACAGGAGGAACATCATGCTATTTGTTTGTTATCCCAAATGCACAACCTGTCAGAAAGCAAAAAAGTGGCTGGAAGATAACGGTATAGCTTTTGAAGAAAGAAATATCAAAGAAAACAATCCGACTACTGAAGAACTGAAAGCGTGGCACAATCAGAGCGGACTGCCTCTAAAAAAGTTTTTCAACACCAGCGGTCTGCAATATAAAGCACTGCAGCTCAAAGACAAGCTGCCGAACATGAGCGAGAATGAACAGTTTGAACTACTTGCCTCAGATGGAATGCTCGTTAAGCGTCCGATCCTGATCGGTGAAGATTTCGTGTTTGTTGGATTTAAAGAAGCAAACTGGGCGTCCACGCTCGAAAAATAATAGGAGTTGAACACAATATGAGCAATAAACTTGTAGCATATTTTTCTGCCAGCGGTAAAACGGCGGAGATCGCCGGAAAGCTGGCAAGTACTTTAGAAGCAGATACCTACGAGATCAAGCCGGAAGTAAAATACGCCAAAGCAGACCTGAACTGGATGAATAAAAAATCCCGCAGCAGCGTGGAAATGAACGACAAGAGTTTCCGTCCCGCGATCATTACCGGCGATGTGGATGTTTACGGCTATGATACCATCTATCTTGGCTTCCCGATCTGGTGGTATGTGGCGCCGACGATCATCAACACGTTCCTCGAAGCCTACGATTTCACCGGTAAAAAATCGTTCTGTTCGCCACAGCCGGCAGCAGCAGTTTTGGCAATACTCGCGCCGAATTGCAACCTTCCGCTCCGGGTGCAGAAATTGTGGAGACAAAAGTGCTGACTGGGATCATCACAGACAAGAAAATACAGGAGCTTATCAATGCGTGCAAATTATAAGAGCATACTGATCGTAGGGGTGATTTTTGCGATGCTGTCCATTCTTCTGACCGGCTGCGGTAAAAATGATAAGCCCGCTTATTCCGAACCGGAAAAGCTGGGCGAATACCTCTACTACATGGAATATAACGACTTTGTGCCGGAGGTCTCGGGGGATCTTGCCCCCATCGAAGCCAAAGGCGGCTGTTCCACCGTCCGAAACGGCAACTTCTTCGGACGCAATCTGGATATGAATTACTGCGAATGCGTGGAATTCGTTGTCCGCATGAACAAGGGCAAAGACCGTTATGCCAGCATCGGGCTTTCCGCCAACCCGTATATCAGCGCGAATGTCGCAGAAATGACGGAGGACGAGCTACTGCGGATGCCGACCATCACCAATGACGGCATCAATGAAAATGGTGTGCTTGCCAGCGTTCATGTGGTGCTTTCTGACGGCATTGACGATCAGAGCGGGACAAATGCGGGCGGTGAGGTCATCGACGGCCGCTATGTGGTGCGTTATGTGCTGGATCATGCCAAGTCCGCCGAACACGCTGTTTCTCTGCTTGAAAAAGCGAACATTGTCGGCGGCTTCGGGAAATACGGACTGCACTGGATGATCGCCGATGAGAAAGATACCTATGTTGTTGAAGTGATCGGCGGCAAGCTTGCAGTCAGCAAGAACGAATATAACTACATGACGAATTTCTATATGAACTCCGGTCCCGTTCAAAAAACGCAGGCGGTCGGCGGAACAACCTTTGAAAACCTGCCGCTTCTGAATGAACGCGCCATCGGCGTGGAACGGTGGGCATATCTCCGGGAGCATTATGCGGAAAGTAATACCGCGGAAGGCATGGCAAATCTGATGAAAAGCGTAAAGGCCACCACAGTCTATATGCAGGATGAGAACGCTCTTTGGCTCACCGAGCATTCCTCGGATGGTCTGACGATTCACAGCACGCGGGAGGATTTCCTTCGCGTGGCGGCGCAGCAGCAGGAAATGTATAAACACCGCGACCGCTCAACCCCGCAGGGTGACTGGATCACTTGGCACACCTCGGTTTATGACATTGCAAATGCCAAGCTCACGGTGTGGTCGCAGGAGGACTATACCACACCCTATGAGTTTACGCTGGAATAACCATACTGGCGTACTGACTCAGTCTGAGGCGATTTTGCATATCTTTTTCTATATATTTCTTTACGCGCGACTTTATCAGAAAAAGAACCAGTAATACTCAGTACTTCAGTAAAGGAACTTTGTAAGTTCCTTATGGCTGGCTTTTTAAAGCAATGTGGTATAATAAAGTCGTATATAATGTGTTTGCGTCCCCAAAATGCTTCAATAATAAGCGTTAAAAACAAGTTGTCCTCAATTTGTAGACAACTGAAATAGAAAACGAAGACCTTAACCTCTGTATGCATATTAGTGGGACATTCAGCGAAAAACAGGACATTGACCGTCAAAAACAGGATATTGGCGAAGAAAAACAGGACATTGGAACAACGCTTTCGCCACATCAACAAAAACAATACGAAAAATTGATTGCTTCATTGTAATGTTTTTTATCATACGCTTGTCACTGATGGCTGAATCAGTTTGAGGCTGTTTTGCTGTAACTTTTCCTTGTATTTTTTTATACGCGATTTTATCAGAAAAAGAATCAGGAATAATAAGTACTTCAGTCAAGAAACTTTGTAAGTTTCTTGGGATGGCTTTTTATAGCAGATTTGAAAACGAAGACCGGCGCAGGCAATCAAAGTTCTGCGCCGGTTTTGATAACGGCATCTATTCGTTTAGATCATCCATGCGGGTACAATGAAATTTTCGCTGTTCACTGCAGACAGCTTCGGGCGCATACAAATAATGGCGCCATTTCCACGCGGAACAGAAGCTTTGTCAAGCAGCTCGAATGCCGAAAGAAGCTCTCTGCCGGGGTTTATCGACCGCTTGATCTCCAACGGATGGAGCATACCGTCACTTTCGATGACCATGTCAATTTCATTGGAATTGCTGTCGCGGTAATACCACAAAAGGCATTCTTTGGCGTCGTTGTGATACGTTTTCAAAAGCTCGGCAACGACATAGTTTTCAAGAATCGCGCCGTTGATTGCGCCGTTTGCGAGAATTTCCGGCGAAGAATACTTCGTCAGGTAAGCGACAAGCCCCGTATCGAAGAAATACAGTTTCGGGGTTTTGACTGTGCGTTTCAACAGGTTGTTAGAATACGGGCGAAGATAGAAAATTACGTCGGATTTTTCCAGTACCTGTAACCATCGCTTTGCGGTATCATCGGATACACCGACATCACCGGCAATATCGTGAATGTTGAGCATTTGTCCTGCACGGCAGGCGGTGGCACGTACAAAATCGCGGAACAACAGAGGATCAGCAAGCTGCACCTGCTCTTTCACATCGCGGTCAATATAGGTCTGCAGGTAACTCGAATAAAACACATCACGGTCGGAGAATTTGCCGCTGACAAGGCCGGGCATGGAGCCGCGCCAGATCCGTTCGTAAATTTGATTCAGATCGGCAGACGCATTCGTTTTTTCGCGTGCTTTCAAAGCGGACAGGTCGAGAGAAAACGGTGTGCATTTTCCAGATCCGTAAATTTCGTGCTGCGACAGACTGGACATATGCAGGATCGCTACACGACCGGCAAGCGACTCTTGAGCAAGCTCCATCAGTTTGAAAGCCTGCGAGCCGGTGAGCCAATAGGTCCCGGGAACGGCACCTTTGTCGATCTCAATTTTGATATATGAGAAAAGCTCAGGGGCGTATTGCACCTCATCAATCATAATCGGCGTTCCGTGTGTAGCGAGGAACATGGCGGGATCACGTTTCGCAAGTGCACGCTCTTCCAGATCATCAAGCGTGACATATTCGCGACCGTCCTCCATAAGCTGACGCAATACAGTCGTTTTTCCGACCTGACGGGGACCGGTGATCAGAATACAGGAATACTCCTTCGACAGAGCGATAATCTTATCTTCCAGATCGCGTTTAATATAGTTCATAAGGAAACCTCCTGACGCTAAAATACGATTCTGTCTTATTTTAGCGTAAATATACCGATTTGTCAAGGCTAATATGCGATACAATCGTATTTTAGCGTTAATGTAATAGAAGTTTTAACATAAAGGTGGTGATGCGTATTGAAAGTGGCATAACTCTTTGGAAGCAAAACAAAAGAAGGAGGTAAAACAACATGGTTTCCAAAGAACAGTTTTTAGAAATCCGACGATGTCATCAAAAAGGAATGACAGCAAACGAGATCGCGCAAAAGGTCGGTGTGTCGGCACCGAGCGTGCGAAAATGGTGGAATGTCGAAGAAAAGACGTTTGATGAGCTGATCCAAGGCAATATGGCCTATCTGGATAATTACCGGGAGTTCATCCTGAACATTCTCCGACTATGCCCACAAACACGGCAGACAAATATCCTGTATCGCCTGCAGAAAGAGTTCCCGGACTTTCATTGCCATAAGCAGACTTTCTATCGCTACATAAAGAAACTGCGGGAACAGACCGGCTTTGAACAATTCAATCATCGGAACACTTCTCCGCGGGAGGAAACGCCGCCCGGCTATGAAGCGCAGGTGGATTTCGGCCAGTTCAAAATGATGGATATGTACGGCAAAAATGTCCGCGTATATTTCTTCTGCATGGTGCTGGCATATAGCCGAATGCATTACCTGTATTTCAGCCGTGAGCCCTTCACCACCCGCGAAGCCATAAAAGCACACGAATACGCTTTCCTGTATTACGGCGGCAGACCACAGACCATTCTGTACGACCAAGATAAGGTGTTCGTTATCAGCGAGAACTTCGGTAGTATCGTCCTTGTTCCAGCCTTTGAAGAATTCGCACGAAACACCGGCTTCAGTGTCCGATTATGCAGGCCGCACGATCCGCAGAGCAAAGGTAAAGTGGAAAGTTTCGTGAGATACGTCAAAGAGAGTTTCCTTACCGGTCGCATCTATACCGGCATTGACAGCCTCAATAGCTCGGCACTGCGATGGCTGGATAACGAAGGCAACGGCACCACCAACCTTCGAACGCGTAAACCACCGCGGGAATTATTCCGTGAGGAAGTTAGGCATTTAGAAAAGTTCTATGCTTCACAGACGGAGCCGTCGATGGTGCGGAGTGTTTCGGATAAGTTCATGGTGAAAGTGGACTGGAGCAATTATGAACTGCCGCATAACGTTGTACGGCCATTCGATCAGGTGCGCATTGAGAATGAATTCGGTATTCTGCTTTTCTACAAAGCCGGTAGTAACGAACTGATTTACAAATGCAAAAAGCGCGAGACAGCAGGTGTGTCACCAACTGGAAAAGAAACAGAAAAGCCGGATTTTGTGGCAAGCAATTCTATACGGTATCGTTTTGCAGAGTATGACGTTATCGACGAGTTTGTGGAGAAGCTATCGGAAGCGGAGCCGAGATACAAGAATGTGCAGTTCAATCGTATCATTACGCTGGCTAATTTGTACTCTACGGAGCAGTTAGCGGAAGCGATCGAGTATTGCGTTAAGGTAAATCGCTGCAACGTTTCCGAGATTACAGCTTTTCTTATCTTCCGTTATGGTGACGAGGTAGCAAAGAAACGACTGTCAAATAACGCCTATTACTACAATCGGAAACGAGCCGAAGAAATAAGGAGGGAGCAAGATGGCAAATATCTCTGAGATCCAACAGATTGCACGAAAGTTGGGACTGACCAATATTGCAAGCGGAGCCGTCAATTTGCAGGACGAGACACTATCCAATACCGATTATCTGCTAAAAGTATTATCCGCAGAATTGGAAGCGGTCGAGAATGCTTCACTGATGAAACGTCGGCAAGCAAGTGGACTACCACACCGAATATTTTCTCTGGACAAGCTGAACAAAGGCATCGCCTGGCAGGTGGAACAGCTCGAAAAGCTGGATTGGATCGATAGCACCGAAGACCTCGTCATCATCGGCAAATGCGATACCGGTAAAACCTCACTGGCAGTACATCTGGCAGAAAAAGCACTCAAAAACGGAGAACGTGTCTTCTATTCAGACATAGACACCTTTCTGGAGATCATGCGCAATAAAGAACACATCGACAAATTCCATCGTAAATTCCGGTATATGTTAAGCTGCGGGCTGATCATCATTGATGAGATCATGTACGTCACCATATCACCGGCAGATCTGCCACTGTTCTACAGGGCAGTAAACTTCCTCAAGGAAGAGCGAAGCATTGTATTTATAACCAACTGTGAATTGTCAGAGTGGACACAGGCGGCGGAAGACCATCACCTGATGCAGACGTTGACAGAAAAACTAATGAGCACAAGTCAGCTCATTCGAATGACTTAACAAAATGGGACACGTCGTGTCCGTTTGCCATATAACTTAAACTCGAAAAAAACTGGATTTATATCCGGATTATATAGATTTCTGTTTTCCCGAGTTGCATAAAAATTCTCAGGAATTTTCCGAAAAACGAAAGAAACTGAGAATTGTGGACACCCATAGGGGGTATCGCAATCTCCAGCGGATTTTCGCGTGCAACGGGCGTGGGGTATCGCGCAAATTTCCGGGAAATCAAGTGGGGCTGTGCCACACGTGTATCGCAGGGACGCGAAGCCTGCAGTGCAAGTCACCACGTCCGCGAAGACGTACTCGAAAAGACATACACAGCAGCCATCCAGCAGATCACCGAGAGTGCAGATGAGGTTACCGCAGCAGTAAGCGAAGGTGCCATGCTGACACTGGAGTCAAAGACCAGAAAACGCCTCAATGCAGTGGAACAATCCATCATCGAGACACAAGAAAAAGCGCTTGACCTTCTAAAAAAGAAAGCTGCTCACCAGATTACCGAGGCCGAGTATAAAGCTGCCATCGATGAATGCAGCCAGCGAATGAAAGAGCTTGAAGCTCAGCAGGCAGAACTCAAAACCATCGCCACCCGGTACAGTGAGGTCAAAGCATGGCTGGACACCTTCGAGGAAAACGTCCGCAGCGGCGACATCATGGATGCCAACGACGCCTTGGTCATGAAGGCGCTGGTCGATGAGATCATCGTAGGCGACACCGGCATCGAGATACACTGCAAATGCGGAGTCACCATCGAGCAGGAATACGTAAGATAAACAGAGCCCTCGGCCACCGGCAGCAGCACCGGACGGTCGAGGGCTTTTTTGCGTCAGTGGGTAGAAAAATTCATAAAACCGTGCTATAATATTCCAAAAATGAGAACGGAGGCCATGACATGGAACACAGTGCATTTGACAACGATGCATGGACTTCACTTACACCAGAGCAAAAGAAGCGGGCTTTGTACGAAAGACAAAAGAAAACGCTGGCAGACTTTCTGGAACGGAACGCAATCAGCAAGGCTCAATACAATAAGAGCCTGCACGACCTGACCGAAAAGATGGGCTACGGCGAGACGAAATAAATCGGTACCATTTTACGTTTTTTGTATCTCATCACGCCATAGGCAAGTATATAATATTCTGCAGCTTGATGATATACAAGGCGTTCCTGGATTTATCAACCGAAAAGCTCTGAAATTTGACAAGCCGATACATACTATGATATCATTTTGAAAAAAGGAGGTTTTACAATGACAAAGAAAATAATTTCGGTTCTTCTCGCAGTAATTACGGTCGCCGGCTTTGCGATTTCCGCCGCGGCATATTCCTACATTGACCGTGATGCGGTCGTCGGTGAGGATTTTTCCGTATCGTGGAATCAGATGAGCGATTATGAATACGATATGTGTATTTATGCTCCCGACAGCGGCTCACCGACCTATGTTAATTTTAATCAGTCCGATATAGTAAGAACCGGCAATGTCAATACCATTCCCGGCAGTTTCCTTAAAGCGGCAGTTCAGGAAAGAGCCGCTAAGGACGGGCTCAGCGGTGTTGTGACTTTCGAACTGAGAATAGACGAGGACACAGGCGATGACGAGGATATTTCATATTCACTGTTCACCGTTGACCTGAATCAAATGAAGGTTACAAACGGCAAATTCAATCAGATTGACACGGTTGAATTGACTCTTGATTTTTCAGACCGCGAAAATCCGGTAAAGTGCAGTACACCGCATGTCGCCGTTGGCGATATCATTGATGAGCATGAGGGTATTCCCTTTAGTGAGATTACGAAAATAGGTGACTACACACTGGATATTTATCTTACCGCAGATGAGGGATACTATATTTTTGCGGGCTTTACGGTAACGGTAAACGGCAGGGATGCCACCGTAAAGAGAACGGACGCCTGGCATGATGAGGCAATTGTTGCCGTTACGGTCAACCTTACCGAGGAAGATATCAACTCCGTATCCTTCTTTACAAGAATCATCAACGCCATCAAATCATTTTTCAGAAGTATAGCAGACTTTTTCAGAAATATTTTTGCTCCCGCCAGATGATATCGGAAAGCACCTCGCAAGAGGTGCTTTTTTGCTTATGATTGTTTCAGTCCTTCTTATTGCCGGACATATATTTGCCGAAACGCGTGCGATTTCCGAATTCAGCGTCCGGTACCGTGAGCTTTTACCAAAAGAAATACGGGAGCGATGTGTGTCGGAGCGATTGCCTTTGAAACGGTTTCGCCTTATTCTCCCATGATGCTCGGCATTTCCACTCATGCGGAGAATCCGGAGCCGTCTGCGGCTGCTCTTATCCTTTACACTCTGAAATCCCTCTGCCGGATAGTTTTTCCCGCAGTAATCGGAAAGAAAAAAACAGAGAAAGCGTAACAGATGAATACCGCAGAGATATAAAAACAGCAAAAGCGGATTGCTCATTTATGAAGCAGTCCGCTTTATGTGTATATTCCGCTTGAATAAGCAAATAATATATGATACTCTTTTTATGAACGGTGGTGGAGATAATGGCTCAGACACGGATAAACAAAAAGAACAAGGTGATTTCACGGATAAAGGATTGCGGCGGTGTACCGACTCTGTATATCAACGGCGTGCCTTTTGCATCCGCCGCGTATATGACCTACCTTGAGCAATTCGCCGAATACGGAAGCTTTGCCGAAAAGGGATATGATTTCTTTTCCTTCCCCGTTCTGTTTTCCGGCAGGTGGATAAATTCCGCTGCGGATACCCCTCCGTTCAAAAAAGGAATATTTGACGATAAGGACAGTCCCGATTTTTCTCTCTTTGACGAAGGAGTTAAAAAGATACTTGAAAAATGTCCCGATGCTTATATTTTCCCCCGTGTCAATATCAGCATGCCCCTTTGGTGGGAAGAGGAGCATCCCGATGGCGTGAATGTAAAAAACGGCGCTTCCTGCCGTGAATCAATGTATTCCTTCGCCTGGCGTGAGGATGCGGCGAAAATGCTTCGCAGGTTTACAAATTACGTTGTCAATTCGGAATACGTTTCTCATATCGCGGGCTACCAGATTGCCGGCGGAAATACGGAGGAATGGTTTCATTTTGACCTGAATGCGGGTGCCTGTAAAAATGCGGAAAAACCATTTGCCGAATTTCTGAAAAAGAATTATCCCGAAACAGAATACAGAGGGCTTCCCGATTTATCTCTTCTTGATAGGGAAGAGATATACCATGATGACGGTTATCTTACCCGTTATCTTGAATTTGCAAGTGCTTCGGTTGCATCCGCAATCTCATATTTTGCATCCGTCATTAAGGAAGAAACGGACGGAAATACGGTGGTGGGTACTTTTTACGGCTATTCACTTGAAGTATCTTCACCGCTTTGGGGCACTCATTCACTGAAAACCCTGCTTGAAGATAAGAATATAGATTTTATTTGCTCTCCCTGCTCCTATTTTGAGGGCAGAAATCCCGATGCGGACTGGACGGAGATGTATCCCGCCGATTCCGTAAAGCTGCACGGTAAGATGTGCTTTCAGGAATGCGATATCCGCACGAATCTGACACAGCTTCTCAGCGAAAAGGATATTTCCCTTGACCCGAAACGGCTGTACACCTCTCCGATATGGAAAGGTCCCGAATCAAAGACGGAATCAATCAATCTGCTGCGCAGGGCTTTCTGCCGTCAGCTTATCAGGGGCAACGGTCTGTGGTGGTTTGATATGTGGGGCGGCTGGTATAACGATACGGATATCATGGACGAAATGAAGCACCTGCGTGATACGTATGTACGCAGTATCGGATATGCGGAAAGAGGCAGTAAAGCGCAGATTGCCGCCTTCGTTGACGAGGGCGTATACGCATATACGGGCAATTCATCCGTCAGAGGAATGGCTTCATATCAGCGAAAAGCACTCGGAATAACGGGGACACCCTGCGATATATATGACGTTTACGATTTTGACCGTGTAAAAGACAGATATAAAGCCGTGATTTTCCTTTCGCCGATGAAAACGGAATATATGAAAAATGCCGTTTCGTTCTGCAATAAAAACGGCTTGCCGTACCTGATGTTATCGGAAGAAAAGCAGAATTATTCTGCGGAGGAGCTGCGTGATTTCTGTAAGGCAAATTCAATTCACGTTTACTCGGAAACAGATGATATCCTCTATGTGAATAATAGCTATGCGGCAGTTTACGCCCTTTCCGAAGGCGTAAAGAAAATCGTATTTCCCCGAAAGAAAGCAATCCGAACGGTAATTCCGGCAGAAAGCAAAACGGATGTGACCGATACGGTTGAAATATATATGAATAAGGGCGAAACGGTACTTTTTGAAACAGGTGAGATATGAAGAGGTGATTTTATGTTTTCTTCATTTGCAAAAAGACAGCTTGCTTCACTGCATGCAATCCCGGTTGTAATCGGAGCCGTATTCAAGGCGTTTGCGGGCTTTGACTTCAAAAGGGCGGGTGCGCTGATAACGGCGTTTTTTCAGCTTATCGGTGCGGCGTTCTTTGATATACCCGTAAAGCCATACGGCGAAAAGATTGATATGAATAAATTTGAGCTTGTGTGGCAGGATGAATTTGAAAACGGCTTTGACGATACCGTATGGCAGGGACATTACGTTTACGGTGACGAGGATACACAGCTGCGTGATACCGCCTGGTGGAACCGTGAGCAGGTAAGCTTTTCCGATGACGGCTGTCTTCTGCTTTCCGCTTCTTACAGAGAAGACGGTCCCAAGGGTGCGGGATACTATTCGTACGGTATGGAAACAAATCCCAATAAAAATTATAACGGCAGACACGAGGGGTATGAACAGCTTTACGGATATTTTGAGGTAAGATGTATTCTTCCCAAGGGAGCGGGTCTGAATCCCTCGTTCTGGATGCTGACGGACGGAATGTGGGCAGACGATACCGACGGCGGAGTCAGCGGATGCGAAATAGATTTGTTTGAGACACTCTATTCCTACGATGAAAGCAGTATATACCACGACTCCGTTTATCAGACCGTTCACGTTGATTCCTATGAGGAATACCACCGCAGTGAAATCCAGGGATATTTCTACGCCGACGATCCCTACAATAAATTCAACACCTACGGCGTGGAATGGAATGAGGACGGCTATATCTTCTATATCAACGGAGTTGAAACCGCAAGAACGGATTTTGCGGGGGTATGCGAGGTGCCTCTTTATTTCATAATTTCGCTGGGCGTAAATGAAAATATCGTCCGGAACGAATATCTGCCCTCCGTATTCAAGGTGGACTACGTGAGAGCATATCAGTATAAGGAAACTTCACCCGTGCGTTAAATTTTTGACGGAAAGTAGCCGATTTTTGTTTTTCTTCGTATAAACAGATGAAAGACAAAAACGGAGGTAAAGAATTATGAAAAACAATAAAGCCGAATTTAATGATAGCATGCTTGAGGCCGTGACCGGCGGAGTCAAATCACCTTTTATCGGAAACTTTGACAGCAACGAAAAAGTCGCAAATTTGAGAATATCCTCCGGCAACGGAAATCCCGACGAAGAATATTCACCGGATGGTGTTCCGACTGCTGCCGATATTATTTCGGAACTTAAGTCTTGATTGAAGGGAGAAAATATCATGAACGATAAAATACTTAACGAAAAAGAACTCAAAGAAGTAAACGGCGGTCAGGTGAACGACAGACCGATGCTCAGCGACACAAACCGCGGAAAAATACTCGGAGACGTTCAGAGTGCCAACATAGTGGGAAGCACCGTAAACACCTGGGATATAGCCGTTAAACTCAAGGAAAAATATCCGGATGACAAATGATATATTATGTATGATAAAACCGGCACACCTGATTTTTCAGATGTGCCGGTTATTTTTATTAAGTTATATTACCGAATCTCCGTTTCGTCGGGAACGTCTGCTTCCGCGGTTTCGGTTTCTTCTCCGTCGGGAGTGTCTGCTTCCGCGGTTTCGGTTTCTTCTCCGTCGGGAGTGTCTACTTCCGCGGTTTCGGTTTCTTCTTCGTCGGGAATATCCGTTTCCGCGGTTTTAGTTTCTTCTTCGTCGGAATTATTTTTCTCTGCGGATTCGCTCTCTTCGTTTGCGGGAACTTCTTCCTCAGAAGCTTCGGCAGCATCCTTGTCGGTTTCCGATTCTTCCGTTCCGGGCTCTGCCGTTATTTCGTCATATATGCTGTCAAACATATTGACCTCGGTCAATTCTATGTCGGCAAGCAGGGCGTCCGCTCTGGCTCTTTCAATTTCAGCCAGCTCCGCCTCGTGGTCGGCGTATGCCTTTTCGCATGCCTTACGGTATTTTTCTTCGTGTGCAGGTCCTATCTTCTTTTTGAAGAGAATCGCAAGCACAATCAGAATAACAAGGGTTGCAAGTGAAATGCAGGCGCCCTCAAGCAGTCCTCTCTGACGGAAGGTGATTTCAATCTTGTGCTGACCCTTTGTAATGTTGAAGCAGAGATAGGCATCCGCAAGCGCGATATAATCCTTTTCGCCGATTTCCTTGCCGTCAACCTTTACCGTCCAGCCCTTGTCGTAGGGAATGGAGGTGAACATAATTCCGTTCTGCTGAGCATTTACCGTACCCTTGATGCAGGTGTCTTCAAAGCTTGTAATCTTCATCTGATTCTTCTGAAGCTTTGCATAACCCTCGTTGAGAACGTCGTCGTTGATATAATAGGGATAGAATGTAATATAGCCGTAGGAATCGCCGCCGCTTTCAATCGTAGCGGTGACCTCAACCAGGTCATCGGGCTTGATGATGCCGAGGTCATAGATATAGGGCTCGTCAATATCCTGATAGTAGTTGCCGTTGTTCTTTGTGATTTTTATGGATTCAAACGCCTTGGTATCCACAAAGAGATAGCAGTGATGCTCCTCGGGAGTTTTCAGTACGAAGGTGACCTCGCCCTCGTCGGTATTGGGTCTTTCGTAATAAATATCGCCCGTTTCAAGTCCCGACGTGATATCATTTACGTTGAAGGTACGTGCTTCGGATATCTCCATCATGGTATAAAGCTCTTTATTTACGCCCGATGCAAAATTGAACCATTCGCTCTGGGTGGTGAAGGGACTTGTGTATCCCGTGTACCATTCCTTCAGAGCGGCGGGAGCGGCAATACCCATGGAAAGCCAGTAATTATTCTTGTATGCGGTGAAATCGTCAACGGATGCGGTCTTTGTGAAATAATCGGTGTCAATATCTACACACGGGTCGTTATCAATCACGTATTTCAGCGAGTGCATCATATTGTAGACGGGAGTCTGAACGTAATAGGTGTAGCTGTTGATGTAATTGGAATAAAGTCCCAGATTACTCTGCATATTTGACATTTTTTCATAAGCCATTGATGAAAAGACGGAAATGCCATTGTAGTTGAACCAGGAGGGGTCCATCCTCGCTCTGTTGTAGGTAAGCTCCATTCTGTAATCGTCGTTGCCTTCGATTTTATCAAGCTTGCCCTTAAGTTCCTCAAAGGTGCCGTAGTCACCCGTAAAGGTATCCTTGATCTGCGTCATACTGTAATTATCCGTATTTGCGCAGGAAATCTCGGCGATGATACAGCAGAGAAGAACAACGGAAACGGCAGATTTCTGCTTTTGTACGTCCTTTAACAGATAGAATATCAGCGTATAGGTAACGATGAAAATGATGCTGAGAATGACCGTTGTATCGGTAACGTTCTTTGAGCCGATTTTTTCAATCAGTATGATGGCGAAAATTATCGCACAGCCCGCACCGAGAAGTTGTCTTCCCGTGTATTCATACAGATGAAGATACGCTTCATAAGCCATAATGAGAAGGATGAAGCAGTACATGAACGAGAATCTGTAAGGCAGGTCGTTGGGGAAATGGAAGCCGTGCCAGACGTAATTCAGATAGTTGATATTGAAGCTGAAGAACAGCAGTCCCAGAGTGAAAACGTGGGCAATCTTTTCCTTGAGAGTAATCTTCTTTGAGAAAAGATAGAGAGGCACGAGTATGAGTGTACCGACACCGCAGTAAACGTTGGGAAGCACGTCCGTGCCGCTGCTTCTGATAGTGGGGTCAACGCTTGCCAGATGATTTGCGAGAAAATCAAATATATCAAAATACTGTCTCATTTCCTCGGGCCACGTACCCGAAGTGGCGGAGCAGGATTTAAGGCAGATGTAGACGGGGATAAGCGAAACCGCCACAAGGCATCCTGCCGCAAGTGAGCCGAAGGCAAAGGTGATACCGCTGCGCAGGAAAACGTTGGATTTCAGCTTTGAATTGGGGGTATATTTCTTTTTGCCCTTAATGTCAAGTGTGAACACGGCATCGTCCGTAAGGGATGAGAAATAGTAATGCGAAAAGAAATAAACGAAGAAATAAATGACCGAGAAAATGCAGGTCATATATCCCATGTAGTAGTTTGTAATCAGGGTAAGCGCCAGGAAGATAATGTAAACCGAGGGCTTGCGGCGGTCAATAATCCGCTCAATACCGTAGATTACAAAGGGGAAGAACACCATGGAATCTATCCACATTACGTTCCAGTAGTAAGCTACGAAATATCCGCACAGAGCATAGAGAATACCGAATCCGGCGGTGGAGAAATCGTGCTTGTGCTTTGATTTCTTCAGATAGAATGTGAATGCACCTGCCGCAAGAGCCGCCTTTGTGAGAATCATGCCCGCAATGGCCTCGGGCATATTCTTATGACCGAGAATGAGCATTATTATTCCCGTTGGGCTTGAAAGGTAATTGAAATAGTTTCCGAGGAACGGCGAGCCGAGGCCCGAGTTCCAGGAGTAAATAAGACTTTTCAGATTGGTTACTCTTTCATAAAGCTCTGCGAAAAGCGGGCCGTACTGATGATAAAGGTCCATTCTCAGGATGGTGGTGTCACCGAAGGGGAAGAGATTGTAGCAGAAATAAACCAGCATCATAATACCTACCGTACATATCACGGAAAGCCAGCAATAGCCGTTTTCGGTAAATATGCGCAGTATGAGAGGACGCTTTTTAAGGTCGTGTTTTTCCTTCATCGTGTATCTCCTTACAGATATTTGCTGTTAAGACTCTGAGTTAAATCAAACGAGCCGTCGGGATGAATGCGGGTAAGCGTTACGCCCTGCATCCATTCGCTTTCGGGTAAATCCGTTTTGTGACCGAGATGATATTCGGTATAGTTTGCCGCCTGGTTGTATACAAGATAAACGCCTTTGTATTCCGCCGCCCAGTCGTTGACATGGTCGTGGCCGCAAAATACCGCCTGAGTGGAGCCGAGCTCAACTATCTTGTCAAACATACCGCTGTTATATGAGGAACAGCCGATGCTCTCGTACATCCTGCCGTAGAGCAGCTTTCCCTTTCCCGAGGGAACGAAGCCGTCTTTTTCGCTGCCGTCAAATATTTCACGGTATTCGCACAGAGGAATGTGCATATACATAAATGATTTTACGTCACCGTATTTTTCTTTCAGACGTTTGATTTCGTTTTCATAAAAGGCAATCTGTTCCTTCTTGAGAAAATCGTAGCCCTTCTGCTCTTCGGGAAGTCCGTACTTTGCACGGATTGAGGGAGTAATGTCTCTGCCGGAGTCAAACATAAACAGGGTTTTACGGAGTTTTCCGTTTTTGCCGATGATGTTTACCGTATGATTTCCGTAGCCGAAAAGCTCTTCGGGGCCGTGCTTCACAAGGCAATGCTCATAATCCGAAAAGCTCTTGAGAAGAAGCCATTTGTAAAATCCCTTTTCCTCTCTGACTTCGTGATTGCCGAAGACGGCAGTCCAGTAAATGCCCAGTTTTTCCATCATCTTTGCAAATTTGATTGCATCAACCTGCTGATACTTTGAAAGGATGACGTCACCGGTAAGGATTACCAGGTCGGGCTTGTTATCCTTAATCTGTCTGACGAAATTTCCGATTGTTTTTGCGTTGAGATCCGGGTCCTCGTCAAGATGGAAATCCGTGCTTGTGAGTATAACGAAATCCTCATCGGAAATATTTCCGTCTTTGTCAAATTTTGCAATGTCCGTTGAATAGCTGTCACTTCTCAGCACTTTGACGGACGTATTTATTTTTTCAGGATTAGCTCTTTCGGAAAAGAGCGCTTCGGGTGCTTTGCCGCCGCTTATTTTCCACAGCAGCTCCTCGCAGGCAATGCCGCTTTTGGCGAGGATTTGCCTTACCTTGCCCCATATACTGTAAGTAATCATCAATAACCTCTGTTTTCTTCAATAAGCTGATGCTTTTTATCCCATACCTTCTGAGAAAGGTCAACGTAGTAGTTGTGAGGATTTTCAAATCTGAGCACTTCGTCCCAGAGAGTGTCAATCTGACCGGCACAGTATTTTCTGATATCCTTGATGTCTTTTTCTTCAAAGACACACTTGCCGCCGACGAAAAGGGGCTCAAGCAGGTCTCTTACCTCAAAGTCCGTAATGATTTTCTTTTTCCAGGTGTAATCGGGATCAAAGAGAACGTAGGGAGCATCGGGATCTATTGTTTCGTTATTGAAAGCAACAAGGTCGGCAAGTGCTTTGCCGGAGGATTTATCATAGAATCTGTAAAGCTTTTTGTTTCCGGGAGTGGTGATTTTCTGAACGTTTTCGCTGATTTTGATTTTTGGTATCGTTTCACCGTCTTTTTCAACCGCAACCAGCTTATAGACACCGCCGAGAACGGGACTTGACGACGAGGTGATGAGGCGTTCGCCTACGCCGAAGGAGTCAACCTTTGCGCCCTGGAGGAGCATATCCCTGATGATATATTCGTCAAGTGAATTTGAAGCGCAGATTGTGCAGTCGGGATAACCTGTTTCGTCAAGCATCTTCCTTGCTTTACGCGAAAGATAGGTGATATCACCGCTGTCTATTCTTATTCCCTTGGGACGCTTGCCGAGCGGCTTGAGTACCTCGTCAAACACCTTGATTGCATTGGGTACACCGCTCTTGAGTACGTTGTAGGTATCAACAAGCAGGGTGCAGGCATCGGGATATTCCTCCGCATACGCCCTGAATGCGTCGTATTCGGTATCAAAGAGCTGAATCCATGAATGCGCCATCGTGCCGAGAGCGGGAGTGCCGAATGCCTCGTCGCTGATTGTGCAGGCAGTACCGACACAGCCGCCGATATATGCGGCACGGGCACCGTAAATCGCACCGTCAAAGCCCTGCGCTCTGCGGGAGCCGAATTCCATTACGGCTCTGCCCTGAGCGGCTCTGCATACTCTGTTGGCTTTCGTTGCGATAAGACTCTGATGGTTAATGCACAGAAGCACCATCGTTTCAATAAGCTGTGCCTGGATAACGGGACCTCTTACCTTGACTATCGGTTCACCGGGGAAAACGGGTGTACCCTCGGGGACTGCCCATATATCGCATTTGAATTTGAAGGAAGCGAGGTAGCTGAGGAATTCATCCCCGAAGCCCTTGTGACGCAGATACTCGATATCGTCGGGAGTAAAGTGAAGATTACGCAGATAGCTTACAAGCTGTTCTACGCCCGCCATGATTACATAACCGCCGTTGTCGGGAATCGTTCTGAAAAACATATCAAAGTAGGCAATGGTATCCTTGTATTCACTCTTGAAGTAACCGTTTGCCATGGTTATTTCGTAAAAATCGGTAAGCATTGTAAGATTTCTTTTGATGTCAAATTCGTACATACTGAATCCTCCGATAAAGAATAATCATTTTATTATATATTATGTGCGTGCTTTTTTCAATATTATACCCGTAAATGTTAATAATTGTGAACAAATTGTAATTTTTTGCAATTTTCTTAAAAAAACACTTGCAAATTGTACTTTAGTATGCTAATATACAGGCAGAAACGATGTCGTTGGGGGAAAAAATGTGCATTTCAGGTAATTTACCGGGCACGCCGACATCGAAAAGGAAAGAAAGAAATGAGAATAAGAAAACAAGAGATCGGCGATAAAAACATCGTAGGTCGCAAGATTGAAGCAAGACGTAAGGAAATCAGTATGAAGCAATGCGAGCTTCTTACACAGCTTCAGATGAGGGGCATCGAAATCAATGCTTCCGGACTTTCCAAGATTGAAGGTCAGATCCGCGGAGTCAACGATTACGAGCTCAAGGCATTTTCAGAGGTTCTCGGTTTGAGCCTCAACAAACTCCTCGGCGTCGAGGATTAAGGCAGACAACTACTCCCCCTCTATATACAACTCCTCTAAGGAACCGCGCTCTATGAGCGCGGTTTTCCTTTTTTTTACGTCAATTTTGCCATATAGCAGCCGTCTGCTTCGTTGCCCTCAATCGGAATATTCAAATATTCCTCATTCGGTCGCCTTGCATCCGGCCACTCTATGACAAAATGTGACTGAAAAAAACCATAATCCGTATTTACGGCAGCCGTCTGCTTCGTTGCCCTCAATCGGAATATTCAAATATTCCTCATTCGGTCGCCTTGTATCCGGCTATTCTATGACAAAATGTGACTGTAGAAAGCCATAATCCGTATTTACATCAGCCGTCTGCAACTCTGTTTACAATCAAAAACCGCAGACATTTCTGTCTGCGGTCGGTTTAATTTTACAGATCTGTTTTTTCAAAGCGTTTACAGGCGGATTTATATGCGACAGCCGTCAGTATGATGCTGCATAATGCTCCCGCCGCCAGCAGAATGAGCTGTAAGCCGATATTTTCAGATCCGAAGGAATTTACGGCTTTGAGGGGAGGAATATGATGCAGAGCTTCACAGATAAAAATGAAGACAAAGGTGACGATGATATGCGTCACAAAGGGTTTTCCGAATTTGTAGGCGGTTTTGAAAAATCCGTTCAGGAATATAAGATTGAATAGGCCGAATATTACAAGCGCACATCCGAGAGCAAAGAGATTTGCGTTCATCATGGCATTATTTACGTATGGCTTTGCATCCGCAAGCAGAGTCATTCTTACTGCCGTTGCCGCCGCCATTACCGCAAAGGAGCAAAGCTCAATAAAACAGGAAAAGAGGAATTTGCCTTTTACCACGTCCGTCTTTGCGATGGGGAGCAATGCGGAAAAGACGATATCATTCGCTTCCCTTGCATACTGGAAGCTCTGGAATATACCCAGCGTTACAAAGAATGCGCCGCAGAGAACGGGGTAGCCGGGGATGAAGAACATCAGACCGAATGCAATGAAAAGAAAGGAAAGTACGGAAGAGCTCAGCTTGATTTCTTTTTTCAGCAGGTTAACCATTGCGTACCCCCCTTTCAAGTCGCAGGAAGGTTTCTTCAAGGGATTCGCCCTCGTTTGAGAAGCTGCTCATAAATTCATTTTTCGGCATTGCTGCGGCAATCCTGCCCTCCGAAATATAGATTATATCATCTGCGCATTTTTCTATATCCGAAATAATGTGTGTTGAGAAGAATACGGAAACGCCTTGATTTTTAAGGGAGGTGAATACGTCAAGCAGTTCATCTCTTGAGAATGGGTCAAGCCCGCTTGTGGGCTCATCCAGTATCAGCAGCTCCGCCTTGTGAGACAGAGCAAGCAGCAGATTACATTTTACCTTCATGCCTTCGGAAAGCTCAAGAGGAGTCTTGCTTTCGTCAAGCTTGAAGAGTGAGAGGTATTTGCGGTATGCCTCTTCATCCCAGTTCTTGTAAAAGAGCTTTTCGGTCGCAACGATATCCCGTATTTTTTTGCGGGGATACCAGTTTACGGTACCCGTGGAATATCCGATACGCCCCTTGATTTCGCTCTCGTTTCCATTGAGTGGTTTGCCGAAATAATATATTTCACCCGAATCGGGATGAACGAGGTTAAGCATTGATTTAATGGTAGTGGTTTTTCCTGCACCGTTTCTGCCGATGAAGCCGGTTATTTTTCCGCTTTCCAGACTGAACGACACGTTGTCGAGCCGGAAGGCAGGATACTCTTTTACAAGGTTTTGCACTTTAACCATTGAAAAACCCTCCGTAATTATAATTGTTCAAACTGTCTTGCACCCTTTGTATAGAGCAGATGTCTGAATACTATCGCACCGACGGTGAACAGAGCCGTCCAGATTAACAGATAGGGGATAAGTCCGATCACCGTGCCGAGATACATATAGGCGAAAATGAATCCGCCGCCTACAATCATCTCGCCGAAAATTGAAATCAGTACGGCACCGCTGTTCTTTACTGCCATGATTTCACTTGTCCAGTTGAGATTGGGCTTCATTACTCCGATATAGGAATCGAAAAACGAAGAGAAAATAAGGAAAACAACGACAAGTAAAATGAAAATCAGTTTTACGGCAATGCTTTCACCGATTACGGAAAGGAAGCA
The DNA here is from genome assembly GCA_937892115.1 of uncultured Clostridia bacterium. Taxonomy (GTDB): domain Bacteria; phylum Bacillota; class Clostridia; order Oscillospirales; family Acutalibacteraceae; genus CAG-177. Next base: position 121,617 of record CALAUI010000024.1, on the reverse strand, counting down.
GATTACGGCGATTGCGGAGGGAATGCCGGAAAGGATAAGCTGCATATAGGTTTTTGCACGGAGAATCCGCTTTGTATCAACGGGAAGCGATTGTAAAATCCAGAGATTCTTTCCCTCAAGTGATACGGAGGGAACAGCCATATCGTTCATTGACAGCAAAACGATGATTCCGCCGCACAGCAGGACCGTCAGGAATCCCTCGGGAGCGCCCTCCATGGAGGCAAACGCTTTGATCAGTACGTTGCCCTTCAGAAGCATTGCCACACCTGCCGCGGGTATCATGATAATACCCAGACCGCAGTTGAGCATATAGTTTGCGTTTGATTTGAATTTATTCAGTTCCTTTGAAAGCAGAGCACCGAAGAGGGATTTGCTCTTAACGTTCTTTTCAACGTATTTAACCTTTTCGGTTTTACCGGTTGAGGTTGCTATTGAAAGGAAGGTGCTTTTAAGTAAGAGCCATGTGATAAGGAGTATCGCCGCGGTGACACCGATGACAATAAGAGTTGATTTCACGTCACCCGTTGCGGCATTTCCGAAAACGTAAAGCCCGTATGCGGAGCCCTTGATTTTATTGCCGTAGACGGTGGCGTTCTGAATGAGATTATTGATAACCTCGTTTGCCTTGTAATAAGCAAAATAGTAAGCAGCCATAAATGCCAGGGAGAGTATGACCGTTGTAATGTTTTTGCGCTTGAGCTTCTGACTTATCTTTGCAACGCACCATCCGAGCAGACAGCTGAGCACAAGCACGATGAGCGTTACGACGAGTATCATGATGATACCGCTTACTATCTGCATTACACCGATTTTTACGCCGGATCTGACCCAGTAAACCACCGTGGCGGGAATGTAGATAAGGCAGGAATAGAGTGTACCCAGCAGATACACGTTCAGCAGACGGGAAGCGATAATGTACTTTACGGGAATGGGCATTGACAGCAGCGTATCGTTATCCTTTGCCAGATAAAGGCCCGAAAACGTGTTGAAAATACTGCCGAAAGCACCCAGAGCGATAGATACGCTCAACATAATGAGGAAGTAAAGCCAGTCCATGCCTACCGAGCACATTGGGGGACAGATAGTGATTGCGAGCTTGGTGAATATGCCGCCGAATACACCGATTGTCAAACCGAAAAACAGAACAAAATACAGCACAACACCGCCGGTTGAACGCTTTTTGTTCTTTTTTGCGTCATAAAAATATGATCTGAACAGCTCTGTCAGCTGTTTCTTTAAGAGAAGTTTCAGCATTATTCTGCCTCCAGTTCAAGGAATACCTCTTCAAGAGAATCGTCGCCTCTTACGTCTTCCATGGTGCCCGACTTTATCAGCTGACCGTTTTTGATGATTGCAACCTTGTCGCAAAGCTTTTCGGCAACCTCAAGAACGTGGGTTGAAAAGAAGATGGCACCGCCCTTGTCACAGAATTCTCTCATCATGATTTTAAGCTCATGGGATGCCTTGGGGTCAAGACCGACGAAGGGCTCGTCCATAAGTATGAGCTTGGGGTTGTGAAGCCAGGCGGAAATGATGGCAAGCTTCTGCTTCATACCGTGTGAATAGGCGGCAATTGCTTCGCCGAGGTCATCCGTAAGGCCGAATATATCCGCAAGCTTTCTGATTTTGTCGTTTCTGCCCTCTGAGGGTACGCCGTAAATATCGGCTACGAAATTAAGGTATTTGATACCGGTCATATACTCATATAAATCCGGGTTGTCGGGAATATATGCAATTTCCTTTTTGCACTCAATGGGGCTGTCCTTGATGGATTTACCGTTAATCAGGATCTCACCCTCGTCAAAGCCGAGTATACCCACGATGCTTTTGAGAGTAGTGGTTTTGCCTGCACCGTTGTGACCGATAAATCCGTAGATTTCGCCGGGATTGATGCAGAGAGAAAGGTCGTCGACCGCCTTTTTGTCTCCGTAGATTTTGGTAAGATGGTTAATAGTCAGCATAACTTTCATCCTTTCTTTGCTGTATTGAAAGTTTGTTTAATCATTTTTTGAGTTTCGTCCATATTGACCGTCCCGTCGTTTATCTTTATTCCAGTGGCGAGACTTACGCAGATACGGCTCAGACCGGAGCTTATCTGCTCCTCCGTGAACAGATTCGGATTGCTTATGCAGAAATCCGCAAGCCCGTGTGAATAAATCACCATCTGATTAAAGAGCATCTTTGCATCGGCATAATTGATGCCAAACGTTTTGGTTATTGTTTCGATAATCGGATCGAGCAGTTCGCGGAAAGAATCTCTGTAAAGAGAGACTGCATTATTCGTGCCGAGGAAAAGCAATCTGTAAATCTTCGGGTTTTCCTTTGCATATCTTATCCATCGCATACCGTATTCCTTGAATGCGAGGGGGTAGTCAAGCACCCCGTCCATATATCGGATATATTCTGATTCCGCTTTTTTGATTACCTCCGCCTTCAACTCGTCCATGCTGTTAAAAAACGTGAATATGGGAGTTGAAGAGGTGTTCAGCCGTTTGCCCACAGCTCTTGCCGCTACGTTATCAAGCCCTTCTTTTCGGGCAATTTCGTAGGCGGCGTCAACTATTTCTTCCTTTGTATATTTGGCTTTAGGCGGCATTTTTGTCTTTTCCCCCAATCAAAAACACTTGTTATAAAACACCTGTTACATAACGCTTGTTATGATTATATCATCAAAAACGCAAAAGTCAATATCTTTATGCAAAAAACCGACCGCCCGTTACCGGACAATCGGCTTGATTTGTATGTATCGGTGAATTGTTACGTTATTTTTGTAAACCGTAATGACGGCACTTCGTTTTTGTCATGAATATCACGCTGAAAATGACTGCGGCGGCAATTCCGATACAGATGCCTGCGGGATAACTGATATTCGTTCCGATATTCAGCTTTTCCCAAAGGAATCCCATACATTCGGGTGCGAGCGTGAAATAAGTCAGCGACACTGCGGACATAAACGCCGCGGGTACGGCGGTAATCAGACAGTTTTTGCCCTGCCGTTTCAGATACACGCTGAAAGTCCACAGAGCAATCATTGCGAGAGTCTGATTTGACCAGGAAAAATAACGCCAGACAACGTTGTAATCCACACCGCATATCAGCGTTCCCGCAATCAGAAGGGGAACGGTAAGCAGCAGGCGGTTTTTCATTTTTGACTGGTCCATTCCGAGCCAGTCGGCGAGAGTAAGTCTTGCGGAACGGTAGGCGGTGTCACCCGATGAGATGGGGCAGACGACTACGCCGACAAGAGCAAGAATACCTCCGATTTTTCCCATGGTGGTCTGACATACGGCATAGACAACGGCACTGCAGCCCGCTCCCGCGTCAAGAAGCGCCTGACTGCTTTCGTAGCAGGTTACTCCCGCTGCAGCCCATATAAGGGCGATTATGCCCTCTGCAATCATGGCCCCGAAAAACACCTTTCTGCCGCTTCTTTCGGAGCGTATGCATCTTGCCATCATCGGTGATTGCGTGGCGTGGAATCCGGATATCGCACCGCAGGCAACCGTAATGAACATGAAAGGCCATACGGGAGTGCCGCTGCAATGCATATTTCCGAAATTATCCGTGATTTCGGGCATGGTGAATTTGCCCGAAAAGAGCATTGAACCGGCTACTCCGACCGCCATGATGATCAGACATAATCCGAAAACCGGATAGATACGCCCGATTACCTTGTCAATTGGTACGAAGGTCGCGACAAAATAATATATGATGATTGCCCAAAGCCATATATTGACACCGATTTTTCCGCTTGTGAGAATGTCAAGAAGATTCGCGGGGCCGGTTGTGAATACCACTCCGCACATAACGAGCAATATTACGGAGAATACGCGCATAATCTGCTTCATTGAACTGCCGAGATAAGTTCCCGTCAGCTCTGAAATGCTGACGCCGTCGTGACGAACGGAAATCATTCCGCAGAAATAGTCGTGTACCGACCCGGCAAAAATACATCCGAATACTATCCACAGATAAACAACGGGGCCGAATAATGCGCCGCCCAGAGCCCCGAAAATCGGACCTGTTCCCGCTATATTCAGAAGCTGAACGAGAAATACCTTCCAGGTGGGCATGGGGACGAAGTCAACGCCGTCGTTTATTCTTTCGGCGGGTGTCTGACGGTCATCGGGAGAGAATACTCTTTCTGTAATTTTACCGTATATCAGATAGCCGATTATCAACGCTGCAGCGGATAGTAAAAAGCTGAACACGGCAAAACTCCCCCTCATAAACATGAATAACAGATTTTAATCTGCAATATAGGAATTATATACCCAACAGCCGTTATTTTCAACTACGTAAATTTTCGTTACCGTGGATTCGTGTTTTTCGGTATATCGGTGTAAGCCGGGCGGATATATTGCCGGCTATCTGCTTTCTACCGCGGATTTCATATTGTATCAATACCCTTGAAAATGCAAAAAATATTTGTTCTGCGGAACAGAGGTTTATACGCCCTTTGCCCTCTGAGCCGAAACACGGAATTATCAAAATCGGTATTTCCGCGCTGAAAACCGGTTTCTCAATTCCGCCGAAAAATAAAAATCCCGGTCTTGCCTTTTGACGGGCAAGCCGAGATTTTTTCACATTATGAGTGTAACCATTACGCTGTTTTCGACTCTTTCGGGCAAAGGTCTAACACACTAGACTTTGCGGGACGCAAAATCGTGTGCCAAAGGGGAAGACCGAAAAGCAGTTGTTGCCGCAACAACACGCTTTTCTCTTTTCCGTTCCCCTTTTGGATTACCCTCGACGATTGAAATCTTTAAAACCGCTGTTTCGTTTTCAATCAGGAATTGTCGGCTGTTTCGTATTGTGTCATATAGAGTTGCCGACAATTCTTTATTATTATTCCGGAAGGATATAACCTTGTTTTACACTTCCGTCATCTTCAACCACCACAACATAAGTTGCGGGTGGATATTGAACCTGACCGTTTTCGTCAGTTACAGAATATTCTCCTTCGGTTATTCCAGGTTTTTCTGTTTCAGACATTTGCAGGGTAGTGCTTTCGGTTGTATTGGAGTAATCTGTTGAATCTGCGCCGGAATTTTTATTTCGAAACATTGCCGTGGCGATTACCAAGGCAATCAGAAAGATGACAGCAATAATTATAAAGCTGAAAATCTTATTATCTTTCTTTTTGATAACATCGGGATTTATTTCAGTTTCCGAAGTGAATTTGTTCAAACAGTAAGGGCAAAATTGACTGCCCGGCGGCAACTCTTTAGAACAGTTATTACATTTCATAGCAAAGCCTCAAAACGGATAATTTTCGTAATCTTCAAGAACAATTTCACCATTACCATTGATGTTCCAGAAATAGGTGCCCGGCTCATAGTATTCTCCGTTTATTTCTGCCGTTTCGGTTTCGCCGGTGGTCTTTTCGGTTTGGTAGTTGCCGTTGTTTTCGGTTGACTGTTCCTCAACCGTTGACTGTGTTTGCACAGAAGTGCTGCTTTCGCCTTTTGCGGTTTTTGACTTCATCATAAAAACAACAATAACCGAAACAATAAGTAAAACAGCAATTACCGCCGCAGCAGATTTCACTGCGTTCGGTTTATGGCTTTTATATGTTTTTTTGTTCTCTGCGCCGAATTTTGTCATACAGTAAGGGCAGAACAGACTTTCATCGGGCAAAGGAGCAGAACAGGCAGGGCAAATCATTATATCGCTCCCGTAAATGGTATATTTTTATTGTAGCAAAAAAGCGGAAAGTTTACAAGGTTGTGAAGAAAAAATCAAGGCCGCCCGGACTACTATTGTAGCTTCTGTTCTGCTTGCGGATTTAGAGTTGTCGAGATCAACTTCAAAACGGTATCATACATTAAATTAATAATTTTTTCCGTAATTTACGGCAAATACCTCGACCAGATCTCCGATTCTGTCTGGGTCGCTGTTCACATATACCCCTCCGTTTTCAGAAACACGATATGTAATACTGCCGGGAATTGCAGTGTAAGAATCGGGAGAAACATAGTGCTCACCGGAAACTGTTATATATACACAACCGTCCCCTTCCTCAAAAGATACAGAAGGAGACAGGAACATTATGTCAAGAACATCTCCTATGGAAAGATCTTCATAAATGCCTTGGCTTACCGCTTGCTTCATTCCAGAAGGGTATGCGCTAGTTGAGTAAAGCACAGATATCGCCTGTTCGTCTGACATAATCGGAGCGGCCGGCTCTTTTTCTGTTTCAACTGCTTTCTCACCGCTTTTTACATCGTTAAAGTCATTATAAATAATGTTATCATTCAATGAATTAACATACTCTCTTGAAACAGGTTCAACAGAACAAGTGAAGCCAACAATGGTTGAGTTTAATTTATCCGGAATTAGTGTATATTTGACTTCATCACAAATATAACTGGTTCTTGCTTTGCTACTATCTACGCCATCGGCTAATTGTTTACGCATTTCCTGATCTTCATCGGCGCTTAATCTTCCAAAACACAAGTTGCACAGTCCGAACATTTCTCCGAGAGCAGACATATTATCTTCATAAGTATCAGAGGTATAATCCAGACCGATAATTATTGAAGCAACATGGTTGTCAATTGCTTTTGCATAAATATTTATATCTGTATAAGGCTTTGCCATATATAAAGTATAGGAAGTTCCCGAATCTTCAGTTCCCGAAGTTCCGGCATTCCATAATGAGTATAAATCGATTTCAACTTCATAGTAATTTTTTGCATATTTATCAAATGACTTGCTGAACTCTTCCAAAGTCATATCAAAAATGGCACCTGTATCACATTTATAAGGAATAATTCTGATTACGTTTTCATTTTCATCTGATACAGAGCTTTTCGGATAATCACTTACGGCTTTTTCAGAACCTTTGATTCCGTCTGAAACAATCCAGATTATGCCGATTAAAAGAAGCAGACCGCCTATTCCAAATCTAATTGCTTTTTGTTTCGGTGATAAATCTTTGAACTTTGTTTTTCCTTTTTTGCCTGAAGTGATTTTTCCGTTGGGTGAAATTTCAAAAGATGCATTTGTCGGTGCAGGAGCAGTTGCAACAGGCGGAACGGTATTCACGGGAGTCGGCTGTGCAGGCTCGGTTTTTTCCTGCATAGGTGCGGCGCTCTGCTCTTCGATTTCCGCAACAGTATCGAGTGTTTCTTTTTTTACGGTTTCAATTTCTTCGGCAACAGCGTTAACAGCTTCCGACTTTTCAGCTTCAATTTTTTCTCCGCAGTCAGGGCAAAATTTTGCACCTTCAAGTAATTCTTTTCCGCAATTGGGGCAATACATTTTATCATCCTTTCAAATAATATTATTAATATTTAATCACAACTAATTGTTGTAGTCAATAACTAATAATAGGTTTTTCATTTTGTCCTTATTTATTGTTAAAATAAAGAAGGTGATAATTATGATAAAGAATCTAAAATCTTTAAGAAATGAGCATAAAATCAGTCAGCAGAAGCTGGCGGAAGCTGTCGGCGTCAGCCAGCAATCCATTAACAAATATGAAAATCAGAGCGTTGAACCTGAGATTGCCGTTTTAATCAAAATCGCCGATTATTTCTCTGTCAGTGTCGATTATCTCATCGGCAGAATTTCATCCCCTGACTTTAATGTTTCATCGCTGACAAAAGATGAAAAAAAGCTGCTCAGCAGTTATAAGCATCTTAACAAAAACGAGAAAGAAATAATCAAATTGCTGATAGAGAATCATAAGTAATATAAAGATTATAATGTGTTTAATTCGTTTTGTCCTATGCACGCTGCATAAAAAAACTGTGTAAGCCATTTTTATAACGGAATTACACAGTTCTTTGTGATTTTTGATGTTTATAATGACGAGACCAGTTCTTTAACATTTTGGAATCGTCCGTTGGGATCGACATAAATACATTTTTCTATTATCTTTCCGTATTTCCCGCCGTTAAGTTTTTTCGACGGATGCTCGCCGGTCAGCATAACATTCATCATTATCCCCAATGCAAAAATGTCAGTTCTGGAATCGGTTTGCGAAATTGCAAACTGTTCGGGAGCGGCAAATCCTGCTGTGCCAGTAAAAGCGGTATCATTAGACTGATAGGTTTTATATACTCTCGCAGAGTCAAAATCCACTAATTTAACATTTCCGTATTTATCAATTATTACATTCTCCGGCTTTATGTCGCGGTGAATAATATTGTTTTTGTGCAAAACATCGAGGGCATTGCACACTCCGGTTATTACCTCTCTAACGCCGCTTTCTTTATAAAGCCCCGTTTGCAGAACATCCCCAACGGTTATTCCGTCAATGTATTCTTCATAAATGCTGAGATTACCGTTTTCTTCTTCAACCGAATAAATGCGGGGCAGATTCGGATGAGATATGCTCATAAGATATTCATAAACCGCCTTATTCCCTTTACCCTTTATAACAACAAGTCTGTTTTCGGTGGATTTATGGCGTATGACATTAATGGTTTTATCTGTTTTATTGCTTAAAGACTTGACAAATTCAAACTGCTCTGCAATAATCGAATCGAATTCCGACTGCATAATAATCACTCCCGAAGAGGTGTATTTATGATAAAAAAATCAACCGACGAGCTGATGAACGAATTGCTTAAGGCAAACAATATAGGTGAGTATCTAAAAGAAAACTCCCAATATATGGTAAGCGACGAACTCTCCACTTACTTAAATAATATAATCGCTAAAAAGGGCTTAGTCAAGTCTGAGTTGATAAAGAAAACCGAGTTCAGTGAGGTCATGGGATATCAAATTCTTTCAGGGACAAGGCTCCCGTCTCGCGACTCATTGATTTGTATTTGCGTTGCTATGGATATGACTTTAGACGAAACACAGGCAATACTAAAAATTGCCGGATTTGCTGCCCTTTACCCCAAAGCAAAAAGAGACAGCATAATTATAAAGGGAGTTAGTGAAAAGAAAACTGTAGCTCAGATAAACGAGGAACTGTATAACTGTGAAGAAAAGACTTTAACCTGAAAACGGTGTCTTTACTTCTCCTACTTTAATTATACAGATGACCCGACAAAAAAACAGCTATGTTGCATAAACGCAACAAAAAAATTCCCCTTACGGTAAATGACTGATTACATTCTACCATAAGGGGGTGAATTTTTCATTATCTGTATCTATTCAATTTCGTGATATTGATACCACGCATTCAACGTGGTTTGTGTGAGGGAACATATCTACGGGGGTGATTTCCTTTACCTTATAGCCGCCGCGGGTGATGAATCTGAGGTCTCTTGCGAGGGTTTCGGGATTGCATGAAATATAAACGATTCTGTCCGGGGACAGCTTCAGCAGGGAATCAATGAATTTTTTACTGCTTCCGGCACGGGGCGGGTCCATGAATACCACGTCCGCCTTTTCGCCTTCATCCGCCATTGCCTCCATGAAGTCACCGGCATCGTCACAGTAAAAGCGGATATTATCCGCATTGTTTCTTTTTGCATTGGATATGGCATCCTTTACCGCATCCCTGTTCAGCTCAACGCCGATTACGCTGCCTGCGGTTTTTGAAGCGGCAAGTCCTATCGTGCCGATACCGCAGTAAGCATCAATGACGGTGGTGCTTTTGTCAAGCTGAGCATACTCAAGGGCTTTGGCATAAAGCTTTTCCGTCTGAACGGGATTTATCTGATAGAATGAACGGGCGGAAATGGCAAAGGTCAGGCCGCAAAGTACGTCCTCAATATATCCTTTACCGTAAAGAACCTCCTCTTTGTCACCCAACACGAGGGTAGTGTCCTTGGGATTGATGCTGAGTATGACTGTCGTGATTTCGGGATGAAGCTTCAGCAGTGCTTCGGTGAATTTCTTTTTCATGGGGAAATATCCCGTTGCCGCCACAAGCACGACCATTACCTCGCCCGTGGAAAAACCGCGTTTTACAAGCACGTGGCGAAGGAATCCCGTCCGTTTGTCTTCATCGTAAACCCATATTTTGAAGCGGGGCAGCATTTCGCGGATATCAACTATGATTTTATCCGCGGTTTCATCCTCCGTCATGCAGGAATCAACACAGACTATTCTGTGAGTGCCGGACTGATATACGCCCGATATGACCTTACCCGTGCGGAGTCTGCCGAATGCCGCCTGCACCTTGTTGCGGTAGTGATACGGATTTTCCATACCTACTATTTTACGGACCTTACCGTATTCCTTCAGCAGTATTTCAGTCCTCGCCTGCTTCCATTTAAGCTGTCTTTCGTAGGTCATATTCTGAAGCTGACAGCCGCCGCATTTCTTTGCGAGAGGGCAGGCATCGGGATTTGTTTTGAGATTTGATTTATTTGACATGATATTCCTCGGAAGTGTTGATAAAATGTTGTGTGCCTCAATCTTTAGCCAAATAATTATACATTACTTTTTCTCTTTTTTCAATATATCCAAGCGGTATAACGGAACGTTATTTTGTCCGCAGATACTTTTGATTGACAAACGAATTTTGTTATGATATTTTTGATTTGCAATTATATTTCACGGAAAAGGAAGGCACGTTTTATGGATAAAAAGGTAAGAATAGGCGTATTCGGCGGTCACAGAGGTTTTACCATGATTGACCAGCTTCTCAATCATCCCGATGCTCAGCTCGTTGCGGTCTGCGACAAATACGAGCCCCTGCTTGATAAGGTCACCGAAGCGGCAAAGGAGCACGGCATAGAAGTCGGCGTTTACAAGGATTTTGATGAATTCATCAAGCACGATATGGATGCGGTCGTTCTGGCAAACTACGCTCACGAGCATGCGACGTACGCAGTCAGATGCCTTGATGCAGGCAAGCACGTTATGAGCGAGGTGCTTCCCGCGGAAACTCCCGCACAGCTTGTTGAACTCGTTGAAGCCGTTGAGAGAACGGGACTTGTATATACCTATGCCGAGAATTACTGCTACATGAAAGCACCGTTTGAAATGCGTAAGAGATACCGCAGCGGCGACGTGGGCGAAATCCAGTACGGTGAGGGTGAATATATCCACGACTGTGCAAGTATCTGGCCCGAAATTACCTACGGCGAAAGAGATCACTGGCGCAACCGTCTTTGCGCCACCTTCTACTGCACCCATTCCTGCGGTCCCATCATTTCCATTACAGGACTCAGACCCGTTAAGGTAGTGGGCTTTGAAACGAATCCCAACTTTGAAGAAAAGCATCAGAGAATCGGCCTTGTCCGCAGCACGGGAATTGAAATGATTACCCTCGAAAACGGAGCAATCATCAAGAGTATTCACGGTGGTCTCAAGAGAGAGCCCGGCAGCATAAATTATCAGATTTACGGCACAAAGGGTATGATGGAATCCGCAAGATACAATGACGAGGAATTCAACATTTACCGCGAAGGCGCTAAGCTTTGTCAGGGCGAATGGGATAAATACGACCCCGAAAACGATATCGGAAAAGAAATTGAAATCAAATCCGGCGGTCACGGCGGCTCGGATTTCTATACTACTCATTTCTTCATTGAGAAGATACTCGGCAGACCGGACGGCGAGTGGGCGATTGACGTTTATACCGCCTGCGATATGGGACTCTGCGGACTTATGGCGTGGAAATCCGTCGTAAACGGAAATATTCCCATGGAAGTTCCCGATTTCAGGATCAGGGAAAACCGTGACAAATACAGAAACGACAACGCCTGCTGTACTCCCGAGGTTGCCGGCGATCAGTATCTTCCCACAACGCTTTATAAAATCCCGAAGTATTCCGATAAGGTCTTTGATGACGTCAGAAAGCAGTGGCTCGGCGAAAAGTGTGATATAAACGAGCTTTTCTGAGATTTGATATAAGCAAACGATAAGCCCGTACGGTCAGACCGTACGGGTTTAATTATTGCCGTATGATATTATTCCTCAAACATATTTGTTGACATATATCTTTCACCGCCGTCGGGAAGGAGGGCAACGATTACCTTGCCTTCGTTTTCCGGCACGGAAGCGATTACGGATGCGGCGTGAAGGGCGGCGCCTGCGGTAATTCCAACAAGACAGCCCTGAGTCTTTACGGCTTCTCTTGCGGCGGCGTATGCTTCTTCCGTGGTGACGGTGATGATTTCGTCAATTAAATCTCTGTCAAGGATTGAGGGCACGAAGTTCGCACCGATTCCCTGAAGACCGTGAGGGCCGGACCTGCCCTCGGAGAGCAGGGGCGAATCTGCGGGCTCGACCGCTATGATTTTGACGTCGGGATTCTTCTCTTTAAGGTATCTGCCGGTTCCGGTAATCGTACCGCCCGTGCCTACACCCGCTACAAAGAAATCAACCTTTCCGTCCGTGTCGGCGAATATTTCGGGGCCGGTGGTCTTATAGTGAGCGGCGGCGTTATCGGGATTGTCAAACTGAGCCGGAATGAATGAGCCGGGAGTGGCGGCGGCGATTTCCTCCGCTTTTTCAATGGCACCCGACATACCCTTTGCACCGTCCGTCAGCACGAGCTGAGCACCGTATGCGGCAAGGAGCTTGCGCCTTTCCATACTCATGGTTTCGGGCATAACGATAATGACCTTCATTCCAAGCTGAGAAGCGTAGGATGCGATACCTATACCCGTGTTTCCGCTGGTGGGCTCAATGATGACTGAATCCTTTGTGATTGTGCCTCTTTCAAGAGCGGCGTCAAGCATTTCTTTACCCACTCTGTCCTTTGCGGAGCCGGCGGGATTGAGGTATTCAAGCTTTGCGAGAATTTCTCCCTTTGCATTTCTGCCCTGCGCAAATTTTTCAAAACGCACCAGAGGAGTATTTCCGACGAGCTGAGAAACGGAATCGTATATCTTCATATCAACATCTCCTTCAATGATGAATAAATCATACTATACGGCGGGAATTTAGTCAACACGGATGAAAAAATCCTCAAAAAAATCTACTGAATATTCAATTTAATCTTGAATAATACACAATATGTTGTATAATACAGAGTGAATATTTGTGCAGGACACAAAGAAAAGGAGAATAAGACAATGAGCGAAAAAATCAAGGTAGGCGTTATTGGCTGCGGCGGTATCGCAAACGGCAAGCATCTCCCGGCACTTTCAAGAAATAATAAGGTTGAAGTTGTGGCATTCTGTGACATCATCATCGAGAAGGCACAGGAAGCCGCCAAGAAGTACGGCGTTGAAGGCGCAAGAGTTTATGAGGACTACAAAGAGCTTCTTGCTAACGAGCCCGATATCGTTGCAGTTCACGTATGTACTCCCAACCGTTCACATTCGTTCATCACAATAGATGCCCTTGAGGCAGGCAAGCACGTTATGTGCGAAAAGCCCATGGCAAAGACCTATGCCGAAGCAAAGGCAATGTATGAAACCTCTCTGAAAACCGGCAAAAAGCTGACAATCGGTTATCAGTCAAGATGGAGAGGCGACTCCCAGTATCTCAAGACCTGCTGCGAAAACGGCGAGCTGGGTGATATTTACTACGGCAGAGCAATCGCTCTCAGAAGAAGAGCAGTTCCCACCTGGGGCGTATTCCTTAATGAATATGAGCAGGGCGGCGGTCCCCTTATTGATATCGGTACCCATGCACTTGACCTGACTCTCTGGATGATGAATAACTACAAGCCCAAATACTGCGTAGGTACAAAGTACAAGAAGCTCGGTGAAGCCAACGGTACGGCCAATGCATGGGGCGACTGGGATCCCGAAAAGTATACTGTTGAGGATTCGGCATTCGGCTTCGTAGTAATGGAAAACGGTGCGACCGTAAGCGTTGAATCAAGCTGGGCACTCAATATTGCAGACCCCAGAGAGGCAATCACTCTCGTATGCGGTGACAAGGGCGGCGCAGATATGCTTGACGGTCTTCGCCTCAATTACGTAAAGAATAACAGACAGGTTATCGAGAAGCCCAGCTTTGAATGCGGCGGCGTTGCATTCTATGACGGCGCATCCGACAGAGCAGAGGACCTTGAAAACCATGCTTTCTATGAAGCAATCATCAACGACACTCCCGTTCCCACAAAGCCCGAGCAGGCAATGGTAGTTACACAGATTCTTGAGGGTATCTACAAGTCAGCCGAATCAGGCAAGCCCTACTATTTTAACGAAGAGGAGTAATTCAGATGAAAATAGCTGTTCAGGTTTATTCCGTCAGAGACGGTATAAAGGACACGGAATCATTACTCAAGGCACTTGAAAAAATCAAGGAAATCGGCTACGACGGTGTTGAATTTGCCGGCTACTTCAATACTGATGCAAAGGTTATCAGAGCAAAGCTTGACGAGCTCGGTCTGGTATGCGTAGGCGGTCACATCGGTCTGGGCGATTTTGAAAAGGGCAAGCTTGAAGACACTATTGAATTTCAGCATGAGCTCGGTGTCAAGGCAATCGGCGTAGGCGGTGCTCCCCACAAGACTCTTGACGAATGCGTCAAAACGGGTAAGGTACTGGGCAGAGCAAAGGAATACGCAATGGAAAAATACGGCATTACCACCTACTATCACAACCATTGCGAAGAATTCAAGCCCCTGCGCAACAAGCGTCTTCCCATTGACGTAATCGGAAGCTACTGCGATCTTGAAATCGACACCTACTGGAGTTACTATGCAGGCGTTGACAACTATAAGTTCCTCCTTGACCATATGGATAAAATCATCCTGCTTCACATCAAGGACGGTATTGACGGTCACCCCAAGGCACTCGGCGAAGGCACCTGCGATATCAAGACCGTAATCAAGGCGGCAAAGGTCATGGAGCTTCCCTGGGTCGTTGTTGAAAACGATGATCCCGAGCCCAACGGCTTTGAAGATATAGCAAGAAGTCTCAAATATCTTAAATCAATAATCTGAGGAGAAACAAAATGAAACTCGGCGTATTTACAACTTTACTTTCAAATCTTCCTCTTGAGGAAGCACTCAAATATTTCAAGTCCCTGGGTATTGAAATGGTTGAAATCGGCTGCGGCGGATATCCCGGAAATGCCCACGCAAATCCCGAGGAGCTTCTTGCAGACGATAAGAAGCTTGAGGAGTTCAAGGCACTCATCAAGAAGTACGATATGGAAATTTCAGCTCTTTCCTGCCACGGCAACCCCGTTCATCCCAATAAGGAACTGGCTGCCGAATGGGATAAGACCATCAGAAATACCATCCTTCTTGCAGAGAAGCTCGGACTTCATCAGATAAACACCTTCTCCGGCTGTCCCGGTGACTGCGATACCGCAAAGTATCCCAACTGGGTAGTCTGCCCCTGGCCCGATGATTTCTCCGAAATCCTCAAGTGGCAGTGGGAAGAGAAGCTTATTCCCTACTGGAAGGACCTTGTTGCCTTCGCAAAGGAACACGGCGTAAACAAAATCGCTCTCGAGCTTCATCCCGGCTTCTGCGTTTACAATACGGAGTCGCTCCTTAAGCTCCGTGAGGCAGTCGGTCCCGAAATCGGCGCAAACTTTGATCCCAGCCACCTTATCTGGCAGGGTATGGATCCCGTTGCGTGCATCCGCAAGCTCGGCGATGCAATCTTCCACTTCCACGCAAAGGATACCAAGATTGATAAGTACAACACCGCGGTAAACGGTGTACTTGATACAAAGTCATACGGCGACGAAATCAACCGTTCATGGATATTCCGTTCAGTCGGTTACGGCAACGATTACGCTTACTGGAAGGATATGATATCCGAGCTTCGTCTTGCGGGCTATGACTACGCAATCAGCATTGAACATGAGGATTCACTTATGAGCCAGAACGAGGGCCTTTCAAAGGCAGTCAAGTTCCTCAAGGAAGTTCTCATCACGGAAGACACCGGCGCGGCATGGTGGTTCTGATTAAAAATTAACGCAAATAAATCGTATATCAGAGGAAAATAAAATGGTTAACGGAAAATTCGGATATGCCGTAATCGGTTACGGCGGAATGGGCAGCTGGCACACACGCAAAAACATCAACGAGATGAAAGAATACGCCGAAATGGTGGGTATTTACGATATCGACCCCAAGGCAAGAGAGAGGGCGGAAGCAAACGGCATACATGCCTTTGCTACGAGAGAGGAGCTTCTCGCTGATGAGAGAATAGACCTTGTAACTGTTGCCACACCCAACGATTATCATAAGGAAATCGTTATTGACGCGCTTCGTCACGGTAAAAACGTAATCAGCGAAAAGCCGGTTACCATCTGCAGCGAAGACCTTGAAGAAATGATTGCCGTTGCAAACGAAACAGGCAAGCTTTTCACGGTTCACCAAAACAGACGCTGGGACGAGGATTATCTTACGATGAAGAAAATCCTTGACGATAAGACTTTGGGACCCGTTTTTCGCATAGAGTCCAGAGTTCAGGGCTCAAGAGGTGTGCCCGGTGACTGGAGGAATCAGCCCGAGCACGGCGGCGGTATGGTTTATGACTGGGGTATTCACCTGCTTGACCAGGCACTTATGATGACTTATCCCAGAAAGCTTAAATCCGTCTATGCGGAGCTTACCTTCGTTACAAACGAAAAATGTGATGACGGCTTCCGCACCACTCTGATTTTTGACGACGGACTTTCATTTTACGTTGAGGTTACCACAAGTAACTTCATTGAGCTTCCCCTCTGGTATATGCTCGGTGAAAACGGCAGTGCCGTTATCAATAACTGGGACTGCGACGGTAAAATCGTAATGGTTTCCGATTGGGAAAACAGAGACGCTGTTCCCATCGTTGCAGGCGCAGGTATCACAAAGACCATGGCACCCAGAACGGACGATACGATTCAGACCTATCCTCTGCCCGTACAGAAGGCAGACTGGGGTGAATACTATAAGAACATCTACGCTCATCTGAGAGGAGAGCAGGATGCGCTTATTACCCACGACCAGCAGAGAAGACTTATGAAGCTGGTTGAGGCAATATTTGAATCTGGTAAAACAAATAAGGTAGTTGAATTTAAGGATATAATCTGATGAGACCTAACGATGACGATATAAAAATCTTCCATCCCAAAAAGAAGGAAGGTGCCGCCTCTGAATTTGCAGATCTGGCGGTAATTATGGATGAACAGAGAGCCAACGGCAACAGTATGAAAGCTGCTATTCTGGGAGAGAGATTCGCTTCTCTCACCCCCGAGGAGCTTTGCCCCGAGGATGCCTCAAAGCTTGAAAACAGCGAGCTTACCCAGCTCAGAGCACTCATGGTATTTTCGGCTCAGCTTGCTTTTCATAAATATCTGCCCCACACTATTCTGTCCACCCAGGCGGTAAACGCCATGTACTCAAAGACGGAGCAGGAGGCCCCCGGTTTCTATTCGGTCATTTCCGACGGAACCTCGTTCAGCTTTTACTATCTTACCGAGAGAAAGAATGTAAACGTTGAGAGAGAAATCGGCAGGAATTATGCCATGCTCTGCGACAGAGACGATGATGAGTATATGATAAATCTCGGAAGCAGGGTTTACAGTGAAACCGAGGCAAAGGTTATGGCTCTCATAGAGGAATTTGAATTCATCGGTGCATAATCGCTTGATTATTTTGAGGAAAAACATCCAAAACAAGTATAGATAAACATTTAAGGAGTACTATCCGATAGGTCGGTACTCCTCTTTTTTTATGTTTGATTATATTGTTTTGGATTAAGCGATTTTTTGCCTCCACCGTGCAGCAGCACTGTCTTTCGGCAAAGAAATCGCTTTTTTCTCTCAAACTAATCTGCGCGGGCTTGAATCTATCGGCGAAGAACAGCAAAACAACAATGATAAACGGGCTTTCCGAAAAAGGAGAGCCCGTTGATTTTATCTGTATGCTCTTTTAAGTATTTCCGCCGCATCCTCGGGAGATATTCCCGCGAGGGTGTGGGCATCTGTTCCGAAGTTGAAATGTACGCCGGCTTCTTTTCCGATATTGAACATCCTCTTTGAAAATTCGGGGAACTGATTGACGGTGGGCAGGTGAATTTCCCAGGCACAAAGTGCTTTCTCGCCCTTTGTCATAATGTCTCCGAGTTCATTGTCCGTAAAACAGTCAAGAAGCTCATACTTTTCTTTTTCGGAAAAGAATTTCATCTTATACGGAGTAAAGGGATGCACGATACAGTCGGCTCTGTCCGTTTCAAAAAGCGTACCGAGGGTAGTCAGTATATGCTCCGCATAACCTCTTACGCTTTTATCTTCGGGCTGCTGCCAGGTGCTGAGGTGATAGTGATTTTGCGAATATGCACGGTAATCAAGGGCTTTGTTGAGAACCGGATTATCCGCATAAAGTCCGTTGCCGTAAGCCGAAAGCTCCGCTCCGATAAGAACTCTCACCTTCGTATCAATCCTTTCAAGCCGCTTTTTGAGGTCAGCGGTGTTTGAAAGCACATCAATATCGCTTCCCGGGTCGGAATGGTCGGTGATTGCAAGTGTATGAAGACCTCTTTCCTCTGCCTTTTTTATCATTTCCTCAAATACCATTTCAGGCTTTGAGCAAAGAGAATTTATACTGTGGGTGTGCATATTGTTCCGGACTATTTCATCTATATCGTAGGTTTTTTCAAGCAAAAACATATCTCTTTCCTCCTATGTTTCCGTTATGGAAATACCGCCTCCGACAATGAGTATATACTCAAATTTAACCGTTGTCAACGGCGTAAAAATATCAAAAAAACAGGTCGGATATTTCACAATATTATTGAAAATAATCGGCAAGGATGATATAGTATAATTGAGTAAAATCGGGAGGGATTGCGTATGAGAATCATTACTGTAAGCCGTGAGTTCGGCAGCGGCGGCAGAGAACTCGGAAAGAGACTTGCCGCGGAGCTTGGATGGGATTATTACGACAGAGAAATCATTGCCGAAATAGCGCGAAAATGCAGTGTAAGTGAGGATTATGCCCATTATATGTTGGGGCAGACCTTTTCGTCTTCAGCCGCAATCACCATGGGGCAGTCCTTCCATATTCCCGAGGTGCTTCAATCCACACAGATTAAGCTGCTTCGTGAGCAGACCAATGTCATCAAGGAAATAGCCGCAAGAGACAGAGACTGTGTCATTGTAGGCAGGAATGCGGATTTACTGCTGAAGGATTACGGTCCTCTCAATATTTTCGTTTGCGCCGACACTGTGTCAAAAATCAAGCGTTGTGCCGAAAGAAGCGGAAAGGATGAAAACCTTTCCGAAAAAGAATTGCTCAAAAATATGAAAGCAATTGATAAAAACAGGAAAAACTCAAGAGAAATGATATCCGACAGTCCCTGGGGAGATCCGAAGGGATATAATCTCGTTATCAACACGTCGGGTATAGAAATCAAAAAACTGATACCGTCTGTTGCGGTTTTTGCAAAAGGATGGTTTGACAGTAAGGATAACGGTTGACGGGGTGAAATTATGAATAAAAACACCAAAAAGTTAATTCAGGTGGCGGTAATGCTGGTGATTCTCGTTTTACTTCAGCTTGTTACAAAACCCCTGGGACAGATTGCAACCGGTATCTGTGAATGCTTTATAATTGCAGTTACAACTCTTTCGGTGGGATTTTCAAGCGGTCTGTTTTTAGCCCTTGTTTCTCCCTATACCGCGTATCTGCTGGGTATAGGACCGAAGATTATTCTTATTGAGCCGGCAATCTGTGCAGCCAATATGTTTTTTATGATGATACTGTTCATCTTTATCAGCAGGAAAAGGAAAGCTGTCAAATGGGCGGTCCGTATGGCAGGCGTGCTTATGGCGGGTACCGCAAGATTTGCCCTGCTCAATATGGGGGTTACTAACCTTGTGATTCCCGATCTGGATATTACCGAGGCACAGACACAGGAGCTGATTTCGTTTTTTGCATGGCCTCAGCTTGTTGTCGGTGTTATCGGTGCGCTTCTTGCGGCGTTGATTTATCCCCGTCTGAGAAAGGCACTCGGAAACGAGCCGCCCAAAGAAAAGGTTTACGTCAGGGCAAGACCCGTTAATCCCGATGAGCTTGCGGAGTATGAGCCCGCCGATGAAAATGAGGAGAAGACGGAAGAAGAAACCGATTCCGATGAAGATGAAAATGCCGATGCTTAAAAAACATCTGTCTTTGTTTTTTGTTTTGCTGACTGTTGCTTCGCTTTTCGGCTGCGGTGCGGATACCTCCGTAAAGCCCGAAATGGCTGAGCCCGTTGCCGCCGTATTTGAAAACTGCCTTACAATAAAGCAGGTGCTGGATGATATCGGAAACATTGACTTTTATCATACCGCAAAAACGGCGGGCCTTGAAATGAAAGAGGATTCCGTCAACAATACAGTTACCTATTCCGATTTAAGCGGAAAGACGGTTTATGTGTTTTTTACCGGTGAAGAGAACCCTCACTTTGATTATTTCGCAAAATCGGCTTCCGGCAGGGAAATCACGGTCGGGTATTTCAACCGGAATGATACCCGGTATGCGGTTGAAATTGAGGGGGATGATTATTCCGTTTTCCTCAGCGGTCTGAATAAAAACAAAACCTACGGAGCAGACAAGATTACCGTTACGATAAACAAACAGAATGACGGCAAGCTGAAGGAATATATGGTCTGCGAATACGCAAACCGTAAATGGTACACCTCATCGGCATACTTTAATGACGAAGAGGGCTACAAGTATTATTACGCTTACTATAATGGCAATGAGCTTTTGTGTGATATTGTCGGTAAGCACCGACGCCTGACGGAAAAGCCGGAAACGAATCAGCGTATGCTGACAGACGCACTTATCGGGGAAGAGCCGGTATTTGTCGCGGGAGACCATAATCTCGGTTTCCTTGAAAGCAGTGACGGTAAGTGGTATATCAGCGCAGATTTCACCGTTCCCTTCAGGACGGAAAAGAATGCACAGAAATATGCGGATAAATACGGACTTACGGTGCAGGACGTCAGCTCAGGTGCGGATGAATGCTATACCGTCAGCACGGGAACGATTACGGTACCCTTTGCAGACGAATGTGAGGGGCTGGATGATTTTATCCTGGAAACCGACATAGAAGTAAAATACTATGAAGCCGTAAAGATGAATAAGGGAGAAATTTCCCTGCTTCATAAATCGCAGACATTTGAATACTGAAAACAAACAACCGTGAGCAGTTACTCACGGTTGTTTTTGTATATGTGGGTATAAATTATAATTTGATGTTTTCGCCGTAGCCGTAATGCTCAACAACATAATCAAGGTCCTTGTCACCGCGTCCGGAGAGGGTAACGATGATTGATTCGGGCTTGCCGTTTCTTGCTTCGCGGATGGCGTATGCAAGTGCGTGTGAGCTTTCAATAGCGGGGATGATGCCCTCTTTTCTTGAAAGAATGAAGAGTGCTTCAATGGCTTCCTCGTCGCTGACGGTTACGTATTTGATTCTGTTCATATCGTGAAGCATTGCATGCTCGGGGCCTACTGCGGGGTAGTCAAGGCCGCTTGCATTTGAATAAACGGGAGCGGGGTCACCGTTTTCGTCGGCAAGCATAATGCTGTTGAAGCCGTGCATGATTCCCTCTGAGCCGTAGGTTACGGAGGCGGCATGGTCGCCTAATTTACTTCCGCGTCCGCCGGGCTCAACGCCTACGATTTCAACGGGGTCTGCAAGGAAGGGAACGAAAGTGCCTATGGAGTTTGAGCCGCCGCCTACGCAGGCGACTACCTTATCGGGAAGGTGTCCCGTCTGCTCAATGAACTGAGCTCTTGCTTCGTCGCCGATAACCTGCTGGAAATCTCTTACCATCAGGGGGAAGGGATGAGGGCCTGCTGCGGTGCCGATACAGTAAATAGCGGTTTTATATTCTCTTGAATATGCCTCAAATGCGGCGTCAACCGCTTCTTTGAGAGTTTTAAGACCTGCCGATACGGGAATTACTCTCGCACCCAGAAGCTTCATTCTTGTAACGTTGGGAGCCTGCTTTGCAATATCTACTTCGCCCATATATATGTCGCACTCAAGGCCGAAATATGCAGCGGCAGTCGCAAGGGCAACACCGTGCTGACCTGCACCCGTTTCGGCGATCAGCTTCTTTTTGCCCATATATTTTGCAAGGAGTCCTTCGCCCATACAGTGGTTGAGCTTGTGTGCACCGGAGTGGTTAAGGTCCTCTCTCTTGAGATAAATCTGAGTGCGTCCCAGCATATTCGAAAGATTCTGGCAATGATAGAGGGGAGTGGGTCTGCCCTGGAAATCCTTTCTTATTCTTCTGAGCTCCGCGATGAACTGTGAGGACTGGGCGATGGTCATATAGCCCTCCGCGTATTCGTTGAATGCTTTTATGAGCTCGGGATCGTCAAGGTAATTTCCGCCGTATTTCCCGAAATATCCGTTTTCATCGGGATATTCCTTAAGATAGTTGTCAAAATCACGGTATTTATTCATTGCACTTCCTCCTTCACGCCATGGGAACAGATTAAAAATATACAAAAATCATAGCACAGACACAACGACAAATCAAGACGGATCAGAGAAAAATATCTGTATAAAATAATGAAAGCACCGTTATCCCGGAGGATAACGGTGCCGTTTTGCTGTTATTATTCTTCTTCTGCGGATGCCTTGGCTTCTTCAATAACCTTCTGAGCTACGTCGTTGGGAGCAACCTCGTAGTGATCAAAATCGATTGAGAAGTAACCTCTGCCGATCGTTACGGAACGAAGAACCGTTGCAAAGTCGCCCATTTCAGCCATGGGAACTTCTGCTGTGAGCTCCTGAATCTTGGGATCCTCTTCGCTGGGGCCCATACCGAGAACGCGGCCGCGTCTCTTGGTAACGTCACCCATGATGTCACCAAGGTTGTCGCCGGGCATATATGCCTTAAGAATGCCGTAGGGCTCAAGAATCTTGGGCTTAGCATTCTGCATTGCTTCCTTGAAGGCAAGTCTTGCAGCTGTCTGGAATGCCATATCGTTGGAGTCAACGGGGTGGGACTGACCGTCGTGAAGAGCGGCTCTGATGCCGACTACCTTACTGCCGGTAAGGGGACCCTTTTCAATAGCATTGCGGAGACCTTTTTCAACTGAGGGAATGAAGTTTCTGGGAACTGCGCCGCCGACAACTTCATCAAGGAATTCAAATCCGTCACCCTCCATAGGCTCGAAACGAATCCATACGTCACCGAACTGGCCGCTGCCGCCGGACTGCTTCTTATGACGGCCGTGTGCATCGTAAACGGCACTGATGGTCTCTCTGTATGCTACCTTGGGAGTGGTAAGCTCAACCTCAACGTTGAACTTATTCTTAAGCTTATTAACAACGGAGTCAAGATGCTGTTCACCGAGAACGGAGAGAATCTGCTCGTGTGTTTCTGCATTGGTAACGAAAGTAACCGTGGGATCTTCAATTGCGATTCTGTTGAGACCTGCGGCAACCTTATCTTCTTCGCCCTTCTTCTTGGAGCGGACTGCCATTGAAAGGCAGGGATTGGGATAGTTAACGCCTTCAAGCGTAACGTCTGCCTTGGGAGCGCAGAGAGTATCGCCTGTCTTGAAGGAATCAAGCTTTGTTACGATACCGATATCACCGGCAACGATTTCTGTTGTGTCTTCCTGCTTGTCGCCCTTGAGGAATACCATCTTACCGATTTTTTCCTGAGATTCGGTACGGCTGTTGTATGCGGGAATTGCACCTGAAAGCTTACCGTTGATAACCTTGAAGAATGTCATCTTGCCGAAGCGGTCATCAACTGTCTTGAATGCGATAGCTTCAACGGGAGCGGAAGCGTCAACCTTCTCTGCTGCCTTTGTTGCATCGGGAGCGGAAGCAACGATAGTGTTGAGGATAAGGTCAACAGCGTCAGCATTGTAGCCGGAGCAGGCGAATACGGGGTAGATGTCACCGTTTGCGATACCTGCCTTGAGGCCCTTGGAAATTTCGTCAGCGGTAAGGGGCTCTTCCATAAAGAACTTCTCCATGAGCTCTTCGTCTGCGGAAGCAACTGCCTCTGTGAAAGCTGCCTTCATTTCTTCAATATTATCGTCAGCGGGCATAGCAACCTCTGTTGCCTTGCCGTTTGCGTATGAATATGCCTTGCCTGTTGCAAAGTCAACGTATGCCTTTACGGCATCGCCTTCCATATAGGGAACTACAACGGGACATACGGGAGCGCCGTACTCTGCCTTGATTGCGTCAAACGTCTTGTAGAAGTTTGTATTTTCTGCATCGCATCTTGTAACTGCAAAGAACTTTGCAATACCTCTTGCGTTGGCTGCCTTGTATGCCTTCTCTGCGCCTACGTCGATATCGGAGCCGGCTGCAAGTACGATGATTGCGGTCTCGGCTGCGCGGATACCTTCACTTACTCCGCCTGCGAAGTCAAAGAGGCCCGGGGTGTCAAGAAGGTTGATCTTGGCATTGTTCCACTCAAAAGCTGCCATTGCGGTTGCGATGGATGCCTTACGTCTTTTTTCTTCTGCGTCATAGTCGAGGACGGTGTTGCCGTCTGCAACTCTGCCGAGTCTGTCAGTTGCCTTTGCTACATAGAGCATTGCCTCTGCCAGTGTTGTCTTACCTCTGCCGCTGTGACCGGCAAGAACGATGTTTCTGATGTCGTTTGCGTTATAAGTTTTCAAGAATGTTCCTCCTTAAATTATCTCACCGATTTTCGGGGACAATTCACAATGTTAGGGAAATTTTATCATACTACACTGTCAATTTCAACGATTTATTTTTACTTTAATAAGATAAACTGCCGAAATTAACTAATTTTGGCAGTTTAACTAATTATCAATATTTTGTTTTAGACATTGTAACCAACGTCAGGCTTCCGTATTTTCCTCTGCAGGGTCCTTATTTTCACACTTTTCTTCCTGTTGGGGAATTTCGCCGGAATCCGCGGTTTCGTCTGCGGTCTCATCGTGTGCTTTATTATTCCACAGATGAATAATGCCTTCCTTATTGAGTGTGATGATGAAGATGCACGTAAGGGGAAGAATGAAGATGCCGAGAGGCCCGAATACCTGAAGACCGATGTACATTGCCATCAGTGTGATTACGGGATTCATATTAACGTTTGCAGATACCAGCTTGGGCTCGATAATCTGTCTGACAAAGGTGATTACACCGTAGATGATGAGCAGGGCAATACCCGTCGCCGCGTTATGAGTGCAGAACTGATAAATCGCCCAGGGAATCAGCACCGTGCCCGTACCGAAAACGGGGAAGATATCAACGATTGCGGTGCAGAGAGCGATAACGAAAACGTAATCCGTGACGTAGATTCCGGTCCACTTGAGAATCAGCAGACCGAGTGCCATTTCACAGAAGGTGATGAAAAGAATCGTTATGTATGATCTGAGCCATTTGCCGAAAACGTTTACTATGACGTTTTTCGCCCTTGAAAGATTGTTACCGCCCTCTTTTGTGAGGGTATTCTTTATCATATTGACAAATCCGTCGTAGTCGGCTGTAAGGAAGAAGCAGGAAATCATACCGATGATGATTGCCGTGAATACGGCGGGAATCTGCTTTGCGGTTGACCAGATACCCAGAAGAGGCACCTTGAGTATGGAGATGACCGTGGAGCCCGTTTCATTCAGGGACGGTGCGTTTTGAGAGGAAGCACTTCCGGCAGAAATCATATCGGTGTATTTTTTGATTATTCCGTCGGCAGCGTTTCTGACGGCGATTTCCGCTTTATCGGGCAGCTTTGATATCAGTCCGTAAAAGGTATCTTTCAGTCCGTAGATGTACGCGGGGATTTCCTTGCCCTTTGCGACAACGAATTTCACGAAGTCGGAAATTTCGTTTGAAATAAGATATCCGAGCAGTACAATTATACCTGCGAGCAGGATGATGATCAGCGAAACAAAGATGAATGACAGGGGTTTCTTTCCCTTTCCGTGCATTTTACCCGAAAGAAAATTTATCGGCCTCTGAAGAAGCATGGCAATTACAAAAGCTGCCAGGAACGGAGCCGTAATGGCAAGGGCGTACTTTACGAAAAGAACGTAAATGGTTATGAATACGGTAAAATACGTTATGTGAACAAGCCGTTCCTTACGTCTCTGGACAAGACTGCGGTTTTCCATCCGGAATACCTCCTTGAATTTATACATGCAAATACTACACCATAATACGCCGAAATACAATTGTATAAACTAAAAATTATAAAAAAATTCATAAAAATTCAAAATTTTACTTTATTATCATAAAAATCTGTGATATTATAAACTGTAAATTTTTGGTTTTGACCGAAAGGTGAGAGTTATGAAAGTTGCAATAATGGGCTACGGAGTAGTCGGTTCCGGCGTTGCAGCCGTGTTAAAACAGAATTTTGCTCACATAAAGCATAACAGCGTGAGCGACGGTCTTGAGCTGAAATATATCCTTGATCTCAGGACTTTTCCCGGTGATGAATTCGAGTCACTTGTAATCAACGATTTCAATACCATCCTTGAGGATGATGAGGTAAAAATCGTTGTTGAAACAATGGGCGGTGTAAATCCCGCATATAAATTCGTTTCGTCATGTCTTGAAGCGGGCAAAAGCGTTGTCACTTCAAATAAGGAACTTGTGGCAACCAAGGGCTTTGAGCTGCTTGAAACTGCAAAAAGAAATAACGTTAACTTCCTCTTTGAAGCAAGCGTCGGAGGCGGTATTCCCGTCCTCAGACCCATTTCACAGTGCCTTGCATCAAATGAAATCAAAGAGGTCGCGGGCATTCTCAACGGCACCACCAATTTCATTCTTACCAAGATGATTGAAGAGGGCATGGCTTTTGAGGAGGCACTCAGTACGGCTCAGCAGCTGGGATATGCCGAAAAGGATCCCACCGCCGACGTTGAAGGCCTTGATGCCTGCCGTAAAATCTGTATCCTCGCTTCCCTTTGCTTCGGCAGACACGTTTATCCCGACAGCGTTTATACCAAAGGTATCCGCGGCATCACCGGAGAGGACGTTGAAAACGTAAAGAAATGGGGCGGCGTCATCAAGCTTATCGGCTCGTCAAAGAAGCTTGATGACGGCAGAATCACCGCCTGGATTTCTCCCGCAATTATCGGAAACGGCAGTCAGCTTGCATCCGTAAGCGACGTATTCAATGCCGTTCTCGTCAGAGGCAATGCGGTAGGTGACGTGGTCTTCTATGGCAGAGGAGCAGGCAAGCTTCCCACAGCCAGTGCGGTTGTTGCAGACGTAATCGACTGTGCACAGCATATCAAAGAGAGGAAAGACCTCGGCTGGGAGGACGCATCGGAGGGTTACGTTGTTCCTTATGAGGAAACGGTTTCCCGCTTTTACGTAAGCACCGATTCGGACAAAGTCAAAGTTGATACCGTTTTCGGTGTCGTTGAATATATTTCCGCCAATGCGTTCATTACGGAAGAAATGACGTTCGCAGAGGTCTGCAGGAAGGCAGAGCTTTCGGGCGGAGCAAAATCCATCATCAGAGTAACAGACTATTGATCAGTTGACCGGAGGAAAAACAATGGGACTTATAATCCAGAAATTCGGCGGAAGCTCGGTTGCCAACGCTGAAAGAGTAATGAATGTTGCCCGCATAGTAACGGATACTTATGCGCAGGGTAACGACGTGGTCGTGGTAGTATCTGCACAGGGCGACACGACCGATGACCTTATTGAAAAAGCAAAGGAAATCAATCCCGCCGCTTCAAAAAGAGAAATGGATATGCTTCTCGCATCGGGTGAGCAGATTTCAATCGCTCTTCTTGCAATGGCTATTGAGAAGCTCGGCTACCATGCCTGCTCACTTCTCGGCTGGCAGGCGGGCTTCAACACAAATTCCGTTTACGGCAGTGCGAGAATAAAGAAGGTCAATACCGAGAGAATCGCACTTGAACTCGGCAAAAAGAACATCGTTGTCGTAGCCGGTTTCCAGGGACTCAACAAGTATGACGACCTTACCACCCTCGGCAGAGGCGGTTCGGATACAAGTGCGGTTGCAATCGCGGCGGCAATGCATGCAGACCGCTGCCAGATTTATACCGACGTTGACGGCGTTTACACCGCAGATCCCCGTAAGGTCAAAAAAGCAGTAAAGCTCAACGAAATCACCTATGATGAAATGCTTGAGCTGGCTACTCTGGGCGCACAGGTTCTCAATAACCGCAGCGTTGAAATGGCAAAGAAATATAATGTAGTCATAGAGGTGCTTTCAAGTCTTGAAAGAAAGCCCGGAACATTAGTTAAGGAGACAGTTAAAATGGAAAAAATGCTTGTCAGAGGCGCAACAAAAGATACAAACGTAGCCAGAATTTCAATTATCGGTGTTCCCAACGTACCCGGTATCGCATATAAGATTTTCGGTAAGCTTGCTTCAAAGAATATCAACATTGATATCATCCTTCAGTCTGTCGGCAGAAACGACACCAAGGATATCACCTTCACCACTTCCAAGGATAATGCACAGCTTGCAGTTGCAGTCCTTCAGGAGCTTGAGCTTCTTTCAAACCTCAAGATTGAAGTGGATGCCGAAACGGTTGCCAAGGTATCAATCGTAGGCGCAGGCATGGAAACCCATCCCGGCGTTGCCGCAAAGATGTTTGAGGCACTCTTTGAAAACGATATCAATATCCAGATGATTTCCACAAGCGAAATCAAAATTTCCGTACTTATTGACATCAAGGATGCTGACAAGGCAGTTGAAGCTGTTCACGATGCATTCATTCCCGATGAGAAATAATTGATATGAAAATACTTGTAGTTGACGACCTGAGTATCATAAATGACCGTATTGAACGGCTCATACTTGATAAATATCCCGACTATGAGGTTTCCAAAGCCACCTGCTCGGGAGACGTTACCCGCCTGGTTGAAGAGGGAAAGGAATTTGACCTTGTCTTTATTGATATCAATCTTGGTGAAGAGAGCGGAATCAATGTGGCAAATTATCTTTCCTCAAATCTGACCGGGATCAAATCCGTGTTTATTTCCGGATATCCCGAAATGGTTTCCGAGGTATTCTTTTCCGTACAGCCCTTCGGATTCATCGATAAGCCGATAAAGCCGGAAAAGCTTTATAAGTACGTTGATGCGGCAAATGAAAAAATAGGCAGTGAAAACAGGACTCTCAGCTGCAAGGTAAGGGGTATGGACCTTGCAATCAGACTTGACGATATTCTCTATATTGAGTATGAGAATAAAAATCTGATTATTCATAAGACCGACGGCAATACCGTCAAAGCGGCGGGATTGCTTGAAAAGGTTATGGAGCAGCTGACGGATGCGTTTATCCGCTGTCATAAGAGCTATATCGTCAATCTTGCCTACGTTGTTTCCTACATCAGAATGGAGGCAACGATGAAGGACGGCAGTGTGATTGCGGTAGGCCGTTCAAAGAAGGAAGAGTTTGAAAACGCATATCTTTCCTTCAAAGGACTCAGATAATAAAAAAGCAGGCTTCCGGAAGGAAACCTGCTTTATTTATACTCAAATGAAACCGTTACTCGTCGTCTTTTTCGCCCGTAACCTGTGACCTGTGCTTTCTTTCGTTAAGGTCAAACATAATACCGAGTACAATACCGCCGCAAAGTCCCAGCACCATTCCCAGGGCAAAACTGCCCAGAGAAATGCCTGTGGTAAAGCCGACGGAAATACCGAGGAGCATATAGATGAGAGTCCATGAAACGGCGGGCTTCTTTTTCTCCGCACGGGAGGGCTCCGGTCCGGGGCCGAATCCGCATTTTTCAAGGAGCTCATGGTAACGCTTATCATCGGGAACACGATGGACTCTGATTTTATATACATCCTTCTGTGCAAACGCCCAGTCACAGATTGCCCCGAGGGCTTCCTCTGCGATGTCGCTGCTGATATAGTCCTTATCCTCTTTTACTCTGAGCAGAACGGTACCTTTTACGGGAGGACCGTTGAAACGGAAAATACCTATCAGTGTACTGCTCTGATTTTTGATAGTAATGTACCAGGGGTAATACCAGATGGCATTATCCTCGGAAATGGTGTCAATATCAACCTCGTCCGCAGGCGCGGCGCACAGCACAAGATTTTTTGTCTTGAGAATGGGTAATTCTTTCATATATTCCACCGCTTTATGGATACTGCCGGCTTGCGGCAGTATCCGTTATTATTTTAGTCAACAGTAACGGTACCGTCTTCGTCAACGGTGATTTTCATACCGTCCTTGACGTAGTCAAGGAATTCCTGACCGAGACAGTCAACGGTGATAAGGGGCTCGTCGCACCAGTTGGCTGCAAGAACTGCACCGGCACATGCGAGGGAGTCAATATGCTCTGAGAAGAGAAGGCAGGTGGGGCACTTGCCGAGACTCTTTGCGCAGAAGAGAATCATACCGCCGGTGGTTGAGCCGATGGTCTGGGGAAGGCAGAGAGCGGTGTCCTGCATGGGCTTCTGGTAAAGGTCCTTGTTATTCTGGTCATCACATTCGGTATGCTTATACTTTTTACCGATAATGGGAAGCTCGCCGAACTGGAGAGCGCCCTGGAAGGAAGCAAGAGTGTTGAAGCCGCTGTGAGAAACGAGAGCGGGAGCAGTACATTTACCTGCTACTACGGGACGTCCTTTGAACTGTTTCATCTTACTTTACCTCCTTTGTGATTATGTCAAGAATCTGCTCGCTTCTGTAATAACGTGCAGTTGTGTATGTTCTGAGCTTGTTGGAGTTGGTGATAACCGCCATCTTCTTTGCAAGGGGATTGTTCATATACATAAGAGGACAGATATAGCTGAGGACTACGCCCGTTGCGGCAAGCTTCTTTGCGCCTTCCGTCTTTTCAAATGCTTCCTTTACGCCGGGAGCGCAGGTAAATACGGTGGGAACGGAAACCTTTTTAAGGCCGTTCTTCTTAAGACCTTCTGCAACGTTGTCGGTCCACTCGTTAAGCTGAGCGAGTGAAAGGTGAGGACAACCTACGAAGCAAAGCTCGGGCTTGGCATCTTTATCTTTCCACATAACGGGATAGTTATCCTGAACTCTCTGAAGCTCTGCGTCGTCAATAACGTATTCTTTGTAATTTTCGGCAAGCAGAGAATCGCCGAGCTCAACTGCTTCGGGAGTAAGACCTGCTATATGATAAAGACCTACCGCACCGTTTGAAGCGGTGGCAGCGCCGAAGTCCTTGAGGTAAGCGCAGACATCGTCCGTAAGCTCCGTGCCGAGCCATTCGTTCATGCCCTCAATATAGGGAACGTCTTCCATTACCTTCATACCGATAGCGGAGCCGAGAATCTGTGCCTCGGGCTTCTTTGTCGTCTTGACGGTAATCTTCCACGTTGCCTTACGGCCTTCGTCGGTAAGAAGTCCGAAATAAGGAACAAAGCCGACGATTGAGCCGAAGAGCTCAATGATACCGGAGTTTCTGTTGCAGCGTGCACCGAGAACGGAGTTAGCATAGTTTACGGCTGAAGACTCTGCCCATGAAAGAATTTCACCCTTGTTGGGCTTGTTTCCCACTTCGTCCATGTAGCAGGTGCAGGTGTAGGATTTCTTGTCGATAAGTCCGAGCTTTTCAAGCTGCTCGTCGTACATATCCTGTACCGAGTACATAAACTTGTTGAATACGAAATTCTTGAGAAAATCGGAGGGAACGTTGGGGTCAAGGGGCTTGGGGTCAACGGAGAATTTCTGTGCGGAAATCGCACCCTCGTCGATAAGCTTCTGCATGAGCTCGTGAACGGGCTTCATTACTTTAAGACCGAAGCTGGTTACGAGGTGACCCTTTTCGCTTGTTACGGGGACCATTTCGGTTGCTTCGAAAGCATCGCCGTAAAGAACGAGGGTCTTCATAATCTTTGCCATTGTTTCACCCTTGGAGCCGTTCAGGATATCCTGCTGTTCCTGGGTGAGCTTCATTTTGTAATCCATGCTGAGTCGTCCTTTCTTATTGGTGAATTTTAATTGATGTGTTTATGAGTATTTCTTTTTGCCGCTGCCGATTTTTGAGAAGAGAAGAAGCATGGGGAACAACTCAAGTCTTCCTGCCAGCATGTCAAAAGAAAGTACTAACTTGGAGAGAATGGAGAATCCGCCGAAGTTTTCGGTGGGACCTACCAGATTGAAGCCGGGACCTACGTTGTTAAGGCAGGTAAATACGGCTGTCGAGCCGGTGGTAAGGTCTGCGGTGTGGGGATCTATTGAAACGATAAAGAATGAAATGATTCCGAGAATCATGAACAGTCCGAAGTAACCGAGTACGCCCGTTACGGTATCCTCGTCAACGGGTCTGCCGTTGATGCGGACGGTTTCCACTCTTCTGGGATTTGCCGCTTTCTTGATTGAACGGATGCTGTTCTTAATGAGAATGATGA
Organism: uncultured Clostridia bacterium; assembly: GCA_937892115.1. GTDB lineage: Bacteria > Bacillota > Clostridia > Oscillospirales > Acutalibacteraceae > CAG-177. Next base: position 89,530 of record CALAUI010000024.1, on the reverse strand, counting down.
TACGGGTAACCTTGAGACCGCCGCCGGTAGAGCCGCAGCAGCCGCCCACGAACATCAGGAATACAAGCACCGCCTTGGAAACCGTGGGCCACAGGTCAAAGTTGACCGATGAGAAACCGGTGGTGGAAATAAAGGCGTTGACCTGGAAGAATGCCTGCCTTACGGCATCGGGAAGGTCAATGACTATATCGCTTGTGAACGTAAGGTCAACGGTGATAATGAAGGTGGCACCCAGAACGATACCGAGAAACCATTTAAGCTCTTCATCCTTCAGTATCAGTTTACCCTGCCTTATGAGCAGATAGTAGTAAAGGTTGAAGTTGATGCCGAAGAGCATCATGAATACGCCGATTACCCATTCGCAGTAAACCGCATTACAGCCGGCAACAGAGTAGTAACCCTCGATACTGTTATTCAGGCAGCAGAAGCCGCCCGTGCCTGCAGTCGCAAGCGCATTGGTAATCGAATCAAACAGAGGCATACCGCCTGCAAGGAGCATTATCATCATCAGCAGAGTCATTCCGCTGTAAATGGCGTAAAGTATTCTTGCGGAGGCGCCGATTTTTGATACCAGCTTACCTACCGTGGGGCCGGGGACCTCGGCTCTCATAATGTGAATCGTGGAGCCCTCTGCCTTGGGCATGATGGCAATTACGAATACGAGTATTCCCATACCGCCGATAAAATGGGTGAATGCACGCCAGAAAAGTATGCATCGGGGAAGACTTGCTATTTCACCGAGAATGGTTGAACCGGTGGTGGTGAATCCGGAAACGGTTTCAAAGAAGGCATCGATGAAGCTTCTGATGAAATTTCCTCTGTCAATACTCTTGCTGATGACGAAGGGGAGAGCACCGAAGGCGGACATAAGAGTCCATGCCAGGGATACTATCATAAAGCCCTCTTTGGCATATATGTTTTCTCTTTTGGGCTTTTTCCATGCGAGAATTTTACCGGTAATAACGAGCGCCGCTATGGGAATGATGAAGGAGGGAAGTATTTTCCACTCTCTGTATATGATGCAGACTATGACCGGAAGAATCATAAGTGCTGCTTCTATCATCAGGATAACGCCTAAATCATAGGCAATTTTTCTTCTGTTCATCCCGCATCACCCCAACTTGAAGATATCGTGCAGTTCCTTGAGGTATCTGCCTGCGGTAACGACGATTACTCTGTCGCCGCTTATGATACTGTCATCGCCGCCGGGGAATATGATTCTGTTGCCTCTGATGATGCAGGCAACGATGAGATTCGGCTTGAGGTCAAGGTCCTTGAAGGTTTCTTCATTGTGAGCCCAGTTAGGAGGAACGATGAATTCCGCCGCCTCAATCTTTCCATCAAGAAGCTTATAAAGCGTCTGGATATGGGTGTTGTCGGCAGAGTTCTCAAGAGCACGGACGTATCTTGTAACAAGGGTGCCCGCAACCAGCTGAGGTGAAACGAGCGTTTCGATGCCGATGTTGTTGAGGATTGAATACGAATGTCTGTCAACCTTTGCGATTACTTTGTTTACGTTGCGGATTTCACCGTAGAGGGAAACAATGAGGTTTTCCTCGTCAATTCCCGTAAGGGCAACAAGAGCATCCTGATTTTCAATATCCTGCTCCTCAAGTATATCCTGATTCGTGCCGTCACCGCAGATTACGGTAACGTCGGAAAGCTCGTTGGTAAGCTGGTGGCAGCGATTCTCGTCATACTCTATGAGCTTGACGTTTCTGCCCGTATCACAGAGCAGCTCGCTCAGATAAAAACCGATTCTGCCGCCGCCGATTATCATTACGTTTTTGATTTTGTGCTTGTAGACACCCGTCTGCTTCATAAATGATGACAGAGCGGATCTGGTACCGGTAATGCTCAGGGAGTCGTCTCTCTCAATGACGAAATTACCGTCGGGAATATGAACTTCGCCGCCTCTCTGAACGGCACAGATAATGATGTTTGATTTGAATTTCTTACGGATATCCGAAAGCTGCATTCCGATAATGGGGTTATCGGAGTGAATGACTATTCTTGCAATTTCAACCTTGCCTCTTGCAAAGGAATCAAGACTTGCAACAGAGGGAAAACGGATGATTCTTGAAATTTCATTTGCGGTTTCATATTCGGGGTTGACTATCATGTTGATGCCGATGTTTTCACGCAGGAACTGGCTCTGCGAGGCATAGTCGGGATTGCGGACTCTGGCAACCGTATTTTCCGTACCCAGCTCCTTGGCAAAGGTACAGCAGAGAATATTCAATTCATCCGAGCCGGTGCAGGCAATGAGAAGCTTTGCTTTCTTTGCACCCGCTTCCTTGAGAATGTCAACAGTGGCACCGTTGCCGCAGATACCCATTACGTCATAGGTATCAACTGCCGTGGTTACCGCATTGCTGTTGACGTCAACGACGACTATATCGTGATTTTCATTTGCAAGCTGTTGAGTCAGGGTCATTCCGTATTTTCCCTGACCGACAATGATAATATTCATATCTGTGTGCTTCCTTTCGGATTATCTGCGAATCAGCTTTGATGCACCGTAAATCACCGCGCCCGCCGCGGCGATACCGCAGACGACCTTTGACGCAATGTGCATGTTGGTGCTTTGACGGTCGGTAATTCTCTTGAATATCGGACCGAGGCATTCGCATTTAAGACCGAATTCCTTAAAATGTTTCAATTCGTGTGTGAAACTCAAGGGATTCTTTTCATCTATTTCAACATATCTTACGCAGCTTCTGCAGCCGTCCGTATATGCACCGAAGCCGGCTGTCTTGTGCTGAGCGAGGAAAATATTGTCAACGTATCCGGAAAAATCGTTCAGATGGTCGTGACCGAAGAATGCGCCTGCGACACCGCCGACCCTTTTCCAGCTTTCAAACTGACCGTTGTTGATATCAGGTGAGCAGGGGCCCTCTCCGACATATCCCTGTGTACCGTCCGCGCCGACGTATCTTGTGCCCTCATGGGTGTTGAAGCCCCTTGTGCTGTAAGGAATCTCAAAGAATTTTGCCTTGCGCAGCAGACGGTATTCCTCCGGGACGGGAATGTGCTGGAAAATATAAGACGGCATCGGCTTTCCGCCGTTGAGCTTCTTTAATTTTTCGCTTTCTTCCTCAAACCACTTTATCTGGTCGGTGTGAACGAAATCGTAAACCGAGGTATCATCGGTCTCGTAAAGGTTATTTGAATCAAGAAACCACAGACAGGCAAGGGGAGTTTTTCCGTCGGAGGAATAGATAAGCTCCTTGTAGTCCGCTTTTTCTTTTACGCCTTCACTGCGCATCGTGATACCTTCAAGCTCTGAGAAAACGTCAAGTATTTCTCTGTCGCAGTCGTGGTCGTGTTCGTGATTGCCCATAATGGCTGCAACCGGGATATTTCTTGAAGTGATGGGCCCGCAGATTGCCTTTAAGGCGTCGGCATAACCGTCGGGGTCTTCTTTTACCTTTGAAGTGGTGGTGATATCTCCCAACAGTACGCACAGGTCGGGCTTGTATTCATCCAGGGCGGCTGTCATCAGCTTGTGCATATCCCTGAACCTCTGAGAATCGGCATAGTCGGTGCCTACGTGAAGGTCACCGAAAAGAAGAATGCCGAATTTACCGTTTTCCTTGAATCTGAGCATAGTTTCCCCTTAATTATATAATTAAGCAAAGTATATCATACTATTTTGCGATATGCAACATTTGAGTGCAAAATTATGTTGAGAAATAAGGATTTTTGTGATATAGTGAAGGAGAAAATCCGTACCCGGGAGGTATTATCATGACAAGAGACGAAGCGTACGCATTACTTACGGAATTCAACAAAGAGCCGTTTCATCTGAAACACGCCGAAACCGTTGAGGGCACCATGAGATGGTTTGCAGATAAACTCGGTTACGGTGACGAAGCGGATTTCTGGGCAATAGTGGGATTACTCCACGATCTGGATTTTGAAATGTATCCCGATGAGCATTGTGTCAAAGAAATGGCAATAATGAAAGAGAGAGGCATTGACGAGAGAATTATCCATGCCGTCGGCTCCCACGGATACGGCCTTTGCTGTGACGTAAAGCCGGAGCATCAGATGGAGAAGGTGCTTTTTGCCGTTGACGAGCTTACGGGGCTTATCGGTGCGGCGGCACTGATGAGACCTTCGGGAAGTGTCAGCGATATGGAGCTCAAATCCGTAAAGAAGAAGTTCAAGGACAAGGCGTTTGCGGCGGGCTGTTCAAGAGACGTAATCAGAACGGGCGCAGAAATGCTGGGCTGGGAGCTTGACGAGCTGCTCTCGGAAACCCTTGAAGCAATGAAAAGCTTTTGTGCATAAAAATACATTTTTGAACGGGAGGAAATAAATATGGCAAAATTCAATGTAGGTATAATCGGCTGCGGCGGTATTATGAAAGGTGCCCACACACCCTTTTATGTCATTGACAAGAGGGTAAAGGTTGTTGCCGTCTGTGACATCAGACCCGAAAGAGCCGAATTTGTAAAGAAGACCTTCTATCACGATGCAAAAACCTATACGGATTACAGGGAACTGCTCAAGGATGAATCCATAGATTACGTTGATATCTGTACTCCCAACTATCTGCATTCAATCATTGCCGTTGACGCATTGAATGCGGGCAAGCACGTTTTCTGCGAAAAGCCCGATGCCATCAACGTTGAGGAAGCAATGAAAATGAAGGAAGCCGCAGAGAAAAACGGAAAACAGCTCATGATAATGAGAAATAACCGTTATATGCCCGTTTCAAAGAAAATCAAGACTATGGCGGATGACGGCTTCTTCGGTGAATTCTATGCCGGCAGATGTGGCTGGGTAAGAAGAAGAGGCATCCCCGGTAAGGGCGGCTGGTTTACCACAAAGGAGCAGTCCGGCGGCGGTCCTCTCATTGATTTGGGCGTTCATATGATTGACCTTGCAATCTGGTTTATGGGCAATCCCAAGCCCGTAGCCGTAAGCGGCAACGTATTCAGCAGGTTTGCCGATGCGGATAAAATGGATTCTCCCGAATCAAAATTCGGTGACAAGGTAGAGGGCGGCACTTTTGACGTTGAAGACCTTGCAATGGGTATGATTCGTTTTGATAACGGAGCCGTGCTTCAGATAGAATTTTCATGGGCATCCAACATAAAGGACGAAATCCGCTTCGTTGAACTCAGAGGCGATAAGGCGGGTCTCTGCTGGCAGCAGGGAGGTGCCGAGGTCTTTTATGAAGAGAACGGAAAGCAGAAGAACAAGACCGTTCATGCGGCGGGAAATCCCTCGGGACACGCCGCAAATCTCAAGCATTTCATTGACGTGCTTGAGGGCAAGGCAGAGCCCGTATTCGTACCCGACCAGGGCATTGATATGATTAAGATTCTGACTGCTGTCTATAAGTCTGCCGAAACGGGCAAAGAGGTACTTCTCTGATGTACAGAGTGATTGAATATTCCGTCGGCGAGCAATATGACGGAATGAAAATCTTTACTTTTCTCAAATACAAAAACGGTTTTTCCACCAAGCTTATCCGTACGATAAAAAACACGGAAAACGGCATACTTCTCAACGGTAATTTCGCTAAAACAATAGAGCTTATTCACACGGGAGATACCCTGCGCGTGCTAATCCCTTCAGATGACGGAGATATCGAGCCCGTTGAGTGCGAATTGGATATTGTCTATGAGGATGAGGACATTCTCGTTATCAACAAAAGTCCTTATATGGCAATGCATCCCACCCATAATCATCAGGGAGACACACTGGCGAATGCGGTGGCATCACACCTTTCAAAAAGCGGAAAGCCCTGCACCTTCAGAGCGGTCGGACGGCTTGACAAGGGCACCTCGGGCATAGTGATATGTGCCCTTAATCCTCTTGCCGCCTGCAAGCTTTCGGGAAAGGTAAAAAAGGAATACACGGCTGTTGTGAAAGGTATTCTCAACGGTGAAGGAACGGTGGACGTTCCCATATACCGCCCCGACCCGATGAAAACCCTCCGTGCCTGCTCATACGAGCTGGGAACGGAAAATGCGGTGACGCATTGGAGAGCGGTTGAAAACCATAAGGATTGCACTTTGGTGAAGCTTAATCTTGAAACCGGCAGAACGCATCAGATAAGAGTCCACATGGCTTATATCGGTCATCCTCTTGCGGGTGACGGTTACTACGGCGATTTCAGGACGGAATTCGGTCATCAGCTTCTCCACTGCGGAAAAGCGGAGATAATTCATCCGGTCACGGGGGAAAAAATGACGTTTTCATCAGATCCGCCCGATGAGTTCCGGATTTGTATTGAAAGTGTATAATAATACAAAATTATTGACATAATGCAATTATAGTGATATAATCCGTATGTTTATTTTCGTAAATTAAAGGAATGAATATGATGAAGGAATGGTTTGCAGAAATTGCATACACATTTGCCAAGTGTTTTATCAGAAAAAACCGATGGAAAATGCTCCTTGACGGATTCGGAGTTACGATTGAGGTTTCACTTCTCTCTCTCGCGATAGGTCTTGTCCTCGGCTTTATTATCGCACTCTGCAGTATTTCAAAAAAGAAACCTCTCAGAGTAATCGGTAAGGTTTACACGGACGTTATCAGAGGCACGCCCTCCGTAACTCAGCTTATGATTATCTATTTCGTGGTATTTGCAACCGTGAACTGGCCGAAATGGATCATTGCGTCGATTGCATTCGGCATCAATTCCGGCGCTTATGTTTCCGAAATATTCAGGGCAGGTATTCTTTCAATCAATCACGGGCAGACCGAAGCAGGCCGTTCACTGGGACTTAACGGTTTTCAGACAATGACCTCAATCATTCTTCCGCAGGCACTCAAAAATATTTTCCCCACCCTCTGCAACGAATTTATCACGCTTATCAAAGAAACCGCGGTAGTCGGTTACGTCGGTCTTATGGATATCCAGAAGGCGGGCGATTTTATCAAATCAGCCACCTACGAGGCCTTTATGCCTCTCATAGGTATCGCCATCATTTATTTTGTTCTCATAAAAGTTCTCACCCTGCTGTTGGGTCTTCTTGAGAAAAAACTGAGAAAATCAGAGAAGAGATAAGGAGGAAACAGGATGATTACAGTTAAAAATCTCCGCAAGTCCTTCGAAGATCTTCAGGTCCTCAAGGGAATAGATACGCAGGTCAATCAAGGTGAAGTAATCGCGGTCATAGGACCTTCCGGTTCGGGAAAAAGCACTTTTCTGAGATGTCTCAATCTGCTTGAGGTACCGGATGAAGGCGAGGTTTATATTGACGATATACAGGTAAATGCAGTTCATTCGGATATCAATATTCTCAGACAGAAAATGGGAATGGTATTCCAGCAATTCAATCTGTTTCCGCATCTTACCGTTTTGCAGAATATCACTCTTGCTCCCGTAAAGCTTAAAAAGATGACAAAGGAGCAGGCCATTCAGAAAGGCAAAGAGCTTCTTGACAGAGTCGGACTTCTTGACAAGGCGGATTCTTATCCCGCTCAGCTTTCCGGCGGTCAGCAGCAGAGAATCGCAATAGCAAGAGCCCTTGCCATGGAGCCCGAAATCATGCTTTTTGACGAGCCCACGTCAGCACTTGACCCAGAAATGGTCGGTGAAGTGCTTCAGGTTATCGGTGACCTTGCAAGAAGCGGAATGACAATGATTATTGTTACCCATGAGATGGGATTCGCAAGAGAGGTAGCGTCCAGAGTTCTCTTTATGGACGGCGGATATATTGTAGAAGAAGGATCGCCGGAAGAAATATTCGGCAATCCTCAGAATGAACGAACAAAGCAATTCCTCAGCAAGATTCTTTAAGAGGTGACTAAAGGGGAGACCCTTAATGATAAAGAAAAAAGGAGTAACACAATGAAAAAGTTAATCAAATTAACAGCACTTGTAATGGCACTTTCCGTAATGGTTCTTACATTTAATGCCTGCGGCGGCACAAAGCTTTCCGAAAAAGGCACAATTACCGACGGCGTCATCGTTTTCGGTACAAATGCCGAGTTTGAGCCCTTTGAATTCGTAGATGCAGAAGGCGTTATCAAGTCGGTTGACGGCAAAACAACATTTGACGGTATTGACATGGTAATCGCAAATGAAATCGGTTCCGGCATGGGCTATGAAGCTCAGATCAACAACATTGAGTTTGATTCACTTATCGTTTCCCTCAATAACGGTCAGATTGATGCTGTTATTGCAGGTATGACGGCAACCGCAGAAAGAGAAGAAGAAGTTGACTTCTCCACCCATTATTACAATGCGGCACAGGTTATGATCGTCAAGGAAGACAACAGTGACATTAAAACCGCAGCTGATATGAAGGACAAGAAGATCGCCGTAGTTCAGGGCTATACAGGTGAGACTGCCGTTCAGGATCTCGGATTTGAATACACGGCATTCAAGAAGGGCACAGAAGCAATCCTTGACCTTGTAAACGGTAAGGTTGACGTAGTTGTTATTGACTCCGCAACAGCAGGCAAGTACATTCAGGAAAACGAAGGACTTAAGATTGTTGAAGATAACGAGCAGTTCCCCAATGAGGAATATGCAATTGCAGTCAAGAAGGGCAACACCGTTCTTCTCGCCGAGATCAATGCTGTCATCGATAAGATGATCGCAGACGGCAAGATTGCAGAAATCGCAGACAGCTATATCTGATAAAAGCACAGACCGGCGGCAGATTCACTGCCGCCGGTTTTTGTATGCAAATATAACTGTGTATAAAAAACACCCCGAAGCCGAAAAGCTTCGGGGTTTGATATTGACATTAGTCGTTGATGTAGGGCATAAGAGCAACCTGACGAGCTCTCTTGATAGCTGTTGTAAGCTCTCTCTGATGCTTGGCGCAGGTGCCTGTTACACGACGGGGAAGGATCTTTGCTCTCTCGGAAGTGAATCTTGAAAGCTTGTTAACATCCTTATAATCGATATACTCTACCTTATCAACACAGAAGGCACAGACTTTTCTGCGGCCCTTCTTGTTGCCACCTTTTCTGTCGTTCTTTTCGTAAGGCATGATTAAACCTCCTTTATAGAGTAACGGAATTCACTCAGAACGGTAAATCGTCCTCGGGAATTTCCTTGAAGTCGCCTTCATCTGCCGTTGCAAATGAGGGTGCGGGCTGATACATGGGTGAGCCCTCTCTGGTGCCTGTTCCTGATTCGCTCTTGGAACCGCAGAAACTGATGTTTTCGGCGATAATCTCGACACTCTTTCTCTTGTTGCCGTTCTTATCTTCATAGTTTCTGGTCTGAATGTTGCCCTGAACAGCGATCATTGATCCTCTGTGGAAATACTTGCTGACAAATTCAGCTTTCTGTGACCACGAAACGATATCAATGAAATCGGTCTGTCTTTCTTCACCCTGCTTGACAAAATTTCTGTCAACTGCGATGGTGAAGGAACATACGGGAACGCCCGAATTTGTTGTGTGAAGCTCGGGATCCTGCACGAGTCTTCCCATTAAAACTGCACAATTAAGCATACGGGACCTCCTTAGTTGTTCTTGTTGATGATGAGTGAACGGAGAACACCTTCAGTGATCTTGAAGATACGATCAAGCTCAGCGGGGAACTCGGGTTCTGCTGTGAAAGTGTAGATAACGTAGTATCCATCGGGCTCATCGTTGATGGGATATGCAAGCTTGCGCTTACCCCACTCATCAATGCTCTCGAGGGTGCCGTTAGCTTCGATCATAGCCTTGAACTTCTCTGCGAGTGCCTGTGCGCCTTCGTCACCTGCGGCAACTGAATAAACTGCCATTACCTCGTATTTTACTGCTGACATCCTTAAGCACCTCCTTCCGGTCTATGGTCACGGAAAACCGTGACAAGGATATAAAGTTATTTAATCCTCTGCAGTTTCTGCAGCGTTTATGGATTTTATCATAACAAATATTAAAAGTCAAGAAATTTTTTCTTTTATTTCAATATATGTCAGTTCTTTCTGTTTCTGACGATTTTCATTGTGGTGGTCTTGGGGAATTCATCGTCTCTGACTTTGATTTTTGTAACTCTCTTGAACTGGGGAAGCTTTGCGTTTACGGCGTGAACATCATCGTTGAGCTTCTCTCGTGCATCGGGATAATCCTCTTCGTTGAGGAAGAATTCCGCACAGATTCTGTCGTCCTCGGTATAAACGAGCACCTCGGAAACGTAGTCAATGCAGACAAGCTTATCCTCGATTTCCTCGGGAGAAACGTTTTTGCCGTTTGAGAGAACTATAAGATTCTTTTCGCGTCCTACGAAGAAGAGGAAGCCGTCCTCATCGATTCTGCCCAGGTCACCGGTCTTCAGCCATTCGCCGTCAAATACCGCAGCGGTGGCTTCGGGGTCGTTGTAGTAACCCTGCATTACGTTGGTACCCTTGACGTAGATTTCGCCTACGCCGAATTCATCGGGGTCAACTACCTTGATTTCACAGCAGGGAAGAGCTTTGCCGCAGCTGCCGATTTTATAGTCGTTTCTCAGGTTTACTGTAACGGCGGGTGAGCATTCGGTCATGCCGAAGCCGTTGAGAATCTGAATACCGAAATCAATCATACCCTGCTCATATTTGGGGTCAAGGTTTGCACCGCCGCAGATGATGATATTCAGCTCTCCGCCCAGATTATCAATGACCTGCTTGAAAATCTTTCTGCGTGCATCGATACCGTGGGAATAAAGGAACTTGCTGATTTTAAGGCCTTTTTTGAGAGCTTCCTCTCTGCCGGTCTTTCTTGCCGTCTTCCAGATACGGTCATAGATTGTATTTACCACAAGGGGAACGGCTGAGAAATTCTCGGGATGATACTTCTGCATATCCCTCTGAATGTTCTTGATGCCGTCGCAGATATATCCCCATTCCGCAAGCAGGTAGCCCGAGAAGAGAGCGCCTACCCAGCAGAATGTATGGTTAAGGGGAAGGAAACCGATGGCCTGTCTGCCTGCCTGAACGGAGCAGGAAGCGGTTACGTCGGTGGTGATGTTGTAGTGAGAGAGCATAACGCCCTTGCTCTTTCCGGTGGTACCGGAGGTGTAAACGATACATGCAAGGTCTTCGGGCTTTACCTCCGCATCAACGCATCTTGTATCGCCCGCATCTCTTGCGGCTCTGCCTTCTTCCTTGTATTTGGGGAAGTCGGGAATGAAGAAAAATTCTTTTACCTGACTTTCGGGCATCTGCTTTATTGCTTCGGCAACGGGTGCGTTCTTTTCGTCGTAAACGAGTGCATCGCATCCGCCTCTGACGAGCTGGTCACAAAGGTCGTCAACACCGATTTTCATATCCATGGGAACGGCGATATTGCCGCCGATAAGGGTTGAATAGTAGCTTACTATCCACTCGTAGGAATTTTCCGCTATGATGGCAACCTTTTTCTGACCGTCAATACCGTGAAGATAGTAATAAGTACCCAGAGCGGTTATTTCGTCCCAGGTCTGATTGAAGGTTCTTTCGTCCTCGTTTTTGTTTGCATCAAGGAAGACAAACTGTCTTTTATCTCCGCCCTTTTTCGTGCCGTATACGATGATTTCCTTAAGGGTTTTGAGCTTTGTGATTTCTTCTACAAATTTGGGGTCAATTACGCCGATATCGTCTTTCATAGTGTGTCCGTTCCTTTCGTCTGAGATTCCATCTGCAGATTTACCTATGTATCCGGCTGCAAATTTCCTTATAAAACAGTGCCCATATTATACCCGAAAGAGAAAACAATGTCATTATGTATATTTTACAAAATGCAACCGAAAAAATTTAACAAAAAATACAAATATATTTATTTTTCGGCAGTTTGACATAGTAATGCCGATATGATAAAATTATACGGTATGCAAAAGGAGGTGATTCTGTGAACGAAAAAATGGGCAAGTTAAGAAAAAAGGCCATGTCTCTGCCCCTTACGCCCGGGGTCTATATCATGAAAAACAAGAGCAAAGAGATAATTTACATCGGCAAGGCGAAGGCACTCAAAAACAGAGTCAGCCAGTATTTCGGCTCACAGAATAACCATACCCTTAAGGTACGTAAAATGGTGGAGAATGTTGACGATTTTGACTTCATTCTCTGTGACAGCGAATTTGAAGCCCTTGTACTCGAATGCTCTCTCATCAAGCAGCACACTCCGAAATATAACATCCTGCTCAAGGATGACAAGGGATACAGCTATATAAAAATCGAAAACGGAGACTGGAAAAATTTCCGCGTTGTTTTTCAGAGGGACGACGAAAAAGCGAAATACATCGGTCCGTATATGAGTTCAGCGGGGCTCTCAACTGCGGTTGACAGAGCAAAAAAGATATTCGGCATTCCCCAATGCAATAAGAGATTTCCCGCCGAATACGGCAAAAGCAGGCCCTGCCTCAACCATGCAATCGGTCAATGCTCCGCTCCGTGCGCGGGTAAAATTACAAGGGAACAGCACAATCTGAACGTGGAAAGAGCCCTTGAATTCATTACCGACGGCTCCGAGAAGGTAATCAGGGAACTCACTGAAAAAATGATGCAGGCATCCGAAAACGAGGAATACGAAAAGGCGGCGTCAATCAGAGATACAATCAAGGCAATCAACAGAATTTCCGACAGTCAGAAGGTGGTGGCGGCTCCGGTAAAGGAGCAGGACGTTTTTGCAATAGTCACTGCCTCTCAGGGTCTTAATCCGAAGGCGTGTCTTTCGGTACTGCGATTTGATAATTACCGTCTGTTTGACAGCGAGCATTTTATTATAGACTTGCCCGAGGATATGAGTGCCGCAAGATACGAGCTTATCAGAAGCTACTATTCAATGAGGGATAAGGTGCCGCCGAGAATTGCGGTTGACGGCGACGTGGAGGATTCGGGACTGCTTTCCGAGTGGCTTTCTTCCGTGGCGGGCAGAAAGGTCACGATTGCCCTTCCGCAGAGAGGTGAACAGCATTCTCTCGTTGAAATGTGCCGCTCAAATGCTGCGGAAAAACTCGCGCTCTATATGGGCAGAACCGGTAAGTCCACAGCCGCCCTTGACGAACTCGGTCAGATGCTGGGATTATCCCGTCCTCCCGAGTTTATCGAGTCCTACGATATATCCCATACAGCCGGCACGAATAACGTCGCGGGAATGGTGGTATTCAGAAACGGATTGCCCTTCAAAAAAGCATACAAGCGCTTCAGCATCAAGGGATTCAGCGGTCAGGACGACTATGCTTCAATGGCGGAGGTCATGGACAGACGTCTTACCGAATATGAACAGAACAAAGACAGCGGAGAGGGCTTCGGACGGCTTCCCGATCTGATTCTTCTTGACGGCGGTCAGGGTCAGGTCAATGCGGTCTTACCCGTACTCAGGGCCCACGGAATCGACGTGCCTCTTTTCGGACTTGTCAAGGATTCTCACCACAGAACGAGGGCGGTAGCCGCATCGGGAGGAGAAATTTCATTCACCTCAAAAAGAGCCGCGTTCACGCTGTGCTCAACCATTCAGGAGGAGGTCCACAGGTATTCCGTCAGCTATCACCGTACAAAAAATAAGAAATCGGCTGTTTCCACCACGCTCACCTGCATTGAGGGAGTGGGAGAGACAAGGGCGAAGGCACTTCTTAAGCATTTCAAGACGGTAAAAGCAATCTCCGAAGCAACGGAAAAGGAGCTTTCGGAGGTAAAAGGTATGAATAAAAATGCCGCAAAAGCGGTGTATGAAGCGTTTCACTCATAAAAAGTGTTGTAAATTCGGTTTTTCGGTAGTATAATCTTGCAAGTTATACGGAGGAAATGGAAATTATGTTTATTGATAAGGCAAAAATCAAAATCAAAGCGGGCAACGGCGGCAACGGAGCCGTCAGCTTTCGCAGAGAAAAGTACGTGGCTGCAGGCGGTCCCGACGGCGGTGACGGCGGCAGAGGCGGAAATATAGTATTCAAGGTTGACGATAACCTTGCCACTCTTACGGATTTCAGGTATAAGAGAAAATACACCGCACCCAACGGCGAGCCCGGTTCGGGAGGCCGCAAAAACGGCAGAAGCGGTGAAGATCTGGTTATCCTCGTTCCCAGAGGCACCATTATCCGTGAGGTTGAAAGCGGAGCGGTTATGGCTGATATGTCCACGGACGAGCCCTTCATTGCCGCAAAGGGAGGCAGAGGCGGTTGGGGCAATCCCCATTTTGCCACTCCCACAAGGCAGGTTCCCCGTTTTGCAAAGGAGGGTACTCCCGGTGAGGAATGGGATGTTTCCCTTGAACTTAAGCTCCTTGCCGATGTAGGACTTCTCGGCTTTCCCAACGTGGGCAAATCCACTCTCATCTCGGTCGTCAGCGAAGCAAAGCCCGTAATCGCAAACTATCATTTCACCACTATCACACCCGTTCTGGGTGTTATTGACATGGGCGGAGGAAATTCCTTCGTAATGGCGGATATTCCCGGCCTGATTGAAGGTGCGGGTGACGGTGTAGGTCTGGGACACGAATTCCTCAGACACGTTGACCGCTGCCGTCTGCTGGTACATATCCTTGACGCCGCCGGCAGTGAAGGCAGAGACCCCATTGAGGATTTTCACATCATTAACGGGGAGCTTGAGAAATTCAATCCCGAGCTTGCCGAAAGACCGCAGATTGTTGTTGCCAATAAAATTGACCTTTGTGAGGACGGGCAGGTTGAGAAGCTCCGTGACTATTTTGAAGGTCAGGGCTACGAGTTTTATACCATGTGCGCACCCATTCAGGAGGGCACGCAGGAAATCGTCAATGCCTTGTGGAATAAGCTTCTGACACTTCCTCCCATCAAAAGGTACGAAACCGAGCAGATTCCCGTTGAGCTGTTTGAAAAGACAAGCGACAAGAGCTTTACAATCAGAGTGGAGGACGACGTTTACTTCGTTGAGGCACCCTGGCTTCTCAGAATCATTCAGAGAAGCGACCTTGAGGATTACGAGTCTCTTCAGTATTTCCAGAGAGTGCTTATTTCAAGCGGCATAATTGATGCTCTTCATGAAAAAGGCATTCAGGAGGGTGACGTCGTATCAATCTACGATTTTGAATTTGAATTTATAAACTAAGGTGATTATTTTGCAGGAAAATAAGATAAATCCCGCCTCATACAGTCCCCTTGCCCTTGCCTTTATCGGCGATACCGTATTTGATTTGCTGGTGAGAGAGGAACTTATACTTGAAGCAAACAGACCGGTAAAGGAGCTTCACAAGGCAGCCGCATCAAAGGTCTGCGCCTCCGCTCAGGCGGAATCCGTAAGAAAAATTATGGATTCCCTTACGGAGGATGAGCTTGAAATATTCAAAAGAGGCAGAAACGCTCATCCCGGAAGCACCCCGAAAAATCAGTCCGGTGCGGATTATCATTACGCCACGGGGCTGGAGTCTCTTTTCGGACGACTCTACCTTGAGGGGAAAATTGACAGGATAAGAGAACTGTATTCCCTTATGAAATAAGGATTTCGGTAAATATTTCTTGACAAAAAATATGTCGCATACTATAATAAATCAGTTAAAAAATCAGAAATGAGGTTTCCTTATGTCAGGACATTCAAAATGGAGTACCATCAAGCGTAAAAAAGAAAAGACGGATAACGCCCGTGCAAAGGTGTTTACAAAAATCGGCAGAGAAATAGCCGTTATCGTTCGTGAAGGCGGCCCCAATCCTGCCGAGAACTCCAAGCTCAAGGACGTAATCGCAAAGGCAAAGGCAAATAACGTTCCCAACGAAAATATTGAAAGAATTATCAAGAAGGCAGCAGGCGAGCAGGGCGGCGCAAGCTACGAAACAATCGTTTACGAGGGCTACGGTCCCAAGGGCATTGCCGTAATCGTTGAAGCACTTACCGATAACCGTAACCGTACCGCAGGCGACGTACGTCACTATTTTGATAAGTACGGCGGAAATATGGGCCAGAGCGGTTCCGTATCCTTCCTCTTTGAAAAGCAGGGTCAGATTATCCTTGAAAGCGAAGATGTTGACGAAGAAAAGCTTATGGAAGATGCACTTGAAGCAGGTGCTACTGATTTCCTTTCCGACGAAGGCATCTTTGAAGTACGTACCGATCCCTATGACTGCGGTGCAGTAAGTGAAGCGCTTTCCGCAAAGGGCTACAAATTCCTTTCCGCAGAGGTTGCATATATCCCCTCAACAATGGTTGCTCTTACCGAGCAGGAGGATATGCAGAATATGTCCAAGATGCTTGAAATGTTTGAGGATAACGATGACATTCAGGGTGTATGGCATAACTGGGAGAATGCCGACGACGCGGAATGATTTCCGGTCGGTATATCTGAATAAAAGCAGGAGGCAGACGCATTTTACCGTGCGTCTGCCTTTAATTTTATCTTGATTTTCCGCATTTTCTGTTCTATAATGCCTCTGTCAGTTCGCAACATCCTGACCAGGCGGAGAAATCCGTCTTCTAAAAACAAAACTAAGGGGCAAATATCCGTGAAAAGCAAAAATTACCGTATCGCTTACGGGGCTGTTATTGCCGCCGTTTATGCGGTGCTCACCTATCTGCAGAATCTTCTCGTACCCGGATCGGCATCAATGACCGTTCAGTTCAGAGTGTCGGAAATACTGAATGTTATGGCACTTTTTACTCCGTCGGCAATACCGGGACTTACCCTCGGATGCCTTATTTCCAACGCCTTTTCCGCCGCATCCGGGCTTCCTCTTGATATGATTTTCGGCTCTGTCGCCACTCTGGGTTCGGCTGTATGTATGTATCTTTTCAGGAATATGAAAATCAGAGAATTTCCTTTGATATCAATGCTTATGCCGGCTTTGTGGAACGGTCTGATCGTGGGATGGGAGATAGAATATTTCTTTGTTGAGGGGCCGTTTGAATGGGTCGGATTTCTGACCTGCGGTGCGTTTGTCGCACTCGGAGAAGCGGTGGTAATGCTCATCCCGGGCACGGCACTGTACTACGCCGTCAAGAGAGGAAAAATGAAATTATGAAATAAAAAAGCAACCGTTTGCCAACGGTTGCTTTTGCTTTTGTCAGAGATAGTCGCCGAGTGCCTTCAGGTCTTTCACCGCAACTGATGCACGGATTTCGGATTCCGCGTATTCCTCCGGTGTGGTGACTCCGCTGTAAACCAGAGCGCAGGGAATATTATGGTTCATTCCGATTGCGATATCCGTCATCAGACGGTCGCCTACGAATGCCAGCTCGTCCCTTTCGCAGTGAAGTAAATCGGTGATGTAATCCACGGTTGCCGTCATGGGCTTGCCCAGTACCTCGGGCCTTTTTCCCGTGGATGCGGCGAACATTTCAATCATGGAGCCCGTGTCAGGCATAAAGCCGTCAGCCATGGGGCAGTTGAAATCGGGATGTGTAGCCAGATAAATCACTCCGCCGGCTATGTAGTTGGCGGCTTTTCTTATTTTTTCGTAGGTCAGAGTTGTATCAAATCCCAATAAAACAATATCGGGATCATCCTCAACGAGATTGATTCCGGCGGCGAGCATATCCCCCGTCAGCCGTTCGTTGCCAAGCAGGTAAACCCTTTTGCCGGGATAGTGCTTGTTGAGATAAGCGGCGGCTACGTGAGACGAAACGATGACTCTGGTTTCGTCAACGGGGAAGCCCATTTTTGCGAGCTTGTCTCTGCAAACCTCAACGTTATTTGAAGAATTGTTTGTGAAAAAGTAGAAATCTCTGCCGGTTTCCCTTACCTTTGCGATAAAGTCCTTTGAGCCCTCAATGATGTTGCCGCTCAGGTAAAAGGTGCCGTCCATGTCAATGATAAAATACTTTGTTTTTGCGAAAATGCTTTTGTCCATTACTGTCCTCGAATTGCTGTTATATTAAATCTTTTTCTTCTGCCGCACCGGTCACACCGCGGAGATTTGCTCTCGTGGAGCGGACCTCGTTAAGACTGCCGGTAAGGGCATTGTCGGCTGCAGCCATGATATTGTCAAGGAAATCAACTGCCGAAGTACGGATTTCACCCGACCATTTATTTGCTTTTTCAACCATTGCGGAGGCGTTCTGCTTTGCTTCCTGCTCTCGTGCCTCTGCCTGAGCGTTGGCGGCGCTGATGATTTCCTCCGCCTTTGCATTTGCGTTGTCGATAGTGACCTGTGCCTCTGCCTCTGCGGAAGCATATATTTCGTCTGCCTTTGCTTTGGCTTCAACAACGACCTCGCTGTTGTCAACCATGGAAGCCGCTTCAATTTCCGCGTTGGCTTTTATTTCCTTTGCTTCTTCGCCCGCATCGTCAATGATTTTTTTGGCGCCTGCGTCTGCTTCCGCAACCTTGCTCTTGCAGTATTCCTCTGTCTTGAGAACAAGACTTCTTACCTTTTCCTCTGCGGCGGAAACGAGAGCTCTTGATTTTTCCTGAGCTTCCGTTACTGCGTTTACGGATTCGGTCTTTGCCTTTGAAAGGATATTGTTGCTGTCGGCAACTATGATTTTTGCCTGAGCAAGCTCCTTGGGCAGACCTGCTCTGATTTCGTCGATGGTGGCTCTGATTGCGTCTGCATCAACGGCGATTTTGCCGCTTCTGATTGTTTTGGCACCTGCGTCAAGAATGTCTTCGATTTTGTTGAGAAGCTGATCGGTATTCATATTTTCCCGTTCCTTTCTTTTACGCGTTTTACTATGTCATCACAAATCTGGGGAGGTACGAACTGACTTATATCTCCGCCGAACTCGCCAACCTGCTTCACGACGCTGGACGAAAGATACATGTGCTTTGCATCGGCTGTCATAAATACGGTTTCGAGGTCGGGATTAAGCTGTTTGTTGGTAAGCGCCTGCTGGAATTCATATTCAAAGTCGGAAACGGCGCGCAATCCTTTGACTACCGCACAGACGTTTCTTTCTCTGCAGTAATCCGCAAGCAGACCGTCGTACATATCAACCACGCAGTTTGTCAGGTCCTCGGGGAGACTTCTTCTGATAAGCTCCACTCTTTCAGCGGCGGTAAAGTAGCTGTTGGGCTTATTGTAATTCATCATTACCACTACGATGACTCTGTCAAAGATTTTTGCCGCTCTGCTGATGATGTCAATATGACCGTTTGTGACGGGGTCAAATGAGCCGGGGCAGATTGCAAGCTTCATTGAATTCAGTCCTTTCGGTAAATTGTGACGGCTGTTTTGCCGTACTTGTATGATCTGTATCTGGTAAGCCCTTCATTCTCTTCGGGAAGCTCTTCCGAAAACGGATGCTCGCAGATTACAACGCCGCCTTCGGCAACGAAATCCGCAACGTTTTTAAGCGCTTTCTCGAGAAGCCCTGTCGAGTAGGGAGGATCAAGAAATACCAGATCGAATTTTCTGATATTCATATTGAGAAATCCCATGGCGTCCATCTGCATTATCTGTGCCTTTTCGCTCAGACGGGTCTTCTCAACGTTTTCCTTGATGATTTTTATTGCATTCTTGTCGGCGTCCACAAATACCGCACTTTCGGCACCTCTGCTGAGGGCTTCAATGCCCATCTGACCGGAGCCGGCAAACAAATCAAGCACTCTTCTGCCCTCGATTTCAAACTGAACGGCGCTGAAAACCGCTTCCTTCACCTTCTCGGTGGTGGGCCTTGTTGTTTCGCCCTCAAGGGTTTTCAGAGACATTCCCCTGGCAGTGCCCGTAATAACTCTCATGGCTTTTCCTCCGGGAAATTTTTACTGAATTATCACTGTATTATAGCATTTTTCACCCCTGAAATCAAGATTTTTTTAATTGTGAACAATTTGCCAATTATTTATAAAATTACTTGTAATTATAAGGGGCATGTGATATACTTACGAAGATTATTATGAGATAGTGTGGGCAGGTGACGGCATGGCAGTTAAAATCGGCTCCGTTGAGCGGGGAAGCATCTCCGAAAAAAAGAGAATAAAAGCAGGCGACTCCCTGATTTCAATCAACGGCAACGAAATCAACGACGTGCTGGATTACCGTTTTTACCTTAACGAGAGGAAAATCCGCCTTGCCGTTAAAGGCGCCGACGACAGGATAAAGCTCGTTACCATCCGTAAGGAAGAGGCCGAGGACATAGGTCTTGAATTTGAAACTTATCTGATGGATAAGCAGCATTCCTGCAGAAATAAATGTATCTTCTGCTTCATTGACCAGCTTCCCGAAGGGCTCAGAGACAGTCTTTATTTCAAGGATGACGACGACCGCCTTTCGTTCCTTTTCGGAAATTACGTTACGCTTACCAACCTTGACGATAACGAGGTTGACAGGATAATCAGAATGCACATAAGCCCCGTGAATATTTCCGTACACACCATGAATCCGGAGCTTCGTGTAAAGATGATGGCGAATCCTCACGCGGGTGAATCGCTGAAATATATCGGCAGGTTTACGGAGAACGGTATTAAAGTGAACGCCCAGCTGGTGCTGTGTCCCGGTATCAACGACGGCGAAGAGCTTGAATATTCACTGAGAGAGTTATTTAAGCTCGGAGAAAACATTGAAAGTATCGCCTGCGTTCCCGTGGGACTTACAAAACACAGAGAAGGACTGTATGAACTGAAATCATACACCAAAGAAACCGCAGGTGAAACCATAGATATTATTGATCGCCTCAATGCCGAAAACGAAGCGGTCTGCGGCAGAAAAATCGCCTATGCGGCGGACGAATTCTATCTCTATGCGGAAAGACCGATGCCCGGTACGGATTACTACGGAGATTTCCCTCAGCTTGAAAACGGCGTGGGAATGTGGTCGCTCCTCAGGGATGAATTTTACCGGGCGCTTGATGAATGCGACACAGCCGAGACGGACAGAGAAATTTCTCTCGTGACGGGTTCGGCGGCATATCCGCTTATGACGGAGCTCTGCTCCTCGGCGGAGAAAAAAATAAAGGGTCTTACGGTACACGTTTACGAATGTATCAACAGACTTTTCGGTGAGAGTATTACCGTGTCGGGACTTATTACCGGCGGAGATATTCTTCACACACTTGAAGGAAAAGAAACCGGAACGGAGCTGATAATTCCCCCCAACTGTCTGAGAAGCGAAGGGGATATGTTCCTTGACAATATGACGACCGGGGAGCTTGCCGAAAAGCTGGGTGTAAAAATCACCTGCAACGGCACCGGCGGAGAGGATTTGCTTGACGCCCTGCTCGGTAATTGAGAAAGAGGTAAATATGGCAGGTAATGTAGTGGCAATCGTAGGCAGACCCAACGTTGGAAAGTCTACGTTGTTCAATAAGCTCACCGGGCAGAGAATATCCATAGTGGATGATACTCCCGGTGTAACAAGAGACAGAATTTACGGAGAGTGCGAGTGGCTGGGCAGACACTTTATGCTGGTTGATACCGGCGGTATCGAGCCCGCCTCCGACGATATCATTCTTAAGCAGATGCTCCGTCAGGCGCAGCTTGCAATCGATTCCGCAGAGGTAATCATTTTCGTTACGGATATCCGAACGGGTGTGGTTGCCACGGATATGGAGGTTGCTTCCATTCTTCAGAAGAGCGGAAAGCCCGTTATCCTTGTGGTCAACAAGGTGGATACCATAGGCGAGCTTCCGGCGGATTTCTATGAGTTTTACAATCTCGGCCTGGGCGATCCCATCGCCGTTTCCTCCGTTCACGGTCACGGAACGGGTGATATGCTTGACGAGGTGCTTAAATATCTTCCCGCGGAGCTTCCGGAAGAAAGCGAAACAGAGGATTATATCAAGGTCGCGGTCATCGGTAAACCCAACGTAGGCAAGTCATCCCTTGTCAATGCCGTACTCGGTGAGGACAGGATGATTGTATCAAATATCGCCGGCACGACCCGTGATGCCACCGACTCGATAGTGGAAAATGAGCACGGCAAATTCATATTCATAGATACTGCGGGACTCAGACGAAAGAGCAAGGTCTATGACCAGATAGAAAAGTATTCGGTTATCCGTGCGAGAATGGCAGTTGAAAGAGCGCAGGTATGCGTCATCATGATTGACGGTACTGAGGGCTTCACGGAGCAGGATTCCAAGGTCGCCGGTATTGCTCACGAAATGGGCAAGGCGTGTATCATAGCGGTCAATAAATGGGATGCCGTTGAAAAGGACGGCAAAACCATGGATGCCACCCGCAAAAAGCTGATGAATGATTTTTCGTTCATGTCCTATGCACCCATTATCTTCATTTCCGCCAAGGAAGGCATACGCCTCGACAGACTGTTTGAGCTTATCAAATTCGTTGATGAGCAGAATGCAATGAGAATTTCAACGGGTAAGCTCAACGAAGTGCTTGCCGATGCGACTGCAAGGGTACAGCCCCCTTCGGATAAGGGCCGCCGTCTCAAGATTTTCTATATGACCCAGGCATCCACAAGACCCCCGACATTCGTATGCTTTGTCAACAGCGCGGAGCTTTTCCATTACAGTTACCAACGCTATCTTGACAATCAGATAAGGTCCGTTTTCGGACTTGAAGGCACTCCCACCAGAATGGTAATTCGAGAAAGAGAGTCAAATAAGAAATGATAGTTCTGGGAATTGACCCCGGTTATGCAATCGTGGGATGCGGCGTAGTAGAGTATAAGGACAATAAGTTCAGAATGCTTGAATACGGTGCCATCCTCACAGAAGCCCACACCCCCTTCAACGAACGCCTTGAAAAGATTTACGACGAGGCGGATGCTCTCATGAAAAAGTATCCCATTGAAGCTATCGGTATGGAAAAACTGTTTTTCAACACCAATCAGAAGACGGCTATTGACGTCGCTCAGGCAAGAGGAGTCCTCGTGCTTGCGGCGCAGAAGAATCATATTCCCGTCTATGAATACACACCCCTTCAGGTAAAGCAGAGTGTGGTCGGTTACGGCAGAGCCGAAAAGAAGCAGGTACAGGAAATGACAAGAATAATGCTTAATCTTGAAAAAATTCCCAAGCCCGACGATGCCGCCGATGCCCTTGCAATGGCGATATGCCACTGCCACTGTGCAGGTTCCCGTATGGGAGCATTGAAAATGAAAGGTTGAGTTTATGTTTTACAGTATCACAGGCAATGTTGCTTTTATCGGCGAAAATGCAATCGCTCTTGATTGCAGCGGAGTTGCCTTCTATCTGAATACCACCGCAAACACCATAGGCAAATGTGCTCCCGTCGGCTCAAAGCAGACCCTTTACACCTATCTGAGCGTAAGAGAGGATGCTCTTGACCTTTTCGGCTTTGCGGATAAAAGCGAGCTTGACTGCTACAAAATGCTTATCGGCGTTACGGGCGTAGGACCGAAGGCGGCGATAGCCATTCTTTCCGTGCTTACTCCCGATATGCTTGCGGTTGCCGTAGCGGGAGGAGATACGAAGGCGATTTCATCTGCCCAGGGTGTAGGCAAAAAGATTGCCGACAGAATTATCCTCGAGCTCACCGGCAAGCTTGACGGCTTTGCTTTGTCATCTGTTCAGGCGGAAAATATTGCCGCCGCAAAGAAATCGTCAATCAGCTATGCGGGCGAGGATGCCGTGAATGCCCTTACCGCTCTCGGATACAGCAGGAGCGAAGCAAGCATAGCCGTAGGCAAGCTTGACGGCAATCTTTCAACGGAAGAAATGATAAAGAAGGCACTTGCCTCACTGATGAAGAATTTTTAAGAGGAGGATACCATGGAAACAGATTACGAAAGCAGATTTGTGGGCGCAGAGTATTCCTCGTCTGAAGACAGCGAAACAGAGCTTTCCCTCAGACCCAAGGTCCTTTCCGAATATATCGGTCAGGAAAAGGTGAAGGAAAATCTCTCGGTATATATTGAGGCCGCAAAGCAGAGAAACGACGTACTTGACCACGTGCTTCTCTACGGCCCTCCGGGTCTGGGCAAAACCACTCTGGCGGGTATTGTGGCAAATGAAATGGGCGTAAATTTCAGAGTGACCAGCGGCCCCGCCATTGAGAAGCCCGGCGATCTGGCGGCTCTGCTTACCAATTTAAGCGAAGGCGACGTGCTTTTCATTGATGAAATCCACCGCCTTTCAAGGTCCGTTGAAGAGGTGCTGTACCCCGCAATGGAGGATAACGAGCTGGATATAATCATCGGCAAGGGTCCCTCGGCGCGTTCAATCCGTCTTGACCTTAACAGATTCACCCTTATCGGTGCCACCACGAGAGCAGGGCAGCTTTCCGCTCCCCTGCGTGACCGTTTCGGTGTAATCTTCCGTCTTGAATTATATACACCCGAGCAGCTTGCGGAAATAGTGACCCGCTCCGCAGGAATACTGGGTATAGAGATTGAGCCGGAGGGCGCGTACGAAATTGCCTCCCGCTCAAGAGGTACTCCCAGAATAGCAAACAGATTTCTCAAGAGAGCAAGAGATTTTGCCCAGGTGGTGGGTGACGGCTCAATTACAAAGAAGGCCGCATCGCTTGCCCTTTCAAAAATGGAGGTTGACGAGCTGGGACTTGATTCCATTGACCGTCTTATCCTCACTTCAATGATAAGAAACTACAACGGCGGTCCCGTGGGACTTGAAACCATTGCCGCGGCAATCGGTGAAGAGGCGGTGACCATAGAGGACGTATACGAGCCCTATCTGATGCAAATCGGATTTTTGAGCCGTACTCCCAGAGGAAGATGCGTTACTCCCGCCGGATATGCTCATTTGGGTATTCCCATGCCCGGACAGCAGAAAATGGACGTTTAACAGAGGTAAATTATGAGAATTGCAGACAACTGGAAAGATTATGAGCTTATAGATTGCTCTGACGGAGAGCGACTTGAAAGATGGAATGACATTATCCTTGTCAGACCCGATCCTCAGGTTATTTGGAAAACGCCGAAGGAAAATCCCCTTTGGTATAATCCCCACGCAATCTATAACCGCTCCAATACGGGCGGCGGAAGCTGGCAGGTCTGCAAAAAGATGCCGGACGTGTGGCAGATAGGTCTTGACGACCTCAGATTCAACATCAAGGCAATGGGCTTCAAGCATACGGGACTTTTCCCCGAGCAGGCGGTCAACTGGAAAATGACTGCGGATATCATCAGAAATGCGGGCAGACCCGTAAAGGTGCTTAACCTTTTTGCATATACGGGAGGCGCAACCGTAGCCGCCCTTAATGCGGGAGCAAGCGTAACTCACGTTGACGCCTCAAAGGGCATGACACTCTGGGCAAAGGAAAATGCGGCGGCAAGTCACGTGGCAGACAGAAACGTGCGCTGGCTTGTGGATGACTGTATGAAATTTGTTCAGCGCGAAATCCGCAGGGGAAACACCTACGATATTATCATCATGGACCCGCCCTCATACGGCAGAGGACCGGGAGGAGAGGTCTGGAAAATAGAAAACGAGGTCTATTCCTTCGTTGAGGAATGCTCAAAGCTTCTTACGGATGAGTCTCTCATGGTGCTCATCAATTCATACACGACGGGACTTTCTCCCAGCGTAATGGAATATATACTCGGTGAAACCGTGGTAAAGAAATTCGGCGGTACCACCGAAAGCGATGAAATCGGAATCCCCGTTTCATCAAAGCCCGGCAGGGTACTTCCCTGCGGAGCGAGTGCAATCTGGAAAAAGTAAAGGAATTTTATGAGCGAAAAACTGATAGAAATAAAAAATGTGACCTACACCTATGAGTCCGAGGATGAATCCGGTCCGGGATACACCGTTCTCAAAGATGTAAGTGTTGACATAAATAAGGGCGAGTTTGTCGCGGTTATGGGTCATAACGGCTCGGGTAAGAGTACGCTGGCAAGACTGTGCAACGCCATTTTCGAGCCCACCGAGGGGACGGTAACCGTAAAGGGCATTACCGCCGACACCGAGGAAAAGGGCGACGAAATCCGCCGTATAGTGGGTATGGTGTTTCAGAACCCCGATAACCAGATAGTCGCCACCGTGGTGGAGGACGACGTTGCCTTCGGCCCCGAAAATCTGGGAATCGAGCCCTCCGAAATCCGCAGGAGAGTTGACGACGCTCTCAGAAGTGTCAATATGTATGACCTGCGTGAGAGAGAGCCGCACAAGCTTTCCGGAGGACAGAAGCAGAGAGTTGCCATTGCGGGTGTAATCGCAATGCAGACCGAATGCATCATCCTTGACGAGCCCACTGCAATGCTTGACCCCATGGGCAGAAAAGAGGTTATCAGGACCGTTCAGCGGCTCAACAGGGAAATGGGTATTACAGTTGTGCTGATTACCCATTTTATGGAGGAGGCCGCCCTTGCAGACAGAATCATCGTTATGGACAGCGGCAGGATAATCGACGACGGCACGCCGGAAGAGGTCTTCTCAAAGGTTGATTTCCTTCGTTCACACAAGCTGGATGTTCCCGATTCAACTGAGCTGTGCCGCAATCTGGGCATAAAGGAATGTGTGCTTACCGCAGACGAATGTGTCAGTAAAATTTCATCTCTTCTGGGAGGTGAAGCGGTATGAGTCACGCCATTGAACTGCAAAACGTAACCTACTGCTACTCGGAGGGTACGCCCTCTCAGGTAACAGCACTGAAGGATATCAACCTGACCATAGAGCAGGGCGAGCTTGTGGGCATTATCGGCCATACCGGATCGGGTAAAAGCACTCTTATTTCTCATTTCAACGGACTTCTGAAGCCCACCTCGGGCAAAGTCCTCATTGACGGAACAGACATAAGAGAAAGCAAGGAAACCCTCAGACAGTCTCGTTTTAAGGTGGGACTTTGCTTCCAGTATCCCGAGTATCAGCTTTTTGAAGAAACGGTGGCAAAGGATATTGCCTTCGGTCCCAAAAACATGAAGCTGGATGCCGATGAAATAAAGCGCAGGGTTGCAGCTGCGGCATCGTACGTCGGCCTTACAGCCGAAATGCTTGAAAAATCCCCCTTTGATTTGTCGGGCGGAGAAAAGAGAAGAGCCGCCATTGCCGGCGTGATGGCAATGGAGCCCTCCGTTCTTGTTTTTGACGAGCCCGCCGCGGGACTTGACCCGGCAGGCAGGAAGGAACTCATAAAGCTTATTACGGACTATCGCAGAAAAACCGGCTGTACCGTGGTAATAGTTTCCCACAGTATGGAGGACATAGCAAAAATCGCAGACAGAGTAATCGTTGTCAATGACGGTATGATTGCCATGAACGGCACGGTGGACGAGGTATTTTCACGCTGTGACGAGCTTCAGGGTATGGGACTTGACGTACCCGAAATCACACGGATATTCTCCCGTCTCCACGCTCTCGGCTTTGACGTACCCGAAAATGTTTATTCCGTTGATAAGGGAACGGAAATAATCCGCGCTCTCATTGAAGGGAGGCGGTCGGTATGATACGTGACATTACCTTCGGTCAGTATTACCCCGGCAAATCCGTTCTTCACCGTATGGACCCCAGAATGAAGCTGGTGCTGACCTTTGCACTCATCGTATTCATGTTTGTGTGTAAAAGCTTCGCATCCCTGGCGGTCATAGTGCTTCTTACCGTGATTGCGGCTGCTCTTTCGGGAGTGCCTCTCAAGGTGATATTCAGAAGCATAAAGCCCGTGCTTATTATTCTCATATTCACCGCCCTTCTCAACATTTTCTATACACACGGCACGGTTGAAAACGGTGACGTTCTGTGGCTTTCGTTCCTGAAGGGAAAATTTGAAATATGGGATAAGGGCGTATATACTGCGGTATTCACCATGGTAAGAATCGTTGCGTTGGTCGTTGTCAGCTCTCTGCTGACGTATACCACTACTCCGACCATGCTGACGGATGCTCTTGAAAGACTTCTTTCGCCCCTTAAAGTTTTTCATATCAAGGTGCATACCCTCGCCATGATGATGACTCTTGCCCTCAGATTCATTCCCACTCTCATTGAAGAAATAGAGAGGATAATGAATGCCCAGAAGGCGAGAGGTGCCGACCTTGAAACGGGAGGCATCATTGAGAGGGCAAAGGCGCTTGTCCCCATTTTCATACCCCTCATGGTTTCATCCTTCAGAAGAGCTTACGAGCTTGCTCTCGCAATGACCTGCCGCTGTTACACGGGCGGTGAGGGCAGAACGAGAATGAAGCAGATGAAAATGAAAGCGGGAGATCTGGTCTGTCTTTTCGTTTGCATTGCCTTTGCGGCAGGCATCATCGTACTGAATTATTTTGCGAAGCACGAAACATTTTCAATATTCGGAATGCTGTTTTTCAAGCAGATCATCTGAGGATTTACTATGCGTAATCTGTTACTTACAATTTCTTTTGACGGCAGTAATTATCACGGCTGGCAGGTCCAGGAAAATGCGGTCACCGTTCAGCAGACCATGCAGGATGCCATTGAGCGTATTACGGGCAGCCGCGGCAATATAGTCGGATGCTCCAGGACCGATGCGGGCGTTCATGCGAATATGTACTGCTGCAATATCAGGACGGAAAGCGAGATAGAGTGCTCAAAATTCGTCACCGCTCTCAATGCGGTGCTTCCCGAAGATATTTCCGTAATGAAATGTGAGGAAGTGAATTTTGAATTTCACGCCCGTTATGACTGCAAGTCAAAGGAATACATCTATAAAATCTGGAATTCTCCCGTAAAGAATCCTTTTCTTCACAAATATTCATATCAGCACAAATATCCCCTTGACGAGGAATTTCTCAACCGACAGGCAAAGCAATTTATCGGCACCTGCGACTTCAGCGCATTCTGTGCTTCGGGTAGCAGTGTGGAGGATACGGTGCGTACCGTAACAAACGCGGAGGTTTACCGCGAAGGCGATATGGTCATTTTCAGAGTTGAGGCAAACGGTTTCCTCTACAATATGGTGAGAATCATGGTGGGCACCCTGCTTGATATTTCGGCAGGAAAAATCAAGCCCGATACGATAGATGAGATTCTACTCTCAAAGGACAGAAACCGTGCGGGCATAACCGCAAAGCCCGAGGGACTGTACCTTAACAGAATCGTTTACTGAGAGGTGATACGGTGGCATCAGGCAAAAACAAAGTTAATATCAAAAAGGAAAAGCAGAAGGCAACCGTAAAGGCATATCTCAGAAAACTGAGAATACCCATAGCCGTACTTCTTGTGATAGGAATCGTTGCCGTATATTACGCGGCAATCGGCAAGGTGCGAAGGTCCAATACCGCGGATACCTTCAATGCTATCCCGAAAACCTTCGGTGAAAGTGCCGGCTATCCTTACAGCGAGGACGTGCTTGCCCTTGACAAGCTTATGCTTATCGGCGACAAACCCCTTGTGGTCTCAACCACGGGAATCACGGTCTTATCCCAGAATGCGGCACATCTGCAGGATTTTCACGTAGACTGGGCAGATACGAGAGTCACTTCCTTTAACGGCAGGGCACTTGTTTACAGCAATACCGCGTGCAAGGCGTACCTTATCAGCCGCACCAAAAAGCTTGAGAATTTTGAAGAGAAAAATCCCATCAAGGTGGCGTGTGTAGGCAAGGACGGTACCGTTGCTTATTCCTTTGCGACAGAGAATACACAGAGCGTGGCAAAGGTGTTTACTCCTCGCGGTAAGCTTGATTTTGAGTGGCACTGTGCCAAGGAATATATTTCGTCCCTTGCTCTGTCCGATACGGGCAAAAAGCTCGTTATATCCGCCGTCGGCGTGAATAACGCGGAGCTTTATTCGAGAATCATCCTTTTCAGGACTTCAAAAAAGGAAGCGGATTTTGACATAAAGCTTCCCGGGACCACCGTACTCAGAGTGTTCTGCTCACCTGCGGGCAAAATAGTCGCGGTGGGAGATAACAGGACGGTGATTTTTAACAGCAGAGGCGAAAAACTGACGGAGATCACGTACGCTGACGATGCGCTTTCATATATTGATTCCGACCTTAAGGGCAGCGTTCTGCTTTGCTACAAGGAATTCGGCGGCTCAAAAATCAAAGTGGTCACCGTTCCGCCTTCGGGCAAGAATCTTAAGGAATTTGAGCTTGATTACATGCCCGACAGCGCGGACATAAAGGGCTCACGACTGGCATTTGTACTGGGTAATGAAGTAATCATGTATTCGACGTCGGGAGAAAAGAGGTCAAACTACCTTTGCTCCGGTGACGTGGGCACGGTGCTTATTTCAAACTCGGGTATATATACACTTGAAAACGGTTCTGTATGCAGATACCGATAACACGGAGGTAATTATGGATACCAAAACAAACATCAAAGACATTTTTTCAAACGTGTGGACAATTCCCAATCTTCTCTCATTCCTGAGAATTATCATGGTGCCGATTTTTGCGGTACTTTTCCTCAAGGGTACAAGAGAAGGATATATCTGGAGCGTTGTTGTGCTCGCTCTTTCGGGACTCAGCGACTTCTTTGACGGCAAGATTGCCCGCAGATTCAATCAGATAAGCGCTCTGGGTAAGCTTCTTGACCCCCTTGCCGATAAGCTTACACAGATTACCATAGCAGTTGTATTCTTCATCACTTTCGGCAAATCCGACGATTCCGTCATTCATGCGTTCAGCTACGTATTCATCGCTTTCCTCGTTAAGGAAGCAATTATGGTAGTGGGCTCCGTGATAATGATTGCAATGGGCCTTCGTCCCACGGCAGCGGAAATGCCGGGTAAGGTTGCAACGTTTGCATTCTATCTGATTATGATCTCCATGATTGCTTTCGGCAAGGGAATCGAAGTGGTAAATGCAATTGCGGGAACGACAAATCTTGTTTATCCCACTCCCGTTATGATAGTTCTCGTAGTTATCAGTCTTATTCTTACACTCATTGCTTTCTTCAGCTACATCCCCGGTGTAAAGGAACAGCTTAAGCAGAGAAAAGAGAAAAAGGCAAACGAATCCGAAAAATAAGAGGAAAACGAAATGAAGCAAGTTTTATGCTCAAAATGCAAACAAAGACCCGCGATGTTTTTCATGACCAAGGTTGAGGGTGAAAAGACAACGCAGGAGGGACTTTGTCTGAAATGCGCGATGGACCTCAATATCGGTCCCATCAAGAATATTATCCAGTCAATGGGTATATCCGAGGATGAGCTTGACGAGGTCAGCGACCAGTTCAACGAAATGTTTGAAAACGGCAACTTTGAGCCGGGCGGAGCAGGCACGATGCCCTTCATGCAGAATATAAGCGCAATGATGGGCGGAGAAGAAAACGGCGATTCCGCCGACACAAAGTCCGACAGCGACGAAAAGGAAAAGAAGCACGGTCTTTTCGGCAAGAAGGATAAAAAGGAGCAGGATAAGAAGCGCAAGTATCTTACCCAGTTCTGTACCGACCTTACCGAAAAAGCGAGAAACGGCAAGATTGACCGTATCATCGGCCGTGATAACGAAATATACCGCAGTGTACAGATTCTCTGCAGAAGGACGAAGAACAATCCCTGCCTTATCGGTGAGCCGGGTGTAGGTAAAACCGCAATAGCCGAGGGACTTGCTCTGAGAATTGCCGCAGGCGAAGTGCCCGCAAAGCTGAAGGATAAGGAAATCCAGATGCTTGACATTGCCGCTCTTGTGGCAGGTACGCAGTTCAGAGGTCAGTTTGAAAGCAGAATCAAGGGACTTATAGAAGAAGTCAAGCAGGAGGGTAATATCATCCTCTTCATTGACGAGGTGCATCAGCTTGTGGGCGCGGGTGAATCCGAGGGCTCGATGAATGCTGCCAATATTCTGAAACCCTCCCTTTCAAGAGGTGAAATTCAGATTATCGGAGCCACCACCTTCACGGAATACAGGAAGTATATTGAGAAGGATGCCGCTCTTGAACGCCGTCTTCAGCCCGTAAAGGTTGAGGAACCCTCTGTTGCGGAAACGACACAGATGCTTCTGGGCGTTAAGGATTATTATGAAAACTTCCACAGAGTAAGAGTAAACGATACGCTGGTTGAAAAAGCGGTGCTTCTCAGCGAAAGATATATCAACGACAGATTTTTGCCCGACAAGGCGATAGATCTGCTTGACGAAGCGTGTACCTGCGCAAATCTCCGCAACAAGGCAATCAGCGACTATGAGGTTGCTCTTTCCGAGCTTTCCGAAATGGAACAGCAGGAAAAGACACTTGAGGAGGCATCCGAAGCGGATTACGAAGCGATTGCCAGACTCAAGAGCGAGCTTATCCAGAAAAATGAAGAGGTCAGAAAGCTTGAGGAAGCGGCAAGCGATAATCTCGTAACGGAGGAAGATCTTGCAAAGGTGATTCAGCTCTGGACGGGTATTCCCGCAAGCAAGGTCATTGAAAGCGACCTTCGCCGTCTTGCGGATATGGAAAAGAATCTCAAGGCACACCTTATCGGTCAGGACGAAGCGGTTGAGCTTGTATGTGCGGCAATCCGCAGAGGCAGAGTTCAGATAAATCCCCGCCGCCGTCCCGCATCGTTTATTTTCGTAGGACCTACCGGTGTAGGTAAGACGGAGCTTGTAAAGCTTCTTGCAAACGAGCTGTTTGAAACTCCCGAGACACTCATCCGTCTTGATATGAGTGAGTTTATGGAGAAGCACTCCGTTTCAAGAATCATCGGCTCTCCCCCGGGATACGTGGGCTACGATGAAGCAGGTCAGCTTACCGAAAAGGTACGCCGCAAGCCCTATTCCGTAGTTCTCTTTGACGAGATTGAAAAGGCACATCCCGACGTTATGAACATCCTGCTTCAGATACTTGACGAAGGAAAAATCACGGATGCACAGGGCAGGAACGTCAGCTTTGAAAACACGGTCATCATAATGACCTCCAACGCGGGCAGCAACCGCGGAGGCGGTGCTCTCGGCTTCGGCAAGACAAAGAATGAAGCTACAAAGGAAAGGACCATGAAAGCCCTCAACGAGTTCCTGAGACCCGAGTTTATCGGCAGAGTTGACGAAGTTGTTGTATTCAACGACCTTACTCAGGAAGATTACGAAAAGATTGCGGCTCTTCTGCTGGATGAGCTTGTCAATCCTCTTGCAGACAAGGGTATAAAGTTCACCTATGACGATAAGGCGACCAAGGCCATTGCCGCTCTTTCCGCAGACGGTACGAGAGGTGCAAGAGACCTGCGTTCGTGTATCAGAAGAAACGTTGAGGACGCAATTACCACCAGAATGGTAAATAACGTTGACGAGCCGCTCAAGACGGTTTCGGTAACCGCAGACGAAAGCAATAAAATCATTTGTGATTTTACATAAAGGAGGAAATGTTTAATGGCACATTTCAGATTTTCCGCATTTGCCGATGAAGCATCGGGCTCAATAAAAGAGCAGATTGCCGCCTGTCACAAGAACGGCATTGAGTTCATTGAGCTTCGCAACGTTGACGGCAAAAACATTTCAAACTTCACGGTTGAGGAAGCGAGAGAATTAAAGAAGACCCTTGACGAAGGCGATATGAAGGTTTCATCCATCGGCTCCTTCTACGGTAAGATTGAGATTACCGACGACTTCGCGCCCCATTTTGAAGCATTCAAGAACACGGTGGAAGTAGCGAAGATTCTTGAGGCAAAGTACATCAGAATGTTCAGCTTCTATTTCACCAAGGGTGAAAGCTATGAGGAATACAAGGACGAGGTATTCAAGCGTCTTTCCGCCATGGCTGACTATGCCAATGAGCACGGTGTTCTCTGCTGTCACGAAAACGAGAGAGGCATCTACGGTGACACACCCGAAAGATGTCTTGAAATTGCCGAATACTTCGGTGACAGACTCGGCTGCATCTTTGACCCCGCAAACTACGTACTTAACGGCAACGATACGAAGAAGGGCTTTGATGCTCTCTGTGATTACGTTACATATATGCATATCAAGGACGGCCTTGCAGACAGCGGTATAGTCGTTCCCGCCGGTGAGGGTGACGGCAATCTTGAATATATACTCAGAAAGCTTGACAAGAGATTCAAGAGCTTTTTCCTCAGCGTTGAGCCCCATCTTAAAACATTTGACGGTCTTAAGGCGCTTGAGGTCAGCGATCAGCTTGCACTCAAGATGAATTCAAAATACGTTTATCCCGATAACGATGCTTCCTTTGCAGCTGCCTGCGGTGCAATCCACAAGCTTGTTTCCGAGAAGGTACATCCCGTTCGTCTGGGTATAATCGGTGTAGGTAATATGGGTTCATCCCATATCAGAAATCAGGTTGAAGGCAAGCATACAGAGGTTGAAATCGTTGCCTGTGCAGACCTTATTCCCGAAAGAAACGCAAAGATGAAGGAGCTTATTCCTTCAATCAAAACCTTTGACTGTGCGGAAGCACTTATTGACAGCGGTGAGGTTGACGCGGTTCTTATTGCCACTCCCCACTACTTCCATTCCCCCATTGCTCAGTATGCCTTCTCAAAGGGCCTTCACGTTATGACCGAGAAGCCCGCAGGCGTTTACACCAAGCAGGTAAGAGAGATGAACGAAGCAGCCGCAAAGAGCGGTCTGGTATTCGGCATCATGTACAATCAGCGTACAAACTGCGTTTACAGAAAGACGAGAGAGCTTGTACAGAGCGGAGAATTCGGCGAAATCAAGAGAGTAAGCTGGATTATTACCGACTGGTACCGCACTCAGGCATATTATAATTCGGGCGGATGGCGTGCAACCTGGGCAGGTGAAGGCGGCGGCGTTCTGCTTAATCAGTGCCCCCATAACCTTGATCTGTGGCAGTGGATCTGCGGTATGCCTTCAAAGATCAAGGCAGTATGCCATGAGGGTAAATGGCACGATATCGAGGTTGAAGACGACGTTACGATTTATGCCGAATATCCCAACGGAGCAACGGGTACGTTCATCACCACCACGGGTGACTGCCCCGGTACAAACCGTCTTGAAATCACCATGGACGGCGGAAAAATCATTGTTGAAGACAGCGAAACAATTCGCCTTTACAGACTTGAAAGACGCGTAAGCGACCACCTCAGAAATGCCGAAGAGGGCTTCGGTAAGATCAAGGGTGAGTGGGAAGACGTTGAAACAGACGGTGTCAACAGACAGCATCCCGAGGTCGTCAGCAGATTTGCCGCAGCAATCCTCAGAGGCGAGCCCCTTATTGCAAGAGGTGAGGAAGGTATCAACGGTCTTTCAATTTCCAATGCGGCTCATCTTTCATCCTGGACCGGTAAGGAAGTAACCATTCCCGTTGACGAGGACGTTTACTTTGCAGAGCTTCAGAAGAAGATAGCGGCAGGTAATGCAGAAAAAGAAAATGTAACGGCAAAGGTCCAGGGAGATATGTCGTCTACATATTGATTGACGGAGACAGATATGAAAGTAGCAGTAGTCGGGTGTGGAAACATATCCCGCAATCATTTCAGCGCACTTAAAGATATTGAAGACGTGCAGATAGTCGCCGCGGTGGATATCAGACCCGAAAAGGCGGATATGAAGGCAGAGCAGTACGGTGCAAGGGCATACTATGACCTTGACGAAATGCTCATAAACGAGCATCCCGACTGTGTCCATATTGCCACCCCGCACTATCTTCACACTCCAATGGCAATCAAAGTAATGGAAAGCGGAGCAGACGTTTTCCTTGAAAAGCCCTGCTCCGTATCAATAAGCGAGGCACAGGCACTTGCGGATGCCCAGGCGAGAACGGGCAGGCAGGTGGGTGTGTGCTTCCAGAACAGATATAACGACAGCACCGCCGCTGCGAAGGAAATCGTTGACGGCGGCAGTCTGGGAAAGCTTCTCGGTGTGCGTGCCTTCGTTACCTGGTCAAGGGGAGAGGATTATTACTCCGATGACTGGCACGGCAAGGCAGATAAGGAATGCGGCGGAGTGCTGATAAATCAGGCAATTCACACAATAGACCTTATGCAGTATCTTGCCGGCGGCTGTAAAGCCCTTACCGCTCACGTTTCCAACGACCACCTCAGAGGAATAATCGAGGTGGAGGATAACGCCGGCGTTATTATGGAGCTTTCGGGCGGTGTAAAAGGTATTCTCTATGCCACCACCGCGTACGCCGTAAATTCCGACGTTATGATTGAGCTTACGCTTGAAAAGGGCAATCTTCGCATAGAAGGCGAGAGCTTATATCAGCTGAATGAAGATGGTGCTTATGAATATATCTGCGGTAATTCCGAAGAGGATTTCGTAGGCAAAAATTACTGGGGACACGGCCATAAGGCAATTATCAGAGATTTCTATGATTGTATCAAAACGGGCAGAAAATTTGAAATTGATGCCGTTGAAGGCGGTAAGGCGGCAAGAATCGTTGCCTCCTGCTATGAGTCCTCGGCAAAGAATGAAAGAATTGAGGTAACAGAATATGACTCATGAAAACTTAAGAAACAGAGTAGCGGTTATCACGGGCGGCGGCGGAGTTCTCTGCAGCGGATTTGCAAAGGACCTTGCAAAGCTCGGCGTTAAAGTAGCGGTTCTTGATTTAAGACAGGAAGCGGCGCAGCTCGTAGCAGACGAAATCACGGCTGACGGCGGCGTTGCCATTGCCGTAGGATGTAACGTCCTTGAGCCCGAAAGTCTTGAAGCCGCAAGAAGCGAAATCAATTCAAAGCTCGGTAAGTGCGATATCCTTATCAACGGTGCAGGCGGAAACAACCCCAAGGGTACCACCACGAAGGATATCTTTGAGGACGGCGACCTTGATAACAAGGTTGAGGGCGTAAAGACCTTCTTTGACCTTGACGCAAGCGGAATCCAGTTCGTATTCAACCTCAATATCCTCGGCACTCTTCTTACCACACAGTGCTTTGCAAAGGATATGATAGGCAGAGAGAACGTCAGCATTCTCAATATTTCCTCAATGAATGCTTTCTGTCCTCTTACCAGAATCCCCGCATATTCGGCAGCCAAGGCAGGCGTTTCCAACTTCACACAGTGGCTTGCAGTTCACTTTGCCGAGGCGGGAATCAGAGTAAATGCCATTGCTCCCGGTTTCTTTGCAACAAATCAGAATCATGCCCTTCTCTTCAATGAGGACGGCTCACTTACCGCAAGAAGCGAAAAAATCATTTCACATACACCCATGAGAAGATTCGGCACTCCCGAGGACCTCAGCGGTGCTCTTGCATTCTTCTGTGACGAAACCTATTCCGGCTTCATTACAGGTGTAATTCTTCCCATTGACGGCGGCTTTAACGCTTATTCAGGTGTCTGATTCTGAAAGGAAGGGAAAAATGAAAAAGAGTTTATCCGTTATTACGGTTATTATCCTTGTTCTCGGTATGCTCCTTTGCCCCGTATCCGCTTTTGCGGAAGGCGACGATGCTCCCTTCAGAATTTCCGTATCAATTAACGGAGATGCCTCCTCATCAAGGGGCTTCTGCTGGTATACGAAGACTCAAACCGATTCTCTCATTGAGATTGAAGGCGGGAATACTTCTCAGCCGGAAATCGTATATGATGATGTTTTTGAGTGGGAGGGCAATTACTGCCACAAGGCCCTTGTAACCGGTCTTGAGCCCGGTACGGTTTATACCTACACCGTAGGCAGTAAGGACGTAAGAAGCGATGAGGGCACCTTCGTTACCGATGACGGTGACGACAGCTTCTCATTTATCGCGGTCGCAGACGTTCAGGCATCATCGGCAGAGAATTTCAAAAAAGGCGCAGATACTCTCAGGGCAGGTCTCGAGATGTATCCCGATGCCGGATTTTACGTAAACTGCGGTGACTTTACCAACGACTCGACAAACGAGGAATGGGATTATTACGCAGACAGCTTTGACTCAATCAGTCTGACCACGACCATAGCTCCCGTTGCGGGCAATCACGACGGTCTGGGCGTATGGAACTGGTTTAATAACATGTTCAATCTGGACGTGAGTGAATCTGTTCAGACGCTTAACGGCGTAAATTACTCCTTTGATTACGGCAACGCACATATCGCCGTTATCAATACGAACGATATGCTTTCCACCTCTCTTTCACAGCTTGACTGGCTGAAAAAGGACCTGAATTCCTCCGACAAGGACTGGAAAATCGTCTGCACACACAAGGCACCCTACACCCTCGGTAAAGACGGTAAGTGGCCCGATGCCCTTTATCTTCAGGAATCCCTTACATCCGTACTTGATTCCTGCGACGTTGACCTTGTTCTCTGCGGACATGACCATCAGTACGTACGCACGAAGCCCCTTACGAACGGCAAGCCCGCAGACGGCGGCGTAACGTACGTTCTTGCAGGTACTGCCGGCTCAAAGAGATATGAGGTTCGTGAATATATGGCGGGTCAGTTCCTTGACAACGATAATATTGCCGCTCTAACCATTCAGAGAGACGGCTACGGCAACTATTGGAACGGTGAAAACTGGGAAAATACAAGGGAAGAGAACGTAGGTGGCTGCTTTAATTCCGTCAGCATTGAAGGCGGTACTCTCACCTTCAATTCATATATTCTTTCGGATGAGCTTACGGACGAAAACGGCGGCAGACTTATCACCAATATTGATTCTTTTACTCTTACCAAGGAAACGGGTAAGGGAAAGGCGACCTATACCGGCGATAATACTCCCTCCGATGCTTTGTATGCATTAGGCGTAGTACCGAGCTTTATTTCCCTTGCAGTCTACACCTTCGTGAGTTGGCTTCCCCGATTTCTGTGGATTGTACCCAAGATGATAGTTGCTCTCATTAACGGAGCATCATTCTGATAACCGGAGTTGAATTAAATGAAAAAAACAGTAAGCATAATACTTGCATTGACACTTGTATTCAGCTTTTCCCTTTCTTCCTTTGCAGTGACGGAGCAGAACTGGGATACCTACTGGGAAACCGAAGAGGCGCAGGCAGGCGTTACCATGTTCCCCGGCTCTGACGAAACGGGAAGAAATTTCAGCTGGTACAGCGAAAAAGACGGCAAATCCGAGGTGATAATTACCGACGTGGAAGCCGGAACGGAAAAGACTTTTTCGGGTACTGCCGTAAAGACCTATTCGGGCGACTATGCCAACAAGGTAAGCGTTACGGGACTTGAAAAAGGAAAAACCTATACGTATCAGTGCATATCAGAGGGTTATACCTCCGATGAATACACCTTTACCACTTCCGCAGGAAGCGACTTCTCCGCAATGTATGTAACCGACGTTCACGTTTCATACAGCGAGGAGGATGAAAACTGTCTTAAGAATAATGCGGAGCTTTTCGGTAAAGTAATAGACCAGGCAGAAGGAAAGCAGGAGATTGACCTGCTCCTTTCCTCAGGCGACCAGGCGAGTATGGGACTTGAATGCGAATACAAGGGCTTTACCGCTTCTCCCGCAATCAGGACCATGACGGTTGCCACCGCTCTGGGCAATCATGACCGCAAGGGCGTTGATTATAAGACATTCAAAAATATGCCCAATGAACAGACCAAGGGTATCAGTACCACCTACAATACCGGTGACTACTGGTTCGTAAAGGGTGACGTTCTTTTCCTTGTTCTTGAATCAAATAACGGCTCGGGTATTGACCATCATAATTTCCTTAAATCCGCAATCAATGCCAATAAGGATGTCAAATGGCGTGTAGCCGTTATGCATCACGACCTTTACAGCGGACGTATCATTCACAGAGAGAGCGAAAACGAGCTGCTCAGACTTATCTGGGGCCCCATGCAGAGCGAATTTGATATTGACCTCGTGCTGACCGGTCACAGCCATTACTACACCGTTTCCGACGTGCTTTACAACGGCAAAGTCAGACAGGAAACGGGTGCAAACGCGGTACTTGAAAATCCCGAGGGAACGGTTTATATGGTTTCCGGCTCAATCAACAGACCGAGAAACGATAAGAGCGACGACCTCGGACTTAATGAAACCGTCGGCTATTACTATGAGCAGCAGGAAAATCAGGTGCTTTACAATATCATTGATTTCAGTGAGGATTCAATTAAAGTAAGCTCCTATTCATACGATACGGGTGAGGTGTTCAATACCCTTACGATTACAAAGGACAGTCAGCAGGGCGGCCATCCTCAGAAGCTTCCTCTGTTCTATTCCTTTATCGTGAATTTCCTGGGCACCGTATATCAGTTCTTTAACAATATCAGCGTTTATAACCGTCTTAAAGACGACGGTCTTGACGTAAATTTCTTTGAAATAGTTTTTAACCGCAAATGAAAATAAAATACAATACCAAGAAAGGAGTACCTATGTTCGTTATATCTCACAGAGGTGCAAACAGATTTGCACCGCAGAATACGTTAGCCGCATTTATCAAGGCGGCTGAGCTCGGCGCAGACGGCGTTGAAACAGACGTACGTGTCACAAGAGACGGACACATGGTACTCTGTCACAACGAAACGGTAAACGGTACCTCCGACGGCAAAGGCAAGGTAAAGGACCAGTATCTGGGCGAGCTTTTCAACTATGATTTCGGCTCCTGGTTCGGAGGCAAATTTGAAAATACCGTTATACCCACGATAGATGATTTCCTCGGAGTAATGAAGGAAAACCCCGTTGATATCCTTGACATTGAAATGAAGCCCAACAATAACGAAAACGATTTTGTAGAGCGCGTAATCAAAAAGGTCAGGGAATACGGGATGATTGAAAAACTGCTTGTTTCAAGCTTTGACGAGGGGATACTCAAAAAGGTAAAGGAAATAGATTCCTCCGTCAAAACGGGTTACCTTTATCCCAGTACCGTCAACTGGGCAGTTACCAAGATTTTTGATCCCGTTAAAAAAGCAAAGGAGCAGGGCTTTGACTTCCTGCTTCCTCATACCTCCTACGCTTCAAAAAAGCTTATTGATAAGGCACATGAGCAAGGCGTAAAGGTTGCCTGCTGGACTGTCAATAAGCTTGAAACCCTGGATAAATTATACAGCTGGGGTGCTGACGGAGTAATAACGGATTACCCCGATATAATGAAAAACAAACTGGAATCATACTGAAACAAAAACGAGGATGCAGCCGATGCATCCTCGTTTACTTTATGTTTGATTTACTGTGCGGCTGTTTCCTTGATTACTTCCAGTGAAGTTACGTAGACGATTTCGGAGGAATCCAGGCCCTTATCGGAGAATTTGGTGCTTGTATTCCATTTGACTATATCGCCCATCTGGGGCTCCGCGGAAATATCAACAAGGTATCCCGAAATTTTAACGTGGTCACCGATCTTGAGCTTTTTAAGCTGAGCCGTGACGGAATCGGTCTGACCGATCAGGTGATTAAGCGATGAATGTCTGATGATTTCGGTTTCATCAAAGCTTGTGGAAGAACTGAAAGAATAAGCTCTTTCGGTAATTTTCCATGCAAAATCTGTTTCACCGTTTTTTTCGGCAATGCTTCCCCAGGCAAGGATTACGTCCACGGGAGAGATTCCGTTTTTGATGCCTGCTTCATTGTATTTTTCAACTCCGACTACAAGAGCATCCGTCTTGAATCCTTTTTTGTGATTGAACGTAACTTCATATCCGGTTACGTCACGCTTATCGCTGCCGGATCCTTTGCTCAACGTGGGGCCGGGAAGACCTGCGATTGAAATCTGCTTTACTGCAAAGAACTGAGTATAAGCAAAATACGCAACGGCAATAACAAGAAGCACGCCGAGGATTGCTCCGAAAGCACCGCTTCCCTTGGTTGATTTAATAAGCCCGAATCTTTTTCTCATATTGATTCCTCCCTTTTCACCTATAATGATATATCATTTGAACGCCGAAATTGTGAATAAATCAAAAATTTTTCGGCTAATTTATTGGTCAAAAGTAAGTATTTGTGTGAATTTTTATATTTTTTCGTCAATGGGCATCGTTGCGAAGGCATTGAGGTCAAGGGATGCCGTGTTGCCGCTTATGTATTCATAGTATGCCTGCGCACCGACCATCGCACCGTTATCGCCGCATAAATCCAGTCGGGGCATATACAGTTTATATCCGTTTCGCTCACAGTGCTCCGTCATTTTTGCCCTGAGGCGTGAGTTGGCGGAAACGCCTCCGGCAAGGGCGATTGTCTTGAATCCGAATTCCTCCGCCGCATTCATCGTTTTATCTGTAAGTATTTCCGCTACGGTATCAATGCATGAGGCACCCAGATCGGGAACGTTTATTTCCTCACCCTTCTGCTTTGCGTTGTGTACGGTATTCACGACCGCGGTTTTAAGACCGGAAAAGCTGAAATCGTACTTGCTTCCGTCCACCTTCGGGTGGGGGAATCTATATGCCTTGGGATTACCGTCCCTGCTTACTCTGTCAAGGTTTACACCGCCGGGATAGTCAAGCCCCATTGCCCTTGCGGATTTATCCATACATTCACCTGCGGCATCGTCCCTCGTTTTACCTATAACGGTGAAATCGGTGTAGCTGTTTACCGCCACTATGTGACTGTGACCTCCCGATACGACAAGACAGAGGAAGGGCGGCTCAAGGTCGGGAGAGGTAATGTAATTTGCGGCTATGTGGGAACGCAGATGATGAACGGGAACAAGCGGCTTTC
This sequence comes from uncultured Clostridia bacterium, assembly GCA_937892115.1. GTDB lineage: Bacteria > Bacillota > Clostridia > Oscillospirales > Acutalibacteraceae > CAG-177. The sequence goes on along the minus strand of CALAUI010000024.1, from coordinate 47,465 downwards.
CCGATGAATAGGCAAGTCCCTTTGCAAAATTCACGCCCACAAGAAGCGCACCGATAAGACCGGGAGCGTACGTAACACCGATTGCCTCAATGTCGTCAAGGGTACAGCCCGCATCCTCAAGGGCTTTTTTTACGACGCCGCTGATTGCGGTAGCGTGCATTCTTGAAGCTATCTCGGGTACGACACCGCCGTATATAATATGGTCCTTGACCTGCGAAGCGACTACGTTGGAGAGTACGGTTCTGCCGTCCTCTACCACGGAGGCGGCGGTTTCATCGCAGGATGATTCAATTGCAAGTATTTTCATGATTATTCCTTCCCGAAAAATAAAGTATAGAGTATTGCATCCTCGGTGGGATTTGAGTAAAAGTTTTTCCTTTTGCCAACGGTTTCAAAGCCGAGAGACTCATAAAGGGAAATCGCGGGGGCATTGCTTTCTCTTACCTCAAGGGTTATGAATTCGCAATTTCTGCTTTTTGCACCGCTGATTGCTCCGTTCAGAAGTGCTTTCGCGATTCCGTTTCCGCGGTAAGAGGGCAGAACGGCAACGTTGGTGATATAAGCTTCGCCGCAGATTTCCTGCACGCCTATGTATCCGGCAATTACAGTATCGGTTACCGCGGTAAGAAAGTGAGAGGAGGGATTTGAAAGCTCCTGTGCAATGCCCTCTCTCGTCCACGGAGAGGAAAAGCATACCTTTTCAATTTCCGCGATGCCGTCGATACTGCCGGCTGTCATTTCGGTAATAACGTAATTCATGGCTTAATCCTTCGCTGTGTACCAGGTTTTGCCCGTACCTACGTCTGCCTGCATGGATACGTTCATCTTTACTGCGTTTTCCATTTCACGCTTGAGAATGGCCTTGACTATATCCGCTTCTTCCTCCGGAGCTTCAACGATAAGCTCGTCGTGTACCTGGAGAATAAGCTTTGCCTTGAAATTCATTTCATCAAGCGCTTTCCATACCCGTACCATTGCAATTTTGATGATGTCGGCGGCGGTACCCTGAATGGGCATATTCATGGCTATTCTTTCCGCACCGGCTCTTACCATGCCGTTGGAGGCGTTTATTTCGGGGATATATCTTCTGCGGTTAAAAAGAGTCTCGACGTATCCCTTGGCTTTGGCGTTATCTACCACATTTTTCATAAAGCTCTTAACGCCGTAGAAATTGTTCAGATAGTTTTCAATATATTCCTTGGCTTCCGCGACGGAAACACCGGTATTCTTTGAAAGTGAAAATGCACCGATACCGTAAACGATACCGAAATTGACCGCTTTCGCACGGCTTCTCATGAGAGGAGTAACCATCATCAGAGGCATATTGAATACCTGCGAAGCGGTAATTGCATGGATATCGTCACCTTCATTGAAGGCGGAAATCATATTTTTGTCGTTTGCCATGTGGGCAAGCACTCTGAGTTCAATCTGTGAATAGTCCGCGTCAATGAGCACATAGCCCGGTCTTGCGATAAAGAATTTTCTCATTTCCTTACCGAGAGGTGAGCGCACCGGAATATTCTGCAGATTCGGTTCGGATGACGAAATCCTGCCGGTCCTCGTTTCTGTCTGATTGAGGGAGGAATGAATCCGTCCGTCTTCACCGATCACCTTGAGTAAACCGTCACAGTATGTGGATTTCAGCTTTGAGATAGTTCTGTATTCAAGGATTTTTGCCACAACGGGGTAATTCTCCGCCAGGGATTCGAGCACCTCCGCATTGGTGGAATAGCCGCTTTTTGTCTTCTTCTTTGCGGGTAATCCCATCTTTTCAAAGAGTGCCTCACCCAACTGCTTGGGAGAGTTGAGATTGAATTCGTATCCCGCTTCCTCATATATTTCTCCGGCAATGGTGTTGATTCTGTCGGCAAGCTCTTCGCCGAATTTTTCAATACCCTGCGCGTCAACGAGAAATCCCTCTTTTTCCATTGAGGAAAGCACTCTTGCAAGGGGCATTTCTATTTTATCAAGCAGGTCGCGCTGACCGTTTTCGTCAATGATTTTATATAAGCTTCCGAAAGCGGAGGGAAGGTATGCGGTGTAAACGGAATCGGAAACGTCTTCATTTGAAATAAATCCCGCAAATTCCTCACACACTCTTTTGAGAGTGCAGTCGGAGGAGGGATTGGCAACGTAAGCCGCCAGCATGGCATCGCCGATGATATTGTTTATTTCAATATCGTTTCTGTAATCATAGAAGAATGAATAAAGCGCTTTTACGTTATAGGTGTATTTTTTGATTTCTTTGTCAAAAAGGAAATCCTCGCAGAATTTCAGATAGCCGTCGTTTTCGGGATTGAGACGGGCAACACCGTTGGGGGTGCAGACGTTGAAAATGCCGTCCTCAAAGGTAAAATATGCCTCACCCGCTTTACGCAGGTTATTAAAGAGCAATACGCCGTCCTGTGCATCGTAAACGTCGGTATTGATTTTTTCGTCAGCCGCAGCTTCCCTCTTAACGGTAACGGGCTTGAGGTCAAGCCGTTCAATCATCTTGAACATTTCAAGCTCGGAGAGAATCGAGGTAAGTGTAAAGGCATCCGCTTCGGCGGGAACGTAGGTATTATAATCGGTGTCAACGGGAGCTTCGGTGCTGATTGTACCGAGGGTACGGCTGAGATATGCCATGTCCTTATCCGCCGCCAGCTTGTCGTGAACACCCTTCTTTATATCAATGGTCTCGAGATTTGCATAAATATCGTCAATGCCGCCGTATTTTGAGACAAGCTCCTTTGCGGTCTTTTCACCTATACCTGCAACGCCGGGAATACAGTCGGAGGTATCGCCCTGGAGGGCTTTGATGTCAATGAGCTTTTCGGGGGTGTCAACAAGGTAATCCTCCGTGATTTTTGCTCTGTCATATACCACGGTGGTGGGAGCACCCATCTTTGTAGCCGCAAGCAATACGTTGACGTTATCCCTTACAAGCTGAAGTGAGTCTCTGTCGCCCGTTGCAATGTAGCAGAAATCTCCGCTTTTACAGGATGCCGCAAGAGTACCCAGAATATCGTCTGCCTCCCAGCCGGGAGCTTCAATAAGCTTATAGCCCATGGCTGAAAGTATGTTTTTGAGTATGGGCATCTGGGATGCCAGCTCGGGGGGCATACCTTTTCTGTTTGCCTTGTAGCCGTCATACATTTTATGTCTGAACGTCGGCTGCTTCACGTCAAAGGCGACCGCAACGGCGTCCGGTTTAACGTCGGCAGTCAGCTTGAGCAGAATATTGAGAAAGCCGAAGATGGCATTTGTGTAGTATTTCCCGTCCTTTGTGGAGAGAAGCTTCACTCCGTAAAAGGCGCGGTTTACTATGCTGTTTCCGTCAAGTGCAAGTAATTTCATAGTATTTACCCTCCGTAATTATATAATTATATCACATATCAAAAGAAAAATACACTATATTTTCAATTATATCCGTATTGACTGAAAAGTGAAATGATGATATTATTTATAAAAATATGAGAAAACAGCCCTCCCATTCGTGGTGAGGGCATAGGGCCATTTATAAGCTATGATTAAAAATATCGTTTTTGATATGGGCGGAGTGCTCATAGACTACAATCCCGAAAAAACTCTATACTCTCTTTTTGATAAGGAAACCGCAGATGTTGCTCTGAAGGAAATATTCAGAAACAAGCTGTGGGCGGAAAGAGACAGAGGCACCGTTGATTCCGATGAAATAATGAGAATTGCGGGCCCGAAAATTCCTCCTCACGCCTACGAAAAGGTCAGTGAATTGACACATAATCTTTATCCCTATATGATACCCTACGAGCAGGTCAATAAGCTCGTAAGAGAGCTGAAAGCGGCAGGGTACCGTATTTTCCTGCTTTCCAATGCCTCCGACGATTTCTATACCAACAGAGTGGGAATCCCCGCCCTTGACGTTTTTGACGGCTATCTGATATCTTCGGATTATCATCTCCTCAAGCCCGAAAAAGAGATATATGAAAAGCTGTTTACCAAATTCAATCTTGATCCCGCAGAGTGTATTTTCATTGACGATATGCCCGTCAACTGTGAGGGCTCGGAAAAGGCGGGAATGAGAGCATACTGTAACGAAAGCAGAGACGTTGAACTGATGAGAAAAGGTCTCAGGGAGGCCGGAGTCAGAATATGAATTGTTTTACCGACATAGCAAAAAGCATACCCGAATTTCGCTCGGTGGTAAATGCGGTCCATAAGAACCGCCTGCCTCTGGGCGTTACCGGCGTTGCCTATATACATAAAGCCCACGTTATTTCCTCTCTTTGTGACGGCTTCAGAAAAAAGGCACTCATTCTTTTGCCCGATGAAGCCCAGGCGACCAGAATGGCGGCTGATTTAAGTGCCTTCGGTATGAGAACTCTGCTTTTCCCCGCAAGAGATTTTTCCTACCGTATTGACGAAACCGTTTCCAGAGAATATGAGCATAAGCGGCTTAACGTGCTTGATAAGATGCTGACGGGAGAATATGATGCCGTGGTGCTTTCATCGGAAGCCGCTATGCAGCTGACACCTCCTCCCGAGGTGCTGATGGCAAATTCTCTTTCCGTTGCGCCCGGTGACGAATTTACGACCGAGGAGCTGATTACCGCCCTTGTGAACAGCGGATATACATCCTGCGTTCAGATTGACGGCTCGGGGCAGTTTGCTTCAAGAGGCGGTATAGTGGATTTCTTCCCTCCCGATTCTTCAAATCCCGTGAGAATCGAGCTCTGGGGAGATACGGTCGATTCGATTTTCTATTTTGATCTTGATACACAGAGAAGAACGGAGCTTCTTGAAAGCGTGAGAATCACTCCCGCAAAGGAAGTCTTGATTACCGATGAGCAGCTCGTTGCCGTCATTGAAAAGCACATAAAAGAGAAGAGAATACGCGGCGACGGCGGTAAGATGCTGAACGCCGAGATTGAAAAAATCAGAGGCGGCATCAAAGTAAACTGTGCAGATAAATATCTGCCTCTCATCTATCCCGAATCCGGCGGCATCTTTGACTATGCAAAGGGCTGTATGCTCTTTGTCTGCGAAAGCTTCGCCGTAAAGGATAAATTCAACGCCGCTCTTACGCTTCAGCAGGAAACGGTCAAGTCCCTTATGCTTGACAAGACTCTTTGCAGAGGACTTGACAGATATACGCTGGAGCTGTTTGAGCTCTACGGTAATTATACCGATATGGGTGCAATCTATCTCGACAGTCTGCCCAGAGGCAGCTTTGACACCGGAGTTAAGGAGCTTATCAGTTTCTCCGCAAAGCAGCTTGTTCCGTGGAACGGCGCACTTGCCGCTCTTACGGAGGATATAAACGGCAGGCAGGCACACAGAGAGTATACCTGCGTCGTAATGGCAGGTACGGAAAAGGCGGCCGCTACCCTTGCTGATGACCTTAAAATTCAGGGTATAGACTGCAATTATTATAATGCTCTGCCCGAAAAATTCGAGGTCGGCAAGGTTACCGTTATACCCGGAGGACTTTCCTACGGAATGGAATATCCCGGTGCGGCATTCAGCGTATTCACCTACCGTTCCCACACTGCCGTCAAGCCGAAAAAGGCAAGAAGGACGAGCAAAAATGCCTTCAACAGTCTTACGGAGCTTCACAGAGGAGAATATGTGGTGCATTCCGCCCACGGTATCGGTGTATTTGAAGGCATTACCGGGCTTGAAACCCAGGGCAATATCAAGGATTATATCAAAATCAGATACGATAAGGGCGATATTCTCTACGTACCCGTAACACAGCTTGACCAGGTATCAAAATATATCGGAGCAGGCAGCGAGGATAAAGCCGTCAAGCTCAATAAATTGGGCGGAGTGGAATGGCAGAAAACCCGTTCAAAGGTCAAGGCCTCCGTCAAAAATATGGCAAAGGAGCTTATTGAGCTTTATTCAAAGCGCCTTAAAATTGAAGGCCACGCCTTCTCTCCCGATATTGATATGCAAAACGATTTTGAAAGCCGTTTTGAATATATGGAAACCGATGACCAGCTTCGCTGTATAAGAGAAATCAAATCGGATATGGAAAAGCCCTATCCCATGGACAGACTTCTCTGCGGTGACGTGGGCTTCGGTAAGACCGAGGTGGCACTCAGAGCTGTCTTCAAGTGCGTTGCGGACGGTATGCAGGTGGCTTTCCTTGTTCCCACGACCATACTTGCGCTTCAGCATTATCAGACCATACTCAAGCGTTTTGACGGCTTCCCGATTGAAACGGGTATGCTTTCAAGATTCTGTTCAAAGAAGGATATTGATAAAACCCTGCTCGGCCTTCGCAGAGGCAGTGTGGACGTGGTAGTAGGCACTCACCGTCTTATATCAAAGGACGTTCAGTTCAGTAAGCTCGGGCTTATCATCATTGACGAAGAGCAGCGCTTCGGTGTTGCACAGAAAGAAAAATTAAAGCAGATGTTCCCTGCGGTGGATGTGCTTACGCTTACCGCCACCCCCATTCCCAGAACTCTCAATATGGCTATGACGGGTATCAGGGATATGAGTATAATCGAGGAAGCGCCTCAGGACAGACAGCCCGTCCAGACATACGTTATTGAGCACGATACCGACGTGCTCGTTCAGGCGATGGAGCAGGAGCTTCGCAGAGGCGGTCAGGTCTACTATCTTTACAATAAGGTTGAGACCATCGAACGAAAGGCGGCTGAAATCAAGCGTCTCATTCCCGACGCGGTGGTCGGTATTGGACACGGCAAAATGAGTGAGGACGAGCTGAGTGAGGTATGGCGCCGACTTCTCGACGGCGAAATCGACATACTCGTCTGCACTACTATCATAGAAACGGGTGTTGATGTTCCCAATGTCAATACGCTGATTATTGAGAACGCCGACAGAATGGGACTTGCACAGCTTCATCAGATAAGAGGACGCGTAGGCCGTTCCTCAAGGCGTGCAAGCGCATATTTCACATTTACAAGAGGCAAACAGCTGACGGAGATTGCGGAGAAGCGTCTTGAAGCGGTAAGAGAATTTACTGAATTCGGCTCGGGCTTCCACATTGCAATGAGAGACCTTGAGCTCAGAGGTGCAGGCAATATCCTCGGCTCAAGTCAGCACGGTCAGATGGATTCCGTAGGTTACGATATGTATATCAAGCTTCTTGAGCAGGCAATAAGCGAGGAAAAGGGAGAAATACAGCCCGTTGAAAACGAAAAGGAATGCCTTATTGACCTTCCCATTGATGCCCATATCCCCGACAGATATATTTCAAACGTTCCCCAGCGGCTTCAGATTTACCGCAGGATTGCGGATATCAGGTCAAAGGAAGACGCACTTGACGTTACAGACGAGCTTATCGACCGTTTCGGCGAGCCGCCCGAATGTGTCATGGGACTTATCAAAATTTCGGAAATCCGCTGTAAAGCCGCAAGAAACGATATATATGAAATCTCCCTTGAGGGTGACCGTATCATATTCAAGGTTACCGATATTGATATGGACAAGATGTATAAGATCGCGCCCCATTACAGCGGAAGATTCAAAATCAGCGCAGGTAACGGAAAGCCCAGCTTTGCCGTGCGTATGCTGAAGGAAGAAAACCGGCTCTCACTTATTGAGAGAATCCTTGACTACATTGAAGAGGAGTAAAGCCATGCCTCAGACAGACAAAAAACTTGAACGTGCCGTATTTCCCGAGCAGGTCGGAATAGACTCAAAGGAAATAGAAGCACTTATAAACGACTATTATGAAAGCGGAATAGAGCTTCATTCCCTTATGCTTCTTCGTCACGGAAAGGTTGCCTTTGAGGGCTACGCCGCTCCCTACGGTAAGGACGTTCCGCAGACCATGTATTCCGTAAGCAAGAGCGTTACTTCCGTTGCAATGGGCTTTGCAATCAGCGAGGGACTGCTTTCACTTGACTCAAAGGTAATTGATTTCTTCCCCGAATACAGACCTGCAAAAAGGGACGAATATCTTGAGCAGCTTACCGTTTATCATTTGATGACCATGACTGCCGGCAAGCAGGTCAGCGCACTTGCGGATAAATCCGAAAAGGACTGGATACGTCAGTTCTTCCGTTCAAAGTGGGCTGCACAGCCCGGAAAGAAATGGGCTTATATCAGCGAAAACACCTATATGTGTTCCGCAATTCTCAACAGAGTAACCGGAATGGGACTTGTTGATTACCTTATGCCGCGCCTTTTTGAGCCCCTCGGCTTTACTCGCAGACCCGAATGGGAAACGGACAGTATGGGTATTGAAGCAGGCGGCTGGGGACTTCGTCTTTCTCCCGAGGAGCTGGCAAGATTTACCCTTTGTGTTCAGCAGGGAGGCGTATTCGCGGGTGAGCAGGTAATACCTGCGGATTATATTGCGGATGCCACCTCAAACCACGTCAAAGCCGTTTCCTTTGAAGACCCCGACCAAAGCAGGGGCTACGGCTACTTCTTCTGGCAGAGCGTAATGAAAAATACCGTAAGATGTGACGGAATGTTTTCACAGTTCGGTGTGGCTTTCAGAGATTACGACGCCTGCCTTGTATGTACCTGCAGTGAGATAAACGAAAAGAAGACAAGAGACTGCTTCTTCCGTCATTTCCCGAAAATGTTTATTGAAGAAACGGATAAAAATCCCGTTGACGGTGTATATCCCGTTCTGATGCCTCTCGAGTCGCTTCCCGCAGGCGAGCACTGTATCACCGAGGGGCTGATGAAGTCAAAGGTCATCCGCACGGAAAAGAATGCCGTTCTGGGTGCCGTGGGCTTCCCCGTATCAATGCTTCCCCTTCCCGCCGTATATATGTCATACGAAAGAAGCGGTAATATTGATAATATCATCCTTGATTTCAACGGTGATGAGCTGACGATGATATGGGATGAGGGTAAGGACCATAACAAAATCCTCTGCGGTATGGACGGGAAACCCCGCACTTCAAAAATCCACCTCGGCGGAATGGACTACACCGCAGTAAGCTATGCCGCATGGAGGAGCTTTGAAACGCTTGAAATCCGTATGAGACCTCTTGAAGCGGTCAGCGAAAGAAGAATACTCATAAATCTGAACGTACTCAAAGGCAAAGCGGAGATTATTCCCTCCTCAATGCCTCCCATTTCCGCAATGGGCAGAGGCATAGGCGAAATAATGAGGGGCTCAATTCCGACGGATACCCTCAAGGGTGCCGCGGCAGAGCTTATGAGTCACCTTGACCTGGTAGTTGATTCAAAAATCAAGGGTAAGATCAAATTCTGATTGGAGGTAAAGGTATGGAAAACGAGAATTACACTCCCGCTCCCGATATTCAGGACGAAGAAACCGAAAATGCATACGCTGACGGTACTTCCGATACGGAAGAAAAGAAGCCGAAGAAAACACTTCTGATTGCTCTTATAATTGTCGGCTGTGTGCTTGCGCTTTCGCTTATCGGATTTTTAATCTTCAGAGGCAGTATTTTCTATAAGCTTGCCTTAAGCGACATAGAAAAAAACAACTATGAGGCCGCGGCAAAGATGATCGATAAATCCGACAAGGATGAAGCTGCCGTGCTATCCGGATATATTGACCTGAGGGTTGATTTCAACAAGCACTATATGAAAATGCTTGAGAATTTTGACCCCGCAAGAATTGACAAGTGGTATGAAAAAGCGGAAGAGGTCGTATCGGAATATGAAATCCTGCCGGATGAAATCAGAATGGAGATTGACTCGTTCCGTTATAAGCTTGGTATAATCAGGGATTCCGTCACGGTTTACGACAGCCTGCGCTACGACATCAGGGATATGATGCAGGTCTTTGAGGAAATCAACAGACTTGTAGAAACGGATTCCGAAGGCAACAAGATTTCATTCAGAGTGAAGGATATTACCCGTAAGACACGCCGCTGGAGAACTCTCTGCGATAATCTCAATAATTTCAGCAGTAATATTCCCGACGGTGAAAAGGTTTATCTGCTCAGCTATCTTATCAGCGAAGCGTATGCCGAGTGTGACGAAATAGATGCCCAGATGCAGAATCTTATCAATAACGGCTTTTCCGAAACAGATAAGATCAAATCCACGGGTCAGGGACACAAGAGCTTTAACGACGTACGCAATTCAAACGGCGTTACCTTGAATTTCTCGGATCCCGACGACTACGAAAAATATATGTATAACGATATCTGCAAAAAGCTTATGGAATACATTGCCGAGTTCTATTTTACGGATTGAGTTACAGTAAGAAAAGCGGGTGCTCCTTGTCGGAGTACCCGCTTCAATTTTTCAGTCAAGCTCTACCTTGCCGGTGTAAAGCTCATAATATCTGCCCTTCTGTTCAAGAAGCTCCTCGTGGGTGCCTCTCTCAATGATTTCACCGTGTTCAAGTACCATGATTGCATCTGCATTCCTTACGGTTGACAGACGGTGAGCGATCACGAAGGTGGTGCGGTTTTTCATCAGACGGTCCATGCCGTGTTCGATATGCTTTTCCGTTCTGGTGTCAACGGAGCTTGTTGCCTCGTCGAGGATAAGTATTGGTGCTTTTGAGATTGCCGCTCTGGCAATATTAAGCAGCTGTCTCTGTCCCTGCGACAGATTTGCTCCGTCGCCCTCAAGTACGGTATTGTATCCTTCCGAGAGACGCATTATGAAGCTGTGGGCGGATGCCGTTTTGGCTGCCTCGATTACCTCATCGTCGGTCGCATCGGGTCTGCCGTAGCGGATGTTTTCCATAACGGTGCCCGTGAACAGATGAGTATCCTGGAGTACCATAGCCGTATTTTCTCTCAGATACGGACGGTCTATTTCTCTGATATCAACGCCGTCAACCGAAATCGAGCCGCTTTCAATGTCGTAGAATCGGTTGATAAGATTGGTTACTGTGGTTTTACCTGCACCGGTTGAACCTACAAAAGCAACCTTTTTGCCGGGTTCTGCAGTAAGACATATATGCTTGAGAATGGTTTTTTCCGGATTATATCCAAACGTAACGTCATTGAATTCAACACGGCCTTCAATGCCCTTGGCTTTGAGCATCCTTGCGTTGTCGGATTCCGAGAAGCTTTCGTTGTCTTCGGGCTCTCTGTCCATAACGTTGAATACACGTTCTGCACCGGCAAGAGCGGCGAATATTGTTGACGTCTGCTGTGAAAGTGAATTTATCGGACGTGAAAATTCTCTTGAATATCCGGCAAAAACGGAAACGCCGCCTACGTCAAAGCCCTTGAAAAGGCAGAGCAGACCGCCTACGCCTGCGGTGACTGCATAGCAGATTTGTGTGGTGTTGCCGAGTACGGGACCCATTATGCCGCCGAAAAACTGAGCACCGAGCTGCTTGCCTCGCATATCGGCATTGAGTTTATCAAATTCCTCAATACAGTCCTCCTCGTGATTGAAGACCTTTATAACCTTCTGACCGGATACCATTTCCTCAATGTAACCGTTGATGGCACCGAGTGCGGATTGCTGACTCACGTAATACTTACTTGAACGCTTTGCTATGAAAGAGCCGCCCTTGAGTAAAAGGGGAATAAAAGCAACGGTAACGAGCGTCAGCCAACGGCTTGTATAAATCATAAAACAAAATGTACCGATAAGCGAAATTGTACCCGAAACAAGCTGTGTCAGAGTTGAGTGCATCATCATATCGATATTGTCAATATCGTTTGTGAAACGGCTCATGATACCGCCCGTTGATTCAGAATCAAAATATCTGATGGGCAGACTCTGGAGCTTGTTGAAAAGGTCGTTTCTGAGTGCTTCGGATGCTGAAAGAGAAACCTTCATCATTATCCTCTGCTGACAGTAATTTGCAATGACACCTATACCGTATACGGCCATCATCAGTCCTATGGTTTTTGCCAGTGAAAGCAGTCTTTCCTCAGCAGGAGTTGAGGCATCCGCAAGGGTGTTTATTATGGGTCTCATTATGTATGAGCCGAGCAGACCGGATGCCGTTGAGAACAGCATACATATCAGTACGACGACAAGCTTCCATTTATACTTTGCCACGTAGACCCAGAGGCGTCCGATTGTCTTCTTTGTATCCTTCGGCTTGCCTTTTTCTCCGGGGACACGTCTTCTTCTGCCTGCGCCCATACCTCTTTTTGCCGATGAAGCCGACTTGTTGTATCTTTTCTGAAGTTCTTCCAAGCTTCTTGCCATAATCAGATTGCCTCCTTTCTGTCTGCCTGAGAGTAGTAGATTTCGGAGTAATCCTCATTATTATCAAGCAATTCGTCATGAGTACCCATACCCGTAATTCTGCCGTCATTCATTACAATAATCATATCGGCATCCTTGACGGAGGATATTCTCTGGGCAATTATGATTTTTGTCGAATCTTTGAGCTCATCGGCAAATGCCTCACGGATTCTTGCCTCGGTGGCAGTATCCACCGCACTTGTGGAGTCATCAAGGACAAGAATTTTCGGCTTTTTAAGCAGTGCTCTTGCAATGCAGATACGCTGCTTCTGACCGCCCGATACATTTGTTCCGCCCTGGTCAAGTACGGTTTCGTAGCCGTCATTGAACTCCGTGATGAAGGTATCCGCCTGAGCAAAGCCCGCGTTTTTGCGTATTTCCTCCATGGAGGCATCCTGATTGCCCCAGCGCAGGTTGTCTTCAATCGTACCCGAGAAAAGAATGTTTTTCTGAAGCACAAAGCCGACACCCTCACGCAGATTGTAAAGACTGTAATTCTTTACGTCAACTCCGTCAATAAGCACCTGACCTTCATCGGGGTCATACAGTCTGGCTATCATTGACACAAGGGTTGTCTTGCCCGAGCCCGTGGAACCGATTATACCTATGGTTTTGCCTGCTTCAATATTAAATGAAATATCATCAAGGACCTTTTCTTTGCTGTCCTTATAATATCTGAAAGATACGTTTCTGAATTCAATATTGCCGCTGCGAACGGTCCTCTCGCTGTCCTTTTCGGATATGTTGTCATCGTTTATGTCGATTTCCTCATCAAGGACCTCACGGATTCTTTTTGCGGAGGCAAAAGCTCTTGACATAAAGATAAACATACCCGCAACCATTACGAGGGATGAAAGAATCTGTATGATGTAAGTAACAAATGCCGTAAGGTTACCCGTGGTCATTGTTCCGTTGATAAGCATTTTACCGCCGAACCAGAAGATTGCCATAATGACTATATTCATGCCGAGGGTAGCCGCGGGAATAATGGCGATGATAATGCTCATGGCTCTTTCGGCACTCATTTTCAGCTCGCTGTTTGCCTTGCCGAATTTGGCCTTTTCAAATGCTTCGCGGACAAAGGATTTTACGACTCTGATATTTGTAATGTTTTCCTGAACCGTTGAGTTCACGGCATCTATTTTTGCCTGCTGTTCGGTAAATCTGGGCAGCGCCTTCTTGACGAAAAGCACGGCACCGATTACCACTATCGGAATTGAAACAAGCAAAACACTTGTCAGCGGCGGGCTTACCACGATTGCCATAATTACACCGCCGATAAGCATACCGGGGGCTCTCAGACACATACGCAGAAGCATATTGATGAAATTCTGCATTTGCGTGATGTCGTTTGTAAGTCTGGTTACAAGTGAGCCGGTGCTGAATTTATCAATATTGGCAAATGAGAATTTCTGCACTTTTCTGAATACATCGCTTCTCAAATCGGCGGCAAAGTTGACCGATGCTTTTGCACCGAACCATGCACCGCCTACGCCGCCTATCATCATAAGAACGGCGGTGATGATCATTGCACACATGACGGCGATGATAAAGGGACTTCTGTCACCTGCAATTTCGTAAATCTTTCTGATTACTGCCGATGCTTCGCTTATATCTGCCCCGCCTGCACCGTAGTCGATGATGTTTGCGAGAAATTTCGGCATCAGCACCTCGCCTATGACCTCTACTATCATACACAGGGGGCCGATTATGAAATAGGCGATGTAGGGTTTGACGTATTTCATCCATTTTTTCATTTATCTTTCTCCTTCCCGACATAAGCTTTCAGATTATCAGCCATCGCATCAAGGCACTTGTTGAATATCCGCAGCTCTTCATCCGTTATCCCGGATATCATTGCTTCATCTATATCGTAAAATGCGTCGCAGGTCGTTTCCAGCAGACCGATACCCTTCGGCGTGATTTCAACTATGTTTTTTCTCGTATCCGAAGCGTCGGACTTCCTTTCAATATAACCGTCCTGCTCAAGGGCTTTGAGGGTATTTGCCACGGCGGCACCGCTTACGTTGAAATGCTCTGCGATATCCTTCTGGGAAATATCCTCGCTGCTGTGACAAAGAAACATGAGCATGCCGAACTGATTTCTGTGAATATCCGTTCCGGTCTGCCGTATGGCGTTTTCACAGCAGGAATGATGCAGACGGTCGACCCGCATGAAATTGCCGATTACGGGCCCCGGAACACCGGCAGGTGTTTTAAACTTCATTCTGTTTCTCCTTTAGTTAATATGTTAACAGTTAAACGCTTAACTATTTTATCACAAGTTTGATTTTTGTCAATAAAAAAGCACCGGATTTCCGGTGCTTTTCCGATGATTTATTCTAATCCACGGTGTAGTTGAGCACGTTGTTTATCAGAATCCCCTCAACTCCCGCGTCATTGCAGAAGTCAAGAAATTCCTTTGTGGTTTCACCCGCTTCAAGGCCGTCACAGTGACCGACCATTATCCAGACCTCTCTGCCCTTTGCGTGAATGAAATCGATTGATTCCCTGTCTGTCCATTTCTGCCACAGACGGATATATTCCGCGCCCTCATCAATACATCCCTGCATCATTTCCTTATTTTTCATAAATGCAAGAACGGGAATGCGGGCATCGGTCTGCTTTACGGCTTTAACGTCTTCGGGAGAATGAACGCCCAGCACCACCTTATCCGTATATCCCTTTGAAGCGATATATCCGATGATGCCCGGTATGTTTTCTCCGCCCTCTTTGATGTGAAGCAAAAGGGGAGCGATACCTGCCGAAATATAATCCTCAAAGGAGTGGCCGCAGTAATCACAGTCGCTTCTTTTTAAGCTTTTATATTCATCAAGGGTCAGCTCAGAAAGGTTTATGTCCCTTGAAAACAGACGCTGCAGATTTTCGTCGTGGCTGACGGCGATTTTTTTATCCTTTGTAAAACGCAGGTCAATTTCCACCATATCCGCACCGTTTTCAAGAGCAAGCTTTGCGGAGTCAACGGTCTGCTCGGGCAAAACCGAGGGACCGCTTCTGTGAGCAATGATTCTCATTACTGATTATCCGATGCCATCTTTTCCTGCTTTACCTTTTTGTCGATGACGTGACGGGAGGCAAGTTCCTTCTGAATATCATCAAGGGAAATGCCCATCTGGATCATCATAACCATTACGTGATAGGTAAGGTCGGCAATTTCGTAGATGGTCTCCTTTTTGTCGTTATCTTTTGCGGCGATAATTACCTCTGTGGACTCTTCACCGATTTTCTTGAGCATTTTATCAATGCCCTTTTCAAACAGATAGGTTGTGTATGAGCCCTCTTTTTTCTCGGTTTTTCTGCCTTCAATGAGATTCATGAGTCCCTCAAGAGAGAATGAGCCGAGCTCATCGCTTTCCCAGAGAGGATTTTCAAAGCAGGATTCGGTACCCTTGTGGCATGCGGGACCGTCGGGAATGACCTCGACCACAAGCGCATCCTTGTCACAGTCTGCGGTAATGGATACGATATGCTGATAGTTTCCGCTTGTTTCACCCTTGAGCCAGATTTCCTGTCTTGAACGGCTCCAGAAGCAGGTAAGTCCCTTTTCCATGGAGATGCCCAGGGTTTCCTTATTCATATAGGCAAGCGTCAGCACCTTCTTTGTCTGAGCATTTACCACTATTGCGGGGATGAGACTTTTTTCGTCAAATTTAAGTTCGTCAATGTTAATCATAATTTACTCCTATATTCTTACGGGTATACCGTTTGCTTTAAGCTCCTGCTTCAAGTCGCCGATACGGACCTCGCCGAAGTGAAAGATTGAAGCCGCAAGACCTGCGTCAACCTTGGGCAGTGTCTTGAAGAGCTTTATAAAGTCGTCCGTGCATCCCGCACCGCCGGATGCGATTACGGGTACGCTGACCGCGTTGCATACGGCATCAAGCATTTCAAGGTCAAAGCCGTTCTTCACGCCGTCCGTGTCAATGCTGTTGAGCACGACCTCGCCCGCACCGTTACCGACACAGCGCCTGATCCACTCAATTGCTTCCATACCCGTGTTTTCTCTGCCGCCCTTTGCAAAGACGCGGAAAACACCGTCGACTCTTTTTACGTCTGCGGAAATGACCACACACTGGTCACCGTAAAGCTTTGCCGCCTCGGGGATGAGAGAGGGATTTCTGATTGCACCCGAATTGACGCTGACCTTATCCGCACCGCATTTGAGTACGCGGTCAAAATCACCGATAGTATTGATTCCTCCGCCTACGGTAAGGGGAATGAAGACCTTGCTTGCCGTTTCGGTCAGAATATCCGTGAAAAGCTTTCTGCCGTCCGAGGAAGCGGTAATGTCGTAGAATACAAGCTCGTCCGCACCGCAGCTTGAGTAATATTCCGCAAGGGTCACGGGGGAGGAAACGTCGTTCAGTCCCTCAAAATTTACGCCCTTTACAACTCTGCCGTCCTTAACGTCAAGGCAGGGGATTATTCTTTTTGTAATCATTTTGCCGCCTCCACTGCCTCTCTGATTGAAATTGCTCCCGTGTAATATGCCTTACCGATGATGGCTCCGTAAATGTCCATTTTGCGAAGCTCCTTAACATCGTCAAGTGAGGATACGCCGCCGGAAGCGGTAATATTCATTGAGTATTTTTCGCTGAGCTGTCTGTAAAGCTCAAGATTTGTGCCTTTCATCGCGCCGTCTCTTGAAATATCGGTGCAAATCAAAGTGGAAACCCCGGTATTCTGCATTTTTTCACAGAATGAGAATGCGTCGTACCGTGATTTCTCAAGCCAGCCCTTTATCGCGACGAAGCCGTCTTTTATATCCACGCCTACCGCGATTTTTTCTTTGTATTTATCTACCGCTCTTTTCAGAAAATCCTCGTCGTTGACCGCTGCCGTTCCGAGAATGACACGGTCAAGTCCGGCATCAATGTATCTGTCAACGGTTTCCATATTTCTGATACCGCCGCCTATTTCACTGAAAAGACCTGCGGAGGAGATTATTCTTTTAACGGTTTCAATGTTGGGTGTTTCTCCGCTTTTTGCACCCTCAAGGTCAACTATGTGAATGCAGGAAGCACCCTGATTTCTGAAATCAACTGCGATTTCGGGAGGATTGTCGCTGTAAACGGTCATCTGATTGTAGTCGCCCTTAAAGAGGCGTACCGCCTTGCCGTCAACAAGGTCTATTGCGGGAAATATCAGCATCGGGGACCCTCCGTTTCGCAGAATGCTCTGAGAATGCTCAGACCGACCTCACCGCTTTTTTCGGGATGGAACTGACAGCCGAAAACGTTGTCTTTCCATACTACTGCGGTAAGCGGTGCGCCGTATTCGGTCACGGCGGCTGTGTTTTCGGAGCAATCCGTACCGTAGAAGGAGTGAACGAAATAAACGAAATCTCCCTCTTTGATATATTTGAAAATCGGGCATTCGGGCTTGTTGAATTTAAGGTAATTCCAGCCGATCTGGGGGATTTTGTAATCCTCGGGGATAACGTCGGAAATAGGTCTGATTTCACCGGGAATAAGCCCCAGTCCCGGATGTTCACCGTATTCAAAGCTTTTGTCAAGGAGCAGCTGCATACCCAGGCAGATGCCCATAAGGGGCTTGCCTGCCGCGGCCTGCTCTTTTACAAGCTCCGCCATACCGCCGGTTCTGAGCTTCTCTGCTGCATCGCCGAAAGCACCGACGCCCGGCAGAATGATTCTGTCTGCTTTGCGGATAACCCCGGGGTCGCTCGTGATAATGCTTTCCTCACCTATTGCTTTGAGTGAACAGCTCAGCGAAAACAGATTACCTACGCCGTAGTCAATAATGGCAAGCATCAGATAACCCCTTTCGTTGAGGGAATTTCGTCTGCAAATTCTTTGTCAATGGCGGTTGCCTTTGCAAGCGCTCTTGCAGCAGCTTTGAATGCACCCTCTGCTATGTGATGTGAATTTTTACCCTCAAGCTGTTTTATGTGAAGTGAAACGGGGAAATTTCTGACAAATGCAAGGAAAAATTCCTCTACAAGCTCGCTGTCAAATTCACCGATTTTTTCCGTGGGTATATCCAGACCGTATCCAAGATACGACCTGCCGGAAATATCAACTGCGGCAAGGATGAGGGCTTCGTCCATGGGAAGGATTATGTCGCCGTAGCGGATGATTCCCTTTTTGTCTGCAAGAGCCGTTTCAAATGCCTGACCCAGGCAGATGCCGATATCCTCGGCTGTGTGGTGTAAGTCAACCTGCGTGTCGCCCTTGCAGGTAACCTCAAGGTCAAATCTGCCGTGCTTTGCAAAAAGGGTGAGCATGTGGTCAAGGAAACCGCATCCCGTGTTGATTTTGCTTTCTCCCTTGCCGTCAATGGCGAGAATAAGGGAAATATCCGTTTCTGCTGTTTTTCTGTTTATTGAAGCTGCTCTCATTTCAGTTCCTCCAATATGCCTGTAAGGGCGTTGATAAGTGCATCCATCTGTTCCCTTGTACCTACGGTGATTCTGTTATACTGACAGATTCTTTCCTTGTCAAAGTGACGGATGAGAATGCCTTTTTCCTTAAGCTTGAGATATATTTCTTTGCCGTCCGCACGGGGATGCTTAGCAAAGATGAAGTTTGCCTTGGAATCCGTCATTTCAAAGCCGAGTTCTTTCAGCTTTGCCGAGGTGTATTCGCGGCATTCCTCAATATATCTGCAGTTTTTCTTCGTATATTCGTCATCGGACATGGCACCGTAACCGGCTGCCGAGGTCATTCGGTTGACGTTATAGGGGTTTACGGAATATTTGACTGTATTCAGATCCTGAATAAGTCCTTTTGACGCCATACCCATACCGAGTCTTGCACCTGCAAGAGAGCGGGATTTTGAAAACGTCTGCGTAACAAGGAGATTGTCGTATTCCTTAACGAGCGGAACACAGCTTTCACCGCCGAAATCAATATATGCTTCGTCTATTACCACCACGTTATCGGGGTTTGCTTCAACGATTCTGCGTATATCGTTGACGAAAAGAGCTTCTCCGGTAGGAGCATTGGGGTTGGCAATGAAAACCGTACCATTTGCATTGAGATAGTCGTTTACATTTATTGTGAAATCCTCTTTAAGAGGAATCTCTCTGTATGGAATATTCAGAAATTCGGAATAAACGGGATAAAATCCGTAGGTGATATCGGGAAAAACGGCGGGTGTATTTTTATCGCAGAATGCGGTAAATGCGAAATAAAGGATTTCGTCCGAGCCGTTTGTCATCAGCACGTTTTCATAGTCAAGCCCGTAGTATGCCGCAACCTTTTCCGTCAGCATTCTGCTTTCGGGGTCAGAATAAAGGTTGAGAATCTTTATCGCTTCGGAAGCGGCGCTTATTGCTTTTTCCGAAGGAGGAAAGGGTGACTCATTGGTGTTGAGTTTGATATATTTCATATCCTTGGGCTGTTCACCCGGTGTGTAGGGAACAAGAGAAGAATATTTTTCGCTGAAAAATCT
Source organism: uncultured Clostridia bacterium (assembly GCA_937892115.1). GTDB lineage: Bacteria > Bacillota > Clostridia > Oscillospirales > Acutalibacteraceae > CAG-177. The sequence goes on along the minus strand of CALAUI010000024.1, from coordinate 27,929 downwards.
GCTCATTTATTTGTCCTCTGTTCTGATTATTGCGCTCTTTGCGTGGCCGGTAAGACCCTCCTGATTTGCAAAGTATGCTATGTCGTAAGCAACCTTGTCAAGGGCTTCCTTTGTGTAGTAGGTATACTGTGTCTTCTTGACGAAATCGTCAACGGAAAGGGGACTTGAGAATTTCGCCGTGCCGCTGGTGGGAAGAGTGTGGTTGGGACCTGCAAAGTAGTCTCCGAGTGCTTCGGGACAGTTCCTGCCCATGAAGATTGAGCCGGCATGACGGATGGAGTCAAGATAATCAAAGGGGTTGTCAAGGCAGAGTTCAAGATGCTCGGGAGCGATTTCGTTTGCGATTTCAATTACCGATTTAATGTCGGGAGCAACGATGATTTTGCCGTTATTGTCAATGGATGCTCTTGCGATTTCGCTTCTTTCCAGCTGAGGAATCTGCTTTTCAAGTTCCTCACTTACCTTTACGGCAAGCTCAGCAGAATCGGTAACAAGAACAGCGCTTGCCATCTTGTCGTGCTCTGCCTGTGAAAGAAGGTCTGCAGCGGCGTATTTCGGATTAGTCTTGCCGTCTGCGATGATGAGTATTTCACTGGGGCCGGCAATCATATCAATGGAAACGGTGCCGAAAACCTGCTTTTTAGCTTCCGCTACAAAAGCATTTCCGGGTCCTACGATTTTGTCAACCTTGGGTATGCTTTCCGTTCCGTATGCGAGGGCGGCTATTGCCTGCGCACCGCCTACCTTGTAGATGTTGTCAACGCCTGCAATTTTTGCTGCGGCAAGGATAACGGGATTGATTTTGCCGTTACTGCCGGGAGGAGTAACCATTACGACCTCTTTTACGCCTGCAATCTTTGCGGGAATGGAATCCATAAGCACGGTTGAGGGATATGCTGCCGTGCCGCCGGGAACGTAAAGACCGGCTCTGTCAACGGGGATGACCTTCTGACCGATTACGATGCCCTCTTCATCGTTGATGATGAAGGAATTGCGGACCTGTCTTTCATGGAATTTGCGGATATTTGCGGCGGCTTTTCTGAGAATTTCAATAAATTCGGGAGAAACACTTTCAAATGCTTCTCTGATTTCTTCATCGCTTACCGCAAGCGTATCAATATCCGCTTTGTCAAATTTGAGATTATACTCAAAAATTGCCTTGTCGCCGTTTGCCCTGACGTTCGCGATGATATCGGTCACTATGTCTTCCACGTTTGCAGAGGAAACACTGCGGGCAAAAATTTCGTCTTTGTTTACTTCATTTACGTTGAGTATCTTAATCATTCTGTTTTACCGCCTTTTCCGAGAGTTCAGCAGTAAGCTTTTCTATGCTTTCGCTTCTGAATCTGTAATTTGCTTTATTTGCAATCAGTCTTGCACTGATTGGTACTATTGTTTCAAGCACCTCGAGATTGTTCTCTTTAAGGGTCTCGCCCGTTTCGACTATATCCACGATTACGTCGGAAAGACCGAGGATGGGAGCAATCTCAATGGAACCGTTGAGGTGAATGATATCTATGTCTCTGCCGAGAGAATTATAGTAATTGACTGCGATATTCGTGAATTTGGTGGCTACCTTCAGCGTTTTTCTGCGGTCATCCCTGAAGCTTCCGGGGCCTGCCACCGCCATTCTGCATTTGCCTATATCAAGGTCCAGCAGTTCATATACGTCGGGCTCGTATTCAAGCAGGATATCTTTACCCACAACGCCGATATCTGCGGCACCTCTTTCAACGTAGATGGCTACGTCCGAGGGCTTTACCCAGAAGTATCTTACGCCGTTTTCTTCGTTTTCAAATATCAGCTTACGGTTTTTTTCGTGAATTGAGGGACAGCCGAAACCTGCCTCCTCAAACATGGAGTAAACCTTTTCACCGAGTCTGCCCTTGGGCAAAGCAATATTAAGCATTTCCATTTACTTTGCCTCCTTATTTGTGAAATCCATTATCTGTCTGTATCTGAATTTTTCGGGAATCCTTCTGAATGCCGCCGCACCCGAACCCGAATAGGTCAGACCGGAGATCATCTTGTTGAGCATTGCGATATCCGTGGTATCGTCATAAAGGATGACCGTATCCGCATCATAGTCGTTTTCGGTTTCAATGAGACGCTCCAGCTCGTCAAGGTAAACCGCGAAGCCGATTGCCTTTGACTTCCTGCCCATTTTCTTCATCAGCTTGTCATACTGACCGCCGGAAACGATACCGGTGGGAATGCCGCTGATAAAGCCCTTGAAGACGATACCGTTATAGTAATTGACGTCACCCACGAAGGAGAAATCAATATCAATTATGCTTCTCAGGGATTCGTCAAGGGAAAGGATGATGGATTCAAGCCGCTTTACCTCTTCATTTTCCGGAAGGAGCTTGTTCAGTTCGTCAAATATCCTGTCGGGTGAACCGTGAAGGGTGGTGAATGCGGCAAGAGTTTCCGTAATATCCGGGGCAATACCCTCTTTCGCACACAGAGCGGTAAGCTGATGACGGTTCTTGTCGCCGATGAAACCGATGAGCTTTTTGCGCAGCGAGGATGAATCAGTTGCCCTGTCGATTACATCCGTGATCACGGAGAGGTCGGATACGCTGAGCACACAGTTATCGGAAATGAGCTTCAGACTCTGTGCCGCAAGGGTGAGTACCTCCGAAATACAGAAATCGTCAACCGCACCCAGACATTCAAGGCCGACCTGCATTATTTCCTTGAAGGTGTGACTGCTCTTTGCCACACGGTAAACGTTTTCATTATAGTAAACCTTATTTATTTCTTCGGGAGTGTCACCTGAATTCTTGATGATGGAAAGCGTGACGTCGGGCTTGAGAGCCATAAGCTTTCCGTTTGTATCGTTAAAGGTGATGATGTTTTCCGAAGCAAGGAAATCCTTATTTCTTACATAAAGGTCGTATTCCTCAAATTTAATCATCTTATACTGGGAATATCCTCTGGATTCGTAGAGCTTACGAAGAGCAAATATAATCTTTTCGTCCCCTCTGATTACAAGATCATTTATTATCATTTTTCTGCCTCTCTATTGCTTTTTTGTATCCGCCCGTACCGTAGTTGACGCATTTGCTTACTCTGCCGATGGTGGCGGTACTGATGCCGATTTCGGATTCTATTGAAAGATAGCTTTTACCGTCTATGAGCATTTTTGCCGCATCAAGACGCTGTGACATATCCTTGATTTCTTTTATCGTGCATAAATCCTCAAAAAAATCGTAGCAGTCATCAAGATTTTCAAGACCGAGGATAGCTTCAAAAAGCCGGTCTGTTGATTCTGATTTGATATGCATAATATACCTCCGGAAAGGGGCTGACGGACTGTGTAACGGTCAACCCTTCATTTACACGTTAGCATATTAGCACATTAGTGTAGTAAAGTCAACTGTTATTTTTGTAATATTATATACATTTATATTACCCGATTATGTGCAGATTTCTCAGCGCACGTTCTTCGATATTTCCCGCCTTTCAAGTTGAATTTTTATATCGGATATGATAGAATGTGCAAAAGAAAGAGGTGTCCATTATGGAAAACGGCTTTTACGCGATGATATCAAGAATGAAATATATTAACCGCTGGGCTCTTATGAGGAATGAACACAGCGAAAACCTTGCCGAGCATTCCTTTGAGGTTTCTGTTATTGCCCATGCCCTTACCGTAATCGGCAACCGCCGTCTCGGTAAGAAGCTTGACAGCGAGAGAGCCGCATTTCTCGGTCTTTATCACGACGCTCCCGAAACGCTTACGGGAGATATGCCCACCCCCGTCAAGTATTATAACGACGAGGTGCGCAATGCATATAAGACCGTTGAGGACGTCGCCTGCAAAAGTCTGATTGAAATGCTTCCCGAGGAATTCAGGGAGGATTATGTTTCCGCATTTCTGCCCCGCGAAGAGGATAAGGAGCTGTGGAAATACGTAAAGGCGGCAGATAAAATCAGCGCGCTCATCAAGTGTATGGAAGAAAAGAAAGCGGGCAACAGCGAATTTGTTTTCGCAGGGGAAAGCACGGCAAAATCAATTGAAGCACTGGGACTCCCCGAGGCGGAAATCTTTGTCAATGAGTTTCTGCCCTGCTACGAGATGACTCTTGACGAGCTTAAAAACTGAACGGATGTATTATGATAACATGATTTGTGACGGGGCTGAGGATTTTTCTTTGTCCCGTCATCGTATATCTTGAAAATTTCATTGAGAGTGATATAATGATGAAAGCTTAATTACAATCTTTCAGAGGCAATACCATGTTCAATATCAAAGAAACCCCGTTACCCGATTACACAAAAAAAGAAGAAATCATAAACTGCCTTACCCACCTTGCGGGAGTGCCCGTCTGTATTATTATGCTGGTCGGTTATCTCGTGCTTCAGGCGGGTCAGACCACACCGATTCTGCTTCTTTCAACGTTTCTGTTTATGATTTCGTCCCTTATCGTGTTTGCGGGCTCTGCCATATATCACGGTCTTAAAACCGGTACGGCGAAAAGAATAATGAGAGTTGTTGACCACTGCAATATTTACGTTATGATTGCAGGCAGTGTTTCGGCACTTTTTCTTACCCACATTTACGAAGAAAGACCGACTTATACCCTCGTCATCATTGCGGTGCTTTGGGCACTTTCGGTTATCGGAATCGTGCTTACCTTTGCGGATCTTAAAAAATTCAACATTCCTCAGATTTTTACCTACGTCGGGCTGGGACTGTTTTCGGGAATCGCCATGAAGGATATATGGCTTCAGGGGCAGGACGAAAAAAATCTGGTAATGTATATTGCCGTCGGCGGTCTTCTGATGACTGTCGGAGCGGGACTTTATCTTGCCGGTAAAAAGCACAGATATTTTCACTCCGTCTTTCACGTATTTATCCTTGTGGGAATGATAATCATTTATATCGGTACTTACAAATATTATGAGATAATATTTGCCTGATGCCGGAGAAAGAGAAGTATATGTCATCCAAATCAAAAATCCACCGTATGGTGCTTGCGGCGGCTTTCCTTGCTCTTGCATTGATACTGCCCCTGCTGACGGGGCAGATGAAGCAGCTCGGCAACGCTTTCTGTCCCATGCATATTCCCGTTCTGCTCTGCGGATTTTTCTGCGGACCCTTTTATGCAATGGCGGTCGGATTCGTTGCGCCTTTGCTCCGCTTCCTGCTGTTCGGGATGCCTCCGATAATGCCCATCGGAATAGCAATGAGCTTTGAGCTTATGACCTACGGCCTCGTTTCGGCTCTGCTGTATAAACATTTGCCTTCAAAGAAATCTTCCGTATATATTTCACTTATCGGCTCAATGATTGCCGGCAGAGCGGTATGGGGATTGGCGGAAACCGTCCTTTACGGTATGGGCAAAACGCAGTTCGGATTTGCGGCTTTTATTTCGGGAGCATTTCTCAATGCTATTCCCGGCATAGTTTTACAGATAGTCTTTATTCCCATTCTTGTTATGATTCTCAGCAAATATACCTATAAGGAATAAATATCGGGAGGTGATTCCGAAGTGAATATGTACCTTGATCTGTTTCTGACCTTTTTCAGAATCGGGCTGTTCACGTTCGGAGGAGGCCTTGCAATGATATCCGTGGTGGAAAATGCCTGTGTTGAAAAAAAGCATTGGATCACTCACGACGATATGATGAATATGACGGTGATTGCCGAGTCAACTCCCGGACCGATAGCCATAAACTGTGCCACCTTTGTCGGATATAAGCAAAAGGGCTTTCTCGGGTCTCTGGCGGCGACCTTCGGTGTAATTCTCCCGTCGTTCATCATAATCATGCTCATTTCAATGTTTCTTGATAAATTCCTTGAAATAAAAATCATTGCAGGAGCGTTTAAGGGAATCAAAATCGCAGTCGGCATCCTCGTTCTTGATGCGGGAATAAAAATGCTGAAGGGCGAAGAAAAGAAGCCCTTTCCTCTGATAATTCTCGGCTGCGGCTTCATCGCAATGATGCTGATAAATATTTTTGCATGGAATTTCTCTTCAATCAGTCTTATGCTCGCGGCGGCTGCTGTCAGTCTCATCGTTTTCCTTACTCAGGAAAATCTCGGCAGGAGAGGCGGTGAAGCGAAATGATTTATCTTGAACTTCTCATAGGTTTTCTCAAAGTCGGTCTGTTTGCTTTCGGAGGCGGATACGGGGCGATTCCCATTATCCGTGACGTAGTCCTTTCGTACGGCTGGATGGATGAGAATATGCTCGCTACGATGATTGCCGTAAGCGAAAGCACTCCGGGCCCGATTATGGTAAATCTCGCGACCTACGCAGGGGCAGTGCAGGCGGGTATTCCCGGTGCAATCGTTGCCACCCTTGCGGTAATACTGCCCGCTTTTGCGATTATTCTGCTGGTTATGGTGCTTTTCAAAACCGCTATGAAGAATAAATATTTCAATGCGGTGTTGGGAGGAATGAAGCCCTGCATAGTGGGAATCATCCTTGCAACGGGCTGTTATATGATATTCGGCAACTGCTTTAATTCGGTAAAAGCTTTTCGCCCCGACATAACGGCTCTGATAATTACCGTCGGTCTTTCGCTTATTTATTTCGGCTCACGGCTGATCAAAAAGAAGGGCATATCCCCCATAATGCTGATTATTATTTCAGCGGTTGTGGGAATCGGAGTTTACGCATTTAATTGAAATAGTATCTCATAAAAGCAAAGTGCGATACCGAAGTATCGCACTTTGCCGATTTTTAATCAATATATTTGCTGCTACTGCTGGAATATCCGTCTTTATAGCGGATAGTCATATATCTTGTTTCATCCCCGAATTTAATTGTAACGTGACAGATTCCGTCTTCAAACTTATCGGTAATATCGGTTATTTTATCAAACCAGCAGACTTTTACGGTGCCGTCATCATCATAAACTACTTCGGGCTCATAGAGGTCCATAAGCAGCTCTTCTTCTGTTAAGGGGCGTTCAATTCCGAAAAGACCCATTGCAACTCCGCCGCCTTCACGGGAATGTTCGTTTCCGTTTTTGTCTTTGTATTTAACAACGTATGTGTTAGTGTCTGAGATTTCAACCACCGCATCCGTTGAATCGCCTTGGACCCAAATTTGAATTTTTCTCTGTATTCCGCCTACGTTGACGGCATAAGCTGTTGCTGATATTGCTGCCAGAACAGCGATTGCGATACAAGCGGCAATAAGTTTTGTAAATCTGAATTGTTTTGTGTTTTTCATTGGCTTTATCTCCTTCAAATAATCTACGGAGGTATGAATTGTTGAGAATGTTCTTTGATATCTTTCTTTATCAGTCATTATTCCATTCCTCCTTAAGCATTTCTTTGAGAAACATTCGCCCTCTGCTAAGATGACTTTTTACTGTTGATTCTTTTTCGTTCAGAATTTCGGATATTTCTTTTACCGAATACTCTTCGTAGTAAAACAGGTGAATAGCTACTCTGTATTTTTCGGGCAGAGCCATCACTGCGTCAAAAAGATTGCTGTCTTCGGGCTGTATAAAGACAAGGGATTCTTTATATTCCTCTAAGGATTGTCTGTGTCTTTTCCAAAAGGAAGAGGAAATGTCTTTCGCCTTGTTTACCGTTACTCTTATGAGCCACGCCTTTATGTGATTTTCGCTTTCAAAGTCCATAGAACTTTTATAGTAGGATATGAAAGCTTCCTGAACTGCATCATCCGCATCGTCAATATCTTTAGTGACGTTCAGCGCCACGGCAAACAGCCGGTCCTTGTATTTTTCAACTGTTTCTTCAACGGTAAATCTCACGGGTTTGTTTCTCCTTGTGAAGGTCCTTCATCAATAATACGATTGAAGAAGATAAAAGGTTGCGAAATATTTGAAATTTTTGAAATACACCGATAACAAAGTTACAAAACGTAAACTGTTTCGGGTGCTTATTTTCCGACCTCTGCATATCTTTTCCAATGACCGCTGAGATAGAAAATGACCATTGCGGACATACGCACAAACTGGTCTGCATTGAGGCACCATCTGTATGCCGCTGCACCGAGGTCCAATACGGAAATAAGCAGGTATCCGAGCATTACCCTGAATACCCAGAGACTGATGAGGGACGCGATAAGGGGAGCGGTGGAGTCACCTGCTCCGCGAAGGGCACCGCCTACGGTCTTGTGAGTGTTGATACAGGGCAGACCTACTGCGGCGATACGCAGGAACAGCATTATATCACCGTAAATCGTAACGTCATTGGTGAAAAGTCTGCATATCAGATTGCCGCCGAGGAAGAAAATGCATATTTCAACAGCAGAGAAAATCAGTGCCCACGTTTCCGAAAGCTTCAGATAAGCGCGGCCTCTGTCAATCCTTCCCTCACCCAGTGATTTGCCGAAAAGTGAGGTGGAAGCGGTACAGCAGGCATCTCCGCTTGACCAGGCAAATGACTCAAGGTTTCCCGTAATCTGCAGAGCGGCGATTTTTTGCGTGGGAAGCACGGAAATGATTTTTGCCGTAAGGGTGGCACCGGACTGAAGAATAAGCTGCTCTGAGGCGGAGGTAAGCCCGATTTTAAGCATTCTGCCCTTGACCTGTTCGGACAGATGCAGGGAAAATTTCTCTTTGCGGGGACGGAAATCCTTATCGTAAAATACGAAAACAGACAGAGCAATAAAAAAAAGAATGACTTTTGCGATAACGGTAGCGATTGCCGCACCCTTGACGTACATGGGCTTGAAGCCCAGTTTACCGTAAATCAGAACGTAGTTCAGCAAAACGTTCGTCGCGTTGCCGGTTATATTGTAAAACATGGGGATATTCGTGATTCCTTTGCCTCTGAAGCAGGCGGTGATACACATTGAGCATACCTGGAAAAAGAATCCCACGGAGTTGATTTTGTAATAAAGGACTGCGGTTTCAAGAGTCTCACTCTGACCGCAGACAAAGCCCATTATCTGAGGAGCAAAGAAATAAGCCGCGGCGGAAACGGCAAGCCCCGAAAAGACAGCAAGCATAAGGGACTGGTGTGCCGTTTCATACATTTTTTCCTTGTTTCCCGCGCCGAAATGCCATGCCACAACGGCGGTAGTGCCGATAAAAAAGGCACTCATAACGCAGATAATAAGATTTATCGGTGAGCCGCACAGCGAAAGTGCCGCAACGGCAACCGTTGAATCGGGGATATGTCCGACCATTACGCTGTCTACCATGGAAAAGAGCTGACTGAATATCAGTTCAACGACCGACGGAAACAGAATACGGTAAAAATTCCCCTTGTTTAACCGTTCCATGACGAAATCTTCTTTCCGATTTTATTTTGCTTCGCCGAACCGAGATTTGACGATACCTTATATAATCGCGTTTAAGGGACTGTTATATAAAACTGCCGCAGTTATAAATGCCCGTTGAAGCGGTAATCGAATTGTGTGAGAAAATGCCGTCTGTCTTACCGCTGACGGCTATGTAATACATCACAGCATCCTTCGGGAGCTTAACAGAGGCCTTACTGCCTGCGACTGTGGCCGATTTCGTCGACCAGCTTTCCTTTAACGTTAAATTGTCATATTCAAGCGGAGAGCTTCTGTAATAGAGGGTAACCTTCGGGTTTTTAACTCCGTCGGGCATATTGAATCTGAGAGTAATTTCTCCGTTTTCTTCGGATATGCCCGTAATTCTGATATTGCCGTCGCCGTTTCCCGTCATTTCGTTGGCAAAGCGCACGGTTTCTTCAATATTGAAGTCGCCGTGGGCTAATCCGCTGATAAGCAGAACAGAGCCGTTCTTTGACACAGCGGCAGAGGAAGACGGAGCATCTGCGGGGAAAAACGGGTCTTCATCACTGCTTACAAACAGCATAGGCATTTTTACATCGGGAAGCAAGGGTGTGGGGTCCCATTTTTCAAGGATGGTTTTATTGTTGAAAAATGTTCCCATAAGCTCCCAGCAACCGCTTCCGTAAATAGGAATCGCAAATTCAAAACGGCTGTCATAGCAGGCGGCAACGGTTGTGACAAGACTTCCCCACGAAATACCCGAAACGCCTATCTGATTATTGATAACCCTGTCGTCTGCTCTTAAAATATTATTTGAGAGTACGATATCCGTCAGATAGTAATAAAACCACTGTTCCGAATATTCTTTGTCAATATCGTCAAAATTACTGAAAGTCAGATGAGAATTTTCATTTACCGTCCAGTCGGGATTGTTGTTTCCCGCAGCAGAGTAATAACCCGCCTTGGGCTGCTGACCGAAACCGTCAAAGGAAATGGCGGCATATCCTCTGTCAACCCAATACTGAACCCAGTCGGCCTGCGCGTGAACGCCTCCGCCGTGAACGAGTACCATGGCGGGAACGGGATTTTCGGCACTTGCATTTTCGGGGAATCCGATATATGCAAATACTTCCGTATCTTTTCCGAGACATTTTTCACCGTCAAAATAAATTGCATTTATTCTTTCGTCGTCGGGGAACGGCTTTCTGCTTTCGTCAACTCTGTATGACGGAGTATGTTCTTTCACCTTGTTTACAAGAGCAGCCAGCTCATCCGTATACGCACTTTTTTCTTTTACCGTGTAGTCGGTTACGTAAAGGTCGTTGATTTCGGGTTCTTTGCAAATGAGCATTTTTTCATATAAGCTCTTGATCCGACCGAAAATTCTATCGAGGAACAGCTTGATTTTTTCTATGAATGACAGAACTGCAGGTCTGTCGGAATAATCCTTTGTGCCCGTATTATAAGCTGTCAGACCGCCTTCACGGGTAAGACCGACACGAGAGCCCTTCAAGGTTCCTGCCTGTGAATAATCAAACGGCTCAAAGCCGAGCTTGACTGCCGCCGAATTTTCATCAAGAGAAAAATCAAAAGACAGCGCATCCTTAAAGCCGGGATTCCTGTAAATCGCAGAGCCGAGAACATTTCTCGCTTCAGCATTGCTTCGAATAATGGCTTTATCCGTATAGCTGCCTATGGTGAAATAAAGCTCATCGCCGTATGTCATATCCCAGAGAATATTACCGCTTCCACCGAAATGTCCCGTATGATTTATTTGCTCAACAGAAAGCACCTTATTGTCGGTCAGAAAAATATTGTTTATGTATGTGTTGTTCAGGTCCGTATATGGTACGAATTCTTCCGCTCCGAGGCAGACGACACTCTGACCGGAAAGTGCAAAAATGTTATTTCTGATTATATTATTCTTGCTGAGTGTAGTGTTGAAGCATGAGGTGCTGCAATTAAAAACAAGGTTGTTTTCGACAGTCATAAACTCGCAGCCCGAGTCAAGATAAATGCCGTCTCCCGCATAGCCGCCCTTGCCGTCATAGCACGAGCAGTCATGAATAACATTGCCGCTGACAACGGTATCCTGCTGAACGCCGAGTAAATATATTCCGCCGAGGTCTGAAAGAGTTTCAAGACCGACATTATAAATAAGATTATCGGTGATTTTAATGTTCTGAGTCGGATTCTCTCCGAACAGCCACATGAATCCGGCGGATATACCTGTATAATATCCGTCGTGGATTTCGTTGTTTGATATTTCGGCTGTATCACAGTACGTGACGGTTATTCCGCAGGCACCGAAAAATTGCCTTCCGTATTTTTCAATTTCACAGTTTCCGACAGTGATATTTTCCGCAATATTATCACGGATTTCATCAATTTTTTCACCTATAAAAAATCTGCCGCCGATAAATATCGCATTGGCTCCGATATTACCGAAATAGCAGGAATCAACAGCGCAGTTTTTCGTACCCGTGAAATAGCGTATCGCCGTTGTGCCGATGTTTTCAAAATCGCAGTTTTTGAAATTGATATTATCGGAATAAATAACGTCAATGGCGCCGCATACATCAACCGCGGCCTGAACAGACGAAGTTTCATAATTGCGAAGACGGGTGTGGATATTCATATTCAGATATTTATCGTTTGAATATTCCCAGCCGGTATCCGCAAATTTAATATTTTCAAATGTAATTCCCGATGAATTTTCAATGTTCATAAGGAGTGCTTCGGATGATGCATAAAGCACAAGGCCGTCGGCTGTTTCTCCCTCAAACGGAACGTAGTAAAGCTTATCGGCTTTTGAATCGAAGCACCATTCTCCGCTTTTATCAAGTCCTTCAAGAACATTTTGCAGAAAATATCTGTCGCCGGATTCAATCGGTCTGCCGGAATATCTTGCAAGTCTGAAAAGTCCTGTGCTTTCGTTGAATGCCACGGGATTTTCAACCTCACTGACCCATTGATGCAGTATTTCAACCGTTACGTCACAAAGATTGGACGGAGTTTTTTTCAGGTCATGAGTATAAAAACCGTTTGACGCAAGGTCATTGCCTTCGCCCTTTGTATCTGATAAATCGGGTTTGTCAATATAATAATACCCTGATTCGGGCAGTCTGGTTACATCGAGCTTTTCGCTTTCGGAAAAGAGAGCGGATATTCTTTTTCCTTTTGCCGAAGCGGAGAAAACCTTAACACCGTTTACCGTGCTTTCCGTCCACTCCGACACGGGGCAGGCATTTGTAATTACTGCTGTTTCACCCGGAGTGGAGGAAATTGTTATGTCTTTTTTTATTCCGTCAAAGGATAACGGAGCATCAAAGCGGTAAGTGCCGCCCTTAAGAAAGATGATGCTTCCGTTTTCTGCACTCTCAACGGCTTTTATCAGTTCATCGGCAGAGGAAACCGTTGCCGAATCAACAGCTGAACCGAAAACGCAAACACTGCCCGTAACCGTAATCAAACACAGAACAAGCGCAAATGCTTTTTTGAATTTGCGTAACAAACCTTTCATAATAAACCCCCACTTATTGAAAGACAGTTAATTTACATCCTCTGATATGTTCATTCCCGACAAGCAGGAGCTTATCAGGCAAATACAGCCATCGCAAGCGTGGCAATCACCATTAAAGTAAGGCCGAGGAAGGACTTTTTTGTCAGCTTCTCCTTGAATACCAGCCATGAAAACAGTATTGAAACGATAATGCTCAGCTTGTCTATCGGTACGACGACGCTGACGATTCCGTTCTGTATCGCATAGTAATAGCACAGCCATGAGCTGCCGGTAGCAACACCTGACAGAGCGATAAAGCCGAGTTCTTTTTTATCAATTGCCTTTATCAGAGATTGTTTCCCCTTTACCAGTACCACGAGCCAGGCCATGACGAGGACGACCGCAGTCCGTATGGCGGTGCCGAGATTGGATTCCACATTCTCTATTCCGAGTTTTCCGAGAATTGACGTCAGAGCGGCAAACACGGCAGAAGCCACCGCATACGGCATCCAGATTTTTCTTGTCTGTTTCTCCGAATCATCTTTCTTTTCAATCATCAGGAAAATACCAGCCGCAAGCACCGCTGTACAAATCAGTTTTACGGCAAGATGATTGGTTTCATCAAAAAGCAGAATTGCAAGAAGAATCGAAAGGATCGTGCTTGATTTGTCAATCGGAACGACTTTGTTGATGTTGCCGACAGACAATGCTTTGAAGTAGCACAGCCACGAAGCGCCGGTTGCAATGCCGGATAAAATCAGAAAAATCAGAGATTTTGTGCCGATATCCCGGATGTCATTCAGAGAACCGACCACAAATACCATAATCCAGGAAAAAGCCAGCACAACTACCGTTCGGAGCGCAGTTGCCACATCGGGGTCAGTTTTTTTGATTCCGCATTTGGCAAGGACTGACGTGATTCCTGCAAATAACGCGGATAAGACCGCCATAATCATCCACATAATGTAACGTCCTTAAATCTTGATTTGATGATATCATTATACAAGTATTTAATCATTTGTAAATTGATGTATTTTACAAAATTGATGCAGGGCATTCCGTACTTATTAGCTGATAATTCACGCGCCGCAGGTGCGTATCAATGAAAAAAGCACTCCGTACGGAATGCCTTTTCTGTCAAGCTGAGCATATTGCTTATTCTTTTACTTCCGACATCAGAAATTCCTTGATTTTTTCCGCTTCGTCATAACCGCTTCTGTAAAGCATATCAATGCTTTCGGGCGTTTTTTTCAGTGTTCCGACGTTACAGCAATCCTTCGGTGCAATAATGAGGCATTTTCCCTTTTTCTGCAATTCCATCGCCTTCTGAAGCGACGAGTTGTATTTTTCGATTCTGTCGGAAAGCTTCTGTGAAATCAACGGGTTTTTATTTTTCAGTAATTTTGCCCCGTATGTATCTGCCTTTGCATTTTTTCTCGTTTCCGCGGGTCTTGAAATAACCAGAACTATCTTGCTGCAGCCGAGCTCAAGCGCTCTGTCAATCGGAATCGGATTGCTGATTCCGCCGTCGTAATATATATGACCGTCTCTTGAAACGGGTTTGCAAACAAACGGAATTGCGCATGATGCCTTAAGACACCAGAAATCATCCTGAATAACGTCTTCTGTGTGAAGATATTTCGGCTCACCGGTTTTGCCGTCTGTTGCAACAAATTCCATTATGCCCCTGTATTTTGCGGCGGTTTCAAAATCAAGAGGATCTTCACCGTCTGAATTTGTGATTGTTGAATAGATATAATCAAGGTTGATATATTCACCGTTATTTATAAAATTCCGAAAGCTCATATATTGCTTTCGGAAAGCATAATCGTGATAAAAACGGTATAATCTGCCTTTCTGCTCTGCAAGATAGGTTATAACGTTTGCGCTTCCTGCGGAAACACCGATGCAGCAATCAAATTCTGTCTTTTCATCAAGCAAGCGTTCAAAAACTCCGGCACCGAAAACTCCCCTATTTCCGCCGCCCGTGTCAATAATACAGTTCATTTTTACTCCTTAATAAATGGCTTTTCCTGTCTGAAAAAGAGTGTTGGATGGCATTTAATATTTTGGCAAAGCAGTTCAATTTCGGCTGCAAGCTGTTCCGAATATTCCGATAAATAGTTTTTGCCATAAACCACTCATTACAAAACATAGTATCATAGTTCGATAAACAAATCAAGGTGGACCGCCGGAAGGGATTTTATCGCCTCGCTTCGCTCGTTGCGGGTCGGCAAACGCTCCACCGGAGCGTTTGGCTCTTAAGAGCTTCCCTCCCGTTCGAATCCCTTTTTTTACAAATGTAAAAAACACCCCGAAGGGTGTTCTTGCATTTGGCCCGCCGGAAGGGATTCGAACCCCCGGTCGTCAGAATCGGAATCTGATGCATTATCCAGCTATGCTACCGGCGGATATGATGCGGTGGATGACACCGCATATTTTTGTGATTTAACCGTCAAGCTCCGCTTTGACCTCTTTGAGAATCAAGCTGATTGCTTCGCTTTTTGCAGCGTTTACGGTGCAGGCGGCGGCACCTGCATGCCCGCCTCCTCCGAGTCTTGAAGCGATGGCGGAAGCGTCAATCTCTCCGTGAGTTCTGATTGATGCCTTGAAGCTGCCGTCCTTGAGTTCCTTGACCAGTACGCCCACCTTCACGCCCTCAACCATACGCGGCAGGTTTGCGAGCTTGGTGGTTTCAGTTTCGTCCGAGCCGCTTCTTTTCAGCATATCCTGCGTAACGCAAATTATCGCACAGCGGTCGTCGTAATAGAATCTCATACTTTCAAGAGCAAGTCTTTCAAGTATGGCGTATGTTTTTGTCTTTGTTTCAAAGAATACCTGAATGATGTTGTAGGAATCCGCTCCCGCATCAACAAGCTCCGATGCGATTCTGAAGGTGCGGGTGGTGGTGTTTGAAAATCTGAAACAGCCCGTATCCGTTGAAACGCCCGTAAAAAGACAGGATGCGATCACGGGAGTGATTTCAACGTTCATTTCCTTAAGAAGAAGGTAAACGATTTCAGCCGCAGAAGCGGAATCTCCTTCAAGCAAGGTGTCTTCGGCATAAATCACGTTTGAAGCGTGATGGTCAATGCAGAGGTCAACCTCTCTGCCGTAGATTTCGTTCAGCTCCTCGCCGAGAAGCTTGGGGTCGGCAACGTCAACGGCGACTACGCAGTCGTAGTTCTCCTGCTCCGTCAGTTCAAGTCCCTCAAACATAAACGTGAAATCGTTTGTAAAGGGGTCACCGCATTTTACCATAACCTTTTTGCCTTTGGATACAAGTCCTCTTGCCAGCGCGGTGGCACTGCCGACCGTATCACCGTCGGGAGACACGTGACACAGAAGCAGGAAATTATCGTTTTTTTCCAGATATTCTGCACATTGGTTCAGGTTAATCATCATCTGAATCATCCTCGGTTATGATGGAATTGAGCATGCCCGTAATCTGCATACCCTTTTCTATTGAATCATCTGCAATGAATCTAAGCTCGGGCGTCTTGCGAAGATGCAGACGCTTACCTACCTCGCGGCGGATAAATCCCGTAGCGCAGTCAAGACCTTTGACGGCGGTCTTTGCCGCTTCAATGCCTTCCATTGCGCTGATATATACCTTTGCGAATGAAGCATCCGAGCTGACGTCTACGTTGACAACCGTAAGCAGCTTGCCCTGAACACGGGGATCCTTGAGCTCACGGATGATTGCCGCAATCTCTCTCTTGATATCCTCGGATACTCTGTCAATTCTGTAACCTGCCATAATTTACCTCTTAATCTCTGTATTCCTCGGTTACATAGAATTCAAAGACGTCGCCTTCCTTGATATCGTTGAACTTTTCAAGTCCGATACCGCA
Source organism: uncultured Clostridia bacterium (assembly GCA_937892115.1). Taxonomy (GTDB): domain Bacteria; phylum Bacillota; class Clostridia; order Oscillospirales; family Acutalibacteraceae; genus CAG-177. The sequence continues at coordinate 11,370 of CALAUI010000024.1, read as the reverse complement.
GTCGTAGCCCTGAGCTACTTCCTTGACGTCATCCTTGAATCTCTTGAGGGATGCCATAACGTCCTCGGTAACGATGATACCGTCTCTGACTACTCTTACCTTGGCGTCTCTCGTAACCTTACCGTTTGTAACGTGACAGCCGGCAACGTTTCCGACTGAGGAAATTTTAACAACCTGACGGACTTCGGCTTTACCGATGTCAACGTCCTTATACTTGGGAGCAAGCATACCCTTGATAGCGGCTTCGATTTCGTTGATACAGTCGTAAATGACTCTGTAACACTTGATTTCAATGCCGTCACGCTCTGCATTTTCTTCCGCAACGTTATCGGGTCTTACGTTGAAGCCGACGATGATTGCATTGGATGCGGTGGCAAGCATAACGTCGCTTTCGCTGATTGCGCCTACGCCTGCGTGGATTACTCTTACTCTTACTTCTTCATTGGAAAGCTTAAGCAGATTCTGCTTGACTGCTTCTGCGGAGCCCTGAACGTCTGCTTTAACGATGATGTCAAGGTCCTTCAGCTCGCCTTCCTTAATTGAATCAAAGAGATTTTCAAGGGTAACCTTCTGGAATTCCTTGAACTGCTCTTCCTTTGCCTTTGCCTTTCTCTGTTCAACAAGCTCTCTTGCAAGACGCTCGTCGTTAACTGCGTCAAAGCCGTCGCCTGCCTGAGGCACTTCGGCAAGACCCATAATCTCAACGGGAACGGAGGGACCTGCTTCGTCAACCTTACGTCCCTTGTCGTCTGTCATTACTCTGACACGGCCTACCGCCGTACCGGCAACGATAATGTCACCCGTCTTGAGTGTTCCGTTCTGAACGAGGAGGGTTGAAACGGGACCCTTGCCCTTGTCAAGGCGTGCTTCAATAACAACACCTTTTGCCGAACGGTTGGGATTTGCTTTAAGCTCCTGAACCTCCGCAACAAGAAGCACGGATTCAAGAAGCTGATCGATACCCTGCTTTGTAACTGCCGAGCAGGGAACGCAGATGGTTTCACCGCCCCATTCCTCGGGAACGAGCTCATATTCGGTGAGCTGCTGAAGGATTCTGTCGGGATTTGCGGTGGGCTTATCCATCTTATTGATGGCAACTATTATCTGAACCCCTGCTGCCTTTGCGTGGTTGATTGCTTCAATCGTCTGAGGCATGATACCGTCGTCTGCGGCAACAACAAGGATTGCAATATCGGTAGCCATAGCGCCGCGCAGTCTCATGGACGTGAATGCGGCATGGCCGGGAGTATCAAGGAAAGTGATGTTCTGACCGTTGATGGTAACTCTGGAAGCACCGATATGCTGAGTGATACCGCCTGCTTCACCCTCTGTAACGGAGGTGTTTCTGATAGCGTCAAGGATTGAAGTCTTACCGTGGTCAACGTGACCCATTACGACTACGACGGGGTCTCTCTTGATGAGGTTTGCTTCATCGTCTTCGCTGTCGTCTATGATTCTGTCTTCTATCGTAACAACGACAAGCTTTTCAACCTTTGCACCGAGCTCTTCCGCAACGATGGCGGCTGTGTCAAAGTCAAGATTATCGTTGATGGAAGCCATCTGACCGAGTGAGAAGAGCTTCTTGATTACCTCTGCGGCAGTCATCTTCAGCATGGAAGCGAGCTCGCCTACGGTGATTTCATCGGGAAGCTTGAGAACCATCTGGGGCTTCTTTGCTCTTTCGGCAGCGATTCTTGCAAGTCTTTCCTTTTCGGTTTCTCTTCTTGAGGAACGCATGCCCTGCTTCTTGTACTGCTTGCTCTTCTGATTGATTTTCTGCTTGGAAACGCCCTTTTCCATTACGCTTGAGCTGCTTGCGGGAGCGATATTCTCATACTTTTCGTTATATTTCTCAAGGTCGATGTTATCGCTTCTGAGATTAACGGTAGTCTGCTCGCCCTTTGTTCTGGACTGCATGGGCTTATTTTCTTTTTTCTTTTCGTTCGCGGGCTTCTGCTGAGGCATTGCGGGCATCTTGGGTTTTCTGTCCTGTGACTTCTGCTCGGGCTTTTTCTCAGCGGGCTTCTCGGCGGGCTTCTTCTCTTCCGCTTTTTGTTCGGGCTTCTTTTCAGCCGGCTTCTCCGCGGGTTTCTTTTCTTCCGCTTTCTGCTCGGATTTCTTTTCGGCGGGCTTTTTCTCTTCGGATTTTTCTTCCGCTTTCTTTTCGGCGGGCTTCTCCTCGGGAACTGCCTCGGTATCGGGAACGGACTTCATTTCAAAGTATCCGTCGAGGGATTCAACCTCATATTTTTTGGTGAACGACTCAAATATCAGGTCAAGCTCGTTTTCGTCAACGATTGCGGAGCTTGATTTTTTAGAGCCGCTGAACTGAGCAAGTACGTCAACTATTTCGTTTGCCTTGACGTCCAGGTCTTTTGCTATATCTTTTATCTTAATTTTTTCAATCATTCGTTAACCTCCTCATTGATTAAAGAAGTGAGAGCATTGCCTTTGCAAAGCCGTCATCATTGATTGCCAGCACGGCTGATTTAAGACCGGTGGCTCTTCCTATTTCCGTCATATCGGATTCCAGTATTTTCACGGGAATCTCCGGTTTTTCGTAGGATGTTTCTTTGTTTATTTCATTTCTCAGTCTTTCAGAGGAATCGCTGCTGAGCAGACAAAGCTTTGCACTTTTACTTCTTATTGCGCCTACGGCAGCATCGTGACCGCAGCCGAGCTTTCCGGCTTTGCGGCACATCCCGAGGAGAGAGAGAAGCTTCGGATTATCCATTTTTCAGTTCCTGCTCCATTCTGTCGTAAACTTCATCGGGTATTTCACAAGAGAATGCGCGGTCAAATCTTTTTGCCTTCTTTGCCTTTGCCATACATTCTGCATTACGGCATACGTAGGCACCCCGTCCGGGTTTCTTTCCCGTAAGGTCAAGCGAGACCTCACCCTCGGGACTGCGTACGACCCTGACAAGCTCTTTTTTGGGCTTCATTTCATTGCATCCTGTGCATTTTCTCATGGGAATACTGCGGTGTGTAGGCATTGATTTAACTCCTCAATTATCAGTCAAATTTAATAACGGGCTCTTCAAATTCGGGTTTGATGTCAATTTTCCAGCCGGTAAGTCTTGCTGCAAGGCGGGCATTCTGACCCTTGTTGCCGATTGCAAGTGAAAGCTGGCTGTTGGGAACGGTTACTCTGCAGGAATGCTCATCCGCATCAAGGATTTCAACCGAAATAACGTCTGCGGGAGCAAGTGAAGCGGCAACGTACTTTGCGGGGTCGTCGCTGTAATTGACAACGTCAAGTTTTTCTCCGCCGAGAGCTTCAACGATTTTGTTTACTCTGACGCCCTTCTGGCCTATGCATGCGCCTACGGGGTCAACGTTTTCGTCTGCGGAGTAAACCGCAATCTTGCTTCTGGAGCCGGCTTCACGGGAAATGGATCTGATTTCAACCGTACCGTCAAGGATTTCGGGAACTTCGATTTCAAGCAGTCTTCTTACGAGACCGGGATGAGTTCTGGAAACCATTGCCTTGGGTCCCTTTGTTCCCTCTTTAACATCTGAAATATATACCTTTGTGTAGTCGCCTTCATTGAATCTGTCGGTGGGAAGCTGCTCGGCTCTGGGAAGTCTTTCAACGACCTTGCCGATTTCAATAAGTGCATCAAGGGTTTCGGGGTCAACCTTGATGATTTTTGCACTTGCAAGCTCCTGATTCTTGTCCTGAAGCTCGATTCTCTTGCGTTCCTGCTCTGCGTCATTGATATTCTGACGGATAAGGTGCTTGCCCTTAACGGCTGCGATACGGCTGACTTCTCTTGTATCAAGAGTGATATCAATCGTGTCGCCTATTTTGATTCTCTTCTTGAGCTTGAGCGCATCCTCAAGAGTGATTTCCGCATATTCATCCTCAACCTCTTCAACGACAGTCTTGCGGATAAAAACCTTAACGGAATTCTTTTCGGGATTGATTTCACAGAAAGCTATGTCTCTGTCGCCGTAATCTCTCTTAACGGAGGTTACGATTGATTTTGCTATTGCATCATAAAGAACTGTTTCGGGAACTCCTTTATCGTGTGCCATTGCGGAAACAGCTTCAAAAAATTCGTTGTTTTTCATTTTTCCTGTCAACCCTTTCTTATTCAAAGTCATCAAGCTTGATGTAAGATGTTTCTTTTTTATCTATCTCCATTGCACTGCCGTCCTCAAGACGGAGAACTATTCTGTTTCCGTCGGAGCTTTCGAGTACACCGGAAAATTCACGTACATTGTTGATTGGTCTTATGAATTTGACTTTGATTTTTTCTCCCGTGCATCTGACGAAATGTTCGGGTCTTACAAGGTCTCTCTCAAGACCGGGTGAGCATACCTCAAGGCAGTAGCTCTGCTCAATGGGGTCAAGCTCGTCGAGGGGATCGTTGATTGCTCGGCTGAACGCTTCGCAGTCGGTGATATTTACGCCTTCGGCTTTATCTATGAATATTCTCAGGAACCAGTCGGTACCTTCCTTCAGGAAACGGATATCCCAGAGCTCAAGTCCCAGCTCCTCTGCGATGGGCTTCGCAAGCTCCGTAACTGCGGCTACTACGTTGCCGCCCTTACCCTTTGCCATATTTTGCCTCCTTTTTGCAAAAACAAAAGAGAAGGTCGCCCTTCTCCTTTCGTCACACATATTCTTACTGTGGCAATGATACCACTACTTTATTAAAAAATCAATAGTTTATTTATAAAAAATCAAAATATTTTGAAAATAAACTCTGCCCGTAATATTTACGGACAGAGAATACTTTAGAATATTAAGCCATCTGAAGCATACCGGCATTGATGAATATGGTTGCGATGCCGAAATAAATCAGCAGGGAAACCGCATCAACGATGGTCGTGATCATGGGGCCTGCCATAAGTGCGGGGTCAAGGTGAAGCCGCTTTGCCAGTATGGGCAGGGAGCAGCCGATTGCCTTTGCAAGTATGACCGTACAGAGCATGGACAGGGAAACCACGAAGATTACGGAAGTGTCGGAATGGGAGAAGCCCACTGCCGACAAAGCAAACATTCTGATAAGATTTGCCGCACCGAGAGCGAGACCGCAGAGAACGGCAACGCGGATTTCCTTCCAGAGTACCTTGAAGTAATCCCTGGGTGTGACAGTGCCGAGAGCAAGACCGCGGATGATAAGGGTGGATACCTGGTTGCCGGAGTTTCCGCCGGTATCCATCAGCATGGGAATGCATGCGGTAAGACCGACTATGCCTGCAAGGGATGCTTCAAAGGATTCGATTATCTTGCCCGTAAAAGTGGCGGAAATCATAAGTATAAGAAGCCATACGATACGGTTGCCGGTAAGGCGGAAGACACCGGTGTGCATATAGTCATCTTCGGAGGGAAGAAGCAATGCCATCTTTTCAAAGTCCTCGGTGTTCTCTTCCTGGATGACGTCCACGACGTCGTCTACGGTGATGATACCTACAAGACGGCTTTCGTTGTCAACAACGGGAACGGAAAGAAGGTCGTATTTACGAACCACGGCGGCAACCGTTTCCTGGTCATCGTGGGTGTTGACGGAAATGAGCTGCTGGTCATCCATCATAATGTCACGCAGGACGGTGCCCGGCTCTGAAATGATGATTTTTCTCAGAGGAATCGAGCCGATAAGATGACGCTTTTCGTCGATACAGTAGCAGGTTTCAACCGTTTCCTTATCCTGGGCTGTACGGCGAAGGTCCCTGATTGCATCGTCCACGGTGGAATCAACGTGGAATGCCGCCATTTCGCAGGTCATGATTGAGCCGGCGGAATCGTCGGGATAACGGAGAAATTTATTGATGATTTCTCTCGTTTCCTTACTGGTCTGGGAAAGAACTCTTGTTACGACGTTTGCGGGGACCTCCTCAAGAAAGTCGACCGCGTCGTCGATGAACATATCTTCAATAAGGTTATGAAGCTCTACGTTGGTGATTGAATTGATGACCGTCTGCTGAGTGTCCGAATCAAGATATGAGAAAACGTCTGCACTGCTGTCCTTGGGGAGCAGACGGAAAATGCGGACCTGGTCGGTTTCCTCCGCCTCTGAAATGGCGGAAGCAATATCAACGATATTCATTTCACGAAGAATATCCTTGATGGTGGAAAATTTATTTTCCGCAAGCATACGGGAAATAATGTCAAGTAAAGTTGAATTTTCCATAAAAATAACACCCTTTCCTCGGAAGGCAGGGTGTATGGGAAACAAGGACTATACCGTTAAGGATCAATCCCGAACAGCACTGCACAACCGATTATTCAATTTGAAAATACATAATCGCACGTGACTGTCGCTGTTCATGGTCTCACCTCACAATTTATTTAGTGTTTGCTTTTTTCTTTTTCATTTTTGTTTTGTATCCCAGAAGGGCTTTGACTGCCGTTTCGGGAGCACCCGTTTCACCGATTGTAGTGGTGGGATGGGTGTAGATACCGCGGAATTCGGTACCGCCGGTAGCAAGAATGCCGTTTTTCTTTACGATTTCGCTGAGCATCTGCTGCTGTTCTTCGGTATTATCGGGATGCCATACCTCAACACCGTCAAGTCCCTGAGGAATCAGCTCCTCAAGAAGCTCAAAGCTGTTTCTGATGCCGGGATGAGAGAGAACGGCGATACCGCCTGCCTCGTGGATGGCTTCAATAACCTCGGCCGGCTCGGGATACTTTGCGGGAACAAGCACGTTGTCGGGACTCTCGGGGGAGAAAAGCTCATAGTAGAGGTCTCCGTAAATCTTATCCGTATATCCGCATTCCATAAGGGCGTGCATGATGTGCTGCTCAAAAACGGCGGTGGAGCCGGAGGCACATTTGGTAACAAGCTCGGGAGTGATGGGATATTTGCGGGCAACCTTGAGGGTCATCATCTGACTTGCTCTCTTGCGGGTTATGATGTTTCTGTGACAGAGTCCTTCAAGTCTGTCGGGAGAATCGGGAAGATAACAGATAATTTCGGCATAAGCGTTCCTCTTGGAATCGTAGCAGGAAAGCTCAACTCCGGGGATGACGTTTATACCTTTTCTTTCGCCTGTAATCTTTGCGCGTACGGTGCCTGCCTGACAGTCTCTGTCAACGATTGCTATTGTATCAAGCCCTCTTTTCTGGGCAAGAACAACGAGATCATCGATACCCATTGAACTGTCGGAAAGCTTTGTATGGCAATGTAAATCTCCTAACATACTGTGAAAACTCCTTCAAAAACGCATATACCCTCAATATACTCGTCATTATACACTGTTGATTCGGAAAATGCAAGCGATTTTTACAAAAAATAAATAACAATGTAAATATTTTTTAAAATTTTCAAAATGCTATGAAAATTCATAAATTTGTGGTATTATAGCCCGTAACTTACGGGAAAGGGGGAGGAAAATGAAAGTCGCAGTAGGCCTCAGCGGAGGCGTTGACAGCGCGGTTGCCGCTTATCTGCTCAGAGAGCAGGGCTATGAGGTGATGGGCATTACGCTTTTGCTCAAGCCCGGTGAATCCGATGCCGACGTATCCGATGCAATTGCCGTTGCAAGGTCGCTTGGCATTGAACATAAGATTCTGGACAGACGGGATTTATTCAGAGAAAAAATCATAAATCCTTTTGCGGACGAATACGTAAACGGACGCACTCCCAACCCATGCATTGAATGTAATCAGGTCATCAAATTCGGCACTATGCTTGATTATGCCCTTGAAAACGGATGTGATAAGCTGGCAACGGGGCATTATGCCGCGTGCGAATTTACCGACGGCAGATATCTGCTTAAAAAGTCGGATTCCCCCAAGGATCAGTCGTATTTCCTTTACCGGCTGAATGAATTTCAGCTTTCAAAAATAATTTTCCCTGTTACCGTAAAGGATAAAGAGGATACCCGTCAGACCGCACAGCAGGCGGGTATTCCCGTAGCGGATAAAAAGGACAGTCTTGAAATCTGCTTTGTTCCCGATGATAACTATGTCGGTTATCTTGCCTCAATAGGCGTCACTTCTCCCGCGGGCAATATCATAAGCAAAGACGGCACAGTAATGGGCAAGCATTCGGGTATCATCAACTATACGATAGGTCAGCGCAAGGGTATCGGCGCTTACGGAAGGCCTATGTTCGTTACGGATATCAACGCATCCGACAACACCGTGACGATTGGTGATAACGGTGAGCAGTACAGCAGCTCCCTTACCGCAGACAGAGTAAGCTTTATCGGTGACGTTCCGACAGAGCCGTTCAAAGCAGAGGTTAAAATCCGTTTCAGAGCAAAGCAGGTGCCTGCTCTCGTTACTCCCTTTGAGGGCGGCTTTACCGTTGATTTTGACGAGCCCCAACGTTCCGTCACACCGGGACAAAGCGCCGTTATCTATGACGGCGATACCGTTCTGGGCGGAGGCAGAATCATATCCAAAAAATAGGAAAGGAGAATGTGCTTGAATACGAAAACAAAACAGCAGCCGGAATTCCGACAGGTAACGGTAATGGTGCTTATCAGTATTTTTCAGTTTCTGAGTATGCTTGCTGTTATATCAAAGCAGGAAGAAACGAGCATGAATACCGTTTACGTATTCCTCGGTTATATCGTACTTGAATGGATATATATGATGTTTAACGTCATTATCACGGGCAAGGACTATTTTGAACTTGAAGCAATAGCATTTTTCCTTTCGGGAATCGGTCTTATGGTATGTGCCACGATAGGTGAATCGTATGCGATAAAACAGCTTATATGTATCTGTCTCGGATTGCTTACCTACCTTATAATGCTTCTTATGATTAAGGATATGAGGGTGGTAAACGCCCTTAAATATCCCGCCGCAATCGGCTCTATTCTATTGCTTGTGGTAAACCTTGCACTCGCAAAGGTTACAAACGGTGCCCTCAACTGGCTTGAGCTCGGTCCTGTTTCCATTCAGCCCTCCGAGCTTGTCAAGGTGGTATTCATTTTTGTAGGCGCGGTTTCGCTTGAAAGACTGCTTTCAAAAAAATATCTTTATCTTTTCATCGGTTACAGTTTATGCTGTGTAGGGCTTCTCTTCCTTATGAGAGACTTCGGTACTGCCCTCATATTCTTCTTTACTTTCATTATTATTGCATATATGAGATCCGGTGACGTGCGTACCCTTTTCCTTATCTGCGCGGGTGCGCTCATGGGTGCCATTCTCATCATCTGCTTTAAGCCGTACGTTGCAAACCGCTTTGCCGCTTACCGTCACGTATGGGAAAATATGGACACAAACGGCTATCAGCAGACAAGGGTGCTGATGTATTCCGCATCCGGCGGTCTTTTCGGCCTCGGTGTCGGAGAAGGAAAACTGCGAAACGTTTTTGCTGCCTCCACAGACCTTGTTTTCGGTATGATATGCGAGGAAATGGGGCTTGCAACGGGCATAGCCGTTCTTATAGCATTTGCCTGCATAGGCATTTTTGCAATCAAAGCCGCAAAGGGCTCGGCTTCCTCGTTCTACGCCATTGCCGCGGTTGCATCGGCAAGTCTGCTGATTTTCCAGCTTTCTCTTAACGTATTCGGCGTAACGGACCTGCTTCCCCTTACGGGTGTTACGCTGCCCTTTGTCAGCAGAGGCGGCTCAAGTATAATCTGTTCGTGGGGCCTGCTGGCTTATATCAGAGCCGCGGGAGCACCTTTTAAGCTTCCTGCTCCGGATATTGCGGTCAGCCGTAAGGCGCGCAGCAGAAACGGAGGTGCCGCAGTATGAGAAAAACCATAAAACGTGCTTCCGTTGTATACGTATTCATACTTATGTTCCTCGTGGGTGTGGGAATACTCATTTCCCAGTTTGTGACCAAGGGCTCCGGCTGGGCGACCAATAAAGCCAACGCCCATATTTACAGCAGCGGTACGGTCGTGAATGCGGGCAGAATCCTTGACAGAAACGGTGTCGTGCTTGCGGAAAGCAAGGATGATAAACGGCATTTTGCTTCGGGTGAGGTGCTCAGGAAATCCGTGCTTCATATTGTCGGAGATACCTCGGGATTCATTTCAACGGGTGTTCATAATCTTTACAGAAGTCAACTTTCCGGATACAATCTGATTGACGGTATTTACCGTCTGAAAACCAGCGGAAAGGGCTCCGATGTCGTACTGAATATTGATTCCGAAGCCAACAGAATCGCATATAATGCATTCGGCAATTATAACGGCACGATAATCGTATGCAACTACAAGACCGCAGAAGTGCTCTGCAGTGTTTCAAAACCCGCCTACGACGTGAATAACGTTCCGCGGGATTTGCAGACGAATCCGAAATATGAGGGCGTTTTCCTTGATAAATCGGTTTCGGGACAGTATACTCCCGGTTCAATCATGAAACTGATTACCGCCGCCTGCGCCATTGAGAATATGCCCGACGTATACGACAGGACCTTTACCTGCGACGGCGAATACAAGACCACAGACGGTACGGTAATATGTAACGGTGTTCACGGAGAAATTACTTTCGGTCAGGCGCTGAATCAGTCCTGCAACTGTGCGTTTGCGCAGCTTGCCGTTGAGCTCGGAGCGAATAAGCTTCGTGCAACCGCAGAAGCACTCGGATTCAATAAAAAACTCAAAGCGAAGGAAATACCCCTTACGATGAGTAAATTCAATCCCTCAACCGTCAGCAATGCGGAGCTCGGCTGGGCGGGTATCGGTCAGTCCACGACCTTTATAAATCCCTCCCACTTTCTTTCAATCGTTATGGCGATTGCAAACGGAGGCAGAGGATATGCTCCGGACAGAATACTGACTATGGGTACCTACGGCAGACTTGTTCCCCGTAAGATTGACATAATGGTCACCATGAATCCCGAAACGGCTTCCGCGCTGAAAAGTATGATGCGTTCCAACGTGGTTGACAAATACGGTGATTATAAATATCCCGGACTTGAGCTTTGCGCAAAAACGGGAACGGCGGAAATTGACGGTAAAACCTCCACCTCCGTATTCGCGGGATTTTCTCAGAGAAGCGACCTGCCGCTTGCGGTAATCTGCTTTGCCGAGGAAGCGGGATGGGGCTCGGGCGTTGCTTCAACCGTATCAAATACCGTGCTTCAGTATTTCGCAAATAACTATGATTTTTAATAGTCTTTACCCGGATATAAAGATATAAAACTGCCGCGTCTGATGTCGAGTGCTCTTAAGGACGGTTTTGTAAGACATTCGCCACACAGCGTGGTGAGTAAGTGCGCACTTGTAAATAAAAACAGGCTGACAATCAAAATCAGCCTGTTTTTTCTTTTCAGTTGGTAATTAAGTGAAATATTTGCCTTTGGCAAATGTGAAATAATCTGCTTCGCAGATTGTGAAATATTGCTTCATTTCACTTCGCAATGTGAAATGAAATAAATCCACTCACGCCTGCAGGCATTTCACACGCCGCAGGCGTATTTCACGCATGAAGTGCATTTCACAAAT
>CALAUI010000023.1 GCA_937892115.1 uncultured Clostridia bacterium | reverse complement strand
GGAGGTAGCGAGTTCGAGCCTCGTCATCCGCTCCAAAACAATTACGGATACCCGAAAGGGTGTCCGTAATTTGTTTTATACAAAAAGAACGCGGCTCGAACAGGACGGTCTGCAGAGCAGATTCCAACAGTCCGGTGGACTGTTGGAAAGTCCGCGTGCGTGCCGGCGGCGGCAGCCGACGGGCGAGCCTCGTCATCCGCTCCAAAACAATTACGGATACCCGAAGGGGTGTCCGTAATTTGTTTTATATAATGCGGAATTTTTCTTTTTTTGAACACTATTGATTTATCCGTTTTTTAATGATATAATCCGAATTGACATACAGAGCGGGTATGCTCTGATAAAATGATAAGGAGAATTAACCATGAAAAAATTTTTGGCAATTCTGCTCACTCTGGCAATGGTATTTGCCTTTGCCGCATGCGGAGCAAAAGATGAACCCGCAACCACAGAAGCAGATACAACCGTAACCGAATCCGAAACCGCAGCCGATACAACAGCCCCCGAGGAATCCACAGAGCCCGCTACCGACGAAAACGGTGAAACCGTTGCTCCCGAAGAAACCACAGAGGCAGAAGCAGCTGCCATGCCCGAGGAAAAGGCAGACATCATTGCTCTTTACAATAAGGCAATTGAAAAGGCATGCGACGCCAAGGCAGGATATTCAAAGGACAGATATACAGACAGCGCAGTATTTGACATGAGTCTTGCTCTCAAGGCATTCCAGGGTCTTGTTGAGAAGTTCGTAGGCATCGGTGCTGATAACAGATACACCGAGACAGTTGCCAAGGGACAGTGGGCAACCGATACACAGCATCAGTACCTTCGCAAGAGCACTCTTACCGAGGCAGACGTTACCGGTGCAACCTGCAAGGAAGACGGCGATTACTACGTAATCACCCTCAACATCAAGAACGGTTCCAGCCAGGGCGATGAAGGTCATACCTCAAGTCTCACCTCCATTGACAAGTGCGGTCTCTGCGTAGGCAACGAAGACAAGAATTACTACGACCATAAGTCAGGCCCCGTTATCTATGATGCAATCGAAGGCACTTACAAGGGCGCAAAGATCACCGAGAGCTACAGTAACGCAGTTGCAGTTCTTAAAATCAGCAAGGACACAATGGAAATCGACAGCTTCACCGTTAACTTCAATATCAAGGTAGGTATTGATATCAGCATCGGTTCCGGCACGGCGACAGGTGCATCACATGTAACCTACAAATCCTTCAAATATTAATTTTCGCTTGATTATTTTGGCGAAAATCAGTCAAAACAGAATATAGTAATTGACGAATGGCACTTATCTTCGGGTAAGTGCCTTCTTCTGTTCAAATATAAAGATGTTTTGACTTAAGCGATTTTTTGCCTCCGCCGTATCACGATACTGTCTTACGGCAAAGAAATCGCTTTTTTCATCCAAACTAATCTGCGCTCTGCTTGAATCTATCGGTGAAGAACGGCAAAACTAATAATATAACGGGCTTACCTTAAAGGTGAGCCCGTTGGCTTTTATGAAATAAGGTAAATAATTATAAGTTTTGCCTAATCGTTTTTGCCTCCGTGTTTTGATAGACTATTTTGAAGGAAAAAGTAAAATCGGTCAGAAACATTGTCGCACTGCTCGCTTGAAGCGCATCGCATTGCTCTGTGTTTCTTCCTCTCGGCAGGGCTCCTGCATCCGCCACCGGCGGCGGAGCCCCACCGAGCAACCGAAATCTTCTGCGCTACGCTTGATTATTTTGGCGAAAATCAGTCAAAACAGAATATAGTAATTGACGAATGGCACTTATCTTCGGGTAAGTGCCTTCTTCTGTTCAAATATAATAATGTTGCGAAGCGACCCGAAACCATTCACCATTCACCATTCACTATTCACTATTCGCTCTTCACCAATTCGTTACTGATTTTGCGGTTGATTTTATTTTTTCTATATGGTAAAATCAACTAAATCACCAACAGGGGGTAAGTTGATGAAAAAGCACTTCAAGGCGGTTATCTGTGTCCTTTTTGCCGCGATAATCGGTCTGGGATTTGTTCCCTGCGTTATTGCCTATGCGGGAAATTTCAATTCGCAGACAACCACTCTCAACGGAAAGGATCCCGTTCACGATTTTCTTTCAACCAACGCCGTTCTCAGCTATATGTACAGCTACAGGGATGATTACTATTATGTCAATTCACCCGCCGCGTGGCAGAGAAATTTCGGATACACCAGAGTTTACGATCTGGTCGCGCCCTATCTCCTTATGGAGTACGATTACACGAGAGTCCACTTCACCTACGAGGGCAAGGACTGGATGATTCAGATATGGAAGGGTCAGTACGGTCTTGCGTTCTACGGCGCGGAGGTCGGAATTTACACCAAGGAGCATTCCGACGCGGAGGATTCCTACCTTACGAAATATAACTGCGCATCCGACGAAGACAGTCTGATGATGCAGACCGAGATTTATCACGATCAGAAGGGCAACGGCGAATACGTCCGCGAATTTACAACGCCCTATGAAAAGACGTGGTGGAGCACCGGCTTCAAAATGGGGCATCTGCTGATACAGGAGCCCGCGGTGGAGCTGCGTATGCAGGGCATAATCACCATGAAGGATGAAGAAATGACACGGCTTTTTGCACAGGGCCTTGAGGAATGCGGATTCAAATGGCTCAATAAGCCGGAGGAAGCCGATACGCCTGAGGAAACGGAAATTCCGTCCGGAGAGGAACAGACTGCCGAGCCGGCTGAAAGCACGCCGGAGGAACAGCCGGCGGAAACTCCCGCTGCGGAGGAACTGCCCGAGCTTGAAAACGACAGCTTCTACGTTGACGGACTTGACGTGCATTACAGATGGCAGAATAATTCCGAAGCGGAAAATACGATGCCCATTAAAATGGCAACGGGCACTCTGCTCTTCCTGAATTTCTCCTCAATCATCGCCGCACTTCTTCTCTTTACTCTTTCACTTATGGGAATGGGATTTGTTGCCCTTATAATCTTATAAGTAAATATTTATGCAAAAAAACCCTTGACTTTGGCGGGAGCTTGTGATAATATGCTCTTACCTCTGCGCAAGGGTTTATTTTTTGTACCCTTATATTTCAATGCAGAGGGAGGCCTGAGCCGCTGCTGCGGTTCCCTGATAGACTGTGGCGAGGGCTCAAAAATTCCGAATAATGGAGGTGCCGCTCATGGCTGCTAACGGTAAGAGAGTCAAGATTACACTTGCTTGCACCGAATGCAAACAGCGCAACTACAACACAAAGAAAAACAAGCAGAACACACCTGACAGACTTGAGATGAACAAGTACTGCAGATTCTGCAGAAAACACACTCTTCACAGAGAGTCAAAGTAAGCGGAGGTATACCTATGGCTAAGAACGAAAACCCCAGCGCTGCTGAAAAGGTTGCTGCCGCCGAAAAGTCAAAGGAGAATAAGCCCGCCAAGGAAGGCAGTGCGTTCTCAAGAGCCGGTAAGGCAATCAAGAAGTTCTTCAAAGACCTTAAGGGTGAAATCAAAAAGATCGTTTGGCCCGATGGTAAGACCGTAGTAAAATCAACCCTCGTAGTTCTCGTCGCAGTAGCAATCTGCGGTGGGGCTATCTATGGCGTAGACTGGCTCCTTGCACTTGCTCTTCAGGGGCTTAAGGAAATCGCTGAGAAGCTTGCGGAGAATAAGGAAGCTGCAGAGACAACAGCGACAAACGTTGCTGCAATGATTTCAAACGGCAGTTTCTTCTTAGGTTGACCCGGGAGGATTTGAAATGTCTGTTGAGACAAGATGGTATGTAGTTCATACCTACTCCGGTTACGAAAAAAAGGTCAAGACCAACATTGAAAAGTTGGTTGAGAACAGAAAAATGCAGGACCAGATTTTTGAGGTCCACGTTCCCGTTGAGATAGTTCACGATGCCGAAAAGAATAAGGATAATGAACGTCTTCTCTATCCCGGTTACGTGCTTGTCAAGGTTGCAGTTTATCCCGACCAGGATAACCGCCCCAAGATGAGTGACGAAACGTGGCTCCTTATCAGGAACACCAGAGGTGTTACCGGTTTTGTCGGTCCCGAAAACAAAGCGATT
Source organism: uncultured Clostridia bacterium (assembly GCA_937892115.1). Lineage (GTDB taxonomy): Bacteria > Bacillota > Clostridia > Oscillospirales > Acutalibacteraceae > CAG-177. The sequence goes on along the minus strand of CALAUI010000023.1, from coordinate 62,414 downwards.
CCCCTTTCCGACGAAGAAGTTATCAGGCTCGGAGTTGAAAAGAGAGTTGTCGAGGTATCTTATAATGTAGGCGACACGGTCAACATTATCGACGATATGTTTGACGGCTTTTCGGGAGTTGTTCAGGAAATTGACATTGACAATAATACCGTCAAGGTTGTCGTTTCCGCACTCTTTGGCAAGGAAACCCTTGTAGAGCTTGAGCTCGATCAGGTTGAGCTTGCTGAATAAACACGGTAATTTGAGGGATTAACCCTTTCAAATTTAGCGTCTTTACGGCGCAGTCGCACCAACGGTGTCGGCTTCGTGGGAGGAGCGAAAAGCTCCGCAATTTACCACATTTTATTGGAGGTTAACTATTATGGCACAGAAAGTTGTCGGCTTAATTAAGTTACAGATCCCCGCAGGCAAGGCCACTCCGGCTCCCCCTGTAGGTCCCGCACTCGGCCAGCACGGTGTTAACATCATGGCTTTCACAAAGGAATTCAATGAGCGCACAAAGAACGATATGGGCCTCATCATTCCCGTAGTTATCACTGTTTATGCAGACCGTACATTCAGCTTTATCACCAAGACCCCTCCCGCAGCTGTTCTTATCAAGAAGGCTTGCGGTATTGAGAGCGGTTCAGGCGTTCCCAACAAGACCAAGGTTGCAACAATCACCAAGGAACAGATTCAGAAGATCGCAGAAACCAAGATGAAAGACCTTAACGCTGCTTCCGTAGAGACTGCTATGAGCATGATCGCCGGCACAGCACGCAGTATGGGCGTCATCGTAGCTGATTGATTGCAAACTGTGGGAGGAACAAATCCGATTAACCACATGATTGGGAGGAAAAACTAATATGAAACACGGAAAAAAATATAATGAGAGCGCAAAGCTCGTAGAGAGAGCTACTCTCTATGATCCCAAGGACGCTCTTGATCTTGCAGTTAAGACTGCAACAGCTAAATTCGACGAAACAGTAGAAGTTCACATCCGTCTCGGTGTTGACTCACGTCATGCAGACCAGCAGGTCCGCGGCGCTGTTGTACTTCCCAACGGTACAGGCCGTCAGGTAAGAGTTGCCGTATTTGCAAAGGATGCAGATGCAGAAGCAGCAAAGGCAGCAGGTGCTGAAATCGTCGGCGCAGAGGATCTCGTTGCAAAGATCCAGGGCGAGGGCTTTATGGACTTTGACGTTGCCATCGCAGCACCCAACATGATGGGTCTTGTTGGCCGTCTCGGTAAGATCCTCGGTCCCCGTGGCTTGATGCCCACACCCAAAGCAGGTACCGTTACTCCTGACGTAGCAAAGGCAGTTAGCGAAGCTAAAGCAGGTAAGATCGAGTACAAGCTTGACAAGACAAATATCATTCACTGCCCCATCGGCAAGGCATCCTTCGGCGCAGAGAAGCTCGCTGAGAACTTCAACACCCTTCTTGACGCTGTTATCAAGGCAAAGCCCGCTGCTGCAAAGGGTCAGTATATCCGTTCATGCACTCTTGCTACAACAATGGGCCCCGGTGTCAGAGTAAACCCCAACAAGATCGGTACCGAAGCATAAGTGACTGAACATTCAGAATTTTCTGAAAAAATCCTTGACACATAATGTTTTATGTGTTAATATACCCACGCTGTTCTTTTTGAAGACAGCAGGTGCTTTTCGCATAATGGTATTAACCGCCTGCCGAGAAAGGAAACATACATTATAAGTATGTGTTGCCCTTTCTGCGGTATTGCGGAAAGGGCTTTTGTTATTGTTAATATTCCGTATGGAGGTGAAATTGATAAATGCCCAGTGAGAAAGTTTTAGAGCAGAAGAAACAGATCGTTGCCGATCTTACAGACGCACTTAAAGGTTCAGTAGCAGGCGTTGTTGTTGATTACAAGGGAATTAACGTTGCTGACGATACGGCTCTCCGTAAGGATCTCCGTGAAGCAGGTATTAAATACTCCGTAGTTAAGAACACACTCCTCGGTCTCGCTGCAAAGGACGCAGGTCTTGAAGATATCTGCGGTGTACTTGAAGGTACAACAGCTATCGCTATCAGCGCAGAGGACCATACCGCAGCTGCAAGAATCCTTTCCAAGTTCGCTGACACACACAAGAATTTCTCCGTTAAGGGTGGTTACCTTGAAGGTAAGGTAGTTGACCTCGCTACAATCGAGTCACTTGCCAAGCTTCCCACAAGAGAAATCCTTCTTGCTACTGTATGCAATGCATTCAACGCTCCCATCGCTTCCTTCGCACGTGCTATTCAGGCAATCGTTGACAAGGGCGGCGCAGAAGCTTGTGCACCCGCAGCTGAAGAAGCAGCAGCTCCCGCAGAGGAGACAGCTCCCGCAGCTGAAGCAGCAGCCGAAGAGGCACCCGCTGCAGAATAATTTATTAACTTAAAAACAATACAAATTGGAGGAAAATAAAATGGCATCAGAAAAAATCAATGCTATAATCGAAGAAATCAAAGTTCTTACCGTTCTTGAACTTTCAGAGCTTGTACACGCTGTAGAAGAAGAATTCGGCGTATCCGCTGCTGCTGCAGTTGCAGTTGCTGCTCCCGCTGAAGGTGGCGCTGCTGCCGCTGAAGAGAAGACTGAATTTGACGTTGTTCTCGCAGAAGTAGGCGCTGAGAAGATTAAGGTTATCAAGGCTGTTCGTGAAATCACAGGTCTTGGCCTTGCAGAGGCAAAGGCAGTTGTTGATGGTGCTCCCAAGACCATCAAGGAAGCTGTTTCCAAGGAAGATGCTGACGCTATGAAGGCAAAGCTTGAAGAAGTCGGCGCAAAGGTTGAACTTAAATAAGTTTGATTATAACAAAATGAGCCATCCGCTTGCGGATGGCTTTTTTTGTTCCGTTTTATCGGTTTATCTGACAAAAGCGTTTGATATAAACAGATACCAGTATCTGATAATGTTGAAAATCATTGAGAAGAATTCGCTGAGGCCGAGCTTTGAAAACAGATTTGCAAGCTTTTCGCTTACGAAATTATCAAGAGAGATCTTTGAGTGATTTACGTATCCGCCCTCATAGCTTACATCCTCGCCGTTCATGAGTGTAAAGCCCTGGGTGCGGCAGCTCTGAGGAGTTACGTTGCTCATAAGATAGCAGATATTCAGGTCAAACTCCCTCTTGCTTTCTTCGGGAAGCTCTCCGCTGAAGGGTATCTCAACCGATTCGCCCGGCTTGAGTACGTTTACGGGCACCTTGAAGGTAAGGTCAATGCCGTCAACGGTGACCGCCTGAACGGTTACTATCGCTTTCTTGCATATATTGGTGATTTTCAGCGTCTTTGCATCCGAATTGAGATAACCGGGGGTGCATCCGGTAAATTCACCGTAAACGCTGAGCGACTGACTCGTTGAATCGTGGAACTGCGGATAATCCTTATCCGTATAAACGTCGTCGATTTTGTCTGTCAGAAGCAGAGTATAGAGTAAAGTCCTTGTGTAATCGTCAAAGTAGGTCATTCCGTGGAAATAGCCCTCAACAAACCAGGTGTTGTCGGGCAGGTATGCCGTTGACGCGTCAACCGTCATGGAAGGGCTTACCTTGTACTTACCGCCGCAGTCGTTTACCTGCGTGTAGCCGTCTGCAAATCTTTCGCCGAGGGGAGCGACCGTCGCACCCGTTGAGGAATTGACCGTTATGATGCCGTCGGAGCTTTCGTTGAGACCCGAAACGATTCTGTTGCCCGTTCCGGCGATGATTGCAATGTCTGTTCCGTTTGCGATTGCCTGCTTCATTGAGGAGGAAACGGAGGGAAGCAGCTCGTTATGGAATCTGTCGGATGCCGCAATCAGCTCGGCACTTTCATCGGGATCAAGACGCAATGCCTTTACCTGCTCGTATTTATCCGAGGGAACGAAATCCCACATGCTGCCCCAGTATCCGAGTACCTGATGCAGATACGGCACAAGGGCTTTGAGGACTTTGTCAAGGAAGCCGAGCTGCTGTGCCTTTACAAGCCAGTCAAAGTCGGATTCAACGCAAAGACCGTACTGAAGATATCTGACAAGACATTCCTCGTCAAGATGGACCTCGTCTGCAAGAATATCATAGGCAAGACCCGCACCGCCGATAGCGGGAATGGTCAGCACCACCTTGGCAAGACTTTCGCCGCCGTAAAGGGCGATATAGGTGGCTGTTGTCTGTCCGCCGTGGCTGACGGCAAAGAGATTTACCTTATCCTTGCCCGTAAATTCCTTGACGGATTCAATAAAATCGTTAAGCTGTGAAGCACATACTGCGCTGTTCATTCTGAAATCGCAGTTGAAGACGAAAAAGTTGTCTTCACCGATGTAGCTTGTAATATCGGTGCTCATTTCGGGCTCCCACTGGAACGTGCCGTCGGGATAATCCCTTTTCAGTACGGAGAGCTGTAATTCCTCGGCTTCGGTACGGATTCTTTCAAGATTGTAAGTGCTCGTTCCGTCGGGATTACAGCTGATTTTTCCGCAAAGCTCAAGCAGACCGTTGCCGACTACACCCGCGATTCTGTCGGGATTGCCGAAAGCCATTTCGCCGAGACCTATGCTCACGTCAACGATTTTGCTCAGAAGCATGGGAATTATTTTGTCAAAATCAATGCCCCAGACCTGCTCGCCGGTGTCGGTATCAACGAGTACCGTTGAGCTGTAACCGGGTACGAGGATAACGGGATAACCGTTCCAGTCCTCCTTGCTTATTGCGGAAGCGTTTGCGAGAACGGCGCAGGATGAGAAAACCAGCACTGCGCAAAGTATAAGAGATATGCATTTTTTCATATTGATTGCCCCCAATCTACGGAATTAGCATATCACAAAATAACGGTCTGTGCAATATATTTACAATTTGTAATAAATGGGCGAATTTATTAAGAATTCTTAACAAATTATTACAGAATTGTAACAATTTACATTGACTTTATATAAATAATATGGTAATATTTATCCGCAATTGAAAACTGCAAAGATTTTATGGAAAATTTTTCGGAAAGGAAGTAATTCCAATGAGAAAGGTACTCGCTATCGTACTTGCACTCGTAATGGCATTCGGCTGCACAGCTATCGCTTTTGCTGCTGATTATGTTTGCCCCGGTTGTAACAGGGACCAGGGTTCTGCTTCTGAGTTTAATACTCATATCGCAGTTTGTGCACAGTACAAAAAGTATGCTTCAGATCTTACTTCTACAACAGCAAAGGAAGATGCTACTCAGTACAAAAACACCTGTCCTTACTGCGAAAGAGAATTCTCAAGCGAAAAGTCATACAATGACCATATTGCCATCTGTGCAGGTCAGGCAAACAATGGCGCAAACTTCGCTAACATTACAATCGTTGACGTCATCAACAGTCTGTTTGATGCTTTCAAGGTAAACAATGATTGGCTTACCGCTGTATCAGGCATTCTTACAAGAATCATGGACCTCATCGAGAAGATCGGTACGTCTCTTGTAGGTAAGGCAGACGTTGCAGGCGCTATTGACGACCTTGAAGCAAAGGTTGCAGAGCTTCCCATCGTAGGCGACGTTCTTGAGTATATCCACAACCTCATCACCACCCTTAAGCAGAAGGTTAAGGATCTTTACGCTCACGACGCAGAAACCGCTGCTGTTGCTCCCGTAGATACAGGTTCAACATCCGTTGGTATCGCAGCTTTCGCAGCTGTATCAGTTGCCGCTGCCGCTGCTTTCGTTTGCACAAAGAAAAAGGAAAACTAATCTGTAAACAAGAAAGGAATTATTACAATGAAAAAGATAGTTGCTATCGTTCTTGCACTTGTAATGGCCTTCGGCTGCACAGCAATCGCTTTTGCTGACTGCAAATGTCCGTATTGCGGCGCTAATTTTACAGATGAAGACCTTTACAATGACCACATCAATATCTGCTATTCACAGTTCAACATTGCAAATTCTAAAAAGGAAGCAAACGGTAATTTCGCCAACATCACCCTTAAGGACATTCTTACAAGACTTGTTGACGCTTTCTCCGTAAATGTTGACTGGATAAATGCTGTTTCCGGCATCATCACCAGACTTATTGACCTCATCGAGAATATCGGTACCGCTGCTGTCGGCCAGGCTGACGTTGCAGGCGCTATTGACGATCTTGAAGCAAAGGTTGCTGACCTTCCCATCGTAGGCGACGTTCTTGAGTACATCCACAATCTCATCAACACCCTCAAGCAGAAGGTTAAGGATCTTTATGCTCACGACGCAGAAACCGCTGCTGTTGCTCCCGTAGAAACCGGTTCAACATCCGTAGGTATCGCTGCTTTCGCTGCTGTTTCGGTAGCTGCTGCAGCTGCATTCGTTTGCACAAAGAAGAAGGAAGACTGATTCCTCATACATTACTTTCATTGAATAAGCGCAATATTTGATGACAGTGCGTCCCCGTCATTCGTGACGGGGGCGTTTTTACTTTGCTCTTCACGGGCGGCATATTATTTTTACATAATGTGAAATAAATATATGGAAAAGAGAAAAATTATGTAGTATAATAAATATGTATTTTCATTATATACAGGGGGGAAATGAATGAGACCGGAGATTCTGACCCGGCTTTTCGGCTGTGCGCTTGTTCCCGTTGTCCTTTCAATAGTACTATATATCATTAAGAGAAAGACAAAATTCAGCAAGCTTCCTTATGCCGCCCAGCAAATCATCATAGGCGTGATTTTCGGCTTTGCCGCCATATTCGGCACCAGATTCGGTGTTGACGTAGGCGGAGCTACAGCCAATGCAAGAGATGCCGCACCCCTTTGCGCAGGTTTGTTTTTCGGCTCACCCGCAGGTGTGATTGCCGGTCTGATAGGCGGTGTTCACCGCTGGTTTGCGGCGGAATGGGCAGGAATGTATTCCCGTTTTGCCTGCTCTTTCTCAACGATTTTTGCCGGCTTTTATGCCGCATTTCTGCGCAGACTCATCTTTGACGGAAAGCGTCCCTCCTGGTCGGTTGCCTTTATTACCGGCGGTGTAATGGAGATTATCCACATGCTTGTCCTCTTCCTTACGCATCTTACGGATTCCGCAAGGGCATTTGAAATAGTGAAGCTTGTGGTAGGCCCCATGGTGATTTGCAATGGCTTTGCGGTCTTTGCTTCCGCCTTTGCGATTACGGTCATTTCCACCGGCATTCATAAGAAAGAAACAAGATACGATAATATATCACAGCAGTTCCAGACACCCATGCTGATTTCCGTCGTTCTGGCGTTTCTGGCATCCACGGTGTTTGTCTGGCTGCTTCAGACATACTCCGCAAAGGAAAGTGCGGTAAAGCTCCTTTCCACGAATATTGAGGATGTCAGGCAGGAAATTCAGACTGCCTCCGACAGACGCCTGCTTGACATTACACGTCTTGTCGCGAAGGAAATTGAATCGGAGCCCGCCTCCGACCTTAAGGCACTTGCCGAAAAGCACGGTGTAAAGGATATCTGGATAGTTAACAGCAAGGGTATCATCACCGAAGCCACGGACGGAAACGTGGGCTTTGATATGACCGCGGATGCGGATAAACCCGTTGAGGAACAGCAGAGCAACCGCTTCATGGTGCTTGCAACGGGCGAAGCAAGCGAATACGTTCAGGAGTATATGCCTCTTGCCTCCGACAGTACGGTTGAAAGAAAAATGGCGGGCATCGCTCTGAGAAACGGCGGCTTTGTGCAGACCGCTTACGATGCGGATATGTTCCAGAACGAAATCGCAAATCAGGTCAAAAACATAACGAAAAACAGACATATCGGCGAAACCGGTCACATAATAATTGCCGACAAAAAATACAATATCATAAGTGACGTTAACGGCACAAAGTATGCGAACGGCAATTTTATCAAAAACAGTAAGGCAAAGGACGGAGAATCCTTTACCGTTGAACTGAACGATGAAAAGTGTCTTTGCATCAGATCACACGCAGAGGGCTTTTACGTGGTAGCCGTTATGCCCGAAAGTGAGATGTATACGACGCGTGACTCCGTGGTTTATGTCAACTCCTTTATGGAGATACTGATATTCGCCATGCTGTTCATTCTGATTTATCTTGTTATCAGAAGAATCGTTGTCAATAATCTTCACAAGGTCAATGACAGTCTCGGCAAGATTATCGAAGGTGACCTTGATACGGTCGTTGACGTTCATTCAAACGAAGAATTCGCATCACTGTCGGACGATATAAATTCTACCGTTAATACGCTGAAGCGTTATATCAGCGAGGCGGAGGCAAGGATTGACAAGGAGCTGGAATTTGCAAAGAATATCCAGCACGCTGCTCTTCCCTCCGTATTTCCTCCCTACCCCGACAGAAAAGATTTTGATATCTATGCTCTTATGGATACCGCAAAAGAGGTCGGCGGAGATTTCTATGATTTCTATATGCTTGATTCCTCTCATATCGCCGTACTGATTGCGGACGTATCGGGCAAGGGAATACCTGCCGCCATGTTCATGATGAGAGCAAAAACGCTTATCAAGAGTCTTGCGGAAACGGGTCTGCCGGTAAACGAGATATTCACTCAGGCCAACAGCAAGCTCTGTGAGGGCAATGATGCGGATATGTTTGTAACTGCCTGGATGGGCATTGTCAATACGGAAACGGGTCACGTTGAATTTGCAAATGCAGGTCATAATCCTCCCCTTATTTACAGAAAGGGAGCCGGATATGAATATCTGAAATCCCGCGCGGGTCTTGTGCTTGCCGGTATGGACGGTATTATTTATAAAAAACAGGAATTTGAACTTAATCCCGGGGACAGAATCGTTCTGTATACCGATGGTGTTACCGAGGCGACCGATAAGGACGATAATCTTTACGGCGAAGACCGTCTTGCTTCTTTCCTTACCGCCAACGCACAGCTTGACGTTACAAAAGCTCTGACGGCTGTCAAGTCAGACGTGGATGCCTTCGCGGGAGAAAGAGAGCAGTTTGACGATATAACGATGCTGGCATTTGATTATATGGGTAATGAATCCGAAAAAGTAATAATTACAAAGCAGTTTGATGCTTCCGACGGTTCTCTTGCGGCAGCATCGGAATTTGTCGCTTCCTTTTTTGAAGAAAGAAACGCATCCCCCAAAACCGTAATGCAGACGGGCGTTGCCTTTGAGGAGGTATTCGTAAACGTTGCGCATTACGCTTACAAGGGCGAAACCGGAAAGGTGGAGGTTTCCCTTGAGGATGAAGGAGAGAATGCCGTAATCACCCTGAAGGATTCGGGTGTTCCCTTCAATCCTCTTGAAAAAGAAGAGCCGGATATCACTCTTTCCGCAGAGGAGAGAGATATCGGCGGTCTGGGAATCTTCATTACCAGAAAGGTCATGGATGAGGTTTCATACGAATATAAGGACGGCTTCAATATACTTACGATGAGGAAAAAATATGAGTGAGCTTATAGATAAGGCAATAATATTTGCCACCGAAAAGCATTCGGGTCAGGTGAGGAAATTTTATCCGACACCCTATATCCTGCATCCGCTTGAGGTGGCGGCAATCATTGCGACGATGACGACCGACGAAAGCACCATTGCTGCCGGAATACTTCACGATACCGTGGAGGACTGCGACGTAAAGCCGGAGGAAATCCGCGAAATATTCGGCTCAAGGGTATATGCATTGGTATGCAGTGAAACAGAGGATAAATACCCCGGGCGCCCTGCCTCCGAAAGCTGGGAGGACAGAAAAAGGGATTCGCTGATGACCATTGAATTTACAAAGGACCGCAGTGTAAAGATAATGTGGCTGGCAGATAAGCTTTCCAATATCCGCTCTTTTTACAGAGAGTATCTCAAGGACGGAGACAATATCTGGCTTCAGCTCAATCAGAAGGATAAATCCAAGCAGGAGTGGTATTACCGTACCATTGCATATCACCTGAGAGATTTATCGGATACTGCAGCATACCGTGAATTTACAATGATAACAGATTTATTATTCGGAGGGAAAGAAAATGGCTGAAAATATTACCGCAACAGTAAAAGACGGCATACTTTACATTAACCTTTCAGGACGTGTGGACTCTGCAAATGCCGCATCGGTTGAGGAAGAAATCAATGCAATCTGTTCCGATAAGAAGTCGGACAACGTTGTAATTGATGCGGAAAATCTGGAGTATATTTCTTCTGCAGGCCTCAGAATCATCCTCCGACTTCGTAAAAATTACCCGGAGCTTAAAATGATTAACGTCAATTTCGAGGTTTACGATATCCTTGATATGACGGGCTTTACGGAAATGATGACCGTTGAAAAAGCATACCGCAAGCTTTCCGTTGAGGGCTGTGAGGTAATTGGCAAGGGCTCAAACGGTGAGGTTTACCGCCTTGACCCGGATACGATCATCAAGGTATATCTCAATCCCGACTGCCTCCCCGATATTCACCGTGAAAGAGAGCTGGCAAGGAAAGCGTTCGTACTGGGCATTCCCACAGCCATTCCCTATGACGTGGTCAAGGTCGGCGACAGCTACGGCTCGGTGTTTGAGCTTCTCAATGCAAAATCCTTTACCAAGATTCTTGCCGCAGACAGCAGCAAGCTTGACGAAGTGGTAGATATGTACGTTGACCTGCTTAAAAAGATTCATTCCACCGAGGTACAGCCCGGAGATATGCCGGATATGAAGCAGGTGGCAATCGGCTGGGTCAGAGACATCAAGGGCGTAATTTCCGATGCAAAATGGGAAAAACTCAATTCCCTCGTGAACGCCATTCCCGAAAATCATCATATGATTCACGGCGATTATCACACCAAGAACGTAATGGTACAGAACGGCGAAGTGCTCCTTATAGATATGGATACCCTCAGCTACGGTGACCCCATATTTGAATTCGGCTCAATCTTCAACGCATACAAGGGCTTCTATTTCGGCAAGCCCCCTCTTGACGGCGTAAGCTTTATCGGTATTCCCTACGAAATGGGTGTTGAGGTCTGGGAAAAGACTCTTCATCGCTATTTCAATACGGAGGACGAAGAATATCTTGATACCGTCAGGGATAAATCCGCACTTATCGGATATACCAGAGTCCTTCGCAGGACTATCCGACGCTACGATACAAGCAAACCCGATATAAAGACGCTGATTGACGGATACATAAAGGAAATCGAATCCATTCTTGACAGAGTTGATACTCTCGTATTATAAGGAGGAAATAAAATGAATATCATCAAAAATGCGGAAGATAAGCTGCTTACCCTTACCCTTGAGGGCAGACTTGACACAACGACCGCTCCCGAATTTGAAAAAGCGGCAAATGAAATCCCCGTAGAAATCTCGGAGCTTGTTATTGACGCGGAAAAACTTGAATACGTTTCCTCCGCAGGCCTGCGCGTTTTCCTTATGCTTCAGAAAAAGATGAATGCTCAGGGTAAAATGACGGTAAAGGGCCTTACGGAAAGCGTAAGGGAAGTATTTGACATTACCGGGTTTTCCGACATTCTCAATATTGAATAATGCCTGTTTACGTTAAAATGATGATTACCGCCATGCTAAGTGTCACGGCGGTAATTCTGTATAAGATTTTTCCCTCGGATCTGAGGAAAAGCTGTATGATTGCCATGCTCCTCAGTTCCGTCGGAGACGTGTTTATGGTGAACACTCCGAAAATAGGCGAATACTCAACCTTTATCGGTGCCGGCTTTTTCATTGCGGCGCATATTGTCTACGGCGGCGGATTTTACTCGGAAATCCGGAAAAACGGAAATAGGATAATGCGCTTTCCGTTTTGGCTCGGATTCGGGATAATGCTTCTCTCTGCGGTACTCCTGGGAGCGGCGGAGTTTACGCTTCCCGAAGAAAAGAAGCCGGTCATGTTCCTGCTGATTCTGGTTTATATTGCCGCTATCGGCTATAACGTCTGCTCCGAATTTGCCTTTTCGGTATACGAAAAAAAGCTGACACTCATCCTGCCGTTTTCGATCATACTTTTCTATATCACAGACGTATTCATCTTCCTGAATATGTTGGGAATAAACGATTCTTTAAGGCAGTACGTGTGGTATTTCTACCCTGCGGCACAGCTGATGATAATCCTCTTCAACAGTCCTTTTACACGGAAAAATGCGACATCGGAGCATAATTGAATGTTTACTTTTTATCCGTACGGGTATATAATGGCAAAAGTTTCTTTGAAAGGGGAATGAAAATGAAAAAAACAGTTTCAACCTTACTCGCAATAATAATGCTGACGTCCGTTTTCTGTGTATTCGCATACGCAAAAACAGATAAAATCGAATATGACGCATCGGGCTGCAAGGTATGTAAGGATCCGTCCGATATGTTTAATTTCGTGCTCGCAGACGGTCACGAAGCAGCTCCCGTAAGAGTAGTCCGCGCAACCCTTAAGCAGGGCGGAAAATCAATGAGAATTTACCTTATCGGTCTTGTTGGCGTTGAGATGAATCATAAGCAGGTCAACGTATTCAAGAATACTCTTCCCAGCGCCGTCAGCAAGGAAAACGACTACACAAAATACGTTAAGGAAATCCTTGACGAGAATGTTCCCAAGGGCTCAAAGCTCGTTTTCTGCGGTCACAGTCTCGGCGGAATGGTTGCTCAGCAGCTTTGCGCAGACAAGTGGGTCAAGGATAATTACAACGTAATTTCCACCCTTACAGCCGGCTCACCCTATATTATTGAAAAGGACAGAGAGGGCGGTCTTGTCAGACTTGCAGACAAATTTGATGCCGTTCCCTATCTCAGTGCCGCTACCTTCGTAAAGCTTTTCACTCAGCTCAGGGACCGCTTCGTTGAGGACGGCGGATATTTCTTTGACCCCTCGGGCGCACACAATCTTTCTTACAGAGAAAGCGAAATCTGGGGCGGTTACGATGCTCTCGGCAATCCCGACGGAGATGCAACGATTACGTTTTATTACGTAAATCTTATGAAGTTCGGCAGAATCCCCAATGATTGATTGAAACAGTATCAACCCCGCAAACCGAATAATAAAACCGCTTGCCGGAATCTGTCGGCAGGCGGTTTGCTGTTTTATACTGTTAGATTTTGCTGGGAGCAGTCTGATTTTTGCGGTTCTTTTCTTCGGGTTTGATGGTGATTTCTCCCGCTTTCATAAGAGCAATCTTTGTGCAGACGGGACCGATGAGCTCATAAATCAGTACGGAGAAGAGGATTATGTTGCGGATGATGGGACCTATCGTACCGAAATCCATGACCGTCAGACTCATTCCGAGGGCAACGCCTGCCTGGGGAAGCAGGGTGATACCGAGATATTTGCTTGTTGTACGGTCGCATTTTACTATCTTTGAGCTTGCGTATGCGCCGAAATATTTGCCGGCGGAACGAACAAGAATATATACGATACCGATACCCACGACAGCTATGTCCCTGAATACGTTCAGCTCAAGCTCCGCACCGCTGAGTACGAAGAACAGTACGAAAAGCGGCTGAGTCCAGCGGTCTGTCTTATCCATGATATCCGCGGAGAAATCACAGAGATTACAGAACATGGTGCCGAGCATCATACAGACGAGAAGGGAAGAGAAACCGATATGTACCTCGCCGAAATCAAATTCGAGCTGAGAAATCGCAACGGTGAGAATTACGAACATAATTGAAAGGGAAAGACGCTTGCTTCGTGATGAAAACATCTTTTCGCTGTAAGTGAAAACGGTACCCATCAGCGAGCCGAGTACAAGGGAGATCACGATTTCAATAAGGGGATTCACCACGATACCGATGATACTGAACGAGCCGTTTTCAATGGCCTTTGCAATTCCGAAGGAGACCGCAAAAATGATAAGTCCCACGGCGTCGTCAATGGCGACTATGGGCAGGAGCAGGTCGGTGACCTTACCCTTTGCCTTATACTGTCTTACGACCATAAGGGTGGCGGCGGGAGCGGTTGCGGCGGCGATTGCACCGAGAATGAGAGCCATGGAAACGGGCAATTTATCGCCCAAAAAGCCGTGAAGGGCTATAAGCACACCGTCAACGCAGAGGGTTGCGATGAGCGCCTGAAAAATGCCGATAAAGGTTGCCTTTCCGCCGATTTCCTTAAGCTGGGAAAGACGGAATTCGTTGCCGATTGAAAAGGCGATGAAGCCCAGAGCGACCTCGGATATGATTTTGAATTCGTTTACCTGACTCATGCTCACGAATCCCAGACCGTCAATTCCGATTTGTCCGAGACAGTAAGGGCCGATAAGGATGCCTGCTACCAGATATGCCGTTACCGAAGGCAGACCGAGCAGCTTTGACAGACGGGATACAAGCAGACCCGCCGCTATTGAAATTGACAGGCAAAAAAGTGTAGTAGTCATAGTATATACCTTGATTCATAAGAGATTTATTGTATTTCAGCACAATGAAATGTATATCACAGGGCAGTACCAAAGTCAAGGATAAATCCCGCAAAAAATTTCATAAAATATAAAAAAACTCTTTATTTATTTAATATATACTGATATAATAATATTTTGTAAAATAGGGATATTATGATATCGGAGGACCGGTTATGGAAAAATATCTTATTAACCCCAACAGAAAAATGTCAAAAATCTGCAAGGATATCTACGGCAATTTTTCGGAGCATCTCGGCAGATGTATATATGAAGGTCTTTTTGTCGGCGAGGATTCCGATATCCCCAACGTAAAGGGTATGAGAAAAGACGTTGTTGATGCCCTCAGGGAAATGGGCCTTCCCGTTCTGCGCTGGCCCGGCGGATGCTTTGCCGACGAATATCACTGGATGGATGGTATCGGCCCTCTTGAAAACAGAAAAAAGATGATAAACACCCATTGGGGCGGAGTAATAGAGGATAACAGCTTCGGCACACACGAATTCTTTGAGCTTTGCGACCAGATCGGATGCGATGCTTACATTACGGGAAACGTAGGCAGCGGAAGCGTAAGGGAAATGAGCGAATGGGTCGAATATATGACCTTCGGCGGCAAGTCACCCATGGCTGATTTACGCAGACAGAACGGCAGGCAGGAGCCCTGGAAGCTAAAGTATTTTGCCGTCGGCAATGAAAACTGGGGCTGCGGCGGAAATATGAGACCCGAATTTTATGCCGACAATTACAGAAGATATCAGACCTTCGTTCGCAATTATGAAGGCGGCGACAGAATATATAAGGTCGCCTGCGGCCCGAACAGTGAGGATTACAACTGGACCGAAACACTCATGAAGCACGCCAAGAATCAGATGGACGGTCTTGCCCTCCATTACTATACGGTAACGGGCGACTGGGGTCATAAGGGCAGCGCTACGGAGTTTACGGATGAAGAATATTACAGATGCCTCAAAAAAGCATATCACATTGACGAGATAATCACGAGACATCTTGAGATTATGAACAGATACGACCCGTCAAAGAGAGTAGACCTCGTTATTGACGAGTGGGGCACATGGCACGACGTAGAGCCCGGCACCAATCCCGGCTTCCTCTATCAGCAGAATACCATGCGCGATGCAATCGTTGCCGCAATCAATCTCAATATATTCAATAAGCACAGCGACAGAATCAGAATGTGCAACATTGCGCAGACAATCAACGTGCTTCAGGCGGTCGCCCTTACGGACGGAGCCGAGATGTTGCTGACACCCACTTACTGGGTATTCAGAATGTTTAAGGACCATCAGGAGAATACCCTTGTTGATTCCTTTATCACCACCGAAAATAAGGGTACCGACAGCGACAAGCTGCCTCAGCTTATTGAAAGCGCATCAATGGATGAAAACGGCGTGATTTATTCCACCGTTACCAATACCTCCGCTTCCGAGACCGCCGAAATCAGATGTCAGGTTGCGGACAGTGCCGTTAAGTCGGTCAGAGCGGAAATCCTTACGGGCAAGATTGACGATTATAACAGCTTTGAAAGTAAGGATAACGTTCATACGGAGGAATTTACCTCGTTCAACATGACGGCAGACGGATTTGAAGCAACCGTTCCCGCCTGCAGTATAGTCAAATTCATAATTGAAAGATGAATGAAGAAAGAATATGCCGCAGATGTCTTCTGCTGAAAAGCGGAAAGCAGGATATACTTGCGGATATACGGAGCAGGATTGAAAAAATCCCGCCCGGACAGAAAACAGACAGCAATGAATATCACCTCAGACTCGCCGTCTGCGGTGAGTGTGAATACCTTATTGACGGCACCTGCCTTAAATGCGGCTGCTATCCGGAATTCAGAGCTGCATTTATCAAAAACAGATGTCCCATTAAGAAATGGTGATGTTCACGGAGGAACTATGGCAAAAAAACTTTTATCCCTGCTGCTTATATTTGTTTTGATTTTTTCACTTGCATCCTGCGGAAAAATAAGATGCAGGAAGCAGAAGAAAACGGAAACGAAAACGACAAAGCCCACAACAACTCAGATGACGACGGAATCAACCACCGAGGAGGAAACCGAAACCACCGAAACGGAAACGACGGAGCAGACGGTCACTCAGCGTGTGACTCAGGTGTTCACTACGGCAGTTCGTACCACTACAAACGTTCTGACCTCTGTCAGATATAACGGCAAGACAACCACGGATAAAAAAACCACCCGTACCGATCTGAAATACGGCGTTGACCGTATCAGGACCGTTACCACCACTTATGGCTGGACTGTTGACGGAAAGAAATTCGTGATAAGTGAGGAAACGAGCGATACATATGACCGCTCCACATACAGCGCAAGCTACAGCGAGCTTCTTCCCGGTGCGCGTACCAACAGACAGAATTACGCTTCGTATATCAACGAGGTACTTCGTCTTACGAATCAGATGAGGGCGGAGGGCGGACTTGCTCCCCTTACTCTCAGCAACAAGCTTACGGAGCAGGCAAGCGTACGTGCGGAGGAGGTTGCCTGGGCAGGCGCCAAAGCCCACGGTCATATCAGACCCAATACGAGAAGCTATAAATCAATCTTTACCGAAAACGGCTACAATTCGGGACTTATCGGCGAAAACGTGGGATGGTATTATTCCTCACCCTCTGCCGTATGTGCGGCGTGGAAGGCATCCGAAACCCACTATGCAAATATCATGAATCCCGAATTCAAATCCATCGGCATAGGCGTTGCTCCCGAAGCGGACCCCTCGCTCGGTCTGTGCTGGGTACAGCATTTTTACAGCGTATAAGAGGTAACTATGGATATTAAAGTCGGCGACGAGCTTATGATGCGAAAACCGCATCCCTGCGGCTGCAATAAATTTCAGGTGTTGAGGATAGGTGCAGACCTGCGCATAAAATGTACTCAGTGCGGTCACGAAATAATGATTGAACGCATCAAGGTTGAAAAGAATATCAGGAAGGTTCTGCGTGAGGAATAATGCTTGATAAGTTAAAAGAGGTTGAGAAACGCTTTGAGGAGCTGAACGCACGGCTCTGCGAAACGGATATCGCCTCCGATATTGAAGAATACAAAAAAATAATGCAGGACATCAAGGCAATGACTCCCGTTGTTGAAAAATTCCGCGAATACCGTAAGATTGAAGCGGATATGAATGAGGCAAAGGAGCTTCTTGATGCGGGAGGACTTGAGCCGGATTTCAAGGAAATGGTCAGGGATGAATTTGAAGAGGCCCGTGACAGTCTTGAGAAATGCGGCGAAGAACTCAAGGTGCTTCTGCTTCCCCGTGACCCCAATGACGACAAGAACGTCATCGTGGAAATCAGAGGCGGAGCAGGCGGCGAGGAGGCGTCCCTCTTTGCGGGCGTACTTTACAGAATGTATTCAATGTATGCCGAGGCAAGGGGCTGGAAATGCGAAACCGTCAATTCCAATCCCACGGAGCTCGGCGGATTCAAGGAAGTCAGCTTCATGATTGAAGGCGAGGGAGCTTATTCCCGTCTTAAATTTGAGAGCGGAGTTCACAGAGTACAGAGAGTACCCGAAACGGAAAGTCAGGGCAGGATTCAGACCTCCACTGCTACGGTTGCGGTGCTTCCCGAAGCGGAGGACGTGGATGTTGAACTGAATCCCGCGGATTTGCAGATAGATACCTTCCGTTCCAGCGGCGCAGGCGGTCAGAAGGTAAACAAGACCTCATCCGCTATCCGCATTACCCATCTTCCCACGGGAATGGTGGTTGAATGTCAGGACGAAAGAAGTCAGTATAAAAACAAGGACAAGGCGCTGAAGGTACTGCGTTCAAGACTAATGGATATTGAATACGAAAAACAGCAGAGCAGTATTGCCGGTGAAAGAAAAGCTCAGGTGGGAACAGGTGACAGAAGCGAGAGAATCCGCACCTATAATTTTCCCCAGGGCAGAGTCAGCGACCACAGAATAAATCTTACCCTTTACAAAATCGAGTCAATCGTCAACGGAGACCTTGACGAAATCATAGATGCCCTCATAACTGCCGATACGGCGGAAAAATTGAAGGCAAGTACGGAGCAGTAAAATGAAAACGCTTCATCTCAGTGCAGACAAAAAAGAGGATATAACGAAATCAGCCGAAATTCTGAAGCAGGGAGGACTTGTTGCGATACCCACCGAAACAGTTTACGGGCTTGCGGCAAACGCCCTTGATGCAAAAGCGGTGAAAAAAATATTCATCGCAAAGGGCAGACCTCAGGATAATCCGCTGATAGTTCACGTTTCATCCATGGAGGAAATAGAGCCGCTTGTGGAAAAAATCGACCCGAGAGCTTACGCTCTTGCAGAGAAATACTGGCCCGGTCCTCTTACCGTTATAATGAAAAAATCCTCTCTCATTCCCGACGAGGTTTGTGCGGGACTTGATACGGTGGCAATCCGTATGCCCTCCCACCCCACAGCAAGGGCAATAATCCGTCAGAGCGGACTTCCTCTGGCGGCACCCAGTGCGAACGCCTCGGGCAAACCCAGTCCCACAAAGGCGGCTCACGTAACGGAAGACCTTGAGGGCAGGATAGATGCGATAATTGACGGCGGTGAATGTGCCGTAGGCGTTGAGTCAACGGTAGTCACCCTTGCGACAAATCCGCCCGCATTACTCAGACCCGGCGGAATCACTCCCGACCAGCTTCGCGAGGTTCTCGGTGAAATTGAAATATCACACGCCGTTTACGAAAAACTCGCGGAGGGCGAAAAAGCCGCTTCTCCCGGTATGAAATATAAGCATTACGCTCCCGCCGCCCGTGTATCAATCGTAAAGGGCAGCTTTGAAGCGTATGAAAGGTTTATTAAAGCCCACAGGGAAGAAATCTGTGCGGTTTGCTTTGAGGGCGAAGGAAAGCATTTTGACAGATTCATTGAATACGGCAAATCGGATGACAGTCTTACCCAGGCACAGCATATTTTTGATGCTCTGCGTGAGGTTGATGCCATGGGATGCCCGGCGGCATTCGTCAGATGTCCCGCCGCCGAAGGCGTAGGGCTCGCGGTATATAACCGTCTGCTCAGATCGGCAGCTTTCAGAGTAATAGACCTTGATATTTCCGTTCCCGTTTACGGTATTACCGGGCAGACGGGCGCAGGCAAAAGCACGGTATGTGAAATGCTTGCGGAAAAGGGAATGTATATAATAGATACCGATAAGCTTGCCAGAAAAGCCGTAGAAGATAAGGAAGTTCTTGACGGACTGAAAAATGCGTTCGGTGAGGATATCGTTTCAGAGGGTGTGCTTGACAGACATCTTCTTGCCTCAAGAGCATTTGAAACGGAGGAAAAAACCGCGATTCTCAATTCAATAACCCATCCGAAAATCACCGAGCTTACTCTGGAGGAAATCCACAGGGCGGAAAGCGGAGGATTCAAGGCGGCGGTAATTGATGCGGCGGTGCTGTTTGAAAGCCCCCTTACGAGCGTGTGTGATAAGATAATCTGCATTGTTGCAGATAAGGAAACACGGCTTGCCAGAATAACGGCAAGAGATAATATATCGGAAAAGGATGCCCTTATCAGAATGAACGCGCAGAGGGATGAGGAATATTACATTTCCCGTTCCGATATCATCATAAGAAACGAAACTGCGGAGGATACCCGCAGACAGATAAATGAATTTACGGAGGAAAACCGATATGAGTAAGAAAACAGAGGCGGAGCTTCTTTCCGAAAAGCTGTTTTATTCACCCAAGCACGCAAATTACGTATGCGATGAAAAGGAAATAGCAAAGGCAGACAAATTCTGTGTTGACTACATGAAATACCTCAATGCCTGCCGTACCGAAAGAGAAGCGGCGGCTTTCACAAGGGAGCTTGCAGAAAAAAACGGATATACGGAGTTTGATTCGTCAAAGAAATACAAAGCAGGGGACAAGGTATATTACAACGTTCACGAAAAGGCACTTATCCTCTGTACCTTCGGTAAGCAGAGCGCCGCAAAGGGTACGAAGATTCTTGCCGCCCATATTGATTCACCCCGCCTTGACCTGAAGCCCAATCCTCTCTATGAGGACAGCGAGCTCGGATTTTTCAAGACACATTATTACGGCGGTATTAAAAAGTATCAATGGCCCACGATTCCTCTTGCACTTCACGGTGTAATTTACAGAGCAGACGGCTCCTGCGTGAACGTGCGTATAGGTGACGACGAGGGCGACCCCGTATTCGTAGTTACCGACCTGCTTCCTCACCTTGATAAGCACGACCGTAATATGAGTGAGGTAATCAAGGGAGAAGAGCTGAATATCCTCATCGGCAGCCGTCCCTTCGGAAAGGAAAAGGGCGACAAGCTTGTAAAGCTCAATATAATGAAGCTTCTCAACGAAAAGTACGGCATAACCGAGGCGGATTTCCTTTCCGCAGAGCTGGAAGCCGTGCCCGCATTCAAGGCAGTTGATATCGGCTTTGACAGAAGCTTGATCGGCTCCTACGGTCATGACGACAGAGTATGCGCCTATCCTTCAATCATGGCGGCTCTGGCGGTAAAGAAGCCCGAATACACGACAAT
Organism: uncultured Clostridia bacterium; assembly: GCA_937892115.1. Lineage (GTDB taxonomy): Bacteria > Bacillota > Clostridia > Oscillospirales > Acutalibacteraceae > CAG-177. The sequence goes on along the minus strand of CALAUI010000023.1, from coordinate 41,632 downwards.
TACCGTTGTAACGGATAAGGAAGAAATCGGCTCCGACGGCAATACCGGTCTTAATTCCTCTTATCTCAAGCAGTTTATCGGAGATATCGCTTCTCTTGAGGGACTTCACGGCAGAGACGTGCTCAGGAAATCAGAGTGCCTTTCCGCAGACGTCAATGCGGGCTTTGACCCGACCTTCCCCTCGGTTCACGATAAAATGAACGCGGCTTATCTCAATAAGGGTATCGTCCTCACAAAGTACACGGGTGCGAGAGGCAAGAGCAGTACCAACGACGCAAATGCGGAGTTCGTTTCAAAGGTGAGAACGATCTTTGATAAGTCCGCTACGCTCTGGCAGACGGGCGAACTCGGTAAAGTAGATGAGGGCGGCGGCGGAACGGTCGCCAAGTATATCGCAAACCTCGGAGTGAACGTAGTTGACGTAGGCGTTCCCGTTCTTTCAATGCACGCTCCCTTTGAGGTAGTTGCAAAGACGGATGTTTATATGGCCTACAAGGGCTTCAAAGCATTCCTTGAAAGTAAATAATTCGGCAGCAGAGAAAATGAAGCGTTTACAAACTGTTAACAATTTATTAACATTTGGTTAATAAAATCCCAACAGTTGTATTATAGAATGCAGTCAAGATATAGATATATATCTTCTTAATTTTGACAACCTCTTTTTTCATTTTTATTTTCTCTTTCCCCAACGCACTGCCGAATGCTGCACACATCCGGCAGTGTCCTTTTTATTTACGGGGTTTGTACTTCAGAGGTAGTTTTATATGAAAAGCAGAAATTATCCCATCGTTACGGTCACTCCCAAAGCGGAAAAATCAATAAGGGCAGGTCATCCCTGGGTTTACGATGCGGAAATCGTTTCCGTTTTCGGCGACCTCGTGAACGGCGGTCTTACAGACGTTCTTTCCGTAAAGGGAGCTTATCTCGGAACGGGATTTATAAGTCTGAAAAGTAAAATCAGGGTAAGGATTCTGTCCTCAAATGCCAACGAAACCTTTACTCCCGCCTTCTGGGAAAGACGGCTTCGTTATGCGATTGAATACAGACGCACCGTTATGGGTGATGATTTTTCCTGCTGCCGTCTTGTCTTCGGTGAAGCAGACGGTATTCCCGGTCTTACGGTTGACAGATTTTCCGATATCCTCGTAACTCAGGTTTTGTCTTACGGAACGGATAAAATCAAGGACGTGATTTATTCTGCACTTATGAAAATCATGAGTGAATACGGTGAAGAAATCCACGGCATCTATGAAAGAAACGACGTGGCAATCCGTGAGCTTGAGGGTATGGAGCAATATAAGGGCTGGTATGAGGGCATACCTCATACGGACCTGACAAAAACGGAAATAACGGAAAACGGTATCGGATATACCGTTGACTTTGAAAACGGTCAGAAGACGGGCTTCTTCCTTGACCAGAAATATAACCGCCTTGCAATTTCAAAGATTGCAAAAGGAAAAAGCGTCCTTGACTGCTTCACCCACACCGGCTCGTTTGCGCTTAACGCGGCAATGGGCGGAGCAAAGCACGTGACAGCCGTGGACGTCAGCGAAACGGCAGTTGCCATGGCAAGGGAGAATGCGGAGAAAAACAACCTTGCGGACAGAATGGATTTTATCGCCGCAGACGTGTTTGACCTGCTTCCCGAGCTTGAAAAGAAAGGCGGAAAGCCCTACGATTTCATCATCCTTGACCCTCCCGCTTTCACAAAAAGCAGAAAGACGGTAAATTCCGCAGAGAGGGGCTACAAGGAAATCAATTACAGAGCAATGAAGCTCCTTCCCAGAGGCGGTTATCTTGCCACCTGCTCCTGCTCTCATTTTATGAGAAGCGACCTGTTTGAAAAGATGCTCGTATCCGCTGCAGCGGATGCCGGAGTTCAGCTCAGACAGATTGAGGTGCGCAGGCAGTGCTGTGACCATCCCATCCTCTGGAACGTACCCGAAACGGATTATCTTAAATTTTACATTTTCCAGGTAGTTTGATTACAATCTGATTTGTGAGGTAATAATATGGCTAAATACACATCGATGATTATCGGTCATGCAACGCTTGATGAAAACACCGACCATCTCGGAAATACCGTTCAGATAGTCGGCGGTGCGGTTATTTACTCCTCTGCTTCGGCTTACGCTCTGGGACACAGAGTGCTTGCCGTTACCAAGGTAGCGGAAAAGGACAGATACCGTCTTGAGCATTTCACCATTCCGCAGGAGGACGTTATCGCTCTCCCGAGTGAAAAGAGCACGGATATGGTGAATATTTATCATACCGCCGATAAGGAGAGAAGGACCTGCTTCAACCGTTCAAAGGGCGATCCTTTCAGACCGGGCGAAATCCCCGATGCCGACTGTGATATTATTCACCTTGCGGGTCTTGTTTACGGCGACTTTGATACGGAGCTTATCAAAACCATGGCAAAGAGAGCCCCCATTGCAGTTGACGTTCAGGCAATGCTCCGTCACGTAAATCCCGACGGAACGATGCATTTTGAGGATTGGGCAGATAAGCTTGAATGCCTTCCTCACGTTACCTACCTCAAAACCGATGCGGCAGAGGCGGAAATCCTCACGGGCTGTTCAGACCGGAAGGAAGCCGCAAAGCATCTGTATTCATGGGGTGCAAAGGAAATAATGATTACCCACAACACCGAGGTGCTGATTTATGACGGCAGTGAATTTTACACCTGTCCCATCAAATCAAGAAACCTCAGCGGCCGTACCGGCAGAGGCGACACCACCTTTGCCGCATATATAAACGAACGCCTTGAGCATTCCATAGAGGATTCCCTGCTTATGGCGACGGCAACGGTTTCTCTTAAAATGGAAACACCCGGTCCCTTCAAGGGAACGAGAGAAGACGTAGAGAATTACATTAAAGAACTGTATTGATTAAGGAGTGACAGATTTGAACGTGAATCCGTCAGAAAAGGACAGAGAAGAGGAGCAGGACCTGATTATCGGCAGGAACGCGGTGCTTGAAGCCGTCAGAAGCGGCAGAGAGATAGACACCCTCTTTGTTGCAAAGGGTGACAGAAGCGGCTCCATCGGAATGATAATCGGCAAGGCGTCGGAAAACGGAATCGTAGTCAAGGACGTTGACAGACGAAAGCTTGATGCGATGTGCGGCGGTGCAAACCATCAGGGAATAGCCGCAAGAGCGGCGGCTCACAAATACGCGGATATACGGGATATGCTGGCTGCGGCAGAGGAAAAGAACGAGCAGCCCTTCCTGATTATCTGTGACGAGATTGAGGATCCGCATAACCTGGGAGCCATAATCCGTTCCGCAGATGCCTGCGGTGCCCACGGCGTAATCATCCCCAAGAGGAGAGGTGTTTCTCTTACCTATGCCGTCAGCAAGGTCTCCGCCGGAGCGGTGGAATACGTGCCCGTTGCAAGGGTGTCAAATCTTGCTTCAACCATAGATGACCTCAAGAAGGACGGCTTCTGGATTTACGGCGCGGATATGGACGGCACTCCCTGGGACAAGCAGGATTACAGCGGAAAGGTCGCTCTTGTAATCGGCTCCGAGGGCAGAGGCATCAGCCGTCTGGTCAAGGAAAAATGCGATTTTATCGTGTCGCTCCCCATGAAGGGCAAGATAAATTCCCTCAACGCCTCCGTGGCGGCGGGAATATTGATGTATGAAGTTATTAAACACAGATAAGGCGGTGGTAGTATGAATGATATATTCAGCAGTGCTTTACAGGATGAAGAGCTTGAAGCCATACTCAATGAGGTCAGAGGTACGGTTCCCTCCGACACGGAGGATTCATCCGCAAAGGAATGGTCCGCGGACGATATTGACCGTCTTATTGCGCAGGAAAGCGGAGAGGAATATACTCCCCGTAAATCCAGAGAGAGTGAAATAGACGAAAAATACAGACAGCTTTTCGGTAACGAGCTTGATACGGAGCTGTTTTCCGTTCAGCCCATTAACGAGGAAAAGAGTGAAGACTTCGCTGACGAGATGACGGATATATTCTCGGGAGCGGAGGTTGACGGTCAGCAGCTCTTATATGAAAAGGAAGAGCCGATTGATGAATTTGACCCGGAGCTTTTCAGTCTGGAAACGGTATTTATGCCCGACGATATTCCCGTCGTTGAGAGCAAATATCCTCCCGCACCTCCCAAACCCGAAAAAACGGGCCCCCTGCCTCCAAATATCGTTCCCGAGGAAAAGAACGAAGAGCAGAAGGTCATTGATTACAGAAAGAAATTCTTTGAAAAGCTCAGACCCGAGGATATTGAAATCCCCAACTACGATGACAAGGACCCCGAATACCCTTATGACAAATCGGGTATCGTCGTAAGAAAGGGTGAGGGCGAAACAGAGGATAATCTTGAAGCAATGCCCACGGTCATGGCTGCAGAGGACGTTGAATCAAGTATCAGTCAGGCGAAGACCAAGGCGATTCCCATTCCCGGTGCGGCTCCCGCCGAGTTCTTCCCCGAGCCCGAAAACGTTGAAGGTCAGATTGTCCTCAACGATTTCGTAGACATTCCCGACGACGTTATTCCCGTCAAGGACAGCGAACAGAGTATTGAGGAAAGTCTCTGGAAGAGGCGTAAGCAGAAGGCAAAGAACTTCAAGCTTGATGAATTTGATACAGGCGATTTTTCCGAGGACCTTGTAAATCTGGTTGAGGACCTTCCCGTTGAAGAGGAAGAGAAGAAAGCTCCCCGAGATAAGGTATCGGATTATCCCGGCGAATACGTTGATTTTGCAGACCGCAACAGAGTACATACAAAGCTTACGGAAAAGGTTGCCGCGGCTACACGCAACGCAATCATAATGGGCGGTATAGATTTATTTATGCTGCTTCTCGCGATTATTCCCGCGATTTGCGAAAAGGCGGATATTGAAACGGCATTGTTTACAAGGGATTCCGTTGTGCTTTCGGTAGTAAACGCATTGCTGATCATTGCCGCCGTTCTCTTCTACGGCTCAAAATTCTTTGATATCTGCAAAGAGACCCTGACGGGCAAGATTTCCGCAGATTCGGCAATGGCGATTTCGGTTATCATTGCCCTTATTGAAAATACCGTGTCGGCTACCTTCCACGCAAAGGTACCCGCTTTCGGACTTGTTGCCGTATTTGCTCTGTTCCTGAGTAAGCTTACCGATGTTTTCAACGCCCGCAGGATTCTTGATAACTTCTCGGTATGCACCTTCAGCTATGAGCATGAAATAAATACGGTCCATCATCTTGACAATGAATCGGAGATATTTGAGCTGGGCAGAGGACTTCTCATGGGCAATGCGGAAATCCTATACACTTCAAAGAGTAAATTCCCCTCCGATTTCATGAAAAATTCGGATAAGAACGACGAAAACAACAAGTACATTCTCTATCTTATCATCGGTGCGCTTGTTGCCTCAATCGGCGCAGGTGTGGTTGCGGGCTTCAAGTCAATGGGGCAGGGAATGCTTGATACCGTGCTTTACGGTTTCTCCGTATTTGCCGCCGCATTCTGTCTGAGCTCACCCGTATTCGGTAAATTCATTCCCGCATTCATCACGTTTGTTACAAATAAACGCCTCAATAAAGAGGGCACTCTGATTACGAGCATTGATGCCGCAGAGCATATCGCCGCTTCGAATGCGGTCGTTCTCGATTCCGCGGATATCTTTGACCGTAAGGGCTGTACCATGCACGGTATGAAGGACTTCAAGAGCATGCGTATAGACGTGGTACTTCTTTATGCCGCCGCTATGGTAATCAAATCCGGCGGACCTCTCAAGGAGTGCTTTGAAGAGGTAGTTGACGGCAGGCAGGATTTGCTTCCTCCCGTCAAGGAGCTTGTTTATGAGGATAAGCTGGGTATTTCCGCAAGGATTTACGACCAGAAGGTACTTCTGGGCAACAGAAATATGCTCGTTCATCATAATATCAAAGCTCCCAATATGGAATTTGAAAATAAATATTCCCACGACGGCAGAAAGGTAATTTACCTTGCCTGCAATGAGCAGCTCGCCGCCATGTTCGTTGTCAGCTACGCTGTTGACGAAAACATCAAGGGATATCTTAAGCAGCTTGAATCAAACGGTATTCAGATTCTTGTAAGGACAAACGACGTAAACGTAACAGAGGAGCTTATTTCTTCCAAATTCGGCCTTAACCCCGATAATTTCAAGATTCTTTCCTCTGTCGCAGGCCGTCTTTTCAAGAGAAGAAAGGATGCGGTCGCAGATTCACTCCCCGCAGAGCTTATCCATGACGGCAATTCCACCTCAATGCTCAGAGCCGTTGCTTCATGCTGTACGATGGCTACGAAAAAGAGACTCGGCACTTTCCTTCAGATAGGCGTTATGGTACTCGGTATCGTTCTCGCCACTCTTTCGGGATGCTCCGAAGCGGGTATTTCATCGGTTATCACTATGCTGATAATGCTGCTTGAATCCGTACTTGTTTCAGGCGTGCTTATCCTTGACAGAAAATAAAAAAGTATTTCACAGAGCATCTTTCTTCGGAAGGGTGCTCTGAAATTAAAATCGGATGCCGGAGAGTACTATGGATGAAATAAAGGGATACGTTTCAAATACACTCGCCGCCTGCGCAAATCAGACCTTTTTTGAAACCGGGGGAGAAATCCTGCACGGAATGATTTTTCTTAAAATTTTCAAGGGCGGCAGATATAAATACAAATTTGGCTTTTCCGCTTTGATTGACAGTACCTTTTCTGACGGCTCGCTGAGCCGGTGCAACGACGTCTGTCCCGACTGGAAAATCCACGGGCTGAAAATCGCGGTTACGAATGAATGCGATCCCGACCTGGCGGAAAACACGGAGTTTACGGACGTTACCTTTGACGGCAGAGAATCCGTCACCGTAAAAAGTGAAAAAACCTGCTTTACCGACAGCGTTGAGCTTTGCGGTGAAAAGGATTCTTATCTGTGCTTAAAGATTGATTTTTCGGGTAAAAAGCTTCCCTGCCACGCGGAAAGCATTATTCCGATTTACAGATTGACCGACGGAAAGCGGGAGCTTTCACCGTACGTGCCCGTCCCTGTTTTCACGGGCATTGAACGGAGCGTGAAAAAGAAGGTCGCATTTATCGGTGATTCGATTACCCAGGGCATCGGCAGTACCTTCAATTCCTACCGTCATTATGCCGCGGTAACGGCTGAAATCCTCGGAAGCGAATATGCCTTCAGCGACCTCGGTATCGGATATGCACGTGGCTTTGATGCCGCAACGGACGGTGTATGGCTTCGCAGGGCAAAGCAGAATGACGCCGTCTGTGTATGCTTCGGCGTAAACGATATTTTTCAGGGCTACACTGCCCGTCAGATAAAAGACAGCATAATGACGATTATCAAAAAGCTGAAGGAATCGGGAGCAGCTGTGCTGATTCAGACGGTCCCCCCTTTTGATTATGACGAAAAGCACGAACCTATATGGCGTGAAATAAACGATTTTATCATAAAGGAAGCAGTGCCTCTTGCGGATGCGTTTTTTGACTGCCGCTCTGTTCTGAGTGCCGACGCTGCGGACTCCCCCAAGGCAAAATACGGCCCTCATCCAAACGATGAGGGGCATATACTCTGGGGGAATGCACTTGCTCCCGTGCTGAAAGAAATATTATGAGGTGTTAATGTGGGAATGTGGAACGGATTTGAACAAAAGGAGTTTGAATTTGACGGACACAAAGCAAGGGTGATTATTCCGAAGGTAAAGACGGAAAACCCCGTTCTTGCCGTAAAAACCGAATATTTCAACGCCTTCCCCGAAACGGAAATAAGACTTCTTGAGAATGGCTTTTACCTGGGATATATTGAAAACGATAACCGCTGGGGTACCGATGCGGACCTTGACAGAAAAGCGGATTTTATCAGATTCGTTACGAAGGAATACGGTCTGAATCCCGCATGCGTTCCCGTAGGTATGAGCTGCGGAGGATTGATTGCAATCAAGCTTGCGGCAAAATATCCCGGGCTTGTAAGCTGCCTTTATCTTGATGCCCCGGTGCTCAATTATATGAGCTGTCCCTGCGGATTCGGGGCGGGAAATCCCCTCGGTAACGATAACAGAGAAATCTTTGACGCTCTCGGTATAAACACCATAGGAGAACTGATGGCTTACCGTGAAATGCCCATAGACAAGCTTCCGGAGCTGGTTGAAAGCAGAATACCCGTGGTACTCGTTGCGGGAGATAGCGACAAAACCGTCCCTTACGATGAAAACGGCATTTTTCTTGAAAGGGCATACCGTGAAAATGCGATTGATATTCAGGTGCATATAAAAGAGGGATGTGACCATCATCCGCATTCCCTTGAAGACCCGACGCCCATAGTTGAGTTTATAATGAAGCATACGGGTATTTGAATTTATCAAAGAGCAAAAACCGAATGGATTGACATATAACACGGATTTAAAATAAGAGAATCATTTGACCTGCCGCTTCGGAATGAGGCGGCTGTATTTTTTTCTTTACTTTTATAATATAATCATATATAATATAAAATTGAAAAAATATGCACGTAAAATCACAGCAAATCGGAAAGGAACGGAGTATTCTCCGCATACGCATTATGTTACAGTTTGAAGAATTAAGACTTGAACTTATTGATTACACAGAGAAGCTTAAGCAGCTCGGTGAGGCCCTCGGCATTGACAGGATGAATGAAGAGGTTGCTTCTCTTGAAGAAAAGACTGCCGAAGAGGGCTTCTGGAATGACGTTGAAAATTCACAGAAGGTCCAGATGAGAATTACTCAGCTCAAAAACAAGGTAAAGGCATACGACGGTCTGAAAGGCGAATATGACGATGCTCTCGTACTGGTTGAGCTCGCCAATGAAGCAGAGGACCTTGATATGTTTGACGAGTGCAGAGGCGCAATAGACAGCTTTGTCAATAAGCTTGAGGATATGACGCTCAGCACCCTGCTTTCGGGTGAATATGACAACAGCCCCGCCATCCTTACCTTCCATGCAGGTGCAGGCGGAACGGAGGCGCAGGACTGGAACTCAATGCTTGTGCGTATGTATGAGCATTGGGCAGAGAAGAGGGGCTTCAGCGTGAGTCTTGTTGACTTCCTTGACGGTGATGAAGCCGGACTTAAATCCGCCGTACTCCGTATTGAAGGTGAAAACGCCTACGGTTACCTCAAGGGCGAAATGGGAGTCCACAGACTTGTCCGTATCTCCCCCTTTGATGCATCCGGCAGAAGACATACGTCATTCGCTTCCCTTGAAGTAATGCCCGAAATCGACGATACCGTTGAGGTTGAAATCAGCCCCGACGACCTCAAAATAGATTACTACCGCTCATCCGGTGCAGGCGGACAGAAGGTTAACAAGACCTCCTCCGCAGTCCGTATCACTCATATTCCCACGGGCATCGTCTGTGCCTGCCAGGTTGAGAGAAGCCAGCACCAGAACAGAGAAGTTGCCATGAAGATGCTCAGATCAAAGCTCATTGAAATCAAAGAGAGAGAGCATCTTGACAAAATCGGCGACATCAAGGGCGAGCAGAGAGAAATTGCCTGGGGCAGTCAGATACGTTCATACGTATTTATGCCCTATACCCTTGCAAAGGACCACCGTACCAACTTTGAAATGGGCAATATCAACGCAGTCATGGACGGTGACATTGACGGCTTTATCAACGCTTATCTCAAGATGGAATCCCTCAAAGGAAACAGCAGCAATTAAGCTGCTTAATATTACGTCGGTAACGAGGTAACAGATGAAAAGAGTATTTGATTTTACGGTGAGTCTTCTGATGATTATTCTGCTCTCTCCGCTTATGCTGATAATCGGGCTCATAATTCTCATTGATGACGGCACGCCGGTAATTTTCAAACAGTACAGAGTCGGAAAAGATAACAAGCTGTTTTATATCTACAAGTTCCGTACCATGCTTAAGAATACGAGAAACGTAGCAACAAACGAGCTTGAGGAATCCGACACCATGATTACAAGAAGCGGCAAGCTGCTGAGAAAGACAAGTCTTGACGAGCTGCCTCAGCTTTTCAACATTCTTTCGGGCAAGATGAGCTTTGTCGGTCCCAGACCGCTTATTCCCGAGGAAAAGGAAATCCGTATCCTCAGAGCGAAGTACAATGTTTACTCCGTAAGACCCGGAATGACGGGACTTGCTCAGATAAACGGCAGAGACGTGCTGACTTATCAGCAGAAGGCGGAGCTTGACAGAGAATATGTGGAAAACCGCAGTCTGTTCGGCGACCTTGTAATCTTATTCAAGACCGTGTCTGTAGTGCTTTCCGCAAAAGACGTTGTTGAGGGAAGCGAAAAGGTCAATAAGAGGTGAAAATATGAATAGAATTCTCGGCATAACAGCAGGAGTAATTTTTGCGGCACTTCTCATTGTATTGACTGTCGGTATAATAAAGAATAACGGCACCAGAGTGCGCGATAAGGACGAAACGTCTTCATCTGTGTCGGAGACGTCCGGCGAAACGAATGAATCGACTCAGTCGCTTACCGATTTCGTAACCGAACTTACGGAGGAAATAAGCGAAACTGCCGCGTCGGCTGTTTCGGAGCTTACTTCTTACGAGAGAACGACATCGGTTGTCAGTCCTTCCGTTACACAGAAAACCACGGAAAAGACTACGAAAGGGACAACTGCCAAAAAAACGGATACGACCGCTTCCACAACCAAGAAATCCGTTCCTTCAACTACGATGAATCCCGTTTCTTCCACCACGGCGAAGCCCGCCTCAGGCACTTATGAATATGCCTACGCCGGCTTTAATCCCCAATACATAAAAATTACGGATGCCAACTGGAGAACGGTTATTGTCAACAGACATTATATAATAGACAAGAATTACAAGCCGTCTCTTGCCAATTCCGTAACGGGAGATTCCAACAGTAAGCTTCTTGATGCAAGAGTTGCTCCCTATTACAACAAAATGTATCTTGCGGCAAAGGCAGACGGTATAATCCTTACTCCGCTGTCGGGCTACAGGAGCTATGACCTTCAGCATTCAAATTTTGAAAATAAGATTACCAAATACGTAAATCAGGGCTATTCCAGAGTAAAGGCCACCCAGGAGGCGGCAAAAATCATCCTTCCTCCCGGCACAAGTGAGCATAATGCAGGTCTTGCCATGGATATTATTTCCCTTGAGCAAAGCTTTGAGAATACGGCGGCGTTCAAATGGCTTATGAATAACGCCGCGGATTACGGATTTATTCTCCGCTACCCGAAGAATAAAGAAAGCGTTACCGAAATCATATACGAGCCCTGGCATTGGCGTTATGTCGGTGTTGATACCGCAAAGGCAATCAAAGCAAGCGGCAAGTGTATGGAAGAATATTTCGGACTTGTATAATACACAGAAAGGAAAATAAGTGAACTGTTATGAAAGCAAGTGAAAGCGTTAAAAATTATCCTTCCGAAAGAAGAATGTACGCAAACTACGTTGCAAGAAACATAAAGAAGCTTATCAAGGAAGTAGGTCCCCGTCCCGCAGGTACCGATAAGGAAAAAGCTGCTCTTGAGTGGATGTCAAACGACCTGAAGGATACTTGTGATGACGTTAAGATTGAGGAATTTACCCTCTCTCCCTGGGCGTTTATGAGCTGGGTACAGATTTGCGCTTACTTTACCACGATAGCCGCGGGACTTTTCTTTGCAGCCCATTTTGTTCCCGCGCTGGCTCTTTATTTCAATATAGCCGCCGTTGTGCTTACTGCGGCATCCATATTTTCCGCAATTACCGAGTTTCTTTTCTATAACGAAACACTTGATCCCTTCTTCAAAAAAGCGACCTCCCATAATCTTGTGGCTGTCAGAAAGCCCTCGGGCGAGGTAAAGAGAAGAATTATCTTTTCAGGTCATGCCGATTCCGCACCCGAATGGAAATTCACCTACTGGGGCGGACCCAAGCTGCTTATTCCCTTTATCGTTATCAGCTTTATCGGAATCGCATATACGCTCGTCGTAAGTGTAATCGGTATCGTTTTTGCCGTTAAGGGTACAGAACCGACCACCGCTTTTCTTGTAATCAGAATAGTTGCGGTATGCTTTATTCCCGATTACCTTTTTGCTCTGCTTTTCTATAACAAGAAGGATATCGTTGAAGGTGCAAACGATAATCTGACGGGTTGCTTCTGTGCCATGGCAGTGCCCAGATTCCTGAAGGATCACGATATCAGATTTGAAAACACCGAAGTAATAGTAGTATGTACCGGTGCCGAGGAGTCCGGCCTCAGAGGTGCAAAGGCATTCTGCAAGGCACACGGAGACCTTCTTACCGACGGTATTGAAACCGTTTTCTTCGGACTTGACACCGTCAGAGATTACGATTATATGGCTGTTTACAATAAGGATATGACGGGTACGGTCACCAACGATGCTCAGGTTTCCGCCCTCATCAAGGCAGGCGCTGCCGTTGCGGGCTATGACCTTCCTTATAAGACCGTTACGTTCGGCTCATCCGATGCGGCTGCCATGACAAAGGGTGGCTTCAAGGCCTCCTGCTTTGCCGCAATGGACCCCGCCCCCGCAAGATATTACCATACACGCCTTGATACCGCGGATAACCTTGACCTTAAGACCATAGAAGCAGGTGTTGATATCTGCCTTGAAACCGCTTTTCTTTATAATGAAAAGGGTCTTGATATCTGATTTTCCCTATGATATAATTCATTTGTAATTTCGGCAAAAACGAAAGGAGAATTTCCATGAAAAAGAAAATCCCCGCAATTCTGAGTGTAGTATTTATTTTTGCAATTCTTTTCAGCTTCGCCGGATGCGTATTTGTTGAGGAAGAGGAAGAAACCACTACCTATACTGCTCTTTCACCTCTCCCCACAGAGATTACATCCTCAATCGACGAGGACAGAAACGTTATTACAGATACGACATATTCACCTGAGAATGCCGCAAAGAATACGGTTGCCATTCTTGAATATGCTCTTCCCCTTATGAACGAACTTAAATCCGAGCCCGTCAAGGCATCCGTCAAGATGAGCCAGGATAAGAATATCGGCAAGGTTACCGTAATCAACGAGAACGGTGAAGAAGAGTCCGCTCCCATGAGCGAAAATGCGGTTGTAAACGCCGCCATCACCTCTCTCAAGGATTATATGCTTAAAGAAGACGGTAAGGAGATTACCTATAAGGATTCTCTTGCCGACAATGCAATCAAAGATTTCCTTCCCGTCAGCGGTGAAGCTTCCGTTATCGGTCTTACTCCCGATGATTTTGAGTTTGCCACCTGCGTTGACAACGGTACAGAGAGAGTCATCACCATGATGATCAAGAATGATGACGTTCCCTCCGTTATGGAAGAGAGAATTTCCAAGGTTTACGATAAGGAAGACGTTGACGCTATTCTCAAGGAATTTGATTCCGCTTCCGATTATATGACAGTCGGCACACCCGAGCTTATCTACAAAAACTGCAGCATTGTTCTTAAAATCGACAATCAGACAGATACCATCGTATCCATCGAGTATCTCAAGAGCGTTGACGTAAGCGTTGAGATTACCGGTGTCGGCTCACTTTCGGAAATCGGTAAGGTTCCCGTACAGTTTAATTATACTGATAAGATTACTTATACTATTGACGAAACCAATCCGGATGAGACTACTACTCTTGCCGAAAAATAATATCTCCTATATCGCTTGATTATTTTGAGGAAGAACATACCAAACCAAATAATGTAAGTTTTGAGGCAGGCATTTATCTGACGGTAGATGTCTGCTTCTTTATTGAATAAAGATGTTTTGGCTTAAGCGATTTTTTTGCCTCCGTGTTATGAAAGCGTGCTTTGAAGGAAAAAGTATAATCGGTCAGAAACATTGTCGCACTGCTCGCTTGAAGCGCATCGCATTGCTCTGTGTTTCTTCCTCTCGGCAGGGCTCCTGCATCCGCCACAGGCGGCGGAGCCGTGCCGAGCACACTAATCTGCGCTTTGCTACTGCTTGAATATATAAGCGAAGAACATACCAAACTAAATAGTGTAAGTTTTGAGGCAGGCATTTATCTGACGGTAGATGTCTGCCTTTTTCAGAAATTAAAATGTTTGGTATTAAGCCGTTAATGTCGCTTGCGACCCGAAACTTTTCGCTTTTCACTATTCACCATTCATTATTTACTAACAAAAAAAGCGGGCTTACCCTTGGGGTAAGTCCGTTTGTATTTACAGAATTTTATTTACCGCCTTATCAATTTCTTCATCGGTCAGTCCCGTATATTTAAGGAAATTACGGGTGCTGCCGAATTCATTATCAATGTAATCGAGGATACATTCTATTGTTTTTCTTTCGGATTTGAATCTTGATATATCCTGTTCCCAGATAAGCCCGGTGTTATTTTTGATTTCGTTTTCAATGTATCCGATAAATAAATCGTAGGAGATAACGTAGTTTTCGACTATATCTTCACGGCTTACTCCCGCTTCGCTTAAGAGCAGGGCGGCAAGTATTCCCGTTCTGTCCTTACCGAGGAAGCAATGAAACATAAACGGGCCGTCGAGCTGACCTATGAGGCGGAACAAGTCTCTGTATCCTACCGAATAATCCTTCATACTCATTGCGTACATATCGCAGAGCGGGATTTTTGACTTTGATAAAGCGGGATTGGCTTCAAGAAGGGAAATGTGATAAAAGTCAAAGTCGGGATCATCGGCAAAGTTTGAGGGCCTGTCCTTTGCTTCCTCAATTCCTCTTAAGTCAATTACGGTTTTGATGCCCAGCTCCCTGAGAAGCTTCAAGTCTTTTTCCGTAGGGTCTCTGGGTATTCCGCATCGGAAAGCAATACCGTCACGGGTAAAGCCGCTTTTACATTTATAACCGCCCAGGTCACGGAAATTTATCAGATTGTCTGCGGTGTATATTCTCATTCTTCTATACTCTTGAGAGCTTCAAGCTCTTCCTTGTTTACCCTTATCTGAACGTCCTTGAGAAGCTTGACGTCGTCTCTGTGATACATTCTGGGCATACCGTTGGGATTGCTGTCAAGCTGTACCTTCAGTTTGCCTGTAAGAAGCGAGCATTCGATTACCTTGCCCTGACCGTCTGCCGTTTTAATGATTGCGCCGGGCTTCGGTGTGATTTTCAGCAGGTAGTCGTAAGCATCCTGTTCATATTTCAGACAGCACATAAGTCTGCCGCAGGTACCGCTGATTTTGCCGGGATTGAGGGAAAGCCCCTGCTCCTTTGCCATTTTAATGGAAACGGGCTGGAAGTTGCCGAGGAAGCTGCTGCAGCAGAACGGACGGCCGCAGATACCGAGACCGCCTATCATCTTCGCTTCATCTCTGACACCTATCTGGCGAAGCTCGATTCTTGTCCTGAATATGCTTGCAAGGTCCTTTACAAGCTCTCTGAAGTCAACTCTGCCGTCGGCGGTGAAATAAAAGAGGATTTTGCCTCTGTCAAAGGTATATTCAACGTCAACCAGACTCATTTCAAGACCGTGAGCTTCAATTCTTTTACGGCAGATATCAGCCGCGTCCTTTTCCTTCTGCTTGTTTTCGTTATAAATCTTTACGTCGTTATCATTTGCGGGACGGATAATCTTCTTGAGGGGCTTTACAAGCTCCTCGTCGCTGACATCCTTGTTTTCTATGGCGACCTCGCCGCACTCGATACCTCTGACGGTCTCAACTATCGCATGGTCGCCCTTTTCAAAGGTTGTTCCGTTGGGGTCAAAGTAATAAACCTTGCCGACCTCCTTAAAACGGATACCTACTATTTCTGCCATAAATTACTCCTGTTCCAGCGAGGCGGATTTGAATAAAGCACACATTCTCGCTATGGTAAGATTAAGATTTGCGTTCTGCTTCAGCGCTTCGGACAGTGTATTCACATGGTCGCAAAGCCGCAGCAGAGTTCTTTTTGAAAGCTTCTTTGCAAGTGTTTCACATACCTCGGGATAATTTTCGTCATCCGAAGCACGGTATTTGATTTTCAGTGCCTCAACGAAATACGAATTCATAATTGGCAGAGAATCGGCAAGAAGCTTTTGATTTTTGTCAAATACCGCCGAAGCAATCACCAGGTCAAAGTGATTGTCGGAGGTGAGAGCGCAGGCAACGGATTCGGCGGCATATTTCGGTGCTTCGTCCTTGTCTTCACTCACTTCCCCGCCGAGAGAATAAACAGCCGCACGGGAAAGAATGGTGGGTAAAAATACGGATTTGGTTGAGGTCAGCAGCATAAAGACCGTGAATCCGGGGGGCTCCTCAAGTATTTTGAGGAAAGCGTTCTGTCCCGCCTCGTTCATAAGCTGGGCTTCCTCAAGGATTATTATTTTAACGTTCGCTTCATTGGGAATGATGTAAGCCATATCCCTGATTTCGCGTACGTATTCCACATAATAAGATACGTTTTTGGATGTTTCTTTCTTTTTCGGCTGATGAATGAGGATATCGGGATGAAATCCCATAGATGCTTTTCTGCAATCAGAGCATTCTCCGCAGGGCTTTGAGCTTTCGTCTTCGCAGACGAGAGCAAGAGAAATTCTCTTTGCAAGGTCAATCCTGTCGTCAGACGAGCCGCCCTCTATGATTACGGCATGCGGAAACCTGCCGACTGAAAGAGATCTTTCAATCAGCTTTTCGGTAATATCGGATTTATCAAAGCCCTTAATATTCATCCTTACTCCTGATAATGCCGAGATTTCTCCTGATGGTTTTTTCACCCCTCCAGGCGTATGCTCTGCCCTCAACGGGGGTGCTGTCGTCAATAACGGGTATGGCGGAAGAAATAAATTCCTCTATATCGGTGACGGACGTTCCTCTGTTCAGAGGACATACGTCCTGACATATATCGCATCCCCAGGCACAGCCCGACGATGCTATCATATTTATCTGCTGTCTTGTCAGTTCGCCCTTTTTCTGGGTAATATCCGACAGACAGTTTTCTTTATTTATATGCGAAACATCTATTGCATTGCCGGGGCAGGCGTCAACGCATCTGCCGCATCCGGTACAATCCTTTATGATTCCGCCCGTTGGCGGGATTTCCATATCCGTGACTATTTCGCCTAAGAATACGAATGAGCCGTATTCCTTTGTAATCAGCAGGGAATTTCTGCCTCTTACGCCGATTCCCGCCAGAGCGGCGGTCATTACCTCGGGAACGGGGGAATTATCCGCAAACGGCTCAAATTCAAAGCCCTTATACTTTTCCCTGAGCTTTCCGGCGGCTGATTCAAGCCGCGAAAGCACTATCCCGTGATAGTCGGCGGATATTGCATATTTTGATACGTTCGTATCTTTGGATATCTCATCGTCAAGACGGTACGGAAACGCCATAATGATAACGGATTTTGCGTTTTCCGGTAATCTTTCCTTTGCCCTGCACGGGATGAGATTATTCTGTATCAGTTCAAATGAACATACCCCGTATAGAGGGGAAACAGCGTCAAGTATTTCTTTCATTTTGCAAGTGCAATCATAACCGGTAAGGTCACGATTGAAATCAGACTTATCAAAGCAACACTCTGTGAAGCGAGGGAGGTGTTGCGGTCGTATTTTGCCGAGAACATAATCGTGTTGTTGGCACTGGGGGTTGAAGCGGCGATTACAAGGGTAAGTCCCAACGCACCGCCTATGCCGGCAAGCTTTACGGCTCCCATCATCACAAGGGGCATCGCAATCAGCTTGAAAAGGGCAACGCAGGGAATCCTCCACTGTCTGAATATGCTCCTGAAATCCGTATTGGACATATAAGTGCCGAAAATCAGCATGGCGAGGGGTGAATTCATGGAAGCAATGGATTCCACCGGGGACATTACAATATTGGGAAGCTCAAATCCCAGCTTGTGCTTGAGTATGAATACCGGCAGGCCGACAAAAACGGGAAGCACACCGGGATTGAGTATGAGCTTTTTGAAATCAATTTTTGCTTTTCCCTCTGTTTTGCCCGCGTTCATAATATAAACGCCGTGGGTAAAATTGAATATCTGGAAGGAAATGATAACGGCGGAGCAGTAGAATACGCCCTCGTTACCGATAACCGCATTCACAAGGGGCAGCCCCATATATCCGCAGTTGCCGTAAATGGCGGCAAATTTATATACTGACCTGTCCTCGGGAACGGATTTGTTGAAAAACAGAGAAATCGCACCTGCCGCCGCGGCGTGCATAAGCAGACCGCATCCTACGGCAATGAAAAGTCCCTTCAGATGCTCTTCGCTGTATTCAAGAGTGAAAAAGCTTTCAAGTATTTTGGCGGGAGTGATGACATAAAACAGCAGGTCGGTACACGCCTTACCCGTTTTTTCCGTATATATGCCCGTCTTATCGGCGATAATGCCGATGACCGCCATTATGTATAGTATCGCAACCTGCTCGGCTGCAATGAGCATATTCTGTAAAAACATTTACTCTACCTGCGATTTGTTTTCTTCCTCTGTATTTGCGGGTTCTTCAATAATATTTGAGATTTTCGGTACGATTCTCGTAAGTACGGTCGCGATTGCGAAAAGGGAAATGGCAAGGTCGCTTACGTCGGCGTAAGTAAGCACCGACATCAGCTCCTGCTTGCCCGTAAGAACGAGTACGGCTCTGGGAATAAAGCAGTTGAGAGCTATAAGAGCGCCCGTAAGGCCGAAGCCGACGATACGCCATTCGCAGTCCTCTGTATTTACGCCCGAATTTGCCTGAGCAAATGCCATAAAGAAAAGAATGAAGAGCGCGGTGGTAATCATTGAAAGGGCAAGGTCGGAAACACGCAGATAGCTTACGGTAATGGTGATTTTGTAGATGATTCTCAGCATAGTCCACATAACGGGAGAAAGGGAGAGAATTTTAAGCTTGTCGGGTGCTTTGCCCATAATGAAGCTTATTGCAAGCACTCCGAAGAATACTGCGGAAAGGATACCGAAGACAAGTCCCGTACCGAGTATGATGTTCGTCATTTTTCCCGCGGCTGTTGAAGAAACGAAATACATGGTTATATCAACGTCTTTAAGAGAAAAATCCTTGATTGCGCTCCACAGAACGGCAATGGCAGTCACACCGGAAAGCACACCGCAGCCGGGAAGCTTTTTTGCCTTTGTTTCAAGGGAAATATTCTTTCTGCTCATAAATGCCGATACCAGCAGATAAACCGAGGCAACCGCAAGGATGGCGATGTAAATGAATATACCTACGTTCAGTTCTTTATAGAATCCGGTATATTCCTCAATACTCTTGAGATGCTGAAGCGTACGCAGAGGCAGAGTCAGCACAAGTGCCGCCGCCAGAACGATTGCTTCAAAGGTGAATTTGGATTTTGTTTTGTTTTCCATGGTAACTGCCTCTTATCTGTCGGAAATGGGAATGTAGGAAGTTTTGGTGTTGACGTTCTTGTAAGCGGGCCTGATGATTCTGCCGCCGGTGAGGATTTCCTCGATTCTGTGTGCTGACCAGCCGGAAATTCTGGCACAGGTGAAAATGGGAGTAAATAAATCCTCGGGTACGCGGAGAATCTTATAGATAAGACCGGAATAAAGGTCTACGTTTGCACATATCGGCTTGTCGCTGCCTTTGATTTCGGCAAAGATTTCGGGAGTGTTCTTCTCAATCAGATTGATAAGACGGAATTCGTTTTCAAATTCTGTGCCGGGTGCGAATTCGGATGCCTTGCGTCTCAGAATCCTTGCTCTGGGATCGGAAAGAGTATAAACCGCGTGACCCATACCGTAAACAAGGCCCGAGCCGTCGCCCGCTTCCTTTTTGATGATTTTTGCAAGGTAATCCCTGACCATGGCTTCGTCGGTTATATCGGAAATATTTCCTTTGAAATAGTCAAGCATTTCGGATACCTTTTTGTTTGCACCGCCGTGCTTGGGACCTTTGAGAGAACCGATACCTGCGGCGATTGCCGAATATGTATCGGTACCGCTTGATGAAAGCACTCTGGTGGCGAAGGTGGAGTTGTTGCCGCCGCCGTGCTCTGCCTGAAGAATAAGGCACAGGTCAAGCAGCTTTGCTTCTTCGTCCGTGAAGGTCTTGTCACCTCTGATGGAGCGGAGTATGGTCTGTGCCGTGGTAAATTCGGGCTTGAGCTGATGGATATACATGCTCTTGTGATAAAACTGTCTTCTTTTTACCTGATAAGCGTAAGCCATGATGGGAGGAAGCTGAGCAATGATATGAACGCTCTGTCTGATGACGTTTTCAAGACTTGTTGAGTCGGGATTCTCGTCATAGGAATAAAGAGCAAGCACGGAACGTGCCATTTTATTCATAATGTCCCTTGAGGGAGCTTTCATGATCATATCCTCGATGAAATCATCGGGAAGCTCACGGCAGGCGGAGAGAATGCCTTTGAAATTCTCCAGCTCTTTGGTTGAGGGAAGCTTACCCAGAAGCAGAAGGAAAATCACTTCTTCAAAGCCGAAACGGTTTTCTGTTTCGCATGCCTTTACGATATCTTCAACGTTGATTCCGCGATATGTAAGGCGGCCGTCCATGGGGACTCTTTCGCCGTCTACCATATAATAGCCCTCAACGGAGCAGACCCTTGTCATACCTGCCATAACGCCGGTTCCGTCTGCATTTCTCAGACCTCTCTTGACGTTGTAGTTGTTGTATGCATCGGGGTTGATGTAGTTATTGTTCAATATCTGGTCTCTGTAAAGCGATAACTCGCTTTCGGAAACCTTGGATTCAATGATGGACATAATTTTTCCTGACTTTCTGTGATATTATTCCGAAGGTGTTTCGGCAAAGACCTCCAGCTTTCTGTTTCTCATCCACAGCGCCGTATCTCCGCGAAGGGAGAAGCCGCAGCAGTTGGGAGTCATCCACTCGTGCATGGGTGCTTCGGGAATGCCGTATGCGGAGAGAATTGCACCGATTACTCCGCCGTGGGTGATGATTGCGGTTTCATATACTCCGCTTTTCATCATGCCGTCAACGATTTTTTCAAATGCGGCACAGACTCTCTGACCGAAGGCGTTGCTGCTTTCACCGAAGGGAGGGGCGGACCTGCCTGCAAGCCAGGCGGAAAAGTCCTCGTTGCCGGAAAGCTCTTCGGCGGTCTTATTTTCAAATTCACCGAAATTACATTCAATAAGGGCATCAATGACAAGTGCTTCCTTATCGGGATAAAGAATCTTTGCGGTCTCGGTGCATCTTTTAAGCGGACTTGTAAACACCGCTTCCGCATACGGATATCTCATTTCATCCCGCATCTGAATAAGCTGTGCCTTTCCCTCTTCGGAAAGGGGTACGTCGGTGTGACCGATATATCTGCCCTCGGCTGCTCCCTCGGGCAGAGCGTGTCTGATTAAGTGTATCTGATAACTTCTCATATTAAAGAATTGAATTATAGAGTGAAATATATTCTTTTGCGGATTTGCCCCAGCTGTTGTCACATTTCAGGGCTCTTTCAATAAGTACCTTGCGCAGTTCCTTATCGTTGTATGCCGCGATTGCTCTCTGGATTGCGTTGAGCATATCAAAAGCGTCGTAGCTCTTGAAGGTGAAGCCGTTGCCCTTACCGTCACCGCTGTCGGTGATGGTGTCCTTAAGTCCTCCGGTTTCTCTTACGATGGGCAGAGTGCCGTATCTGAGAGCGACCATCTGTGAAAGACCGCAGGGCTCACTTTTTGAGGGCATAAGGAATAAATCGGAGCCGGCGTAAATCTTACGTGCCATATCGGGAATGAAGCCCAGACGAAGGCCTACCTTATCGGGATAACGGGCGGCGATTTCCTTGAAGAATGCTTCGTATTCCCAGTCACCCGAGCCGAGGATGATGACCTGAACGTCGGAGGAGCCGACCAGATCGTAGAGGATTCTCTTTACGAGGTCAAAGCCCTTGTGGGAAACAAGACGGGAAATAATGGAAATAACGGGAGTATCCGGCTTTACGGGCAGATTGAAAAGCTCCTGGAGAGCCGCTTTATTCTTTGCTTTGCCGGAGAAATCCTTTGCGGAGTAATTATAGAAAATGTTCTTATCCGTTTCGGGATCGTAGCCGTCAACGTCAATGCCGTTGAGAATACCCGAAAGCTTACTGCTTCTGTCCTTGAGAATGGGATGAAGACCGTGGCTGAACCAGGGGTCAAGGATTTCCTGAGCGTAAGTGTTGCTGACGGTGGTGACCTTGTGGGCACATTCGATAGCGCCCTTCATAAGATTGATGTTTCCGCTGAAATCAACAAGACTGATATGCTCTTCACCCAGGCCGAATACATCACCGAGGATTTCACTGCCGTAAATTCCCTGATACTGGATGTTGTGAATGGTGAATACGGTCTTGATGCCGGTGTAACCCTCTTTTGATGCATAGAAGGTTGAGTAATAAACGGGAATGAGTGCCGTCTGCCAGTCGTTGCAGTGAATGATATCGGGCTTGAAATCAATATAGGGAAGCACTTCAAGCACGGCTCTTGCAAAGAAAGCAAATCTTTCGCCGTCATCGTAGTGACCGTAGAGCATATTTCTCTTGAAATAATATTCGTTATCAAGCAGGTAATAGGTAACACCGTTTGCCTTTGCCTCAAAAATGCCGCAGTATTGTCTGCGCCATGAAACGGGCACCATAATGCTCGTGATAAATGTCATTGTTGAGCGCAGCTCATCGCTTATCGTACCGTAGAGGGGCATGATGACTCTGCAGTTGACCTTCTTTTTACGCAGGGCTGCGGGGAGAGAGCCGGCTACGTCTGCAAGGCCGCCGCTTGCGGCGAAGGGAAGAGCTTCACTTGCTGCATATAATACCTTCATATTCTCACCTTGATACCTTTCTTCAGTCTTCCTGTTCATTCTGAGGAGCTGTTGCTTCCGTTGAGGGAGCGGTGGAGGCCTCTGATGACGGATTCGTTACGGGCTCGCCGTTTTCGTCGGCGACGGTCGTATTCTCCTGACCGGAGGAGTTCTCCTGAGTTGAGGGAGATGCGGTCGTCTTTTGTACCGTATGGGAAATGACCTCGGTTGCGGGCTCGCCGTTTTCGTCATAGACGGGATTTCCCTCGGCATCGGTCACCGCTTTATGCTCGGTAACGACCTCTGTCTCGGGCTTTGTTTCTTTTGTTGTGTTGGGATACCAGTGAAGTGCCGTTGCATCACCCAGAGTATAGGTCTCGATTGCCGTGTAGAATACTATCTCGCCGTCGTCGTTAACGGATGATTTTTCCACTACCGTTGAACCCATTTCGGGCTCTGTGGTTGTGGTGTCGCGGTTTGCATCGGGACCGATTATTTTGAACTTGACCAGCAGAGCGAGTATTGCAAAAATTACGGCAACCGCAACGACTGCAATCGTGATGATGTTCTGCTGCTGCTTTTTATCCATTGCCATGGTTACTATGTCTCTTTTCTTGTCAGATTACGATTCCCTTACCTATGTATACGGGATAATTATCGGCACCGCAGAGTGTCTTGCGGGGGCCGATTTTTGCGTCCTTATCCGTAATGACGCATTCAATCTTTGCATTTTCACCGATTTCGGTATCCTGCATTATGATGGAATTCTTTACCTTTGCACCCTTTGCGATTGTAACGCCTCTGAAGAGGATGCAGTTTTCAACTTCGCCGTAAATCTTACAGCCGTCGGCAATAAGAGAATCCCTTACCTTGGCGTTGATGCCGTATTTTGAGGGAGTTCTGTCGCCCGTCTTGGTGTAGATGGGTGAATTGTCATCGAAGAGGTAATTTCTCACTTCGGGTCTGAGCAGGTCAAGACTTGCTTCATAATATGATATTACGGATTCTATTACCTTTACGTAGCCCTCAATTCTGTATCCGAATACTCTGAGGTTGGCAAGATTCTTTGCAAAGAGAGTTTCTATATCGGAGATTCTCTTTGAATTTGCCTCGTGAAGAAGTCTCTCAAGAAGAGTACGGCGAAGAAGGATGACCTTGACCGAGGTGTTGAGTTTTTTGTCGTATGAATCTATGTAGTTCGTTTCGGTGATTTTGCCGTCTGCATCAAGAATGAACGAGGTTGATTTTGAAAGATGGGAGGGAATCATTTCGGCGTATGCCGCTACCACGTCAGCGTTCTTTTCAATGCTGAATTTCAGCATATCCTCGTAATCAATCTTGGAAATGATATTGCAATCGGTAAGCAGGACGTAATCCTTGCCGGAATCGCTTATGTAACCGATATTGCCGTAAAGGGAGGAAACCTTGCCGTCAGACATACCGGATTCCCTGATGCTGAACGGAGGCAGGAGAGCGAGACCTTCTCTCTTTCTGTCAAGGTCCCATGCACTGCCGTTGCCGATATGGTCCATAAGTGAATGATAGTTTGAATTTGTGAAGACACCGACCTGGGTGATGCCTGCGTTTACCATTCCCGAAAGAGGGAAGTCAATAAGACGGTAACGTCCCGCAAAGGGAACGGAGCCCATTGTTCTCATGGCTGTGAGCTCGGGAACGGATTCATCATAAGCGTTTGAAAAGATAAGACCGAGTACATTCTTTGCTGCCATTATTCTGCACCTCCCATATCTTCGTCAACCATTGCCTTGGGAGCCACAACCGCGTTTTTGCCGATTGTTACTCCGTTGCCTACTACTGCAACGCCCCAGTCGTCGATGTTGCTCATGCTTTCGGGGCTCATACCTACGGTTGCGCCTTCTTCAATGACGGCGTTTTCGGCTACGATTGAATACTGCACCGTTGCGCCCTTTTTGATTACCGTGCCGGGCATTACGATAGAATATTTGACGTTTGCGCCTTCTTCAATTTTTACATTTGCAAAGAGAACGGAGAAATCAACGTTGCCGTGGATTTCACAGCCCTCGGTAATCATGGAATTTTCGATTACGGAATCCTTGCCTGCAAAATGAGGAGGAGCAATCGGGCTTCTTGAATAAATTTTCCAGTTATCGTCGTCAAGGTCAAGGTCTACCTTGGGATTGAGAAGGTCAAGGTTGGCGTCCCAGAGACTGTTGATGGTACCTACGTCCTTCCAGTAACCGTCAAACTGATAGGCAAACATTCTTTCGCCGTTTTCCTTCATTGCGGGGATAACGTCATGGCCGAAG
Source organism: uncultured Clostridia bacterium (assembly GCA_937892115.1). Classification (GTDB taxonomy): domain Bacteria; phylum Bacillota; class Clostridia; order Oscillospirales; family Acutalibacteraceae; genus CAG-177. The sequence goes on along the minus strand of CALAUI010000023.1, from coordinate 16,710 downwards.
TCATTGCCGCTGTTTTCGTTTGCTTCGTCTTCAATGAGATACTTGCGAAGCTTTTCCCATGTGAATACGTAAACACCCATGGATGCTTTGTTGCTTCTGGGATTTTTCGGCTTTTCTTCAAATTCGGAAATGGAGCCGTCGTCGTTGAGAATCATAAGACCGAAGCGGCTTGCCTCCTCCCAGGGGACCTCAAGCATTGCAATGGTGCAGTCCGCATTCTTTTCCTTATGGTAATCCAGCATCTTGGAATAGTCCATTTTGTAGATATGGTCGCCGGAAAGGATGAGGACGTATTCGGGATTGTATCTTTCAATGAAGTTTATGTTCTGATAAATGGCGTTTGCCGTACCCTTGTACCATTCCGTACCCTTTATCTGCTGATAGGGAGAAAGAATGTGAACGCCGCCGGCGGATCTGTCAAGGTCCCAGGGCTGTCCGTTGCCGATATAGTCGTTGAGAACGAGGGGCTGATACTGCGTAAGAACGCCCACGGTGTATATACCGGAGTTTACGCAGTTGGAGAGAGGAAAGTCAATGATGCGGTACTTACCGCCGTAGGGAACAGCGGGCTTTGCTATATTCTTTGTCAGGATGCCGAGACGACTGCCCTGACCGCCTGCAAGAAGCATTGCTATACATTCGGGTTTTCTTGCCATTTATTTATCCTCCTTGATTGTTTTCTTCCTTGAAGTGGATTTTATGTACATACAGCTGAGGCCTTCAATGTCAACCTCAATACTGTATTCATATCCGTGCATGGGAATCTTTTTCGCCCTGACGGAGCCGCAGGTGCTTTCACCCCGTCCGCCGTATTTTGTTTCCGCAGAGGAGAAGACCACTCTGTATGAGCCCGCCTTGGGTACGCCGATGCGGTAGCCCTTTCTCGTAACGTTTGTGAAATTACAGAGTATGATGATTTCTTTCTTTGACTTGTCGCGGCGCAGGTAGGAAACCACGGAATTGTTGCTGTCGTCGCTGATTATCCAGCTGAAGCCGTCCCAGCTGTAATCGTCCTCCCAGAACGGCGGATTATCAAGATAAAACTTATTTAGGTCCGCGCTGTACTGCTTAAGCTGTCGGTGTGCGTTGTAATCCAAAAGAAGCCAATCAAGCTGCTGCTTGTAATTCCATTCAATGAACTGACCGAATTCGCTGCCCATGAAGAGCAGCTTCTTTCCGGGGTGGGACATCATATATCCCAGGAACGAACGTACACCCGCAAATTTTTCTTCGTAGCTTCCGGGCATCTTGTTGATGAGTGAGCATTTGCCGTGTACTACCTCGTCATGCGATATGGGAAGCACGAAATTTTCCGAAAAGGCGTAGAAGAACGAGAAGGTGAGACAGTCGTGATTGAATTTTCTGAAAATTCCGTCAAGACCGAAATATCTGAGGCAGTCGTTCATCCAGCCCATATTCCATTTGAAATTGAAGCCGAGACCGCCGTCGTAGGTGGGCTTTGAAACCATTGGCCAGGAGGTGCTTTCCTCGGCTATCATCATTACGTCGCCGTGTTCACGGAAAACAGATTCGTTCAGCTTGCGAAGGAAGGAAACGGCTTCCAGATTTTCTCTGCCGCCGTAGACGTTGGGAATCCATTTGCCTTCGTCCCTGCCGTAGTCAAGATAAAGCATTGAGGCGACCGCGTCCACACGCAGACCGTCAATATGATATTTTTCAATCCAGAGCATCGCGCTTGAAATAAGGAAGCTCTGTACCTCGGGCTTGCCGTAGTCAAATACTTTCGTTCCCCACTGATAATGCTCGCCCTTTTTAGGGTCGGCATATTCGTAGCAGGGACCGCCGTCAAATTCGTAAAGACCGAAGGCATCCTTGGGAAAGTGTGCGGGAACCCAGTCAAGGATGACACCGATACCCGCCTTGTGGGCGGAATTGACAAAGCAGGCAAAATCTTCGGGAGTGCCGTATCTTGAGGTGGGAGCAAAGTAACCCGTTACCTGATAACCCCAGGAGCCGTCAAAGGGATGCTCCATAATGGGGAGCAGCTCAATGTGGGTGTAGCCCATTTCCTTGGCGTAGGGAACGAGTCTGTCCGCAAGCTCGCGGTATGAAAGCGGATTGCCGTCGTCATAGAGCTGCCACGAACCGGCATGGACCTCGTAAACGTTTACGGGGGAGGAATAGATATCCGCCTTTTTGCGTTTGTTCATCCATACGGAATCGGTCCAGGCGAAATCAAGGTCGGGATAATACTTTGAAGCCGTTCCCGGTCTTGTTTCCGCATGAAAGGCAAAAGGGTCTGCCTTGAAAAAGGTCTTGCCGTTCTTTGCGGTTATGAAATACTTGTAGCTGTCAAATTTATTTACATTTGAAACGGTACATTCCCATATACCGTCGCTGATTTTTGACATGGGGGCACTTTGGGAATCCCAGTTATTGAAATCACCCGTTACGCTGATTGCCGATGCGTTGGGAGCCCAGACACGGAACACGGTTTTGTTTCCTTTTACGGGGTGAGCGCCCATATATTCGTATGCTTTTGCATTGGTGCCTTCATGGAAGAGATAAAGGGGAACGCTGCTGTTTGTCGCCATAAACAAATTCTCTCCTCATTATAATAATACAGTATAAATTATATCAGTAATACATCCGTAAATCAATACCGCTTTGTAATTTTTGTGTCACTAAATTTTTAACGGATTATAAACATTTTGCCGAAAATGTTACAACTTTGTATTATTCGTTGACAAAGGAATAATCCTTTGATATATTGCAGATAATCGGATATTATGCCGTTTTCCCGGAAGGAGTGAAGAAGTTGATAAGTTCCGAAAATCTCTGCATGAGCTGTATGCACAATATCGGGGATGAGAAAAAATGCCCCCACTGCGGATATCACAGAGATACCGTTCAGCAGGCGCCTTTTCTTCCCGTTCGTACTTGTCTGGGCAACAGATATCTTGTGGGCAAGGTGCTTGACAGCGACGGAGAAGGTAATACGTATATCGGCTGGGATCTCCAGGAAAAAGTACCCGTCAATATAAGAGAATTTCTGCCCGATAAGTTCACCGCAAGAGACGCGGGCAACTCCGGAGTTCAGGTCATGATGGGCTGTGAACAAATCTTTTTTGAACTCAAAAAAAGCTTTGAGGAATTGTGGTCGCGTCTGTCCAAGCTCAGCGGCGTTTCCTGCCTTGTGACGGTTACCGATACCGTGCGTGCGTTCGGCACCACATACGTTGTGTATGAACACATTGACGGTATTTCCCTCAGAGATTTCCTGCTCAGGTCAAAGACGGGATTCGTCACCTGGGATAAGGCGAAGCAGCTCCTTATGCCCGTTCTTTCCACCCTCGGAGTGCTTCATCAGAACGGTATTATTCACAGAGGAATTTCTCCCGATACCCTTATCATCGGGGAGGACGGAAAAATAAAAATCACCGGCTTTGCCGTCAGCGAAATGAGGACGGCAGGCGGAAGGATAAATCCCTCGCTCTGCGACGGCTATGCCGCAATTGAGCAGTACGGCTACAATGCGCAGATGGGACCGTGGACGGATATTTATTCCTTCGGTGCCGTGCTTTACAGAGCCCTTATCGGTATGGACCCGATGAGTGCCAACGACAGAATGAATCAGGACCGTCTTATGGTGCCGGGCAAATTTGCCGAGGTTATCCCCGCAGGAGTAATCAACGGGCTCATTGATTCCCTTCAGATTCTTCCGCAGGACAGAGTAAGGTCTGCGGAGGCACTCAGGCAGGAGCTTATGTCCGCTCCCGCACCTCAGCCCCCGGTAATCACAAATCAACCCGTTGAGCCCGTACGCGAAGCCGAGCCGGATGATACGGAAGATAAGCCGAAGAAAAAGAAAAAACGGAATTCACCCGTTTACATTATTATAAAAACCGTACTCATTGTCATGGGTGTCTGCCTTATTCTCGCCGTGGCGGCATGGGCAATATCAAAGCTCGCTCATTCGGGCACCTTCCGGGGTGAAACCACCACATCTTCGGATACGGTGGATAATTTCGTAGTCGTGCCGGATTTCGTCAGAGGCGGTATCAGATATGACAGTACCCTCGCAAGCAGATATCCCGGACTTGATATAGTCAAGGTGCCGGAGGAAACCGAGGACAGCGAAAAAATCGGTTACGTAATCGGTCAGGACGTTCCCGCAGGAAAGAGTGTTCCCAAAGGAACTACCGTAAGGGTCAACGTGGGTGTTGCGCCTGCCGAATTTGAATTCCCCGACGTAGCGAAAATGGAAGAGGATGACGCGGTCAAAGCCCTTGAGGACCTCGGCCTTACCGTTAAAGTGGAATATAACGATGACGACAGTAATTTCGGCGCGGGCGAAGGCAACGTTCAGTACAGCTCCGTAAGTCCCGGAGCAACCGCACACAAGGGACAGACGGTTACCATTGTGGTCTATAAGCCCGACGAGGACAAGACGGAAACCGTTGAAACGGAAACAAATCTCACGAGAGCCGACGACACCTCAGGCACATCCGCTCAGGTGACACAAGAGACTTCCGATATTGAGGAAAATTAAATTTGCGGACAAAAAAGCAGGCACCTTCACACAGAAGGTGCCTGCCGTATTTTTACTGTCAGAAATTGGTTTTGTATTTTGCCGCGAAGCAGTCAAAGCTTCCGTTTGCTGCGTCTGCATATTGATTTTTACCTTCAAACATAACGTTCTTTGAGGTGGAAACGCCGTAAACCGACAGAATGGAGTTTGAATAGGCAGCCGTGGTCGCTTTGTCACATTCCGAGCCGCCGAAATTCAGATAGGTAATCTTCCTGCCGTTGTCGGAAATGACGTAGGCAAAGCCGTCCGCATCACCGTAGGAGGAATAAACCTCACCCGATGAGGATTCGGAATAACCCGTTATGACATAACCGTTTTTCGCTCGTGTAATATCGGTGATCACGTCGTTCCCGCTGCCCGTAAGACTCTGTTCCCAGCTCTTGTAACCCTGCGAGCTGATTTTGACAACATAGGCGTCAAGACCTCCACTGGCGGGCTTTCCGGAAACTGTTCCTCCCGTGATACCCGTCTTGCAGTCGTAGTAGCCGCCCGCAAGGCATCCGCCCGTGCCGTCAGCCGCAACGAATTTGAAATAGTCTCTGCCTCCGGTGGTAAGGGTATAATACCAGCTTTGACTGAACGTGGGTGAATATTTGATGATAACGCATCCCAGCTTGCCTGTCACAAGGCCGTTAAAGGAAGTGTAATTTCCTTCTGTCGTAAGGGTTGAAACGGATGCGAATATATTGCCGCTTTCGTCTGTATCAACGTCGGTAAATTCCGAAGCGGCAGGGCCTGAAAGGTACTTCTTTGAAAGGATTTCTCCGTTGAAGTCAATCTTCATCAGAAGGGCTCTGTTACAGCCGTAATCCGTACCCGAGGTTACGGTGAAATCGCCCGAATTTGAATTTGTGCTGCCCGCGACTATAACGCCGTCGGTGGTTTCGGAAATGGCATTGAAACGAACGTCTTTATCTGCCGTAAATTCCTTTGTCCATATTTCGTTTCCGTTGAAATCGTACTTTGCGATAAATCCCGAGATAACGAACGTCCTGGGATTCATGGAGTAGCCGCAGACGTAAAGCTTGCTGTTATAAACCGTGATTCCGAGGGGGTGTACTTCAGGCATGATGTTCAGCTCGTTGGTGTACCAGACCATGTTGCCGTCTTTATCGGTCTTGCCTATGAATCCCGTCAGGTAGGAATTGCCGCAGAAATATGAATAATCGCCGATTGCAACGGAATCGTTGATTCTCTCGTCATTATAGTCACCGAAGGACGAAATGATTTCGTCTTCAACGGCGGGCTTGGGGCTTGTGGGAGTAATGGATGACCACGTCAGGGGGTCAGATGAGGGTTCAGTCGGGTCAGATGAGGGCTCGCTCGGGTCAGATGAGGGCTCGCTCGGGTCTGATGTCGGTTCGCTGACCGGCTCCGTGGTGGGCTCTTCGCCTTCATACGGAATTACGGGACATTTTTCACAGATTTCACAGTTGAAATTCTTTATCCAGTAAATCAGATTGGTGATTATCCTCCACCATTCCACCTTGACTGTGACGGTGCAGATATCCTTTTCGCCTGTTTCATTATCAACGGCGGTGATTACGCAGGTGCCTCTGCCCATGGATTTGACGGTTCCTTTTGTATCAACGCAGGCAACCTTCTTATCACTTGTACCGAAGTAATAACTGCCTTCCTCAAGCTGAAGAGGGCTTGATTTGCCGTATATAATTGTAATATCGGTATCCGCTATGATATCCTTTTCCGCATAGGCGGGGATTACGGTGCAGCAGAGAGCCGTAACGAACGCAAGAAATATACAAAGGGCGTTTTTCAGTTTCACGATAATCAGTCCTTTTTTCCTGTATGTAATTATGCAACTATAATAACACACAAAAAAAGTTAAATCAATACGGTTTTTGTTAACACTATTTTATCTTGTATTTATATATAAACGGTGGTATTATAGGGATTATAATGGGTTAGTATTTGTGAAAGGATGATTATATGATACTCACAAGAGAGCCGTACATCTCCGATGAAGAGCTTGTCAATGCGCTTAAAACGGCGATTGAGGGCAGAAATCTCAAAAAAGTTCTGCTCCTTCCTCCCGACTATACCAGAATGTATTCCGGCGCGGGGAAAATAACCGCCGCCTACTATGATATGCTGAAGGACAGCTGTCAGGTCGATATTATGCCGGCTCTGGGTACTCACGAGCCCATGACGAGAGAGGAGTGCCTCGCATTTTTCGGTGAGGGTGTTCCCTTTGAGAAAATCCTTGTTCACAACTGGAGAACGGACGTTGAAAAAATCGGTGAAGTACCCGCCGAATTCGTCAGCGAGGTTTCCGAAGGACTTGTCAATGAAAAGATTGACGTTGAGGTCAACAGACGTCTGCTTGATAAGAGCTACGACCTGATTATTTCAATCGGTCAGGTTGTTCCCCACGAGGTCGTGGGTATGGCGAATTACTCCAAAAACATATTCGTGGGCTGCGGCGGAAGCAACATGATAAATTCCTCCCATATGCTGGGTGCATTCTATGGGATGGAAAGAATCATGGGTAAGGATTTTTCTCCCGTCAGAAAGGTGTTTGACTACGCTCACGAGAATTTCCTTAAGGATATTCCCCTTCTGTTCGTACTGACCGTTACCACGAATAAGGGTGACGACACGTATGTTCACGGTCTTTATATCGGCGAAAAGAGAGACGTATTTGAAGAGGCGGTAAAACTCAGTCAGCAGGTAAATCTCATCCACGTTGAAAAGCCCTTCAAAAAAGTCGTTGTTTATCTTGACCCCAGAGAATTCAAATCCACCTGGCTGGGTAACAAATCCGTTTACAGGACGAGAATGGCGATTGAAGACGGCGGAGACCTTATCGTGCTTGCTCCCGGAGTGAAGAAATTCGGCGAGGATGACGAAAACGACCGTCTTATCCGCAAGTACGGTTATGCAGGCAGGGAAAAGGTGCTTGAGCTCGTTGAGAAAAACGAAGACCTGAAAGCAAATCTTTCCGTTGCCGCGCACCTCATTCACGGCTCTTCGGACGGCAGATTCAACATTACCTACTGTACGGAGCAGTTAAGCGGTGAAGAGATCAGAGGCGTATGCTTCGGCTACGCTCCCTATGGAGAAATGGCAAAGAAATATGATCCCGCCGTTCTTACGGACGGATATCATACCGTTGACGGCGAAGAGATTTTCTATATCAGCAATCCTGCACTGGGATTATGGACGGTGAAATGATGGAAAAGTATATTGACCTTCATACTCACTCAATTTGCTCCGACGGCTCGCTCCCTCCCGCGGGAGTGGTCAGAGAGGCAAAGAAAGCGGGACTTGCGGCAATAGCTCTGACGGATCACGACACCGTGGCAGGCGTTGAGGAAGCAATGGAGGAAGGAAAGAAGCTGGGAATAGAGGTTATCCCCGCCATTGAATTTTCTGTCAGCTGTGCCACCCAGAATCATATACTGGGTTATTATATTGATATAAACAATCCCGAATTAAAGAATGCTATGGAAAAGCTCTTTGAAATGAGGGAATACAGAGTTCACAAAACCTGCTCACTGCTGAATGAACACGGCTTTGACGTTACCGTTGACGAGGTAAGAGAGCTTGCTCCCGGCGGAATCGTAGGCAGAGCTCATTATGCAAAACTGCTTGTGAACAAAGGACTTATCGGCTCCGTTAAAGAGGCATTTGACCTTTATCTCGGAAGCGGAAAGCCCTGCTTCTGCGGAGACCAGCACATGACCGCCGAGCAGGCGGTGGAGCTTATTCACAAATGCGGAGGACTTTCCTTTGAAGCCCACCTGCATCAGATGAATCTGCCCGATGACGAAACGGAGAAGTTTCTCATTCATCTCAAGGAATACGGCCTTGACGGCGTGGAGGGATATCACAGCGAATATACCCCCGAAATGCAGGAAAAGTATCAGCAAATGGCAATGAGAAACGGGCTTATGCTTTCGGGCGGTACGGATTATCACGCCGCAATGAAACCCCATATCAGTATCGGAACGGGAATGGGAAATATGAAAATTCCTTACAGCGTACTTGAAAAGATTAAAGAAGCAAAGGAGCTTATGTAATATGAAAAAATCGGATATCGGACTTATCGGCCTTGCGGTCATGGGTGAAAACCTTGTAATGAATATGGAAAGCAAAGGCTTCACTGTTTCCGTTTACAACAGAACGACACAGAAGGTAACCAACTTTGTTGAAGGCAGAGCAAAGGGAAAGAATATCGTAGGCACTTACTCCCTTCAGGAGCTTGTTGATTCTCTTGAGAAGCCCCGCAAAATTATGATGATGATTAAAGCCGGCTCATCCGTTGACGAAATGATTGAGCAGCTTATCCCCCTTCTTGAGGAAGGCGATATTATCATTGACGGCGGCAACTCACATTTCCCCGATACCGCAAGAAGAACGGCTTACGTTGAAAGTAAAGGTCTTCTCTATATCGGTACGGGCGTTTCCGGCGGCGAAGAGGGTGCTCTCAAGGGCCCGTCAATGATGCCCGGCGGCTCACCCGAGGCGTGGAAAAGCGTAAAGCCCATCCTTCAGGCAATCTGTGCCAAGGTTGAGGACGGCACTCCCTGCTGTGACTGGGTCGGTGAAAACGGCGCGGGTCACTTCGTAAAGATGGTACATAACGGTATAGAATACGGTGATATGGAGCTTATCTGCGAAGCATATCAGCTTATGAAGGTGCTTCTCGGTATGAGCGACGATGAAATGCACGAGGTCTTCTCAAAGTGGAATGAGGAAGAGCTTGACAGCTACCTTATTGAAATTACAAGAGATATCCTTGCATATAAAGATACTGACGGCTCACCCATCGTTGAGAAGATTCTTGACACCGCAGGTCAGAAGGGTACCGGCAAATGGACGGGTATTGCATCCCTTGACGAGGGTATTCCCCTTACAATGGTTGTTGAAGCCGTATTTGCCCGTTCACTTTCCGCAATGAAAGAGGAGAGAGTGGGTGCTTCAAAGGTGCTTACCGGTCCTGTTCCCGAATTCAAGGGTGACAAGGCACAGTTCATTGAGGATATCAAGAATGCACTTTATGCCGCAAAAATTGTTTCCTACGCTCAGGGATACACTCTTATGCGTTCCGCGGCAAAGACATATAACTGGAATCTCAACTACGGCGGAATCGCTCTCATGTGGAGAGGCGGCTGCATCATCAGAAGCGTATTCCTCGGCAAAATCAAGGAAGCGTTTGACAATAATCCCGACCTTACCAATCTGCTTCTTGACCCCTATTTCAAGAGCGTAATGGATAAGGCGCAGGACGGCTGGAGAAGAGTATGCGCGACAGCCATGATGAACGGTATCGCTCTTCCCGCGATGACTTCGGCACTCAGCTACTATGACGGCTATCGCTGTGAAAGACTTCCCGCAAATCTGCTTCAGGCACAGCGCGACTATTTCGGTGCTCACACATACGAGAGAATTGACCGTGCAAGAGGCGAATTTTTCCACACCAACTGGACCGGCGAAGGCGGAAACACCGCAGCTACACAGTATAACGCATAATCAATGCGGAAAGGGATTACTATGAATATCAGGATTAAAGATAACTACACGTGGGGTATGGTAGTACCCACAAGTATGGGTGTCCGCATCTGCCCCGCAGAGGGTCAGACAATCGCATCATCAAATATGTTCAGAATGCAGGCAACCTCCGCAGAGACAAACGTTGCCTCCGTTTCATCCTATCTCGGTGTTCCCGTTAAGGTGCTTACCACCTTTGTAAAGGACAGCCAGATTGCTTCATTCATCAAGCAGGATCTTCGTTCAAGAGGTATGGTGTTTGAGGGTAAGGACGTTGAAAAGGGCGGCCCCTGGGGCTACCGTCATCAGTTCAATATTGCCGACAGCGGCTGCGGCTCAAGAGGACCCAGAGTTGAGAATGACAGAGCAGGCGAGGTAGGCAGAACTCTCAACATCGCCGATTTTGATATTGACAGAATTTTCGGAAAAGAGGGCGTTGCCGTACTTCATCTTTCCGGACTTATTGCCGCTCTTTCACCCGACACGGGCAGATTCTGCCTTGAGCTTGCAAGAGCTGCAAAGAAATACGGCACGGTCATCTCCTTTGACCTTAATTACAGAGCGACCTTCTGGAAGGGAAGAGAGCAGGAGCTCAGTGAAATATTCTCCGAAATCGCAGGCGCAGCCGATATTCTCGTAGGCAACGAAGAGGACTTCCAGCTTTGTCTCGGCATCAAGGGCCCCGAAGCAGGCGGCAAGGATATCGGTGCAAAGATTGATTCCTTCAAGGAAATGATAGCGAGAGTAAAGGAAGCATATCCCAACGCGAAGGTTTTTGCCACAACGCTCCGTCAGGTCATCAACGCCAATACTCATCTCTGGGGTGCAATTATGCTTGCAGGTGACGAGTGGCAGGTAGTTGAGCCCAGAGAAATCCGCGTTCTTGACAGAATCGGCGGCGGTGACGGCTTCGTAGGCGGTCTTCTCTATGCCGTTATCAAGGGCTGGGAAAGTGAAAAGTGGATTCAGTTCGGCTGGGCAAGCGGCGCTCTGGCAACCACGTTCCTTACGGACTATGCACAGCCCGCCGACGAGGATATGGTCTGGTCGGTGTGGTCAGGTAATGCAAGAGTAAAGAGATAACAGAGGTGCAATTATGGAAAAATCATCATCCGTCATAAAAAAGCTTGATAAGCCGGTGCTTTCAAGACACGATATTCCCTATCAGACCGCGCTTGTATTCAATGCGGGTGTATGTAAATATAAGGGAAGATATGTAATGACCTTCCGCAACGATTACGGCGATTTTGAAGAGCACAGACTTGACGGAACAAATAACGGTCTTGCATTCAGCGACGACGGTATCAACTGGGAGGTTTCACCCGACCCCTTCTTTGCCGTTAAGACAGACGAAATCAGAAGAGTATATGATACCCGCCTTACGGTTATCGGCGATGAAATCTACGTATGCTTTGCCTGTGATACGAATCACGGTCTGCGCGGCGGCGTAGGCAAGCTCAGAGAGGATTTCAGCGGTGTTGACATTATTTCCCTCTCCGCTCCCGATAACAGAAATATGGCGCTTTTCCCCGAAAAGATTAACGGCAATTACGTTATGCTTGAAAGACCCATGCCCGTTTATTCAAGAGGAAAAGACAGATTTGATATGTGGGTATGCGAATCTCCCGACCTTGTATACTGGGGAAATCACAAGCTCGTTATGGGTGTGGAGGATGTTCCCTTTGCAGATGATAAAATCGGTCCCGCAGCTCCTCCCGTCAGAACGGAAAAGGGATGGCTTGCCACCTTCCATGCAGTTGAGCTTGCGCCCGGCAGAGGCAAACACGGCTGGGAAAAGAAATGGGAAAAGACCTACCGTGCAGGCATCGTACTGCTTGACCTTGAGGATCCCTCAAAGGTGCTCGGTATGAGCAAGGACCCCCTTATCGTATGCGACCGTGACTATGAGCTTGAGGACGGCTTCCGCAAGGATGCCATATTCCCCGGCGGTATGATTCTTGAAGACAACGGCGAGGTCAAGATTTATTACGGTGCTTCCGATACCGTTGAATGTATGTGCACCGCCGACGTCAATGACCTTATTGACCTTTGCTTAAAGGACTAATTTGACAATAAAATGATTATGTGGTAATATTCCCACAACAAAATTGAAAGGAGTCACCCCCGTTATGGATGACCCATCTGCGTTATCAATCGTATTAAAACTTTTACTTTTATTCGTACTCATCATCGTAAACGCATTCTTTGCAATGAGCGAAATCGCGGTAATTTCTCTTAATGATACCAAGATAAAGCACCAGGCAGAGGAAGGCAATAAGAAGGCAAAACAGATTGCAAAGCTGACTGAGGATTCGAGCCGCTTTTTATCAACCATTCAGATAGGCGTTACCCTTGCCGGCTTCCTTACTTCGGCATCCGCATCCACTTCGTTTGCGGCGATGCTGACGAATAAGCTTATAACATACCAATCGCTTGCACCTTACAAGGGCGTAATCAGCGCGGTTTCGGTCGTGCTCATTACAATACTGACTTCATATTTTTCACTCGTTCTGGGTGAGCTTGCCCCCAAGAGAATCGCAATGCAGATTCCCGAAAAGATTTCCTTCAAGGTAGTGGGAATCCTGCTGGGCTTTGCAAAAATCACGAAGCCGTTTGTCAGATTCCTCTCATTCTCCACCAACGGCGTTGTCCGTCTTTTCGGATTTGACCCCAACGCAGACGAAGAAAACGTCACAGAGGAAGAAATCCGTATGATGGTGGATGCGGGCGAAGAAAAGGGCGTTATTGAGGATACTCAGGCAGAGATGATTGATAATATCTTTGAATTTGACGACCTTGATGCAGGCGATATAATGACTCACAGGACCGAAATGACAGCCATTGAGGTTACCCGTTCCCTTGACGAGGTTGCGGATCTGTGTGTTGAAAACGGCTATTCACGAATCCCCGTTTTCAAAGAAAACCAGGATAATATAGTCGGTGTCCTTTATGCAAAGGATTTGCTCCGCTACGTAGGGCACAATATTCCCGCAAAGCTCACACTTGAAAAGATTATGCGTAAGCCCATGTATGTGGCAGAGGCACAGGCGGTTTCCGATATATTCAAGGAAATGAACGAAAGCCGCACCCAGTTTGCCGTTGTCGTTGACGAATACGGCGGTACTGCCGGTATTCTCACGCTTGAAGATGTGCTTGAATCCATAGTCGGCAACATCCGTGACGAGTACGATGACGATGAGGAAGAGGAGATCGTAAAGATTGACGAAACCACCTTCACCGTTGACGGCACGACCTCGCTTGAAGACGTTGACGGCCTTGTCGGTGCAGACCTTCCCGAGGGCGACTATGATACCGTAGCGGGCTTTGTCATAAATCTGTTGGGCTATCTTCCCGATGAAGGGACGGAGCTTCCCATTGAGGTTGATTACGAAAATCTCAGATTTACCGTTCTCTCCCTTGATGACAGAAGAATAGAAGAAATCAAGATTGAAATTCTTCCCGTTGAAGAAGAGGAAGAAGAGTAAAAAGGCAATATAATATTAAAATCTCCCGCCTTCCTTGAGCAGGCGGGATTTTTACAAGGTGAAAGATGAGAAGATTTGAAGTGACGGGAATGGCGTGTGCCGCCTGCAGTGCAAAGGTGGAAAGCACGGTATCCTCCCTGAAGGGCGTGACCTCCTGCTCCGTCAGTCTGCTGACAAATTCAATGACGGTGGAGGGCGACGCTCCCACCGACGAAATCGTTGAAGCCGTCAGATATGCCGGCTTCGGTGCAAAGCTGATTGACGGCACCGCGGAAAGAAAACGGGACGACACGACGGAAAAGGAAACGAAAATACTTGCAAAACGGCTGATAATATCGGCCTTGCTGCTTGCTGCTCTGATGTATTTTTCCATGGGCAAAATGCTTCATCTTCCCCTTCCCGCAAATGAAATCATAAACGGAATTATTCAGGGAATACTATCCCTTGCGATTCTTGCCGTCAACGGAAAATTCTTTGTCAGCGGAATAAAGGGAGTGCTTCATCTTTCGCCCAATATGGATACCCTCGTTGCGCTCGGCTCGGGCGTATCCTTCGCTTACAGTACGGCGGTGCTGATTTCACTTATCGGAGGAAAGTCGTCCGGTGATTTGTATTTTGACTCCGCCGCAATGATTCCCGCCTTCGTCACGGTCGGAAAGCTTCTTGAAACCCGTTCAAAGGGCAAAACGGCTCAGGCGATAAACGGTCTTATTGACCTTGCTCCGAAATATGCGAACGTAATCAGAAACGGTGAGGAGGTTTCCGTTCCCGCATCCGAAATGGTAAAGGACGATGTTTTTATCGTCAGAGCGGGAGAAACGTTTGCTGCGGATGGCATAATTGAAGAAGGAAACGGATATGCCGACGAATCCGCTCTTACGGGTGAGAGTATACCCGTATATAAAGAAAAAGACAGCTCCGTTTACGGCGGCACGATTCTGCGTGACGGTTACGCCAGATGCCGTGCAGACAGCGTGGGAGCAAATACGGTGCTTTCAAGAATAATAGATCTGGTGGAGGAAACGGGCGCCGCCAAAGCACCCATAGCCAAAACCGCGGATAAGGTCGCGGCGGTATTCGTGCCTGCGGTAATGTGTATTTCACTTGCGGTCTTCCTTATATGGTCGTTTATCGTTAAATCCGATATTGAAACGGCTCTTCGCCACGCAATCTGTGTACTGGTGATAAGCTGTCCCTGTGCAATGGGACTTGCCACTCCCGTTGCGGTAACCGTCGGCTCGGGTGCAGGCGCAAGGCAGGGCATCCTTTTCAGGTCTGCGGCTGCCCTTGAGGAAACGGGCAGGGCGGAAATCGTCGTGCTTGACAAGACGGGAACGCTTACCCTCGGCAAGCCCTTTGTGACCGACGTGTCCGTCACGGAAAATACGGATGAAGACGAAATGCTGAAATATGCCTGTTCTCTTGAGAGTATGAGCAGTCATCCGATTTCCGAAGCGGTAGTAACATTTTGCACGGAAAGGGGAATAACTGCCGAAAAGGTCAGCGATTTCGTGAATGTCCCCGGCAAGGGCGTTGAAGGCAGGGTCAGTGATAAAACGATTCGTATTGGCAACGAAAAATTCGCTGTCGCCGGGGAAGAATCCGGCAAAAAATCAGCCGAAAAGCTGACCGGGGAGGGTAAAACCGTTATTTTCGTAACCGCAGACGGAAAGCTTATGGGTGTAATCGCCGTGGCGGATAAGATAAAGGACGACAGTGCCGAAGCCGTAGCCGAAATGAAAAATATGGGGCTTCGCATAGTAATGCTTACGGGTGACAACGGCAAAACCGCCGCCGCAATCGGCAGGCAGACCGGAATAGACGACATTATATCGGGCGTACTTCCCGACGAAAAGGAAAGACAGATACGTCTGCTTCGAGAAAAGGGCAAGACCGTTATGGTCGGTGACGGGATAAACGATGCACCTGCCCTTATGAGAGCGGACGTGGGTATGGCAATCGGCTCGGGAACGGATATAGCCATTGACAGTTCGGATGCGGTGCTTCTCAATTCGGGGCTTTCGGATGTTGTAAAAGCACTTAAGCTCGGCAGGGCGGTATTGAGAAATATAAAGCAAAATCTTTTCTGGGCATTCTTCTATAATATCATCGCAATTTCGGTCGCGGCAGGTGTTTTTTCTCCTCTCGGTATAGAATTGAGCCCTGCTCTCGGAGCCCTTGCAATGAGTCTTTCAAGCTTTTGCGTGGTGAGTAATGCTCTGCGTCTTTCAAAATTCGGAGAGCAAAAATAGTTACAAAACTGTTACCAAAAATAAGACAAAATATGAGTGATTTTTATTGACAGTTTTCTCTGAAAATGATATCATATCTCCGTAATGCAACCCATTGCAAAATATCAGAAAAGAAGGTAAATAGTATGAAAAAGATTCTCTCTGTTTTACTTGCAGTTATCTGCGCATTCTCAGTTTGCGTAATCGGTTTTGCAGATGACGCACAGTACGATCCTCATCAGGAAAGCGGCACAGCAGCATACAAGTGTTCATATTGTTCTGCTGAATTTGACAACGCTGCTTCTCTTGCAGACCACGCAGCAGCAACATTCCCCGTAGATGGTCACATGACAAAGTGCAGCAACCACTGCGACAAGGATTTCGACGGTGCTGAGGATTATTGCACTTTCGAAACAATGTATGTAGCAGAGATGGAACGTCATCAGGCAGTTTGCGAATACAAGGGCAGCTCAAACTGGGATATGACTAAAGGCTATTTCAAGGCTGGCGACATCCTTAACGGACTTAAGTATCTTGTAAAGGCAATCATCGACTTCGTTAAGAGCGAAACATTTGCTAAGATCGTTGACGTAGTTAAGGGCATCGTTGGTAAGATTGACCTCGGCGGTATCGTAAACACCGTTAAGGACGTAGCCGGCAAAATTCCCCTTGACAAGATTAAGGACGTTATCGGCGGTCTCGTTGGCTAATCAGGAAACAGATGACGGCGGTATGCTTCGGCATACCGCTTTTTCTTTTGTATTGATTTTGAGATAAATATATGGTATAAATAATACAATAAATGCAGGGTTAGTATATCGGTAATACGGACGCTTCCCAAGCCTCAGCGGCGGGTTCGACTCCCGTACCCTGCTCCATAAAAGAAACGTCTTTTGTCTACCAAGGCAAAAGACGTTTTTTCTTGCTTTTT
>CALAUI010000022.1 GCA_937892115.1 uncultured Clostridia bacterium | reverse complement strand
CTTTACCCTCAAGGAATTCAAGGGAAGCACCGCCGCCTGTTGAAATGTGGGTCATCTTGTCGCCGAAGCCGAGTGTATTGACTGCTGCTGCGGAGTCACCGCCGCCGATGATTGTAACTGCATTTGATTCTGCAAGTGCCTTAGCAACTGCGATTGTACCTTTGGCAAGTACGGGATTCTCAAATACGCCCATGGGGCCGTTCCATACGACTGTCTTTGCCGATTTAACTGCCTGAGCAAAGAGCTCCTGGGACTTGGGACCTACGTCAAGACCTTCCATGTTTGCGGGAATCTTGTCTGCATCAAAGATTGCCGTTTCAATGGGAGCATCGATGGGATCGGGGAATTCTTCAGCTGCTACAACGTCGATGGGAAGGAGGATCTGAACGCCCTTTTCTTCTGCCTTCTTGAGCATATCCTTGCAGTAGTCAATCTTTGATTCATCAAGAAGTGACTTACCGATTTCATAGCCCTTTGCAGCAAGGAAGGTATAAGCCATACCGCCGCCGATGATAAGTGTATCTGCCTTTGAAAGAAGGTTTTCAATAACGTTGAGCTTGTCTGCTACCTTTGCACCGCCGAGAACGGTAACGAAGGGTCTTACGGGGTCTTCTACTGCATTGCCGAGGTACTTGAGCTCTTTGCCCATAAGATAACCTACGGCTGCTTCGTCAACAAATTCGGTAACGCCTACTGTTGAGCAATGTGCTCTGTGAGCTGCACCGAAAGCATCGTTTACGTAGATATCGCAAAGGGAAGCAAGGTCCTTGGAGAATGCTTCGCCGTTCTTTGTTTCTTCTGCGCGGAAACGGGTGTTCTCAAGAAGAACTACGTCACCGTCATTCATGGCTGCAACAGCAGCTTTGGCATTTTCGCCTACTACTGTATCGTCAGCGGCAAAAACAACTTCCTTACCGAGCTTTTCCGTAAGGCGTGCTGCAACGGGAGCAAGTGAAAACTTGGCTTCGGGGCCGTTTTTGGGCTTGCCCAGATGTGAGCAGAGGATAACCTTTGCACCGTCGTCAATCAGCTTCTTGATGGTGGGGATAGCCGCATTGATTCTGTTTTCGTCTGTGATAACGCCGTCCTTGAGAGGAACGTTGAAGTCACAACGTACGAGTACCTTCTTGCCTTTTGCGTTAAGGTCATCAACTGTCTTTTTGTTAAGTAAACTCATTTTTTTCGTCCTTTCGATTAGATATGCTGGATATCATTTTTGACCGCCAATATTATATTATATAAATTGCATAATTTCAAGAAGAATTTGTATGGCAAAATACATAAAGATATTTCCCGAACACCTCAGTTTTTTTCTTGACTTTACAATAAGGATTTGATAGAATAACCGTTGCCTGACGATATATGTCTCCGTAGCTCAGCAGGATAGAGCGTTCGCCTCCTAAGCGAAAGGCCGCGCGTTCGAATCGCGCCGGGGACGCCAAAAAATCTCCGTTTAACAGAGCGGAGATTTTTTTGTCCGAGCCGCAAGCCGGTATATCATCAAAGACGGCTCACCGCCTTTGTATATCATCACGGTGCAGCCGTGTATGAATCTTCCTAACTTACGCTTGAATATTTGCTGCGGATATGCTAAAATAATGTAAATTAAGAATAAAGGAAGGGTAAAACCGTGGGAAATGTTTTCTTTTTCAATTGGGAAATTTCGCTTATGGAAGCGTTCCAGTCCGTCAGTAACGGTGTTCTTACCGCCGCAGCAAAGTTCTTTACGCTGTTAGGCGACGAATACCTTGTAATTCTTGTTCTCGGTCTGCTGTATTGGTGTGTTGATAAAAAATTAGGCCGCAGAGCAGCACTTGCACTCTCCGGCACAATGATTTTCGGAACACTCATTAAGGGTGCTTTTCAGAGACGCCGTCCTTATATGGACAATAAAAGTGTTAAATGTATCCGTGCAGCTCACCCCGATGAAGATATTATGTCTCCTGCGGCGCAGGGCTTTTCAATGCCGAGTCTTCACGCGTCTATGTCCGTTTCCGTTTACGGCACACTTGCACATGAAACAAAAAAGCCGCCTTTTATCGCACTTGGCTTTCTGCTTCCGTTCTTTATAGGTCTTTCCCGTATATATCTCGGTGTTCACTATCCTACGGACGTTTTGCTGGGTTGGGTTACCGGCTTGATTCTTGTATTCGTTCTTAACGGTGTTGACCGTAAATTCGGTTATAAAATCGGCTTCTTGGCAGTACTTATTATCGGCTCTGCAGGATTTTTCTATTGCCGTGACGATGAATTCTTTTCATCATACGGTATAGCAATCGGATTGCTTCTCGGCTTTATGTACGAAGAAAAATATGTTAATTTTGAAAAATCTTCAAAATGGTGGAGCTACATTGTACGCCCGGTTTTAGGTGTTCTGATTTTCGCAGTCATAAGTGTTTTGCTTAAGATACCCGCAAAAGCCATCAGTGCGGAATGGTTATCTTTTGTCTTCAGACTCGTCAGATACGCTGTTTCGACGTTTGTTATTATCGGGCCCTATACTCATTTGTTCAAAAAGATCTGATATAACTCTCCGTACACGCTTCGGCGGATTACCGTACTTTCATAGTGAAGACAATATATACGGATTGCATCGGAGAAGCATGATTTTTATCACGGGATTTCAGTTTCTGATTTCCCGTGTTTTTTTGTTACGGCATCGGAAAATCGCATATATTTTCCGAATATCAGGCATTTTGTGTTGAGATGAAAAATACCGCGTGATATAATGTAAATGCGAAGCAAATAATAATTGTACGGGCGGATTTCTGCCGCCGGACGATAATAACAAGGAGTGTTGAAAATGACGGAAACAAGAAAATTCTGGATTGATTCAATGCTTAAAATCTGTTCTCCCGTGATAAATGCACTTTCAGCAGGGCAACTCAGGGAAACAATGCCTCTTGAGGGGTCAAGGAACGTTGACGACATAAAAAATACCACTTATCTTGAGGCGTTCGGCAGAGTGCTTGTCGGCTTTGCTCCATGGCTTGCCGAAAAGAAAGAGGACAGCGAAGAGGAAAAACTCCGTTTGCATTACGCGGAGCTTACAAGGGCGTGTATCAGAAACGCCGTTACTCCTTCCTCTCCCGATAAAATGAATTTTGAAAACGGCTATCAGCCCCTTGTGGATGCGGCTTTTATGGCGCAGGGCATTCTCAGGGCGTTTGATGAACTTTTTGTCCCTCTTGATGATGAAACAAAAAGGAATCTTGCCGATTGTATGCGTGCGGTCCGCACCCGTAAGCCCTACCGCTCCAACTGGCTTCTTTTCGGTGCAATGCCGGAGGTGCTTTTACGCAGGATGGGCGAAAAGGACTGGGACCCTATGCGGATTGACTATGCTCTTTATGCCCATATGAAATGGTATAAGGGTGACGGCTGGTACGGTGACGGCGAAGATTTCAATATGAATTATTACAACAGCTTTGTGATTCAGCCCATGCTCGTTGACGTGATTACGCAGGTTGCCGACTATAATACGGAGTGGGCGGAGTGGAAAAATGTCATATTGAACAGAGCTTCCCATAATGCCGCACAGCTTGAACATTTTATTTCCCCGGAAGGCACTTACCCTCTTATGGGCAGGTCGCTTACTTACCGATTCGGCGCTTTTCAGACTCTTTCGCTTATGGCTTACAGACACGGCCTTGAAGAAACCGTTACCCCCGCAGGTGTCCGCTGTGCACTTACAAAGGTTATTGAAAGGACCATGTCTGCCGATTCGCTCTTTGATTCAGACGGCTGGCTCAGAATCGGCGTTTACGGCTCTCAACCGGCAATGGGTGAGAGGTATATCAGCACCGGCAGTCTTTATCTGTGTTCTGCGGTTTTTATCCCTCTCGGGCTTGATTCGGATGATGAGTTCTGGAGCAGTCCCGATGAGCCGTGGACTGCGGTGAAATTATGGAACGGTGAAAATCTTGAATGCGAACACGCAATTCATTGAAAGACGGTGACAGTATATGTTTGAAAAAATCCTTGCGGCAATTATGGCTTTTATTATTTCACTTGCACAGATGATATTTACACCGAACGTTATCAGGATTGATTTTGATAATGTTATTAATGAAATCAGGCCCGTTCATAATGTCGGCAGGATGCCCGAATATGAGCTTGACAGTGAAGTCAACAAGGTTTTTACCGAAGCGAATATGACCGCGTGCAGAACTCACGATATCAACTGCACCGATATTTTTCGCATTTTCCCTGATTTTTCGGCGGACGTCAATGATGAAAATTCATATAATTTCAAGGAAAGCGACAAGGTGCTGGCGGCGATTGTCGATACCGGTATGACACCGTTCTTCCGCCTCGGCATCAGTTACAGTAATGCTCAGAAAGACCACGAACTGCTTCTGCCTCCGACCGACTACGCCAAGTGGGCGCAGATTTGCGAGCATATAATCCTTCATTACAACGAGGGCTGGGCAAACGGCTTCAATTACAATATTGAATACTGGGAAATATGGAATGAGCCCGACGGAGGCAAATACGAAGAAATTTCCGAAACCGAATTTGTTACGGAAAACGTTTTCTGGCACGGTACACCCGAGGAGTTTTACCGTCTGTATGACGTTGCGGCAAATTATCTTAAAGAAAAATTCCCCGACCTCAAAATCGGCGGCTACGGCTCCTGCGGATTTTATGCGTTGACAAAAACCAATAACATTAAATCGGGTACACCCGCCTACAACAAATATTTTGTTGAGTTCTTTCAGGGATTTCTTGATTATATAAAAGAGCATAAACCGCCCATGGACTTTTTCAGCTGGCACAGCTATACGACAACCGAAGTAAACACACGATGGATAAAATACGTAAACGATAATCTTGAAGAGGCGGGATACGGCGATGCGGAAGTAATCTGCGACGAATGGAATTACAATCCTACCGAAAACGATCAGATTGACCGCCGCTACGGTGCAAATCAGACGTCAATGCTTTGTATGTTCCAGAATGAGGGACTCGACTCGGCGTACTACTACTGCGGAATCGCCACGGGAGCTCTTCACGGCGGAATGTTCCTCAAGGGAGGCAAACCGTCATCCGCTTATTACGGCTTCTACGCTTTCGGTCAGCTTTATGAAATGGGCAATCAAGTTAAAATAAAGAATAAGCTTCGCAAGGATATGTATGCCGTTGCCGCAAAGGGTGATAACGGTGAAGCGGCGATGCTTATTTCAAACGTTTCCGAAAAGAGAGACAGAAAGCTCAGAATTGATGCAGGTGAGTACACCGTTGATAAATGCTTCACGGTAAATGAAAACTGCGAATGGGTTGAAATCACGCTTCCCGATAAAATAGAAAGCGGCTCAATGCTTTATGTGACGTTTACAAAATAATCAAAAATGAGTACGGTGGTTTTCCGTACTCATTTTTTGTCTTATTTGTCGTTGTTTATTATCTCTTTGACTGCATAGTATGCGGGCTTGGGTATTCCGTCAATGGTGAAGATACCCCATTTTGTTTCAAACGGACACCAGCTGTGTCCGCAGACCCAGCACTTTTCCATATCCTGACAGCAGTAGATTATCATACCGGCAAGGCAGTTCTGCTTACGAAGCTCCGTCATGACTTCTTTATAATATTCCGCCTGACCGTCGGGAGTATGAGGAATACTGTTTATCGTTTCGGAGGATGTTTCACCGTAGAAATGGCTTGAATAATCCGTGAATACCAGCTCGGCCCATTTTTCTTCCTCGTCGGGATGTTCAACCTTCAGCGTGTTTCTGAAAAGAGAGGGGAGCTTATTGATGAAGTTTTCTCCGTCTGCTATTGCTTCCGCTTCTGTAGAATAACCGTAAATGCCGAGAGTTTCCGACTTTTCTTCCGCAGATTTAGGACCGCCTGCGCTCCAGAATCCGAATTCTTCAATGATGATGGGCTTTCCTGTCATTCTGTATAACGTTTTTACTTTTTTGCTGTAATCACTTGCTTTTGCATTACCCTGGTTACCGGTATAAAGGTCAATTCCCACATAATCGCAATATTTGAGATAGGGCTTCATAAGCTTGTGAAGCTGTTTGCTGACCTGAATCAGATCTGCCGAATTATATCCGATGGGGAAGCTGTCGTCCTTGACCTCGCTTATTGCTTCAAGCTGAACGCCTATGTAGAGAGCGGCCTGTTCAATGGTAAGCGGCGTCATAAATCCGACAAGACCCATTTCGTTTGTAATCTGAAATGCACCCGTGATATCCTTAAGGTCATTGTAAAGGAAGACCGCCACTTCCTTTGTCCTCTCAATATCCTCAACGGGATTGTAGCCCATATCGGAAATCAGATCTCTGGGGTAAGGAGTAACCGCCATGACCTTGAATCCTCTGTCGGTATATCCCTTGCACCTTTCCTTGAAATCCCTATATGCCTGCCTTATGTTTCCGTCTTTGTCAAAGGGGCAGGGTATGTCAAATCTGACCCATTTCAAACCCGCTTCGCTGAGCATTTCATAATTTTCATTGGGATGGCAGACACCGTAAATAAAACCGCCGCAGTTTTCTTTCAGCTTTTCAACGTTTTTATCGGGCAGGTTGAATAAGCTTCCGAAAAAGCAGGATAAGGCGATAATAATACTTTCAAAAAATGCAACGATTTTCACAAAAATCTCTCCTTTGCAATACCGTGAAAAAGCCGGTAACAAATAAAAAATATCACAGTTTTATGCGTTTGTCAATTTATATGAATCGTGTTTTGCCGATTGGGAAATATAAACCGCAGCGGTTGATAATTATCGTATTTTTCGGCAATGTTCTGTTTACAAAATACTGCTTTCCGTGTTAGTATGATAACAGCGGGCGCAATGAAAAATCAGCGTGCCGTAAAGGAGAAAATGAAAATGCTTGATAAAATTATGGCGTTCTGGATGACGCTGGTTACAGTTATCGGTTCATTCCTCGGAATCGGCTCTTACAGCACGGATTACGAGGTGTATTCCGATATAGTTTATTCTGAGGCAAGCGAAAGAAACGTGCTTGATGTTTACATCCCACAGGCGGCTTATGAAAGGGAAGAAAACGGTTTTCTTCTGTTTATCCACGGCGGTTCATGGGCGACCGGAAACAAAGAGGATAAGGCGGCGGACTGTATAGAGGCGGCGGCAAGGGGATATATTGCCGCAACGATGAGCTTTACGCTTCGCTCGGGTGAAACCGAGGAAAGTTATGCGGTTGATACAGTCCTTGACGAAATCGGTCTTGCCATTGCAAAGGTAAAGGAATTTGCAGGTGAGAAGGGTATCTATATCACGAAGGTCGCTCCCTCGGGTTATTCCTCCGGTGCTCATCTGGCAATGATGTATTCGTATTCAAGAGCAGACGAAAGCCCCGTTGAAATCGCTTTCACGGCAAACAGGGTAGGTCCTTCGGATTTCAGTACGGAGGCATGGGGAGCATCCGGTCCCTCGCTTGCACGTTCACTTGCAGGTAAGGAAATCGTGAAGCAATTTACCGAAGAGGGCAGAGAGGATGAAATAATATCGTACGTTTCTCCCGTTTCATACATAACGGCAGACAGCGTTCCTTCGCTTTTCGGATACGGCGCACTTGACGTGGTCGTTCCCGCAGGCAACAGAGAGTCCGTTCTCAATGCCTTCAAAGAGGCGGGCGCGGATTATGATTTTGTCTTCTATCGCATTTCCGGGCATGGTCTCAAGCTCAATCACATTACCCCGGCGGCGAAGAAATATTCCGAATTACTCTTTGACTACTGCGAAAGATATTTCTGATTATTGCTTACGGACTTTTTTGGAACGGGATTAAATTCCCGTTCCTTTTATAGTGCAAATTTTTCTTGATTTTTACTTATACCTCGGTTATAATAGCAAGGCAGATATAAGCCGGTGTGATGGAATTGGCAGACGTAACGGACTCAAAATCCGTCGGTGGCAACACCGTGCGGGTTCGACCCCCGCCACCGGCACCAAACTCGAATAATCCGAACCTTATATTCCAAGTTGGAGAAGGGTTCGGATTTTTCATT
>CALAUI010000021.1 GCA_937892115.1 uncultured Clostridia bacterium | reverse complement strand
TTTCCGTTACAACGTGGCTTGAATCTCTCTTGCAGGTCGCCGCTGCGGTGCAGGTTTTGCCGTCTGCAGACCAAGTGTATGTTATGTTGTAATCGTGACCGAGCGGGGGAATCGACTCCGTAAAAGCTCCGCATTCGCAGTTGATAATCTTTGAGCCGGCTTCGGTACAGGTACTTTCTTTTGTTACCGTATACGTGTGAACGTAATTACAATGCCACGTGGCTTCTGTGAGATGATCATTTCCACGTATGATATTATGTTCCTGTTCTTCGGTGCCCGTAAAGTAAACGTTTCTCAAAGAAGAGCAGTGGTCAAATGCCGAGGAATTTATTATTTCAATACTGCCGGGAATGCAAACGCTTGTAAGGCCGAAACAGTTATCAAATGCATTTTCGCCGATGCTTGTAACACTATCGGGGATGTGTATGCTTGTGAGACTGTAACATCCGAAAAATGCTCCGCCGGCAATCATTACAGTTCCTTCCTTGACGGAAAATGAACCCGTGATACTGCTGTCAACGGAAAGCAGGCGATTGCCGCAATAGAGAGCACCGTTTTCCCAATTGGATGAATTGTTGTAAAAACCCGTATTGTCAAATGCACTCTTGCCGATACTTGTAACACCGTCGGGGATGTTTATGCTTGTAAGACCGATACAATCATGAAATGCATTTTTGCCGATGCTTGTAACACCACTGCCGATGGTTACGCTTGTGAGGCTGCTACAACCGGAAAATGCATAGTCGCCAATGCTTGTAACACTATCGGGGATGTGTATGCTTGTGAGACTGATACAATTGTAAAATGCATAGTCGCCAATGCTTGTAACACCGCTGCCGATGGTTACGCTTGTGAGACTGAAACAAGTGGAAAATGCATTTTCGCCGATGCTTGTAACACTGTCGGGGATGTGTATGCTTGTGAGACTGAAACAACTGGAAAATGCATTTTCGCCGATGCTTGTAACACTATCGGGGATGTGTATGCTTGTGAGGCTGCCACAACCGGAAAATGCATTTTCGCCGATGCTTGTAACACTATCGGGGATGTGTATGCTTGTGAGATCGCCACAATCGTCAAATGCATAGTCGCCGATGCTTGTAACAGGATATCCGTCCAGCGTTGACGGAATCGTGATTTCCCCGCTTGCTGATGAATCACAGCAGGTAATTGTTGCTTTGCCGTCTGTTACCTCATAAGTAAAAATACCGCTTTGCTCCGCACTTGCCTTTACGCTCAGTAAATCAAGTGCGTCAATAAATCCCTCGCCGCCGACGGCAAGTGAGCCGAGAATCATCACGGTACAAAGCAAAATTGAAAGAACTTTCTTTGAAATTTTCATCGGACATCCCTCCTGAATAAATCATGCTTTATTTTACAACACAAAAGATATCTTCCGCAACAGACAATAACCGCAACATGCACAAAAAGCAGCCCGTTTTTGAGGCGTTTTCAACAAAAACGGCGCTTTACAATTCACCGACTGATATCGGAAATATCCGTCATTCGGCGTTATCCGTCTATTGACACCCGGAGTCATATTTGATAGTATGAAATAAATAATATTGCAATAAAACAGTAATATGAAAGAAGGATTACCGCATGAAATACGAAATCAAAGGCACTCCCCTCCCCGTTGTCGAGATTACTCTTGACGCAGGCGAATCAATCAACTGTGAAAACGGTGCAATGAGCTGGATGTCCCCCAATATGCAGATGCAGACCAAGGGCGGCGGACTCGGCAAGATGTTCTCAAAGGCATTCACGGGTGAAGCAATGTTCAGCAACACCTACACTGCAACCGCTGGTCAGGGCCTTATCGCCTTCGCATCCTCATTCCCCGGCAGTATCATGGCTGTTGAGGTCGCACCCGGCAAAGACCTTATCTGCCAGAAGGGTTCATACCTTGCCTCCACACCCGGAGTTGAAACATCCATCTTTTTCCAGAAGAAGCTCGGTGCAGGTCTTTTCGGCGGTGAGGGATTCATTATGCAGAAATGCTCAGGCACAGGTCTTGTATTCATTGAAATAGACGGCTCGGTTGAGCAGAAATATCTGGCTCCCGGTCAGAGCATTATCCTTGACACCGGCTACCTTGCCATGATGGACGGCAGCTGCTCAATGGACGTAAGGACAACCGGAAGCGTAAAGAATGCAATCCTCGGCGGCGAAGGAATCTTCAACACCGTAGTAACAGGTCCCGGCAACATCTGGCTCCAGACGATTCCCGCATTCAAGATGGCTCAGGAAATGATGAGAATGCTTCCCATGCAGAAATAAGCGGTTAATTTCAATTAAATAACCGGCAACATATAAAAACCAACGGGCTTACCTTTATGGCAAGCCCGTTTATCATTTTTGTTTTGGCCGGTTTTCGCTAAAATAATCAAGCGTTGAGCCAACCGGACAGTAAGCGGGGCAGCATCTCCTCCGAATCGCGTGCAAGAGAATACTCTCCCCTTGAAAGACACCATTCGCTGATAAGAGCTCTTTCACACATAGCGTATGCCCTTACGATTTCGTTCACCGTAATTCCGGGAGCAAATTCTCCGTTTTCCTTGCCCTCAATTACGATTTTTCTCAACAGCTTATAGTAAAAGCGGTTATGGTCAAGGAGAGTTTTATCTCCCGAGGTCGTAAGCTGTGAAGAATACAAACGGGCAAGCAAATCCATTGAAACGTTATTTTCCAGCATATTGAAAAGCTCACGGTTGAGATAAATCAGTTTTTCGTAAGCGGAAGAATAATCCGAAAGCGAGGGCTCAAGTTCCTGATACTTGCTGTCAAAGAGTGATGACAGAGTATTCAGCAGCTCATCCTTGCTTTTGAAATAATGATAAAACGAGCCCCTTGAGGTTTCGGATTCAAAAACGATATCCTCCACCGTGGTGTTTTCATAGCCGTACTTATAAAACAGCGCCCAGGCGGCGTTGACTATTCTCATACGGGTATTGCGGGTATCTTTTTTCGGCATAATTTCACCTTAATTTTTAAGTGACTGCATGGGAGCGGGGATTCTGCCGCCTCTTGCAATGAATTTTGAGGGTGAATATTTTGAAACGGGCATTACGGGGCCGGAGCCGAGAAGTCCGCCGAAGCTGAGCTCGTCACCGACATCCTTACCGATGGCGGGAATTACTCTGACTGCGGTAGTCTTGGAATTGACCATACCGATTGCCGCTTCGTCAGCGATAATCGCGGAAATAACGTCTGCGGGTGTGTCGCCGGGAATGTTTATCATATCAAGGCCTACGGAGCAAACAGCTGTCATCGCCTCAAGCTTTGTGATTGAAAGGGATCCGCACTTCGCGGCGGCTATCATACCTGCATCCTCCGTTACGGGGATGAATGCACCGGAAAGTCCGCCTACGTGGGACGAAGCCATTACGCCGCCCTTCTTGACGGCATCGTTGAGCAGGGCAAGTGCGGCGGTAGTACCGTGACAGCCGCAGCTTTCAAGTCCCATCTCTTCAAGAATGTAGGCAACAGAGTCGCCTACCGCAGGCGTGGGGGCGAGCGAAAGGTCAACTATGCCGAACGGAACGTCAAGACGCTTTGATGCTTCGGAAGCAACAAGCTGTCCCATTCTCGTAATCTTGAATGCGGTCTTTTTGATAAGGTCCGCAACTGCCGTAAGGTCAATATCATCTCCCGCTTTTGCGAGAGCGGCTCTTACTACGCCGGGGCCGGAAACACCGACGTTGATTACTCTGTCGGGCTCACCTGCACCGTGGAAGGCACCTGCCATAAAGGGATTGTCCTCGGGAGCGTTACAGAAAACGACCAGCTTTGCAGGGCCGATACATCCTCTGTCGGCGGTAAGCTCTGCGGTTTCTCTGACGACCTTACCCATCATTCCCACGGCATCCATATTGATACCCGTCTTTGTGGAACCGATATTGACGGAGGAGCAGAGGAAATCGGTTTCGGAAAGTGCCTGAGGGATTGCGGCAATAAGCTCTTTATCCCCCGGTCCGAAGCCCTTATGTACCAGAGCGGAAAATCCGCCCAGGAAATTGACACCGCATTCCTTTGCGGCTCTGTCAAGAGTCTTCGCAAGCTTGACGGCGTCCTTATCGTCTGTTGAAGCGAGAATCATTGCGGCGGGGGTGATTGAAATTCTCTTATTGATAATGGGAATACCGAATTCCTTTTCAATCTGTTCTCCGGTCACAACAAGATTCTTCGCACATTTTGTGATTTTGTCGTAAACCTTCTGACACATAACGTCCGAATCACTGTGACAGCAATCAAGAAGTGAAATGCCCATCGTAATGGTACGCACGTCAAGATTTTCGTCCTGAATCATGGTTATGGTCTCAAGGATATCTCTTGCATTAAGCATAGTCAGTCTCCTCAGATAGTGTGCATTGCATTAAAAATGTCTTCGTGCATAACGTGAATTGAAAGGTGCATATCGTCACCTATTTTTTCAAGCGTATCCGCAAACTGTGTGAAGGGAATATCCGATGAGGAAATTTCAACCATCATAATCATAGCGAACATATCCTGAAGGATTGACTGCGTAACCTCAATAACGTTGATATTATGGGCGGCACATTCATTTGATACCTTGGCAAGAATACCGACCATATCTTTTCCGACAACCGTGATAACAGCTCTCATTGTCATTCTCCTTTATATTTCCGTAACACCGATAATGTCACAGACAACGAAATCCGCAACGGTTACGGGTGATTTTTCTTTTGTATACAGACAGCCGTACATTCCCGCATTTTTTCCTGCGGCAACGTCAATTTCCCTGTCGCCTATCATAACGCTTTCGTTCCTGTCAAGACCGTACTCTTCGCAGAGATAATTAAGAGCATCGGGAGCGGGCTTCAGAGGGAACTTCATATCCGAATCCACAAAGCCGCTGAAAAATTCAAGCATACCGAATTTATTGAGATAGTATTGAGAGGTTTCGTGACCTCTGTGGGTATAAAGGTAATGCTTTGCCCCTCTGTTGAAGAGAGCTTCAAGCGTTCTGTATGTATTTTCAAAGGGGATAACCTCGGGCTCCAGGTCATACATTCTGTCGTAGCGGTGATGCTCCGCTCTCATTTCTTCGGTGGCTTCGTAGTAGTTGTACGCCTCACTGAAGGAAATCTCAAAAAGTGCCTTCGCCTCATCGTAATCCGCCTGCTTTCCGTAATCCTCCATCATACGGAGAAATGCGGTGGTAATATGCGGGTAGCTGTCAAACAGCATACCGTCAAAATCCCAGATATAATTTTTCATCAGCAATAACCGTCCGGATTACGGGACTGCCAGCGCCAGGAGTCCTCGCACATTTCGTCAATGTCTCTCTCTGCCTTCCATCCGAGCTCCGCATACGCCTTGGAGGGATCCGAATAGCAGGTGTCAAGGTCACCGGGACGGCGCGCAACGATTTCATACTTAATGGCGTGACCGCACGCCTTTTCAAATGCTTTGACAACGTCAAGCACGCTGTAACCCTTACCCGTGCCGAGATTATAGGTAAAGCAGCCCTTTTCGTTAAGAATCTTCTCAACCGCCTTGATGTGACCGAGAGCAAGGTCAACAACGTGGATATAGTCTCTTACGCCCGTTCCGTCGGGAGTATTGTAGTCGTTGCCGTAAACGCTCAGATGATCTCTCTTGCCGATTGCGACCTGGGAAACGTAGGGAACAAGGTTATTGGGAATACCCTTGGGGTCTTCACCGATCCTGCCGCTCTTATGGGCGCCGATGGGATTGAAATATCTGAGAAGGCAGATACTCCAGTCACCGTCTGCTCTGAAGGTATCCTTGAGTATTCTTTCAATATAGAGCTTGGTCGTGCCGTAGGGATTGGTGGTCTTGCCCTCGGGCATATCCTCTCTGAGAGGAGAAACGTTCTCTTCGCCGTAAACGGTAGCGGAGGAGCTGAATACTATTCTCTTGCAGCCCGCATCCCTCATTGCCTCAAGCAGAGTGACCGTACCGCCGATATTGTTATCGTAGTATTCAAGGGGCTTGCTTACACTTTCGCCTACCGCCTTGAGTCCCGCGAAATGTATAACCGCTTCAATTTCATTCTCCGCAAATACTTTATCAAGAACAGCTTTATCACGGATATCACACTCTATGAACTTTACCTTTTTGCCGGAAAGCTCCTCTATGCGATTTACACTTTCCCTCTTGCTGTTGCAGAGATTATCGAGTATAATGGTTTCGTATCCCGCATTGAGCAGCTCAACGCAGGTGTGTGAGCCGATATATCCGGCTCCGCCTGTAACAAGAATCGCCATTGTAATCCTCCGTTCCGAGTATAGACTGACATAGTAATTATATAGCCGCTACAAGTAAAAATCAACGATAAAGGTTTACAATAAAATCTTACCTGCAGGGAATTTTTTTGACGAATTGAGAGGAACGAAGATGTATAATCTTACCGATACCGAGACAGTAAAGCGCATACTCGCCCGCAACGGATTTCATTTTTCCAAAAGTCTCGGTCAGAATTTCATAATAAATCCCGACGTATGTCCCCGTATGGCTTCGGAATGCGGAGCAGACGCTGAAAGCGGCGTAATAGAAGTGGGTCCCGGCTTCGGTGTGCTGACCATGGAGCTTGCTCAGCAGGCAAAAAAAGTGGTAAGCATTGAGCTTGATACGCGGCTCCTTCCCATACTTGAGGATACCCTTTCCGACTTTGACAACGTAAAGGTGATAAACGACGATATACTCAAAATAAATCTGCCGGAGCTTATCGAAAAAGAATTTGCGGGTATGGACGTATATATCTGCGCAAATCTTCCTTATTATATTACCTCTCCCGTCATCATGATGCTCCTTGAAAGCAAGCTTAACATAAAAGCCGTTACCGTTATGGTGCAAAAGGAGGCGGCGGACCGTCTGTGCGCGAAGGTGGGCAGCCGTGACAGCGGCGCGGTAACGGTCGCCGTGAATTATTACGCACAAGCACAAAAGCTTTTTGACGTTAAAAAGGGTTCGTTTATGCCCGCACCCAAGGTTGACAGCAGTGTAATAAGGATGAATATAAGAGAGAAGCCCCCCGTTGACGTTCCGGATGAAAAACTCTTTTTTGATATCGTGAAAGCCGCCTTCGGGCAAAGGAGAAAAACAGCCCTCAATTCCCTTTCATCCGGACTGGGAATTTCAAAGGAAAAGGTTGCTTCAGCCCTTGAAAAATGCGGATTTGATATGAACGTCAGGGCGGAAACTATGACAATGGAAGACTATGCAGCCCTCTGCGAAGCAATAAAATTTGGATAATTTTCACAAAATTTGATATTTGTTATTGACAAATCAATACAACTGTGGTATCTTCCTTTTCGCAAAGATAGAGGCGCGAAAATCAAGAGTAGCTTTACACACGGCGGGTCAGCCGTAAAGCGAAAGGGGTTTTTGCCGAGATACTCTGATCCGACCCGGGATCTGAGCGTCGGGCCGTTGCAGAATATGTAACGGACTGTCACGGTTGTGGAGAGCTATCTGCAGATAAATTGTCATTATTGATTTATCAGCTCCGTAACCGTGTGTTATCGGAGTTGATTTTATTTTTGGAGGGTTTTCCCATGAATACAAGAAGACGGCTTCTGACAGTCGTGCTTGTCATTGCCATGATTTTTTCACTCGCAGTTCCCGCATTTGCGGCAAACGAAACATTTTCAATCGGTGAAGGCGAAGATGCGGCAGAATACGACCTTTCCGACGGTGATTCCGCTCTTGAGTATGCCGGCAACTATGCCGACAACCTTTCGGCAGATGCGGATTTCAACGCTCACATTTCATCTGCTATCGCAAAGATCAGAGAGAGCATCGGCAGCTATGCCACCTTCCTCTCACTCCTCCCCGCAATAATCGCCATCGTTCTCGCACTCATTACCAAAGAGGTTTACTCCTCACTTGTAATCGGTATCATCGTAGGCGGTGCGATTTACGCAGGCGGTAATTTTGAAGGAACACTCAATCACGTTGTTCAGGACGGCTTCATCGCAAACGTTGCCGATTCCTATAATATAGGTATTATCATATTCCTTGTGCTTCTCGGTGCCCTTGTTTCAATGATGAATCAGGCAGGCGGCTCAGCCGCATTCGGCAGATGGGCAACCAAGCACATAAAGTCAAGAGTCGGCGCTCAGCTTGCTACCGTCGCTCTGGGCATACTCATTTTTGTAGACGACTATTTCAATTGCCTTACCGTTGGTTCTGTTATGAGACCTGTAACCGACGGCCACAAGGTGTCACGAGCTAAGCTCGCATATCTCATCGACGCAACTGCAGCCCCTGTATGTATTATTGCCCCCATATCATCCTGGGCTGCTGCGGTTGCCGGATTCGCGAAGAGTGCCGGCGAAGAAAACGGCATCAAGCTCTTTATTGACGCCATTCCTTATAACTACTACGCACTTTTCACCATCGTTATGATGATCGCCCTTGCCGTAATGAAGTTTGATTTCGGTCCCATGAAAAAGCACGAAAAGAACGCAATCCACAACGGCGACCTCTTCACGAGCGGCACAAAGCAGGCAGTTGAAGAAATGCAGGTCAACGAAAAAGGAAAGGTCATCGACCTCGTCATTCCCGTTATCGTCCTCATTATCTGCTGCGTAATCGGTATGATTTATTCAGGCGGATTCTTCAGCGGTGAAAGCTTCATTGATGCATTCTCAAATTCCGATGCTTCCGTAGGCCTTGCTCTCGGCTCATTCGTTGCAATCATCATTTCGGTTATTTACTTCCTCATCAGAAGAACAATGAAATTCAGCGAAATCATGAATTCTCTTCCTGAGGGCTTCAAGGCAATGGTACCCGCTATCATGATCCTTGCCTGCGCATGGACACTCAAGGCAATGACCGATTCTCTCGGCGCAAAGATATTCATTTCACAGATAGTAAACGGCTCGGCAGCCGGCTTCCAGATGCTCCTTCCCGCAATCATCTTCCTTATTGCAGTCGGACTTTCATTTGCAACGGGTACGTCATGGGGTACGTTCGGTATCCTCATTCCCATCGTTCTCAGCGTATTCCCCGCAGACAACCGTCTCCAGATCGTTGCCATTTCCGCATGTATGGCAGGTGCGGTATGCGGCGACCACTGCTCACCCATTTCCGATACCACGATCATGTCTTCGGCAGGCGCTCAGTGTGACCACCTTAACCACGTTTCCACTCAGCTTCCCTATGCTCTGACGGTAGCGGGCATCTCATTCGTCAGTTACATTATCTCCGGCCTTCTTGCATCAAGCGGTCTTGCAATAATAGGTCTTCCCATAGGTATAATCCTTACGTTTGCCGTGCTGTTTGTAATCAAAAAGGTCACCTTTAAGGAAGAAGCGTAATATATTATAATAAGATACCAATAAAATATTGAAATTACACCTCCGTTATGCTACAATACAACGGAGGTGTTATTTTATGGCAGGTATAATTGATAAAATCAAAGGTGTCTTTGAAGAAAAAATCGATCCTGATTGGGAATGCCCCGAGCTTATGTACGGCTTTACCGTTACCTATCACGCGGGCTGTATGGGCGAAAAAGCCAATTCCCTTGAATCTGTCAGTGAATACATTTTCCACGGCGCCAAATGTATCGAGCTTGACGTTTCCTTTCAGCCGGACGGCACCCCGGTAATAATTCACGAAAGCGAGCCCACATACAAGCAGGGTGAATCCCTTGATATGGCTCTTAAAATAATCGCAGGCAGCCGCAAGTGCAAGATAAATCTTGACCTTAAATCAGTAAAGAATCTGCCCGCCATTGACGCTCTCGTTCACGAATATAACCTCAAGGAAAGAGTATTCTATACCGGCGTAAGCGAGGAATGGGTACCCATAGTAAAGCAGAATTCCTTTATCCCCTTCTATCTCAATCATCTCATCACTCCCGAGGAAGTGAACGACAAAGATATCGGTAAGGCACTGGTTGAGAAGGTCAAGGCGATGGGTGCAATCGGAGTAAACTCCAAGTACGAAAAGAACTGCTCCGCCCAGCTCATCAAGATGATGCACAGACGCGACCTTTACGTTTCATACTGGACCGTAAACAGCCCCTCAATCGCAAGGGACCTCATTACCTGCGAGGTTGACAATATTACCTCCATGAAGCCCAAGCTGCTTGAAAAGCAGATTTACGGCGAGATTGAGGATATCGGAAACATGAGCGTTTTCGGTGAAGAAGGATAAAAAAAGGACTGCCCCGGCAGTCCTTTTTGAATATGGGTGAGTTTATGTTGAAATACTATCTGATTCTGATACTGATTATGAGCATCATTTCCTTTGCCCTTTTCGGCATTGACAAAAGAAAGGCAAAATCGGGAAGTCGGAGAATACCGGAAAAGACTCTTTTCGGCTTTGCGATTTTCGGAGGGGCGACGGGTGCATTTTTCGGTATGCAGACGTTCAGACATAAAACAAAGCATAATTCCTTCAGATTCGGCATCCCCGCTTTAATGATTATTCAGGCAGGACTGCTGCTTCTGATTGCCTTGAAATTTGCAGTATAACAGACAAAACGAAAGCTCCCGATGCATGACATCGGGAGCTTTTTATATTATTTCTTTGTAAGACTTACAAGGTCAATAGCACCTACGGGGCATTCTTCGTGACATTTTCCGCAGCCGGTACACTTTGTAAAGTCAACCTTTGCGCAGAAGCGGTCAATGGTAATTGCTTCGTTTTCGCAAACCTTCGTACACTTCATACAGCCGATACAGCCGGCGGTACATTCCTTACGGGTCTGCGCACCCTTGTCGTGATTCTTACAGAGAACAGCCGCCTCCGTTTCCTCAAGAGGAAGCATCTCGATAAGTCCCTTGGGGCAGGTCTTGACGCACTTCTTACAAGCACGGCAGGCGTGAGGATCAATTCTCGCGATGCCGTCACAGATTTTGATTGCGTCGTATTCACAGACTGCCATACAGTCACCGTAACCTACACAGCCGTAGATACATTCTTTGGGACCGCCGAATACCTGGGAAGCCATACGGCAGCTCATTACGCCCTGATAGGTAAGCTTCTGTACGGAATTGGCATTATGACCTCTGCAAAGCACGATAGCTGCCATGGGCTTGACCTCACTTGCGGCAACACCCATAATCTCGCTGATTGCCTTTGCGGCTTCATTTCCGCCGGGGTTACAGAGATTGGTTTCCTTTACCTCGCCCTTTGAAAGAGCGGCGGCATAACCGTCACAGCCGGAAAATCCGCAGGCGCCGCAGTTCGCACCGGGAAGGCACTCTCTGATCTGCTCTGCTTTTTCATCAACGGGTACTGCAAATACCTTGGATGCGATTGCAAGGATAAGGGCTGCAATTGCACCGATAACCGATACGATAATAACGGCGATAACAACAGGATTCATATTCTTACCGCCTTTCTTAATGGAATATACCGTCAACAACACCTGCGAAGCCCTGGAATGAGAGGGAAACGAGTGCTGCTGCGATAAGGGTTATGGGAAGTCCTCTGAGAGCTTTGGGGATATCGTTTCCTTCAAGTCTCTCACGGACACCTGCGAACATAATCATGGCAACCATGAAGCCCACACCGCCGCCTACTGAGTTAAGCATAGAAGCACCGAAGCCGTAGCCCTTCTGGATGTTGAGAAGAACAACGCCGAGTACCGCGCAGTTGGTGGTGATAAGGGGAAGATAGATGCCGAGTGCCTGATAAAGCGAGGGAATGAATTTTTTCAGCACGATTTCAACGAACTGTACCAGAGCGGCAATTACAAGGATGAAAACGATTGTCTGAAGATATTCAAGTCCGTTCTTTACAAGCAGGAACTGGTTGATGGGATAAGTTACTGCGGTGGCAAGTGCCATAACGAAGATAACGGCTGCGCTCATACCGACCGCGGTATTAAGCTTTTTGGAAACGCCCAGGAAGGGACAGATTCCGAGGAACTGACAGAGAATGAAGTTCTCCGTAAGGATTGCGGTCATAAAGATCCATAAGTAATCTTTCATGATTCAGACGCCTCCTTTTCCTCTTCTTTTGCTTTTGCATCGCAGGAAGCTTCCGTATTTGCGATTGCACAGGAATGAGCCATGGGACAACCCTGACAGCCGTTAAGCTGTGCTGCGGGCTTACCCTTGCTTTCCGCAAGCTTATTGGCGGCAGCCATAACGAATCCGAATACAAGGAATCCGCCGGGAGCCATTGTAAGGATTGCAACGGGAGTTTCCCAGAAATGGAATCCGTTCCATGTGGCGTTGGGAGCTACAACGGCGGTAAGTGAGCTGATGCCGTCCATAAACGTACCCGAGCCGATTGTTTCACGGATGGTAGCCATAATTACAAGAGCAACGGTAAAACCGATACCCATTCCGAGACCGTCAAGGAAGGAAGCGGGAACGGAGTTCTTACCGGCAAATGCTTCGGCTCTGCCGAGGATAATGCAGTTAACAACGATAAGGGGAAGATATACGCCCAGAGCATCGTTAAGAGCAGGGACAAAGGCCTTTACAAGCATCTGTACTATTGTAACGAAGGATGCGATAACAACGATATATGCGGGGATTCTGATTTTTGAAGGAATAACCTTACGGAGCAGGGAAATTACGACGTTGGAGCACATAAGTACCAGCGTAGCCGCAATGCCCATACCGATTGAGTTCGTAACCGAAACACTGGTTGCAAGGGTGGGACAGGTACCGAGTACAAGACGGAGAACGGGATTCTCTTTGATAATACCCTTACTGAACTCATATCCCAATGATTTCTTTTCAGCCATTTGTACTCACCTCCTGACCGATACTTTTACAGCAGAGCAGAGCGTTATTTACCGCATCTGCAACGCCGGTTGAAGTTTTTGTTGCGCCTGATACGGCGTCAACGTTGCCTGCACCGATACCGGCATTTTCCGTAAGTCCGGTGAACTGTGCAAAGAAACTGTCGTTCTGAATAACCTTTTTACCGCCTACGGAAGGAGTTTCGTCCTGGCTGAGAACGGTAATTTCGGAAACCTTGCCTTCGGTGTCAATGCCTACCATAAGCTTGATGTCACCGGAATAGCCGCCCTTACCGATTGCGGTCACGGCATAGCCGATAACGTTTTTGTCCGAATCAAGCGCCTCGGCATAGGTACAGCCGTTTGCCTGCTTGTCTGCGCTGAAGGAATCCGCATCGGGGAAGACCTGCTTCATGGCTTCCTGCTTTGTCTGTTCTTCGATTTCCGCAATTTTGGGAGCGGTCACCTGATTTGTCAGGCCTAATAACAGAGCTGCCACAAAGCAGATAAGGAAGAGCGTGATTGTGGGAACGATATATTCTTTTAAGTTTTTCATGCTTTTGCTTCCTCCTTTGCCTTTTTCTCCTTCTTGGGAGTGCCGAAGGGCTTGGGAGTGGTTGCTCTTTCAATAAGAGGACAAAGGACGTTCATAAGGATGATTGAATAGGAAACGCCCTCGGGAAGAGAACCGAAAAGACGGATGAGGCAGGTGAAAAGGCCGCAGCCGATACCGAATATAACCTTGCCCTTTGAAGTAAGCGGGCTTGTGGTATAGTCTGTTGCCATGAAGATTGCACCCAGGAAAAGACCGCCCGAAAGAAGCTGATATGCGGCGTATTCAATGTTACCCTTGCCTGCGATAAGCATAACAACGGCAACGGTACCGATAAATGCAAGAGGAATCGTGGGCTTGATGACTTTGCGGGCAACAAGATAGATGCCGCCGATTACAAGTGCGATAATGCAGGTTTCACCGAGTGAACCGCCTCTGTTGCCGATAACCATATCAGCAAGTGAGGGAAGTGCCTCGTTCTTTGCGAGTGAAACAAGAGGAGTTGCTCCCGTAGCCGCATCAAATTCGGTAACACCCTGACCGGGAAGAGGCCATTTTGACATTGCATCCGAGAAGGAAAGCAGCATAAAGATACGGCCTGCAATAGCGGGATTGACAAAATTCTGACCGATACCGCCGAAGCACTGCTTGACGATTACGATTGCAAACAAATCGCCGACGATCACCATCCAGAAGGGAATGGATGAGGGAAGATTGAATGCAAGAAGCATACCGGTTACAACTGCGGAAAGATCCGCAACGGTATTGCTCTTTTTAAGGATAAACCTGCGTACCGCCCACTCAAAGAATACACATGCGGCAACGGATACGAGAGTAACGAGTAAAGCACGTATGCCGAAGAAAACAACGGAAGCGATAAGTGCCGGAATCATTGCGATAATGACATCAAGCATTATGCTCTGTGTCGTTGACTTTGAGCGCACGTGAGGGGAAGCGCTTACAAATAATTTTTTGCCGTTTATCATTTCTTTGCCGCCTCCTCTTTTACTAATGCCTTTGCAAGGCGCATATGCTGAACAAGGGGTTTACCTGCGGGGCAGGAGTATGCGCAGGAGCCGCACTCCATACACACCATAACACCTATACGGTTAAGCGTATCAACGTCCTTCGCCTTGGTTGCCCTGATGATATTGGTGGGCATAAGACTGAGAGGACAGGCAGCGGCACATCTGCCGCAGCGGATACAGTCGGTTTCCTTCTTGAGAATCGCATCCTCCTCAGCGAAAGCGAGGATGGCGTTATTCTGCTTGAGGACGGGGAAATCAGTACCGACTATTGAAAGGCCCATCATGGGACCGCCGGAAATCAGCTTTGCGGGCTGGCCCTTGAAGCCGCCGCAGAATTCAATGATATCACCGATATTGGTACCGATGGGAACTCTGACGTTCTTGGGCTCTGTAATAGCGGAGCCGTCAACCGTAAGGGAACGGCTGACAAGGGGCTTACCCGTTTTAAGATATCTTGCGATGAAAGCGACCGATGCAACGTTCATTACGACACAGCCCACGTCTGCGGGAAGCTTTCCCGGAGGAACCTGCCTGCCGGTTGCGGACTGAACCATCATTTTTTCCGCGCCCTGGGGGTACTTGGATTCAAGCACCATAAGACGTACGTCGTTCTGAGGGTCATACTTCTCGTTATCTGCGATTGATTTGAGGACTTTGAATGCCTCGGGCTTATTATCCTCTGCGGCAATAACGACCTTCTTGAAACCCAGAAGCTCCTTGATTGTATATACAGCCGAAAGAATATCCCATGAATTATCAATGCATTCACGGTAGTCAACTGTGATATAGGGCTCACATTCGGCAGCATTGATTACAAGAGTATCAATGCCCTTATCGGGACCGAAGCTGAGCTTTACGTGAGTGGGGAAGCCGGCGCCGCCCAGACCTACAAGACCGCTTTCGCGTACTGCTTTTACAAGGTCTGCTCCCGTCTCAACAACGGGGGGCTTGATGCCTTCCCATAAACGCATTTCACCGTCGGATTCGATTGTAACCGCCTTTGACATTGAGCCGTTGGGCATCTTGATATCACCCACGGCTACGACCTTGCCGGATACAGACGCGTGAATAGGTGCGCTGACAAACTTATCGGTATCACCGATAACCTGGCCGACAGCGACCTCATCGCCTACCTTTACGACCGGCTCACAGGGTGCGCCGATGTGCATCTGCATGGGGATTACTACTTTTGCCGGAGTAGGGATTCTGACAACCTCAAGGTCCTGGGTATTCTTATTGTGGTCGACCTTGACGCCGCCTCTGACCTTTTTGACTGCGGTCAGAACTCCCTCGGGGATCTTTGCCATAATAAACTCCTCCCATTCAGGATTTTGATAAATAATTTTTCTGCTTGCTTAAAGCGGGTAAAACCGCTTTGAATATAAGACCGGTCAGAACACCGGTAATGATTCCGAAAATTGCGAGAAACGGTGCATAATAAAACGTTTTTGTACTTCCCGTTACAAGTACGGATGCGAAAAGCTGGCCTGCATTGTGACAAAGGGCCGATATTACGGAAATGCCCATAAGTCCGAACAGATTTTTACCGTATTTCAGCAGGAAATACATTGCCAGAGCGGACAGAATACCGCCCGACAGACTCATCAGAGCGGCTGTCGCGCCTCTTGTGATGAATGCGAATC
Source organism: uncultured Clostridia bacterium (assembly GCA_937892115.1). GTDB lineage: Bacteria > Bacillota > Clostridia > Oscillospirales > Acutalibacteraceae > CAG-177. The sequence continues at coordinate 46,066 of CALAUI010000021.1, read as the reverse complement.
CGCCTTTCACAAGAGTTATTATCAACGCCTGCCCGAGGCCGAGGGACTCGGCGGCAAACATTGTGATGATATTTGAGAATCCCGGCTTTGCTCCCGGAGGAAGCCAGGGCAGAGCGGGTATCAGCCCTTCAATAAAATTCAGGGCAAGCGCCTGGGCACAGAGAATACCGCTCAGAGCGACTTTATAAACAAGCTTCTTTTTCATATCAGTAGGTCATGGCGTCTACACTGCCGCCGGTTATGGTGATAACCGTCTTTGAGGGCAGGCATACCGCCGTATCTCCCTTCCGATACAATTTTCCTCTTGAAACGCAGATTTTATCTCTGCATTCCGCTTCGTCAAAGCGGATGCTTCCCTTTTCGGCAACGATTTTGACCTTTGGTGACGTATCGGGAATAATCACCTTTTCACCGGTTATCTTGCCGAGGTCAAGAGTCCCGACGGTTTTTCCGTCCACGGTGATTACCGCTCTGAGGTTATCTGCGGGTGAATACTGCCACAGCAGAAATACGCCTGCAATGACGAGTACCGCGAGGATGATGATAATATCTGCTTTACGGAATAACTTTTTATCCATTATTCAACCACGGTGTAACTGCCGTCACTGATTTCAATCAAATCCTTCAGGTCATCCGAAACGTAAACCTTTTTGCCTTCTGTAACTACGACTATACCGCAGTTATATTCCTTCGCGAGAGCCATACCGTCTTCAAGTCCCATTGCAAAGCAGGCGGTGGAAAGAATATCGGAGAAAGTGCCGTTCTGTGATACAACCGTAACGCTGACTATACCGTTATCAACGGGATATCCCGTTTCAGGGTCAAGTATATGATGATAGCGTTTGCCGTCCTCTTCAAAGAATCTCTCGTAGCTTCCCGAGGTGGAAACGCAGGAAGCGGGAACGGTAAGCACCGCGAAATTTGTCGCCGAATTTTCGGGATTGACTATTCCCACGGTAAAATCTCTCTTACCGTAAAGAAGGATACTGCCTCCCAGACTGATTACCGCTTCTCTGATTTTTGTGCTCTCAAGATATTTTCTGATTTCATCAAGGGCAATTCCTTTGCCTGCCGCTCCGAGGTCAAGCTTTAGTCCCTCGGGGAAGGAAATCTGCTGATGCTCAATGGTAACCTTTTCCCATCCGCATTTATCAAGAGCTGCCGCTATATCCTTTTTGTCGGGTACGGCGGGCTTTTTGCCGAATCCCCACAAATCGCTGAGTGCTCCCAGTGTAAAGTCAAATTTTCCGTTGCTTTTCTGAGCGATTTCAAAGAGCATACCGAAGTATCCGGACATATTTTTTGCCGACTTTCCGCCGCTCTCCGAATTTAACCGATATACGTATGAGTCCTTTGACTGCCGTGAAAGAACATCCTTATCAAGATTATTCACAAGAGTTTCGATAACGTCGGCACTCTTCTGCGCTTTTCTGCCCTTTACCCTGATATTCACGTACGTATCCATTGCAAATATATTTTTGCCGACGGTGGAACCGCCGAAATACACAACGGCAAAAATCACCGCCCCCAGAATAAGGACCGCACATACCGGTAAAATAAACTTTTTCATATTGGTCAGCAAACATTCCTCTATTATGATAATCAAAGATATAATACACTAATCCGTTTTGTTTTTCAACAAAATTCTGAATATTTATGCACAAAGATGATATTGATTTTTTATGCAAATGATTTATAATTGAAGCATAAAACTGAAGGCGGTAATCAATATGACTTACAATGTTTATATGCCCGTAAGAGTGATTTACGGCGAAAATTCCGTAATCGAAAATTCCACGCTGCTCAGAGAGCAGGGAAAAAAGTGCCTCATCGTTACCGGAAAAAGCGGTGCGGAAAAATCCGGAGCTCTCGCAGATGCGAAATCAGCTCTTGAAAAAGAAGGCATCGGATACGAAATTTACAACGGTATAGGTGAAAATCCCATGGTTTCATCCTGCTTTGAAGCAGGTAAAAAGGCAAGGGAAATTAAGGCGGATTTCATTCTCGGTATCGGAGGCGGCTCCGCTCTTGACGCTTCAAAATCCATTGCCATATTTGCTTCAAACGAAAATCTCGCACCCCTTGACATCTATAAGAGAGTCTATAACAGTGCGCCCCTGCCCGTCGTCCTCATCGGTACGACTGCGGGAACGGGCAGCGAGGTTACGGGCGTTTCCGTAATGACAAACGACGAGACGGGTATCAAAAAGAGCATATCGGGTCCCGACTGCTACGCAAGGGTTTCCTTCTGCGATCCGGGATACACTTCGTCTCTGCCATACAAATCAACGGTTTCAACCGCACTTGATGCATTTGCCCATGCGGTTGAGGGATTCTTTACGGCAAAGTGTGAAGGTGTTGTAAGAACATACGCGGAAAAGTGCATTCCCGAAATTTACACCTGCCTTAAAGCTCTGTCGCAGAGCAAAGAGGTATCTCCGGAGCTGAGAGCTCCCCTTTATTACGGCTCAATATATGCCGGACTTGTAATCAACACCACCGGCACGGCGTTTCCCCATCCTCTCGGCTACGTGCTGACGGAAAATTACGGCATTTCCCACGGAACTGCCTGCGCCGCATTCTTTGCTCCATTCATTGACAGATGCGCGGAGTTTTCACTCGAAAAAGCGGCTGCATTTGAAAAGATGACCGATAAAATCGGAGAAGTCAAGGCGGTAATCGCATCCCTCACGGATATTGACGCAGTACATATTTCACCCGATGAAGCACATAAATACTCCGAAAGATGGGCAGCGGCAGTACCGAAAAACTTCCTCTCCTCCCCCGGCGGACTCACGAGAGAAGAAGCAGAAAAAATGTTGATAATATAAGCAAAGGCAGGCACTTACAGTCAGATAAGTGCCTGCCGTTTTTGTGTGTTGAATAGTGAATAATGAAGGGTGAATTGTTGTGGATCGCTTCGCTCCGTTATTGTATTTACTCCGTTAAGATGAATCAATCGCAAACGGTTACAGGGCATTCCGCCCTGCTGTGTGTTCTGTTTTGGCTGGTTTTCGCTAAAATAATCAAGCGATACGCGCAGAAGATATTGTTGTAAGAACATACCAAACATCTTTAATTCCTATAATGAAAGCAGGCACCTATCTTTTGATAAGCGCCTGCCGTAAACCTTCATTATTCAGTTTGGTATGTTCTTACTCAATAGATTCAAGCAAAGCCAAGCGCAGAAGATATTGTTGTAAGAAAGCCGTTTCTCCGAGTGAACACAGTACCAAGGTACGGGGAGCGAGGAAAACGGCTTAATACCAAACATCTTTAATTCCTATAATGAAAGCAGGCACCTATCTTTTGATAAGCGCCTGCCGTAAACCTTCATTATTCAGTTTGGTATGTTCTTACTCGATAGATTCAAGCGTTAGTAAGTTTAGATGTTTGACGCTGTGCCATTACCAGCTTGGCATAAATTCCGTCCTGCAGCAGCAGTTCTCTGTGCGTGCCCACCTCTGCAATCCTGCCTTTTTCAATGACCACAAGTCGGTCTGCATTACGCAGGGTTGATAATCTGTGAGCAATGGCGAAGGTGGTCCTACCCTTAACAAGTCTTGAAAGTGCCTCCTGGATTGCCTCCTCCGTTTCGGGGTCAAGAGCACTTGTGGCTTCGTCAAGAATCAGTATTTCGGGATTTCTGAGCACTGCTCTCGCGATGGAAATCCTCTGTCTTTCACCGCCGGAAAGGTTATGTCCGTCTTCACCGACAACGGTATTGTAGCCGTCGCTGAGCTTGATTATGAAATCGTGGGCGTTTGCCGCTTTTGCCGCCGCGATTACCTCGGCAGGCGTTGCGGAAGGTCTTGCATAAGCGATATTGTCGTAAACAGAGCCGGTAAACAGAAACGTTTCCTGGAATACGACACCGATTTTTTCGCGGTATTCACTCTGGCTCATTTTTCTTATATCGTTTCCGCCTACGGTGATTGAGCCGGAATCTATTTCGTAAAGCCGCATCACCAGATTGATAAGAGTGCTCTTGCCTGCACCGGAATGGCCGACAAGTCCTATCATTTCGCCCTGCTTCACCTCAAGATTGATATCTTTCAGCACCGGCTCGTAGGGCTTGTAGCCAAACTGAACGTCCCTGAATACGATATCACCCGTAAGAGAGGCGGGAAGTGGATTCTCTCTGTCTGCAACATCCTGCTTTTCGTCAATAATCTCAAATATTTTGATAAGTGAGGTCATTACTTCGCCGAGCCGTCTGGGGATTGCGGACATCCATCTGAGAGGACCGTATATGTATGCAAGATAAAGACTGAATGCCAGCAGTTCACCTGCCTGAATTTTGCCCGAAAGCACCATTCTGCCGCCGAAATAGAGGACAAAAAATTCACCTATTCCCATAAGGAACGAAAGCAGAGGAAATACGAGAGCCCACATATGCTCGTTGCTGATTGATACCTGTGCCAGTTTCTTTGACGCATCGTCAAATTTCTGAATTTCCCGTTTTTCGTTGCCGAAGGTCTTGACCACCCTGATACCCTTAACGATATCGTGCAGAATGGAATTTGCTCTGGAATCGCATCTCCACTGTCTTTCGTAGCGCACCTTTATCCTTGCCCAGAACTTATATATTGCAAACAGAACAACGGGAACGGGCGCAAGCACGATGAGAGTAAGAACGGGGCTGATTCTAAGTAAAATCACGAGAATAACGACAAACATTACGCATTTGTCAAGGAAATATATTCCCTGCTCCGTAATGAAATTCTTGACTTTTTCCGTATCGCCGGAAATACGCTTCATCAGGTCGCCGGAGGTCCTTGCGGACATTGAAGCGACGGAAAGCCGCTGAGTCTTGTCATAAACGAGAACTCTCAAATCATTGGAAATATGACCGCCGATAATATTTGCCCTGCGGCTGCTGATGATGTTGAATATTTTACTGAACACCTGAGTAATACCCATCATCACAGCGAAGAATATGATGCCCTTTACCCTTTCGTCAACCGGAAGCGTACCGTTGCTGAGATAACCGTCCACTATTTTTTCATTGAAAACGGGCAGCAGCGCCATACAGATTGAGGAAAGCATCACAAATAATCCCGTGAACAGTAAGCCCGGCAGATAGGGTCTTGAAAGCTTAGCAAGTCGCTTGAAAAGATAGCTCTTTTCCGCACAGAAAAGGCAGGTAGTCATACCCTTTGCATAGTGTCTGCCGCACTTGGGGCAGGTACGGAAGCCCTCTGTGGAAATCTCCGTTTCCTCACCCGTTCTGAGATAATGATTTATAACCTTACAGAATTCACCTATTTCCTCAACGCAAGTCATGGAAAACCTGCACACGGTGATGCTGTCCGATTTGTCAGGTGATGAATTTACGGGTACAAGCTCGGCGCTGCAGCATCCCACGTGGGAACGGAGCAGTATTTCCTCAATGCCTTCAAGGGAATGCTCAAAGAGAATTTCGTTTCCGCAAACGGCTGATATTTTATTATCCTTTGCGATAAGCTCACCGTGACAGAGAGTACCGTCGGGCATCATATCAAAATGAACGGCTGTATCCATATTTTCACCACCTTTCCGTTTTATTCCTTATCAGTACAGATACGGGTCAAGCTGTCGCCTGCTCTTTGAATTTATTTTTTCGTAGTCCTCTATCCTGTATCTGTTTCCGTCAACGTCAATCAGGTCAAAGCCCTTACCGTGATAACGGATGCTTCTCGTTATATTCTTTACGGTGAAGCTTTTTTTGAAATCACCTATCATTACGTCAAAGTAGAAATTGCCGAATTTTTCCTTTACGGAAATTATCTGCGTAATAGCGGGACAGAAATATCTCTGCGAAAGCTCGTTTTCTATCAGCTTACTCTGCTCCTCACCGAAATCGGATATATTCTCAACTATACCGAGTTCCTTGAAATCCATATCATAAACACAGATATAAGAGTCGGGCATTGTAAGGGGCATCGCCCTTGAGAGAATTACACGCTTATACTCGTTTCCTCTGATTTTTGCTCCCAGAAATCCCGATGCGGTCGCAAAAAATTCGCACTCATCCTTACTGAGATATTCCGTTTTAAGGGAATTTTCGGAAATGGTGCTTGAAATGTCAGCCGTATTTTTCTCAGTCATTGTCCTCCTCCTCTCCCGTTATTTCGCCCTCGGCTCCGTCACCGATACCGATGGTCTTGAGTGCCTCGGACTGAATCTTATATTGCTTGAAAAATTCGCCCTTTTGTCTGATAAGCTCATCAAAGGTACCGTATTCACAGATAGTGCCCTCGCTGATGACCGCCAGATAATCGCTGTCACGAAGAGTTGACAGACGGTGAGCAATTGCGATTGTCGTTCTGCCCTTTGTAAGCTGATTCAGGGAATGCTGGATGTTCCTTTCCGTTTCCGTATCCATGGCGGCTGTCGCTTCGTCAAGAATAAGAATCTTCGGATTCTGAATAATCGTACGGGCAATGGATATTCTCTGCTTTTCACCGCCGGAAAGTCTCTGTCCTCCCGCGCCTACCCTTGTTTCGTATCCGTCGGGCAATTTCATTATGTAGTCGTGTGCACAGGCGGCTTTGGAGGCGGCTATTACCTCATCCATAGTGGCATCGGGCTTTGCGTATCTTATGTTATCCGCAATGGAGCCGATGAAAAGATATATATCCTGGGAAACGAGTCCGATATTCCTTCTCAATTCTCCCAGCTTCAGATCACGGACGTCAATACCGTCAATCTTTACGCTGCCCTCCTTGGCATCGTATAGTCGGGCAATCAGATTTGCAATGGTCGTCTTGCCTGCACCGGTTTTACCCACGATACCGAGCATATCTCCGGCATCAACGTGCAGAGAAAACTTTCTGATTACGGGCCTTGCCGGCTCATATTCAAATTCAAGCTCGTTTATTTCAATGTCGCCGCGCAGATTATCAAATCCGACGGCATTTTCCTTTTCCGTTATATCCGGCTCGGCATCGCAGATTTCAAACACTCTCTGTGCGGAATCGGCGCATCTTGCCCACCAGTTGGAAACCCATGAAAGGAAGCCGAAGGGTTCTTTAAGCATTTCAACATAGACGATAAAGCTCAGCAAAGCACCCGCGGTCAGCCCATCCGTACCCTTTGCGACCATAACGCCGCCGATACCGAGCACTACCGTGGTAAGCATAAGCACGAATATTTCAAGGATGGGGAAAAGCGTCGCTTCGGTAACACCGAGCTTGATTTCGGCATTCATTGATTCTTCACTCAGATCGGAGAAATGCTCGTATTCGTCATTTTCCTTGGCAAACGCCTTGATGACACGCTGTCCGTTGATATTATCGCTTATCATGGAGCTGAGCTTTGCATGATAAACCCAGTTTCTGTGATGAAGCCGGCTGAAGAATCTGTCGCCGAGAACAAGAGTGAGCATCATAAACGGCGCGACCAGTACGGTCATAAGTGAAAGCCGTACGCTCATCCTGAACATCATGACCAGCACACCGATAATGGTGGCTCCGTCAATTATCACCCGGGGAATACCGTCCGTAAAGAACCAGTAAATATTATTGGCATCCCTCGTTACTCTGTCCATAAGAGAACCGGTCTGCTTTGATGAATAGAAGCCAACAGAAAGTCTCTGCATTGCCTCAAAAATCTTTACCTTGATTGAATACATTACTCTGGGCATAATGGACGCGGAAAGATACTGCTGAAAGATTGTCAGACCCACATTGACAAGCTTGATGCCGATAACCGTAAGCACAAGTGTACCCAGGGCTTTGACTGACTGCGAAAGCATTGAGGTATTTCCCGCATCTGCCAGCACTTCGTCATAAAGCATTTTAGTGCTGACCTGAGGAACAAATACCGTAACAACAGAGCTTGCCACCATAACGAGAATAATAAGAGCAATCTGCAGGTAGTAGCCGCCGAAAAACTTTATGAGCCGTACCGCCGTACCCTTGTTTTTTTCGTGCTTGCGGCAGAATTTTTTACCGGGAGGGCAGGGCTTGCCGCATTTTTCACATTTGTTTCCGTCGGGCTCATCTTCGGCGGGTATTTCCGCCTTACCCGTTTCCTTGTATGAATTATACGCCTTGCAGAGATTTGCAAAGGCACCGACTTTACCTAATGAGAAATAAACGAGGGGACTCTGTTCACCGTCTTTTGACACAACGAGCCGACCCGTTGAGGTATATTGCTCTGCCTCAAGGCAGTCAATATCTTCAGCAGGTATCGAAACGATTTCGTCAATTGTGATTTCCGGCTCAAGGTGTTTATGACCGTGCTTTGATTTTACAATCTTTTCCGTGCCGGTCACGATATACAGACCCTTTTCGTCAAAGAATATCCATGCATCGCAATAGCAGGCATCACGGTTCATATCCCCGATACACGAAAATATGAGTCCGTCTGCGGAAAGCCCTTTTTCTTTCAGCTTTTTGCAGACGTTTTCGGGAAGCTTTCCGCCCTGACGGGAGTGAAAAGATTTTCCCTTACGGCCCCGTTCTTTCATTTTATTTCCTCACAGATTTATAGTACCGTTCTGTTGTAAAGTCCCCTTGTATATTCGCAGGAGGGATGCTTTCCCTCTCTGTATTCACGGATTATCTCAAGACATTCCTCTTTGCTTTCGGTTGTGAAATAAAGCAAGTCAAAATCCGTGTTTCTTATTTCATTGCGTCTGTCATACATACAGACGGGTCTTGAATTGAGAATATAGCTGCAGCCGTATTTACACCTTACGGGAAAACGGATGCCCATTCTGTCAACCAGCTCGCTTTTTCTCTCACATTCTGCGCAGGTCAGTTTATTCTTTACGGGACAATTTCTTGTCACCATAAGAGGAATCCTGCCGTAAACGATGATGCCTCTCGGAATATCTCCGCCGAGATGTGAAATTTCCGAAAGAGAATTTTCGCAGGAAACCAGGCAGTCGACCGCACCCAGCTTTTCAAAAAAGTCAAGGGAAACGGAATTGTATATATTGGTACCGAGCCCCGCACAAAACGGCATATTCGCCTGCTTTGCGATTTCAACGCCGTCATAATTATCGGCAACCGCAAGGGAAACGCCAAGGGACTTGTGCCTCTTCAGCTCTTCAATGTATTTTTTACCGTTTGAGAATATGTTAACGGGAATCTCGGAGGCGACCTCAATTCCTTGTGACACAAGGGATTCTATCATTTTATCGGAGGTATCGAGAGGAATGACCGCTCTGTCAATGCCCGTCAGATTATCGGGTATGCTCTCTTCATCAAGAAATCTGACATAAAGCTTCCTGCCCTGCGAAATATGTTCCTTTTTTTCAAAAGTGAAGGTCTTTATTTCAGCCGCGGTTCTCTCTGCGATTTCCTTTTCAAGAGAAGAAAGCACGTCACGGCGCAGGCCGTTGATAACGGATGCCGGAAGATTCAGTCCGCCGTCGATATCGCATTTTATATCTTCACAGTAAAACTGCGTGCCTCCGCATTTTGAAAGACGGGCACGGGCATCATCGGCGGTGACCTCTTTATTCAGAGCATCCGAAGGCATCACCTTCGAAACGGCTCTTGCCCTATATTCACCGTACTCTGCACTCAGTACGGGATATTCTCCCCTCTTCAAAGTGAAGGTCATATTCACGGGAAGAAGCGGATTTTCGTTATCGTAAAGGTGAGAAAGCGTGTCAAGGACGGAAGATGAGCTTTCCACGTTTTCCTTTGTTCTTATGCCGAACATATCACGCCCGAGTCTGCCGTCAAAATATCCGCTTGTAAATCCCGAGCGGGAAAAGACGGCTTCAAGGGCATCGGTAACCGATTTATCGGGGGTATTGCCGATTGCGTTTTTGCAGGCGGTTACTGCGGCGGCAACGTATTCGGGCCGCTTCATCCTGCCTTCTATTTTAAGGGAATCAACTCCCGCTTTTTCAAGGGAGGGAATTCTGTCAATAAGGGACAGATCCTTCAAGCTGAGGTTGTGTCCGCCCTTTGAATTGACGCCGAAGGGTAAACGGCAGGGCTGGGCGCAAAGGCCTCTGTTGCCGCTTCTGCCGCCGAGCATACTGCTCATAAGGCACTGCCCCGATACACACATACACAGGGCTCCGTGCACGAAATACTCTATCTCAATATCCGAGCTTTCGGAAATGCTTTTTATTTCTTTTTCGGAAAGCTCCCTCGGAACGACCACTCTTGAAAATCCCTGCTTTTCAAGCAGTCTGACGCCGTATTCACTCTGAACGCTCATCTGTGTGGAAGCGTGCAAAGGCATTGATGGGCAGATTTCCTTAATCAGACGGGCAACGCCCGGGTCCTGAACAATAAAGGCATCGGCACCTGCAAGGCAGATGCTCTCTATCTCCTTATATGCCGTTTCAAGTTCACCGTCACTGATGAGCGTATTGAGGGTAACGTAAACCTTCACGCCGCGTTTGTGACAGTAATCAACGGCTTTTTCCAGTTCTTCGCGGGAGAAATTTGACGCATTCCGCCTGGCATTGAATGCTTTACCGCCGAGATAAACCGCATCGGCACCGCATCTGACGGCGGCAGTAAGAGCATCAAAGCTTCCCGCGGGGGCAAGAATCTCAGTCATCTTTTTTCTTCGTCTTTGCGGATTTAAGCTCCTTCGTAAGGCGTGCAACCTCACGCTTTGCAAGTTCCGCTTCACTCTTGGCTCTTGCGGCATCCTCAAGGTATGCCTGAATCTGACTTCTCAGATTTTCGCAGTTTGCTTCGGATTTCTTATAGCTGTCCGCATATTCAAGCACGGTAAGTACCGCCGCCTGAGTAACGGAGATACGGCCGCTTGACCTTACAATATTCATAATCTTTTCGTCGACCTCGGAAGCAAGCTGTGCCGTATAGTCAAGGTCATTATCCGTGGCGATGTTATAATATTCGCCCGCAATTTCAAGTCTGATTTTTTCCATGAAGTCACCTCATATACAGGGATGGTAATACATTCTATATTATACAAAGGAATATACACGGTTGTAAAGGGGTTTTTATTTTATTTTTACAGGTCCGTTTAATTGATAATCTCATATTTTTGTGATATAATAGATGGGTAATTTTCGGAAAACGGGAGAATAATATGAAAAAATTCATTTCTCTGGCGTTGACGGTCGTGATAATTCTGATGACCTTCAGCGCGTGCGAACTGAATATTTTTAATCGCGGAAAAGCTGCCCTGGTCATTTCCGGCACGGAAATAAGCGACGAAATCTACGCCTATTACCTTGACAAGGTGCTGGGCAGACCCGGTGACTACGCCCTTGCCGATAACGCAAAGGCAAACGGTAAAAAGACGAAAAACGCGGTCCGTGAGCTGTGTATCAGATACCTTGCCGTCAACACCGAATTTGCCGGCATGGGGCTTTCCCTGACCATTCCGGAAAAGGTTGAAATCGCGGACAAGGTCAATAATTACTGGCTCAGAGCCAAAGAGCATTATGAAAAAATCGGCGTTACGAAGCAGACCCTTACCAAGGTGTTTACATCCGAGGCGTGCGAGGAAGCGATATTCAGCCATCTTTACGACAAGGGCACGGCAAATGCCGAAGGCGAAAAGAAAATTCAGGCATTCTATAAATCCGAATACTGTGCCTTCCGTTCCGTCTGTGCCTACTTTACGGGAAGCGACGGAGTCAGCATAAGCGAAGCGGAAAAGCAGCAGCTTATAGAGCAATTCGGAAGCATTGCCGCCGCATCGGGCTCAAGCGCCGAGGAATTCAACAACCAGTGCGGCATCGCGGGCTACTCCCCCGGCGGAACGGTCGTAATTTCGGCTGATTCGGACGGTTACCCGTCGGGCTTTTACGATTCGGTATCGGCACAGCCGGAAAACACGGTAAAGGTCATCATCTACGGCGACTGTCTGTTTGCCGTAAGAAAAGAAAGTCTTTCCTCTCTCGGCGACGAGGTTTATTCACAGTACAGAACGAAATGCATTGAAAAGATGCATGCAGAGGAATGGCAGAAAACCCTTGACGGATATATGAACCGCTTCAAGGTTGAAAAAGATAATACGTAAATAAAAAGGCACTATCCGCTTCGGATAGTGCCTTTGGTATTTGATATTTCAACGGTATTTGCTTTTCGTTCTGCACCGTACGGCTTTTGATTTCGCGAGGGGATTGGGATGCAGAAAGTGTTTTCTTCGCTCCGAAGGTGTATGCAATACTCCGAGAGGGCGAAAAAACGCTTAGAAAAGCAACATAATAATCAACCAAAAAAAGAATCCCGAGTCCGTGACTCAGAATTCTTTCGATAATATTTGCTTTTCGTTCTGCACCTAATCCTCCGCGAAATCAGACGTTTGCTTTGGTTTCACAGTAGATGCATCTGTAAATCTTCTTTTCTCTGTCGGTGAGCTTGAAGACATGGGGCAGCTCCTGCTCGGTTGAGGTGATGCATCTGGGATTATGGCATTTGATTACGCCCTTGAGCTTCTCGGGAAGGTCAACGTTTTTCTTATCAACTCTTATGCCGTCCTTGATAAAGTCAAGGGTAACGCCGGGGTCAACAAATCCGATGACGTCAAAGTCAATGGGAATATCGGCATCAATCTTGATTATATCCTTTTTGCCCATTTTTCCGGAATGGACGTTTTTGATAATTGCGACCGAGCAGTCAAGCTTATCGAGACCGAGCAGGTCGTAAAGCTTCATTCCGCATCCGGCGGTGATATGGTCAATAACGACTCCGTTCTGAATTGAATCTATATTCATTTTGAGGCCTCCTCAAGAAGTTTAAGGATAAGTGCCATACGGATATATTTGCCGTTAAGCACCTGCTTGAAGTAGCACGCTCTGGGGTCCGAGTCAACGGCTACGGAAATCTCGTTTACTCTGGGCAGCGGATGCATTACCGCAAGGTCGGGCTTTGCAAGCTTCATCTTTGCCGTGTCAAGGATATACGTATCCTTCAGACGAAGGTAATCCTCCTCGTTGAAGAAGCGTTCACGCTGAACTCTCGTCATATAGAGTATGTCAAGATCGGGAATTGCTTCCTCAAGCGACGTGGTCTGAACGTAAGGGATTCCCTTTGCCTTGAGCACGTCTTTTTTGATATAGCTGGGCAATTTCAACTCAACGGGAGAGATAAGCACTACCTTGATATTATTGTATCTGCTTAATGCTTCAATGAGTGAATGAACGGTCCTGCCGAATTTGAGGTCTCCGCAGAAGCCGATAGTGAGATTGTCAAACGAGCCCTTTTCTCTGTAAATAGTCAGCAGGTCGGTAAGAGTCTGGGTAGGATGATTGTGACCGCCGTCACCTGCATTGATTACGGGAATCGTGGCATTCTGTGAAGCAACGAAGGGAGCGCCCTCCTTGGGATGACGCATGGCGATGATATCGGCATAGCAGCTTACCGTCTTTGCCGTGTCTGCTACGCTTTCACCCTTTGCCGCAGATGAACTGTTCGCCTCGGAGAAACCGAGTACACTTCCTCCGAGCTCCAGCATTGCCGCCTCAAAGCTGAGACGGGTCCTGGTGGATGGCTCATAGAAAAGCGTGGCAAGTTTCTTATGGGCGCAGGCATCCTGATACTTTACGGGATTTGCGATAATATCGTTTGCCTTTGCAACCAGCTCATCAATTTCTTCTGTTGATAAATCAAGAATACTGATAAGACTTTTCATTATTTGCTGCCTCCGATCCAGCTTTCATCAGATGGATTGTTGCGGAACTTAATGAGTTTTTCAATGTCTTCCTTCTTAATATAGCCCTCTTCTGCGGCTACTTCGGCGATAACGTCAAAGTTGGTGAGGGAAATATTCTTAACCTCTGCCGCCGCAAGTCTGTCAAGGCCCTTCTGCATACCGTAGGTAAAAATGCTGACGATACCGAGAACGTCGGCACCTGCCTCACGAAGAACGTTGACTACCTCAATAACACTGCCGCCGGTTGAAATAAGGTCCTCAACAACGACAACCTTCTGTCCTTTTTCAAGCTTGCCCTCAATCTGATTCTGTCTGCCGTGATCCTTCGCACCCGAACGGACGTAACCCATGGGGAGACCGAGAATATGGCCGGTGATTGCGGCGTGGGCAATGCCTGCGGTTGAAGTACCCATAAGCACCTCGGCATCGGGATAATTCTCCCTGATAAGCTGAGCAAGTCCGTTTTCAACGTCCGTTCTCACGTCGGGAGAGGTAAGCGTAAGTCTGTTGTCACAGTAAACGGGGCTTTTGATTCCGCTTGCCCAGGTGAAGGGCTCGTCGGGTCTGAAAAATACCGCACCGATTGAAAGTAAATCCTTTGCTATTAACTTCTGCATTTCTTTTTCCTCCTAATATCAGTCAACAAATTCCGAAACACATCTTCTGTAAGCGGCAACGGGGTCTTCGGCAGCGGTAATGGGTCTGCCTACCACTATGTAATCCGAGCCGATTTCCTTTGCCTTTGCGGGAGTGGTCACCCTCTGCTGGTCACCCACGTCACCGTCTGCAAAGCGGATACCGGGTGTAACCGTGAAGAAATCCCTGCCGCAGGTATCGTGTACCTTGCCTGCTTCAAGGGGTGAGCATACAACGCCGTCAAGACCTGCCTGCTTTGCGTTGGAAGCATATTTCATTACAACATCTGCAATGGGCTCTTTGATAAGAAGCTGATTTGTGATTCTGTCCTGGTCAAGGGACGTGAGCATTGTGACCGCAATAAGCAGGGGCCTTGTGCCGTCGGGTCTTGTAAGGCCCTCGAGAGCACCCTTCATCATATCAATACCGCCGCCTGCATGAAGATTGCAGATATCCACGTCAAGTGAGCTGAGAACCGCCATTGACTTCTTTACGGTATTGGGAATATCGTGAAGCTTGAGGTCAAGAAAAATCTTGTGACCTCTTTTTTTGATTTCTTTTACGATTTCGGGACCTGCGGCATAGAAAAGCTCCATACCGATTTTCACAAAGGGCTTTTCCTCCGTGAATTTGTTAAGAAAATCGTACGTTGCCTGAGCGCTTGCGAAGTCGCAGGCGATGATTACGTCCTTACCCATCAGTGAGCACCTCCGATAATATCTTTAAGATTGTCTATTTTGTATTTGTCCATAACAGCGGGGAGATTTTCAATTATCTCCTTGCATGCAAATGGATTGACAAGATTTGCCGCACCTACCTGCACCGCGGTCGCACCTGCCATCATCATTTCAATGACGTCCTGCGCACTGCTTACTCCGCCGAGTCCCACGACGGGAATTTTTACCGCCTTTGAGACCTGATAAACCATTCTGACGGCTATGGGGAAAACCGCGGGACCCGAAAGCCCGCCGGTCACGTTTGCCAGGAGCGGCTTTCTGTTTTTAAGGTCAATCCTCATTGACAGCATCGTGTTTATGAGAGAGATTCCGTCCGCGCCCGCTTCCTCACACGCTTTTGCTATGGATACGATATCCGTGACATTTGGTGAAAGCTTCATGATAACGGGCTTTGTCGTGACCGCCTTGACCGCTTTTGTGACTGCCGCCGCCTGCTCGGGAGAGGTCCCGAAACTCATACCGCCTCCGTGAACGTTGGGACAGCTGATATTGACCTCCAGCCAACCAACCATCGGCTCTTTGTCAAGCTTTGAGCAAACCTCGGTATATTCGTCAACGGCAAATCCGCTGACGTTTGCCATAACCGGCTTATGAAATACCTTCGCAAGCTTCGGAAGCTCCTCGCTGATCACCTTCTCAACGCCCGGATTCTGAAGTCCGACGGCGTTGAGCATACCCGAGGGTGTTTCCGCGATTCTGGGCGATGCGTTTCCGAAACGGGGCTGACTTGTAGTACCCTTGAAGGAAAACGTACCCAGCATATTTATGTCGTAAAGCTCCGCAAATTCATAACCGAAGCCGTAAGTGCCGGATGCGGGGATAACGGGATTGTCGATTTCAATTCCGCAAAGATTTACGCTCATTCTTCCCATAAGATATCCTCCTTTACGAGTACGGGGCCCTCCTTACAGATTCTCTTGTTGCCCGTAATGGTCTTGCAGGAGCATCCCATACATGCACCGAAGCCGCAGCCCATCCTGCGTTCAAAGCTGAATTGCCCCGACGTGGAAGAAGCACGGTAAACGGCTTTGAGCATGGGCTCGGGACCGCAGGTATAAAAATAGGAATATCCGATATCCTTGAGTGCATCCGTAACGAAGCCCTTTACACCGTAAGAACCGTCAACGGTCGCAACTATTGTTTTACAGCCGAGCGCTTTGAATTCATCCTCAAAAAAGACTTCTTCCTTTTTATTGAACCCGAGGATTGCGGTAACCTCTTTGCCTTGAGCAATGAGCCGCTTTGCAAGATTATACATGGGAGGAACGCCTACGCCGCCGCCGATTACCGCGGGATTGCTTCCCGACACGGAAAGGTCGTAGCCGTTTCCGAGACCCGTGAGAATATCAAGCTTTGCTCCCGGGATGAGAGCCGCCATATATTCCGTTCCTTCTCCCACTGTCTTGTAGATTATGGTAAGTATACCGTCTTCAACGTCACAGACGGAAATGGGCCTGCGAAGATAAAAGCCGTCAAGCTTTACGTTTACGAACTGGCCTGCCGCCGTAACGTCGGAGGTATCGCCCGAAAGACGCATAAGCATTACGTCAGCGGTAAGCTTCCTGTTTTCAATAACGGTGAAAATACTCTGTTTCATTCTGCCGTCCTTTCCCGGAGTGACGGGTCAATATACGCTTCGGTACCCTCACAGAAGGTCATCATACATTTCCCGTATACTCTGCTTCCCGCAAAGGGTGTTGCCCTGCCTGCGGACAGAAATTCCTCCGGATTTATTTCATATTCTTCATCAAGCGCAAAAACCGTGAAATTCGCTTTCTTTCCTTCTTCAAAGGAATTGTCTATCTTAAATCTTCTGCACGGATTGTAATGAAGAAGCTCCATGAGTTTTTTCATTGTGATTTTACCCGTCTTCACGAAGTGAGTATACATAACGGGAAATGCGGTCTCGATTCCGACAACTCCCATAAGACTTTTTTCAAGTCCCCTGCTTTTTTCCTCCGCGGAATGCGGAGCGTGGTCCGTGGCAATCATATCAACGGTGCCGTCAAGGATTCCTTCAATAAGAGCAAGCCGGTCTTCGGTGCTTCTGAGCGGAGGATTCATCTTGAATCTGCCGTCCTCCTGCAAATCGTTTTCGTCAAGCACAAGGTAATGGGGACCCGTTTCGCAGGTAATGTCAACGCCTCTCGCCTTTGCCTTGCGGATAAGCTCCACGCTCTCTTTGGCTGAAATGTGGCACACGTGATAGGAGCATCCCGTTTCCTCCGCGAGAGCGATATCCCTTTCGATCTGCTTCCATTCCGATTCGGAGCAGATTCCTCTGTGACCGTGCTGTTTTGCATAAACGCCGTCGTGGATATATCCGCCGAATAGCAGTGAATTATCCTCACAGTGTGCCGCAATGACTTTATTCAGCGACTTGGCTTTGAGCATTGCGGACTTCATCATTTCTCCGTCCTGCACTCCCCTGCCGTCATCGGAAAAGCCCGCAACAAAGGGATGGATTTTATCCATTTCGGAAAGGACTTCCCCTTTTTCCTCAAGGGTGATTGTCCCGTAAGGGATAACCTTGATAACCGCATCGTTATCAATGGCGATGAGCTGGGCTCTCAGGTTGGAGAGGGTATCGGGTGCGGGATTCAGATTGGGCATCGTACATACTGCGGTATATCCGCCGTGTGCCGCCGCAAGAGAACCGCTTGCAATCGTTTCTTTATAAGAAAAACCCGGCTCACGGAAATGCACATGCACATCGGTAAAACCGGGTAATACGGTATATGAATCTGAGGGAATAATTCTGTCATAGAAAATATCACGGGAGCCGAAGGCAACAACACCGTCACAGACAGAAAGGTCCGTGCGGCTGAAAACACCGTCAATATAAACGTTTGCATTCTTGAAAAGTGTATTCATGATATTCTCCCTTCATTATGTTTTGATTATCTTTCAAAGCAATCTTTGCCCGAATAACTGTTTCTTATGGTTAACATCGCAGACGGCTGCTATGAGGCGAAATTAACCGTGTTTAAGTAAACGAAGCGAGGCAAACAAAAAAACTGCTTTCCCGCTAAGGAAAGCAGCAAATGACATACTGATGGATATAACTATCCCGTCTGTGAATATGCAGTCCTTAGCGGCCTCTCGGGACCGTCCTTAAAGTACCGTAAACAGTATATCAGTATTGCCTCTGCGTGTCAAGTTGTCGTATTAAATAAATCGCAGAGGAAAAACAGACCGATTTTGTATATGTCGTTATTTCTGATTTTTTGATATGGCGGCAAAGGCGGCTACCGCACTTTTTTCTTCTTCCGTATAAACGTGGGGCTTTAGCTTTGCACCGCAATGGGGGCAGATGCCGCAGGTGCCCACAACGTAGATACCGCCGCATTTTTCACATGTATCCTCCGTTACAATGAGAGGACAGACCATGGCGTCATTATATTTAAGAGACCTTATCTGCGGCTTGAACAGAAAATAGCATATCGCCAGCAGGAAAACAAGCATGGCTCCGGTAAAGAAAAGACCTATACCGAAAACCTCTGTTTTCATTACGATGGGAATAATATCCGTAAAGGCACGGGAAATCGCCGAGCTGACGGTGTATTTTGTGTTATCCGAAAGATGACTCTGCATGGATTCGGAAAACTGACTCCAGATTTTTTCCGTCAGAATTTTATCCGTATCCTTTCCCTGAGCCGCCACCCAGCTCCAGTCATTATAGGAACTGTTTTTCTTTGCTCTTGAATAAATGATAAGCCAGTGGGATTCATCGTCAAACTCGGTTTCATACAGCACACGTGCATAATCCTTGAGGTCGGAATAGTCATTCTTCCAGTCCTCGTTATTGACGGTGATTACTGCGGGGGTAATACCCGTTTTCTTACGGAAGCTTTCAAGACTGGACTCAAGGCCTCCGGTCATATCAAAAACGGATGCTCTGTCGTCTATGATTATGTTCTTATCCGTTCCCGTAAGCTTGCGGGGATGGGAAACGGAAGTAAACATCATTATGATATTCAGCAATATAGCCGGAACAAGTACAATCAGTGCCAGGAAGTCCCAGGGTGAAAGTTTTTTTGAAATATCATAATTGGCATACAGAAATGTACGCGTACCGTTCTTGTAAGAAACGTATTTCGTAGCCCCGGCAAAGGGAACGGTACTGAACTTTTTTGAAAACAATCCGCCGCTGCGAAGTCCCCTTCTCAATAAGCGAAACAAAAGCATGCAGCTGCCTCCTTTTTCATTCTTTCTCTTTTGATTTTACTACCCGGAAGCCGTCCGTGTCAATTGTACAAATTTCATACAGTGAATAATTTCCGTGCATTTTACAAATATTTTGTTCTGCTTATTGCATTGGACAGAAAATTATTATATAAATATCATAGGAAAGCAGGTGCAGTTTATGAATAAAAATGAAATACAGGAAAAACTTGAAAAAGTAAGACAGGAAATAAAAAAGGTTATTTTCGGCAAGGACGAGGTCATCGAGGCGATACTCATGACCGTTCTCTCCGGAGGACACGTACTGCTTGAGGATATCCCCGGAGTAGGCAAGACCACCCTTGCTCTGGCTTTTTCAAAAACGCTGTCTCTCGGATACAGACGTATGCAGTTCACCACGGATACTCTGCCCTCCGACGTCACGGGCTTTTCCATGTTCAACAAGCAGACGAACGAATTTGAATACAGAGAGGGTGCCGTAATGTGCAACCTCTTCCTTGCGGACGAAATCAACCGCACCTCACCCAAGACCCAGTCCGCGCTCCTTGAGGTTATGGAGGAAGGAAAGGTAACGGTTGACGGAGTCACGCATCCCATCCCCTCACCCTTCTTTGTAATCGCCACCCAGAACCCTCTGGGCTCCGCAGGCACCCAGAAGCTTCCCGAATCCCAGCTTGACAGATTCATGGTCAAGCTTTCCATGGGCTATCCCGATGCGGAAAACGAAGCGATTATGCTTAAAAACGAAAACAACAATCAGATGGATTCCATTTCTCCCATTATCACGCTTGAAGAAATCATTGAGATGCAGGAATACATCAATACTCTTCACGTAGAGGACTGTATTTATGATTACATTGCCGCCGTTTCTCTTGAGTCAAGACAGAGCCAGTGGCTCAAAAGCGGCATAAGTCCCAGAGGAACGAAGGCCATACTCAGAATGGCAAGGTCAAATGCCTTCCTTAAAAAGAGAGATTATGTGATACCCGAGGATATAATTGAGGATATTCCTCTCACGGCACCTCACCGCGTGACTCTCAGTGCCAAGGCAAAGGCATCGGGACGCACCGAGGAGGAAATAATCAAAGAAATCGTATCTTCGGTAAAAATGCCTTCAATCACAAAATAAATCTTAAAGCAAAGCGGAAAGGAGCGGTAATATGACGGTAAAAAACAGAATAAAATACGGTTTCGTACTGCTTATTTCCGCAATACTGCTTCTGTTTTACCACAATTTCTTTTTCTTTTATCTTATGCTTGTGGTGGCGTTGATGCCACTGCTGAGCTACTGCGTATCAAAATACGTGTGGAACAGATTCGACATCCTGATTGATTCTCCCGTTCTCACCGTGGGAAGTAAAAATGACATACCCATTGATTTCGTCCTCAACAACAGGACCGGACTTCCCATGCCGGGCGTGCATTTTGATTTTACGGTCGAGAATCATTACTATCCCAACGACGAGCTTCAATGCGTTGCTCTGCCCGTCAGAGCCGGGAAAAGCACGTATCACTGGAGTGTCAATTCCGTCTATGCGGGTAAAATCGGCATATCCGGAATTGAAATAAGAATGCGGGATTATCTCGGGCTTTTCACATTCAGACGTAAATTCAACTGTGAAGACGATATATACGTGATTCCCACCGAATCTGACGTAATCATGAACGTAATCGAGGACACCTTCACGGAGGGCGACGACCAGGATAACGACAGCGGATATTCCGTTGACGACGTTACACAAATCAAGGAATTCCGTGAATTCATCCCCGGCGACAGAATGCAGAAGGTCAACTGGAAAATCAGCGCAAAACACGATGAGCTTTACGTAAAGGAGTATGAGCAGCAGTATAACAGAACTCTCACCCTGCTCGTGGAGCTTCGCCGTGACAGTGAAGAGGTGGGTTTCCTTGACGAGCTCATCACCGCATTCTATTCCGCCGCGGTAAAGCTGCTGGATATGGATATGGTATTCCGCGTACAGTGGTACGATATTGAAACCGGCAGATTCCTTACGGAAACGGTATCCGAGCAGGAGGACCTTGAGGAAGCCCTGCATCAGATGTATCTCATGTCAACCTACACGGATTATTTCGCATACGAACATTACCGCGAAGAGGAAAGAGGCAAGGGCGATATGGCAATCTATTTTACCTCTCCCTCCTTCGGCGGATATGATGAAAGCAAAAAAATAGGCACCTATAAGGAGCGTGTTGCATTGATATGTCTTTGAGCATCAGAGACAGATTAAAAAGAAAAAAAGAGCAGAAAATGCAAAACGAGCGTGACCTGCTGGCTGCCTCAACCGGTATATACTTTTCTCCCGAGCTGAAAACGGAAAAGGACAGATATCCTTTCCTTAAGTACATCATCAACGCCCTTATTCTCTTCGGCGGTACATTCGGCTCGATAGACTGTATCATTACCGCTTTTCATCTGGAAGTCACCATAATGCCGCTGCTTGTGACATGCATTGTCGGCTCCCTTGTGCTTTCGTTTATGTATACGAGTCACGGGGCCAAGATAGCAACCTACCTGATTATTCTGGTGGGTGTAATACTCATGGCCTTCGGCGGCTTCAATATAATCAACAGCGGTATCAGCGCATTGAGGAACAACATTCTCAGCTATATTGACACCAAGGAGGACCTGCCGTTCCTGAGAGAATTCAACGTAAGATTTGAAGACGAATTCACGGCAATGAGCTTCGCCCTTTGTGCCATTGCGGTCGCAATGATGATACTGATAAACATAGTCGTTTCCGAAAAAATGAGTCTGCGGGGACTGTTTTGTCTTACCTTCCCCATTGCTCAGTTCGGAATGTATTTCAACTACGACACCTCCAAGCCCGCCATGCTGCTTGTGGTTTCCTCGTGGATACTTACCGCAGCCATAAATTTCTCCGGCGGCTACGACGGGCTTACCCGCAAAATGGTAAGCGAATCAACCGTAAAAAAGCACAGACACAGATACGGCTTCGTCACCGACTCCAATAACCTTGCAAACATTGCGGGAGTGTGGCTGGGGCTGATACTTGCGGTCACCGGACTCGTTTTCGTTGCAATACCCAATCAGAACTTTGAGCTGAATCTCAGAACGGATAAGGTCAAGGACAGCACGGAGCGTGTGGTCAAGAATTTCCTCTCCTACGGTATGAGTGCCATGTGGTCACGTACCAGAAGCGGTGACGATCCGGGTGCTCTGTCAAATGCCTCACAAATCACCTTTGACGGCAGGACAGACCTGAAGGTCAACGTGGTCAATCCGAGAGTTGACCGTCTTTATCTGAGGAATTTCGTGGGCTACGATTATGATTCATACAATATGTGCTGGATTCCGCCGCAGAGTAACGAAGAAGCGGAAAAGCGCTTCAACTACACGGCAAACAAGCTGAAAAAAGACTTTGAATCCGACAGAAGCGTATGCCTTTCAAAGCATAAAATCGGAATCAAGGTCGTAGACTATGAGCTGATGAAATATCCCCTTGACATCCCCTATTATTCACTTGTTGAGGATGATATTCACGAATACACCACCTCGGGCGAAGTAAACCTGAAAGAGGATGCCGGCACAACTGCCAACGATACCCAGTATTACACCTTCTATATGATTGACAAGGAGCCGGAGGATTACACCGTTCTCGCCGAAACGGATGCCGAAACGGCTGAAATGATACGCCGTGATGCCTACGAAAACGCCCTTACCGTCCCCGAAATTAACTATGAAGCCGTCAAGAAATTCTGTGACGTTTATAAAATCGGGCCCGATGACAAGGACGCGGTCGAAAAGGTGATTTCCTCGCTTGAAAGCGATTTTGAATATACTCTGAAGCCGGGCAAGGTCCCCTACGGCGAGGATTACATCAATTATTTCCTTATGGGCAGTCAGAAGGGCTACTGTCAGCATTTTGCCTCCGCCGTCACGCTCATATTCAGATATCTGGGCATTCCTGCAAGATACGTTGAAGGATATGCCATAGACAGAGAGGACTTCTTCAATTCAACCATGGTAGAGAATGAGGACGTTTCGCAGTGGGTCGAAGCATACTATAAAACCGAGCCATTCGTTTCGTCGGTAGCAGTTCCCGACTATGCGGGACACGCGTGGGTGGAAATATATAAGGACGGTATCGGCTGGATTCCCGTAGAAGCCACCACCGCTCCCTCCGCAGACAGCGGCAGGAATCTGCTCGCGGAGATTTTCTCCGGTCCCAATTCCCTTACCTCCCTGCCCCGTGACGTGATTGAAAAGGTAAGGCAGATGAACGCGGAAAACACCACCGCAAAGCTTGCTGCTCTGGGGCTTGCAATCTGGTATCTCATCAGAGGCGTATATTTTCTGCGTCTTTTCCTGCTGGTCATCAAGCGCCACAGAGGATTCTACACAAAGAAAAACCGCGTCAACCTCAATAACAGATACAAGCACCTTGTTCAGGTATGGCAATTCGCCTATAACGACAAAGTCAATTATTCATACCTTGAATTTTTCGCACTCCTGAAAGAAAAAGAATTATTACCCGAAAACTGTGATGAGCTTGCGGAAAAATTTGAAAAAGCCCTTTTCTCCTCGGAGGAAACAGATACCGAAAAAGCCAAGGAAATGTCAAAAGCACTGATTTCCGCATTATGGAAAATCGTATGGAAAATGCCCATACTTAAAAAAGCGGATTTCTTCCTGCTGAAAGTATTATGGTAAAAATATGAAGCTTGAAGAAATGAGTATTGAGGAACTGTGGCAGCTCTTCCCGATTTTTCTTGTACCCCATAAGGACGAATGGGCAGATTGGTTTGAGGATGAAAGAAAAGAGATAATATCTCTCATTCCCGACAGTATTCCCCTCACCGTCACCCATATCGGCAGCACCGCCGTTAAGGAAATTGCCGCAAAAGACATTGCGGATATTCTTATCGAAACCGACAGCAGGGATAATATGGATATAATATGTAATATATTGGTGCAGTCGGGCAGAATCTGTATGAGCAAAAAAGAAAACCGCATATCCCTGAATAAGGGATATACGGAAAACGGCTTTGCAGACAGAGTGTTTCACTATCATCTGCGGCTGAAGGGTGACAACGACGAAATATATTTTCGTGATTATCTGAATAATCACCCCGAAACCGCAAGGGAATATGAAAAGCTTAAAATTGAGCTATGGCACAGATACGAGCATAACCGTGACGGTTACACGGACGCAAAAACCGATTTTGTCAGATTATATACCGAAAAAGCAAAGAGAGGATGCCGATAAAGCATCCTCTTTCTTTGTATCTGTTACTTTTTGAGCTCAATGTAAGTGATAAGCTCCTCAACCGTCGCTATCGCCGAAATGTCTTCGTTTGAAACGGTAACGCCGAAGCAGTCTTCAACTTCAACCGCAAGATTGATAAGATCAAGGGAACTCATACCGATATCCTTGCGCAGCTCGGATTCGGGCTTGATTTCATCGGGGTCAATGTCAATATAATCACAGATTATTGATTTTATTTCTTCTAACATGTGTGTTCACCTTTCAGTCAATTTCGGCAAGAATCTCGGAAAGCTTGATTTCCGGATTTGCACAGCCCATTACCATGGCTTTGATTGTGTTATCATGAAGAGAGTCAATATCAGCGTCCGAAATAGTATCGGTACGGTGAAGATATGCGAATCTGAGAGTATCCTTGTAAGGATCCTTCATTGCATAAGAATAAAGGGGCATAACGTAACTGCCGAGATTGTAGCTGTGGAATTCATACTCCCAGTTATTCATCGTATCCTTCTCAAGAGGGAACCATGAAAGCATCATCGTGGTAGTACCGTCGGTCATACTGTAATGATACATATTGCTTTCATCGTCACGCCAACGCAGGAAAGGATAATTTACGTGACGCATAATATCGCTCTGAACGTCCTTGATTTTATCAATTGCTTCGGTAAATGTCAAGTCCGGAGATAAAATTACTCTCCAGGGCATTGCCGATGCCATAGTGCCGCCGCTTCTCTTTTCGTTGACGGTCTTTCTTCTGTTGGAAAGAAGAAGGAAGTGGGTGTCGTTTGTGTTGCCGTTGATTTTGCTGACGTGAAGGCGCATTCCCAGCTGAGAAATAAGCTCACCGCTGACACCGGTTTCCGCCATATAATCAAGAATTACCTTGCTGTCGTCAAAGGAAACGGGTTTCTTTATGAGAACCGCTTTATCGTGGATGGGATCAAAGCTGCCGCAGGCACGAAGGTCGGGATTTTTCTTTTTCTTTCTTGCTTCAAGCAGAGGGTCGTTACCCATAACGCCGTTCCAGATGGGACCCTTGTCCTTTGCAAAGTAGTCAAGATAGAAATCCTGATCCTTTTTGACCTTTTCGGCATTGTTGATATATTCAAGCTCCCTGCGTATCGTTTCTCTGTATGAGCCGAGGGGCTTGGGCATTTCGGTACCCGCCTCAAGTGCCTCATAAACGGCAAGCAGGTCGTTGAAAAAGATGAAAACAGCCGTAGCATCCATAATAAGATGACTTACATTAAGAAAAATACCGTTTCTGCCATCAGATGTATTATAGAAAAATATACGGAAATCTTCGCCCTTGAAGACCTTGATCGTTTTCTGTGCATCGGCTGTAAAGAACGCCTCAAGCTCCTCGGGAGAGCTGAAATTCTTTACGGGTACCGTGCCGTAATCAAAGGAATCAAGGAAATACTGGCGATAATTCTTACCCTTCTTCTCTATACGCAGACGAAGACAGTCGTTTCTCTCGATTTCGGTTTTGAACGCCTTTTGCATTATGTCAAAATCAATCTTTCTCGTAAGAGTGATTGAAGCCGGAATCTGGGTAACCTGCTTATGGAAGAAGCTGTACTTCAACATGAAATTTATCATTTCCTGAGGGGGAGTCAAGGGAAATATTTCTCTGTTTGTATCGGTCATGACACATTTACTCGCTTTCTGATTATTTTACCGCTGGCTGTCTTCTCAAAGGGAACGTCTCTGATTCTGAGCTCGGTGATAATATGTGATGCCTTGGCGGAAAGATTCATCTCTTTTACCTTGGGCTCCAATGTGCTGCGGATATCCTCTATACCGTTTGCTTCGCAGTAACCTCTGTCGCCGTAAATCTCGGCAACGATTCTGTCGTTTTCGGCGTAAATCTGGACTTCCTGAACTTCGGGTATGGCGGCAAATTTCTTTTCAATTGCCTCGGGTGAAACGTTTTCACCGCCGGAAAGTATAATAAGGTTTTTAAGACGGCCCGTAATGAAAAGCTCACGTCTTTCCGTAATACTGCCTATGTCGCCCGTTCTGAGCCAGCCGTCCTCGGTAAACATTCTCTTTGTTTCCTCGGGCATTTCATAATAACCGAGCATCACGGAGGGGGTAAGCACCTGGATTTCACCGTGTCTGCAGCGAACGTCGGCAATGTCGATTACTCTGCCTACCGATTCGGTGGATACTCTTTCATCGGGAACGGAAATACGGCATCCCGCCTCAGTCATTCCGTAGCCCTGTCTGAGGTAAATACCCAGTTTATCGTAACCCTCAACGATTTCGGGATTAAGATATGCACCGCCGGAAATGAGCCACCTGAGATTCTTGCCGAATACCCTTACTCTGACCTCTTCGGGAGTAAGATTGGGATTCCTTGATGAAAGTGCCTTTGCTCTCTGAAGAAGTGACTGGGCAATCATGGGTACAACTCTCATAACCGTGGGCTCAAAGAGTCTTATGTTGGCATTGAGATTTCTCAGGTCACCGTTAAGACAAACGGTAACGCCGTCACGAAGATTACGGATAATATCTCCCGTGAAGCAATAAACAT
This sequence comes from uncultured Clostridia bacterium, assembly GCA_937892115.1. Lineage (GTDB taxonomy): Bacteria > Bacillota > Clostridia > Oscillospirales > Acutalibacteraceae > CAG-177. Next base: position 19,127 of record CALAUI010000021.1, on the reverse strand, counting down.
GATGCATGGGAAGAACGGAAAGAGCAACCTCTCCCTCACCAAGTGCTTCACAGTAATCGGTATACATGGTATTGGCAACAAGACTCTTTGTGGACAGCATTACGCCCTTACGAATACCGGTTGTACCGGAGGTGTAAATAATCGCCGCACACTTTTCCTTGTCAACCTTATAATCGGAAAGCTTTGCATATTCCGAATTATCGGAATAGACCGCAAGTATATCTTCATAGTCATCTTCATCGGTAATATTGATGCTCTGCTTTATACCGGAAACGGAATTGCATATATCAATGGCTCTGCCGTAAAAATTATCCTCATACATAAGCACGTCAATATCAGCACTGCTGAAAAGACTGATTCCGTCGGCAGATGACGTTTCCGGAGCAAAGGGCACTACCACGTTGCCGCTGATGAGAATACCGAACAGATAAGTGACGTATCTGTAGCTTGTTTTACCTACAAGAGCAATATGCTTGCCCTCTCCGCATTCCCTGCGGAGATATCTGCAGATTGCAAGGGCATCATTTCTTACGTCATTATAACTCTTATCGATGATTTCTCCGTCTTCCAGATATCTTATAAAAGTTTTGTTTCCGAATTTTTCAGCCCCCGTATCAAGCAGTTCCCTGATATCGGGTACGTAAAAATGTTTCATGACAATAGTTTTATCCTTTCAGATTTTTCGGATGCAGTCACATTATAACTACTACGCGACAGAAAATATACAGACAATTTCCGAATTTGTACGGTTTTAGGACACTTTATCGTTTCTGCCTGTATTATTTGTACTTCACGTAGGAAATCGTGAAGCAATGGGATTTAAGCTGATGTCCCAGAACATCACTGCGGAACTGATTGCCGGTCATACCTATTCCGCACACATTGATGCAGTCAACGTAGCCGACCGCACTGTTCAGAGAACCGTCGTGGGATATGATTTTCAGCCACGTTGAGGGATCTTCGCTTGTATCCGCCTCAAGGCCGTTTGCCTTGGCGTATGCTTCCACGTACTTTTTCATATCCTCAACACTGAATTCCTTTTTGCTTACCTCAATCTCCTCGGGACTGGGAGCGCCGCCCTCAAGGTAATGCTTTGAGGTGCCTCCCCATACGGTCTCCGAAGAGGTGGTCTTGCCTGCGGCAGAAGCAAAGTAAACCGCATTGACGTACTTTCCGTCATAATCCATATATACGGAATAGGGCTGATCCTCTTCACTTGAGATATGAAGAATGCTGAATACGATACGCTCTACCTTTGTTCCCTTATAATTGAAGCTCGGGTCAAAAGACTGCTGACCGTCAAAGCTGTTTGCCCTTGCAAACGAGTAAGCGGCAATGGCCTGGGCTTTGATTGCTTCATCGGGAGAGTTTGGACCTATTTCGGGGCATACAGTACGGCAAAGGAAGGCAACAAGCGTCATTTCCTCGCCGCCCTTGGTTATTGTTTTGGGAGTATGGGAATCAACCTTAAGTGTAACTCCGCGGTAATAGTAGGTAAGAATCTGCTCGGCAGTCCAGCCCTTTTCCGCAAGGGCAATGGCACCGCGCTGACTCATTCCCACACCGTGGCCGTAACCGTAAACCGTGAATACGAATTTACCCTCGGAGGGTGTTCCGTCCTTATTGGTGGGAACCGTTTCCTTGTCGCCGTTTATCCTTGATACAGCCAAAGCGGCGGCATTTGAAATTTTATTTGCAAGAGCAGTGGCAATCTGCATACCCTCTGTGGTGTAGCTGAAGTTAGCCGCACCGGTCGCACCGCTGTCTGCCTGATATGACCAGTTGAAAGACGTGGTCGTTTCGGGGTAATAGGCGATTGTGGCGGTCATAACGGAATTTGAAACCTCCGCCGCCGTTTCGCTCTGCCCTACACTCTTTTTGTAAACGGAAATACCGATGGCAAGGCAGACCGCAACCGCAAGCACCACGCAGGCGATTATCGCATAGAAAGGTGTGGGATCATTATTCACACTTATTCTTTCGGGCGGATTGATTCCGTTATCTGCCGCGTCCGATATCATCTCGGTCAGCTTGATGGCTGCCGCCTTTGCAAGCTTTTCCTCAGTATCGTCCTCAAGGGGATGGATAACCTCCACCTTGGCACTTTCGCCGTCCGCGACACAGATACTCACCGAGCCGTCGGCGGCTGTTCCCGAAACGGCAACGCCGTAGTCACAGCCGTATTTTTCCCTTGCGGCTCCGGCAACGTTTGCTATGTGTTCCTTATCTTCGGGATTGCCCTCGACACTGACCTGCGAAAGCTTGAAAACGTCCTTTGACACTCCGATATTTTCCAGCACGGCAACAAACGCTCCGGACAGACCGTAATCCGCTATGCCCATCGTCTTACCGGCTTTGCGTACCGAGTCAAGTCTGTCGGCAATGATTTCTCTGGGTGATTTCGGTGCATTTCCCGTTTCAAGAGCACCGGAGGCGATAGCGTATTCCAGTTCCTTTGCACCCAAAGGAAGCAGGATAACGTATCCTTTGCCCAGCTTACAGCTGATTGCCGAGTCAAGGCCGTTCTCCGAAGGGAAGATTTTTCCTCCCTGGGGAACTGCCGAATGTATAATATGTTCTTTGGAATCTCTTATAAGCTTGATTCCTATATTTCTTATGACAGCTGAAGAACGAAGAACTTTGACGGAAAGAACCTTCAACAGCAGGGTCTTTATCTTGACATAATCGTCAGAATCAACGGCGATTACGGCAGTAAGACCTGCAGAGGCATCCTCGGAAGCGGCTGAAACCGCCTCTTTTTCATTGGCATATCTGAATGATTCGCCGATTTCGGATTTACCGGAAATGATTTTATACGCATTATTGACCTTATCGGTTTTTTCTGCGTCTCCGGGCAGGTAAAGGTTTACTTTTCCGACCATAGTATCAACTCCTTTCCTTGAACGTCTTTACTGTATCTTCATTGATTGCGGGTTATCAGTTGGGAGTCCAGCTGTTTTCGCCCTTGTACGGATTGGTTTTCTTATTGGCATCGTACCACGCCTGAGGATACTTGGGATTATTGTTCTTTGTTACCTTTGAAGTATCCACACTTTCGTTTTCGCCCTCTCTTACCATTCTGGCGACTATTACCAGTCTTGCGCCGTCAAAGTCATAACAGCAGGTAGAAAGAGTGAGAATCTTATCCGAGGGATTGATGTCAACGCCTGTATCGTAGAATTTTCTCTTGTCGATTTCACGGATGTATTCCTCAAATTTTATATCCGAAATATCGAGGAAATTGTAATAGAACATATATCCGTTATCCTGACTTGCGGTGGAATTCGTAATAAAGGCGGCATAAACCTTCCACTTGTAATCTCCGTAGATTGTGTTGCATTCAATAACGGGAGCGCTCTTGTAGCCCGCGATTTCCCTGTAATTTTCAAGCAAGCCGAAAATCAGGTTGTCGTAGTGCATATTGTGACCGTAAATAACGGTGTTTCTGGGAAGTGCACGAAGGTCCTCGATTCTCGAATCAAAGAAAGGAACACCGTACTCGTTTTTCTTCTTGTAGAAGTCTTTTCTCAGATAGAATGAATTTTGCTTTCCGTCCTCTGCCTCTTCCTCCTGAGTTGCCTGTACAACGGGGAAGTTGATGTCAAGGGCGTCAATGGTTATCCATCCCGCGATGTCGGGGTTGATCTCATAAAGCTGAGTATATTTTGCCTTCATCTGTGCGGGATAGTCGGAATTTTCGGAAACCACGTCGGTCTTATCTCCGCCGGGTGCGGGAAGCATATCCGAAACCTTCTGATACTTATTCTTTGTAAGCATGGGGTTGATAAGATAGGTGTAAAGAAGGACACCGCTGCTGATGACAATCGTAATGATTGCGGCAACAAGAACTATCTTTCTCACAAGATCGCCCTTGCCTGAGGAATTTTCATCGGCATCGGGATTTTTTGCGGCTCTCTTTGCCGCCTGCCTCTCGCTTCTCGTGACCTTACCGTCATCCTCATAGATGAGGTCGGGAACAACGCCTACCGTCTTACCCGTATTGGGGGTAAGGGAATCCACGATGACCGAGGGAGTGCTCTCGCGTGAGGGCTCTTCTTCATCAAGGATTTCAAAGGTGATTTCCTGCGGCTCCGATTCTTCCTGAGGTACTTTGACCGCAGGGAAGATTTTTGTTTCCTCGGGAGGAACGTAGGAGCTGATGTCAACGTAAGCGGGCTCCTTCTTTATTTCTTCTCTATCCGCTTTGATTTCTTCTTTTATTTCTTCTTTGATTTCCGAAGGGGCTTCAGCCGTTTCTTCATCACCGAGAAGCTCCGCAAGCTGAGAATCAAAATCATCGGAATGAATGTCTATTTCAATATCCGCAGGTGCCGAGGGTGCTGCGGGTGCAACAGGTGCAACAGGTGCGACGGGTGCTGCAGGTGCAGCGGGTGCTGCGGGTGCGACGGGTGCTGAAGGAGCAACGGGTACTGAAGGAGCAGCGGGTGCTGCGGGAACGTAATTATCAACGGGGTCAAGTCCCTTGTTTCCCTCTATGTTTTCAAGTATCTTTGAATATCCGCTGTCGGCGGAATCCGTTTCCGCCTTAAGGGAATCAAGCATACTGAATATGTCGTCCTTGGCAATCTTCGTATCAACGGCGGGTGCTTCGGGAGTTTTCTGCTTTTCAACGGGAGGAGCGGGAATGTCAATATATTCCTCGGGACTCATCCACATATCCTCCATGGGAGGAATCTCCGCCTTTTCCGTCGTCTTAGGTCTTGATGCAAGGGTAACGGGGCCCGTACTCATAATGCTGTCCATAAGAGTATTGATTTCGTCCTCAAGAGAGCGCTCCGTTTCCTTTATATCCTCATGAAATCCTTCATAGAGAACGGCATCGCTGTTTTTATCGTTGAGGAAATTGCCTATATCTATCTCCGTTATGGCTTCCTCATTACCGATATTTATGCCTTCGCTGAAAGCTTCCGGCTTCTTTTCGTTATCTGCCATAATAATTCTCCTTTATCACTGGGCATCGGGCATCCATCTGGGTGAGTCCGCATAGGGATTCTGCTGTCCCTTTGACCTGTACCAGAATGCCGGTCTTCTGTAATCCGGATTATCCTTGACGAGAGAGGGATTGATTTCTTCACTCTCACCGTCACGCAGAAGTCTGCCTACGACTACAAGTCTCGTATCGTAACTGCCGTAAACGTAGATGCAGGTTGAAAGTGTGATTATCTTGTCGGTGGGCTGAAGGTCAACTCCCGTTTCATAAAGCTTTCTTTCGTTTACCTGCTCAATATATCCCACCATATTGCTGTCGGACATATCGGGGTAAATGTAATTGAAGAAATAACCGTTGTCTGCGGCTTCCTGGGTCGTTGAGTAGAATACCGCACAGATTTTGAACGTAAAATCCTGAGTGAGGGTGCTGTACTTTATCGTGGGACAGTCAATGAAATGCTGTTTATCCTGATAATCGTAGAGCGAACGGAACGCCTGCTTGGGAATATGGTCACTCTGGCCGGTTGTATGGGCGTGAATGATGGTGTTCTTTGAAAGCTCTCCGTCTTTTCTGCATCGGTAATCAAGGAACGGATTGCCGTAGTTGGGGCTCTCCGTATTCGTTACCCTGTCGTAGAAATTCCTGACCAGATAATAGTCATTATCCTTGCCCTGAACGATGGGGGTATCAATTTCCGTACCGGGGATTGAAAGCCAGCCCCGGAGGTTGTTGTTAATTGCATAAGCGGGCTTGAGTTCCTCAAGGATTCCGTCGGGATAAACCGTATTTTTCATATCGTCGGTAACGATACCCTCAAGGGTATTGCCGAGTGCATTTACCTCAACCGAATCGCTGAGTACATAGTTGACAGCGGCTTCAAGGTTATCGGATGAACCGTTATTATTTCCGACGGCGGTGATTACCGTAAGCACCATGAAGCAAAGTGCCGCCACGCCGAAAAGAACACTGAGTATGACCGATATCGTGTTATTTTCCTTTTTCAAGTCATCTGCCTCCTTCCAAATAAATCCTGATTAAATTGATTGCTCTTGATGCGGCAACGTATCTGTTGTATTCTCTGTCGTTTCTGCCGGTTTCGATTTTATGACAAATCCGGCAATCCTCTGCATCAAGTGCCGTATAAATAAGTCCGGGAGCTTTTCCCTCTTCGTCTGCATCGGGACCTGCAAAGCCGGTGACGGAAATGCCTATATCCGCTCCCGTCACTCTGCGGATTCCCGCCGCCATTTCCCTTGCGGTTTCTTCGCTGACGGCTCCGTGCTCCGACAGGGTCCGGTGACTGACACCGAGGGCTTTCTCCTTGACCTCATTTGCGTATGTAATAATGCCGTGCTTAAACACACTGCTGGCTCCGGGGATATCCGTAATCCTCTTTGCTATATAGCCGGCAGTACAGCTTTCAGCCGTGGCAACCGTAAGATTTTTTTCTTTAAGCAGTCTTACCGCCTGCTCCTCTATACAACTCACGTCTACTCCGTAAACGTAACTGCCCAGCCGTCTGACTATTTCGTCAATTACGGGACGGGCGATTTCATTCGCCTCATCGGCGGTCTTTGCCTTTGCGGTAACTCTCAGAAGGGATTCGCCGGGCTTACAGTAGGGAGCTACCGTGGGATTTTCGCTTTCAAGCAGATCCGAACAAATTTCCGCCATCGCGCTTTCTCCCAGGTCAATGGTGCGTACCTCGTGGGATACGATAGTGCATGTGCGGTATTCCTCAAGAAAAGGAATTGCACATTCTCTGAACATCGGTGCCATTTCGTAGGGAGGACCGGGAAGGATAATGAGACATTTGCCGTCCTTTTTCATTCCCATACCGGGAGCCGTGCCGTTTCTGTTTTCAAAAACGGTGCCGCCCACGGGGCAGTATGCCTGCTTCAGATTTGAGGGAGGCATATCCTTTCCTCTGCTCTCAAAATACGATTTTATATCATCTGCTGTTTTTGTATTCAGCTCAAGCTCAAAGCCGAACTGCTTACAGCAGACCTCTTTGGTAATGTCGTCTGCGGTGGGGCCGAGGCCTCCGGTTGCGATTACGATATCGCTTCTGCCGAGTGCTCTGTCAACCGCCTCGGCAAGCCGCTCGGAATTATCCCCGACCGTTGTGTGATGAAGCACGGAGATGCCCATTTTTGCAAGCTCAATGGACAAAAATCTGCAGTTGGTATTGAGTATGTCTCCCAGCAGTATTTCCGTGCCCACCGAAAGAATTTCGCATACAGCCGTAATCTTCACCTTCCGTCTGTCAGTTGTCTATAAGTACGAATCTTGCCTCTGCGGCAGCCGTTTCCACCATGGGCTTCCAGTCAAATGCCTCCTCCGCCTTTTCCACGTAATCAAGTGTGGGTCTTGTGCGGGGATGCTTCGGAGTGAACACGGTACAGCAGTCCTCATAGGGAAGGATTGATATATCAAACGTATCAATCTTCCTTGATATTTCTATTACTTCATCCTTATCCATGCCGATGAGAGGTCTGAAAACGGGTATGTTGCATACCGCCTCCGTGCAGGCAATCGCGGGCATCGTCTGACTTGCCACCTGCCCTACACTTTCACCCGTAATGAGCGCTCCCGCCTTTTCTCTTGCGGCAATGATCTGTGCCGTTCTCATCATCATTCGGCGCATTATGACCGTGAATATATCCTCGGGACATTCGTCCTTGATTTTTTCCTGAATTTCCGTGAATGGAACTACCCAGAGCCCGATTCTGCCGGAATATTTTGAGACCTTGCCTAAAAGACGGTGTACCTTCTGCTCCGCCTTTTCACTGGTATAGGGAGGAGAAGCAAAATGAACCGCGGTAAGCTCAAGGCCTCTCTTTGCCATCATATATCCCGAAACGGGACTGTCGATACCGCCGGAAATAAGCAGGCACGCTTTACCTGCGGAGCCCACGGGCATACCGCCCGCACCCTTTATCTGCTTGCCGTGGATATATGCCGCATCGTCACGCACTTCAATATTCACGGTAACGTCGGGATTATGAACGTCAACGGAAAGATTGGGAAATTTATTGAGAAGATAACCCCCTGCCTCACGGCAGATTTCCGGAGAATTGAGGGGGAATTTCTTATCGGAACGCTTTGCCTCGACCTTGAAGGTGGAAGCCGCCATAAGGTCAAATCTCAGATATTCCTCCGTCTGTCTGAGAATGGTCTGAAAATCCTTTTCAACCGCAAGCGCTCTTGAAAATCCCGCTATTCCGAACACGGTGCGGATGATTTCCGCCGCCTCGGTAAGGTCCGTATCCTCGTCTGCGGGAACGGCAACAATAGTTGACTGGGCGGTGCGGAATTCAAATTTTCCGATTTTTTCAAGGCGGTGTCTCATATTTTTGATAAGCATATCCTCAAAGGTGCGTCTGTTCAGTCCTTTGAGAGCAAGCTCACCGTTTTTAATCAAAATTACTTCTTTCATAATGTCTCCGTTATTTAATGGCTCTTATTTGCTGTTTGCCGAGATTTATCATTTCGACGAGATAGTCAATTTCTTCTTTTGTCGTGTACCGTGAAAAGCTGATTCTGAGGGGACTTTCCATTCTGTCGCGGTCAAGCCCCATTTCCGTAAGCACCCTGCTTTTCTTTCCTTTTGAGCAGGCAGAGCCCGCAGAAACGCATATTCCTTTTGATGAAAGGAAATTGAGCATGGGCTCGGATTTGATGCCCGTTACGGAAATATTGGTTACGTAGGGAAGGGCATCGCGGGGGGAATTAAGCTCAATACCGCCGATTCTCTCAAACTCCGAAAGCATATAGTCTCGAAGCTCCGTGACACGGGGCAGCTCTTCTTTTACATCGGGCAGGGCATCCGCCGCCGCGCCGAATCCGGCTATTGCGGGCATGGGCTGAGTGCCGGGTCTGATTTTCATTTCCTGCTCTCCGCCGAGAGTACGGGGTCTGAGCCGTGTACCTTTCTTTATGTAAAGAGCACCCACACCCTTGGGACCGTGAATCTTATGAGAGCTTACTGTGACCAGATCCGCACCCATTTGAACGGGTTTTACGGGAAGCTTGCCGAAGGCCTGGACAGCATCCACGTGAACGTAAGCGTGAGCTCCCGATGCGGCAACGGCTCTCTTTGCAAGCTCAACGGGCATAATTGAGCCCACCTCGTTGTTGACGTACATCATTGTCACGAGAATCGTATCGGAAGTAACTGCCGCTATAAGGTCGGCGGGATTGATTTTTCCCGTTTTATCAACGGAAAGTCTTATAATCTCGAATCCCTCCTCCGAAAGACGGTTGAGTGCCTCGTCTATACTGGGATGTTCAACGCTCGTGGCCACTATCCTTTTGCCGTATCTTTTCAGAGAATACGCCGTTCCGAAAAGGGCAAGATTATTGCTTTCCGTTCCGCCGGAGGTAAAGAAAATCTCACTGCTTTCGCAGGAAAGCTTTGATGCGATACTCTGCCTTGCCTTCTCGAGAAGAGCATCCGCTTCAAGTCCGGAATAATGTAATGAAGAAGGATTTCCCCAGCATTCGGTGAGGGCATTTTCCACCGCTTTTACCGCCTCGGGGCAGGGCTTCGTTGTTGCGGAATTGTCAAAATATGCCTGCATAAATCTCTTCTCCTTCCGTTAAAAATCAGCCGGATTTTGCATGAACGCAAATTCCCATTTTAAGCATATACGGTGACAGTATATCATATTTATTTGTTTTTTTCAATATCTTTTTTATTATATGACTTATTGCAAAAGTACGGCGATTGTGATATGATATCCTCAACATTTTTCCGGAAGGAGATTTTCAAATGAAAAAAACACTTTTCAGACTGATTTCCGTCGCTATGATCTGCGCGATTCTCATGAGCTCCGTATTCGGAATTCAGGCATTCGCAGAACAGATTGAAATCAAGGAAAAAACTCCCGTTCTTGACGAAAACGGTTATCTGACACAGTCCGGCTACTGCTTTACTCCCCTCTATCAGTATGACCGCAGTGCCATTAAGACCAGCCCCCTCAAGACAAAGGAATGGGACTTCTACCAGATTTCCAACGACCGTTATACCGTTCAGGTCACCATAGCCGATATTTCACTCGGCGGTGCGGTCACCGTAGGATATTTTGACAGAGAGACCGGCGAAGCCAACAGCACCATGGTGCTCAATCTCCTTACGCTCGGCAAATTCAAGCTCGGTTACGGAAACGGCGGCCTTTGTGAGGACGATTCGCAGCCCCACAAATATGTCAGAAAAGGTCTCAATTTTGATTTTGAGTGCGACGTAACGGCTACTCAGAGAACTCTGAAGTTCAAGGGCAAGGCGGGACTGAAGGATTTCACCATGGACCTTGTACTTGAAATGCTTCCCGTTCACGAATCACACTACATCGCAGTTCCCTTTGACACCCGTGCCGGCAGACGTTTCTATTACAATCAGAAGACAAACTGCATGGCAACGACCGGTACCGTTACCTGCGGTGATACCTCATTTGAATTCAAGGGTAAAGAAGACAATTCCTATGCCGTACTTGACTGGGGCAGAGGCGTATGGCCCTTCCATCAGGTATGGTGGTGGGGAAACGGCTCAACCACACTTGACAACGGCGACGTATTCGGCTTTGAAATCGGCTGGGGCTTCGGTGACACAAGCTGTGCATCCGAAAGCACCGCTTTCCTCAACGGTAAGGCATACAAGCTCGGCTATCTTTCCCTCGTTGACGAAAGCGGCATAGTAAAGCCGCTTGATTCAGACTGGGCGGATAACGGCAAGGAATGGAAAATCGTCAGCGATGACGGCAGCTTTGAAATGACCATGACTCCGGAATACGACAACTACACAATGCTCAGATTCATCTTTGTCGGCAATCTCTGCCATCAGGTATTCGGCAAGTGGAACGGCACCGTTCGTCTCGGCGACGAAACCATTGAAATCAAAGATATGACGGCATTCCTTGAAAGATCGGATAACATGTGGTGATTAAAATGAAAAAGAGGTTTTTATCAGCCATTCTTGCCCTGATAATTTCCGTAAGCGGATGTCTGTGCGTCTTCGCTTCGGCTGAAGAAGAAGCTGCTCCCGCTTACGACGGAACTCCCGTGATAATGATAAGGGGTATGGATTTTGAAGGCCTTTACGTTGATGAAGGCACGGAAAACGAGCAGAACTGCTTCAAGGGCATTGATGCGGGTAAGCTCATCGGCACGATTTTCAAGGCACTTTTCAAAGGCATTTTCACCCACAGTACCGAGAAGGGCGTACAGGTGCTTGCGGATTATTTTAACGACGTCATGGGTGCCATGGCGTGCAATCCCGACGGCTCTTCAAAGTATAATGTCGGCGTTCACGAATATCCCCTCTCCCTTGCAAACTACCCGGATTTTACAGAGAAGCTGGGCGGAAACAATGAAGTGGGATTCATGAAAACCGCAGTCGCCAGATACGGTGCGGAAAACGTCTACTACTTCAACTACGACTGGCGTATCGATCCCTTTATCAATGCGGAACGTCTTGATAAGCTCATAGATCAGGCAATCGGCGACTCCGGCAAGGATAAGGTCAATCTTGTCTGCTGCAGTATGGGCGGCATTGAAGCAACAAGCTACATTTACAAGTACGGCTATTCAAAGCTGAACAAGGTGCTCTTTGTTTCCTCCACCTTCTGCGGCACTCACGTCACCACGGACCTGCTTCAGGGCAAAGTGGTGATAAATGCAGACAATCTGTATAATTATGCAAAGCAAATGCTCGCTCAGGACAACAAGGCACTGTCGGTGCTTCTTGACGTGCTGTACAAAACAAAGATTCTGGGCGGCCTTGTTAACGGTGTAAATAAGCTCGTTCCCAAGCTTATCGGTCCCGTTTACAATCTGTTTCTCAGAGATACCTACGGCTCCATGCCCACTATCTGGGCGCTGGTGCTTCCCGAAGATTATGACAAAGCGATAAAGTATATGTTCGGCGGTGAAGAGGACAAATACGCCGGCATAATCGAGCTGTCGCAGCAGTATCAGGAAATGCAGGCAAAACGTGATGAAATGCTTTTGCAGGCACAGGAAGACGGTGTTTATATCGCAGTAGTCGCCGGCTATGACAGAGCAGTCACTCCCATCTACACCGGCGGCGGCGGAACAGGCGACAACATCCTTGAAGCCGACCGTATGCTGGGCGGAGCAAAGATAGCTCCATTCGGCACCACACTCGGCGAAGACTACACGGGCGAAAGAGTATCTCCCGACAAGATAGTTGACCTGAGCGGCGTTATCTTCCCCGAAACCACGTGGGCATTGAAGGGATGTCCTCACGTTCCCCTGAACAGCGGAAGCGACTGCAGTGAATTTATATTCACAATTCTTGAATATGACGGACGCTTCACCGTAGATACGGATGCCCGTTATCCTCAGTTTATGAAGTCCTCATCCGCGATGAATCTTGAAAAATTCTGATCAGTACCGACCGTCGGGCAGATTCCCGGCGGTCTTTTCTTTTGCCTTCCTTATTTTGTTTTTGCTCTTGAATAAATAAAGCGTGTGTGATAAAATAAAGCGGATATCATCAAAACCCACGTATGAAAGGCGGTGAAGGAATGAATAAAATACTTGTTGCTGATGACGAAACCCTCATCAGACGACTGGTCTGCGACTTTCTGAAAAAGTCGGGATACGAAACCGTTGAAGCGGTTGACGGCAAAGATGCGATTGAGAAGTTCAACACAGTCAAGGGCATAAATCTCCTTGTCTGCGATATTATGATGCCGGAGCTTGACGGCTGGGAGGTCTGCAAGAAAATAAGAGAGACAAGTAACATTCCCATCATCGTACTCACCGCAAGAAGTCAGGAATTTGACGAGCTTCTTTCCTTTGAATCCGGAGCGGATGACTTCGTTACAAAGCCGTTCAGCCCCACGATCCTTGTCAAGAGAATCGAAACTCTCCTCAGGAGAGCGGGCAAAAGCGAGCCGCACGTTGACGGCGTTATCACCATTGAAGGACTGACCCTGAATATTCCTTCCCATTCCGTTACCCTTGAGGGCAAGGGAGTGGAGCTGACAATCAAGGAATTCAGCATCCTTGAAAAGCTTATGTCAAATCCCGGCAGGATTTATTCCAGAGATAACCTGCTTGACAGCGTATGGGGACTTGATTTTACGGGTGATGCCCGTACCGTTGACTCTCACATAACAAGACTGCGTACCAAGCTGGGTGTATGGGGCGAGGAACACCTTAAGACCGTGTACGGAGTGGGATATAAGATTGAGGTGAACAACTCCTGAAAAAATCCTTCAAGCTTGTATTCGGAAAGCTGAGGGCAAAAATCCTCCTTGCCACCATTATTGTTTTCATTGCCTTCTTCATTATCATCAGACTGCTTTCCTATCCCATTCTTTTCAAATCCCTCTCACGCAGGACCTACAACGAGCTGATATCAATAGCGGAATCGGTCAACGATCTGATACCCGGCTCGTCTTCATATTACGACGACCTCTACATCATTGCCCGCAATCACAATGCGGCTTTTGAGATAGTGGATGCGGACGGCTCCCTGCTCTATACAAGCAGAGGCACGGGTGCTCCGACAAGCACGTCACACTTTGCTTCCTCCGCTTCGGTCACACCCGAATACCGCGATATGGTGGTTTCCACAACCTACGCGAAGGACTATAACCTTGATTTCAAGGACGTTGAAATCCTCCGCAAGGCGGCGACAAGCTCGGCGTATTTCATCTATCATTCCGTGCTTGACGACGGCAACACAATATATGTTTACGGTGCGGTTGCGGACGTTGAAAACGTAGCGGACGTTACCGACACGGTTTACACCGTTTTCAGTTTATGCACAATCACCCTGCTGTGTGTCATATTCATTATCCTCGTTTCACGGCTTTCAAAGCCCGTTGAAGAAATGAACTCCGTCACCAAAAACATGGCGGCGCTTGATTTCAGCAAAAAATGCAAGGACCACGGCAACGATGAGGTAGGCGAGCTGGGAAAGAGCATCAACATTCTTTCCGACAAGTTGGATATGACGCTTGCCGACCTGAAGGATAAAAATCTTCAGCTTGAAAAGGACATTGAACTTCGTCTTGCTCTTGACAATGCGAGAAAAGACTTCATCAGCAACGTATCACATGAGCTGAAAACTCCCATTGCAATCATCTCCGGCTATGCCGAAGGCGTATGCGAGGGCATCAGCGACGACCCGCAGGTAATCAAAGAATACTGCGGAATAATCAGGGATGAATCCAACAAGATGAATTCCCTTGTGCTTCAGCTTCTTGAAATCACCAAGCTGGAAAGTACTTCAAAAGAATTTACCCCCTCTCTCTGGAGCATCGGCGAAGCCGCCGTAAGACTTCTTGACCATCTTTCACTTCAGATTGAAGCGGAAGGCATTACGGTGCGCAACGACATACCCGTTTCCGCCCTTTGCTGGTCTCAGGAGGATAAAATAGAAACCGTACTCAGAAACTACGTTACAAACGCCATCTCTCACTGCTCGGGAAAAAAGAAAATCATTCTCTCCTCCGAAAAGAAGGACGGGCTGCTGCGCATAAGCGTATTCAACACCGGCGAGCGTATCGCAGATGAAGATATCTCTTCAATCTGGGACAGCTTTTACAGAGGCGACAAGGCGCATGACAGAAGCGATAACCGTTTCGGTCTCGGTCTTTCGATAGTCAAAACCGTTATGGCGGCACATAAGTGCGGCTACGGCGTGCAGAACGTTGACGGCGGCGTGGTATTCTGGTTCGAGGTTGCCGAGGATTCACATTTTTATGATGACAAAAAGCAGTAAAAAAAGAATACCTTTCCTGCTGACGGCGTTGTGCCTTACGGTATGCATTACGCTGTCCTCGTGCGGTTTTTCTTCCGCCGGCTCGGTTTCGGTCATCCGCAAAGTCGCCACCCGCAACGAAATAAGCGTTCCGGGGACGGGCAACGAGAAGCTTCACTACTCCTCAGGAACCGATAAGCTGAAAAAGACGGGTGTTTCCTCGGGCTTCATTGACCTGTATATTGATGAGGAAAAATGTGCACCCGCGGTTTACGACAATTCGGCGGATATGATGTGGTCGGCACTTCCCGAAGCACCTTCCGTCGGCGAAAACGAAGAAGTACCCCCCTGCAGTGCATCCGTGGTTTCTCTGAGAATCATCGGCGGTACGGACGTATATCTACTCAACAGTCAGGATAATTCCGTGGCGTACGGTACGGCTTCTGCAGAGAAATCCGACAAGGGATATAAATTTACCTACAATATTTTTGACTCGGCGGAGAATGCTTCCGCAAAAAAACACGATAAATCCTCCGTGGGCTTTGCCGTAACACTTGACGTTACCCTGGCAGACGGCAATATGACCGTGGACTGTAAATATAAAAATCTGACGGGCAATAAAGACGCTTTCATTGAGAATATTGAAATTCTCAACAGCTTCGGTGCTTACGACGATACCGACAGTGAAAATTTCCTGCTTGTTCCCGACGGATGCGGCGCGGTAATCAACACCGCGGTTTACGATGAATCCTTTGAATCCCTTTCCTTTGCGGTTTACGGTGACGACCCCGGCATACCCGATGAAAACTCCGGCACGGCACCCGTTCCCGCCTTCGGAATAGGCAGAGGTAACGCGGCTTTTGCCGCACTGATTGAAAAAGGCGATGCGGTTTCCCGTATCAATGCGGATAAATCAAAGGGCGAGGGAAGCTTCAACAGAGTATATTCCTGCGTGAATATCACTCCCTGCGTTTATGAAGACGACAAGCTTTATATTTCCGATAAACCCACGACCGATGAAGTAAAGCTGTGCTACCGCTTTCTTTCGGGTATAAACGCCTCGTATTCCGGTATGGCATCCGCCATAAGAGAACAGCTTATCAGAAATTCCGTGCTGACTCCCGGAAGCATTACTCCCACGGAGCATCTTCCCTTTTATCTCACACTCAACGGTATTGAATACCGTAAGGGCTTATTCGGAATAAAATCCCCGAAGGTGCTTACGGATTTTGACCAGGCACACGATATGCTCGTAAGAATGAAAAACAAGGGTATCAGTAACGTGACGGTCAGATATAATTCCGCAGGCACGGGCGGTCCCGATTCCGCGGACATCACCCGCTCCGAGGTGCTTCCCGAGCTGGGAGGCAATAAAGGTCTCAAGGAGCTGTACGCTTATATTTCGGACCAGAATATGAGTTTGTTCATGAAAGCAAACATCCTTACCTCCGCAGAGGATTTCAAAAAGAGCGGAGCAAGAGATATTTTCAACGGCAAAGTCAAAGGTGAAGCCGGATTTTTCAGAGATTTATCCGGGCTTGCCGACGTGGCACTGAAGGTGCTGACGGTAATGAAAAATCTTCCCGTTACCGGCATCTGCATAAGCGATGCGGGGCAATATCTTTACTCCGATTTCTCCGGCAAAGGTCTTCTGCGTCAGGAGGCATCGGACCTGCTTCACGAAAAGATATCGCGGCTTTCAACCACGGGTGAAATCATGGTTGAGCACTGTAATTTCAACGTGCTTAAAAACGCCTCGCGTATCATTGATATTCCCCTTACCACCACGGTAAGCAAGAGCGGCTCATATATTCCGGTTCCCTTCATTCAGCTTATTCTTCACGGCATCTGCGACTATGCCGGTCACCCGATCAATACGGGAAAGAACACGAAGGAAACCCTTCTCAAATACATTGAATACGGTGCAAGTCCCCATTATGAATGGAATTATGTGGCGGATGACAAAAACGAATCCGACATAAGATATTACGACAATACAATCAACGGTGCCGCAGAATATTACGCTGCCGCAGACGAAGCCCTCAACGACCTGCGTGATGCCAGAATGACCAATCACTACCGGGCTGAGGACGGAGTTTACTGTACCGAATACGATAACGGCGCGCGTATCATAGTAAATTACACAGACAGCAGCTGCAATGTGCTGGGTGCGGTAGTGCCCGCCCGCAGCTTCCTGAGGACAGGCGGAGGTTAATATGCCATTCATCAGAACAACAACCACAAAGACCATTGACGACACAACGAGAGAAAATCTTAAGACAAAGCTGGGGCAGGCAATTGCCCTTATCCCCGGCAAGAGCGAAAGCTGGCTTATGCTTGCTTTTGACGACGGCATTCCCATGGCTTTCAGAGGAAATCCCGATGACGATTTTGCATACCTTGAGGTCAATATTTTCGGCTCTTCCTCGGATGCGGCTTACGACAGACTCACGGGTGCCCTCTGCACCATAATCAACGAGGAACTCGGCATTCCCCTTTCCAACATCTATGTAAAGTATATGGAAGCGGAGCACTGGGGCTGGAACGGCTCGAATTTCTGATATGGAAAACAGTAAAAAATCCCTGCTTATCACCGCCGTAACCGTGCTGGTTACGGTATCCGTTCTGTTTGCGGTCAAGGCGGTGGACATCGCCGTTGAATCCGAAAAAATTCAGGCGGTCACCCTTACGACGGAAAAGCAGATACAGACGGAGTCGGTCAATCTCAACACCGCAACCTTTGACGAACTTAAAAATTTGCGGGAAATCGGCGAGGTCAGAGCGCAGGCAATCATAGATTACCGCGAGCACCACGGCGGATTCAGAAGCGTTGACCAGCTGCTTGAGGTTGAAGGCATAGGTGAATATGCAGTTGAAATAAACCGTGATATTCTCACGGTGTAAAAAGTTAACAAACTCTAACAAGGAGATAAATACAAATGGACAGAGTAGAAATCAAAAAGCTCTGGGAGGATTCACAGAGCTACGGCGGTAAACAGATAACCGTTTACGGCTGGGTAAAAACAATCAGAGACTCCAAGGATATCGGCTTTGCCGAAATCAACGACGGCTCAAGTTTCAAGGGAGTTCAGATAGTTTTTGAATCCGCAAAAATCGCAAACTACAAGGACGTTGCAAAGACAAACGTAGGTGCCGCTCTCAGGGTTACGGGTACTCTCCTGCTTACCCCCGAAGCAAAGCAGCCCTTTGAAATCAATGCAGACGAAATCAGCATCGAAGCGGTTTCAACTCCCGACTATCCTCTTCAGAAAAAGGGACACAGCCGTGAATATCTGAGAAGCATCGCTCACCTCAGACCCAGAACGAATCTTTTCAATGCGGTTTTCAGAGTACGTTCAACCCTTGCCTATGCAATCCATAAGTATTTCATTGACCAGGGCTTCGTATATGCACATACACCCCTCATCTCCTGCTCCGACTGTGAAGGCGCAGGCGAAATGTTCAAGGTAACCACTCTTGACATGGAAAACGTACCCAAAACAGAAGACGGTCAGGTTGACTATACAGAGGACTTCTTCAAAAAGCCCGCATATCTTACTGTATCCGGTCAGCTTCAGGCAGAGACTATGGCACTTGCATTCGGCAAGGTTTATACCTTCGGTCCCACCTTCAGAGCAGAGAAATCCTACACTCAGCGTCACGCCGCGGAATTCTGGATGATTGAGCCGGAAATCGCTTTTGCAGACCTTGCGGAGGATATGGACTACGCCGAGGGTATGATCAAATACGCCATCAGCTATGCCCTTGAAAACTGCAAGCAGGAGCTTGAATTCCTCAACAATTTCGTTGAGAAGGGACTTATTGAGAAGCTGACCACCGTTGCCACCTCCGACTTCGGCAGAGTAACCTACACCGACGCCGTAAAGATGCTTGAGGAACACAACGATGAATTTGAATTCAAGGTAAGCTGGGGCCGTGACCTTCAGACAGAGCACGAGCGTTACCTTACCGAAAAAATATTCAAAAAGCCCGTTTTCGTTACGGATTATCCCAAGGAAATCAAGGCATTCTATATGCGTCTCAACGACGACGGAAAGACCGTTGCCGCGGCGGACTGCCTTGTAATGGGCATAGGCGAAATCATCGGCGGAAGCCAGAGAGAGGAACGCCTTGACGTACTTGAAGCAAGAATCAACGAGCTCGGTCTCAAGCCCGAGGATTACGACTGGTATCTTGACCTGCGCAGATACGGCGGTGTCAAGCACAGCGGCTTCGGTCTGGGCTTTGAAAGACTCGTCATGTACACAACGGGTATTGACAATATCCGTGATGCCATCCCTTATCCCAGAACAACGGGTTCTGCGGAATATTGATTATTTGCCGTAAGGCGTGAAAGAGGAAAAGCTTATGTTAAAGAACATTTCTCCCATTATTTCTCCCGAGCTGCTTAAAATTCTCATGGAAATGGGTCACGGTGAC
>CALAUI010000020.1 GCA_937892115.1 uncultured Clostridia bacterium | reverse complement strand
TCCCATTATTTCTCCCGAGCTGCTTAAAATTCTCATGGAAATGGGTCACGGTGACGAAATCGTTATCGGTGACGGCAATTTCCCCGCCGCTTCCGTTGCACAGCGCCTTGTACGCCTTGACGGTCACGGTGTAAACGAAATAGTTGACGCCATTCTCAAGCTCATGCCCCTTGACACCTACGTTGACGCTCCCGTTGCCCTTATGGATAACGGTGACCCCGACAATCTTCCTCCCATCTGGTCGGATTATGAAAAAACCGTCGAGAAGAATGAGGGCGCAAAGGAATTTGAGCTTGTTGAACGCTTTGCATTCTACGAGAGAGCAAAGAAAGCATACGCCGTTGTCGCAACCGGCGAGACAGCAATCTATGCAAATATCATTCTCAAGAAGGGCGTTGTTATACAGTGACCAAACGTGTACTTGCCATTGACTTCGGTGCATCAAGCGGCAGAGCGATACTGGGCAAATTTGACGGTAAAAAAATCACCCTTGAAGAGGTCCATCGCTTTACCAACGACCCCGTAACGGTAAACGGAACGGTTTACTGGGACGTGCTTCGCCTTTTCCACGAAATCAAGCAGGGAATCATCAAGGCAAACGCCGCAGGCGGCTTTGACTCCATCGGTATTGACACATGGGGCGTTGACTTCGGTCTGATTGACTCAGAAGGAAAGCTTATGGAAAACCCCGTTCATTATCGCGACCTGCGTACAAAAGGACTTGTTGAGGATTCCTTTAGCCTGCTTCCCAAAGAAAAATTCTACAATCTCACGGGCATTCAGTTCATGGAGCTGAATACCGTATTCCAGCTGTATTCTCTTAAGAAATACAGACCTCACATGCTTGAAAGAGCAGAGAGCATTCTCTTTATGCCCGATTTATTCGCATATATGCTTACGGGCGTAAAGGCAACGGAATACTCCATTGCAACCACTTCACAGCTTGTTGATATCAACACTCACGGCTGGTGCGATGAGGTCTTTGACAAGCTGGGCATTCCCAAACGGCTTATGGGTAAAATTTCGCTTCCCGGCACCGTGATACGCAAGCTTTCCGATGAAGTGAAAGCGGAATGCGGACTTGACGAGGACAAGAAGGTCATCTCCGTTTGCGGTCACGATACTCAGAGTGCCATTACCGCAGTACCTGCCGAAGAAAAGGATTTCATCTTCCTTTCAAGCGGTACGTGGTCACTTTTCGGAACGGAGCTCGATACTCCCATCGTCAACGAAAAATCCCTTGAAATGAATATCACCAACGAGGGCGGATGCGAGGGCAAGACCGGTTTTCTCAAAAACATCATCGGTCTCTGGCTCATTCAGGAAAGCAGACGTCACTGGGGCAGGCACGGTGAAAATTATTCATATGCCGACCTTGAAAAGCTCGCTCTCGAAGCGGAGCCCTTCAAGTGTTTCATTGACCCGGATGCTCCCGAATTCACACCCATGGGTGACATTCCCGGCAGAGTGCGTGAATACTGCCGCAGGACAAATCAGTACGTTCCCGAAACCGTGGGCGAAATCATGCGCTGTATCTATGAAAGTCTTGCAATGAAATACAGACAGACCTTTGATAAAATCAAGGGCTGTACCGGCAGGGATTATCCCTGCATTCACGTAATCGGCGGCGGAGTCAAGGACGGTCTGCTCTGCAGAATGACCGCCTCCTCCTGCAACGTACCCGTCAAGGCAGGCCCCATTGAAGCCACGGTACTCGGCAACATAGCCGTTCAGCTTCTGGCTCAGGACTGCGTAAAGACGGTTGCCGAGGCAAGAAAAATCATCGCAAACAGCGAATCACTCAAAATTTATGACCCCGCCGATTCCGATGCCTGGTCAAAGGCATACGAAAGATTCCTCGAGGTCACAAAATAAATCTGTAATTATTATTCGAAAGGAAGTAATAATATGGCAAAAAGCAGACTTATCGGCGATTATCCCGTAATCGGCATCCGTCCCATCATCGACGGCAGAAGAGGACCTCTTAAGGTAAGAGAATCCCTTGAGGAGCAGACAATGGGTATGGCACTCAGTGCAAAGAAGCTCTTTGAGGAAAACCTTAAGTATTCAAACGGCGAGCCCGTTAAGGTTGTTATCGCCGACACGTCCATCGGCCGCGTTGCAGAGGCAGCCGCCTGCGCAGCAAAGTTCAAGAAGGAAGGCGTTGACATTACCCTTTCCGTTACTCCCTGCTGGTGCTACGGCTCGGAAACGATGGATATGGATCCCAACACAATCAAGGGCGTATGGGGCTTCAATGCAACCGAAAGACCCGGCGCCGTTTACCTTGCATCCGTTCTTGCCGCTCATGCGCAGAAGGGCCTTCCCGCATTCGGTATCTACGGCAAAGACGTACTTGATGCAGACGATACAACAATCCCCGCCGATGTTGAAGAAAAGCTTCTCCGTTTTGCCCGCTCGGCAGTTGCCGTTGCCACAATGAGAGGCAAGTCATATCTTCAGATCGGCTCAATCTGCATGGGTATTGCCGGCTCAACGATCAATCCCGATTTCATCGAGGGTTATCTCGGCATGAGAGTTGAATCCGTTGACGAGGTTGAAATCATCCGCAGAATGACCGAAGGCATCTACGACGAAAAGGAATTCCAGAAGGCACTCAAGTGGACAAAGGAAAACTGTCCCGAGGGCTTCGACAAGAACCCCAAGTTCGTTCGCAAGAGCGCAGAGCAGAAGGAAAAGGATTGGGAATTCACAGTCAAGATGATGTGCATCATCAAGGACCTTATGAACGGCAATCCCAAGCTTCCCAAGGGCAGAGAAGAAGAAATGGTCGGTCACAATGCAATCGCAGCCGGCTTCCAGGGTCAGAGACAGTGGACGGACTTCTATCCCAACGCCGACTTCGCAGAGGCACTCCTCAACACCAGCTTTGACTGGAACGGAACAAGAGAGCCCTACATCCTTGCAACCGAAAACGATACGCTCAACGGCCTCGGTATGCTCTTCATGAAGCTGCTTACAAACAAGCCCCAGATGTTCGCAGACGTACGTACCTGCTGGAGCGCAGACTCCGTAAAGAGAGTAACCGGATACGAGCTTGAAGGTCACGCAAAGGAAGCGGGCGGATTTATCCACCTTATCAACTCCGGTGCGTGCTGCCTTGACGCCTGCGGTGAAATGAAGGATAAGAACGGCAACGGCATTATGAAGCCTTGGTATGAGGTTACCGCGGCTGACCGCAAAAAGATTCTTGCCGCTACCACATGGAATGCAGCAGATAACGGTTACTTCCGCGGCGGCGGATTCTCATCCCGCTTCCTTACCCGTGCGGAAATGCCCGCTACAATGATAAGACTCAACATCGTCAAGGGACTCGGCCCCGTTCTTCAGATTTGCGAGGGCTGGACTGTTAATCTTCCCGACGAGGTTTCCGACGTTCTCTGGAAGAGAACAGACTATACCTGGCCCTGCACATGGTTCACTCCCAGATGCGGTGAAGCAGGCGGCGCGGCATTCAATTCCGCTTATGACCTGATGAATAACTGGGGTGCAAACCACGGTGCTATCTCCTACGGTCACATCGGTGCCGACATCATCACGATGGCATCAATGCTCCGTATCCCCGTTGCTCTCCACAACGTTCCCGACGAAAAGATTTTCCGTCCCGCTTGCTGGGGTGCATTCGGCACAAAGGACCTTGAGGGCGCCGATTTCAGAGCATGCAAGACCTACGGCCCTCTCTACATCAAATAATTTCACAAGGTAAAACACAAAGTGCTTCACTGCAATCACAGTGAAGCACTTTTTTCTGTCTTTTTATCGGGCAGATTCAACAGGATAATCGCACACGATATACAGATTATTCCGATGATTTTCTGTATGCCGTGAGATTCGTGATAAACGGTCATTCCTATTATCGCTCCCACAAGTGGCTCAACAGCCACAAGGATTGCCGCCTTGCCGTTTTCAAGCTTCTGCAATCCGCTTGTATAAAAGAAATACGGCAGGACGGTGCATATCACACCGACACCGATACACCATATCAGCACCCCGGGTTCATCGGCAATTTTTGTCACCGTTTCAACGGGCTTGCCCACAAAGAGCGAGCCGATAAGCCCGAAAATAAATGTGTAGACCGTGACGGTGACCTTATCGTATTTTTTGAGGGCGATTCTGCCGAAAATGGTATAAAGCCCGTAAAAAAGTCCCGAGCCGATACCCGTAAGCATTATGAATGGAGTAATGCTCGCCCCGCTTCCGATAAGCTCCGCAGTAAAAACGCATCCGCAGAGGGTAAGAATGAGAGCTGATATTTTGACGGGAGTAATTTTTTCTTTGAAAAAAACGGCAGAGAGAAGCAGAATAAAGGCGGGCGAGGTGTAGAGAAGCACCACGGCAACGCTTGCCTGCGAATGAATGAGAGTATAGAAATAACAGCAGTTGAACATTACCACGCTGACTATACCCGTGCAGACAAAAATCCATATATCCTTCAGTCTGATTTTCAGCTTGCTCCTGTCCGTCAGCAAAACGAACAGCAGAAATACCGACGCGGAAACGGACATACGCACAAACGAAATATTCATGGCATCCAATCCCGCCGCGGAAAGTTTATTTATAAATATCGCGATTATTCCCCACAGTACACCGGCGAGGATGACCGACGAAGCGGCTTTTTTATTCATTGGTTTCTTCTTTCACTTTTTGTTTTCTTTTTTCTTCCATAAATCCGGGCAGCGCCTGCCGGCCTTCGGGGGTAACGGGGCGTATCCATTTGCCGGAATACATGTGAATCTGCATAAGCACCAGTCTGATGGGCTCGTCAATATACGCCGCGGCAAATACTATTACCGTAGGCAGATGAAACACCTGACCGGCAAGGATTATACACGGCAGCACCATACCGTACTGAAAAGCGATTTCAAGTATTGTGCCGAATTTTGTATCGCCTGCACTGCGGTAGGTATCGTTTTGTGTCCAGTTGCACATTCTGATTACGGCGGCTACGGAGTAAACACCTATCATCTGAGTGCATATTCTGAAGGATTCGCCGGAAAGATGCATAATTCTGAGTATGGGTGAATGAAGAACGAAAACGCCGATGCAAACGACTGCAATTACGGAGCCGCAAAGGAAAACAAGGCGTTTCGCTCTCTCGTAGGCAGTTCTGATTTCTCCCGAGCCGACACAGTTTCCCACAAGGATTGAGGCAGCGTTTGAGAAGCCGGAAAAGAATGCGATTACAAGTCCTTCAAGAGTTCTGAATACCGCAAGGGCGGCTATTGCTTCCTCGGGCTGTCTGCCCAGCACCATATTGATGACCATGAAGCCGATACCTATAAAAAGCTCATTGCAGATAATGGGAAAGCTCTTTTTAAGATATTCTTTGACCCACGTACCGCTCCAGTCAAAATGCTCACGGAATCTGAAAAGAAACGGATATTTTTTGATAATGCAAATCACTATAATGGTAAGCGAATTTATTACCGCGGCACTTGCGGTGGCAACAGCGGCACCTTTCACTCCCAGAGCGGGAAATCCGAGATTGCCGCCGATGAGAAGCCAGTTGAGCAGAATATTGGAAAATACCGACACGATTGAGCCGATAAGAGGAATTTTTACTCTGTCGGTGGTACGGAGCATGGCACTCATTGCCATTGAAAAAATCTGAAACGGATAGGCAGGGAAAACAGCCTTCAGGTATTCAACGCCGATTTCCTGTATTGCGGGCTTATCCGTATAAACACGCATTATGAAATCGGGTCTGAACGCCGCAAGCGTCGTTACGATTGCCGCAACAGCCATCATAAAGGTGAGGGTAGTGCCGTAGGTACGGCAGATTCCCTTCTCATCCCCTGCTCCCCAATATTGGGAAAAGAAAAGCATACCGCCTCCCACAAATCCCCAGTAGCAGGAAAATATGAGAGTGGCGTACTGGGCGCAAAGTCCCACGGCGGCAACGGAATTTTCACCCAGAGCCGCTATCATCATCGTATCAACCATTGAGCCCGTAGTAGTCAGCAGATTCTGTAACGCCACGGGAATGGCGATGACCATAATCCTGCCGATAAATTCCTTCCAGGCAAATTTTTCTTTAGTCAACTTATTATCCCCAAAAATCAGATTCAGCGATATTCTAAGAAATTTGAAACGGTATGTCAACAATAAATTGACCTTTTTTCAAAAATGTAGTATTATCGGAGCATAGAGGTGATGAATATGAAAAAGCTGATTTCACTTGCTCTTATTTTTATGCTCATGTTTACGCTTACTTCCTGTCTGAAAGGCAGAACGATACTGCTGACCACCAAAGATCCGACGACCGTCGGCGTAACGGAAAAATATATTCATTACTCCTCGGCGGAGGAATTTGAAAAAGCGCTTGATGAGGGCACTGACGTTGACGGAGCGATAGTTGATTTCGTCCTCAAGGATTACAAGTATTCCGAAACCGAAAACGACAATATCTACAAAGCGGGAGAGCATCTGAATTTCATCAGCGATGCAAAGCCGATTGTTGAAGTCGGGCAGAAGATGACGGTAAAGGTCGTCAGCACCTCTCTTATCAACGGTACCTACTGGGTAGTCCGGTTTGAGCCCCCCACATAATAAAAACGAAAAGCACCTCCCATCGGGAGGTGCTTCTGATTTACCGGTTATTCTTTGTCGGAATTTTCGGATTCAACGCCTGCCTTACGTGCAAGCTCTTCCTCTTCCTTTGCTTTTCTTTCTGCCGCTTTTCTTTCTTCCTCGGCAGTTCTTTCCGCATCCTTTTCGGCAAGGATAGCATCCATCTTCTTGTGGATTTCTTCCATGGAAACGCCGTTTGCAATCATTTCTTCATATTCCTCTGCGGGAATTCCGCCGATGTAGCACTGCTTGTACTTAACGGGCTCATTCTTCTTTGCGATGATGATGTTAAGGACAAGGAGAATAACGAGGGTCGCAATATAAACGAAAATGCCTACGCCGATTTTGCCGCTGAAGAACTGAGGGAATGCGGCGTTGACTGATGAAGCGAATTTTGTAAACGCAATGGGAGCAACAACTGCAAAAACGATTGCTATGCAGTTATTGATAATGTTTCTGATTTTACCCTTGGGACCGTTGGCACAGGTGAGAGCAAGGAAGCTGACAAGCACCATGACAGCGGAAAGAAGGATAGTGGCAACGGCAACGAGAAGAGCCGTGAAGCCCGCGCCGACAAGCTTTGTATCAATCATCGTAAAGAGATTGTCAAAGTTGAGCTTGGAGACGTAATTGTAAAGGGTTATCGCATTTACGTCGGTTGTTCTCTGCTCAATGAGGGGACCGCTGAAGGATATTGAGCAAAGGGGAAGCATAAGAGCTCCGATAGGAAGGAGAGAAAGGAAAATTCTGATTATCGTAAGGGGGGAGCCGACAAAAGATGCCTTGAGTCTGTCAATCTTCTTTTGTACCTTTACGTGCTCAACCTCGGCAACATCCGCCTCTTCCTGGAGACGCTCCTCGATATTATAGTAGGGTATATTCACGCCACAGTGAGGGCAGTTGGGTTTATAATCCGTTAATTTAAGATGCTTACCGCATGCAGGACAGTTTGCCATAGCATTTTCTCCCATCATAGAGTATAAATTGACAATTTATTTTATCATAAAGGAATCGTTGATTCAATAGGAAACTATACACAAAAAGCCCACATTGAAATTCAGCAAAATGCCGAATTAACAATATACCGTTCTCTGATGTAATATTCCCTTCTCCGCATTTCCGACGGTTTTCTCCCCCTCCCGTTTGTTTATTGTAGACAAAAAAGCCAATCAAATAAATTTCGCTTTTCTTAATATTTATATAGACAAGGATATATTATTCTGTTATAATGACTTTTGGTCAAAACTAAAAAACTATAATTTTTGGAGGTAGATATCCAATGGCACACAAGTATTGTTACTCATTCAAAGAAGGTAACGCTACCATGAGAGAGCTCCTCGGCGGTAAAGGCGCAAACCTCGCTGAGATGACAAACATCGGTCTCCCCGTTCCCTTCGGCTTCACAATTTCCACAGAAGCTTGTACTCAGTATTACGAAGACGGCAGAAAGATTAACGATGAAATCATGGCTGAAGCTATGTCATACGTTAAGCTTATGGAAGAAGCAAACGGCAAAAAGTTCGGCGATCTCAAGAATCCTCTTCTTGTTTCCGTTCGTTCAGGCGCTCGTGCTTCCATGCCCGGTATGATGGACACCATCCTCAACCTCGGTCTTAATGACGACGTTGTTGCCGCTATGATCGCAGGCAACCCCGATCCCAAGTTTGAGAGATTCGTATACGACTCATACAGAAGATTTATCCAGATGTTCTCCGACGTAGTTATGGAAGTCGGCAAGAAGTATTTTGAGCAGCTCATCGACGAAATGAAGGCCAAGAAAGGCGTTAAGTTTGACGTTGAACTTACCGCTGCAGACCTCAAGGAACTTGCAGGTCAGTTCAAGGCAGAATATAAGAATCAGCTCGGTCAGGACTTCCCCTCAGACCCCGTTGAACAGCTTAAGCTCGCTATCGAAGCAGTGTTCAAATCATGGGATAACCCCAGAGCAAACGTTTACCGTCGTGACAACGATATTCCCTATTCATGGGGTACCGCAGTTAACGTAATGCCCATGGTATTCGGTAACCTTAACGACAATTCCGGTACAGGCGTTGCATTCACAAGAGATCCCGCTACAGGCGAAAAGAAGCTCATGGGTGAGTTCCTTACAAACGCTCAGGGCGAGGACGTTGTTGCAGGCGTTCGTACTCCCATGCCCATCGCTGAGATGGAAAAGCTCTTCCCCGAAGCATACGCTCAGTTCGTAAAGGTATGCGCTCTTCTTGAAGACCATTACAGAGATATGCAGGATATGGAATTCACCGTTGAAAACGGCAAGCTCTACATGCTCCAGTGCCGTAACGGTAAGAGAACAGCTCAGGCAGCTCTCAAGATCGCTTGTGACCTCGTTGACGAAGGCATGATCGACGAAAAGAAAGCCGTAGCTATGATTGATCCCAGAAACCTCGACACTCTTCTTCATCCCCAGTTCGACGCAAAAGCTCTTAAAGCAGCTACTCCTATGGGCAAGGGCCTCGGCGCTTCTCCCGGTGCTGCCTGCGGTAAGGTTGTATTCACAGCTGAAGACGCAGAAGCTTGGAATGCAAGAGGCGAAAAGGTTGTTCTTGTTCGTCTTGAAACCTCTCCCGAAGATATCACCGGTATGAAGGCATCACAGGGCATCCTCACCGTTCGCGGCGGTATGACCTCTCATGCAGCAGTTGTTGCCCGCGGTATGGGTACATGCTGCGTATCCGGCTGCGGTGACATCGCAATGGACGAAGAAAATAAGAAGTTCACACTTGCAGGCAAGACCTTCAACGAAGGCGACTTCATCTCCATCGACGGTTCAACCGGTAACATCTATGACGGCATCATCCCCACAGTTGATGCTTCCATCGCAGGTGAATTCGGCAGAATCATGGCTTGGGCTGACAAGTACAGAAAGCTTAAGGTTCGTACAAACGCCGACACTCCCAGAGACGCTAAGAAAGCCCGTGAGCTCGGTGCAGAAGGTATCGGCCTTTGCCGTACAGAGCACATGTTCTTTGAAGCTGACAGAATCGCAGCATTCCGTGAAATGATCTGCGCTGACACAGTTGAAGAAAGAGAAGCAGCTCTCAACAAGATTCTTCCCTATCAGCAGGGCGACTTCGAAGCTCTTTACGAAGCACTTGAAGGTTGTCCCGTTACCATCAGATTCCTTGATCCTCCTCTTCATGAGTTCGTTCCCACAGAAGAAGCTGACATCAAGGCACTCGCTGACGCACAGGGCAAGTCCGTTGAATCAATCAAGACTCTCATCGCTTCCCTCCATGAGTTCAACCCCATGATGGGTCACAGAGGATGCCGTCTTGCAGTTACATATCCCGAAATCGCAGCAATGCAGACAAAGGCAGTTATCCGTGCAGCTATCAACGTTAAGAAGGCACATCCCGACTGGACTGTTAAGCCCGAAATCATGATTCCCCTTGTTTGCGAAATCAAGGAGCTCAAGTTCGTTAAGAACGTAGTAGTTGCTACCGCTGACGCTGAAATCGCAGCAGCAGGTGCTGACCTTGAATACGAAGTAGGTACCATGATTGAGATTCCCAGAGCTGCTCTTACAGCTGACGAAATCGCAACAGAAGCTGACTTCTTCTGCTTCGGTACAAACGACCTTACTCAGATGACATTCGGCTTCAGCCGTGATGACGCAGGTAAGTTCCTCAGCGCTTACTATGACACCAAGATTTTCGAGAGCGATCCCTTTGCTCGTCTTGACCAGAACGGCGTAGGCAAGCTTATGGAAATGTCAATCAAGCTCGGCAAGCCCGTTAATCCCAAGCTTCATTGCGGTATCTGCGGCGAGCACGGCGGCGATCCCACATCCGTTGAATTCTGCCACAAGATCGGTCTTGACTATGTTTCCTGCTCACCCTTCAGAGTTCCCATCGCTCGCCTTGCAGCAGCACAGGCAGCTATTAAGGACTAAGGGAAATCTTCCGAAAAAAGCCATAAAGATTGCCGATATGGTGATTGGTTCGGATTATGCTCTTGATTATATCAAAACCGATTCGACTGTTGATCATTTCAAGCTTTCAATGTGGCAAAATATTAACATCGGAATATTTATCTGATTAGTGCGACTCCCCATCCGAGAAATCGGTTGGGGAGTTTTTGCATTCAGAGGGAGTCTTATTGGACACTATTTTGTGGTATAATGAAGAAGATAAAATGGATAATTGCAACAAAGTGAGGCGATATTATGACAAACGCAAAAGAATATGCGAAAGAACATACCTACCGTATTCCGATGCTTGATGCTTCAATCATATATAAATTCAACGGCCTGAACAGCGGAATTTCTCTGTTCAGAAAAGTGAAAGACACTGTAAAAGGTAACGAAAAATATCAGCCCAATACAGCCGTATTTAACGGTCAACTCAAATACTGTTACGAAACCTGTTTCCTTGAAGAAACATATATGAATGCCTTTGAGGTAAAGAAGTTTTCTTCCGAAGCGGGCGGACAAAATTATACCGATGCCATAGTATGCGTTACTTTTGATATTGCATGCAAAGAGTACAATGCTTTCGGCAGAATTGAAGGATATAACGGCAGCGGCACTCTCTACATCAGAAACGGATACAAATACGATAACGGATATATCGTAAATTCAGCCGGTGACAGATTTCAGATTGAAGATAATATCTGTATAGCCGACGGTTCTGTTATTGCCGTTATTACGGGTGCTGATACTGAAAACAGCAAATTGGATAATGCTCTTGCCGGGTCGAAGTATTTCGGAATTAACGCCGATAATCAATATACGGTTATAAAGCCGTTCAAAAAGATAAAGGGTACAAAAGAACTGAGAGAAGAACTGTATAAAAACGGTTTTTCTCTCAGTAAAGGCAACAGAAAACAGATAAAATATGTCAGATATAAACGCTCGGCAGGAATGAGCCGACAGGGTAAATGCTATTTCATCAGAAAAGAATTGTATAAGAAGATGATGAAGTGGAGTGACTTTGAGCCGGGTAAAACACAGATGGCATCCGAACTAAAAAAGTACGGATTGACAGCTGCCGCAAATCCCGTTTCGCACGAAGCATATACGGCACTAACATTGAGCAGTATTGAAGATAAGGTTGAAATTGACCTTCGCAGTATTTTGTTCGTTAAGGATGTTGTGTGCAGCTTTCCTGAAAAAGTATATAATGTGACCTCTGACGAAAACGGAAATGCAAAAGCGGAATATACCGAAGTAACCGTAGAAAATATTATCTGGGACGGCGAAGCTCTGCTTGATAAATCTGTTTTTGAAAGAGCAGGCAGAGGCGGCAAAGGCATGATGCTTCTGCGAAACAGATATTTCAAATCCTGTGCTTTCAATACAAATTTACAGGAATGGTTCAAAGATGTAAAAATTACGGATATTTCACAGCTGAACGGCTTTACGCTTGCTGGAAATATTGATGATGTAAAAATGATAGTAACCGAATCAAGCCTGAAATTCCTGAAAATGTTTGACGGAGAATTTGAGGATAAAATAAGATACTGGATCGACCATATCTGCAATGACGGCGGCAATGTTTTCGGAATTGTCAAAAGCGAAAAGTCGACAAAATATATGGGCGGTAAAAGAGTAAGAACAAGCTACCAGCTCATAAATACCATCGGCTTCAATGAGGAAGAAGCAAAGGAACTGCTTGCTCCGGTCGTTGATTACAAGAATAAAATCCGTTCCGATTCCAAATGGATGAAGCATTATCTTGACGAGTTTTCATCGGCTTCCGGCGATGATGAAAACGAAGACGAAACCGGAATCAATGCTCTGAATTTCAAAAAGGATCTTGTTTCGAATATACTTGAAAAACGCCCGGATTTTGCGAAAACCAAGATGTATGTGGGCTTCAGAACGGATATTATCAAAGAAATCAATTCTGCCGTCAGAAAGGGCAGATTATTCCCCGTCGGCACAAACGCCGTGCTTTTCGGCAACGGATCTGATTTGTTGATATATGCAACCGACAAGAGATATAATCCGACAAAGTATCTGTTGATTGAAGGTGATGAGCCCTCGAAAATCTATTCGCCGTTTTTCAAAGATGGTCAACGGATTATCTGTGCAAGAAGCCCGCATATAACTATGGGAAATGTGCTTGTTGCCGTAAGCCTGAAAGATTCTTATTCCAGGTATTTCAATCTGACAGAAAACATTGTCTGTGTGAATGCCCTCGGCAGCAATATTCAGCAGAAGCTGAACGGCTGCGATTATGATTCCGATGTAATGCTCATTACGGATGATAATGTCCTGACGAAGGCGGCTGAAAGAGACTACGGCAAGTTTCCGGTGCCGTTCAACAGCCTTGAGTTTGCACCTGCGGAAAATCTTTCGCTTGCAGATATAGACAGAGTAATTTCAGAAAATCTAATCGGCGAAGTTGTCAATCTTTCACAGAAGCTCAACACGATTTACTGGACGATGAAGAATGTTTATCAGATTCATATTCCGATAAACGCCGATGAACTTTATAAAGATATCTGCATTCTTGCCGTTCTTTCAAATACGGAAATTGATAAAGCAAAACGCATATATGCCGTTGATGTTGAAAAGACGCTTAAAGAACTGAGGGAGAAATACATAAAGGTTTACGGCAGATATTTTCTTGAGCCTGAGTTTTGGAAATCCATAAATATCAACGAACCAAACAAGAACGAAAAAGATTATTTCAAGGATGTTGCGGCATCGCCTATGGCATATCTATACAAAGAATCTTTCAATGACAGACCGGGAAAATACGCCAAGGGATTGTCGTTTGCAGAGGCGTTCAATCTTGATTATGACAGCATTTCCGCAAAGCCGGAGGTGACAGAGAAGATAATTGATATTGCCGAAAAGACAGCCGACAACTACAACAGAGCAATATCGGCAATGAATCAGAACGGCAGGAAGAAAGGCAGAAAAAATGCCGTTGATACATCTGTTCAGATAGGTGCTGTTTCTGCCGAACTGCAAAACGGAATCCGAAAAATATCCAAGCTCTGCAAATCCGAAAGCATCCGCCATGCCGTGCTCAGAGAAATCGACAATGCACTCCAAAATCAACCGGAAGCCAAGACCGTTCAGTGGGTGCTGTTGGCAGGGATATTTTGTTGAATTTTGTTGAATTGCAATTATGAATATGATAGTATTATTGATAGTAAATCTTTATCAATCAAAATTAGGAGGTATAATATGGGCAGACGGTCAATAAAAAAAGACAAGAACATTTATCAGTTAAAACGTGAAGAAGTAGGGCTCACAAGAGAACAGGCCAGTCAGGAACTATTTGTTTCACCCGATACTATTGAGAGAATTGAAAACCAAAACCAACTTCCTAAACCCGATCTGTTATTAGATATGGCCACTCTTTATCGTGAGCCGGCTCTTTGCAATTATTATTGCGTAAAAGAATGTGCAATAGGTCGAAAATATACCCCTAAACTAACAGATAAGAGCTTGAGCCAGATTGTTCTTGAAATGAAACTCGTTATGGATGATATCATAGAGGAACAAACAACCCTTGAAAAAATTGCAGTTGATAACTGTGTAAAAGATGATGAAATAAAAGAATTTGTTAAAATTCAGAATGATTTCAATAAAATGGCAGTTATAATCAATAATCTTCAGTTTTGGTCCGAAGAAATGGTTGCAGAAGGTAATATCACACAGGATTTATATTTAAAAGAGATAAATAAGTTATCGGTATAACAAATTAATACTCAACAGAGAAGTGCTTTAGAAAGCACTTCTTTTTTTATCTAATTTTTGATATTTGCGGTATTAGGTGTTTTTTTCGGCGGTATATTCGGTTTATTCAAAGCCATAAAAATGATAGTCTATTTGCATGTGGTAAACAACACAATCGGCAACACAAAGAAATATAAAATGACTAAAGAAAATACAATCCGGAGCGTCTTAATTCTCAAATTGCGCAAAATAGGCAGTTTATTTCGTGGTCTATTCAATTTATCTATAACTGAAAGAATGATATCCTATGTATGCGAGGATGCTCAGATAATAAAACAAGCTTTAGGAGGATATAAGCCGATGAAACACACTAATTTGAAAACAGTTCGAAACCAAAATAGTAAAACACGATGTATTAAAGAAGGAGTATTTACAATGAAAAAAGTCATAACCGTATTAGTTTCTATCGTAATAATTTTTTCAGTGTTTATTTCGTCATTCGCTTACGATACCTCAGTTAACACATATCAGGTAACATTCGAAAGTAATTCGCCAGATAGTAACGACAAACATATAGAAAGCATAACTCTCGAAGGAGACACAGCGTGCATTATCTTTCCCGACGGTCCGACTCGTTCGGGATATATTTTTAAGGAATGGAACACATCTCCAAGTGGTAACGGCATTAATTTTGACCCCGGCGATACGTTGAACGTACTTGTTGATGATACCGTTTGCCATGGTATTACATTCTATGCAATATGGGAAACAGATGAAAACAGTCCGGTTGCAATGATGTATCTTTGTGCAACAGCAAATTCGCTTACAGGCCATGTATGGCTTTATTTTGATAACATTAGTGATAAGAACATAAATGTAGGATATGTTGAACTTGAACCCGGTGAACAGACCTCAGTCGGTAGCCTGAAAAACACCCGTACGGACGGCGGTGGAACATACTATAACGGTGAAGCTTATATGGCCAAAAGTATTGATACGACAGGCGCTCACACAACGTATCTCAGCATACCTCTTACCAGCGAACAGCTTAAAACTGTCAGTGACCAGATCCAAAAGCGCAACTCATATAACCTGATAGTCTGGAACTGCGGAAACTTTGCAACAGCCGTGTGGAATTCGGTTTCACCTCACAAAATAGTCCATGTTGTTTTCCCAATATTTACAGTTTTTCAAATGCTTATACATGGCGCAAAAAAAGGTCTCACAATGACCAGGCCCCCGATATCAGACTGCTATAAACAGGTTGACGGGGGAATAAAGAAAGCCTCAGCATCGTCATTCAATTACAGTTGTGTTTAAGGAGGAAAAAATTATGCTTAATGAAGAACAAGTAAAAAAGTTAAGAGAAATTCAGCAAAAGTTAGAGGGACTCAAAGCGGATAACATTATTGACTGGGAAAAGGTCAGGCAAAAAGCAGAGGAGGAAAAGCGACTAATTGAAGAACTTCGAAAAAAATATTTCAATGAAGACTCAAATAAATAACACTCATAAACATATATGACAATACAACAGACAATTACGAAGTAACATGTCAAATATGCGGTCGGTTTGAACGACAGAAAGGTTATGTAATGTCAGAATTTAGAATCACTATTAGCGGAAACGGCATTGGAAAAGCAATTGAAATTGAACAAGAGGATAAATTAACACATATTTTTGCCGGCAACAGTGATATTTATGCCTGGGATGTGCATGTAGATAACGATACGCTTTGTTTCAGTGTCGGTCACGGCTTCGGTTGTTCTGACTATTTTGACTTTTTTAAGTATGAATTAGCACGTTCCTTGCCGGATACAGTCATAAATTACTATTGGTACTCAACTATGTCATGGATGCGAGGGTCATACAATATCGGATATTTTGATGGAAACTATATAACATGGGATGATGACAATGTCTACGCTTATAGCGAGTCACGCATAAGACACAAAGGCATCGGCGCTGTTCTGAAGTGTGAAGAAACAGACACGGCAAACTTTACCCATGTCTGGGTTAATGATAAAGAATTCTGGCTACACCGTTTGAATGTTGAAGAGGACAGCATAAGCTTTGACGACGGAGATAAGGGACATCGAAAACACTCCGGAATTGAAGAAGCGCTGGCAAAGGCGGTTTCTGATCATACAATAATTATTGAAGATGAAGACTTCTTAACAGGAGAGGTCGGTGAGTATAAAGGAACATATGCAGACGGCAAGTATAGTAGTGAGTTTCTGCGCTTTATAGACTATACCGAACAATAAAGTAAAGTATGTGTATACGTAAGATGAAAAAACGCAGTTGTATTTTTTGCATAATACAATGACTATTCTGATAAAAACCTTCGGCTTTGGCCAGTGGAAATAATCGCAAAAGAAAAAATAAAAACAAATACACAAATAATTTGCTTTTGATAATTTTTGAGAGGAGAAAAAGCTATATGAAAAAAACTATATCAATACTTCTTGCCGCAATGGTTATTTTCAGCTGTTTTATAACAACTACTTTTGCAGCAAATACTACTACAGCAGATACATCTTATTATACAAATTCTATGCCCAAATACAGTTCAGTAGATAGGGGCTGGGTAACACCTGTTAAAAACCAGGGCGCTAATGGTGTTTGTTGGGCCTATGCGGCAACCAGTTGCCTGGAAACATCTGCTATTTCAAAAGGCTTCAGAACTGTAAACAACGCAGACTTCTCGGAAGCATATATTGTTTATACTACATTTACAGCTTCCGGCATTGAAGGAGACATCCTTAAGAATGAGAAACAGCTTTTTACAAATGCCGGCAACATAGGCGGCAGCGGTTCTTCCGTTACAGCAGTCCTTTTAAAAGGTTGCGGACTTCTGGACGAAAAAGACTGTCCTATGCCTCAGTACATTATTAATGAATTAGATAATTTTGACAATTCTCTTTATTACAAAAACAATGGTCTCTGCGTCGAAGAAACTGTTACATACAAAAAAGACGATATCAAAACAAATATCCCCGCAATTAAAAGCTGGATAGAAACCAAAGGCAGCATTTCAATTTCGTTCAATTATAACCCCAAGAAATTAAAGACTACATATGTAGCATCCGATATAATATGTGCATACAATGATAACACCGAAGGCCTTCAAATAAACCATGGCGTTTCTATTGTAGGATGGGATGACAATTTCTCAAAAGACTATTTTGCAGACACACCCTCAGGTAACGGTGCATGGCTTTGTAAAAACAGCTACGGAACAAGTTGGGGTAATGACGGTTATTTTTGGCTGTCATACTACGATAACTGTATAGATAACTTCTACGGTTACTCAGTAAAAACAGCTCAAAATAATATTATCCATACCTACAACGGTGCAACCGCTACATTCAGTTCTGCAAAAGGAAGTTATATTGAGCTGTCAAATGTTTTTGAAATAAAATACGTAGAAAACGTAGTTTCTTTATCTTATTACAATACCGAACCCAACGTGGCAGTTGAAATTAATGTCAATAGGCTAAAGAACGGTTCTTCCGTTCCCAGTAATGGAACCACTATCTACAAGACCTCAACTAATTTCAGTACAGCAGGGATAAAAGTTACGAATATAGGATCCTTACGTCTTGAACCTGGCTATTATTCAGTTGTTTACAAACTTAGTAAGAATAATAGTATTTCATTTGCCCACGAAATGATGGCAACCACTGTAAATGGTGTATATTGTATCTATACCAATGCTCAGCAGCAAAGTTACTACAGAACAAGCACAACCGGAAAGTGGACAGATAGCTATATACTCGGAAACTTTTATATCAATATGTACACATACTCTTTTGATGTAAGCAATAGTACAACCGCTCCTGTAATTAACTTCAAGCCCGATACTACTCTCGTAGTGGACCATGTAACGCATCCAACAGAACCGGAAGAACCTGACGATAATAACACAGAACCCGTGGCAGGTCCGCAGGACTCTCCCGTTGTTGGTCCCGTCGTAATAATAGTTCCTCCTGAGCCGGACAGGCCTGATAACAATGATACAGAACCTACAACAGACCCGGTAGTTATTGTAGAGCCGACTTCGGATCCCATTGAACCCAGTCCTGCACCTCAGCCCCAGCCTTCTTCAACAAACTTCTTTGTTCAGCTTTTGCAGAGTATCATAACCTTTTTTACTAACATAGTAATAGCTTTCAGGGCTATCTTTATGTAAAACTTTTTCCTTTCATATAAGTGTTTTTTGCAAAAATTATTAATTAGATGCGGAGGTAATATTATGTCAGTATCAACTTATTATTTTTCTGTTTTCGGTTTTGAAAATGCTATTACAGATAATAATACCATAGATGACAGATCGTCACTTGTTTCTATAGGAAATGTTAAGCTTGAATAGATCTTAATAGAACTTTAGAACATTAGCGGCAAATATTACGAAATAATTATCAACTCAGAAGAGTTCAAAAAGAGTGGATGAAGAAAAGAAGAATACGTCTTCTGATGGCGAAGATAAATAATTTGTTGTATATCCTTAGAATAAAAATATTGTTATTTTTCAAAAACAATTTTGTGAATATCGTGTGGTCGGTTTGCCCGACAGGAAGGTTACAATATGTCAGAATTCAGAATTGCTTTTAGCGGCAAGTGTATAAAAAAAGCAGTTAAAATTGATGTGAGAGCCAACACTACCTTTATAATTGCCGGCAACAGCGAAATTCCTGCGTGGAGAGTGTCTCTTGATGACGATATGCTTTGCTTTGAAATTGGGCATTCATTTGGCTGCTCCGATGAATTTGATGACTTCATGTATAATTTGACAACCTGTTTGCCGGATACGACAATTAATTACTGTTGGCACTCAACGATGTCAGATATGAGCGGTTCATATAATATTGGCTTTATTGACGGAGAATACAGAGAGTGGGACGATGATGAGGTTTACCCTTATTGTGCGTTCAGCATAAAATATGCGGGTATTGACAAACTTCTCGAATGCGGTGACAAAGACACAGCGGGGTTTACTCATGTCTGGGTTAACGGTAAAGAATTTTGGCTGAATGACTTATATGTTGAAGAGGGCTGTATTCGCTTTAATAATGCAGAAAAAGGTTCAAGAAAATATACCGGCATCGAAGAAGAATTGATAAAAATGCTTCCGACCAATGAAATGATAATTGAAGTTGTGGACTTTTTAACAGGAGATGTCGGAAAATATAAAGCAGCTATTATAAACGGTAAATATGACAAACAATTTTTGGGCTGGAGCTATATATAATATTTTGACGTTTGTGTTTTCCATATATTGGTAAAAGCATTATTGAAATTATGATAATATATTATACTTATAATATCTCCAGGTATAATGGGCCTGAACATTATGCCGCTGTAAAATGTTATTTTTCGAATTCTGCGGAAATATAGCTTGCAAAGTGCGGCTTCTTCTGTGTAAAAGCAATCAGAGTTGATGTACTATATTTGTGTTACGACTGATAGCGTTTTGAAAGGAGAATGACCCCCTAAAAAAATATAAAAGGGGTCGAAATAAGTATTATGAAAAAAGTAAATCAATTATTCATAGCAACAAAAAGAGGCAATAAATATTATTACATAGCAGTTCTTTCCGCTGACAGGTCTTCTGTTTTAATTCAGCGTGTTACAAGAACAACAGACAATTATTCTAAAGGTAACGACCCGAAATCTTATCATACGGTTGCCACATTTATTGAATATGACGGCTATATTTCTTCCGGTATTGAAATAGGGGAAATGCAATATGACATAGCATGCCGAATTCCTACGACGGAATACCTGGACGAAGAAAGAAATGTTCCCGAAAAATGCAGAGACTATGTTATAGAATGCAAAACCCACGAGAACAACTTTTTCAGAGTTCGTATGGATGACTATGATAAAGACAGGGATGTGTTTCACAATTTTGTTATAACATATGAAAAAGACGGTGCTGAACTCCTTGCAGCCATTGTTGAGGTTGATTCCCAAGATGAGCTGAGTGTTGTCCTTTATGGCTGTCCCGCAGGTTACGAAATATTATAAAAGTAAAAATGAAGGAGAATATTTATGAGTAAAAGAATTGTTGAAGAATGGTATAATGAGTATGATGGTGAATTTCATTATTCGCTAACACCATTCGGTAAACTTGTGGTAGCAGTTATTTTAACATTTGTACTGTTTTGCTTTTTCAGATGGGGCTGCAGGACAAGCAAAAAGAAAATTCAGCTAAGACCAGTAGTGAAGCAATAAAGATAGCTGACACTATTGAATTCAACAAAGAATACAGCGATAAAACCATAAAAAATGATAAAGATAAAATTCACTATAAAACATATAAGTTTTCTGTTACGGAGCCCGGACAAATAGGTGTAGAATACAAGTGCAAAAAGTCATTGATAAGCAGGGCACATATAGTTATGTGGGAAATGATAAACTTGGATACTGGAGAAAAAATATTAGAGTCTCACTACCACAGCTTTGATATTGATATGATAGATGTAGAACCCGGGAATTATGCAATTCAATTTCACTCCATTTCAAACGAAATTAGTTTAGATCTCAGAAAAAGGCCTTTCACCTTTACCGTTCACTTTGATGCTTCAAAGTGAACAGTTGTGGAACATATTCATAATTATGAAGTCTTAATCAGTACAATGGAGAATTAAAATGAAAAAGCCAAACAGCAGTTCCAAGAAAGTTCAAAAAGAAGAAAACAGCAAAAGAAGAACAACCTGGGGAGATTATGGCTCATTAAATCCCGTAACCAAAGTAATCCCCAACAAGAAAAAAGAAAGCAAAAAGAACGCATACAAAGATAAAATTGATGAAGAGTGAGAGGAAAAATGCAATGGATTATATTCCCAATCCAATTGACACATCTGATGTTAAACTCAGTCCGGAGCTTCTTGAACTTTGTGAAAAACTTGCAGAAAATACTCACGAGGTGTGGGCAAAAGGGAGAACTGATTCCGGCTGGAAATATGGTCCCGTTCGTGATGATGCAAAAAAAGAAACCCCGTGTCTGGTTCCATATTCCGAACTGCCCGAAAGTGAAAAAGATTATGACAGAAACACGGCAGTGGAAACATTGAAGCTCGTAATAAAACTGGGGTATAAAATTGCCAAAAACGGCTGCTCGGGCTGCTGAAGTTTTTTGTCACCTATTGACGAAAATAGGCGAATATGTCATAATAATATATATTGAAACAGAATTTTCGCAGCAAGTATTCACTGGCATCGGAAACTTGAATTCAAAAACACAATAGTGAGGTATGATTATGGAATACAAACCTGGCAATTATTTGTGGATCACGGCATGTAAGGTAGTATATCTTATCTCGCTCCTGATTGTAGTCGCCCTGTTGGTTTCGTTCCTTTTTGAGGGCTTACTTGAAGGGAATGAACGGTCGCTTTGTTTCTTTATCGCATATGTTGCTCTGCTGTTTCTGACAAGAAAAAATGCCCTCATCAAAATGAGATGGAGTGAAAACCTGGCTGCCGCCAATACCATTGCACTCTGCTGGTTGTGGACCATGCTTTTTTTGTTTGCCTCTTCATCACTGGGCTTCAGCGATGTTTTTAACGCCGACATGTTCGATTCGGATGAGACGTGGCTGTTCATAGGCACAATCGTTCTCAACGTTGTGTGCCTGGTGGTTCGTTTCAGAAAGCCCAAAGAAAAACGGCGCACCAAAATTACCGGTAAGCCTTATGTCGGAGCGGATCCCTACATATTTATCAGTTATGCTCACAAAGATATCAACAAGGTGTCGGAAATAATTGAAAAACTTAATTCTGAGGGGTATAACATCTGGTATGACGACGGAATAGATCCCGGAACGGAATGGGCTGACAATATTGCTTCTCATCTGATGGGCAGTTCTTTTTTTATCGCTTTTATTTCAGAAAACTATCTAAATTCTTCAAATTGTAAAGATGAATTGAATATGGCAAGGGATGATGTTGAAAAAACCCTGCTGGTTTATCTTGATGCCGTTGAGCTTCCCAACGGCATCAAATTAAGGAACAATCGCTTTCAATCCATTTTCAGATACAAATACGTTAGTCCCGAGATATTTTACAGCAAGCTGTTTAATGCCGAAGGTATTGAAAAATGCAAATCGAATTCAGAGAAGAAAAAAGCCCCAAAAGCTGAAGAGAATGGATAAATCAACTTTTAACCGGGCTATCTCACAGATTAAACGGCAGATGATCAGCGCAGTGATATAGTGGAGGTGACGCTTATGGAAATTGAATGCCGGAACGAATTACCGGAAACAGAGAACGGTATAGCGGCGGAAAATGCTGAAGAAAAAACAATCGGTGATGTTCTTCGGGCAATTGATGTGTTGGATTCAAAAATTGATGCCAAAATCATCAATGATGAATGGAAAAACAAGAAGTACGATGAAATGCACAGCAGAATGACATGGTATCAGGATGATGCTTTCAGCAAGATTGCCAATCCGATTTTAAAGAGCTTTATTCAGTTATCGGACAGTATTGAAAAAGATATTAAATATTACAGCACCGGGAAACCCGATGCTGGGGAAATATTGTCCGTATTACATTCTATAGTCGAACAGATTGATTCCATATTGTATTCGTATGATATAGAGGAATATGTTCCGACTTTGGATGTTGTTAATCCGAAAGAGCAGCGGATTTGTAAAATAATCGAAACCGATGACCCGGCACTTAATGATGTTGTGGCGGAGGTTGTTCAGAAAGGCTATATCCTAAAGGACAGAATATTCAGACAACAAAAAGTAAACATCTATAAGTATAAGGAGATCAGAAGATGAATAAAGTATTTGGCATTGATCTGGGAACTACATATTCCTGTATTGCGTATGTGGATGAATTTGGCAAAAGCGTTGTGCTGAAGAACGCCGAAGGCAGCAACACCACCCCCTCAGTGGTATATTACGAAACCATTGATAACATCATCGTCGGTGAAGAAGCCAAAAACATACTTGTTTCCGAGCCAGAATCCACCATTGCTTTTGTGAAAAGAAGCATGGGAACAGATGATGAAAAAGGTAAACCCGTAAGATTCAATTTCCACGGCATTGATATTTCTCCCGAAGAGATCTCCTCCAAAATCCTCAAAAAACTGGTTAATGACGCCAATGAAGAACTGCGGAATGACGGCCTGCTGAACGATGACGAGGAAATTAAAGATGTTGTCATCACATGTCCTGCCTATTTCGGAATGCGCGAAAAAGCCGCAACAAAAGAGGCCGGAGAAATTGCCGGACTTAATGTTCTTGATATCATCAACGAACCCACCGCTGCAGCCATAAACTACGGCTTGCTAAAAAAAGGCAACAAAAAGAATGTAATGGTTTACGACCTCGGCGGCGGAACATTTGATGTTACCATCATCCAGATAGATAATGGAGAAATCAATGTGGTGTTCTCCGACGGTGACAGAAACCTTGGCGGCAAGGATTGGGATCAGGAGGTTGCCGATTATCTGGCCAATGAATTTGAGAAAGCAACCGGAACAGAGTACTATGTGGATGAAGAATCCGCAAACGAGATTCTTGTTCTGACGGAAAAGGCG
Source organism: uncultured Clostridia bacterium (assembly GCA_937892115.1). Lineage (GTDB taxonomy): Bacteria > Bacillota > Clostridia > Oscillospirales > Acutalibacteraceae > CAG-177. Next base: position 315,948 of record CALAUI010000020.1, on the reverse strand, counting down.
AAAAAATCGTTATCAAGCAAGCAAAATGTAAAGATTTCGATGAATTCTAACGGAAAAAGACAGGTTTTGGAATTATCAAGAGAAAAATTTGATGAAATCACATCCAATCTTCTGCAATCCACGCTCTATAAGGTTGACGACTGCCTCTTCAGCGCCCTAAACGGAAATTATCATGTTTCCATAGATGATATCGACGAAATTCTTCTTGTGGGCGGTTCATCCCGGATGCCTCAGATTGAAAAGGCCCTTTCGGAAAAATATCACAAACCCATTAACCTTTTCGACCCTGATGAAGCGGTTGCCAAGGGTGCGGCGTCTTATGCCCTGATCCGGCAGGATTACAAAATCATTATCTCCGAAATTGCAAAAAGAACTGGAAAAACCACTTCGGAAATCGAGCAGAAGATGACAAAAGAGAAGAAGACCATTGACGAAGTCGCAAAAGATGATAACATTGACCTATCTGATGTTTTGCCTGAAGGGCTCAATAAAGATCCGGCGAAAGCGTCGGTTAAAATCAGCGACGCGTTAAGCAGAACCTACGGTATTGTTACTTATGACGAGAAAATCGGTTACAGAATTCAGAATATTCTTCTTAAAGGTGACAGCTTGCCTGCAAACCGTACCGAGCAATTCCGCACAATGTTCAATACCGACAGAGTGTATATTCAAATTTTTGAATCCGAATCAAATCGACTGAACATTAGTCTTGATGAAGGCACAAAGCTGGGAGAATCTGAACTGGTGTTCAGCAGACAGGTTCCTCAGGGAACGCTGATAACCGTCAACCTTAATGTTGACAATTCCGGCCTGCTGACCCTGATCGCCAGCGAGTCAAGCACGAAATCCACGGTCACCGCCAATTTTATTCCTTCCGGGGGATTGAATGAAAACGAAAAAATTCAGGCTCAGAACCGCGTGCAAAATGAATCTGTTTGTTAGGAGGAATGGTTGTGGATATTTTATTGTTTGACAGATACGGCTTGCGCCTTAACGAATCTGATCCTGCCGTCATTGAAAACGCCCTTGAAACCAAAAAAAACGAAAGCAATTGGGTAAAAAATCTGAACGCAAAAAACGACAGAATATTATCGAGAGCCAAAGAAGAGCAGGCGAGATGGACTAACGACAGAAATATTCTGTTGAATGATGATTTGCGTAAAAAGGAATCCCTGGAAATATTCAAAGGAATCAGCAATGTCGTTAACTATGTTGACGAGCACTTTTCAGACGAAAACTGCTTTGTCAATGCCGAGGCCGTCTTTGTTGAAATGGGGCTCAGAGCGGATGATATAAAATATGTTTTTGACAAATACAAATCCGCTTTCAGCATTCGTATTGATCCCCAAGTGCTGGAAAGCCGAAAAATCGCCGCCAGACAAATCGCAAAATCCTATGGAGAATATTCTAGACTCATTAGCTCTCTAAATGACGGTGTTAAGGGTAAATTCTATGAATCCGGCATTGATATTTCAACTTTTTTCTCCGCATTGAATTTGCCTTCATGCCGTAGCGCCGCCGATATTGAGACCAATTCCGAAAGACTGAGTTTATTATCCTACGATATCTATGACAGAAAGCTGCTGAAAGATACCGAAAAGAACGCTTTCATGGATATTTTTTCAAAAAACAGCAACCATCCGTCCTCGCTGAAAAAAGTACTGTCTTCGGATGCATTCAGCGATTTTGGTATTAACAACTGGATTTTGCTGAAATATATTCCGTTGACCTGTAGGCTGATGGATTCAAAAACCGTTAACGACAGCAATTTGGACATTGTTCCTGACGACGAAAAGGAAGCCTATGTGACCGCATTAAAAAAGGTTTTCGGAATCAAAGCTGATATCAGGTCGGCAAAATCCAGCAGCTTTTCCGGAGCCAACGTAGCGATACCCTCCGAGGTTAGACTTGGAGATTCCGAGCTGTTGAAGGGCAATTTCAACAAAGCAGAAGATTATTTCCGCATCGCCGTAAAAAAGGATCCCTATTGCTGGCAGGGATATTGGGGAATGTTCAAAGCAAAAACGAACTCCAGAACGGACGACGAAACGCGTTTCCCCGGTTTTATGGAAAAGTATAAAGAATTCCTGTCCGGAAAATGTTCTGACCCGATAATTGATCTTTATATCCGTGCAAAAGAAAATGCCTTGGCACAAAAGGCAAAGGAAATTGATTTTTACCGCATTGAAGATCGTTTTACGGTTTGCGACCTAAAAAACAAACAATATGAGGATTATGCCGACAACCTGAGCAAAATGTATGATGATATTAACATCGGCAACATTAATAACAGCAAATTCGTTGATGTCCTGGACAACTTTGAGAAAAAAGCTTCAAAATACAAAAAGGATGTTGACTATGTGGAAAACTCTTGGATGCTTACCGCTATTCTGGCTATTTTGGGAGCCGCAATCCTGATTTTCGGTCTGTTCAGTTTCAATACAAATTACATTGATTTGGGTCGAATCGGAATTGCCATTGCCGTTATTCCCGGTATTATTACTGGTATCATTGTATATTTCGATGAATACAGCATTCTGTTTGCTGTTATTGGCTTTGTCGTTGCCGCAGGTCTTATCGGGGCACTGATGTTCGTCAGTTATAAGCTGATTGGCGTAATCGGAGTTTTCGGATCGATATTACTGCTAGTTATTGCCGCTTTGCTTATCTACCTGATAATCCGCAGACTCATGAAGAAATCAAAGCTCAAAAAAAGTCTGACTTCACAACGAATGGAGGCATACGATATCTTACTGAAGGGTGTCGTCTCCTGCTGCTTCGAAGATTTGGGGATATTTTATGAGAACGAAAATCTTGCTTCTTACAGGATTGAACCCATGCCGACACTCAATCTTCATTTTCAAAACTATCTTGATATGCTGGAAATAAAACAGGACCAGTTCCTCAAAGAAATTCAGGACTGAAAATAGTGTAGTGCGGTGCAAAAACAAATCACTCGTGTCATCCACGAAATATATCAGTGTTTCAGCCAATTTATATTTCAGCGTAAATTGGCTTTTCTTATATTATTAACATACAGAGGGGGACATTATGGAGGCAAAAACAGGCAAAGAGACTCCCGCCGCAGTAAAAGCGGGCAACGGAAAACCGAAAGAAAAGAAGAAAGACTATGTTGAGGATAATTCCAATATCTTTGTGGACAGCCAGCACACAAACATCAATTTAAACTGCGCCTTGAACAATCTGATTAACATCGGGCCGGATTATTCGGATGTTATTATGTTTGCTTACTATCTTTACAGGAGGAATCTTATCAGCGCCAGAATCAAGGCGGATAATATTCTGTTTTCCGAGGATATTTATTTTTGCAATGCGGCCAAAAGAAAAATATATGATTATGAAAAGACATCGCTGCTGGAAAAGCTGTATATCCGCAGTCTGTTCCCTAATGATGCTGCCAATAACCTGAGTCAGATTCCGAAAGAATATTGTGAGAATTTAATTGCATGTTCCGTAGTCGATGAATGTGTAAACTGTGCTGGAAAAGATAAAAATGCCTCGTTCAAATACTGCCCGTATATCATTGCCGCCATTGTAATAGCCTATTCCAAAGTTAACCAACAGGATCCCGATTCTGTATTCAGAATGCTTCTAGGCGAAAAAAGAGTTCCCTTTGACAATGAAAAGCATGAAATTTTTATCAATATTAACCCTGAAGATATAAAGAATATCGACAGCAAAAGTGCCTACGGTGCATATCTTCTGATGCGTGACGGATTTATCCGCTCCAATGTTATCGGGGATGATATTTACTACAACTGTATCCGTTTGTGTGACAGCGGCGACAAATCTCCGAAATTAAAAAAGATTATCAATTTCTGGAGGTCAAAATCCCGCCATGAACGCACACTAAAAAAAGAAGATTGCCATTTAAAAATAGATGAAGAAACGTGCAAAATATGCACCTATAACCAGTGCCCGGAACGGCTGGCGGCATATTTTGATTATCTGGCAATCGAATATAACTGCGACCCCATTGACCTGGCATATTTTGTTGCAAAGAAAAGTACCTACTGTAATCTTTCGTTCTGTGACGATTACCAATATAACAGATATTCCTCGCACATCATGAAAAGTACATTGGCCGACGAGGATAAAGAGGATTGCTATAAAAGGTTGAATTATATTACTTCAAAGCAGGCTGCCTCAGACAACAGCACTATCAGAAGGCCCGTTCTCCCCGTCAATATTGCCGCAAGATGCAAGGATTATGATGCGGCAAAGGATTTGATTGAAAAAGTATTTCATCAATCTATGTGGTATAACGATTATTATGAATGCGGGAAAGAAAACTACAGCATAAAAGAATACGATATTTCGGAAAAGATAACCGACGACATTATCAATTTATACGAGAGCGAAAAATCCGGTACCATCATCATTCTGACAAATATTGCCGACGCCAATATTTCAAATTGCCCAGCATTGATTAAAGCCATTACTGCCAGAGAAACGGAAATTGCAACTTTTCTTGTTGATGAAAATCAGGCTGTTGATAATTTCTTTTCACGATATCCAAAGCTCAAGACTAAAATTTTTAGCAAAGCCTATACTTTTAATGATCTGAGCAGCAAGACAGTTTTTGATGAAGTGCTTTCAAAAATCGAAGAAACCCTTGATGTTTCGGAGGAAATGCAGATTTGTCTGGAAAGATATATAAACGCAACCTATCAAAAATCGGGAAAAGAAAGCTCCGTTTACATTAAAGAAATGTATGAAAATTTAATATTCCGGCACTTTTCAAGCTCCATAAATGCATCAGACAGCCTTGAGGCTTCCGATATTCCCAGCCTGAAGCCCAAGAGAACCAAGGAAGAAATTTTCAGGGAGCTCGACGACCTCACCGGTTTGGAAAATGTTAAGCAAAAGCTGAAGGAAATTGCATCTCTGGTTGAGTTTGAAATGAAGCTGAACAAAAATGCAAAGGGGCATCAGAGCATGCACATGATTTTTAACGGAAATCCTGGCACGGGCAAAACAACTGTTGCCAGATTAACGGCGGAGATTCTGTTCAGTGTAGGCTTTATTCAGGAAAACAAACTTGTTCAATGCTCCGCCAAAGATTTAATAGGAGAATATCTCGGACAGACCGGCCCCAAAACGGCACAAAAATGTGAAGAGGCTTACAACGGCGTCCTTTTTATTGACGAGGCTTATCAGCTAAATCCATATACTGGTGTACAAGCCGATCAGTATAAAGAAGAATGCGTAGCCGAACTTATTCAGCAAATGGAAAACAACCGGGAAAAGCTTGTGGTGATTTTTGCTGGATATACCGATGAAATGAACGCTTTTCTGGAAAAAGCAAACACGGGTCTGAAGTCCCGTTTGCAGCAAACAGTTGAATTTGCCGACTATAGTGTTAATGAATTAACGGAAATATTCCTGAAGATATGTCAAAAGGAGCATATACAGTTAACCGACACCGCAATTGAAAAAATAAAAATGATTTTTTCAAATGCCATTGCCAATCACGGTGATAAATTCGGTAATGCTCGATATGCCAGAAATGTTTTTGACAAGAGCTACCGAATACATGCCGTCAATTGCTCAAATATCGAAAACACCGAAGAAAACCGTGAAAAGTTGACAACACTTACCGCCGACGAAATCATGCCGGTATAACCGTTCAGCGCATCGCCATATCGGGACTTACGACAAGCACTGTCACAGAAAAACTGCGGAACATAATCATTTTTGCAAATTCATCCGAAATCTGTATAACATTTTCATTCCTCATCGGTTTGTGAAATCTGAGGAAACGATATTTTCAAGGAGAAAAACATGAAATTATCAACATATTCAGTTCTGAAAATAAAATTCATCTATGCCCTTTATAACAATCCTATATACAAGAACTGTGACTATGATGAAGCCGGAAATGTTAAGGCTGTATCCGATTTTAAAGAAAACATTGATATAGCGATTGTCGGTTTCGGTGAATACGGCAGAACATTTCTTGATATGGTTCTTCAAATAGGACAGATGCCCGGCAGAAAGCTGAATGTTTCTGTTTATTCCGGAAGCATGGCATCTGAAAAGCAGACCTATCTTGCCGACAGACCTGCTTTTGAAAAGTTTTTTGATGTTGATGATAATTCAACCGAAGATTCTTATGGCCATATCTATTTTAAGCAGTCAAAGTGGAAAGAAAAAGATAAAACAACCGTTGAATTTTTTGACGAACTTGCCGAAATGGATTATGTTCTTTTCACGGAAGACAGCGAAGAAAATATAGCGAAATCGGTTGGAGAACTTCTGAAAGAAAATTCGCTGAAGTACAAGCCTGTTCTCGTTAAAGCAGAATATGTCGAAAAATTCGGAGAGCTTGAAAACCATACTGATTTCTCCGAGCTTGAACGTATGGCGTTCAACGCCCACCTTGTTTGGAAAAAGTCGCTGGAAATAAACATTGATGAAGCATATGAAGAATTTAGGGAAGAGTATAACTATCTTTCATGTCTTACTAATGTCCTGTCAATAAAATATAAGCTACATTCATCGGGAATAGAGTTCAATCTGAACGATGCCGGTCCTGCTGCCAAAACATTCACAGAAAAGCTTAAAGACAAAAAACTGATTAATGAATTATCGGATTCCGAACACAGACGTTGGAATACGGATAAAATCTGTTCCGGATGGCAACCGCTTTCGCTTGATGATATTTCTGACGATGATAATCACAATAAGGGCAAAACGAACGATGAATTCAAAAAACATCATTATTGTCTTGTGAAAAGCAATGTAGGAAATCCGCTTGCAGATTGGTCAGCTAATGATTGGGATAACAGATCAATTGATGAACTTGATGATTTGGACAAGGTATCTGTAATTACACACCGTGTTTTGCTCGAAAAAGCAAAAGAAAAAGAGTTAGAGATTTTATTAAACCTCGGAATTCTTCGTCAAGACATCAAAAAGGAATATAAGTCTGTTTTTGAAGACTGGAGTACATGCATATCCCTCATTATTGACAGAAATGCAAAAAAAATCTGCAAACCGTATTTCAATGCTTATAACCGACTTCTTAACAGCACTACTGACGATACAGTTAAATCCAAAGTTGAAAAAATAAACGGTGATTTTCGTTCGTTTATTAAATGCCGTGAGTATGACAATCAAAAGCAAAAAGATTTTGACCTTGTAAAACAAATTCCGTTCATTTTGACCTATAATAAAGATATAAAACTGGCATGCGAATTTACAACAGGCGATAATTCCAAACTGTTTTCAAATGTTTCGGTATTGAAGAAATATAACCCTGTTGAAATGGTTTACTTTTGTGAATACAGAAGTGATATCGAAAAAGACATTAAGCATTTCAATGATTGTATTGATGATTACACCTGGCTTCGCACAAAAATCAAATTTGTTATAGGATGCAACTTTGAAAAATCCAAACAAGTTGAAAAAATGACAGATAGAGTAAAAATATCTACAGATATTTTGTCTGAAACGGAATACTACGATTATATTACAAATAAAATCGGTGACAGTGTTGATTTCGTTTTATATTCAACACCGATTCTCGGCTATGTTTTGAAATCAAACAACATTGCCTGCGGAAAATATAACGGCAAAACCGGCAAATGCGATTCACAAAGTGATATAAGCTTGCGTAGTGTTGGTTTTGATTTGAATATGACGATTCAGGATATTTTAAGGATTAACGGTGCAAAAGGATGCAAGCAGAATGTACCGATTCGTCTTGAAAAAGCATATAAAATTTACCGTGAAAACGAATCAAGTAAATCAAACTGGAAAAAATTGTGCGGAAAGCTCAAAAACATTGTAAAAAAGAATAAAAGTGAAATGGTTTTTTGCATCGAAAACCTATATAAAGTAAAAGGGTATAAAAATATTCTTGACAAACTGGATGACAAAGAAATTAATTTTATTCGTTTGATTGATGTTGACGGAATGAAACATATAGAATTTCTTGATGATTCAGTAAAAAGTCTTCTCACAAAAGAAGGCGAAATGCTTGAAGTACATATCTATAATATCTGTGTTGCAAGTGGATTGTTTGATGATATAGCTACCGGGTATGAAATTGAATGGGAAAGCGGCAATGTTACAAACGAGTTCGATTTATTGGCAACATCCGGTCTCAAAAGTATATTTGCTGAAATAAAAGCCACCTCAGATTATAAAGACGATGATGAAAAATGGGTCAACGGTCTTAAACAGGAATACTATGAGAAATTGGAAAGTCTGGATTGCAAATTCGGAATTAATTCATCGGAATTTATCATTAATGATACGGCAAACGAAAACAATGAAGCAAATAAAAAGCAGATTTCCCGCGGAAAGCAGTTTGGAATAAGAACTATTACAAAAGCCGAAATTGAAAATACCCCAAACAAAATTATGCACAAACTGAGCCAATAGGAATTATATTTATTTACAAACGCCGTCGCACAAGGACAGTGCGGCGGCGTTAATTTATTTATCGCAGTTTTCAACTATTTCTTTAATTTTATCATTTGGTATTATTCTGTTTTCCTCTTCTATCTTAACAAATTCAAAAAAGTCGGGACGATCGTAATCCTTGTAGTTTGTTCTTTTTTGTTCACAAACCAAATCGAGCTTGTCTTTTTGACAATTATTATTTTTATTTGATTTATTACACTCAACAAGACATGGATGCGTTAATGAAATGTGATCTTGATCTTTGCTGTTATACGAATAGCCTCTTGACCTTAAATCAGCGTTCCAGCGTCTATGTTCAAGCCATGCCAATTCATTACATATTTCATCAAAATTATCTTTCTCACACAGATCAAGATATTCTGTGATAATTGAATAGTCAGGCCTTTGAGTATCAGAATATTCTTCTAATTTATATTTATCACTTATTTCTTTTAATTTATTACTTGTCTTCAAAGCGGAAAACGCTCTGTAATACAGATGAATTCCCCGTGTGATATTATTGTACAGATCATACTGCAATTTTAAGAACCCTTTTTCTTCTGCTTCAGAATTTCTATTACTATTCTTGAGCTTATTGTATTTTTTATCATACTCCACTGCCAATTCTTCAATCTTTCTATTAAATACGCAATCATAACTATATACAGATTCAAGATCACTCACGGCAACTACTACTGACGGTTTGTATTTACTTGTCTGATTCAATGACTTTGCGACCTCGGGATTTGACACAACATAAAGTATTGTTTTTCGATCACCTGACATTGTGGCTTTCCTGGCAATTCTTTCAGCAAGCTCAATGTTTTTATTGTCTGAACCGAGGCAAATGAAAAAATAGTCTGAATCAATCAATTTCAGATTGTTGCTGAATGTTATATCACTGACATAACAATTGAACACATCACCACAATAATATCCGAATTTGAAATAGGGTTCGGAGTATATTTCTTCACCGTCATAAATCCTGAGAAGTTCACTTTTTTCTCTACTGCTCTCAAATAACTCAGGGCAGAGACCGTTGATTTTACCGGTGAAGTCATTTTCACTTTCTATGGATGCAATATTTATTGTGTTTTTTACGCCGATCATTTGGCTGCACCAGTATGTATTAAGAAACATCTCAGTGCCATTTTTACCCGATCCGACGATAGAAACAGATAGATTGTCATTTTCTGTTTTGCGTAGAAGTGGCTCATAAAGCGGATAGGATTGCAAAACAGAATAAATCATATTCTTACGACTGTTAATATTTCGTATGTCGATGTTTTTTTTGTTGTCACATTTTTCGTATATTTCCGATGAAAAGTTTTTAAAAATTACTTCTTGCGTGGCATCGGTATAGAAAACATAAAGAGAAAAATCGCCAAGAGATTTTATTATTTTATCATCATTAATAAATGCCATTTTGTCAGCATTATCATTTATCTCATCTATCAGAATCAGTGTGTTGCTTTTATTTTTTCTGAATTTTATCTTGCTTAAATCCTCTTTTAGACAAATTGCGTTTATTTCTTTTGCTTTACCGATAAGCTCACTTTGATTCTCATTCGATGAATCACTGTAAACATCAGTAAATACAATCATTGCTTTCTTTTTTTCATTCTTTCTTTTATCAACTATACTTTTGGCAAGATATAAACTGCACTCATTAAGTTCACTGAAAAAGTATCTTTCTTTTTTTCGGCTAAAATGGTATTTAATTTCTGGGAAAAATTGAGAAATAATCTGAAATAAAACAGTACAGGTAATTGCAGGGGCAAGTAAACTAACAGCAGCAGTATATCCGCCAAAAAGCCAAGGCCAACGAAAGCCAATTTGCTTTCCGAGTGTCTTGGCTGCAATTATATATTCTGTATAATTTTCGTCCATTGAAAATGTTTGTAAAGAATGAATAATGGTATCAATAATTATTTCAATAGTGTTAAGGCCGACAGGTTCATCAAATATTGGCTCTGAACAATATTTGACAGCAAAATATGTTATTGGGAATTTAAGAAAAACCACAGAAATGAAGGTAGTTAATATAAGAGCATAAAAATTGATTTTTTTGTCTTTTTTTTGCTTGTAAACTGTAATAATCACACCGAGCAATAACGAAACAAAACTAAATAATAAAGCTATGTATGTTGATATTTTCATATAGTCCTCCTATATACTGAATTACAGACATACTTGCTATTTTTTATTTTAGCACATATTAATTGTAACATTCAAGAAAAAATCCACTTTTAGTCATAGGCGTTATCACACAAATCTGTAGCAATAGATATTTAAATCAAATAGAAGAGGATTTTCTAATTTAATAGATTTCTTTATAACTTTTTGTTCATTTCAAAATTCTTAATCTGTCTATAATGAATGATAAATAAAATTTCCGATTTTTCAGGGTAACAATTTTGATACTTCAAGTGTCGGTGCTGATAATTCCAGAATTATCAACACTTTTCTTACAATTCAATACTGATTTACGGCTGTAATGGTATTACCATACAGCCGTTTTTCTTTTTTAACACACAAAAAATACAGGGTAAAAGCCCGGAAAGGAGGAAACTCATGATAAGAAACGAAAGCAAAAATCTGCTGATAATCGGAATTGACCACGGATACGGAAATATCAAAACCGCCAATCACTGCTTCAGGACGGGTATCACCGGATATGATGCAGAGCCGCTGTTCACAAAGGATATGCTTGAATATAACGGCAGGTATTACGTCATCGGTGAGGGACACAAGGAATTTCTTGCAAGCAAGGATAACGATGAGGATTATTACATTCTCACGCTTGCGGCGATTGCCGTCGAGCTTCGTGATGTTGATATGACGGAAGCAACGGTATTCCTTGCCGCAGGACTTCCGCTGACCTGGACTGCCGGGCAAAAAGCATTCTTCAGGGATTATCTCACGAAGAACGAAGAAGTGGCTTTCAGATTTGACTCAACGGATTATCACATTGTGATTGCCGGTGCAAGCGTTTATCCGCAGGGTTATGCGGCTATATCACAGTTCACATCAGCTCTTGAGGGAGTAAATGTGATTGCCGATATCGGAAACGGAACAATGAATGTGCTGTATATCATTGACGGCAAGCCACAATCCGGCAAGATGTTCACCGAGAAATTCGGAACCTATCAGGCTACGCTCGCCATCCGTGAGGACTTTATGAGAAAAACTCAGCGTGAGCTACACGACAGCACAATAGATGAAATACTCATCAACGGCACGGCCAATATCGCTGTACCGGATCTGAAAATCATCAAAGCATCTGCGAAAAAATATGTTGATGATATTTTCCGCAGACTGCGTGAACACGGATACGACGAAAACACCATGATGCTGTATATAACCGGTGGCGGCGGATGTCTTGTAAAGAACTTTTACAGATACAATGCCGACAGAGTTCGCTTTGTTGACGATATCTGTGCGGCGGCAAAAGGTTATGAATACATGGCAGATATTCAGATGAGAAACGGAAAGATATGAGCGAGGGTTACAGAGTTAATCTGAGGTTGAATCCCCGCAAGGAAAAGCACCGTGAAATAATCGAATTTTTCAAGGAAAGCGGCAGGGATAAATCATTCTCAAGAAATGATTTTATCATTGACGCCATCACCGAAAAGCTGAACAATTCAAACCTGCTTGATGAAATCCGTAATATCGTCAGAGAAGAAATGAGCAGTATTTCAATCGTTGCTCCCGCAGAAAAAGAAAAGTCATTGGAGGAAAAGTTTCCCTCGATGACAGAAGAACAGCGTATGAAGAATGAAGAAGATGTTCTCGATGTGCTTGATATGTTCGGATAAGCGGTGTCAGCAATGGCACCAAAGCCGGACTGAAAGCAAAAACGGCACCAAAACGGTGCCGTGCGGATTCAGATGATATGAGTATGTAAAACGAATATGCAGATGAATTCGGCGAGGTTTCCTCAGAAACCGCAATCCGCCTCGCAGAGCCCTCGGAGAGCCCACGGCACTTTGCAATCTTACGGATTGAAAGTGTCTTAGTGGGTTATTACACTTTGAAAAAAGTGGAATAACCGGAGGTTATTATTACGAGCAAAGCGAGTAACAAGGTTCTCCAAAGTTCTCCGAATCTTTGATTCGGTCAGAACATTGAGAGGTTCTTATACTTTCGCAAAAGTATCTAAGACTTCTAAAAAAACCGTGGTTCAGTGAATCGCTTCTCTGAAAAAAGCAATAAGATTATCCATTACACCGGATGCCGCCTGAATGGTTCCAATCATAAGAAGGTCGGAATTGAAATCGCTGTAATCAATTTCATAGCCGGCGTTCCGGATGAGCTGAACAAAGAAAACACGCTGTGTTCTGCCGTTGCCCTCACGGAACGGATGAAGCATATTTATCGTATGATATAAATCGGCAATCTGATTTATGAATTCATCCTTCGGCAAATCACAAAAGTAATTCATGGCTTTAAGACGGGCAAAGATCTTTTCGCCGCTTTCCGCTAAGTTTTCCGGCTTGGCAAAAGCCGTGGCGGATTTGTAAATGGCAATCTTGCGGATTTCACCTGCCCAATCGTAAAAAACATCAAACAGATATCTGTGAATTTGCTTGTAATCTTCAAAATCAAAGACGGGTTTTAGCGGTTGAGATAGTAATTCGGATGCCTTGAAACTTGTAATGATACCTTCTGTTTCGGAAAGCTCTTTTTCGTTACGGATATCGAGCTTGTTTATCAAAACAGTTGTACCCTCATAGCAATCTTCACTTGTTGCGTCTATTGAATATGGCATATTATCACCCGTTATACTTCTGTCTGATTTGCTCAATTACCTTTTCAATCGTAATTTCACCGAGTGCAAGTTTCTTTATGATTTCTTTTTGTTCTTCGCCTAATGCAAAACCTTCCATGTTGGTGGAAACAACAGCATTTTCAATTGCTCTGTCTATTGTCATCGGAGCCATAATATCACCTTCCGTCTGTTGATATTCTATCACAAATCAAAAAATATATCAAGACTATTGAAAGGAGATGGGTATATCGCAAGAAATGACGGCGTTGACCGAATCGTAGCCAGGAATAACAACCTTACGGCAAAACAGATAGGCAATGCCGAAAGACACAATGAAAGAAAAAAGGAAAGCTATGTTAATACCGATATTGTTCCCGAACGCTCTTATCTGAATTATCACTATAAATCACCCGACGGCGATTATTCCGGGATGTTCGGCAAAATGGAACAGGACGGAATAATATCCACAAGAGGATTAAAGGATGATGCCAAAACATACGGTGAAATGATCATTGATGTAAACAGTGCATATTTCCACAATCACGGCGGTTATGAATTTGCAAAACGGTTTTACGCCGATGCATATAAAGCGGCAGTAAAAATAATCGGTAATGAGGATTATATTTTATCTGCCGTAATGCATGCCGATGAGCGGAACAGTGCAATGAGTGAAAAGCTTGGGAAAGATATTTATCATTACCATCTGCACATAGTGTATATTCCCGTTGTTGAGAAAGAAATACTCTGGTCAAAACGGTGTAAGGATGAATCGCTGCGCGGAAAAGTCAAAGAAATAATACATCAGGTCAGTTCAAGCAAAAAATGGGCTTCCGTTCCTGAGACGGATGAAAACGGAAATCCGAAGCTGAATAAAAACGGCAAACCCATTCTGAAGAAATCGTATTCAAAATTGCAGGATGATATTTTCAGCCTTATGTGTTCTTACGGTTACACCGATATTGAGCGTGGTGAAAAAGGCAGCACGGAAGAAAATCTGACCGTTCTTCAGTTTAAGGTTTCTCAGGAGCAGGAAAGACTTGATGATATCTGTGAGCAAACCGATAAAGAGCAGAAAAAGCACGATGATCTTCAAAAGAAGAATAAACAGCAGGAAGAACAAATCAAAAAGCTCGACACCGGAATGTGGAATATGTTCCCGGAGGTTGAGGATGTTCTTCCGGAAGCAAATCAAATGGAATCCGCCAAAAAGTATCGTAATCGAATCTTACCGGTTATTAAAAGTATTCTTGAAAAAGCAAGGTCTGTTTATGTTAAAAATGCAAATATGAAAAATGATATAGCCAAAGCTCAAAGGGAAAATGACAGAAAACAGAGAATAATCGACAGATACGAAGAACAGCTTGCGGCAAAGGACAAAGAGGTTGAAGATATCAAAATTTCGGCATCAAAGTTTAACGAATTGAAAATGTTCTTCGGCGTTGATAAGATAAATGATTTTCTTGAACAGGCAAGAGAAAAGCGTGCTTACGAATCCGAATTGCGAAGAGCGGCAAGGCATCAGCGTAATACCATCGAAAGATAATTCTAAATCAGAAATAACAGCAAATGACCTCTGTACGGCAATCATCAGAATTGCAGTACGGGGGTCAAATCATTTTATGAAAGAAGGAAAATATATGACTACACAAATTATTGAAATAAACAAACTGCATCCGTTTCCGAAAAATCCTTTCCGTGTGATTGATGACACGGAAATGGAAATGCTGATTGACAGCATAAAGGAAAACGGAGTATTAACGCCTCTGATTGTCAGACCGGATGACAACGGAGAATATGAAATCATTTCCGGTCACAGAAGATTTTTCGCCTGCAAAAAGGCAGGGCTTGAAGCCGTTCCGATCATCGTTTCGGATATGAGCAGGGAAGAAGCAAGAATAGTTCTTGTTGATACAAACCTTTACCGTGACGGACTTCTGCCGAGCGAAAAGGCCCGTGGTTACAGAATGAAAAACGAGGCAATAAAACGGAAAGCAGGAAGACCCGCAAATAATTCTCGCCAAAATGGCGAAAATTGCGATGAGCCTTGGAGTATCACACAGCTTGCCAATACCGTCAAGGACAGTGAACGCACTATTCAGCGGTATATCCGTTTAACCTATCTGATACCCGAACTGCTGAAAATGGTTGATGAAAAGAAAATCGGATTTACACCCGCTATTGAGATTTCGTACTTATCGGAACATCAGCAAAGGGATTTACTCACGACAATAGAAAGCGAGCAGGCAACTCCGTCCGTCTCTCAGGCAAACAGAATGAGAAAGCTTGCCGCCGAGGGCAAACTGGATATGGATATGATATTTGAGATTATGACTCAAAAGAAAGCAAATCAGAAAGAAACGCTGAAAATACCCGAAGAGCGAATCCGTGATTATTTCAGCGTTTCCGCAACGCCTCAACAGATGGAAGACACTATCGTTAAGGCACTTGAATTTTACCTCAATCATCAGCGCCAGGTCAAGCGTGACCGGGGCGCAAGATGAATTTTGCACATTTGACTGGAGGGATTAAATGACTAAAATAAAAGAAGGATTCACCGAGGAACACTATTTTGCCGCAATAAAGCTGATAGAACAGTTGTACAAGGACGGAAATATTCCGGATTATGTTTTCAGAAATATTCTGAATGAGTATTCGGATATTGTCGATACAAGCAGGTTTTCATTGCAGTTATCAGATGAAAAGGAGATGGTTTTATAAACAGATTATTCCATATCAGAAATGTAGGAGGCGATAATAATGTATGGATTACCTGATAAAAACAGGGAGCGCCAGGTGGCGTTTTACGGAAGAGTATCAACCGAACATGAAGCTCAGATATCTGCTTTAGACAACCAGATAGAATGGTATCGGCAACTTCTGAATGCTCACCCAAACTGGCATTTTGTTGAGCAGCATGTCGATGAAGGCATTACCGGCACATCCGCCGAAAAAAGGCCCGGCTTTATGAAAATGATAAGCGATGCCAAATCAGGAAAATTTGATTTGATAGTTACAAGGGAAGTATCCCGTTTTGCACGTAACACCGTAGATACTATTGATTACACAAGGAAACTGAAGAAGATAGGAATAGAAATATACTTTGTAAATGATGGTATTTGGTCATTTGATCCCGATGGCGAATTCAGACTTACCATTATGGCGTCTGTTGCACAGGATGAAAGCCGAAAAACCTCTGTCAGAGTCAAAAGCGGTCAAGAAACATCAATGAAAAACGGTGTCTTGTACGGAAACGGAAATATTCTCGGATATGATAGAGCCGGAAAAGAGCTTATCATCAATCCGGAACAAGCAGAAACAGTCAGAATGATTTATGATATGTATCTTGACGGCTACGGATTAGTCGGAATTTGCAATGAACTGGAACGCAGAGGGAGAAAGACATCAATGGGACATTCCAAATGGTACTGTACCGTTGTATCTCATGTTCTGAGCAACTCATTTTATTGTGGAATAATAACATACCACAAGGAATATGTTCCGGATTATCTTGAACAAAAGAAAGTAAAAAACTACGGCGAAATCGAGCAGATAACAGTGCGCGGCACTCATGAAACAATAGTAACCGAAGAAGAATTTGAAAGGGTTCAAAGAATTATGGAAAGCAAAAGAAAAGATTGCAAAAATCTCTCAACAGGAAGGCGTTCTACCGGAAAAAGGATTCCCGAAACAGTATGGGGCAGAATAGTTGAATGCTCCTGCGGTCATAACTTTACAAGAATAAAATGGTCAGGCAGCGGAGATAAAGTGAAATACGGATATCAATGCACAAGTACCGTTCATTCAGGAAGCTATGCAAGCAGAAAAAAGCGAAACCTTCCGGTTGATGAAACCTGCAAGGTTCCCGCTGTTCCCGAATGGAAATTTCAGATGATGGCAAAATACATTTTTGCCAATCTTCTTGAAGAGAGGGAAAAAGTAATTGAACTGGCAAATTCCATTATCGAAGAACATATTGCCGACCAGAATAAGCGAAGCACGGAAAACATCCGCATTCTTAGTATGAAACAAGCTGAGCTGGAAAAACTGAGCAAAAAATATGACGGTTTTGTCGAAATGCGAGCCGACGGTGAAATTACAAAAGAGTTGTTCAGAGCAAAATCAGAAGAAATTATCGCCGATATGGACAGATTGAAATCTGAAATAGAGACACTGACACCCGTTGAAATTGAAGAAGTCGTAGAAAATTATGAGGATAAAATGAAATTCCTGCGTTATACCCTTGAACGATTAACAACGGTAGATACCGATAATCCTATACCCAACAGCGTAATTGAAGCCTTCATTGAGCGGGTTGTGGTTTTCCCCGACAGGTTTGAATGGCATCTGAGATTTTGCGGAGGCGATGACCCGTTCAAATGCAAAATAGACGGAAAAAGAGAGAAAACAAGCCATATTTATACTGATATATCATCATTTTCCCCTGCAGATTCCTCGCAGCACAGGCAGCTATTCGCGACGAAAAGTAATATTCGAAACCCCTTGATATACAAGGCTTTTCGGGGCAGTTTGATCGCCCAACAAAACGGGGAGAAACTGCTATAAGTTATGCGATGAAGCTCCTCGTATTTGAAAAAATACGGGGAGCTTTTGTCATAATGATCGATAGAAAAAATCAGTGTGGTTGCAAAATCGGTAAAGAAGTGTGCCTGGAAGTTTATGAGAGACAGCATATAAGGAGTTTATCGCGTAATGTTCACCATTGATAAAATAAAAAAGCGAATTAATGAAAAAGAAAACGAACGAAATAACTGTTGTAATGGACTAATCTCACAGCTTTCTTTGGCAAATTCTGAGGCAAATAGTTTTTTGAACCCCAATGAATTTGTTGAATTATCATTGGCGGATTCATGGAATGCAAAGTATGAACGCTTGAAAACTTCAGTATCTGAAACTGAAATCAAGCGCTTCAAGAAAACTGAAAATTTCCAAAAGCTAAAAACGGAAGCGGAAATATTTCAGCAAAACTGCAATTCATTGCAAAAGAAACTGGCCGCTCACAATGATGCCGTGGCAAAACAAAAGACAGCGGAAGCATACGCCTTGATTGGTGACGTTGAGGGACGTCAGCTTGATATGCAGCAAATGACTTGCATTGTGAAAGAAGCTCACAATCACTTGATTATTGCCGGTGCCGGTACCGGAAAAACCACCACTGTCGTCGGGAAAATCAAGTATTTGCTGAAGTCCGGAAAATATAAGCCGGAAGATATTCTTGTTCTTTCCTTTACAAACGCTTCCGCCAGCGAAATGAGCGAGCGAATTGCGAAAGAAACCGGATGCAATATCTTTGCCTCTACTTTTCACAAGTTAGGGCTCAGTGTCATTGCAAAAGCAGATGGTGTCAAACCAAGGATTTCTCAGATTAATCTCCGGGATTTCATAAAAGGAAAACTGTCGGTACTCATGAAAGATCCAGCGTATCTCCGACGCTTGGGCGCATATCTCCTTTATAACAAGATCCCTTATAAGTCTGAATTTGATTTTAAGAACAAGAAAGAATATGACGAGTATCTCCAGCTTAATCCGCCGATGACATTCCTGGGTGAACGGGTTAAGAGTTACGGTGAAATGGATATTGCCAATTATTTGTATCAAAATGGCATTAAATATGAATACGAAGTGGCATATAAGTTTGATACCTGTACTGAGGAGTACGCACAATATCATCCGGACTTTTATCTTCCGGACTACGATGTATATATCGAATACTTTGGCATCAACAAAAGCGGCGAGGTGCCCAACTGGTTTTCAGGTAAAAACGGAAAAACTGCTACAGAGACTTACCGGGAGTCTATGGACTGGAAGTTCAAACTCCACAAGGATAACGACACTAAAATGGTCGCCATGTACTCTTATGAGAAAATGGACGGAACTCTCTTGTCTTCCCTTGAAAAGCAGTTAAAAGAGTTTGGTGTATCTATGGTTCCGAAGTCACCGGAGGAATTATGGAAAAGCATTGCAGACAACGGGGACTCACCCCTCGACGGATTGATTGAGCTGTTTGAAACCGTAATCAATCTGCTGAAAAGCAATGCATATTCGATTGAGTATTTCAAGACGCTTGCGACGACGCACTCACAAACAGAGTTTATCATACTTATTGAACCGTTATTTGAAGCTTACGATACAGAACTGAAGAAAAACGGTGAGATTGATTTTAATGACATGATTAATCTTGCTACTCAATACATTCGTGCCGGGAAAGTGAAAAATCCGTTCTCGTATGTAATCGTTGATGAGTACCAGGATATATCAAAAGCCCGGTTTAATCTTCTGGCAGAGCTGAGAAAGTCCAAGGACTATGACCTGTTCTGTGTCGGCGATGACTGGCAGAGTATCTATCGCTTTGCCGGAAGCGACATCAACTACATCCTGAACTTTGAAAAATACTGGGGAAAAACAACTATTAGCAAAATCGAAACCACCTACCGGTTCACTAGATCACTGATTGAAATCAGCGGCTCATTTATTACTCAGAATCCAGCACAGATAAAGAAACAAATACGCGGGAAATCTACTGACATGCGGTTTTCCATGGGAGAAATCAGCGGCTATACAGATAAAATCGCTGTTGAGTTCATGTCGGCCAAAATCGATGACCTACCGAAGAATGCAACGGTTTTCTTTATCGGAAGATACTCATTTGATGTGCGGCTTCTTAGTGATAGCGGTCTATTCACGTGCCAATATAATAACGTGACCGGTTTTATAGACGTTAAATGCAAATCAAGAAATGATCTAAAGATGTGCTTTATGACAGCACATAAGTCCAAAGGGCTTCAGGCAGATTATGTTTTCATTATCAACAATAAAGACTCACGCATGGGTTTCCCGAGCAAAATGCAGGATGACCCGATACTGAATTTACTGCTTGAAAACAATGAGGTATTTCCATTTGCTGAAGAACGACGGTTGTATTATGTTGCACTGACAAGAGCAAAGATTAAAGCTTATATGTTAGTCCAGAAGGATCACGAGGGCGTCTTTGCCAAAGAGCTTCACAAACGTTACGAAAATGAGCTGAAACGTGAACAGTTTGAATGCCCCATCTGTGGAGGCAAACTTCTTCGTAAATCCGGACCTTACGGAGATTTTTTCGGATGTGAAAACTATAGAACTACCGGATGTGGATACAAGCGAAAAATCAAAATGAAACAATAAAGTTTGATATTGGTAGGATGTTTTTATTATCCTTATTTTGTTCGTATTACTATTATCATCGGTGCAGATAGTACATAGCTCAACAGGCAGCTATTAAGGACTAATCCGAAATCCTTGAGCATGGTGCTTAAAATCGCATAATAATTTGCTCCCCAATCTTGAAAGAGGTTGGGGAGCTTTGCTGTCATAATTATATTGAAATGTGTATTCTTATGTAGTATAGTATTTTCAGGTATATAATCCTTATGATTCTGATAATGAAAAGCGCAATTATTATGCTTAGCAGACTGGCTTATGAATGCAAATTCACTTCACCGGTTTTGAAAGTGGCTCTCATTATAATCAGTATTTATCAGACTGTTAAAAGAAGCATGGACAACCAATTGACTATTCACTATTGTAAATGATTTGATAGTTAAACAATAAGAAAACATCAAATATGATACAGAAAAATAAGGAGAATTATTATGAAAGCAGATATTAAACATTTGATAGACTACGGTTGCCTGGATGATGACATGGAAAATAATCCAGATCTTCAATTTTGGTTTGAAAAAAGTAGCTGCAAATCTTTCAAGGGCCGTAAATTGATAAAGGAATTCGGCTATGAAAACATAGAAGACATAATTAATTCAGGATGGTTTATTCCGGTTATACTTGAAAATGAAACTGTATTGGCAAAGCAATTTATAAATCAATTTAGTGATGAAGATATCAAATATATTAACAGTTTCATTCAGTCTTGTGTTGAGGAAGACGACTACAGTTTTTTTGGCGGCTTTTTTAAGTTTCTTGAATATCACGATTATCCGAAGCTTTTACTTAAATGGTTTGATTTCTCAGATAAAATACTGCTTGAAAAAGCCAAAGTATGGTGTGCGGAAAATAATATACAGTACTATGGTGAATATGATCCCGACAGGATTTTGGAATTAAATCCCAAATTTCTCCCTACAAACGGCTTTCCGGATTTGATAGCACTTGATGACCCCAACGGTCCGAAAACGGCAAAGTTTTATTACAGCAAAAAGAAATATATGATGCAGTTGGTGAATTATATATTGGAAGAAAACGGTTGGATAAGTGAAGAACAAATAAAGAAATCTGACGATTATATTTGCCCTCCGGAGGACAGTCTGTTGGATTTAGTAAAATCATTTATAAAACTGAATCACAAAGAGGACGGATATTTTTTCCTTGATTACGAAAAATACAGTAAGGAATTGGATAAAAAGTTTTATGATTGGATAATTAAGGATGGCTTTTATGAAGAATGGAAAGAATATCAAAGTAACATTAGCCTGGACAGAATGATAGTTTGGTGTAAAGAAAACAACATAAAGTATTGTATCGAATCCGACAAACCTGACCATTTCGGAAACAACATTTGATTTGTTGAAAACGAAGCACAGCAGGTACATATAAGCTAAGGGTAAATGGGGTGTTTATACCAAATACCAATCTCATGCAAAAGCACTGGCTGTTGTGTTTGGGTGTATCGAACAACCAGAGTATCATGGATATGGTTATTATGGCCACTATCACGATAGTACGCACTCATTCCATATTTGGTATGGGGAACCTATAAATGAATGGTGACATAAGGAGATTATAACAATGAAAACAGAAATTACTGATTTAATGTTTTACGGCGAATGGGATGAAGAAAGTAATGAGTATCCCGAAGATACAACTTGGTTTGAAACATCGAGTTGTCAGTATTTTCAAACTGATACTTTGATTGACGAATTTGGGTATGATAGCTATGAAGATATTGAAAACTGCGGATATTTTATTCCCATATTTCGCAGAAGTGAACAGGAAATAATGAGAAAGTTCATAGATTTATATGCTGGAAAAAATATATCAAGCGAAATTCAAAGAATAGTTAATGATGAGAATGAGGATTTTGGAGTCGCTTTTCGTATTTATGCCGAAGTTCATCCAGACTTCTCCGATGCTTACTTAAAATATGAAAATAGAATTCTTGAAACCGATGCCAAAAAATGGGCAGACGAAAACGGCGTTGAATTCTTCTCGGACTATGACCCGGACAGAAAAGTAAACCTTGATGTTTTATGCGGTTTATTTTACTATGAAGAAAACTCTGTCCCGGATTATACTCGCTGGTGGTTATCCAAAAAAGATCATTCAACGTTAGATCAATCCGATATTAACAGAAAACTTGATTCAGATGAATTGACAAAAGAAGAATTTGAGCGCGATTATATATTGATTCCCGCAGTTACAGAAGCGCAAGCAAAAGAAGCCGGTAAGGACTGGGATGAATATGTTGATGAAGTTGCAAAAAAATGGTGTGAAGAAAACAACATAAAGTATTGTATCGCATCCGACAAACCTGACCATTTCGGAAACAACATTTGATTTGTTGAAAACGAAGCACAGCAGGTACATATAAGCTAACAACTTTTGCGGTCCAATGCAAAAAGAAGACAAAGGGACGGTTCTATGTCTTGCTTTCGTTCTATATTGTTGATTATATTGTCGATAGCATATATGGTTCTACATTTCAATTTATGACATACGAAATATTTGGAGATGACTAATAATGAAAGATAAAATATCAAACTTTTTTGTTTTTGTGATTGCAACAACGTATCTTTTTATATTCAAATTCTTTTCCAAAGATTTTGAAGCTTATCTGATTACATTGATTTTTGCGGGCATTTTGCAGTTAATCTTCAGTTATTTGGAAAAGAAAAGTAAAATAATTAAGCATGCGGAAAAAATTTATGTTTTTTTATGTTTAACAGTCTTTATATGTTTAAGTTTTATGTTGCCGTTTCATAAAACGAAAGCTATAACAACCGATATTATCTCACCGGCATTGGAAATTGTCTGCAAAGCAGAAAATACCGATGCCTCAAAAATCACAAAATATGAAAAAGAAAAATCAGTTATCTATTCATTCCCGGTTTATAGCGAATTTATATGTACTTTTCAAAATAAAAATGAAAAATGTGCTGCTATATACGATAAGTGTCTCTCTGATTTTGTTGCGAAGAAATATATCAAAAACAGAATGTCATTCTATGATAAAAGCTTAATGGGATTCAATACCGAAGGAATAAATAAGCTGGAATCCGACAACCAATCTGAACTATACATCGGCACTACTTTGTCCGGAACGGTTGTGATATTTTACAGAGAACAAAATCATGTTCTTGTTTTAATGTACTCCGGAGATAAAGAAGTATCAGATATACTTAACATAGTCGAACATCAAGAAATATGATTGGACAAAATATCTGACACCGTGTGCTTAGAACGATGCCCAGAGTTGTCCCACGCCGTATTATTACATCCTCAATCTTCAGGGCGACGTAATCGGTATTTATAACGGCAACGGAACGGTAATTGTACCATCTATATAAGTCTGTACTGATTGAAATCTTTATGTGAAATCATCAATTGTGCAAAATACATCGTCGGTTTCATCAACAAACAAACGCATTCGGTATCTTCCTGACGATATATTATCGTAATCATAAGGAAGAAGTTGATGATTATAATAACGCGAATAAGGTTTACGACCAATTAGATAAAACAACAGACGGTCTGAAACAAATCAGCAGAAAAAACAGAAAATAAGGATACAAAATCCACACATAATTTGTCGACTTCCGGCACAGCACATGGCGGAGACTGCCGAAGTGAACTAATCGGTAACCCGGGCCAGCAACATAAAGAGGAGAAGCTTATGAAAAAAATCGTATCTGTTATCATCGCGATTCTGATTGCTTTGGCTGCCGTATCAATCACGGCGGTCGTGAAAAACAAAGAAATCGCCGGTCTTGAAGCAAAATATGCATCCGATATAAAAGCCGGTCAGTCGCAAATCGATTCTCTGCAATCGGAGCTGCAGGCAGACAAAGAAATCCTGACGGGCTTTTTACTGCAGGTTGACTGCAGCGGAGAGCCGGTTTACACAATCGGTCACAAGAGCCCGGATTCCGATACCACGGCTTCCGCAATCGGCATGGCATACCTTCTTAACGAATTGGGCATCACGGCGCAGGCAAGGATTGCGGGCCCTCTGAATCTTGAAACGGAGTACGCCCTGTCTGCTGTCGGATATCCTGCTCCGGAAATTCTCGAAAACGCGGCAGGCAAACAGCTGTGGCTCGTTGACCACTCCGATACACAGCAGATGGTCGACGGTGCCGACGAAGCAAGGATTGTCGGCATTACGGATCATCACGGTATCGGAAATGCAGAAACCTCCGAGCCAATCAACGTTCTCTCCTGCCCGGTCGGAAGCGTATCCGCGCTCGTTTTCACGCTGTGTACAAAATGCGGCGTTGAAATCCCGAAGGACGTTGCCGGAGTTCTTCTGGCAGGCGTGCTCTCCGATACCGCAAATATGAAGAGTACGGGCGTTACCGCCTCGGATGAGCTCGCATTTGACCGACTTAAAGAAATTTCCGGCATTTCAGACACAGACGGTCTCTATAAGGGTATGCTGGAGGCAAAGCTTTCCTACAAAGGAATGGACGACCGCGAAATATACTATTCCGATTACAAGGAATATGAAACCAACGGCGTCTTCTACGGCATCGGTGTCATCAAGGTCGCCGATACAGACCGGATTCCCGAAATGTCGGAACGCATGCAGAGCGTAATCGAGAGCGAAGTAACGAACGGCACCGATATGGATTTCCTGCTGTTTGAGGTATATGACCCCGACTACTCTCTCGGCTATATGGGATTCTGCGGAGAGAATGCGGAATTTACGGAAAAGCTTATGGATACCGTATTCGGCAGCTCCGAAGAAAAGAAAGGCAAATTCTACGTTTCATCACCGAGTCTGTCAAGAAAAACGGATGTACTTCCCCCGATTGAAAACTATCTTAACTCGCTCTTACCTTAAGGCAAATATCAAAGACATCCGGCAATTCAAATTCGCATAAACGGTTTGCTCCCCGGCTTCGGAAGAGGTCGGGGAGATTTGCCGTATATACACGGAAAAATGATGAATAATAAATTCCGTACCTGATAAAATCAATATTGTGTTTCGGAATGAGAATACAAAAAAGTTGACGTCATTCATTGAAAATACCGTAAAAGTCCCTGATGAAGACGGCAATAACAGATTTTTCAGACAGCCCTCCCCTATACTCAGGGGAGGGCATTTTGCTCTGCACATTCTTACGGCAAAGCGGGGTCACTCCGGCTGCGGTTACTTGAAATACGCTTTTTTGTCTGCTATAATCGTATTATAAAACAAAACGGAGGTCGGGAAAATGAAAAACCGTACGGTCAAAAAATTGTTATCGGTCATTCTTTGTCTTATCATTGCTTCATGCGGATGCGTTTTCGCCTATGCGTACAATTCGCCTCTCAACGTAGGCGATTTCGTCCCCTCGGGAACGGGTGAGGACGTTGCGGCACGCCTTCAGGCGCTGATTGACGAAAATCCCAACAGAACTCTTTTCTTCCCGGACGGTGAATACCTCGTTTCTTCTCCCATATACACTCCCGCAAATCCCTCAAAGAGTGTGGATTTACAGCTCTCAACCTATACGGTAATCAAGGCGGCACCCGACTTTTCCGGCGAAGCGGTAATTGCCTTAGGCGGAAAAGACCCGTATAACGATATCAAGACTCCGGGAAGTAATTATTCGCTTACCGGCGGTATCATTGACTGCTCCGGCATTGCCACGGGAGTTGCAATATTAAGCGGCAGAGAAACAAAAATCCAGAATACGTCCATCAAGAATGCCGTAACGGGCATATATATCGGCTACGGTGCAAACAGCGGCTCATCGGATTCCGATATCAGCAACGTAAACATTACCGGCACGGAAAAGCCGGACTCCGTAGGCGTTCTGGTTGAGGGCTACGACAATACCTTTACAAATATGCGTATAGGCGGAGTATATAAAGGATTTTATATCAAATCCGGCGGCAATTCCCTCTATAATATTCATCCTCTGTTTTACGGAGATTTTGATAAATTTGATACAAGTATCGGATTTTACGTTGACGGCACCAACAATACGCTGAATTACTGCTATTCAGACCAGTTCTGCACCGCTTACCGTATCAAGGGCAAAAACACGTTTGACAACTGCTTTTGTATGTGGTGGACCGATAAGGGTGAAAAATGCACGGTCATTCAGTCCGACGGTGATTTCAGATCCGTTTTCACAAACCTCACGGTTTCTCTTCGCGGCGACACGGATAACACAATGCTGAAGGGCCCGTCCACAGGCAGCGGAAAAATTCAGAATCTGATGGCGGATGAATCCAATCTGAATTCCGATCATACCTACCGCAATTTTATGGAGGATTCGTTCACCTTTTCGCTTAAGGCATTTTTCAATGATTTTATCAGCTTTTTCAAGAATATCGCCTATCTGATAAAAAACGCATTCCGATAATAAAATGTCTGCTTCCCCGGCCTGTCAGGTGTCGGGGAAGTGCTGTTTTTATAAAAAAATCTTGTAAGAGCTTTTTGACAATGATATAATTAATCAACAAAACAGTATTCCGGGAGAGATAAAAATGATAAGAAAAGCAGAAGAATGCATATCGGAAACACGTGAAAAAATGCGTGACGGCAACGGAGAAGTCAAGCTGACACATTTCGTCAGCAAGGATGAGCTTTACGGTAAGGGCAGACTTTTCAGCCGCATTACCCTTGAGCCCGGCTGCTCAATCGGCTGGCATATTCACGACACGGACAGCGAAATTTTTTACGTTGAAAGCGGATGCCCCGTTTACAACGACGGCGGAGAAGAAAAAGCCGCCGCCGCCGGTGACGTGCTTATCTGCCCGGCAGGTACGGGTCACGCCATATCAAACCCCACAGATGAAACGGTGAACGTTATTGCGGTCATCGTCTACGCTTGAAGAAAGAAGACAAAACAATGATAAAAAAGCTGCTGAGCAAAGCCGCAATGCGTGTAATTGTCATAAAAGGAAACGGCAGTTTACGGCATCTTGAAAAATCCTCGCTGAATCCCATGAAGGAAAACGAGGAGCTGCTGAAAAAAATACTGAAAAGCAATGCGGATACCGAATACGGTAAGCAGCACGACTTTGCCCATATCAAAAATATTGAGGAATTCAGAAAAAAGGTCCCCGTTTCAACCTATGAAGACTTCGCACCCTACATTAAGAGGGTAAAAAACGGCGAGAGCAACATACTGACCTCGTCAAAAATCCTGGGTTATTCCCGTACCTCCGGGTCTTCGGGAGTACCCAAATATATTCCCGCCACCTCGGATTCAATAAAGGCATACGTAAAGTACACCTGGACCCGTGCCGTTGCGCTGGCTGTCAGAGAACTGAACAAAAACGGTAAGAAATACAAGCCCGGCAGAGGCGTATTCCTTTCCCCGGCAACCAACGAAAAATTGCCGAACGGTCTCCCCTGCTCCAACATTGCGGAAATCGGAGCAATGCGCTACGGATTCTTATATCCCTTTATTCTTACAATTCCCACCGGTCAGCTTTTTGATATGCACGACGGTGATTACATTTACAATATTTACAGATTCGCTCTTGCAGACGAGGACGCAACGTTTATATTTTCCGTATTTTTCAGCATAAACGTAAGTCAGCTGGCTTATCTTAAAGACCACTGGCAGATAATAGTTGACGATATTGAAAAGGGAACAATCAGCGACAGTATCGACATCAATCCCGAATTACGCAAAAACCTCTCAAAGCTTATTCGACCCATGCCCGAAAGAGCGGCATATCTGAGAAAGCAGTTTGTGCAGGGATTTGACGATACGCTCATAAAACGCATCTGGCCGAATATGACCGTGATTTCGGGTATCGGCAATGCCTCATTCAAGCCCGCCGCCGATTACGTGAGAAGCGTCGCGGGAAATATTCCCCTTGATTTCTCAATTTACGGTGCATCCGAGGGACTGGTCGCCGCCTGCTATGAGCTTGAAAATACGAATATGCAGCTGCTTACCGACAGCTGTTTCTACGAATTCATCCCCGCAGGCGAAGATACCGGCAAGGTACTCACCCTTGATGAGCTTGAGGACGGAAAACAATACGAAATCCTCATCACCACCCAGGCGGGACTTTACCGTTACCATCTGAAAGACGTTATTGAGGTCAGAGGATTCAGAAACAAAACTCCTCTCATTTCGTTCGTTTACCGCAAAGGGCAGTATTTCAACATTGCCGGTGAAAAATTCAGCGAAGAGGATGCCCGCACCACCATTGATATATTCAATAAAGCTCACGGCATTTCCGTCAACGACTGGCTCTTCTATCAGGATGATACCGTTGTACCCAGCCGTTACGCTCTGGTCGTGGAAAGCGATGCAGACGTTGATTGGGAAGAAAGCATAGACGAGCTTGAAGAAATAATGGGCAGATGCAACAAGCGTTACACAAGTCAGCGTGAAAAGGCATTCATCAGCAAAATGGTTATCCGTAAGCAGCAGCCCGGCACCCATTCCGCATGGGCACAGAGATGTATTTCGCAGGGTGCTTCTGCCGCACAGATAAAGCCCGTCCACTTTATTGACAATGAAAGCAAAAGAGAATTCTTTTTAAGCAGATTGATTTAATCAAGGAGGTAAATTTATGAAAAAGACATTCAAAAAAGCACTTGCCGTTTTCCTCTGTGCCATTATGAGCGTTTCCTGCCTTGCAGTTATCGGCTCGGCGGCAACAAAGGACACCGTTTATCAGTACGGTGCAGACAGTGAAGGCGGTTATCTCGCATTAGGTGACAGTATCGGTAAGGGCTGCGGTGCCGAGGGCTCATACATCGGCAAAAACGGCGAACAGCTGACAGTAGAAAACTGCGGCGGTCAGTATAACGACAACGACTGCCGTTACGTTCTGGGCTCATACGCCGCTCAGGTCGCGGATGCGGTAGGATGTGAAGCTCCCGCCGATATGAATGATTTAAGCGGTAACTTCTGGCCCTGCACCTTCGGCGGAATGACCACGGCAGTAGCTCTTGACCTTTACGGAATTGAAGATAACTACTCGGACACCACCCTTAACTATGAATATTATGACTGGGCACTTGATTACTTCGGCTATGAGGGCTCATCCGTAGGTGCAAAGGGTGAAACCTTTGACCCCGAAACAGACGGACGTACGGGCAGCATCATTGACGTTACAAAGAAAGCATCCCTTATCACGGTTGAGCTCGGTATGTGCGATATATTCTACCGTACCTACCGTGTAATCACCAAGGGCGGTCTTCTCGGCGACGGACTTGACATTGACTTCACGGACCTTGACACTCTCAAGCAGATTCTCACAAGCGCAGTTGGTTTACTTAACGAGGGCTATGACAACTGGGTAAAGCAGTATCCCCTGCTTCTCAAACGCCTTATTGAGCTCAATCCCGACGCAACAATCGTAATGGTCGGCTCTTTCAATATGGTAAATCAAATGACGATACTTGACCAGACAATGTTCCCCCTCGGCTCCATCTTCTCGTCATTCACCAACAAGATGAACAAGCAGTATGAGAAATGGGCAAAGGAATACAACGTTCTCTATGCAGACATTTCCAATACGGAATCACTCTGCACCCAGGAAGACTGGTCACTCATGGGCAAGTTCCTTGACGGAAACTGCTCATTCCCCGGCTCACATCCTTCAATTGAGGGCTATGATTACATCACCCGTCAGATTCTCAGCGTACTTCCCACACAGGAAGAGCAGGAAGAAAAGAACACCGGCAACGACATCATTTTTGATACCGTCCGTTTCAATGAAGAAAACGTTACAGCCGTTCTCGTAAACGGTATTCCCGTTAAGAATTACACCTTTGACGGCTTCACGATTACCGTTCCCTGCAAGGTTCCCATTGCAACACAGCTGACAATCAAATACACTTCCAAGACGGGCACAGAGGGCTTCCAGACCTATAAGCTTTCTCATAACGCAGGCGGCGGTTACACGGTCAAGCGTGTATTCGGCAACAACGACGTTAAATCATGGCTTGCAAGACCCCTCGCTCTGTTCGGAGTGCTCTTTGATTTAATCAAGGGTCTTATCAAGAAATAATGACATCCCGTAAATACAAAATTCCCCGACCTCAGATGAGGTCGGGGTTTTCTGTTTGCTTATCAGATTTTTGAAATTACGGACATGAGAGTATCCTTCGCATCGCCGAGGAGAAGCGTTACGCCGCTGTCTCTGGTATAGAGAGGATTCTCAACACCTGCATAGCCGGGCTTGAGGTCGTAATTGAAGATGATGACGTGCTTTGCCTTATCCGCTTCAAGTACGGGCATACCGTAAATGGGAGTACCTTCCGCTTCTCTTGCGGCGGGATTGACTACGTCGTTTGCACCTACGATTACCGCTACGTCACAGTCTGCGAAATCACCGTTGATTGCATCCATTTCGTAAAGCTTCTCATAGGGTACGTCAACCTCGCAGAGAAGTACGTTCATGTGACCGGGCATTCTGCCGGCAACGGGATGAATCGCAAATCTTACGTTTGCGCCGTTTGCTTCAAGTTTATCGGAAAGCTGTTTAACAAGTGACTGTGCCTGACCGAGTGCCATACCGTAGCCGGGAATGAAGATAACGTTCTTTGCGTTATTCAGCACCTTTGCGGCCTCATCCTCGGGAGAAAGCTTGACCTCTGCCTTGGGCTCTTCGGCTTTCTTTTCCTCTTTCTTTTCCTCAACCGCTTTGGGAGCGGGCTTTGAGGGAGCGGAGGTTTTGCCGAGAAGAATATCAAACAGATGTCTGTTCATTGCACGGCACATGATCTGAGTAAGAATAAGTCCGGATGCACCTACGATACCGCCTACTGCAACAAGGAGGGCATCACCGATAGCAAGGCCCGCGATTGAGCCCGCAACACCGCTGAAGGAATTCAGCAGGGAAATGGTGATGGGCATATCCGCACCGCCGACTCTGATTGAGAAGAAATATCCGAAAAGTCCTGAGAATACAAACGCAGCTGCCAGCAGGATGTATGCGGCTGTACCTTTAAGGAAGGGAGCTGCAACGCAGCAGGCAATGCTGAGAATAAGGGTTGCCGTAGTAATGAATTTATGACCGGGATAAACCTTGGGTCTGGGGCTGATAAGTCCCTGAAGCTTTGCGGCAGCAATGAGACTGCCGACCAGCGTAACCATACCTACGACTACCGCAAGGATTGAGGTTACTTCTTCAAAGCCGTTATTTGCAACGGTAATAGCGCCTACTATCGCGGATGCTCCGCCGCCGAAGCCGTTAAGCAGAGCAACGGTCTGAGGCATCTGAATCATCTTGACCTTAACGGTGATTGCTATACCTGCTGCCGCACCGATAAGCAAGCCGACGATAACGAAAGCAAGCTGATTTGCAGCGAAAACTTCGTATTTGATAAGAACGGTGATAATGGCAAGAGCCATTGAAACGGCACTGATTGAGTTGCCTGCGACTGAGGATCTTACCTTACTCATAAGGTAGATACCCAGAAGAACGCCGAGAACGAGAACGCCGCTGATGATATAATATACCGTATTACTCACTCTTTTCGCCGTCCTTTCTGTTCTTGCTGCCGCTTATCATTTTAAGCATTCTGTTGGTAACACCGAAGCCGCCTACAACATTGATCATTGCAAGGGCGATGGCAAGAACACCGCATACGGCACGGACCCAGCTGATACTGCTGCCGACCGCTGCTGCGGTAGCGGCGATAGCACCGAGGACCGTAACACCCGAAAGGGCGTTCATACCTGACATAAGGGGGGTGTGAAGCAGACTGGGAACCTTATTGATAAGGAAATAGCCCACAACGGTAGATACGGCAAAAATTGCCACGAGAATTATTTCTTTCAAAACCTGCACCTCTCATATTTTGTTCAAAAGCGGGGGCAACGGTTAGCGTTACCCCCGCTCTGATTGATTTTTATGGGGAATTACATACCCATTGCTTCAAGAGCGCCTGCGTGAACGATCTTGCCGTCAATAGTGGTAAGTGCGGACTTAATGATTTCATCATCAAAGTCAAGAGCGATTTCACCGTTCTTAACGATGAAGTTTACGAGGTTATACATATTCTTTGCAAACATCCAGGTTGAGCTTGTGGGAAGGATACCGGGGATGTTCTTTGTGCCGATGATTGTAACACCGTGCTTAACTTCGATTGAGCCCTTGGGAGTGATTTCGCAGTTACCGCCCTGGTCAATGGCGATATCAACGATAACTGAGCCGGGCTTCATGGACTTAACCATCTCTTCGGTAATGCAGATGGGAGCAAGCTTACCGGGAATAAGAGCTGAGCAGAATACGATATCCATTTCGGGAAGAACCTTTGCAAGAGCTTCCTGCTCCTTCTTCTGCCACTCGTCGGGAAGACGAAGAGCATATCCGCCGGGAGCTACTGCAAGCTCTGCGGGAACACCGAGGTCAACTTCCTTTGCGCCGAGACTTCTTGCATTCTCTGAACCCATGGGACGGATATCAGCAGCGTGGATAACTGCACCGAGTCTCTTTGCGGTAGCAAGTGCCTGCATACCGGCAACGCCTGCACCGATAACGAGTGCGTTAGCGGGCTTCATAACGCCTACTGCACATGAGGTCATGGGGATGAACCAGGGAAGTCTGTCGGCAGCCATGATCATGCCCTTGTAACCTGCAACGGTGCTCATTGAGGTAAGAGCGTCCATTGCCTGTGCTCTGGAGATACGGGGAATAGCATCAAGTGTAAGGGAGATGATTCCCTTGGCAGCCATATCCTTAACCATCTGATGGTTAACGGGTGATGCGGGATGGATGAATGTAATGAGGTACTGACCTGCATGCATCATTTCGATTTCATGAAGGCCTTTCTTTTCGTTGAAAAGGGGCTCTTTTACCTTGAGGATAAGATCTGCCTGAGCGTAGAGATCTGCAACGTCGGCGATGATTTCAGCGCCTGCTGCAACGTAATCTTCGTCTGCACAGTATGATCCGACACCGGCACCGGCTTCAACAATAACCTTAACGCCGAGCTCAACATACTTCTTGACGGTTTCGGGAGTTGCGGATACACGATCTTCCTCGTGCATTATTTCTTTGGGGATACCGATAATCATAATATTTCCTCCTGTTTTTCGCTTATAGCGAATAATTTTGTTATTTTTATAGTATCATACAATTTTTATCATTTCAACAATTTTTATCCGTAATAATTAGGGAGTTTTATACGCTTTGATAAAAAATTTTTGATATTTTTCAAAAAAACCGAAGCCCGTAAAAGCGGCGATTTTTCATGATTGCAGATTGCCTAAAAAGGAAGAAATCTTTTTGTTAAATCTATCCAAACCGGGATTTTTCCCGATTTTTCTCTCTTATTTTCCGCCGTGATATTTACAAACAATAACCAATCTAATATAATGTTTTTCAAAGCGGCGAAAGGAGACGTACCATGGCAGGAATCATATCTTTATTAACCTCTGTAATTCTTTTCATCACATCCGTATTTTCGGGTCTTCAGGGACTTTTCGGGCGCAGTGACGTGGTGATTCTCTACACCAATGACGTTCATTGCGGAGTTGAGGACAATATCGGCTACGCGGGTCTTGCGGCATACAAAAAGGAAATAAGCAAAAAATACAAAAACGTCACACTCGTTGACTGCGGAGATTTTGCTCAGGGCGGTACCGTTGCTTCGGTTTCATCGGGAGAATACATAGTTGATATCATGAACGAGGTCGGCTACGATATGGCGATACCCGGCAATCACGAATTTGACTACGGTATGCCGCAGCTGAACAAGCTCATCGGCATGGCGGATTTTAACTTCCTCGGATGTAATATAACCTACTCGGGAACGGGTGAAAATCTGCTTTCCGACCTTGCGGATTACAAGGTGGTTGACTACGGCGACGTTCAGGTCGGCTTTATCGGAGTATCCACTCCGACAAGCACAGTAACGTCCACGCCCAAACATTTTCAGGACGAAAACGGAAACTATATCTATAATTTCAGCGAAAATCTCTTTGATACCGTGCAGAAGAACGCGGTAAAGGCACGGCTTCACGGCGCGGATTACGTGGTGGTACTCAGTCATCTGGGCGAGAGTGAAGAATATTCCCCCTGCTCCTCGGTAGATCTTATTGAAAATACACGGGGAATAGATGCGGTGCTTGACGGTCATACTCATCATGTCATTGAGAGCGAAACGGTCAAAAACAGCAAGGGCGAGGACGTTATACTCACGTCAACGGGCACGAAGCTGGCAAACGTCGGTCAGCTCATTATCGGAGCAGACGGCGAAATCACCGCATCCCTCATTTCCGATTACGATAAAAAAGATGAGGACACCGTTTCGTTCATAAACTCAATCAAGGATAAATACGGCAAAGAGCTTCTTAAGGTCGTCGGCTCCTGCGGATTTGATCTTTCAATCACGGATGAAAACGGAATCAGAATGACCCGAAACCGTGAGACCGCCATAGGAAATCTCTGTGCCGATGCATACAGAACGGTGCTCGGTGCCGATATAGGCCTGTGCAACGGCGGCGGCATCCGCGAGTCAATCAGCGAAGGCGACATAACAAAAGGCGATATAATCAACGTTCATCCCTTCAACAATACGATGTGTACCGTAGAGGCAACCGGCCGTCAGATTGCAGATGCCCTCGAATGGGGCTCCAGACTGACGGAAAGCGTATACACTAAGGGTGAAAACGGCGGATTCCTGCAGACTTCGGGACTCAGATACACCGTTGACACCTCCGTTCCCTCTCCCGCAAAGATTGACAGTCAGAATATGTGTGCGGGCTTTGAGGGCGAGAGAAGGGTAAAGAATATAACCGTACTTGAAAACGGTGAATACGTTCCCATTGATATGAATAAAACCTACACGGTCGCGGGCAGTGAATATCTGCTCTTGAATAACGGCGACGGTCACACATCCTTTGCCGGCGCAAAGATAGTTTCAGCCGAGGGCGTGCTTGATAACGAAGTGCTTATGAACTACATCACATCCTTCCCCGAAGGCAGAATAGATTCGCGATACAGCTCGGTTGAAGGAAGAATTACAATAAAGTAAAAGAAAATCCCACGGAAAAATCCGTGGGATTTCTGCTTATTTTACAATGGAGCAAATCTGCTGAACGGTCTGCTCTACGGTGCTGTTATCGCAGTCAATGACGACGTCTGCGTATTTTTCATACAGCTTTTCCCGTCTTTCAAACATCTGCTCAAGGGTTTCTCCTTCGCCCAGAGCGATTCCTCTTGAGGTGATATTCTTTATGCGGCTCATCATTTCGTCAAAACTGATTTTAAGATAAATCACCTTTCCGTCTTCCTTCAGATGATTCATGGAGCTGTCATAATAAACCGCACTTCCGCCGGTTGAAACAACGGAATTATTAAGGTTAAGGGAGGAAAGACACTTTTCCTCGCATTCCTCAAAATAATCAAGGCCTTTACCGTCAATAATACTCTGTAAGGTCATCCCCTCGGCCTGCTGAATGAGCAAATCCGTATCAACAAAGCTCATACACAGGGATTTCGCCGCAAGTACACCGCAGGTGCTTTTGCCGCAGCCGGGCATACCGATCAAAACTAAGTTACTCATCATTTACACTCTTTCTGAACTATATCAAAATCTACATAGTACGTTCTGGTTTCGTCTTTGCTGTGGTCACCGTCTGTCGCCGTGATGCTGATATCCTTTGTGAGACGGTACGTGCCCGGAACAAGCTTGCCGTATGTACCGTCAAAATTCACGTCAAGCTCAATACTGCCGTCAAGGGGGATTCCGATTCCCTCCATTGTGAAGAAAAATTCGGGCTGTAAATAATCATATCCGAGATACTGCATATAGTCCTGATATGACATCCATCTGCCTTCACAGTATGCCTGAAGATAAAACGGTTTTCCCGTGGTAAGCTCACCGTCGGGAATTTCTTTTTCCGTTGACTGAGTAACGGTAATCTTTCCGCCCGTGCAGTCACCGACAAACGACAGGGAAACGCCCCACTTATCAAAAGTATCAATCACGTAAATATTGCTTATATCGGCAAACTGTACGGGATCGGTTTCAAGCATCCGTCCGTCATGAAATACCCTGACGGTATCGCCGACGTTGATTTCCGGGTCATCCTCACTGCGTAGAATTACGGCTCTCTGAGTATACGAGCCCCAATCCGCATCCGCGGTATATTCAACCTGATAGGAGTCATCCTCAATACGAAGCACGCTGACATCGGTATATTCGCTGCCCTCGGGGTTTACTCCGCCCGGTCCGTCAATGGGCATATCGTCGGGGTTTATCTTCCACCAGAGCTGTTCTATGCTCTTACGGGCATCTTTTCCGAAATAAAAACGGGTTGAATTGTAGCATAAATCGCCCTCATATAATCTGTTCCATTTGACGATTTTGTAGGTGAGCGCCTGAAATTCCCTTGTTCCTCCGTCATCATACGTATCCTTGGGAACGGGAAGAAACAGAACGAGCAGAACAACTGCGATTACCGCCGCTATGATGTATTTTTTCATACTGTCACCTCACGGAGTATAAACTGCACCTTCACTATAAAAGTAATTGTAGGGATTGTCAATACCCTCAAGATAAACGGAAACGTCAAGTCCCTGAGGATTATATGCTTTTCCGTCAGGAGTAATGATTATTTCCACATATCCCGCATAGACGTAAAGTAAGCTCTGACCCTTATGCGCACGAAGGAAGGAAGCATAATCCTTAAACCACGGCGCACCGAAAGCGGGAGATGAATAGATTTTTCCGTTTTCCTTCCAGAGCGTGACGATGGCTATAATGTCATTTCCGTTATAGACAATGTAATCTCTGAAATTCTGATTGTAATTCAGATAATCAAGCGTTGAGCCGTCATAGGAAATATGGCCGTAGCCGCTGTCGCATATTCTGACATTGTCTGCGGTTACTCCGCTTGACGAAAGAGATGATACCAGACTTCCTTTGTTTTCCTCCAGATATTTCGCTCCCTCTGCGTTAGTCAGCTTCTCTCCGTTTACCTTGATTTTGCTTTTCGGAACAGCGGGAACAAAGACACCACCGTAACTGTAAGCTCCGCCGTCGGCACTTTTATCTGAAGCTTGTGCCTGCGTTCCGGTCACCGCTTTATCTGAGGATTTGACGTCCGGCGCTCTATTTGCAGGTGATACGTCCGAGGGAAAAACGACAGCTCCGTTTTGCTCTGCACCGTCTTCCTCTTTTTCGGGAGAAATGTCGGATTCCGTAACAAGCAGATCGGGATTTGTCACATCCGTAAGATTATCTTCAATCGCCGTTATTCCGTCGGCTTTCGCTTCCTCGTTTGCGGCAGATTTCTTTAAGGTGAATACATCACCCCGCGAGCCCAGAACGATTGCCGCGGCAACAGCGATACAAAGGCAGGCGGCAGCGGAAATCCATCTGACTGCGTTCTTTCTTTTTCTTACGGGAGAATTATCCTCCGCTTCACATATAAGGTCAGCATCAACGTAACCGATGCTGTCAAGTATATCATTTTTATTCATAATACGTAGCCCTCCGATATAAGGTATTCACGCAGGTCGTTTCTCATACGGAAAAGAGTTGTCTTGACCTTGCTTTCTCCGAATGACATTTTCTTTGCTATTTCGGAGACGGAATCCATATAGAAATATCTGCGCATAAACATTATTCTTTTCTCTTTTGACTGTGTATGCAAAAATCTGCTGATTGCCTTTCCGAGTTCCTTTTCGTCGAGACTCTGCTCAACCCTTTCGGATGAGGGAAGGCAAGTCAGAAGCTCCCCTGAAAGCTCCGACACATATCCGCCTCTTTTCAGAGCCGATTTTTCACGGCATCTGTCAATGGAAATGTGACGGATTATACCTGCAAGAAACGCAAACAGATAATTCCTCGGCTCATTGGGGGGAATCAGATTCCAGGCGGTAAGATAAGTGTCGTTTTCACATTCCTCGCTCGTACCGTTATCCTCCGTTATGCCGTATGAAATGCGGCGAAGACGGCTGCCGTATTTTGAAGCGGTCTGTCTGATTGCGTCCTCATTGCGGGCAAGATACATTTCTACTATATTTTCATCTTCCAAGGCACTGCCTCCTTTCAGCTTCGTAAAGGCCTTCACCATACCAAGCGGATTTTCCGGAAAAAGGTTACATATTACGGAAATATATTACCACAGATTAACAAACGGGTCTGTAAACAATCGGTAAACAATAAAGAAGCAGACATCTACCATTAGATAAACGCCCACATCATAACTTACATTATTCAGTTTGGTATGTTCTTCGCCGAAAGATTCAAGCAAAGCGCAGATTAGTTTGGATGAAAAAAGCGATTTCTTTGCCGTAAGACAGTATCGTGATACGGCGGAGGCAAAAAATCGCTTAAGTCAAAACATCTTTATATTTGAACAGAAGAAGGCACTTAACCGAAGATAAGTGCCATTCGTCAATTTCTATATTCTGTTTTGACTGATTTTCGCTAAAATAATCAAGCGGTACGCGCAGAAGATTTCGGTTGAAGAAAGCCATTTCTCCGAGTGAACACAGTACTTTTGTACGGGGAACGAGGAAAACGGCTTAATACCAAACATTTTAATTTTTACAAAGAAGCAAGCACTTACCGTTATGGAAGTGCTTGCCTTGATGCTTACATTATTTAGTTTGGTATGTTCTTCGCCGAAAGATTCAAGCGCCCCTCAAGGATGCTCTGGTGAATGCAACGTCAAGATATACCTGCACTATTACCGCAAAAACCTCTCTGACCGCAAACGGCAGATATCCCGTCCAGTGGGACTTTGAGGGGAACGAATAGGCGGTAAGCCCGTTTTTCTTTGCAAATGAAGAAGCACGGTATTCGTGAAAATCGTTGGTTACGATGGTGATTCCCTTAATATCAATTCCGCTTTCCCTGAGCTTCCTGATTGAGTTATCAAAATTCTCTATGGTTGAGGCGGATTCATCCTCAATTATCAGGCGGCTGCCGTCTATTCCCATTTCCGTAAGGCAGTTATACATACATTGACCCTCGGATATATCCTCCGCGTCACCCTGCCCTCCCGAAAGAATCGCCTTGCTGCCGGGATTTTCCGTGAGATATTCGTATGCCTTATTTATCCTGCCGCGCAGGTATATTCCCGGCTGAGTGCCTCTGACCTGACATCCGAGCACGATAATATAATCGGTTCTTTCGTCGGATTCAATGCCGTGCTTTACTACGTTTACAAAGGCAAATCCTCCCACAGCTATACCGCAGACAATACATACCGCGATTACCGAAAGAATAATTTTCCCCGCTTTTACCTTCAGTATTTCCCCAATCATCCCGTTGATTCTATCAAACAGAATACCGTATATGAAAAAAAGAGCAGATGCTCCCAACCCGAAGATAATACCGACGTTTATCTGTCTGTTTGTGACTACGGGGCCGATATTCAGCAGGAAACATGCCGCCGACATTACAAACATTATTACTCTGATTATCTTTTTCAATCTGTTTTCCTCACAGTCTTATGATGGGTTTACTATATTTGATTATCCCCCTTTTGTCAAGAAGAATGTGCCGGGGCTATTGATATAATTTACCGTAAATGTTATTATACCTTATATTGAAAGGCGGTGCGGATATGAAAAAGATTATTTCGGTCATCCTGTGTGCAGCTATAGTATTCGGCTGTGTGCTTACCTGCTCGTATGCCGAGGAAGGCAAAACCTACTATATTGACGGCATATCGGGAAACGACGAAAACGACGGTCTGTCGGAAAACAGCGCTTTCGCAAGTGTTGAGCCCGTAAGAGAGCTTACCCTTGAAGCGGGTGATAAGATACTGTTCCGCAGGGACGGAATCTATAACTGTACCTGCCTTGTGCTTTCCTGCTCGGGAAATGAAAATGCACAGATTGAGATTTCCGCCTACGGTGAGGGCACAAAGCCCATACTCACAACTAACGAAAGAGCGGACGTGCTTCAGCTTATTGACTGCTCATACATTACCGTTTCCGACCTGGAAATCACTGCAGCCAACGGCGGCGGTATCTGGATAGATACCCGCACTGCTCAGAGCAACGACATCACTCTCACCGGTCTTACCATGCATGATATTCAGAATACAAAAGCACATTCAAGGGATAGTCTGATTTCACCCACCGAGGCAAGAGCGTGCGTTATGGTTAAATCCCTGCCTGCAAAAAGCCGATACGCGGTCAACGACCTCACGATTTCCGACTGCGAAATGTATGACTGCGGTAACGGAATCAGTATCTGGGGCTCCTGGAATGACAGCCAGAATCCCTGGTGCAATACCGCAGAAGAGGTAGACCCCGTATTTAACAAGGGACTGCTCGTAAAGAACTGCTACTTCCACGATATGGATGCGGAGGCGGCGGTCATAGGTATCTGCGACGGTGCGATAATCACGGACTGCAGATGCATCAACTGCTGTCAGAACAGCGGCATAAACGATGACGGCTCCTCATTCTGCAATGCGGCAATGTGGTTCTGGGGCAGTGTAAACAGTACGTTCAGATGCTGCGAGGTCGCAGGGCAGAAAACCGTTACCGACGGTATGACGTGCGATTTTGACTCCTTCACCCACAGATGCACCTACGAATATATCTATTCCCACGATAACGTCCGCTTCGTCAACAACTGTCCCATACTTACGGGTCAGCACGACAACTGCATCAGGTACTGTCTGTCGGTAAACGACAATATCGGAAGAAACAGTCTCGGTCAGGCGGGAAAAATCAACAGGGAATACGGTCTCAAATTCTATAATAATACAATCATCAATCCCTCCGAATATGCCATTGAGGGTGTCGTTGACGGTCTGATTGCAAATAACATCTTCGTAGGCAATATGACCTCCTCCTTCAGATGGTCAAGAAAATACGTTGACAACGATACCGGCGAAAAATACTATAACGATTTCTCGGGCAAAATGACAAATAACTGCTTCTGGGGAACCTGCATTCCCTCCTGCTCCGAAAACAGCATCGTAACCAATCCGGGGTTTGCGGGCAGAGACATAACAAATCCCGATTCATTCCGCCTTGCAGACAGCTCAAAGCTCCTCGGTAAGGGAATAAAAATCGGCGGATTCAGCGGAAAAGATATATTCGGAAACGAAATCACCGACACCGTGAATATAGGATGCTATGCCGGAACGGGCGAAGCAGATGCCGAAAAACCCGACGTGCTTGATTCAATATTCAGAATCGTAAATACCGTACTTGCAAAAATTTACCAGTTTATCGTTGACTGCAACAACAGATACTGGCTCTTCTGAATCAGTTAAAAGGATAATATGAAACATACGGCAGTAATAACCGAAAAGCCCCGCCTGAGCGGTAAAAATTCAATACCGGACGGTGCCGTTACGGGAAACGGCGACCTTGCCGCCATACTCGGAAACAGCGAAAACGGTATGAGAATACACCTTGCCAAAAGCGACCTGTGGTATGCGGCAGAGCATCACGACTGCGGAGGTATCAGACCTCTGGGAAACGTGGATATCGATATTCCCGACGGTATGTATGACGATTATTATGCCTGCCAGGATGCAGACGAGGGCAGAGTTTACTGTAAATTTGAAAAAGATGACAGACTTATTGAAATAAATCTGACCGTCTGCAAAGGCAAAAATCTTCTCGTTATTGATATAAGCGGAAAAGGCGAGCTTCCCGTTCCCCGTCTGTGTTCCGTTTCGGGAGAACGCGACGGAAAATACGGCACATCCGAAGACGGCTTCATTTACCGTATCTTTGACGGTGAGGAATGCGTATACAAAACCGAAATTTACGCAAAAATGAAGCAGACCGGTGTAAATCAATACTGCGTTTACGCCGTAACGAATCACGACATTGACAATCCCCTTGAGGAATGCGGAAAATATATTGACCTCCTTGACGAAAACACCGTTAATGCACTCAAAGCAGAGCATCTTGAACTGTGGCGGGATTTCTGGAATAAATCCCGTATGTCGCTTTCGGACGAAAAGCTTGAAAACGGCTGGTATCAGTCAATCTATCTCGTTGCCTGCACCGCGGGAAACAAAAAATTCCCTCCCGGTCTTTTCGGCAATCTGATTACTGTTGAAAAGCCCGGCTGGAAAAGTGACTATCATCTTAATTACAACTATCAGGCGACCTTCTACGCGGTTTGCAGTTCAAATCACGTTGAGCTCACCGACGGTTATCACGTTCCTCTTGAGCAATTCATGAAAACGGGACGTGAATATGCAGAGAAATTCGGATGCGGCGGTATAATACTGCCCGTGGGGATCCTCCCCGGAGGATACATTTCCGAATATACACCCGGCATCAGATATCCGTTTCTGCGGCTTTTCCTCGGGCAGAAGAACAATCAGCTTCATCCTGCGGATATCATGATTTTCAGATGGAAAACCACAAGGGATACCGAATACGCAAAAAATCACGCTTATCCTTACCTTAAGGAATGCCTTCAATTCTTTGAAGACTATGCCGTTTACGAAAACGGAAGATACAGCATATTAAAGGATGCCGCACACGAGGTGCCCTATTACAAGTCCGATTTTACGGAAGAAAAATATAAGAAGACGGTAAACGACAAAAACAACGTGCTTACTCTGGGGCTTCTGCGTATGGGACTTGAAGCGGGAATCGATATGGCTCACACTCTCTGCGTTGATG
Organism: uncultured Clostridia bacterium; assembly: GCA_937892115.1. GTDB lineage: Bacteria > Bacillota > Clostridia > Oscillospirales > Acutalibacteraceae > CAG-177. Next base: position 272,963 of record CALAUI010000020.1, on the reverse strand, counting down.
AAGACAGGCAGGCAAAGTGGAAGGATATGCTGGATAAGCTCGCTCCATTCCCCACGTTTATCAGAAGAGCAAGACGGGTTTACCGGTACACCGAAAAGGGACAGGCATGGAACGATACGAATTCCGTCGGACTTCAGCATATTTATCCCTGCGGCTGCATTGACCTCGGCAGCGATGAAAAAACGCTGAAAATCGCAAGGAATTCCCTGACTCTCAATAACAGATGGTTTGACGACAACGCTTCCAATTCGGTCTTTCCCGCCGCCGTAAGAATCGGCATAGAGCCCGCCGTCATTATGAAAAATCTGAGAAAGAACCTTGACAGATTCCTGCTCGGAAACTTTATGCATCTTCATCACGGAGGCGGAATGGAAAACTGCTCCGTCATTCCGAATACAATAAATGAAATGGCCCTTCAGAGCAATAAGGGCATTCTTCGCTTTTTCCCCGTCTGGGATAAAAGCATTGACTGTGAATTTGAAAATCTCAGGGCAGAAGGTGCTTTCCTCGTCAGCGGCTCAATCAAAGAAGGCAAAATCGGCAAAATCACGGTCACATCCGAAAAAGGCGAAAACCTCACCTACGTAAATCCCTTCACAAATCAAAAGATTACACGGGCAACCTTCCCCGGAGAATCAATTACCATCGGCGAATAAAGGAGACATTATGAAAATCTATCTGGTAAGACACGGCGAAACAGACCTCAACAAACAGAACCGTATGCAGAGCATATCGGATGAACCCCTCAACGAAAAAGGCATTGCCCAGGCGCAGACGGCAAAGAAAAAAATCGGAGATATGCACTTTGATGCGGTATATTCCAGTCCGCTTATCAGAGCAATCACCACCGCTTCCATTATCGGCGGTGTGGATAAATCCGAAATCATCATTGACGACAGAATCATTGAGGCGGATTTCGGAAAATACGAGAAGAGGAAGTATTACCTCATAGGTCTGCCCATGATACTTCACTGGTGCCTGCCCGAGGTCTTTCCTCCCCGCAAGACCGTTGAAACGGTTGACCATATCAAAGCAAGGGCAAATTCCTTCCTTGACGATCTCAAAACAAAGGACTACGACAGCGTGCTTATAGTCTGCCACGGCAATTTCATCCGCTTTTTCAAGCACATACTCGCAAAGGATTCAAAGCAGGCGACCTGGAAGGACTTTGTTGAAAACTGCGAGCTTCAGGAATTTGAAATATAAGCTCATAAACAAAATCGGTCTGTATGTAAATAATTTATTGCATTTTTATCCCTATATACATATAATATATTATATTCTTCATTATTATCCGGAGATGATTTTATGTACAAGCTTGACGTACCCGCAGGGTACAAATCCATTCTCACTCCCCGCCAGACTCAGCTGGCAATCAAAAAGGTAAAGGATTTCTTTGAAAGAGACCTTGCCATTCAGCTCAATCTTACAAGAGTTTCCGCTCCTCTGTTTGTAAAATCAAACTCGGGGCTTAACGATAATCTCAACGGCGTTGAAAGACCCGTCAGCTTTGACGTAAAGGATATCGACGGCGGCGACGTTGAAATAGTCCACTCGCTCGCAAAGTGGAAGCGTCTTGCTCTGGGACAGTACGGCTTTGAAGAGGGCGAGGGCCTCTATACCGATATGAACGCAATCCGCAGAGACGAGGATACGGATAACATCCACTCCATCTTCGTTGACCAGTGGGACTGGGAAAAGCATATCAGCAAAGAGGAACGCACGGAGGAAACCCTCCGTATCGCGGTAAGAGCGATTTACAGAGCGTTACGCCATACGGAAAAATACATAGCCGATGACTATGCTTTTGTTGAGAAAAACTTCCTGCCCCGCGAGATTACCTTCGTAACCACTCAGGAGCTGGAGGATATGTATCCTGAGCTTACTCCCAAAGAGAGAGAAAACCGCATTGCCCGTGAAAAGAAAGCGGTATTCATAATGAAAATAGGCGGTAAGCTCAGAAGCGGAGAAATTCACGACGGCAGAGCTCCCGACTACGATGACTGGGAGCTGAACGGCGACATAGTTGTATACTACCCCGTACTTGACATTGCCTTTGAGCTTTCGTCAATGGGTATACGCGTTGACGAGGATGCTCTCCTGCGTCAGCTTGAAGAAAGGGGCTGCCCCGAAAGAAAGGAACTTCCCTTCCACAAGGCACTTCTCAACGGCGAGCTTCCCTATTCAATCGGCGGCGGTATCGGTCAGTCCAGAATCTGTATGTATTTTCTTCATAAAGCCCATATCGGCGAGGTCCAGGCATCCATCTGGCCCGACGGTATGATAAAGGAATGCAAAGAAAACGGTATAGAATTACTGTAAATTAAGGAGAAAAGTCATGAAGCTTGGTATTATCAACGGCTGGGACGAAGGCAATTTCAGATACGTCAAGGAAAAAGGTCTTGATGCGGTGGAATTCTGCGTAAATCATAATTACGATGCAGACGAATTCCTTGCCCGTGCAGAAGAAATAAAGGCAAACAGCATTAAATACGGCATTCCCGTCGGCTCAATGGGCCGCTGGGGTATGGAGAGAATCGATGCCGAGGGCAAAATCATTCCCGCCGCACTTCACGCAGATAAGGCACTTATTGACGCCGCTTCTGTTATCGGCTGTCCCGTATTCAACGTCGGCGTAAACTACACCGAAAATCTCGGATTTTACGATAACTGTCAGATAGCCATTGACTACCTTTCACAGCTTATTGACTACGCCGAAGGCAAAAACGTTCAGATTGCAACCTATAACTGCGACTGGGCAAACTTCATATATAATGATAAGGCATGGATCGTAATCCATACCGCTCTCCCGAAGCTCGGCATCAAATACGACGCTTCCCACTGTCTCAACAGACGCGGTGACTATCTCAAGGAGCTGCGTGACTGGGGTGACAGAGTAGTCCACGTTCACATCAAGGGCGTTCTTTACATCGCCGGCGACGGTTACGATGATGCTCCCGCAGGTCTTGACCAGATCAACTGGGGCGGACTTATGGACGTTCTCTATACAAAAGATTACAACGGTATGCTCTCAATTGAGCCCCATTCCCGTTACTGGAAGGGCAAAAAAGGCCAGTGGGGAATAGATTTTACCATCAATTATATGAGAAAATTCATTATGCCCGAAGATTACGAGTATGACGAGAGCCCCTATATGCCGTAAGGGATTCGGCGCGATTTTATTACAATAATTTTCAAAAGATTACAAAAAGGTTACAAAAAATTACAAAAAAGGGTTGACAAGTGTAACTTTTGGTGTTAATATACGTACAACAACTCGCGGATGAGTTTTGTAATTGATTAACGAAAAGGAGATTATTGTTATGAAAAAGATAATCGCAATCGTACTCGCAGTTCTTATGGCATTCTCATGCTCAGCTCTTTGCTTCGCAGAAGATGCAGTAATCGCTCCCGCTCCCGAAGCATCAGAGTCAACAACAGCTGCTCCCTCAATCCTTGCAGGATTTACAGGCATCCTTAATCAGATTTCTTCTCTTCTTGATGCTAACGGCCTTCTTGCTAAGGTTCAGAACCTTATCAACCAGATCAAGGCATTCATCGAGCAGATTATTTCAGGCGGCAACGCAGACGTAGCAGGCGCTATCGACGATCTTGAAGCTAAGATCGCAGAGCTCCCCATCGTAGGCGACGTTCTTGAGTATCTCCACAACCTTATCAACACTCTTAAGCAGAAGGTTAAGGATTTCTATGCACACGCAGCAGAGACAGCTCCCGTAACTGCAGAAGCTACTCCCGTTGAAACCGGTTCAACATCAGTAGGTCTCGTTGCTTTCGCAGCAGTTTCAGTTGCAGCTGCAGCAGCATTCGTTTGCACAAAGAAAAAGGAAAACTAATCCTCATACGAGTCACACAGGGCGGTATGTTTAAGCATATCGCCTTTATTTTTTTGTAAATATCTTCTCTTTCCGTCAGTACCTTCGGGCTGACGGTTTTTTGTTTTTACGCTGATTGTGGGGGAGTTCATATAGATTGGAGTGAAAATATGTCGGAAACAACCGCAAATGAAATCGAATCCGCCCTGCGCAATATTGCCTTCGGTTCCCCTGCGGGAGCAATCAGACTGCTCCTTCGCGGCGAAGACCTGACTGACAGACAGATACGCCGTCTGGACCTTAATCTGATTTCGGATATCAAGAAATCAAACGGCGGCACGGAAATCTGTGCAGGCGAAAACGTAATGAAGCTTGTACTTGACGTTGACACCGATAATTCAAAGGTTACCGTATTACTTTAAGGAGGAATAATATGCCCGCATTTGACAATATTTTACTTGAAAAAGGACTTTATACGTCCGGCAATTTTACTTCTGCCCTTTCCGGCATTGACCCCGACGAAAACTACAAGGGTACTCCCCTTGAGGGACTTGACGCATTTCAGCGTCAGCTCAAGCGCTTTGATATCAAGGTAAACGGCCCTTACGGCGACACGGTTGAAAAGTTCTTTTCCACCTCGCAAAGCTCCGTTCTCTTCCCCGAATTTGTGGCAAGAGCCGTAAAGACGGGTATGGAGCAGGCGGATATCCTGCCCGAAATCGTCGCCGCAACTACCGTAATCAATTCCCCCGATTACCGTTCGCTCAGCTCCGTTCCCACAGAGGATGAAAAGGAGCTCAAGGCTGTGGCGGAGGGCGCTTTCATTCCCGAAACACAGGTCAGGACAAAGTCCAATCTGGTCTCCCTCAGAAAGAGAGGCAGAAGTCTCGTGGCATCATACGAAGCCATCAAATATCAGAGAATCGACCTTTTTACCATCACACTCAGACAGATAGGCGCATACATTGCACGCTCCCTTCTCAAGGACGCGGTGGACGTGCTTAAAAACGGTGACGGCAACAACAACGCCGCTCCCGTCACAAGCACCGCTACCTCGGGTACACTCACGTACACCGACCTTGTCGGCTTCTGGAACAGCTTTGACCCATACGAAATGAATACGGTCATCGCCTCTCCCGACATGATGGCAAAGCTTCTGAATATGACGGAATTCCGTGACGGTGCGGCAGGTCTTACCTTCCACAGCACCGGCAATATGATTACCCCCTTCGGTTCAAAGCTTCTGAAGGTAAGTGCTCTCGATTCCGGCAAGCTCATCGGCCTTGATAAAGGTACTGCTCTTGAAATGATCAAAACCGGCGACGTTATGACGGAATACGATAAGCTTATTGACCGTCAGCTTGACAGAGCGGTCATCAGCTGTACCGCCGGATTCGCGAAAATCTGTGACGGCAGCGCAAAGGTCCTTTCAATATGATTGACACGGGAAGGGTCATATCTCTGTCAGCTCTGCTCTACGGTCTGAATCCCGAGGAGGAAAACCTGTATCCGTACGCCGAAGCCGTATGCAGTCAGATTCAGAGCAGAATGAATAAAAATGCAGATCCCGACGACGTCAGAATCCTTCGCCTTTGTGCCGCCTTTCTTAATCGTACCGTAAGATTGAAAAATATCTGCGGTGAGGATGAGGTGAGCTCTTTCAAAGCGGGAGACGTTGCAGTTTCCCTCTCATCGCGCACGGCAGAGGAAAAATGTGAAAAGGAGTTGTCGGAGGCGGAAGCTCTGGCGGCTCCTCTACTTAAAGATGAAGGATTTACCTTCAGGCAGGTGTGAAATGAATACGGATAAAATATTCGGAAAATTCGCAAGAGAATGTATATTCTTACAGTCGGAGAGTGCTTCTCCCGTATATATGAACGCCTATATTTCTCCTCTGCGATACAAAAACAAAATGTATCTTTACGGCGTAAATACACAAATCGGCTACAATTCCGAAGGATACTATCTCTATGTGGGGCCTGCACTCCCCGACATAACCGAATGTGAAAATTCGGGCTGTATCCGATGCGGAAACGACAGATACAGAATTGACAGAGCCGAAAAGGTTTATGCCGGAAAAGACGTTTTATATATCTGGGCGGTAATCAGAAAAACCGTTGACCCGGAAGATGAGGAGGATGATGAATGAACGAAATGAGTGCAATGCCCTCTGCTGTTGCTCACTGGCTTTCAGAGCAGGAGGAACTGGAAAGCATAAGATTCCTTACGGAATATCCGCCCGTCAGAAAGGCGGTGCCTCTGAGAAAGGTAACCGTTGCGGTCGGGATAGGCGAAATCGTCATTGAGGACGCTTTCGCCGAAAGCGACGGGGAAAACGTGCTTTCGGAAAACGAATACTGCAGAAGGGCAAAGATAAAACTGACGTTTTCAATCCATTCTCCCTACTCTCTCGGAGGTGAGGGCTGTCACAATGCCTTTGCGGATATCATTGATGCTCTCACCTTCAATTCCGGGCTGGAAATCACCTCCTCGGGATGCGGTGACATAACCGAAGACAGAGACACGGACGCATTTGTGCTTAATGCACATACAACCGTAAATACCGTGCTGTGTCCGGCACAGTCAACAAGTCTCGTTTTCCCCTCTTTTCTTGATAAGACCCTGCTGTGCGGAAGTCACATAAGAGACGAAAGCATACACCTTTCCGAAGAGCAGCAGACGTATCTGAATCAGCCCGTAACTACGGGAACGTACACGGGAAACGGCTCATCCTCAAGGTCCGTTTCCCTGGGCTTCAGACCCGTTGCGGTCATGGTGTATTGCGGAGGGATTCCCTTTATTATCAACGATTACGCGGAATACAAAATCTATTTCGGCATCGCTTCGGGAGAAAGCGGATCGCCGGGAATATCTCTTACGGATAACGGCTTCCGTGTTAACTCGGGAAGCGGTCTTTCTGACCACGGCTCCACACCTTTTCTCAACGAGGCGGGCACTTCCTACTCCTATGTTGCGTTCAGATAATAATTCTGCAATAGTACACAAAAAGCCGTTTGAGGTATTGTGATTTTTCACAAAACAGATTTTATTATTTCCTTCAATTTGTTAAACGTACCGAAAATTTTTATAAGTGTTGACGAATAACGAATAGATGCTATAATACCTAATATAAATTAGTGTTTGAGGAGATTGTAAAATATGTTCGTTAAAGATGTAACCGTTCAGAATCAGGTCGGTCTTCATGCTCGTCCCGCTACCTATTTTATTCAGAAGGCAAATGAATTTAAATCATCCATCTGGGTTGAGAAGGACGAACGCAAAGTAAATGCAAAGAGTCTTCTCGGTGTACTTTCACTGGGTATCATGGGCGATTCAAGTATCCGCATTATCGCTTCAGGTGCAGATGAAGAAAAAGCGGTTAACGACCTTGTAGCCCTTGTTGAATCCGATTTTGCTGAATAATCCGACAAAACGAACAGATTACCACATACAGGTTAACTTTTGCCATTCCGGACTTTTCCGGAATGGCTTTTTTGTTTTGACCTCGGTCTGCGGTGCTGTCATCATCCGTAATACACAAAGTATTCCCGCTTTTCTCCGATATTCACCGGAGAATGTCTGAAAAAATACCGTGCGCAGTCTGCATTATAACCAAACAATCGCTTCCGTTTTCTATATATGCGATACTTGAAAAACGTGCCCCGTGTGATATAATTAAAATGTTAAATTATAATCGGGAGGTATGTTTTTATGGCAAAGGAATTTATGGGTAAAGATTTTCTTCTCAACAGCGAAGCCGCAGTCAGAATGTATGAGGCGGCGGAGAAAATGCCCATTTTTGACTGGCACTGTCACCTTTCACCCAAAGAAATTTACGAGAATAAGGAACCAGCGGACATAGCCGAGCTCTGGCTGGGCGGCGACCATTACAAGTGGAGAGCCATGAGGTCCTGCGGTATTGAAGAAAAATACATTACGGGAAAAGACACGACCGGATACGAAAAATTCAAGGCATTCGCATCCTGTATGCCTTCTCTCATCGGCAATCCCATGTATCACTGGTGTCATCTTGAGCTTCGCCGTTATTTCGGCATTGAAGACATCCTTAACGCCGACAGCGCGGACGCAATCTGGGAAAAGGCAAATGCCGCCATCAAAGCGGGCGGATTCACTCCCCGCGAGCTGATAGCAAAGTCCAATGTTGCCTGCGTATGCACTACGGATGACCCTGCCGATTCGCTTGAATACCATCAGCTTCTTGCAAAAGAAAATCTTCCCTTCAAGGTGCTTCCCGCATACAGACCGGACAAGGCACTGGGCATTGAAATGCCCGCCTTCCTGCCCTGGCTTTCGGATATGGAAAAAAGAGCAGGCACCGTCATTGACAGCTTCGCAAAGCTCTGTAACGTGCTGAAGGACAGAATAGATTTCTTTGCTTCTCTCGGATGCCGTGCAACAGACCACGCATTCGCATACGTTCCCTGCGAAGAGGCAGATGCAGATGAGCTTGAAGCGATTTTCGCATCCGCCAAAGCCGGTGCTGAAATTACCGATGAGCAGGCGGATAAATACAAGACGGCTCTGCTCCGCTTCCTTGCGGCAGAATATGCAAAGAGAGATATGGTAATGGAGCTTCACATCGGCCCCATGAGAAACAACAATACAAAAATGTTCCGCGAAATCGGTCCCGATGCGGGCTTCGACTCACTTGACGACCAGCTTATCGCAAGAAAGCTTTCCCGCTTTCTTGACTCCCTCGCGGTAAACGACAATCTTCCCCGCACCATTCTCTTTACTCTCAACCCCAAGGACAACTACGTTCTCGGCTCAATGCTCGGCAACTTCCAGGGCCCCGAAGCCGAAAGCAAGATCCAGTTCGGCTCCGCATGGTGGTTCAATGACAACATCGACGGTATGCGTGAGCAGATGAAAGCCCTCGGCAATCTGGGTGCTCTTGCAAAATTCGTGGGCATGGTAACGGATTCACGCTCCTTTGTTTCCTATCCCAGACACGAATACTTCCGCAGGATAATGTGCAATCTGCTCGGCGAATTCGTTGAAAACGGCGAATATCCCTTTGACGAGAAGACACTCTGTAAAATCGCAGAGGATATTTCCTTCAATAATGCCTGCAAATATTTCGGACTGAATTAAGATAAGTGAGGTAAAAATATGGCACAGTACATTATGGCTCTTGATCAGGGCACGACAAGCTCCCGCGCTATTATTTTTGACAAGCAGGGTAATATCATCGGCAAGGCACAGAATGAATTTGAACAGATTTATCCCAAGGCCGGCTGGGTTGAGCACGACCCTCTTTCCATTCTCTACAGCCAGTTTCAGGCAGTTGCAAGCTGCGTAATCAACTCGGGCGTAAAGCCGGGCGAAATCGCGGGTATCGGCATCACAAATCAGCGTGAAACCACCATTCTCTGGGACAGACAGACAGGCAAACCCGTATATAATGCCATTGTATGGCAGTGCCGCAGAACTGCGGATTACTGCGAACAGCTCAAGGCAGAGGGACTTGCGGATTATATCAAGGAGACAACGGGTCTTGTAATCGACGCCTATTTCTCCGCGACAAAAATCAAATGGATTCTTGACAACGTTCCCGAAGCAAGACACCTTGCAGACCAGAACAGACTCCTTTTCGGTACGGTTGAAACCTGGCTTATCTGGAATCTTACCGGCGGCAGCGTTCACGTAACCGATTACTCAAACGCATCAAGAACAATGCTCTTTGACGTAGATAAGCTCTGCTGGGACGAATTCCTCTGCGACAAGCTGGGCATTCCCATGTCCATACTGCCCGAACCCGTTCCCTCAAGCAAGATGTACGGCAGAGTGGGAAAGAATATCCTCGGCCTCGAGGCACTTGAAGGCATCCCCATCTGCGGTGCGATAGGTGACCAGCCCGCCGCACTTTTCGGTCAGGCATGCTTTGAGCCCGGTCAGGCAAAGAATACCTACGGCACCGGCTGCTTCCTGCTTATGAACACCGGCGAAAAGAGAGTAAAATCCGAGAATAATCTGCTTACGGGCGTTGCCTGGGGCATCGGTGATAAGGTAGAATATTCCATGGAGGGGTCAGCATTCAACGCCGGCTCGGTCATCAAATGGCTCCGCGATGAGGTACATCTCATTGACTCCGCCCGTCGCTGTGACGAGCTTGCGGAAAGCGTTCCCGATGCAAACGGCATCTATTTCGTACCCGCATTCACGGGTCTCGGCGCACCCTACTGGGATATGTATGCGAGGGGCTGCATCGTAGGTCTTACGAGAGGCGTAAACAGAGCCCACATCGCACGCAGCGTGCTTGAAGCAATCACCTATCAGATGACAGATTTGCTTGAAGCCATGAAAGCGGATTCGGGCATTGAGTTTACGGAGCTTCGCGTTGACGGCGGTGCAAGCGTCAGCGACATCATGCTTCAGATTCAGGCGGATATGATACGCTGTAACGTCAACAGACCCAAGACGGTGGAAACCACCGCTCTGGGTGCCGCATATCTTGCAGGTCTTGCGGTAGGCGTATGGGAGAGCAAGGAAGAAATCCAGAAAAACCGTCAGGTTGACAAGGTTTTCGCTCCCGTTATGGATGAAGAAAAGAGAAACGAGCTTTACGCCGGCTGGAAAAAGGCGGTAGAATGCTCCAAAGGATGGGCAAAATAAGTGAATTATATGGAAGAATCCCTGAAGCTTCACTATGAGTGGAAGGGCAAAATCGCAACGACAACCAGAACACACGCATCAAACAGAGACGAGCTTTCTCTGGCATATACTCCCGGCGTAGCCGCTCCCTGCCTTGAAATACAGAAGGATATCTCAAAAAGCTATGAGCTGACCAACAGATGGAACACGGTAGCCGTCATCACAAACGGCACCGCAGTTCTCGGTCTGGGCGATATAGGTCCCGAGGCGGGTATGCCCGTTATGGAGGGCAAGTGCCTTCTGTTCAAGGAGTTTGCGGGTATTGATGCGATTCCTCTTTGCATAAGGTCAAAAAATCCCGACGAAATCGTACAGACGGTTTCTCTGCTCGCCGGCTCCTTCGGCGGAGTTAACCTTGAGGATATTTCCGCTCCCTCCTGCTTTGAAATTGAAAAACGGCTGAAGGAAATCTGTGACATTCCCATTTTCCACGATGACCAGCACGGCACGGCGGTAGTCGTACTCGCCGCAACCCTCAACGCGCTCAAGGTGGTTGGCAAAAATATCGGAGACTGTACGGTGGCAATGAGCGGTGCAGGTGCGGCAGGTGCCGCAATAGCATCCCTCCTTCACGCCTGCGGTGCAAAGAACGTGCTTGTATGCAACCGTAAGGGCATCATTTCAAGAAAAGAGGGCAATACCCCCGCCGTTGATTATATTGCCTCTTTCACCAATAAGAATAATATTGAAGGCACTCTTCAGGATGCAATGAAGGGCGCGGATATATTCGTAGGCGTTTCCGCCGCAGGGCTTGTTACTCAGGATATGGTAAAATCCATGGCTGAAAATCCCATTATTATGGCTATGGCGAATCCCGTGCCGGAAATCATGCCGGAGCTTGCAAAGCAGGCAGGCGCGGCTGTGGTCTGCACCGGCAGAAGCGACTACCCCAATCAGGCAAACAACGTGCTTGCCTTTCCCGGTATATTCAGAGGTGCTCTTGACGTAAGAGCAAGCGACATCAACGAAGAAATGAAGCTGGCGGCTGCCTATGCCATCGCAGGTCTTATCTCAGACGAGGAGCTGAATGCAGACTACGTTCTTCCTGCTCCCTTTGATGAAAGAATTTCTTCCGCTGTTGCGAAAGCAGTCAGCGAAGCGGCTGTGAAGAGTAAAGTTGCACGAATCTGAAAATTCAAATTTATGCATCCTGTCCAATTATTTTGGGCAGGATGCTTATTTGTTAAAAAGATGTTGACAAAAAATTGTTATATATAATATAATACATCCGTAAAAATAGCCAAGATGGCTCGGCTAATTGCTTACAATTGTTCATTTAAGGAGGAAACAAAATGACAACATGTAAAAAGGTTCTGAGTCTGGTCCTTTGCTTAGCAATGCTCCTCGGAACGCTCACGGTCGGATTACTCAGTGTATCCGCAGCAGAATCCTATGACCTGCCCACTTACGAGAGTCTCGTAACCAAGTATGCAGGTGCAAAATTCTTCTATGCCGGCGTTGAACTTAACGACAGTGCCGACGGAAGCAAGGTCACGGATTTAGTCTACCCCGGCGAGACTATTGACGTATCTTTCTTCATTAAGTCAAACCACGACGTATACAAGGGAATATATTGGCTGTTCCTTGACTCCAATATGTTCACGTTCGTTAGCAGCAGCGGCGTAGTTACAGACGATACGGTTTCAAAATTTACCGTTGCAAAGTCAACAGCAAAAGCAGCCGGTTGCTATAAATCAACAACCACTACCACCACGATTGATCCCGCTTTTTCGGATTATACATCTGCCCAGATGGACAACTGGCTTGTCATCAAGATTTCAAACCTTGATGCAACAGGCAATGCCAATCAGATCAGAAACACCAAGGGCGACGTTGCTCTCGGTAAATTCCAGATCAAGGTCAACGATACACTCGGCACAGCAGATACCGGTCTCGGCTGCAGCATGAGATTCTTCAACAGCCATTTCACAGCGTTCAGCGGCACTGCTTACGGTTCAAACTACTGCTTCCTTGACGGTACGGCAACAGCAAACAACAAGACCATTTCTCCCAACTTTGACTGCTCCGCTCCTCGTACGCTCAAAGTAGGCAACAAGATTTCCTTCGTTGACAGCGACGGTGAAACATCTCTTCTCCCCACCGTTCTTGCTGAAGCAGGTACAAAAATCAATCTTGATTCATACATTCCCACAGCTGACGGCAAGACCTTCAAGCAGTGGTCCGTTAACGGTGTTGCAATCAAGGGCTCCGTTTCTCTTGATTCCAATCTCACAGCCAAGGCCATCTGGGAAGGCGAAGCTCTCGCAAATTCAATCAACATTCTCATCCCCGACGGTAAAGGCGACTGGGAAGTTGCCACCACGGTCAGCGGCGATGCAGGTACATATCTTCTTAGAAGTCAGATTGATGCAGCCGCAAGCTACATCAACAGTAACTTCACATTTGATGCAGGCGTTGAAGGCGCCGAAGTAACCGCAAGCTCCATGTCCAAGCTCAGCATTTCCGGTACTTTCACAACCATCAAAGGCGGCGACGAAACAGGTAAGGAAGATTTTAAGGTCAAGTTCGGTTCAGCCGAAGATGGCGGCTCGGGCATTACCGACCTTTACATCCCCGTTTCATTCAAGAGTGTTCAGACCTACTATACTCCCACCTTCAATGATGACGGCACGGTTAACGAAGACGGCTGGGTTGCTCATGCATCAAACCCCATTGAATTCAAAACAAACGCAAACGGCGAATTCGTATACAGCAATACCACGTTTGACAATTATGCGGCTAACTACAATACCGGTACACTCGGTGAGGATGCCATTGACCCCGATTTGTATTCCATCACCTACGTTGACGGCAACGGTGTTGCTCACAAAACCGTACAGGGCAACACATACATCAGCCTTACAGCTGCTGACGTAACTAAAGGTACAACAAACTTTGACCTCTACGTAACTCCCGCTTTCAACGATTTCTGGGTATCGGTTGCTGTTTCAAGCGGTAACAAGATTGTATCCAGACAGAAGGTTTCATTTGACGACGAAATCACCTCCGATGTTCTCACTAGCTTCTTCAATCTCAGCGCAGGTGAAAACAGTGACACTATCAGCCTTGAAGACCTTTACGAAGACGGTGAAGCCGTAGGCAAGAAGGGCTCAAAGCTTGTTGATATCACATTCAGCGTTGACGGTGAGGTTGTATTCCATACCGAAAGAAAAGACGGTCAGACAGTCCTTCTCGATGCCGAAGGTGAGCCCGTAGTCATCACCCCCGAAGTTCTCGGTCTCAAGGGCTTCAAGGGAATACTGGTTCTCGGCAGCAATTCAGACAATGCAATCAACTTCACAGCTAACTGGGAAGAAAAGGAAAATGAGTTCACCGTTATGTATCAGGACGGCAACAACGGCTGGAAAGAGCTTACAAAGAAGAAATTCTCCGGCGATGCAACCGTAGACGGCAGAGCTCTCCTTGACGAAGATCTCAAGGCCGTTATCAACAGCAGCAATCCCACAGGTAAGGTTGCAGTTGACAACTCATTCACACTTGATGCTGAAAACGAACAGCTCGCCTCCAATCTTCACGCGTACGACGGTCCCCTTACCCTTTATGTTCTCTACACATCGGATAAGGTATATGCATACGTAGATTACAACAACACAAGATATGACGAAAACGGCGAAGTAACTTCTGCAGGTACCTCTACAACAAGCGGTCCCAAAGACTACGGTACGGTTGTTTACAATCCCGACAGAAACATCTTTGACGTTATCGACAAAGATGAAGTAGTTCCCTACTTCAACTCATCCCTCATCACCTTCCGTCCCACATCAGCTCCCGAAGTTGAATACAAAAAGGACAGCAAAGGCAACATCGTTTACGCAGACCTTCAGCAGCCCAAGGCAAAGCTTGACGAAGAAGGTAAGCCCGTAATCAATCCCGAAACCGGCGAGCCCGTATATGAAACAGACGCAACCGGTTCCGTTATCATGGAAACCGTAATGATTGACGAGCTTGACGAAGAAGGCAATCGCACCGGAAATAAGGTTGCCGCTCCCGACACCAGCAAGCCCATCGTTGCAAGAGACCCCAAGGGTAACGACGACACAAGACCTTACCGTAACTGTGAATACGTGGGTTGGAAGTTCTACTACGTAGAAGGCATATACAAGGATTGGTCCTCCGTAATGGCTAAGAAGGACGAGTGGAAAGAGGGCTTTGAGAATTCCGATTATTCGGCAAAGAGCTGCACTCCCATCCTTCAGATCCAGTGGAAATCGGATGCAGAGTTCAAATACCGTATATATGACTCAAGCGGAAACATTTACAGCGCAAAGGGCACCGACCGCAAGACTTACTTCTGGAGCGGTGATAAGCCCTGTGAAAAGAGCAAGGCAGCAATCAACAAGAACCCCATCAGAATTGATGAAGAAGGCAATCTCGTAGGTCAGTTCCTCCTTATGTTCTCAAAGAAGACGGAAACTGCTACTTACGCAAAGGGTCAGACCGGCGAATCCAAGTACTACACCACAACATTCATCGGTATCGCAAACCTTCATCCCAGATTCCTTCCCGACCTGTTCCCCTCAATCATCAAGCTTATTAAGGGCCTTCTCTGATAGTATAAGTAGCAATACTTTTTCTATAATTTCTACAAGGAGGATATATCATGGCATACGTAATTTCTGACGATTGCATTTCCTGCGGCGCTTGTGCAGCAGATTGCCCCGTTGAGGCAATTTCCGAAGGCGACGGCAAGTATGAAATCAACGCTGACGCTTGCATCGAGTGCGGTGCTTGCGCAGACAACTGCCCCGTTGGTGCTCCTTCAGCTGAATAAGTTAAGGATAACAGCCCGTCCTTACGGGCGGGCTGAATACACCTAAATCAAGAAAAAATCTGTATTTACAGTTGACTTACATATAAAGGAAGTAGGACGATTATGTTAAAGATTAAGAAAATAGTCTCCGTAATTCTCACCGTACTTCTCGTAGCGGCAATCTGCGCTCCCGCATTTGCAGCAGAGGAATACGATTACACAACAGACGAACGTTTCAAGGTTCAGTCGGATACCGACAACGGTGAATTTGCATGGGGCGTTTATTCCCCCGCTTATTACCACGTAATCAGCAAAAAGGTTCAGCCCCTCGGCACCATTCCCAAAGTAGTTGACGAGGAAACAGGCGAAGAAACAGATAAAGATCTCTATGAAGACAGTCTTTCCTGCCTTCCCGAGAACGAAATCATCAGAATTGCCGCTTACTACGTATTCCAGTGCCCCGGCACTTACAAGGATGAAGACGGCAACGAAACTCCCTGCGGCGCTTACCACGGTGCATACAAAATCTGGTCCTTCTATTCACTCAACAACGGCAAATGCTCACACTGCGGAAAGAGCTATCCCAATCCCGATGAGCTTAAGATTTACCGTTTCATCGTTGTAGATGAATCAGCAGAAGGCATTACAGCTCATACTCCCACTATGAGAGATTATGATTTCACAAAGTATGCAAAGGACGTTTACGGCTCAACAGCTTCTCTTTACGAAGGCGGCAAAGACCTCCCCGAATCATGCATTCAGTTCGTAATCAAGGGTGATGATATTATTCAGAGAGCAGATGCAAAGGATAATTATGCAATCACTCCTCCCGACACCCTCTTAAATAAAGAGGACTACATCACAGGTATTGATACCACAGGTAAGACAAAGCCCGAATTCGGTGACAGATTCATGGCTTGGCTCCTTACCTTCCTTTCAAAGCTTCAGTACAAGCTCACTCCTGTTCTTAACGGTTATGCAAACTCCGCATGGGCTGAGTTCAAGTATAACCTCAGAGTTAAGCTTGCAGGCATTTGGGAAACAGTCCTTACCGCTCTTGTAAGCTGAGAAACACAATAAAAATCAACGGGCTTTCCTTTTCGGAAAGCCCGTTTTGTTATTTGTTTTGCTGTTCTTCGCCGATAGATTCAAGCACAGCGCAGATTAGTTTGCTCGGCACGGCTCCGCCGCCTGTGGCGGATGCAGGAGCCCTGCCGAGAGGAAGAAACACAGAGCAATGCGATGCGCTTCAAGCGAGCAGTGCGACAATGTTTCTGACCGATTTTTCTTTTTCCTTCAAGATAGTCTATCAAAACACGGAGGCAAAAAATCGCTTAAGTCAAAACATCTTTATATTTGAACAGAAGAAGGCACTTACCCGAAGATAAGTGCCATTCGTCAATTACTATATTCTGTTTTGACTGGTTTTCGCCAAAATAATCAAGCGATACGCGCAGAAGATATTGTTGTAAGAAAGCCGTTTCTCCGAGTGAACACAGTACCAAGGTACGGGGAGCGAGGAAAACGGCTTAATACCAAACATCTTTAATTCCTATAATGAAAGCAGGCACCTATCTTTTGATAAGCGCCTGCCGTAAACCTTCATTATTCAGTTTGGTATGTTCTTACTCAATAGATTCTAGCGCCCTCAGAGTAATTATGGAAAGCTCCTCTGCCCTGTCCTCTATACACTGATGTCCTCCGCCCTTTACGGTATATCTGACCGCATCGGGAAACACATCGCTGATCTGCGATTTCTGCGTATCGTTAAGGATAATATCCTTCTCTCCCTGACAAAGCAATACGGGGCAGCTGATATTTTTTGCGCCTTCCAAATCCGTGGGAATGACGTTATACATCATTTCGCACATTCCCGCTCCGAAGCCGTCATATTGAACTGCATCCGTAACACCCTTTACATCGTAATCCATAGCGAATTTCAGATTATTCGTAGCAAAATAAATCACGAGCTTTACGAGGGGCGTTACTTTTGTTCCGTACTTAAAAAAGCCATTCATCAGTGCCTTCATGGGCTTTGAAGTGCATATATCCTTTGCCCATGCGGGAAACTCATTCTGCGGACACGGACAGTAAAGCAGAAGCGCTTTGACCGGAACGGTTGACGCAATATTCATTGCTACACCGCCGCCCATTGAATGCCCTGCCACTATCCATTCCCCGGTCAGGGCGATACTCTGCATAAAAGCAATCACTATATCCTCACGGTCAATTACGGTCATATTCTCCGTTTCTCTTGTGCTGAAGCCGAAATCCGGCAGGTCAAGGGTAACACATTCATAGCCCGCCTTTGTCATTTCAGCCACCATATTCCTCCAGGAATACGTATTGCAGAGGAATCCGTGAAGCATCAGTATCCTGCCCTTCATTTCTCCCTCGGCGGGAGTGACACGGTAATGAATATCATAGTCGCCGTATTCAAAATACCGGCTGTCTTCGTATGGCTTGAATGAGGTGTCTGCCGCCGCCGAACAAACTGAGAATACGGAAACGGTTATCAGCACCGCAAGAATGCACGCAATAATCTTTTTCATCATTTCGTACCCGTTGAGCCGAAGCCCCCCGTTCCCCTTTCAGTTTCGTCAAGCTCGTCAACCTCTACGGGCTGAATAAGGGAAACCGGCATAATCACCATCTGTGCGATTCTTTCGTCGGGCTGAACGGTATAGGGCTCTTTAAGCTGATTGATAAGCCCGACACATACCTCGCCTCTGTAATCGCTGTCAATTACGCCTACGCTGTTGAGCAGACCTATTCCGTGCTTGATGGCAAGTCCGCTCCTTGCGAAAATGAACGCTCCCAGCTCGGGAGAAGGAAGCGCAATGGCAATTCCCGTGGGGATTACCGCCTTCTCACCTGCTTCAAGGGTAACGGGCTCATCAATGCAGGCATACAAATCCATTCCCGCCGAACCCTCGGTGGCTCTGAAGGGAATTTTTGCATTTTCTCTGAGCTTCTTTATTTTAAGTTCCATTATTTACCTTCCTTATACTGCTGCTCGGGAGAAATTTTTGCATGAGGGCATCCCGGGTCGGCGATAACGGGATTCTGAGGCGCAGCCCAGTAAACCGCATTGGTGATTATCTTCTGAACATATTCATTATGGAAAGTGGGATTACCTTCGTGACCGGGCTGGAAATAGAAGACCTTGCCCAGGCCCTTCTGCCAGCAGCATCCCGAACGGAAAACCTCTCCGCCGGAGAACCAGCCCATAAATACAAGCTGGTCGGGCTCGGGGATATCAAATCTCTCGCCGTACATTTCCTCCACGTCAAGCGTGAAATATTCGGGAATACCCTTTGCTATGGGATGGGAGGGATTGACCGTCCAGACTCTTTCTCTGTCGCCGTCTCTCCAACGCAGATTGCAGGTAGTACCCATCAGCTTTTTGAATATTTTTGAATGATGACCGGAGTGAAGCACAACAAGTCCCATACCGCCCAGAACTCTGTCATAAACCTTCTGAACGATTTTGTCGGGTACTGCACCGTGCGCCATATGTCCCCACCAGATAAGTACGTCCGTATTATTCAGCACGTCATCCGTAAGTCCGCATCTGCGCTGTATCAGATGAGCCGTGCGGATATTCAGGTCCTCGTTTTTACCGAGAAACTCCTTTATGCAGTTATGGATGCCGTCCGGATAGATAGCGGCAACCTCCTTGCTTGATTTTTCGTGAAGTCCTTCGTTCCAGACCGTCACGTTGATCATTTCCATTCCTCCTTATCTGCCCAGCAGCTTCTGTGCAGCTCCTATTATTTTTGATGCGGCGGAATTGAGGGTAAGAGTCATCTCTCCCATAAATTCCTCCTGATATGAGCCGAATTTGATTTTGAAGCGGTAAAGACCGTCATCCTCGTCAAATCTGTCAACACCTCTGAAATCGTAGATATTGCATCCGCATTCCACAGCCCACTTTATCATTTCCCATTGAACGAGATAATTGGGCATTACGTTCCTGTAAACGTTTCTGGATGCACCGTAAAAATACCAGAGCTTGTCGCCGTAAACGAGGGAAAGAGCGCCTGCAATAGCCGTCCTCTCCCCGCCCTCGGGTGTGTAATATGCAATATAAAGACGCGCCTTGTCACCGAAAACGTCAAGGATTTTTGCAAAATATTCCTTTGACCTGAGAGCGAAACCGTCTCTTTCGGTGGTTTCCTTCATCATATCGTAGAAAAGGTCCGCCTTTTCGCTGCCTGCGATTTCAACCTCAACGTTGTTTTTGACTGCCACACGGACCTTTCGTCTGTGGCCGGAATCAAAGGAAGCGAAAACCTCGTCCTCTGTTTTACCCTCAAGATTGATTCTGATTACACGGTTACATTGAAGCCCCGTTATTTTATCGCCTACGGGAGTAATGTCAAAGCCGGCATCGGTAACGATTTTTCTGTATATTTCATTATTCGTATCAACGTCGTTATCAAGCTTCAGCTCATAGGCATTATACTTTTTGCCTTCTTTTTTGATAGCGGAAATGAGAGCGTCAAAGGTCTCTTTGTCGTCGGGGTCGCATACGGGGCCTCTGGGTGCGTAAAGCATACGGTAGGGAAGCTTTGCCAGCTTTCTGACAAGTACGCCGGCGGCACCTTTAATCTCTCCGCTGTCGTCACGGCAGATTACTCCGAACCAGTCCCAGTCGTCCTTTACCCTGCCCCAGTAAGAGCTCTGCATAAAGTGACCGTTTCTGCTTTTTGCCGTAAAGGCATCAAATTCACTTGTATTTTCAAGGGAAATTATCTCTGTTTTCATACTGTTCCTCACCTGTTTCATAGGTTTAATTATATAATATGTATATAATAAATGCAATATCAAAGTTACCCTTGAATTATTCCATATTATAATATATAATTTTTCCTTGATAACGGGGTGATAAGATGAAGAAAAAGCCATTGGAGGCAATAATCGTAGGCGGCGGTCACAGAAGCTTAACCTATGCCAAGTTATCGGAAATTGAACCCGATAAGCTTCGCATCACGGGTGTTGCGGACCCGGATGAATTCCGCCGTAAATCAATTGCAAAGCGATTCAATATTCCCGAAGACAGATGCTTTTCCTCCGCCGAAGAGCTTGCGGCAGTGCCGAAATTTGCGGATGCGGTCATCAACGGTACCATGGACCATATTCACGTTTCCACCGCAATTCCCCTGCTTAAGGCGGGTTACGATATGCTCCTTGAAAAGCCGTTTGCGGTCAGCGAAGAGGAGGCACGGCTTCTCGTAAAAACCGCAAACGAATACGGCAGGAAGGTAATGGTCTGCTTCGTTTTGCGCTACGCTCCCTTTTATCAGAGGATAAAGGACGTCATCATAAGCGGTAAAATCGGAGAAGTCATCAACATTCAGACCAATGAATACGTCAGCTATCATCATATGTCCACCAGCCACGTAAGAGGAAAATGGAATAATTCCGACCGCTGTCACAGCTCCATGCTGCTGGCAAAATGCTGTCACGACCTTGATATAATGATGTGGCTTATGGGCGAAACGAAGCCCTCTTATATTTCCTCCTTCGGCTGCGATATGCAGTTCGTAAAGGAAAACGCTCCCGAAAATTCGGGTACGAGATGCCTTGTGGACTGTCCTCTGGTTGACACATGTCTCTACTCCGCAAAGCGGCTTTATATTGACCATCCCGACAGATGGAAGGTATATGTGTGGGATAAGCTGGAGCATCTTGAAAATCCCACCATTGAGGATAAAATCAATCTGCTTAAAACAAGCCCCTACGGTGTATGCGCGTATAAGAGCGACAATAACGTAGTTGACCATCAGACCGTCAGCGTGTTTTTTGAAAACGGCGCTACGGGTACTCACAATATGGTAGGCGGAGCAAGTAAGGGCACGAGGACAATTACGATTACCGGCACAAAGGGTATGATATGGGGCGACTTTGAGGAAGGCAGATTTACCGTTTCACTCATTGACCCCGCTCCCGGCTGTGAGCATGACGATAAGGAATACGATATGCATATTAGCGATGATTCCCACGGCGGCGGCGACCTCGCCCTCGTAAGAGATTTCATCGCATACTGCACAGGCGAAAGAACCACTCCCTCCTGCACGTCAATAAACGATTCGCTTGCAGGTCATCTGGCGGTATTCCTCGCGGATAAATCAATGGCTGAAAACGGCGTACCTCAAAAGGTTATACTGTGATACAAAAGCATTGACAAACACGCAGTTTTTGATATAATTGATAAGGTTAATAATATATTAAGGAGAGACAATTATGGCATTGGTAACCACAACTCAGATGTTCAAGGATGCTTATGAAGGCGGCTACGCCATCGGCGCATTCAACGTAAACAATATGGAAATCATTCAGGGTATCGTTGGCGCAGCAAAGAAGCTTAACGCTCCCGTTATCCTTCAGTGCTCCAAGGGTGCAAGAGACTACGCAGGCCTCGGCTACGTAGTTAAGATGGTTGAAGCTGCCTGTGCAGATACAGACGTTCCCATCGCTCTTCATCTTGACCACGGCCCCGATTTTGATACCTGCAAACAGTGCATCGACGGCGGCTTCACATCAGTTATGATTGACGGCTCTTCCCTTCCTTACGAAGAGAATATCGCTCTCACCAAGAAGGTCGTTGAGTACGCTCACGCACACGGCTGTGTTGTTGAAGGCGAACTCGGTACCCTCGCAGGCGTTGAGGATGACGTAGTAGTTGAGTCCGGCAACGAAAGCTATACAAAGCCCGAGCAGGTTGAGGATTTCGTTAAGAGAACAGGCGTTGATTCCCTTGCAATCGCAATCGGCACAAGCCACGGCGCTTATAAATTCAAGCCCGGTCAGAAGCCCCAGCTCCGTTTTGACATTCTTGAAGAAGTCAGCAAGAGACTTCCCGGCTTCCCCATCGTTCTTCACGGTGCTTCATCGGTAATGCCCGAATACGTTAAGATGATTAACGAATTCGGCGGCAGCATGCCCGACGCTATCGGTATCCCCGAGGAAATGCTCAGACAGGCAGCTTCCATGGCAGTTTGCAAGATTAACGTTGACTCTGACCTTCGTCTTGCTCTTACCGCTTCCATCCGTAAGCACCTTGCAGAGAATCCCTCACACTTTGACCCCAGACAGTATCTCAAGCCCGCAAGAGCAGCTATCCAGGAAGTAGTTGAGCACAAGATGACCAACGTTCTCGGCTGCGCAGGCAAAGCATAAAATAAACCGACCCCGATTTGTTCTGAACAAGTCGGGGTTGTAATTTTTATTATCAGATTTCAGTTTACACCGTCTGCCGTACTGCATACGCAGGCGGTATATTTTTCGCTTAAATACGGGAATGCTTCAAGATAGCGGCTCTGTACGGCTGTAAGGACTTCCTCTCTGCGTGAGGGGTCGGCGAATGCCATACAGCAGCCCTTGAAGCCCGCTCCGCTGAATCTGCCGCCGTAGATACCGTCGGTCGAATTGATGATGCGGTGCATTTCAATAAGCTCGGGCGAGCCCGCCTCCCAGTTATTGATTGAGGACTCTCCGCTTTCACGCGAAACTGCTCCGAACGCTTCAATATCTCCGCTCTTCCACGCCGCGATTCCTCTGCCGACTCTCTGCATTTCGGTAAAGAAATGCTCTGCCCTTTTAATCTCATCGTCGGTGAGAATATCTTTGTTTCCGGCAAAAAATTCGTAAGGAACAAATCTCATATTCGCTTCATCGGGACTGTCAACGGATTTTCCCGATGCTTTCAGAAGCTTATAAGCTCCGCTTCTGAGCTGCGCCACTCTGTTATTGTAGCCGGAGGAGGCAAGACACCTTTCAAGCCCCGAAAAGAAAACGAGAATATCAAATTTCTTCATATCGGGATGAGCGGGTATTATCTGCTTTGAATCATCCGTCAGGTCCATGGTAAGCAGGGCGTTTTTCTTACAGTATACCTCACAGCACTGGTCTAATTTACCGCTGTTCACTCCCACGTATTTATTCTCTGCTTCCCTTGATATATCAATGATTTCAGAGGATGAAAGCGTAATACCGTTCACCTTGCAGAGAGCGTTCAGAAAGGAAATTGTGACCGCCGCCGAGGAGGAAAGTCCGCCGATGGGAAGCTCTCCCGAAATTACGGAGATTATGCCGGTTTTTACTTCATATCTCTTTGAGAGAGCAATACATACTCCGCGCAGATAATCCGCCCAGTCATTCTGCTTTGTAAAGGGAATCTGCTTTACATCCCATTCTTTTTCTCCCTCAAACTGCAGGGAAGAAACCTTCACTTTGCCGTCATAAGAAGGACTGTAAGCGATATGCACTCCCTTATCAATGGCGAAGCCCGTGATAATGCCCAGATTATGGTCAATATGCGCTCCGACGGGGCAGATTCTGTAAGGGGTAAAGCCCCCGAAAACGGGAGCTTTATTATAAATCGTTTCAAATTTTTCCTGTGCCGTAATACTCATATTATCCGTTATTTCTGTCTTTCCGCAAGTAATCTGAGGAAGATTCCGCAGGTCCATCCCTGCTGCTCGTTGCCGAGTCCCTCACCCGTCTGTGAATCAAAGAGCTCGTGCATTTTGCCGTCCTTTACTATCATTTTCCAGAGCTTGTCGGCGGCATCCTGCCTTTCCTTGTAAAGTCCCAGTCTGTCAAGGGTTTCCAGCATCAGCCAGGCAGCTGAAATCCACGTAGGACCTCTCCACCACTTATCATGCTCATACCGGGGGTCATTGTATGCAACCGAGGGGAAGGGAACATCTCCCATCATACATTTTTTATTCAGCAGATATTTTCTCAGCAGTTTATCCTTCTGCTTCTTTTCAAGCTCAATTCCCGCCCAGAGAGGAAGGAACGAAGCGGGGGTAACCACCTTTATGAATTCTCCCGTTTCAAGACTCACATCGTAAAAAATGCTGTCCTTTTTACAGTAGAGGTATTTCATCATATTTTCGGCAAGAGCATTCGCTTTTTCCGTCCATTTTTTTGCCTTGTCTTCAAGTCCCAGCATTGATTCAAGCTCTGCGGTAACGTGAAGCTGATCCAGCAGATAACTGTTCATATCGCAGGCAAGGGTCGCTCCGCCGTCAAATCTCGGAGAGTCATCCTGTCCGGTTTCAAGACCCGAGGGACAGTAGACAAGTCCCTTATCCGTCATTCGTGAAGAAAGCCACCACTCGTTATTTGCCTCAAGAATGGGCAGCATTTCCCAGGCAAGGTCAAAGCTGTCACCCATGGCATTTTTTACCGCCCAGCCCAGTAATGCGGGTTGTGTATCGTGAGGACGGTCCCAGGTGGAGCACATGAACTGAGGAAGCTTGCCGTCAAATCTCATTCCCTTGGCGATCTGTCTGAGAAACTCTCTGTGCAGGTCAGATCCCAGAAGGGAATAGCCGAAATTCTGAAAATAGGTATCCCAAAGGAATGTGGCGGGATAACCGCCTCTTGAGGGGAAGGGTGAAATATTGCCCTCAAGCTTTCCCTGGGCCCTGGTGGCATTGAAAAGCAAACCGTTTACCGCCTTTGCGGTAAGTCTTGCTACTCTGTCATCATCCAGCTCAACTGCAAAATCTCTTGAGTAATTTCTCAGCCAGCGGCGGCACAGAACGGCTGCCTCCAGGGTCGTTTCGGGACATATTGAAAGTGCGTGTCTGACAGACGACTCCGACGCCTTGAGTATCTCGATATTAAAAGCAAGCAATATCTTGCCGCCGAACGGCTTAGCAATCATTTCACCGTCTGCAGAGACCTTGCCCGTAACTGCTCTGACACCGATTACGAAGGGAACTCTTTCGTCGGGATCTCTTGAATCCTTGTTTTTTGAGTAACCTCTCAGAAAAAGATATTCGCCGTCACATTTGCTTACCCAGAGGGATGCGGTATCACCGGACACCTCGGGAAAAAGACGGACACTTTCTCCGGTTTCTATT
Source organism: uncultured Clostridia bacterium (assembly GCA_937892115.1). Taxonomy (GTDB): domain Bacteria; phylum Bacillota; class Clostridia; order Oscillospirales; family Acutalibacteraceae; genus CAG-177. Next base: position 247,800 of record CALAUI010000020.1, on the reverse strand, counting down.
TCAAGTAGAAATCCGTCGTTTTTCCAGAAGGAAAGTCGTGCTTTATCATCTCCGTAAACCAGACGGTATATGGCTGAAAGCTTCGGATTGAATTCAAAAGGAAAAGAAACCAATTTGTTGAAAAGCGTTCTTGTTGCCCTGTTGTAGTGAAGCCACATTTTTCCTACTCCGCTCTCACCGGGCTCCGCACCCAGTCCGATGGAAGAAAACATGGGGCTGTAGCTTTCGTTCTGTGATGAAAAAGACGTGACCTCTTTCATTCTCTCATATATAAATCTCTGCATAGAACAATCCCCCGTCAGTTCTATTATGTAAAGTCGATATGTTTTGTGCCTATTTTTCTATAATACAACAATAATCCGCTGTTGTCAAAGGTAACCTTCAAATGTTGACTTTTTTTGCAGAAAATGATACTATTTATAAAATATACTATAGGAGAGATTCCATGAAAGGTATCATTCTTGCCGGCGGCTCCGGAACCAGACTTTACCCCCTTACTCTTGTAACAAGTAAACAGCTCCTTCCGGTTTATGACAAGCCGATGATATATTATCCCCTGTCAACCCTTATGCTCGCCGGTATCAGAGATATTCTCATTATTTCCACACCTACCGATACGCCGAGATTTTCCGAGCTTTTGGGTGACGGCAGTCAGTTCGGCCTGCACATTGAATACGCCGTGCAGGAAAGCCCCGACGGTCTTGCCCAGGCGTTCATCATCGGTGAGGAATTCATCGGTAACGACAGCGTCGCAATGGTACTCGGTGACAATATCTTTTACGGCAGCGGCCTCGGTCACATGCTCCGTATGGCTGCAAAGAACGATTCCGGCGCCACGATTTTCGGCTATTACGTTGACAATCCCAAGGCATTCGGCGTAATTGAATTTGATGATGACGGCGCTCCCGTTTCCATCGTTGAAAAGCCCGAAAATCCCAAGTCAAACTACGCAGTTACCGGTCTTTATTTCTATGACAACAGCGTTGTTGAATATGCAAAATCCCTCAAGCCGTCCGCAAGAGGCGAGCTTGAAATCACGGATATAAACGAAATTTACCTCAAGAGAGGCGACCTTAACATCAAGCTTCTCGGCAGGGGCTACGCATGGCTTGATACGGGAACGGTTGACAGTCTTCTTGACGCTTCCAACTTTATCAAGACCATTGAGAAGCTTCAGGGCATTCAGATTTCCGCTCCCGAGGAAATCGCCTATAATAACGGCTGGATTACTCACGAAGCTCTTGTTGAATCGGTCAAAAAATACGGTAAATCCTCATACGGTCAGCACCTTATGGCTGTTGCGGAGGGTAAAATCCTCTATACCGCAGACAAGCCCGGCGTAAGACCCGCCTGGGGCAAGGATGACGATAACTATGGAAAAAATTGAAACCGCAATTGACGGCGTATATATCATAGAGCCGAAGGTATTCGGTGACAACAGAGGATGGTTTTACGAAAGCTACTCCGCTAAAAGCTTTGCGGATATGGGCATTGATACCGTATTCGTCCAGGATAACCGCTCCTATTCCGCAAAAAAGGGTACTCTCAGAGGGCTTCACTGCCAGAAGAATCCGATGAGCCAGGCAAAGCTGGTTTCCTGCCCGCGCGGCGCAATAACCGACGTGGCAGTGGATATCAGAAAAGATTCTCCCACCTATCTCAAGCATATTTGCGTAGAGCTTTCCGAAGAAAACAAAAGGATGCTCTACATCCCCAAGGGTTGTCTTCACGGCTTCGTTACGCTGACGGACGACGTAGAGCTTTCATACAAGGTGGATGAGCTTTACTCTCCCGAAAACGACAGAAGCATCCGCTTTGACGATCCCGAAATCGGCGTTGAATGGAACGAGGAAAACCCCGTCCTTTCCGAAAAGGACAAAAATGCGCCTCTTCTCAAGGACAGCGACGTTTCATTCTGAAAGGATTTCACATGTCTGTATTATCAGGAATCAGACCGCAGAACGTATTCTCGTTTTTTGAAACAATTTCATCAATTCCAAGGGGCTCGGGTCATACGGAAAGGATTTCACGGTACTGTGATTGCTTTGCGTCAGACCGCGGGCTTGAGCATTTTTGTGACGAAATCGGCAACGTGGTCATTTTTAAAAAGGGCTCTGAGGGTCGCGAAAACGAAGAGCCGCTCATACTTCAGGGGCATCTTGATATGGTATGGGAAAAGGACCCGGATATTGAATTTGACTTTATGAACAGAGGTCTTGACCTGCGCACGGACGGCGAATACGTCTTTGCAAACGGCACCACCCTTGGCGGCGACGACGGTATCGCCGTTGCGATATGCCTTGCGGTGCTTGATGACGATTCCCTTTCACATCCCCCTCTTGAAGTGGTCTTTACCGTTGACGAGGAAACGGGAATGGAGGGTGCAAGAGGCATTGACGTTTCTTCCCTCAAAGGAAAAAGAATGATAAATCTTGATTCCGAAGCGGAGGACGTACTCTGGGTAAGCTGCGCGGGCGGAGCAAGGGTTGATATTTCTGTTGAAATTAAAAATGAAGCAAATACGCTCAAAGCGTACCGCCTTCTGATTACGGGTCTTCACGGGGGCCATTCGGGAGCGGAAATACACAAAAACTACGCAAATGCAAACGTACTGCTCGGCAGATCACTTAAAGAAATATCTGAAAAAGCCGATATATATATTTCCTCTCTGTCGGGAGGAAAGGCAGGAAACGCCATTACGCCACTTGCGGAGTGCGTAATCTGTACCGACGGCGATATTTCCCGTGCCGTTTCGGACTGTGAAAAGAAGGTCAGAGAGGAATTTTCGGAATCTGACCCGGATATTGAATTCATCCTTACCGAATGCACCGCGGACTCGCATTTTGACAAAGAGAGCAGCGACAGGGTAATTTCACTGCTTTCACTTGTGCCGTACGGAGTAATAAAAATGAGCGGTGACATTGAGGGGCTTGTACAGACCTCCCTCAATCCCGGCATTCTTTCTTCGTCTGAAAACGCCGTCAGTATCGGCTGGTCCGTAAGAAGCAGCGTAAACAGCGAAAAGGAAGAGCTGATAAACCGGCTCCGCATCCTTGCCGATAAGCATGGCGCATCCTTTGACACCTACGGCGGATATCCCGCCTGGGAATACAGAGCGGATTCGCCTCTGAGAGATACGGTGGCGGAATGCTATACCCTGCTTACAGGCAGAAAGCCCGAAATCACCGCAATCCATGCAGGGCTTGAATGCGGTCTTTTCAGCGACAAAATCAAGGGACTTGATTCGGTTTCAATCGGTCCCGATATGTACGATATTCACACTCCCCGTGAAAAGCTCAGCATCCCCTCGGTAAAACGGATTTATGAGCTTTTACTTAAAGTAATGGAAGTGATCTGATGTTTGCCCGAATAAACAGCATGGGGCTTTTCGGCATAGACAGCTATATGGTGGGCGTTGAGGTTGACTACGGTCAGGGATTGCCCCGTATAGACCTGGTAGGACTCCCCGACACAGCGGTAAACGAATCAAAAAACCGTGTCCGTTCCGCGGTAAAAAACAGCGGCTACGAATTTCCCCAGAGCAGAATCACGATAAATCTCACTCCCGCGGACACGAGGAAGGAAGGTCCTATCTACGACCTGCCCATTCTCATTGCGGTACTTAAAGCAGGTCATCAGCTCAACTGCAGCGTGGATGACTGCGCATTCATAGGCGAGCTTTCACTTGACGGTGCAATCCGCCACGTAAACGGCGCTCTGCCGATGGTGATAAGAGCAAGGAAGGACGGAATAAAGAACGTCTTTGTTCCCCGTGCAAACGCTCTTGAAAGCTCCGTTGTTACGGGCATCAACGTTTATGCGGTAAGCACCGTAAAGGAAGTAATAAGTCATCTTACGGGTGAAAGTCCGCTTGAGCCCGTTACATACAATGAGCAGGAGGAAATACTCAACAGACCTCCCCTTCCCGATTTCAAAGACGTTATGGGGCAGCAGGAGGCAAGGTATGCCCTTGAAATCGCCGCGGCAGGCGGTCACAACATACTTATGGTGGGCCCTCCCGGCTCGGGCAAAAGTATGCTGGCAAAACGGCTTCCCTCAATCCTGCCGGATATGACCTTTGAGGAAAGTCTGAGGACGACCGAGCTTTACTCCATATCGGGAAATCTGCCCCAGGGAGTTTCCCTCATAAGAGAAAGACCATTCCGCTCACCGCATCATACCGTTTCGCCTGCGGGTCTTTCCGGCGGCGGCGCGATACCAAGACCCGGTGAGGTATCCCTTGCTCACAACGGAGTGCTTTTCCTTGACGAGCTGCCCGAATTTTCAAGGCAGTCCATGGAGGTCCTCCGTCAGCCGATAGAGGATAACATAATCACCATTTCCAGAGCGAACGCCTCCGTAACCTATCCCTGCTCCGCCATGGTGGTAGCGGCAATGAATCCCTGCCCCTGCGGATATTACGGGCATCCAAAGAGGAAATGCACCTGCCCCGACGGTGCGGCAAAGCGTTATCTGGCAAAGGTTTCGGGACCTATGCTTGACAGAATTGACATTCATATAGAGGTCCCTCCCGTGGATTTTGAAAAGCTTTCTTCAAAAGTTCCCGGTGAATGCTCCGCAGATATCAAAAAGAGAGTAAATACGGCAAGGAAAATACAGCAGGAACGTCTTGTTGGTACGGGAATCGCCTGCAACGCAAAGATGGACCCCGCCATGACAAAGAAATTCTGCGTCACCACGGATAAAGCGATGTCCACACTTGAGCAGATTTTCAACCGTCTTGATTTTTCCGCAAGAGCATACGATAAAATACTCAGAGTGGCAAGGACCATTGCAGACCTTGAGGGCAGTGAGCTGATAGATGCCTCACACATTGCCCGCGCAGTGCAGTTCAGGTCCCTTGACCGAAAGCTCTGGAGATTATAAATTTACTGTAAATTTATTCTGTTTCCGTTGAAATTATTATTTTATAATGGTAATATCTACGGGAATCAAGCCGAAAGGATGATTGCCTTGAGCAATAACAGAAATAAAAAAAATAAAACCAAGCTTGCGCAAAACCGCGAAGACCTGGATATTGAGAAGCTGAGAAAAGCCAGAAAAAATGCCTCCGGCAAAGAGGAGAAGGCAAAAATCAAAGCCGCTCAGAAGGAAGCAAAAGCAAAGGTCAAAGAGAGAGAAAAGAAACACAAAGCCCAGCTCAAAGAAAAGAAGCTGGCTCTGCGTGAACAGAAGGCAAGGGCAAAGGAAGACGAGCTTACACAGCTTAAGCTTGTGGAAGATAAGAAAGCCGAAACCGATTCTTCCGAAGAAAGCAGACCCGACGTTTACGTTCCCGCCGATACGGAAATTGAAACGGCATCGGAAGAATCCGTAATCTGCTGCTACTGCTTTGAAAACGAAGCAGAGCCCGGCAAGGATTACTGTAAGGACTGCGGCAAAGCCCTGCTGCGCACAAAAATCCCCGTTTCCGGATGGGTCGCCGCACTCGTCATGATAATCTTTTCCTTCTGCGGTCTTGTTACCATGGGACTTCTCAGCGCCGCTTCCCTTCAGACATTCAAAGCGGATTACTATATGTCAAAGGATAACTTTACCATGGCATTCAATGCCTATGACGAGGTTTCCTCCGTACTTGCGGACGTCAACAGCGGATTTTCCGAAAATTCCGTATTCAACGTTCTGCTTAAAACCGGCTCTAACTTCGGCATGAAGGCAATGAACTGCGCCGCAAAGATTTACGGTCCCCTTGATGCCGGTGAAAGCTTTGATGCCAATATTTTCAATTCGGCAGGTTCCATTGAATTCAAGGAACACAGCCGCAGATACAAGAAATTCAAGAGCTATACCGATAATTTTGAATCAACCGTCAAAGCCCTTGACCCCGTTCTTGCAAAGCTGAACGAAAAGGCGGGAGAAGGTCTGCTTTCCCTTGATGACCTTGATGCCGCAATACCCGAATTTGAAACCTATATCGGTAAGGAAAACGTAAATGAGGTTTACCTTTACTACACGATATGCGTGCTTGCGGAGGAATGGTGCGCCGCCGACAACGACCAGCTTTTCAAATATATGCAGCTTGTTGACGAGGCCGCAAAGAGAAGCGATGACGATTACTCCTGGCTTTACTACAAGAACATTATTTCCATGCTTATGAGTCAGAAAAAATATGACGAAGCTACAAAATACATCATGGAAATGATGAATAAGGACAGGTCAGAGGATTATTCCCGTATGCAGCTTTGCCGTATCCTTGTTTCACGCGGTAAGATAGACGAAGCGCAGGCAATCGTTGACGAATTCCTGAACAACAACTTTGAAGACGACCATTTCACGGAAGACGGCTACGCCCTCCAGATATATCTTGAAAGAGTAAAGGGCAATTATGAAAACGCCATCCATCTTGCCACGGATGCGGGCAACTACTTCACGAATTATCCCGAGGTAAGGCGTCAGCTCGCCCTCGTATATCTCTATCAGGGCTACTATGAGGAGGCATTTGCCACCGCATTCAGTGCCAGCAACGACGCAAGCTATCTGTCAAGCTATTATGCGATTACCGACTTTGACGGCACTCTCATTGACACCACTCTTTACATTGCCACTCACTATGCTCAGGATGTAATCGACGAGGATAACGAGAATTACGAGGACCTTCAGTATGCGATTACCACGTTCAATGTTGAAGAATACGTCCCCGATTACGCGAAACAGCTTACGGAAGGTAAATTTGACTTGAAGAAAGTGCTTTCGGAAGGAATGTGTGACTTTATATGAAACTGTTTTACATCATAACAAAATACATACTCTTCCCCGGCTCATACCTTCGGGGTCTGTGGGAGCACCTCGCCTGCAAAATTCTCCGTATTCCCGTTGAACCCGTAGGATATATGAGAATTGACGAAGCGTGCGGTCACGCGGAGCATTCTCTTGCGAGGACTCCGTTAAGCTCATTTTTTCTTGTATTTTTCCCCGGATTCATGAATTTCAATATGGGAATGCCTCTGTGGCTTGCGGGAATAATGGGCATATTCTATATGGGCACTACGATTTACGACAATGCCGTACTGTTCATATTCTACCTCTTATGCCTTTACGTGGGAATGTCACTGCTCTGCGCTCTGTTTCCTCTTTCGGAGGATATCATCACCTTCTTTGAGCTTGTCTATGACGGTGAAAGCTTCAGGAAAGCGTCCGCAGGAGGAAAGGTGCTGAAGGCACTCGTGATAATCCTGACCTTCCCCATAGCTCTTATCACAAGAGCAGGTGCTTTCCTTGAAAGACACGGCATCAATTTCATTCTCGGAATCGCGGTTATCATAGTATATTCCGTTTTTGTACTGTAAATATAAGTTAACCCCGAAGCATCAGCTTCGGGGTTTTGTTTTTTTATTTCTTCTTCTTTTTGTTTACGAGAACGGCAATAACTGCCGCTGTCAGTACCACGACCGCCGTTATAGCGGCAACACCGATAATAAAGGTTTTTGCAGCCGGTGTCTTTTTGACGGGGTCTGCCGTCTTCGGCTCACCGATATCGGGCTCTTCTGTTTCCGGCTCCGTAATTTCCGCGTCCTCGGGAAGGAAGCTGAAATCCTCCTTGATTTCTTTGCCGAAGATAATCATCTCGTTCTCTTTGGCGTTCCCTTCTCTGAAATCAAACCGTGCGTTGTCGTAAACGTAACCGATTTGCTTATCATAGGCGACCTTTATCTTATTGTTTTCATAAAATCTCGTGATTTCAACGAAATTTTTGCCTGCGGGGATCGTGCCCAGCTCTTCGGTCATATCCTCATCGGCATAGAATGAGAGCTCCTCGTCGCTGTTGAATACGGTCATCCACTCGATATACTTGACGCAATCAATATCGTCATAAGGAGCGGTAATCCAGCCCGCTTTGCCCGAATAGGTAACAAAGAAGGTATTTATCTGCGCGCAGGCATCGTAATCGTATGAATAATAACCGTACTGATTTTCCTCCGGCTCTGCATCGCTTCCGTCATCGGTATTGACTACTTTACTTGCGGAGCAATAGGATGCTATTCCCTCCCCTGCGGGAACGGAGGCGATAACCTCACCCTTTCCGAAGGGCTCTTCCGTCATATCAAGCTTCTTCTCCATGTAGAGATGGCTGATCCTGTCAGCGGTAACCGCTGAAGTGTAAAGGTCGTTTTCGCTGTCTCCCTCAAGGAACCAGCCCTTGACACCGTTATATTCGGTAAAAATAATCGTGCGATGGGGTGAAGGCATATAATATGAATAGGTAAGCACGGTACCTGCGGGGATTGCATCACCGATAAATTTACTGCTGTCTGCTTCGGACATTTCATCGGCTGAGGGATAGTAGCCCGGCTCCTTCATAAGGCGCATACCGTCGGCAAGAACGGTAACTCTGCCGAGTCTGCCGTTTTTTCTTTCTGCCTTTACGGCAACGCCGCAGTCGTAATCATACGGATAGGTATATACCCAGCCCTCGTTTCCTTCGTATGAAACCCATGACCAGGTGCCGTTGAATACGGAGGAGCTGTCACCGCTGCTGACGGTAAATTCGGTGCCCTCGGGAATGACGGCTATTGTTTCATAGGCGTAACCGTGACCCTTTTTGATTTCGGTTCCCTTCTCCGCCGTAACCTTAAGCGTTATCTCGCTGTCATACTTCTGCGACTTTGAAGCGGAGTTGTCCTCATCGGAAGCGGTAAGATCGTTTTTGTCAACGTCATAATAACCGTTTTCGTAGGTGATCCTGCATTCGTCACCGTATTCGCCGATGACCCTGACCTGCGCTCCGTAGGGAATCAGCACATTGTCCCCGTATAAATCCTTTGTGCCGTCGGGATTTGAAACGGTCGCATTATACTCTAAAAATTCCGGGGCACCCATATCCGCAAGGGCGGGTACCGCAAGGCAGAGAATAAGTACCAGAGCGAGTAATAAGGAACTAATCTTCTTCATCATCTGTTTCCTCCGTTACCTTTTTATTTTTCTTTTTTATCAATATGATTGAAATTACAACCGTCAGCACCACCGCCACACCGCACAGAACGATAATTCCCGCAGTAGCAGAGCCGAAAATATCCTCCAACGGATTCGGGGGTGCAACATCAAGCTTAATATTAAACATAGATTCCCTCCTTTAACCGTTATTGAAGATAAATCCGCATGCGTAAGATACTGCGTTCAGTATCAGGGACAGAAGAAAAGGATTTATCTTCCTGTAATCCATAACCTTATTATATATCAATCCTTCAACTATGACAACTGCAATTTCTTCGGCATATTCAAGAGGCATTCTCACTCTGTTTCCGAAAAAATAACCCACCGTAAATACGGAAAACACCACAACGGGATTGGTTATCATATTCACAAGGACCGTATTCAGCAAATCTTTTTTGCTTCTGACTCCCAATATCAGCGCCGTAACGCCCTCAATCAGTACCGTCAGCAGCAGACACCTCACAAGTATCAGGGGCAGATTCTGAAGCATTTTTCTCACTCTTTTGCTTTTTTAATTCATAAGCCGCAACAATCACGGCAAAAACGATTACGGCGGTCACGACTGCGGCAATAAGATAAATTCCGCCTTTGATATGCTCAAAAAGTAAGGAATCCACAAGTATTTCAAGGTCACTCATTTATCTTCTCATCCTTTCTGCCGATAATCATAAGAGCCGCAAGGCAAAGCACCGACAAAGCGGAAATCACGATGCAGTTGGCTCTCACCGAGGTAAATCTGAAAAAGAATATGGGTGCCGTGCCGAGAAAAAGTCCAAGAGTGGTAAATCCGAAGGCAAAGCCGGGTGTACTTTTCAGCACGGAAACGAGCAGGGCAAGGGTGATTGACATCGTCATGCTGAAAATCATCACTCCGACAAGGGAAATCCCCATGTGATTATTCCCCGCAAGCAAAAAGGGCAGAGCCGCAAGCACGCTGAAAACAGCCGTCCTTCTGACTCCGAAGGCATCGGCAAATATTCCGCCTGCTGCCTTGCCGGTACCCATCGCAGCGTAAAGGCAGACGGTCTGAAACAGAGTCTTTTTCCAGGCGGTGGGTATTCCGTAGCCCATATATCCCCTTACGGCAACAACGAGTGTCGCAAGGACTATGACGGCAGCCGCCGGAAGAACCGGATTTGAGTAATTGAATTTTTCGCAGGGATTGATATTCTGCTTTTCCGTATCATTACGGTAAGTGTCTGCCAGCAGGACAAACGGAATTGCCGTGAGCATAAACAAAACGATTATCAGACCGCTTACGTCGGACGCGGAGAGAAGCCGTCCCGTTACCACACCGAACGAGCCGCCGGAAACAAAGATTGCGGAGTGAGAAAGCCGTCCGTCGGAAACGCGCAGAGTCGTTTCTGCTCCGCCAACGTGGGTAAAGGCATTGCCTATACATAAAATCACAAGAGGAATATACGGAGAAACCGGCAGATATTCAAACATAAGCCCCGCCGCAGCCATAAGCACCGTACCGATTATACCGCCGTTGATTTTTTTGAATTTATCGCAGAGGTAACCTATCGGTGACTGGGGTACAAAGGCAAGGGCATCATAGACAAAGGGGAAAAGCCACAGCATTACACTGTCTCCGTACTGTCTTGAAAGGAAAAAGAAGCAAGTCACTTCCGTTGCGAAATGGATATAGAAATAAAGCCATCCGGCCGACATATTCTTTGCTGTCAGCGCATTTTTGAGACCGTGCATCCCGTTTCCTCCCTTCTTCATATAAGAACAGTATATCATAAACAGAACACCTGTACAAACACTTTCTTGACTGAAAACAGATAATGTAATATAATCACCTTATAAAGCGAATTTACAGCTTGTACGGTTACAGAAGGGAGAAAATTTATGGAAGACAGAGCAAAGCTTATTGCAGAAGGCAAAACAAGTATCGGCATTGAATTCGGCTCAACCCGTATCAAGGCGGTCCTTATTGACGGTATGGCAAATCCCCTTGCCTCGGGTGCATTTGACTGGGAAAACAGCTATAAAAACGGTATATGGACCTATTCTCTTGACGAGGTAAAGACAGGTCTTCAGACCGCATTTGCAAAGCTTAAGGCAGACGTTGAAAAGAAATACGGCGTAAAGCTTACCACTGCAGGTGCGCTGGGCATCAGCGGTATGATGCACGGCTATCTTGCCTTTGATAAAGACGGCAATCAGCTTGCCGAATTCAGGACCTGGAGAAACACCATCACCGCCGAAGCGGCAGAAAAGCTCACCGCTCTCTTTGATTTCAATATTCCTCAGAGGTGGAGCATTTCCCATCTTTATCAGGCAATGCTCAACGGCGAAGAGCACGTAAAGGATATTGATGCCATTTACACCCTTGCGGCTTACGTTCATTACAGACTTACGGGCAAAAGAGTAATCGGTATAGGCGAAGCCAGCGGTATGTTCCCCATTGACAGCACAATCAATAATTACGATAAGACCATGCTGGAAAAATTCGCTTCCCTTTCAAAGGATTATCCCTGGGATATCAACGCAATTCTTCCCGAGGTACTCGTGGCAGGCGATAAAGCCGGCGTACTCACCGAGGAGGGCGCTCTTCTCCTTGACCCCACAGGTGAATTCAAAGCAGGCATTCCCCTCTGTCCTCCCGAAGGCGATGCGGGCACGGGTATGGTTGCCACCAACTCCGTAGCAGAGAGAACGGGCAACATTTCCGCAGGCACTTCCATTTTTCTTATGGTGGTGCTTGAAAAAGCACTGTCAAAGCTTTACACCGAAATAGATATGGTCACCACTCCCTCGGGCAGACCCGTTGCAATGGTACACTGCAATAACTGCTCCGGTGAAATAGATGCCTGGGCAGGTATCTTCACCTCAATCTGTAAGGAAATGGGCGCGGACGTTACCATATACAACGTACTTGACAAAATGTTTGAGCTTTCTCTCAAGGCAGATAAGGACTGCGGCGGTCTTGTCGGCTTCAACTATCTTTCCGGTGAAGTAATCACCGGCCTTGACTGCGGCAAGCCCCTCTTCTTCAGAGGCCCCGACAGTAAGTTTAATCTTCCCAACTTCTGCCGCACACAGCTCTATTCCGCGGCGGCTACTCTGGGTATCGGCAAGGAAATCCTTGACGCCGAAAACGTTAAAATCGACAAGCTTTTAGGTCACGGCGGCTATTTCAAAGCGCCCGTTGCAGGTCAGGCGGTTATGGCGGCGGCTCTTGACGCTCCCGTTTCCGTAATGAAGACCGCAGGCGAAGGCGGTCCGTGGGGACAGGCAATACTTGCCGGCTATATGCTCAATAAAAAAGAGGGCGAAGCCCTTGAGGATTATCTTGACAGCAGAGTATTCGGCAATCAGGAATCCTTTGAAGTCGCTCCCACAGAGGAAGACAAGGCGGGTTTTGCAAAATTCATTGAGAATTACAAAAAAGGTCTTGCCGCAGAAAAAGCCGCGGCAGAGGCATAATTATCACAGCAGACAAAAGACCGTACACGGTAAGTGTACGGTCTTGTTTTATATATGACGGATTATTTTGAAATGTAATCCATATTGAGATTCCAGTCATAGCGTGACATAAAATGCTTGCCGTCACGAAGATGATATGCAACCTTGCCTTCATCAAAATTGTCGCCGACATTTGCTTTTTCTTCCGTTCCCGAAAAGCCCTTGCCGAAAAGCTCAAAGGCGGGGGAAGCACCCAGACAGCTGAGCTGCTCCGAATAGGGATCTGCCCAGTCGTCAAGATGAGCCGAAGCAACGATGACGTTATTGGGTGCGGAAGCGGCAATCAGGAAATGCTGATCAAAGGGCATCGTATCCTCTTTGCCCGCGTATTTCATTCTGTTTTCGCAGAACCAGAACGGGAAAACTCTGTTCATATCCTCAATGGTTTCCGCGCCTTCGTGCTTGGTTCTTTCATAAGCCGCACCGCCGCAGCCGGAATCGTTTGAAATAACGTAGCGGAATCTGTGATCGTTCGCGCCGCACCACAGAGCCGTCTTGCCGAGTCTTGAATGTCCCTGGCAGGCAACCTTTTCGCTGTCAACGTTATCCCTCGTCAGCAGATAGTCGAGCGCTCTGCTCATAGCATAAGCCCAAATCGTGATTTTGCCGTAACCGGTACCGTCATCGGGGCGGGTAAACAGCCCGGAAAGTCCGTTGCTCATATCGTTATCGTCGGAGGTTATATCGCCGTAATAAATCTCCGCAACCGCAAAGCCACGGTCAATTATCTCCTCAAGAGGAATATAGTGGTCAGCAAGGGCACTGCTGAAGCTCATATATACGATAACGGGTACTTTTTCTTTATTTACGGGATAAACGAAACGGATGGGGAATGAAAATTCGCCCTTTTCCGCGGGGAAGGAAAGTACAATATCCTCATGTATACCGTGACCGGCGCACTCTCTGTCGTTGGTCTTTACGATTTCGCCCTTTACCTCACCGAATACGGGAGGCATATAGCCGTATTCTTCTCTTGAGAGAATATCAACAATCTCTTTTTTTCTGTCACTCCACATGGAAGCATCGGTTATTTTTTTGCCTGAAAGGTCTGTCATTAAATCGGGATAAAAATTCATATTTTACTCTCCTTTTTATTCAGCGGAATAGTTATATAATCGCTTCTGACCGAGGAATCAAACCATTTGCCCTCTGCGTGAGAACGGGCTCTCATGACGATTTTGTCCTCATAAACGGAAATTATGTAGCCCTGGGCGGGAAGAGAATTCTTGCCGTGATTGATAACGCCCACGGTGGGAAGAGACAGTGCCTTGAAGCAGCCGCAATCCTCATAGCTGTGAAGACCGATGCCCCAGTGAAGATGCCCCGTAATGAAAATCACGTTATTATGCTTCTCAAACACTCTGCGAAGCTGCTCGGACTGTAATCCGACGGAGCCCCTGATATCCGGCTTCGTGAGCCAGGTGTTGGGCAGGCCGTTTGTATATTTAAGTGTCTGATGATTGAAGACAAAGGCGTTCATGCCCTTTTTCTCCGCTTCGCCGATGGCATCGTCAAGCATTTTCAGCTGTTTTCTGCTGATGTATGCTCCCTCAAAGGTTGCCGAATCTGAGCCCATCATAATGAAGCGGCTGCCCTTTATGTCATGATAATGGAAATATCCGTCGTCGTTTCCCGTCACTCCTCCGAGGACCGAAGAAACGAAATCGTTGAATTTGCGTATCTGCTTTTTATGATTTCTCAGACGGATATCGTGGTTGCCGGTAACCGCAAAGAAGCTGTCAAATTTATGATTTACGCTGTTGAGTATATCCGCCGTTGCCTGATACTCACACTCCCTGCCGAATTCCGCCACGTCACCCAGAAGGACTATTGCATCAAGCTTTCCCTGCATACCCGCTATATCCCTGCAGGCGGCAGTCAGATTTGATGAACGAAGAGATGATATTGAGGATATCTGAGGATCTCCCCACGCCGCAAAGGTAAGCAGGGCGTTTTCATCCGCAATAATCGGCTCATCTGTTGAGGGAACGGGAATATCCGCCCCCGCAAGGGATTTTTTCATTAAATTGTATGAGGTTTTCGTGATAAATCCCATTATGTCATACCCCCGGACACATATTGACTATATGTTATCACATAACGAAAGAATAATCAATAAATCATCTTGCAAAAAAGATGACGGCATATTAAAATATAGTCATAATATCTCAAGAGGTTTTGTGTATGGTTAAATTTGTAGTAATATCGCGGCTTATCATCAAGGCCCTTGAAACTGCAATGGTCTGCAAGTGCCTGACTCCCAAGCTGAATTATCACCTGACGTTTTTCGTGCTGATGATGGCGACCTTCCCGATTTACGCCTACACCGCACTCAATCACTTCAACACCCTTTTCTATCCCGTACTGATGTACGTGGTATTCGTTGTCCTCTGCTGTATTCTGTTTGAAGACAGTCTGAGTAAAAAGCTGATGTTTTCCTTCCTGATGACCATGATAAGCGTACTGGTCAAGATTTCATACGTGGCGTTTACTCTTTATACCGGTACGCGCGCATTCTTTGAGGAGGATAAGGCAGGCACGGTAATAATGCTTTCGTTCATCTGCTTCCTCCAGTTCATCTTTATGGAGTTCTGGCTGAGCAGTGCCGACAAGCTGATACTCAGGACAAAGGATTTCCTCTTTTTCTGCATACTCCCTATCAGCCAGCTTGCCATCTGCCTGCTGATTTACAATACCTTTTCCAAGGGTACGCTTCTTTTCTTTTCGGGAAGTGCAGACGATATCAGCACGGCTCTCTCCCTTGCCCTGATAGTGGTAATGGCTTTGCTTTTCCTCTTTACGGACGTCTTTGTTTATTCCCTGCTGCTGACCGTATCCGAAAACACAAAGCTTGAGGAACGGCTGAGATATCTTGAGGCCAGAGACGCCGCCAACATGAAATATTACCATTCTCTTGAAAAAGCGAATATACAGACAAGAAAAATGCGTCACGACCTGGCAAACGCCCTTGAAATAGCAAGATGTATGGCAGAGAGCAAAAATCCCGATTCCCGTGAGCAGGCAAGGAAAATCCTCGACAGTATGGAGGAAGAGCTTGACAGTATCAGCATCAAGCGTTACTCCGACAATTCCCTTGTAAATACGATTTTTACAAACTGTGCGACGGAATGCCGCAAAAAAGGAATCGAAACGGATTTTGAAGTCAGGGTTTCACCCATGGTGGATATGGATAAATTCGATATATGCAGAGTAATGACAAACGTCCTCAACAACGCGGTCGAGGCCACGGAAAACGCACCGGGAGAAAAAAAGATAAAGGTACGGCTTTCGGTTGAAAACAACGTGCTGATGCTCACGGGCGAAAATTCCATGGGCTTCCACGAGCCGAAAAACGACTCTCTCGAACACGGTCTGGGACTTAAAATACTCAGCGACATTGCGGAAAAATATGACGGTAATTTTTCATATCACCACGACGACGAAAAATTCTATACCCAGTTTATAGCACAGCTCGGATAAAAATAGTGAAGAGTGAAGAGTGAATAATGAATAATGAATAATGAATAATGAATAGTTTCGGGTCGCTTCGCTCCGATTATAAAAATTCAGCACCTGCTCAAAATGAGCAAGTGCTGTTTTTGTTACGGTTTACAGTTTTTGCACGGGACATATCCCATTGCAATAACACTATCACGCGTTCCGTGATATGGCTGCTTATTTTTTTGTGACATTTGACTTACTGAACCACATGTAGTTTTATGAAATTTCTTCGTATTTGTATTTAGCACATAATCTTGTTCTGCGATTGAGTTGTTTGTAAGCGGAACAGTCGTATTTCTACTTGTTGTTATCACAGCAGGAACAATCGGAACATACGTCGTCTCTGTTGTAGTCGGTCGGGTGGTAGTAGTTGTCGCCTCTGTTGTGGTCGGCTTGGTGGTAGTAGTCGTTGTCTCTGTTGTAGTTGGCTTTTCGGTTGTAATAACAATAGTAGTTTTTTCTGTGTTTATCTCTATAGTTGTGCTTTCATTAATTGTTGATTCTTGAACTTGAATAACCGATGAACTTTCACTTGTATTGTTCACTGTCGTTTCAATATCTGCCAGTTTATCTCCGGATAAGCCCATACCAACTACCGTTGCAAGAGCAATAGCCCCTACAGCCGCCATTTTTCCTTTGCCCATTTTTTTCTTACCTCCATCATTTGAATTGATAAAACTTGAAGATTCATTATATATTCCAAAAAGTTTATTTTCAGTTTTATTTTGATATTGCTCTTCAGAATAAATTACTTGTTTCTCTGTATCATCAAATGAATTATCAATGTAAACATCTGTTTCATAGACATAAACTTCATTATTTTCGGCAGCTTTATTTGACTTACATCTGTTGATAATATTGGTTAATAATTTGAAAATTCCGTAAATTGCAAGGAAAGGCAATAATGGCAATGCCGAATATTGAAGATATCATTGTAACAATACGTCCGATAGTTGTAACGGGATAAATATCACCGTAACCCATTGTGGTAAGCGAAACGGTAGCCCAATAAATTGCATCAAACGCCCTGCTATGAGAATGTGTGGCAAGAGGAATAATACTGGCGATGATTGTTAACATCATAAACCAGTCATACCAATCAAGTGAACTGTCTTTAGATTCAACATCGCTTCCTATTTCAAGAAGTCCAAATATTTTCTTGCGCATATTACCGCATCCTCATTTGTTTATCAGTATTTCAGATTCTGAATTACAACGTGGTTGATAAGCTCCTGCTTATCGATGCCGAGGGTGATGAGGCCGATTGAGCCCTTGCCGGTGATGGTAACGCGGTTGGTCTGCTCCTGCATATAGATATGATTGTTTTCGGGGTTAAAGATAAGTACGGATTCGCAGTCGTGATATGTAAGTGAATACTCAATATCCTTGAAAAGACCGCTTGCAAGCTTGCTGTCTATTTCCTTCTTTGAGATAGGACTGCAGATTGAGCCGTGATAACTGGGTGCGACAGTTGCTCCGGGAGCCGCGGGCTCGGGATTCTTTTCCGAATAGAGAATCATCGTGATTTTCCAGTAGCCGTTTGAAAGCTCCTCGCATTTTGCGCTCTTTACACCGTCTGTACCTTTAAGCAGACAGCCGTAATTCGTATGTTTTACGGGGAAATCGTCCATATTGCCGCCCTTAACGCCCTCGGTGGGCTTCTTTTCGGCTTCCTGACGGGTCGCCATGAAGTTGCCCGCAAAGGTGAGAGCCGCATTCATAAGTCCTTCGCCCGAGGAAATTACTCTGTATTCGGGACCTGAGGGAAGCTCCTGATAGTCAAGTCTGTCAAAGCCGGGCTTATCCTTCTTTGCCTGGTCCATTACTTCCTTGTATTTTGCCACAACGTCCTCAAGGGATTCGGGGAGCTTGTTTTCCTCTTCGGGCTCTGTGGTTTCTTCTGTTTCTTTTTCTTTATCGTTACCGTCTGCCTTTTCGGTCGTGGTATTCTCTGCCACCTCAAAGCCGTCGGGTAAAGTAGTAGTCACGTTTTCCTCCTGCTCCTTACCGCAGGCGGCAAATGCAAAAATAAGCGAAAGAACAAGTAAAGCTGATATTATCTTTTTCATAATGACTCCTTATTTCATATAATCCGCAACGGCTTCAACGTCGCCCTCGCGTTTATACACTCTCGGTACTCTCTTATTGATACCGCATATAATTTCGTAATTTATCGTGCCCGTCTTTTCAGCGATGGCATCAACGGAAATGGGACTGCCCGGCTTATCGTCAAACACGGTGACCGTCATATCCTCCTTAACGTTTTCAATACCCGTAACGTCAAGCATACACTGGTCCATACATATCGCACCTATCTGGGGAGCGAATGCGTCTCCGATTTTAACGCCGGTATTATTTGTCAGCGCTCTGGGGAAGCCGTCGGCATATCCCACGGGAATGGTGGCAATCTTGACCGTTTTATCACCGGTATAGTAGCGTCTGCCGTAGCTGACGGGAGAATCCTCGCTGATTTCCTTGACCATTGAAACGACGGATTTCATCTTCATTGCGGGCTTGAGGTCAATCTTTCCTCTTATGCAGGGTGAAGGGCTGAGGCCGTAAAGGATGACACCGGGTCTGACCGCATCAAGATGCATTTCGGGATAAAGCACCGTAGCCGCAGAATTACAGCAATGTCTGAGAGAAAAGGTGATACCCTCAAACTCAAGCTGCTCTATGAAGGTACGGAAGAGGTCATACTGCAATCTTGTAAAAACCTCTCCGTCTTCGCCCTCATCGGCGGAAACGAAGTGGGTAAAAATGCCCTCGGGATAAAGTCCGGGAAGACGGCATACCTCCACCGCCTGACCGACGGAGGAAGCGTCGCTGACACTGTCGTGATAGACGAAGCCAAGACGGCTCATACCCGTATCCACCTTGACGTGGATATTTACCTGCACCCCCGCTCTGACCGAGCATTCTGAAAGCCGCTTTGCATAGCTCATATCAAAAACGGACTGCGAAATGTTATTAAGAGCAAGTGTGGAAGCGTATTCGGGAGGAGTATAGCCGAGAATAAGCACAGAGCATTCCTCGTTTGCGGAACGCACCTGCATGGCTTCCTCAAGATTTGACACCGCAAAATAGGTGCATCCGATTGACGTATATTCCTTGACAACGTTCTCAACGCCGTGACCGTAAGCATCCGCCTTGACTACGGCGATTATCTCACAGCCGGGATTGAGAAGCGCTTTGATTGTCTCGTAATTGTGCCTGAGCGCATCCAGATTGACCTCAATCCAGGTGCGTCTGAAATATGAATTCATATATTTCTCTCCCAAAAGGATAAATCGTAATGAACATAACAATACATAATGAATTATAATAAAAAAGAGAGATAAAGTCAATTATCATTTATCGGTAAAATAGACAAGAGTTTTATTCCGAAAAAGAAAATCGCCGTCATCCCGCGGGATGACGGCTTGATTCATTTAATTTTTGTGGAAATTGCGGTTATTGCGGTTGCCTCTGAACTCCTTGCGGGGAGCGGCTTCACCGTCATCCTCGGGAGTAAGTCCCTTGATGTCGATAAGAGCATCGCGGCGTGAGAAATTAAATCTGCCCTGGTCGTCCTTGGGAAGAATCTTGACCATAATCTGATCGCCAACCGCTACTACGTCTTCAACCTTCTCGACTCTCTTGACGTCAAGCTTGGAGATATGTACCATACCTTCAACACCGGGAGCTACCTCAACGAATGCACCGAAGCTCATAAGTCTGGTAACGATACCGTTCATATAGCTGCCCTCTTCGGGACCGTTTGCGATTGTCTCAACGATGAATTTTGCTCTCTCTGCATCAGCAAGCTCTGTGGAGGAAATGAAGATGCTGCCGTCTTCCTGAACGTCAATCTTACAGTTGCATTCAGCGCAGATCTTCTGGATAACCTTACCCTGCTTACCGATAACGTCACCGATCTTTTCGGGATCAATCTTGGTGGAAATCATCTTGGGAGCCCACTTTGAGAGTTCCTTTCTGGGCTCTGCGATAACGGGAGTCATGATTTCATCAATGATATAGCATCTTGCCGCATAAGTCTTGTCAAGAGCTTCTCTGATGATTGCGGGAGTAAGACCGTGAACTTTAAGGTCCATCTGGATGGAGGTGATACCCTTCTTGGTACCTGCAACCTTGAAGTCCATATCGCCGAAGAAGTCTTCAAGGCCCTGGATATCAACCATTGTCATGAATCTGTCGCCTTCGGTAACAAGACCGCAGGAAATACCTGCAACGGGCGCCTTGATGGGAACGCCTGCAGCCATAAGTGAAAGGGTTGAGCCGCATACTGAGCCCTGTGATGTTGAGCCGTTGGAGGAAAGAACCTCGGATACTACACGGATGGTGTAGGGGAACTCTTCAACTGAGGGAAGTACGGGGATAAGTGAACGCTCTGCAAGTGCGCCGTGGCCGATTTCTCTTCTGCCGGGGCCTCTTGAGGGCTTTGTTTCGCCTACTGAATATGAGGGGAAATTGTAGTGATGGATATATCTCTTTGAATCTTCCTCATCAAGACCGTCGAGGAGCTGAACGTCGCTCATGGGCCCGAGAGTGGTAACTGAAAGTACCTGAGTCTGACCTCTGGTGAACATACCTGAGCCGTGAACTCTGTCAAGAAGGTCAACCTGTGCGTTAAGAGGACGGATTTCATTGATTCCTCTGCCGTCTACACGCTTGCCGTCGTCAAGAAGCCAGCGGCGGACAACGTACTTCTGTACCTTGTAGAGGCATTCCTCAATCTTGACTTCCATATCGGGATAGATTTCATCGAATTTCTCGTGAACCTTCTCGTATACGGGCTTAAGTCTGTCGTCACGGATTCTCTTGTCGTCTGTATCAAGAGCGGCGCGGATATCCTCAATAGCGAAGTCCTTGATTGCTTCGTACATTTCGGGATCGGGATCGTTTGAGGGGAAGTCAACCTTCTCTTTACCGCACTCTGCCTTGATTTTATTGATGAATTCAACGATTTTCTGATTTTCCTTATGAGCGAACATAATGCCGTCATACATATCGTCGTTGGATACTTCGTTTGCGCCTGCTTCAATCATGGCAACGAGCTCGCTGGTGGAAGCAACGGTAACGTACATATCGGTCTTTGCTCTCTGCTCAAGAGTGGGGTTGATGACATACTGACCGTCAACAAGACCTACAACAACGCTGGAAACGGGGCCGTCCCAGGGAATCTCGGAAATGGAGATTGCAACAGAAACGCCTATCATGGCTGCGATTGTGGGCTCGCAGTCGGGGTCAACCGACATAACGGTAGCAACAACGCCTACGTCGTTTCTCATATCCTTGGGGAAAAGAGGACGGATAGGTCTGTCGATAACACGGGAAGCAAGGGTTGCCTTTTCGCTTGCCTTGCCTTCACGGCGCTGGAATGAGCCGGGAATACGGCCTACGGAGTAGAGCTTCTCCTCATAGTCAACGGAAAGAGGGAAGAAATCCACGCCTTCACGGGGCTTGGGAGCCATTGTAGCGGTACAAAGTACGTTGGTTTCGCCGTAACGTACCATACATGAGCCGCCTGCAAGCTGAGCCATTTTGCCTACCTCTACAACGAGGGGTCTGCCTGCAACTTCGATTTCGTACTTTTTGAAATCGTCAAAAGTCATTTTGCCTGACATTGCCATAGTAAAATACCTCTTTTAATTTATTTCCTCAGCCGGCTCCTTTTTTTAGCAATAAATCCGAAATAAAAGCTGTCCTTTACTCCCGATTCACTGCTAAAAATGATAAGAGGCCGTCTGTATGGATTGATTTGATGTTCCCTGCGGGAATCAATACGATAAAGCAGGCAAGAGTAATCCTGCCTGCTTCGCTTTTGCAATTATTTACGCAGACCGAGTTTAGCTACGATTGCACGGTAACGCTCAATGTCAACCTTCTGAAGGTAAGCAAGGAGGTTTCTTCTGCGACCAACCATCATAAGGAGGCCTCTGCGGCTGTGATGGTCTTTCTTGTGGATCTGAAGATGTGCGTTAAGGTCGTTGATTCTCTTGGTAAGAACTGCGATCTGAACTTCGGGTGAACCTGTGTCGCCCTCGTGTGTGGCATACTCTGCCATAATTGCCTGTTTTTCTGCCTGTGTCATGATTTTCACCTCATTAAAATATTTGCCTCGGTCTCAGTAAACGGCAGGTGAACTCCCCGCGGGGCTTACTCCGCAAACCGTGATCCGGGCGATGCGAAACGGATTATAACACAAGATTTTCCGTTTGTAAAGCATTTTTTACAAAAAATACTATTTATATATTATAATACCCTGTTTTTCCCGATAAAAACGGAAAAACCGCAAAAAGGACCGCCTTATCGACAGTCCCCTTTGCGGTTTGAATATATGAGAAAGTTTCACCGGCGGCTCAGAATGTCTCCGGCTCATTTCCTGCGACGATTATTTCGGCGTCATCCTCCGTTTCATCCGTAAGATAAACGGATGCTCCTATCATAGCGGAGCCGATAATGAAAAGGACAGCCGATACGGGTACGATAATATGGGAAAATCCCGAAAGGAATATCAGAATTGCGCTCATATTTCCGCCTCCTTTGCTCTTTCGTATATCAGTGTCTGCTTATTCGTGTTTTGTTGCATCAATCCGTATGTTTTTTGCATTTTTCAGTTCCTCCATCACTTCGTCCGCAATTATCGCCGCTTCGGTAAAGGAATTGTTTTTCCAGTATGCCGTAAGTGCCGCAAGAGCGGTCGTGACCGTTACCGCAGTTTCCCACGCCGCTCCGTCACCCGGAACGGGATTTACACCGAACACAGTGAGAGCATTATTTACCAGCACCGCAAGAAGCAGTACCAGTCTTATCCACGTACCTGCCGATACCCTGCTTATCGTTTTCATGCGTTTTCCTCCAGTTTTTCCTCCATCATACGGATTTTCAGTTCGTTTACGGTCATTCTCTCCACCAGATTGTTATGCTTATTCACCTTTTGCTCAAGCTGTTCAAGACGGTAATTCGTCAGCTTCTGCGAGGTGAGAATACCCGCGATACATCCCAGGGCCGAGCCCAGGAACGACACTAAGATTTCAATGTCCATTTTTACCTCCCAGCGTTTTTTCAAGGGCTCTGCCTATCGCTTCGCCGCATTTTCTGCATCCTTCCTCAGAGCAGATTTTCATTAAATCCGCGTTATTGTCAATGAATGCACATTCAACGAGAATCGTGCAGGGCTTCGTGCTTCTGATAAAGCCGAAATAATCGTTTCCGTATTTATTGAGCTTCACCCTTGCACCTCTGTTCTTTATTCCCAGTGTCTGTGAGATTTCCTTTGCAACCGCCTGCGCGGCTTTTTTGCCTGTAGGCGAGCCGTGATAGTAGTAGACCTCCGTTCCCGTTCCTCCTCCGGCATTCAGATGAATATCCGCCGCGAAATCGTACTTGCCCGCATTGACGGCGTTGATTCTGTTCACAAGAGATTTTGTGCCGTCAAGATTCATCGAATCACATCCGAGATAATCCGAAGCGTATTTTGCGATTTTTACCGCAAGCTTGTGCTCGTGGAATCTGCCGTCCTTACTGAGCGCACCCGGGTCGTATATCCCCTTTCCGCTTTTTCCGTGACCGGCACAGATACATATTTTCTTACTCATTTTCCGCAAATCCTCTCCTTAAAAAATCAAGTAAATCCCTGCCGCTGTAAACTGCGGCATCCGCAACTCCGTTTTCCGCGGTTATTACGCAGAGTGATGCTCTGCTTCTGCCGGTCGAGGGCACGACGGTAAGAAGATAATCCCACTCTCCCGTATTGACAACGGCATCGTTTATGATGCTTTCCGCTTCATCCGCAGATGACGGAAAATAAACGGGTGTCTGCTCATCGCTTACGAAAAGCAGACGGGCGGCAATGGCGGCGGCGAAATAATCAAAGGAAAATTCCCTGCTGAAGGCATAAATCTCATAAAGTCCGGCGAGAGTGTCTTCAAGCCGGTTGAGGCGTGTCCACACTGCGCTGTCATAAGTCACAAGCTCTCTGCCGGGCGAAAGTGAGGGCGCAAATTTCAGCGTTGCAATGCTTGTTTTTTCAAACGTTTCGCGCTGCTCATCGGATTTGCACGCGGTTATCTGGATTTTCAGCCGTCCCGTCCTCGTCATCATGTAGGTGAGAGGGCAGTAAATATATCCCCCGTCCAGATAAATTTCATCCGACGAATCCGTAATCGGGGCAGTAATAAAAACCTCACCGATCGGCGAGGTTTCACAACTGATGAGATAGTAATCGGGAACTATTCCCGTCCATCCCGTGATATCGATTTTCAGTATGTTATTATTCTGTTCTCCCGAATAAACGGGAGCAGGAGTAAACTCCAGTTTTCTGTCTGCGTTCACCGTTCCTTCTATGTAATGACTCATATTTCCTCCTCGTTATAGTAGTTTTTCAGTATTTCGGCATTCTGCATTATTTCCGCTCTTTCGGCATACAGCACTCTCAGCTCCGATTTCAGCTCCCCTGCCTGCCTTGATGCGGGCGGATATTCCTTCAGCATACGGTTTCTGTCGTGTATCCTTACCGTCAGCACGGCGGCCGCATCGTAGTATTCATCCGCAAGCTCTTCAAGTGATTTTTCGTTTACCGTCTGTGTCATTGATAACTCCTCTCAAAATCCAGTATTCTGTCCGGCGTGGTTTCGTAAAGCAGACAGAGTGCCTTTATTTCATCTGCATCGGGCAGGGCTCGTCCTTTTTCAAACAAGCTCAGACGCCTGCTGTCAATTCCCGCGGTTTCACCCGCTTTTTTCAGGGTAATCCCCCTTGATACCCTTTCCTTTTCAAGCCGTCCGCCCAGAGTGTCGGGCTCTGATCTGAGCGCTCTGATAATGGCAAAGCTTTCGTTCAGCGGTCTGATTTTATCCTCGCAGATTTCGTCCTGCTGATACATTCTCACATACATCAACACCCGTCTCAGCTTTTCCTCCGCCCTTATCTTTGCCGTGTGGACGGTTTCCTTTGCAATACACTCCTTGGCGGCAATTTTTGATAGGGACATTTCACCGCAGTAATAGTCCCTTATCACCGCCCTCTCCCTTTCCGTCAGCTCCTTTTCAATGGCGATGGCAAGCAGCTGAGCCATATCGGTCTTTCGCTTTCTCCAGGCATATTCAACGGGAGTTTCGCAGGCGTTGCAGCACACCCCGCAGCAGATTCTCACCGCCCTCTGCGCTTCTTTTTCGTCGGGATAATTAAATTCCTCCTGCTCGCATTTAATAGTATTATTCATTTTTTCACCTCGGTTTATCCGCGTATTGTCTCCGCTTTGATTAGTTCCGCTATTCATTGTAGAGCCATATTTGCGGTTTGTCAATAGAAAATGTAATTTTTTGCAGAAATTCCTTGACTTTTTCAATAGTTTCACTCATAATATACGCAACAGGAGGACTATTGAAATGAATAACATAAAAGAATTGAGAAAGCGCGCCCGTATGTCCCAGCTTGAGCTTGCGGAGCTTTGCGGCGTTCATCAGACCGCGGTAAGCCAGTGGGAGCAGGGACGCACAAATCCCGATACCGATATGCTTGTTGCCCTCACGCAGATTTTCCATACGTCAATCAGCACCATTCTCGGCCTTGACCTTCCCGATGACCCCGCCATGATTCCCGTCAAGGGCTTCGTGCAGGCGGGTACGATGACCTTTATCGAGGATGAGGATGTCTGCGAATTTGCCGCCATTTCCCCGGAGCTTGCGAGGAGAGGTGATTACTGCGGTCTGAGAGTCAGAGGCAGCAGTATGTATCCCATGTTCCAGGACGGTGACATAGTGATAGTCCGTCTTCAGAATACGGCTGAAGACAACGATATAGTAGTCGCCCTTGAGGGAGGAGAAAGCGCCACACTCAAGCGTCTGAAAATACAGAAAAACGGAATACTGCTTATGGCGGAAAACCCCGAATACGAGTCTCTTTTCTATACTGCGGAGCAGGTGCAGAAGCTTCCCGTCACCTTTTTCGGCAAAGCGGTGGAAATCCGCCGCGAAATAAGGTAACAAACCGACCCTTTCTGTGTATTGACAAACACTCCGCTCTGTATAATAATATTGTTATTAAGTGTTTATCGGAGAATCTTATGGCTGAAACATCAACACCGGTAATGACCGACGAGGAAATCGGTCAGCAAATGGAAAGCTCCCGGCAGCTTCACGAAAAGAAATATCTGAGGCCAAAGGAAATTGCCGCCTACTGTCTTGCGACCTACGGTCAAAAGACGCTTGATGAATTCATAAAGAACAATATGCAGTTCTTTATGCTGAACTTCCTGAGAATTTCGGGCAAATCCTACGCAAACATTTCAATAGCCACTAAAATTTACGATGCCGTTGACGACTCGATCAGCGGCGTAATAGTTGACCGTACGAGGACAAGATGGGGTCATCTGATGCCCTATCTTATCGCGCCCATGCCTTTATGGGTACTTTCCTCTCTCATGATATTCACCGCCCCCGAGCTGAGCAATGCAGGCAGAATCCTCTGGGCTGCCGCCGCAATGCTGCTGAACGGTCTCGGCTTTTCCTACTATAATTCATGGAATATCATTCTTTACAGCATAACTCCCAATGTTTCCGAAAGAAACAACCTGATTACGATACAGAAGTTCGTTGAGCTTTTTATCATAATTCCCTCAATGCTGCCCATTGCATTGAGTCTGCTGCCGAAGATTTCTCCCGCATTCACGATGAAGAATATATATACCTTCTTTGTGGCAATGTGTGTGGCTTTTGCGGCAGTTTCGGCAATATTCGCATTCAGAAACGTAAGAGAAAGAGTCCCCCTTGTCACCAAGGAGGAAATGAATAAAATCAAGTTGAAGGACACAATCCGCGAGCTTCTCAAAAACAAGCCCATGTTCGTGGTAATCATTGCGGATTTCGTAAACGGAGTAAAATCCGTAGGCGGCTCAAGCGAAAGCTTTTTCTGGCTGAATAATATGGGCTCCCTGCTTTACGGTACGCTCTGCGGCGTGTTTACGGGCTCTCCCAATTACTTTATGACACCCCTCGCACCCGTAATCATCAAAAAATTCGGTGCAAGGACCACCGCCATTTTCTGCGGACTTTTCGGCGGAACGGCTTATCTTATTCTCTGGCTTGTGGGCTTCAAGCCCTTCGGAGAAAACCACCTTGTGCTTAACCTTGCATGGGTTTACTTCGCACTCACGGTATGCGGACTTCCCAACTGCGTGATGAGAGTAGTCAATCCCATCATCAGAGGCGACGTATACGACTATATGGAGTGGAAATCGGGACTCCGCAACGAGGCACTCGTAAACGCAATCTGCACCTGGTTCGGCAAACTGGGCGACTCCGTTACGGGTTGGCTGAGCGGCTATGTCTTCTATCTCATCGGTTACGCTCCCAAAACGGATTTGCTGGGAAATCTCGTTCCCATTTCAGACGAAAAGCTCCTTGCCGGCATCTTTGCGGTATTTGCTCTTGCTCCCTCAATCGCAAGATTCGGCTACGGAATTTCACACATATTCTTCTCCATTCACGGAGATTTCAAAAAGCAGATGGAGCTTGAGCTTGACGAAAGAAGAGCAAAGCGAACTGCTGAGAAAGCAGAGGAAATGACAAGTGAAAACTGAGATTACTTTTGTGGCTGATACCCACTACTTTTCTCCCACTCTGACAGACTGCGGCAGATCATTTCAGCTGCGCAGCGGCTCAGACCAGAAATGCCTGATTGAAACAGGCCCCATTATTGACGCCGCCTTTGATTTCATTTCAAAGAGCAGCACGCAGGCGGTCATGATTGCCGGTGACGTTACGGACGACGGTGAAAGGGTTTCTCACGAGGAATTCCGCGAAAAAATCCGTAAGCTCAGTGAAACGAAGCCCGTCTATCTTATCACCGCCACCCACGACTGGTGCTGTGACAGAAATCCCAGAGCATACTTCGGCAAAGAGGTTTCAACCGACGTCCCCTATCTTGACCACAACGAGCTTCGTGATTTCTATTACGATTTCGGTCCGAAGCAGGCAATAAGCGAATACATCACCCATCTGGGTCTGCCCTCATACGTTGCGGATTTGAGCGATGAGGTGCGTCTGCTCGCCATAAACGACGACCAGGACGGCGAAGGTCATTCCGGTTACAGCGAAGAGCATCTGCAATGGATTGAAGCACAGATAAAAAAGGCAAACGAAGACGGCAAGGTGATTATCGGTATGGAGCATCATCTGATAATGCCTCATGCACATCCGCTGATTTCCGCCTTCGGTATGACGATAGGCAACCGTGAGGTCAGAGCATCCCGTCTTGCGGACGCAGGCCTCAAATATATGTTCGTGGGTCATTCCCATATTCAGAGGGTTTCCGAATTCGTTTCCGAAAAAGGCAACAAAATCATTCAGGTCAATATCGGCTCTCTGGTCGGCTATCCCTCATCAATCGTCAACGTTACGGTTGAGGACGGCAAAGTGTCGATAGATACGGTCCGTGTTCCCACCTTTGAATACAAGGGCACGAGAGATACCGAGGCATACCTTAAAAGACACGTTTGCAATTTCATTGACAACGTTGTCATCAGTGCAGCCGGCAAGGATAAAAAGGAATATATTGACAGAATGCAGGCCATGGGTATAAAGCCGAAGCTTGCGAAAAAGCTTCGCCCCGTGCTTCGTCCCGTTACGGGAAAGCTGCTTAAGATGAAAGCGGGTACGGCTTATAAAATTGCCAACGCCGTAACCCTCGGCAGGGCTCTTGACAAAAAGGACGTTGAAGAATATAAGAACAAACCCGTTATGGATTTCGTTCACGAAATGATACTCAACACCGTCGGAGGAACTCCCGAGCCGAAGAGTGCGGACAGTGCCTACTGCCGCCTGGTAAAGGGTGTCGTATCCGTACCGCATCTGCTTCTTCCGAAAAACAAAACTCTGGCGCAGCTGCCCGATGTTGCACAGTCAATCATCACCGGCGGAAAATTCAACAATTACCGCTGTGAGCTCAAATAATCAAAAATAAAAATTCAATATAAAGGACGGTTTTTATTATGGCAGTTAAAAAGTTAAAGTTCCTTGCAGGCGGCGAATGGATAGAATCCAAAACCGAAAAGTATATGGACATATACAATCCCAGCAAGGGTGAAGTGATCGCTCAGACTCCCTGCTGTACGGCTGAAGAGGTTGACTACGCTGTTCAGTGCGCAAAGAAGGCATTTGCCGGCTGGAGCGATACTCCCGTAATGAAGAGAGTACAGATCATATATAATTTCCGTAACCTCATCATTGAGCACATGGATGAGCTTACCGAAATGGTTGCCACCGAGCACGGTAAGGTATGGAACGAAGCAAAGGGCGACATTCTCAAGGTAAAGGAACCCGTTGAGCTTGCTCTTTCCGCTCCCTCACTCCTTATGGGTGAAAGCATCCGCGACACCTCCTCCGGCTACGACACCACTCTTTACAGAGAGCCCGTAGGCGTATTCGCCGGCATCGTTCCCTTTAATTTCCCCGGCATGATCCCCATGGGCTGGATGACACCCATGTGCATTGCCTGCGGTAACACTATCGTACTTAAAGCCGCTTCCATGACTCCCATGACCTGCATGAGAATGGCAGAGCTCTGGAAGGAAGCAGGTCTTCCCGACGGCGTTATCAATATCGTTACCTGCTCCAGAGTTGAAGCAGACCTTCTGCTTGAGCATCCCGACGTAAAGGGCATCACCTTCGTCGGCTCAACTTCCGTAGGTCTCCATATCTATTCAAAGGCAGCCGCCAACGGCAAGAGAGTACAGTGCCTGTGCGAAGCAAAGAATCACGGCCTTGTACTTGAAGATGCCGCTCTTGAAAGAACGGCAAGAGGTATCATCAATTCCTCATTCGGCTGCGCAGGCGAACGCTGCATGGCTCTGCCCGTAGTAGTTGCTCAGGAAAGTATTGCAGATGAACTCATCTCCTACCTTGTCAAGTTCGCAAAGGAACTCAAGATGGGTGAAGCATACAATAAGGAAACGACCCTCGGCCCCGTTGTAAGCGCTCAGCACAGAGAAAGCGTTGTCAACTGGATAAACAAGGGTATTGAAGAGGGTGCTACCCTCGTTCTCGACGGCAGAAATCCCGTTGTTCCCGGCTGTGAAAACGGCTTCTTTGTAGGCCCCACTATTCTTGACAACGTTACGGAAGAAATGACCGTAGGTACAAGAGAGATTTTCGGACCCGTCCTCTGCATCAAGAGAGTCAAGGACTTTGAGGAAGGTCTTGCAATCATGAACCGCAACCCGTTTGCAAACGGCTCCGTCATCTTCACACAGAGCGGTTACTATGCAAGAGAATTTGCAAAGAGAACAGACGGCGGTATGGTAGGCGTAAACGTAGGCATCCCCGTACCCGTAGGCGTATTCCCCTTCACCGGTCACAAGAAGTCATTCTTCGGCGACCTTCATTGCCTGGGCAAGGACGGCTTCCGTTTCTACACCGAAACCAAGGCAGTTACAACCCGTTGGTTTGACGAGGAAGAAATGAAAGCAAAGCAGGTTGACACCTGGGACGGCTCCGTCGGCGGCGACCAGAAATAAAGCATAAAGCTACGGCGGGAAGCAATCTTCCCGCCGTTATTATTTAGTGAATAGTGAATAGCGAAAAAATCGCTTAAGTCAAAACATATAATATCAAAAGAGAAGCAGACACTTACGGTTAAATAAGTGTCTGCCTTATTATTGCTTATTCTGTTTTGACTGGTTTCCACCGAAAGATTCAAGTGGTACACGCAGAAGATTTCGGTTAAAGAAAGCCGTTTCTCCGAGTGAACACAGTACTTTTGTACGGGGAACGAGGAAAACGGCTTAATACCAAACATTTTAATTTCAAATAAGAAGCAGACATCTACCATTAGATAAATGCCCACATCATAACTTACATTATTCAGTTTGGTATGTTCTTCGCCGATAGATTCAAGCAAAGCGCAGATTAGTTTGGATGAAAAAAGCGATTTCTTTGCCGGAAGACAGTATCGCGATACGGCAGAGGCAAAAAATCGCTTAAGCCAAAACATTTTTATTCAATAATGAAGAAGGCACTTGCCAAAAGATAAGTGCCTTCACGGCGGGATGAGGGCATCCCGCCCTACTTTGCATTCTGTTTTGGCTGGTTTTCGCCAAAATAATCAAGCGCCAACACCTTTAACAAGCTTCTTGAAGTGATTACCTTTGTGTTCGTAATCCTTGTAGACATTATACGACGATGCCGCCGGACTCATAAGACAGCTTTTTCCCTTGCCCGTCACGTTGAATGCTTTTTCAACTGCGGATTCCATATCATCCACAAGGATGAGATTTTTACGGCATCCTCTGTTGGCAAGATTTGAAACAAGCTCCCTGCCCGTATCGGGAAGCCCGATAATATTGGGAACGGAACAGCTGTAAAGGTAATTTTCAAATTCGTCGTAGTCAATGCCTACCGACATACCGCCGAATATGAGGGTGTCAACGTTGCCGATCCCCTCAACCGCCGCCATGGTGGCCTGGGGAATGGTGGCAAGAGCATCGTTGAAGAACGAAATGCCCTCGCGCTTGCCTACGTATTCAAGGCGATGCTCAATGCCTTCAAACTTCATGACCGCCCTGCATATATCCTTGTCGCTCACTCCCGCACGCCTTGCGGCAGCAGCTGCAAGCAGCACGTTTCCGACATAGTGATCGCCGATGATATTGAAATTGGCATCAGCCGCCTCCAAAATGCTTTCAAACCCCGAGGGGTCGGAGGTCACCTTTATGATTGTAGAATTTATATCCGCAAAATCGCAGTAACCGTCAAAGCTGCCCTGCGCACTGCAGATAAAATAATTGTCAAAGCTCTGATGCCTTGCGATATTCAGCTTTGACCTTACGTATCCCGTAAAGCCGTTATGATGCTCTATGTGTTCCGGATAGATATTCGTCAGCACGGCGATTTCGGGGGATGCGGTGGTAAATTCAAGCTGACTTGAAGACATTTCCACAATGGCTATTTCCGGCTCGCCGTCCTCAAGGGTATCAAGAACAGGGACACCGATACTGCCGATAAGTCCCGCCTTGATTCCCGCCTCGGTCAGCATACCGTAAAGAAGGGTCGCCACCGTGGTCTTGCCCTTCGTACCCGTAATGCCGATACACTTGCAGTCGGAAAAATGCATGAACAAATCAGTCTGACAGGTTATGACGACATCGCGGGGCAGAATCACGTTTTTAAGAGAAATGCCCGGGGTCTTGATGACCACGTCGTAATCTCCCACACAGTCAAGGTAGGATTTCCCCGAATGGATAACGACTCTGTCATCCTTGAGACGGATTTCCTTTCTGTCGCTGATACCCAGCTCCTTATCGGGAAGACTGCGCCTGATAATATCGTAGGTGGACCTGCCTTCTCTGCCGAAGCCGAGAATCAGCACCTTTTTGTCTTCAATATACCGGATAAAATCGCTGAACATTTCAAATCTTCCTTAACGAATTTATATATAGATAATATTACAATGTTTTTAAGCTGTCAATAAAAAAGGAAAAACCTCCGTGGAACTCCACGAAGGCATAATTCCGATCAGAAGCCGAACCACTCACCTAAAAACTGGTTGACGATAGCCCAGATGGGATTCCAGATAGGATATACAAGATCAAGCAGTGCAGGGATTGTGGTGGTGTCTATGGTCCTGATATTGAAATCTGTAAAGAACCATGTTGCGATGTACTCAAAGAGCTGTCCTAAACCGCTGAATGCTTCCATATTTGCTTCCTCCTGATTAAATTTTGTTCCTTTATTATATATATGACCGCCGTTTTTGTCAAGCAGTCAAATGTAAACTTTTTATATGCAGTAATTTTTGTATCTGTCAATAAGCTCCACGTCTGCGGTAATATCAAGCCACAGACCGTCCTCACGGTACGCCTCGTCCGCAATCACTCCGTCTCTGCGAAGGGCTGCCGCCGCCGCACCGTCCGAGTAGGGAATGAGCATTTTTACTCTTGCCCTTGAAGGAGGCAAAACCTCGGATATCGTCTGAAGCAGTTTATCAAGTCCCCTGCCGTCAATCGCCGATATTTCAACGGACAAGGGCAGATTGCGGGGTATGTTTTCGCTGACGGGCAGGTCGCATTTGTTGAGAACGGAGATGACCGGCTTATCCTTGCATCCCAGCTCGTCAAGTAAAGAATTGGTGACCTCAAGATGCTCCGCACATTCGGGATCGGAGCAGTCGCACACATTCAGTATCACCTTGGCGCAGACAGCTTCCTCAAGAGTGGACTTGAATGCTTCCACCAGATTGTGAGGCAGACGGCGGATAAATCCGACCGTGTCTATCAGCATTACCTTCCTGCCGTCGGGGAGAGTCAGAGCTCTTGAAGTGGGGTCAAGGGTGGCAAAAAGCTTATCCTGTGCCAGCACTCCCGCCTGAGTGAGCGTATTCATCAGCGTGGATTTGCCCGCGTTGGTGTAACCTACGATTACAACGGTTTCAACTCTGTCCTTTTCGCGTCTTGCCCTTGCAAGATTACGGCGTTTTTCAAGCTCCTCAAGCTCATCCTCAAGGGTTTTGATTCGTCTGCGGATATGCCGCTTGTCACTTTCCAGCTTGGTTTCGCCGGGGCCTCTCGTGCCGATACCGCCTCCCAGACGGGAAAGCTTCGTGCCCTGACCGGTAAGACGCGGAAGATTGTATTTGAGCTGGGCAAGCTCAACCTGAAGCTTACCCTCATTGCTGATTGCCCTCTGTGCGAAAATGTCAAGAATGAGGGTGGTGCGGTCAATTACCCTGACCTTTACCGCATTTTCAACGTTTCTCTGCTGAACGGGAGTCAGCTCGCTGTCAACGATAACAACGTCAATTTCGTTGTTTTCGCAGTATTCGGCAAGCTCCTCAAGACGGCCGCTTCCGAGAAAAAGAGCGTTGTCGGGTTTGTCTCTTTTCTGCGTGATGAAGCCCGCCACCTCGGCTCCTGCCGTCACGGCAAGCTCCTCAAGCTCGGCGAGGGATGAATCGCAGTCATATTCACCTGTATCCACCGCCACGAGGACGGCTTTTTCGGGTTCCTGCTTGTTTTCGTAAAATTCCATAATTTCAAAACGGGAGCCGCTTAAAGCAAGCGGCTCCGCGGGTCTCAGTTGATTGTAATTGAATCTGCCTTGATGATTGCACCTTCACCGCTGAAGGAAACGGTTACGCTGTCACCCTTATTGAGGATTACCACGTTTTCGTCCTTTGAAGCGGAGATTACATAGTATGAATCACCTGCATCAAGCTTGATGTAGTAGTAGCTTTCACCGCTCTTTACGGCAGTCCTGATATCCGCAACCGTGCCGGTAACGGTGCCGTCACCCTGAACGGGAGTGTCGGGTGTATCGGGCTCATCGGGAGTGTCGGGTGTTTCGGGCTCGGGCTGAATATCGCTCTTGCCGAGAGCTGCCATATACTTTGTAAGTGCCGCTTCAAGGTCGGTGCCGTTTGCGCCCATCTTGTTGTTATTGTACTGCTTTACATTGATGAGAGCATACTGCTGAACGATATTACTGTCGTCCTTGAGTGAAAGGAAGTATGTGGGCTCACCGTTGATATTGATAAGAAGCGGGAACGTAGCGGTATAACCGAGGTCCTTTACACGGCCCTGTGCCGCAAGCTGTGCCGATTCTTCCGTACCGCCTTCTACGCTGTAGAAGAGAGCTTCCTTGGTTCTCTGGTTTACAAGCAGGAAGCCGATGATTGACTGGTCGGAGGTAACGGAGGTAACGCCCGTGTACATCCATACGTCGTCATCCTTGGCAATGTAGCTGTAACCGGAGGTGGTGGACTTAACGCCCTTCTGACCGAGAATCGAGTTCCAGAAGCCCCTCTGGTATTTGCCGAAATAATTATACTGATTTACAACGAGGTCGGACTCATATACTCTGTCAATCCATTCAAGAGCGGGATCCTCTCTGAACTGATCAATAGTGTAATATGTATCTTCGTATTCCTTGACGTCGGTCCTTACCATGATTGCGCCGATAACGTCGGTACCGCCGAAGAAACCGATTTTGTTGTCAAGAACGGGGCATACCCAGTAGGAAACGCCTTCGTCGTCAACCTCGATGGTTGCTTCGCCGAGAAGTGCGGTGGGATGTGAGAAACGGATCTGACGCTTGAGGAGCTTGTTGAAATGCTCTGCGGGTGAATACTTGATATTACCCTCAACCTCAACAAATTCGGCACTTTCGTCAGCCATATCGACGAGGATGTAGCCGGGAAGACCCGTGCTGGTGTTGAATAACCACTTGATGATATTTGCGTACTGAAGGGGAATGACTCTTACGGGCTTGCCCTGATAGTTTATCTGAGTATTGATGGATGAAACCGTAAACTGTGAAACGAGGTCCTCGGTACCGAGAGCGCCGAGAGCTCTTGCGGCTATCTGGGAAGCGGAATCCGTATCAAGTCTGGGAATCTCACGGAAGGAAGTCTTATCCGTCTGCTCAACGCTTTCGGAAAACTTGCTGGCGGAGTTTACGTCAATAAGCTTGCCGTAGCTCTTTGCTCTGAAAAATTCGCAGCCGATAACCCAACCGATTACCACAACAACAGCGAGAATGCCGATGATGATGCCGGGAACGATTGCTCTTTTCTTTACATAGGGAGTGTACTCGGGCTTTGTCATTACTCCCGCAAAAAGTCCGTTGAACACAACGTATGATGCGGCAACGATTGCGAGGTAAATATAAAGGTTGAAATCCTTGACGTTAAGAGCGGGAAGCATGACGTAATACGCCACGCCTGCGGTGATAACGGTAAGAATGAGACTGAGGATAATCTTGAGTACCGACTTTTCGGGGGGTATTACGATTTCCTTCTCTTTAACCTTCTGTTTTGATGAAAAATCTACTTTGATGGGATCCATTAGTTCATCTCCTTAGCATATTGGATGAATTATACACTATTTCCCCGTAATTTACAAGCACAATATTTATTAACGAAAATAAAAAAGTGTTGACAAAGAGAATTTATTAGTTTATATTATTTGCATATTGCAAATGCCTTGATGATATTAAGCGGTCCGGGCAAGCCTTTCAGAGAGCCGTTGGTCGGTGTAAAACGGCAGGAATCCTCTACCGCTGTCTCGTATCGGAGCAGAACCTCTGAATACATAGGAGGTTACGGGTGATCCCGTTACAGGTCAGGAGCTTGTCTGAGCTCCCTGAGTGGCCCTTCCGGGCAATACGGGTGGTACCGTGGTTATTGTGTGTCAGTAATCATCCCGCAGAGAAATCCTCTGCGGGATTTCTTATTTTCAATTCTCATTTTCCGGAGGTTAATTATGAAAAAGATTTACGTATCCGACTACACTCTCAAGCATCTTGCGGAGTCAAGAAAGAATCCTCTTCTCTTCAGGGAAAAGGTCGCCGTCGCCACCGCCGTTGACAATATGGGCGTTGACATGATAGAGCTCAATCCCGTTTCAAATTTCAAAGAAGACAGAATCATCTGCAATACCATTTCAAAGGCAGTTAAAAACTCCGCCGTTGCAATTCCCGTCGGTGTGACTCCCAGAGACGTTGAACAGGCGTGGGAATGCATCTGCACGGCGCAGAAGCCCATCCTTCAGGTCGTTCTTCCCCTGAGCACCGTTCAGATGGAATATATTTACCATTTCAAAGCTCCCAAAATGATGGAACTCATCGAAACGCTTGTCAAGGCGGCAAAGCAGCTTTGCGAAAACGTGGAATTTATCGCCTGTGACGCTTCAAGAGCAGAGGAAACCGTGCTCATGCAGGCAATAAAAATCGCCGTGGACTGCGGTGCGACAGCCGTAACTCTTGACGACGATGCGGGTACTCTTTTCCCCATTGAATTTGCAGAATTCGTCAGCAGGGTAAAATCGCAGATAAGCGTTCCCCTTTACGTAAAGGTATCGGGAATGTTCTATATGGAAACCTCCACCGCTTTTGAAAGCGTTATACGCGGTGCGGACGGCGTAAAATCCGTTACCGAGGGCTCACAGCATCTTAAGACCCACAGATTCGCCAAGGTCATCGCCGCAAAGGGTGAGGCATACGGCATCTGCACCGATATTGACCTTACCAGAATTCACTCCGACGTTGACACTCTTTCAAATCTCATCGCCGAAACGGAAAAGGAAACCGACACAAAATCCGTATCGGGTGACGTATTCCTCAGCAGCGATGCCTCAATCAAGGACGTTTCCGATGCTGCCGAAAAGCTCGGTTATACCCTTACGGAAGCGGATGCAAGCAGCGTTCTGAGAGGTATCGTCAGAGTATGCGAGCGTAAGGGCAGCATAGGCACAAAGGAATTTGAAGCCCTCATCGCCTCCTACGCAATGCAGGCACCCTCCACCTATCACCTTGAAAGCTACACGGTTACCAGCAGTAACCTTACCACCGCCATGGCACACGTAGTGCTCAGAAAAACCGACGGCAGAACGATTGCCGGAACGGGTATAGGCGAAGGCCCCATTGATGCGGCATTCAGCGCAATCGAGCAGGGTCTCGGCTGTCACTACGAGCTTGACGATTTCCAGATTAACACCGTTACCGAGGGTAAGGAATCTCTCGGCTCAGCCCTCGTCAAGCTTCTCTCCAACGGCAAAATCTATTCCGGCACCGGCATTTCCGCCGATACGGTAGATGCCTGCATCAGAGCATATATCAATGCTCTCAACAAAATTGTTTACGAGGAAATCTGATTGCTTCAGTCATTTCCCGAAAGGAGAATCACGGAATGAAACTTGCTTTTTCCACCAGAAACGTGGAGTTGAATTCCTTTATAGATACCTGCCGTCTGGCTTACGATTACGGCTATGCCGGCTTTGAAATATTTGATGCGAAGGCAGAGAGAAAGCAGCACCACGACAGCGTGCTGAGAAACAACTCCGCCGATGCAAAGCGTAAACTGCGCAACAGAAATCTGACGATTTCCGCACTGGTTTATCCCTTCCCCGTTGAAAGCGAAGAATCCGACCCCAATATGATTGCCCAATACGTTGACTGGGCATGTGATTCGGGCTCGGGCACACTGATTCTTACCCTTGAAAAAGAGCCGGATTACGCTCTGCTGAAGGATAAGCTTTCCCGTGCAATAGAAAAAGCGGAAAAGGAAGACGTATACATCCTTTTTGAAACGAAGGGCGTTCTTGCCCGCACCAGAAAGGTGCTTGAGCTGATAAACGTATTCGGCTCCGTTTCTATCGGCGCGGCATGGAATATAAGGGAAACCTGCTTTGCCGCGGGCGAAACTGCGGAAAAGACCATTGAAACCTTGGGCGCACACATTCACTACGTCAGAATCGGCGATAAAAACGGTGACGTGAACTGCCTTATCGGCGAGGGTACGCTTCCCGTAAAGAATTTCATCAACGCCCTGCGTTCGCTCAATTACGACGGCTTTGTCTGTGCGGACTGGAACGATGAGATTACCGATTATGACATAATCCTCACTCATTTCACAAATTACATTGCGGAAATCGAAGGTCCCGAAAAGACCAAATCCGCACTTCAGTATAACAGGTCCCACACGGGTACGTTCCCCTGGAAAAAGTATGATATGATTGATATGACTTTTTCCCAGGTGCTGGACAAAATGTGTGACTGCTTCCCCGACCAGACCGCGTTCAGATACACCACTCTTGACTATACAAGGACTTACAGTCAGTTCCGCAGAGATGTTGACAACCTCGCCGCAGCTCTGATTTCCCTCGGCGTAAAGCCGGGTTATCACGTTGCGATCTGGGCGACCAACATTCCCGCGTGGTTCCTGACCTTCTGGGCAGCCGCCAAAATCGGCGCCGTCCTCGTAACGGTCAACACCGCTTACAGAATCCACGAGATAGAGTACCTGCTCCGTCAGTCCGACACTCATACCCTCGTCATGATTGACAGCTACAAGGGTACGAATTACAAGGAAATCATTGAGGAGCTGTGTCCCGAGCTGGATACTCTTACTCCCGGCAAGCCGCTTTACTCCAAGAGCTTACCCTTCCTGCGCAACGTAATCACCGTGGGCTTCCGTATGAACGGCTGTCTGACCTGGGAGGAAGCACTTGAAAGGTCATCGCTCGTGCCTCACGAGGAGGTACTGCGCAGAGCTTCAATGGTAAAGCCCGACGACGTATGCAATATGCAGTACACCTCGGGTACCACCGGCTTCCCCAAGGGCGTTATGCTTACCCACAGAAACGTGGTCAACGACGGTAAAATCATCGGCGACCGTATGGATTTATCCACCGCAGACCGTATGATGATTCAGGTACCCATGTTCCATTGCTTCGGAATGACGCTTTCCATGACCTCAACCATGACTCACGGCGGCACGCTGTGTCCCATGCCTTATTATTCACCCAAGTCATCACTTGCCTGCATCAACGATGAAAAAATCACCGTATTCAACGGCGTTCCCACGATGTTCATAGCCATGTTCAATCATGAGGACTTCGCAAAGACGGATTTCTCACATATCAGAACGGGCATCATGGCAGGCGCAAACTGTCCTCCCGACCTTATGCGTCAGGCGGCAAGAGAAATGAATATGAAGGAAATCCTCTCCGTTTACGGTATGACCGAGGCAGCTCCCGGATGCACCATGGGAGAGGTTGACGAGGATGAGGATCACAGAGTGGAAACGGTCGGCTCCGCATTCCCCGGTGTTGAATGTAAAATCATTGATCCCGAAACCGGTGAGGAGCTTCCCGACGGCGAAAGCGGCGAATTTGTGGCAAGGGGCTTCAACATTATGAAGGGCTATTACAAAATGCCCGTTGAAACCGCGGAAACCATTGATGCAGACGGCTGGCTTCATTCCGGCGATATCTGCTGCCGTACTCCCGACGGATATTTCAAGGTCACGGGCCGTCTTAAGGATATGATAATCCGCGGCGGTGAAAATATCTATCCCAGAGAGCTGGAGGAATTCTACCTCGGCAACGAAAAAATCAGAGACGTTCAGGTCGTCGGTGTCCCCGATAAAGCCCTCGGCGAAGAGGCCTGCGCATGGATAGTCCTCAACGAGGGTATGACCGCAGACGAAAAAGAAATGAAGGAATACGGGCTGGCACATATCGCCCGCCACAAGGTTCCGAAATACTTCCTCTTTGTGGATGAGCTTCCCATGAATGCCGCAGGCAAAATCCTCAAATACAAGATGAGAGAACAATCCATTGAGATTCTCGGTCTTGAAAAATAATCTGTTTACACATCCTGCCCGCAGTTATCTGCGGGCTTTGATTTTGTAGCAATATACAAATTATTCACCGGATTTTGTGAAAAGTGCTTGACACTCTATTTCTTTTGTGATAATATACGCATAATTTGATAATTAAAGGCAATGACGAAGACGGAAAAGACGTAATGCTTACAGAGAGTCGGGGATGCTGTGATCCCGGCAGCGGATATCTTGTTTCCCATCCCTTCCGAGCCGGGGACCCGAAAGCAAATGCAAGTAGACATCCCCCGAGAATGCTGCGTTAGTGCATAGGGCTTGTCAGAGTCCGAAGAGTGGCACGAAAGTGCAAATTGAGTGGTACCGCGGGTATCGGATTAAATTTCCGGCTCGTCTCAAGTTAAAGCTTGAGACGGGCTTTTTTATTTCGGCTTTGTCTCACGCAGAAACGACAAAGGAGGACAAAAGCAATATGGATAACAGCAACACCATGAACAGCTTACAGGAAACAGCGGCAAGAATCAAAGAGATGCGTGAAATCCTCGGCTTTTCCCATGCGGAAATGGCAGATAAGACCGAGGTCTCCGTTGAGGATTACTGCGCATATGAGGACGGAAAAGCGGATTTTCCCTTTACCTTCATTCATAAGTGCGCTCTTGCCTTCGGCATTGATATCACAGCCCTTCTTGAAGGCCGCACGACCCACCTTTCTTCCTACACGGTAACGAGAAAGGGTCAGGGACACGACACCGCAAAGGAGGAGGGTATCTCCATCCAGAATCTTGCTCCCAAATTCAAAAACAAGCTTGCAGAGCCCTACTGGGTAAAGTATGAATACTCCGCAGAGCTTCAGAATAAGCCCATTCATACCACAAAGCATAATGGTCAGGAATTTGACCTCGTCATCTCCGGCTCCCTGCTGGTACAGGTAGGCGACAACAAGGAGATTCTTCACGAGGGCGACAGCATTTTCTATAATTCCTCCACTCCTCACGGTATGATAGCCGTTGGCGGAAACGATTGCACCTTCCTTGCGGTAGTCCTTCCCGGTGATAAGGCGCAGGAGGCGGAAATCAGGGAAAGCGTTGCCGCGGCACGCCCTGCTACGGGACTTATCGTTGACAAATACGCAAAGTGCGTTGAGGACGAAAAGGGCCGTCTCAAGAACATCAGCTTTGAAAATATTGAAAAATTCAACTTCGGCTTTGACGTAGTTGATGCCATTGCAAAGAAATATCCCGATAAGACCGCAATGATTCACCTTGACATCAACAAGGTAGAGCGCCGCTTCACCTTCCGTCAGATTATGCAGGAGAGCGCAAGAACAGCCAATTATTTCACCTCTCTCGGCATCAAAAAGGGCGACAAGGTAATGCTGGTGCTTCGCAGACACTATCAGTTCTGGTTTGCAATGATTGCTCTGCATAAAATCGGCGCCGTTGCGATTCCCGCCACCTTCCAGCTCAAGGAACACGATTTTGAGTACAGATTCAATGCCGCCGGTGTTAAAGCAATCGTCTGCACGGCATTCGGCGATACTCACGAAATAGCGGAAAGAGCCGCTGTAAACTGTCCCAGCATCACCACAAAAATCCTTGTAGGCGGTGCAAAAGACGGCTGGCACGATTTTGACAGCGAGTATTCCATTTTCAGCAGTCACTATCCCAGGACGGAGGACACTCCCGGCGGAAACGAAACCGCCCTTATCTTCTTCTCATCCGGTACGACGGGCAATCCCAAAATGGTCGAGCACAGGCACACCTATTCCCTCGGTCATTTCGTCACCGCAAAATACTGGCACTGCTGTGAAAAGGACGGTCTTCACTTCACCATTTCCGACACGGGCTGGGGCAAAGCTCTCTGGGGCAAGCTCTACGGTCAGTGGATGTGTGAGGGTGCGGTATTCGTCTATGACTTTGACCGTTTCAATTCCGCAGATATCCTTCCTCTCTTCAAGCGTTATCAGATAACCACCTTCTGCGCTCCCCCCACAATGCTGAGGATGCTCATCAAGGAGGATATTACCAAATACGATTTCTCATCCGTCAGACACATGACCACCGCAGGCGAAGCGCTCAACCCCGAGGTTGCCGTTCAGTTCAGAAAGGCAACGGGGCTTGAAATCATGGAGGGCTTCGGTCAGACCGAAACGACCCTTGTTATCGGCAACCTTGCCGGTACCGAAGCGCGTCTGGGCTCAATGGGCAAGGCATCGCCCCAGTATCGCGTTGACCTTGTAGACCCCGACGGCAATCCCGTTGCAAACGGCGAAACAGGTGAAATCGTAATCCATACCGACGGCGGCGACCCCGTAGGTCTTTTCAGACAGTATATAGACGAGGATGAAAAGAACGTTGAATGCAGGCGTCAGAATATGTATCACACAGGCGATACGGCGTGGCGTGACGAGGACGGCTACTTCTGGTACGTCGGCCGTGTCGACGACGTTATCAAATCCTCCGGCTACCGTATCGGGCCCTTTGAAATTGAAAGCGTTATCATGGAGCTTCCCTACGTCCTGGAATGCGGTGTATCCGCAGCTCCCGACGAGGTGAGAGGTCAGATAGTAAAGGCGTCAATCGTACTTACCAAGGGCACTGAGGGAACAGAAGAGCTCAAGAAGGAAATACAGAATTACGTCAAGCAGCATACGGCTCCCTACAAGTACCCCAGACTTGTCGTATTCCGTGATGAGCTTCCCAAGTCAATCAGCGGTAAGATTCAGCGAAATAAGCTTTAATTCGTTCAATCGGAAAAAATCCGGCTGTCTATACCCCTTCTTTTGTGTAAAATTTAATATTGACAAAATAATTTAATTGGATTACTATATATAAAAATATGAATGGCTTTGACGAAGAG
Source organism: uncultured Clostridia bacterium (assembly GCA_937892115.1). GTDB lineage: Bacteria > Bacillota > Clostridia > Oscillospirales > Acutalibacteraceae > CAG-177. Next base: position 204,897 of record CALAUI010000020.1, on the reverse strand, counting down.
AGCTCTTTCGGGCATCTTTCAGAGAGGCGGCGTTTGGTGCGAGCCGTCAGTATGCAGATTGAGATTGTAGCTTCCGAGCCGGGAGGAAGAAAGCGAAAGTGAGTAGAACCTCTCCGTGATTGCTGCGTGAATGCATACGGCTTGTCAGAGCCTGAGTGGTGTCTTTTGACACAATTTGAGTGGTACCGCGGGTAATGAATTTCATGCTCGTCTCAAAGTAATCTTCTTTGGGACGAGCTTTTTTAAGTCCCGGAACAGAGGTGTTATATGGAAATTTCCGAACTCGATTTCAAAATTCAGGAAATGGCCGCCCGTATCAGAGAGCTGAGAGAGATTGAAGGTCTCTCCCCCGAAGATATGGCGGAAAAAACAGGTGTCAGTGTTGAAGAATATCTGGCATGTGAAAACGGCAAAAAAGACCTGAACTTCGCCTTCCTTTACAGATGCGCATCCGCTTTTTCGGTTGACGTTACCAATCTGATAGAAGGTCATACCCCCAAGCTTTTCTCATATTTCGTAACCCGCAGAGGCGAGGCCCCCAGGATATCCGATGCTCACGGTATGACGTATTACAATATGGCATACGGCTTCAAAAACAGGATTTCCGAGCCCCTCTACGTTATAAGCAAATTTGACGAGGCATCCCTTACGAAGCCCATCGAACTGACCACCCATAAAGGCCAGGAAATCGATATCGTCATCGAAGGACAGCTTGAGGTCCAGGTAGGTGACCATAAAGAAATCCTCGGTGCGGGTGACAGTATCTACTTTGATTCCTCAAAGCCCCACGGCGAGCGTGCGGTAGGCGGTAAGGACTGCAGCTTCTACGCAATCGTCCTCAATCCCTCCGGCGAGCCCATTCCCGAGCTTGAAGAGGTACAGAAGCTTGATGCTCCCGTAATGAAGCACGTCAGGGATACGAAAGACCGTGTCTACAAAAAGTTCATTGAAACCGTTGAAGACGAAAACGGCACTCCCGTTTCCGTTAAATTCAAGAATACGGAAAAATTCAACTACGCGTTTGACATAATCGACGGTATTGCAGACAAGGACCCCGATAAGCTCGCAATGCTCTACGTTTCCCCCGAAAAGATTCCCACCAGATTCACCTGGAAGGAAGTCAAACAGCACACCAACCGCTGTGTAAACTATTTCCTTTCTCTGGGCATCAAAAAGGGCGACAGAGTAATGCTCGTGCTCAAGAGGAATTATCAATTCTGGTTTGCGACCCTCGCTCTTGAAAAAATAGGTGCTATCGCAATTCCCGCCACCTTCCAGCTTCTTCCTCACGACTACGTTTACAGATTCAAATTTGCAAACGTGACTTCAATCCTCTGTACCGCATACGACGACAATATCTGCAACAACGTTGACGAAGCGCTGAAGGAATACGACGGCATGGTCAACAAGTTCATCGTCAACGGCGAGAGAGAGGGCTGGAGAAACTTCAACGAGGAATATATGCGCTTCAGCACCCATTACGAAAGACCCGACGACGCTCCCTGCGGAGCAGACTATATGCTGATGTACTTTACCTCGGGTACTTCCGGATATCCCAAGCTTGCGGCTCACAATTACTGGTATCCCCTCGGTCAGTTCCATACCGCAAAATACTGGCACGACGTTGATCCCGACGGTATCCACCTTTCCTATTCCGACACGGGCTGGGCAAAGGCGGCATGGGGCAAGCTCTACGGTCAGTGGATGTGCGAAACCGCACTCTTCGTTTACGATGAAATCCGCTTCCATGCGGAAGATTTACTTCCCATGTTCAGCGAATACAACATCACCACCTTCTGCGCTCCCCCCACCATACTGCGTATGCTTATCCGTCAGGATATTACAAAATACGACCTTTCCTCAGTTCAGCACATGACCACCGCTGGTGAAGCGCTGAATCCCGAGGTTTACAGATTATTTGAGAAGGCAACGGGTCTTCAGATTCTCGAGGGCTTCGGTCAGACGGAATCCGCACTTATCTGCGGCAATATGAGAGGTGCCGATCATAAAATCGGCTCAATGGGCAAGCCCGCTCCCATATATGACGTTCAGCTTCTTGACCCCGACGACAAGCCCGTTCCCGTAGGCGAAACAGGTGAAATCTGTATCAATATCAAGGACGGTCTTCCCTACGGTCTTGCATCCTGCTACTTCAACGATCCCGAAAAAACCGCCGAAACGTGGAAAAACGGCTGGTATCATACCGGTGACACGGCGTGGAAGGATGAGGACGGCTTCTTCTGGTATGTAGGCCGTGTTGACGACGTTATCAAATCCTCCGGCTACCGCATAGGTCCCTTTGAGATTGAAAGCGTTATCATGGAGCTTCCCTACGTTCTGGAATGCGGTGTATCCGCCGCTCCCGACGAGGTAAGAGGTCAGATAGTAAAGGCATCAATCGTACTTACCAAGGACACCGAGGGTACCGAAGAGCTCAAAAAGGAAATTCAGGATTACGTTAAGAAGCATACCGCTCCTTACAAATATCCCAGACTGGTGGTATTCCGCGACGAGCTTCCCAAGTCAATCAGCGGAAAGATCCAGCGTAATAAACTTTAATATCATTACAGAAAGGAAAATACATTATGGAAATCAAATTCACAAAGACAACCTGTCCCAAAGAAAAACCCGTCGATGAATCCAAGCTCGGTTTCGGCCGCATTTTCACCGACCACATGTTTATGATGGACTATTCGGCAGAGCTCGGCTGGCACGATGCAAGAATCGTTCCCTTTGCTCCCATCCCCATTCATCCCGCTTCAACAGTTCTCCACTACGGCACGGAAATTTTTGAAGGCCTTAAAGCATACAGAACAGCTGACGGTGAAATCCGTATGTTCAGACCCATTGAAAACATCAGAAGAATGAACAATTCCGCCGAGAGACTCTGCCTCCCCGAAATCCCCGAGGATGACGCTATGCAGATTCTTGACGCTATCGTTGAGTGCGAAAAGGACTGGGTTCCCCATTCAGAAGGCACTTCACTCTATCTTCGTCCCTTTATGTACGGTAACGAGCCCCACCTCGGCGTTCATGCCGTAAAGGAAGCTACCTACGTAGTTATCTGCTCCCCCGTAGGCGCTTACTACGCAGAGGGCATCAACCCCGTTAAAATCGCCATCGAGAGCGAAGACGTAAGAGCAGTCAAGGGCGGCACCGGCTATGCAAAGTGCGGCGGCAACTATGCTGCTTCCCTCCGTGCAGGCGAAAAGGCAGAAAAGAAGGGCTTCACTCAGGTCCTCTGGCTTGACGGTGTTCACAGAAAGTATATTGAAGAAGTCGGCTCAATGAACGTTATGTTCAAAATCAACGGTGAAATCGTTACTCCCGAGCTTACCGGCTCCGTTCTTCCCGGTATCACCAGAAAGAGCTGCGTAGAGCTTCTCAAGGCAAAGGGCTACAAGGTTTCCGAAAGACTTATCTCCATTGATGAGCTTTACGAAGCTGCAAAGAACGGCACGCTTGAGGAAGCATGGGGCACAGGTACTGCTGCAGTTGTATCTCCCATCGGCTGGCTCAGCTACAAGGACGAGGAATTCGTTGTAAACGGCGGCAAGATCGGTGAAGTTACCCAGGCACTCTATGACGAGCTCACAGGTATCCAGTGGGGCAAGCTTGAAGACAAAAACGGCTGGTGCCACAAGGTATGCTGAATCATAAAAGAGTAACCCTCTTCTGCGGCCATTACGGCAGCGGCAAAACGAATATTGCGGTCAACTACGCTTTTCTTCTCAGGAAGCTGGGTAAGGAAGTCAACGTTGCGGATATGGATATAGTCAATCCCTACTTCCGCACTAAGGACAGTGAAAAGGAGCTTAACGAGGCGGGAATCAATCTGATTTCCCCTCATTATGCCAACACCAACGTTGACCTGCCCTCTCTCCCTCAGGAGCTTTACGGTCTGTTTGAGTTTCATGACAAATACGCCGTGCTTGATATAGGCGGAGATGACAGAGGCGCTTATGCCCTGGGCAGATTTTCTCCATTCATCCTTGAAGAAAACGACTACAATAATCTCTTTGTCGCAAACTTTTACCGTCCCCTTACAAGAACTCCGGAAGAAGCCCTTGAGGTTATGAGAGAAATTGAAATTGCAGGCAAAATCCCGTTTACGGGAATCGTCAACAATTCAAATCTCGGCGAAGAAACGACTCTTGAGGACGTTGAAAAAACGGCTGCCCTTGCGGATGAGCTTGCGGGAATAAGCGGTATTCCCGTGGTAATGACCACAATAAAACGTAATTTAATCTCCGGCAATGCCGGTGACGGTATATTGCCGCTTGATTTACAGGCAAAATATTATTAAGAAAGGAATGTGTTCTTATGGCAAAAGTTACCTTTGAAACAGATACCTGCAAGGGCTGCGGTCTGTGTGTTACGGCGTGTCCCAAGCAGCTTATAGTTATCGCAAAGGACAAAATCAACAAAAAAGGACATTCCCCCGCTGAAATGACCGACCAGTCAAAGTGCATCGGCTGTGCTTTCTGTGCAACCATGTGTCCCGACTGCGTCATAACAGTAGAAAAGTGAGGTGTGAATAATGTCTGAAAAAGTACTTATGAAGGGCAACGAAGCAATCGCCGAGGCCGCTATCAGAGCCGGCTGTCTGCATTACTTCGGATACCCCATCACTCCGCAGACTGAGCTTGCCGCTTACATGGCAAAGAGAATGCCGAAAATCGGCGGAACTTTCCTGCAGGCAGAAAGCGAAATCGCTGCAATCAATATGGTTTACGGTGTATCCTCGGCAGGTAAGAGAGTTATGACCTCCTCCTCCAGCCCCGGAGTATCACTCAAGCAGGAAGGTATTTCATACATCGCAGGTGCAGACCTTCCCGCACTTATCGTTAACGTTCAGAGAGGCGGCCCCGGACTCGGCGGTATTCAGCCCTCACAGTCAGACTATTTCCAGGCAACAAAGGGCGGCGGACACGGTGACTATCACCTTATCGTTCTCACTCCCGCTTCCGTTCAGGAAATGGCCGACCTCGTAAGTCTCGCATTTGACCTTGCAGATAAATACAGAATGCCCGCCATGCTCCTTGCAGACGGCACAATGGGTCAGATGATGGAGCCCGTTGAACTTCCCGATGAAGCTCCCAATATGATTGAGAAGCCCTGGGCAGTTACCGGTACGGGAATGAAGAGAGAGCACAATATCGTCAACTCCCTCTACCTTGTTCCCGAAGAGCTTGAAAAGACAAATAACGAAAGATTTGAAAGATACAAATACATCGAAGAGAATGAAGCACGTTACGAAAGTTTCATGATGGACGATGCGGAAATCTGTGTTGTTGCCTTCGGCATCGCAGCCAGAGTATCCAGAAACGCAGTAGTTGAAGCAAGAAAGCAGGGCATCAAGGTCGGTATGATCAGACCCATCACCGTATGGCCCTTCCCCAAGAAGCCCCTTGCAGAGGCAGCAGATAAGGTCAAGTCCTTCATCAGCGTTGAGCTTTCCATGGGACAGATGATTGAGGATATCAAGCTTGCAACAAGCTGCAAGAAGCCCGTTGATCTGTGTTACAGAGTAGGCGGCATGATTCCTTCACCTGAGCAGGTGCTTGAATCAATCAAAAAAGCAGCAGGAGGTAATGAATAATGGCAGTTGTTTTTGAAAAACCGAAAAGTCTGACAGATGCTCCTCTTCATTATTGCCCCGGCTGTACTCACGGTATTATTCACCGTCTTGTTGCCCAGGCAATTGATGAACTCGGCATAGAAGGCAAGACCGTAGGCGTTGCACCCGTCGGCTGCGCGGTTATGGCTTACAATTACTTCTCATGCGATATGGTAGAGGCCGCTCACGGCAGAGCTCCCGCAGTTGCAACAGGTCTTAAGAGAGCAATGCCCGAAAACGTTATCTTCACCTATCAGGGTGACGGTGACCTCGCTTCCATCGGTATGGCAGAGACAGTTCATTCGGCAACCAGAAATGAAAACATCACCGTAATCTTTGTAAACAATGCAATCTACGGTATGACAGGCGGTCAGATGGCTCCCACTTCTCTCCCCGGTCAGGTCACCCAGACCTCTCCCTACGGCAGAGACGTAACCACAGCCGGCTTCCCCATCAGAGTATGCGAAATGCTCGCTACCCTTGACGGTCCCGAATACATCACCCGCGTTGCCGTAAATAACGTAAAGAACGTTAAGCAGGCACAGAAGGCAATCAAAAAGGCCTTTGAAAATCAGATTAACGGCAAGGGCTTCTCCCTTGTTGAAGTAGTATCTTCCTGCCCCACCAACTGGGGTATGACTCCTCAAGACGCTCTTAACTGGATTGATGAGAAGATGATTCCCTACTATCCTCTCGGCGTTTATAAGGACAGAAGTGCAGAAAAGGAGGCCGAGTAATATGACAACTCAGATGCTTATTGCCGGCTTCGGCGGTCAGGGCGTTCTTTTTGCAGGTAAATTCCTTGCATACAAGGCACTGCTTGAAGACAAGCAGCTTTCCTGGCTTCCCTCATACGGTCCCGAAATGCGCGGCGGTACGGCTAACTGCTCCGTTATCGTAAGCGATGAGCCCGTCGGCTCACCCATCGTTTCAAAGCCCGACGTTCTTATGGTTATGAACCTTCCTTCACTTGACAAGTACGAGAACGACGTAGTACCGGGCGGTTACATTTTCGTTGACTCCACTCTCATTGAGAGAAAGGTCAAGAGAGACGACGTCAAGGTATTCTACATTCCCGCAACAAAGCTTGCAAAGGATATCGAGGCCCCCACACTTGCCAACATGATCATGATAGGCAAGGTCATCAAGGAAACGGGTATCGTTCCCTACGACAACATTGACAAGGCACTTGATAAGGTAGTATCCGCAAGAAAAGCAAACCTGAAGGAAATCAACTTCAAGGCACTTGACACCGGCTACAATTACTGATAAAAGAAATCCTCCGGATGAAAGTCCGGAGGATATTTTTTTGCTCATATATCCGCTTTTCTGAGGTCACCGATTATTACGGTACCCGTGAAGGTGGGTCTTTTATCCGGGGATGCGGTCACTTTCAGCACTCCGCCCGGCTGTATGAAATCAGCAGTGATTTCACGGTTATACTTATCTGCAAGATACACTCCCGCGGCGGTCGTTCCGCTTGCGCAGGAGCTTTCCCAGCACATTGTGTCTGCGGCGGGAACATAAACGAGAGGAGTCAGTCTGCCTTCGTTTTCGTTAAGGAGCATCACTCCCACGGCGTCGGCATCAAGCCCGGCACAAATCCTTTTTGCCAGCTCCTCCGTTTCTTTTTTATCCGTATCACCTTCAATGATGATATGGGATATTCCCTCAAAATCAACCGAGGTAAGCTCGCCGTCAAGCTTTCTTATTCCGAGGGGTGAAGGCATTTCAACCGTACCCTCGTATCGGTTATCCGCCGTTTTCCTTACGGTAACGTTTATATCGGATTTTTCACCCGATACGCTCATTTTCACGCTGCCCTCATCAACGCCGCTTTTCATGCAGTAAAGAGCGGCGGCGGAAAGGGTGGCGTTTCCGCAGAATTCACCGCCTGCCATATCAAGACGGTTTCCGCTGACAAATCCGACCTGCTCTGCCGTGGGCTCAAGCTTCATCAGTTCAGACGCGATGCGGACTCTGTCTGCGGATAAAACGGGAGAAGTCACCAGCAGGGTAATATTCCGTGAAGGGTCAAGATAATAATATTCAATCATATATTGTTATAATTCTGAAGGAACTGCTTTGTCCTTTCGGACTGTGTGTTGCCGAAAAGCTCTTCGGGTGCGCCCTGCTCAACTATAACTCCGTGGTCCATGAAGATTACCTTGTCGGAAACGGCACGGGCAAAGGACATTTCGTGGGTAACGATTACCATGGTCATCTTTGACTCCGCAAGCTCCTTGATTACCTTCAGCACCTCGCCCGTAAGCTCGGGGTCAAGCGCCGACGTGGGCTCGTCAAAGAAAAGGATTTCCGGCTTCATTGCAAGGGCTCTTGCGATTGAAACCCGCTGCTGCTGACCGCCCGAAAGCTGACAGGGATAGGCATCCGCCTTATCCTCAAGTCCCATTTTTGAAAGCAGCTCCATACATTCTTTTCTTACGGTTTCCTTATCCCTTTTCAAAACGGAAACGGGAGCATCCATAAGATTCTTGATTACGCTGTAATGGGGAAAAAGATTGTAATTCTGAAAAACGAGTCCGAAATGACGACGGACCTCATTCAGATTTCTGGTGTATCTGATACCGTTTTCCTCCATCCACGCCGCTTTGGTGCCGTTGTAGGAAAGAGTACCCGAATCCATGGTTTCAAGCAGAGTCGCGCAGCGCAGAAGCGTTGATTTGCCTGAGCCGGAGGGGCCGATAATAGAAACTACCTCACCCTTTTCAACTCTGACCGAAATATCCTTCAATACGTTATTTGAGCCGAAGGATTTTTTGACATTATTCATTTCAAGAACGCTCATAAAAATCCTCCTTACATCGTGTAGTAGCTCATTGATTTTTCGACCCTGCCCATTACAAATCCGACAATCGCATTGAATATGTAGTAGAATACGCCCGCAACAATGAAGGGCACGAAGCTGGTCTGTGAATTTGCTATCTGCTTACCGATGGTAAACATTTCCTGATAGGAAACGGTAAACGCCATTGACGTATCCTTGACAAGAGTAACGATTTCGTTCGTCATGCTGGGCAGAATACGGCGTATCACCTGGGGAAGAATGATTTTCATGAAGGTCTGGGGCTTGCTGTAGCCGAGCACGTGTGCGGCCTCATACTGACCTGCCGGCATGGATTCCAGACCGCTTCTGTATATTTCCGCAAAGTAGGCGGCATAGTTTATGGCAAAGGCGATTACAACCGGAATCAGCTTATTCCTTGAAATACTGATATCCAGATAGAAGCTCCAGTTATATAAATCGGAAAGCTTGTTGACGGCTACGGAAAGGTAATAGGGACCGTAGGTAACCGCAAGAAGCTGAAGCATCAGAGGAGTACCTCTGAGCACGGAAATACAGAACTGGGTGATTTTTGATATGACCTTGATTTTGCTTCCTCTGAGCAGAGCAACTATCATTCCCAGGGGAAGAGCGAACAGCAGTGTAAGGAAAAAGATGGCACAGGTCTTGCCCAAGCCCTCGCTCATCTTCATTATCATTGTTGCCAGTGTCATAACCAACCTCCGATATTAGAATAGGGAAAATTCCCGAAGACACATTACTGTATCTTCGGGAAACGCCTGATAAACAAACTGATTATTTGTTGAGGAAGAGAAGATTGTTGACGATGTCGGGATACTTCTCTGCGATCTTTGCGTAAGTACCGTCCTCAACCATGGAGCAAACCGCGCCGGAAATAGCATCGCAATCTGCCTGATCGTCTGCACGGAAAGCAATACCGTACTGCTCTGCACCGAGATTTTCGTCAATGATTCTGAATCCTTCGTGCTCTGCAGCGTATGTCTTTGCAACGGGAGCGTCTACAAATACTGCGTCAACGCCGTTTCCTTCAAGCTCTGCGAAGCACTTGAGGAAGCTTTCGCAGGTGACGAGCTCACCGAAGGTTGCGGAAAGGTCTGCACAGTCACCGTCATCTGCAAGGAGAGCTTCGCCGGAAGTACCGAGCTGAACTGCAACGGACTTGCCCGCAAGGTCTTCGGAAGTCTTGATGGGGCTGCTGTCCTTAACGATAACTACCTGAGTGTTGTCATAGTAGGGCTCGGAAATAACGTAACCTGCCTCTTTCATTGAGGGAAGGATTGTCATACCCGACCATACGCAGTCACATTCACCGGCATCAAGCTGGATAAGCTTTTCGTCCCAGTTTACACCGAATACTTCGAATTCCCAGCCGAGTCTTTCGCAAGCGGCTTTGCAGATTTCAACGTCAAAACCGGTATATTCGCCGTTATCGTCCATATAGCTGAAGGGAGGATACTCGGCGTCAATACCCATTGTGAATACTTTCTTTTCGTTGCTTGAAGTTGCTTCTGTGGTTGATGTGGTGTCTGCTTCTTCCGTCGACTTCTTTGTAACGCCGCAACCTGCAAGGCCGAGAGTAAGAACGACCAGTACCGCAGCAAGAAGAAGTGCCATTACTTTCTTTTTCATGTTTTTTTCCTCCGTATTTTATTTTAATGCGTTCATAATTTATCACATTAGCATAGTAAAATCAACCTCTTTTTTCATTTTTATAGATTTGTACACTATTACTCAAAATTTCTCTTTCTTTTCGGGCATATTTACGGTATAATATGAGAAAAAACAAGGGAGACAGACTATGAAAGAAATAAATATCAGAGATATCAAAATCAGCGCCACAGAGCTCATATCCGACGGCTGGGGTCTTGTTACCTCGGGAACTGACGAAAAATTCAACACGATGACCGTCAGCTGGGGTGCTCTGGGCGAAATCTGGGGCAAGGATGCGGCATTCATTTTTATCCGTAAAAGAAGATATACCTACGAATTTCTTGAGAGCAATTCCCTTTTCACTCTCTCCTTCTATGACAAAAAATACCGCGATGCCCTCACCCTTTGCGGAAAGAAAAGCGGCAGAGATATCGACAAGGTTGCCGAAACGGGACTTACACCCGTTTTTACCGACGGCACCGTAACCTTCGGCGAGGCAAAATACACGCTCATCTGCCGTATCATGGGAGCAACCGAGCTGACACCCGATACTTTCCTTGACAGCGAAATAAACGACTGCTATGACGAAAAAACAGCAGGTGACTATCATAAAATGTATATCGCGGAAATAGTGAAGGTGTATGAAAATTGACATCAGATGAGAAAATAATGCTTTCCTACGTTTCTGAGAAAGCGGAGCAATGCCTTGACCGTCAGATGATAACGGAATCAAAATTCCTTGATATGCACGAAAAATCTCTTGTAAACGCTCTGAAGCTGCCTTACGGGGTAAAGCGGATATTTTACGGCGGATTTGACGATGCCGAGAGAACGCTTGCCGTATTCCTGCCCGAATATATTGAGGCGGAGGATTACGATTCTCTTCAAAAGCATTTCGCCGAAGTGCCCGACGACTGCCCCGTTGCCCTTCTTGAGGTGACCAAGGATAAATTCTCAAAGCCCCTTACCCACAGAGATTATCTGGGAGCGCTGATGGGGCTGGGTATCAGCAGGGAAATAACGGGTGACATTATGGTAAATGAGGGCGGCTGCCACATTGCCGTAATGAAAAATATGGCGGAATACATTGCAAAAAATATGGTGAGCGCGGGCAGAGGCACGCTGAACATAAATATCACCTCCCCCGCGGATGCAAAGGGAATTGAAAAGAACGAGGGCATTCCCGATTCCTTCACCGTTTCCTCTCCGCGCCTTGACAGTATAGTCAAAAACGGCTTTTCCGTTTCAAGGGATGCCGCCTGTGAGGCAATTTCAAAGGGTCTCGTTTTCCTCAACGACAGCGAATGTCTGAAGCCCGATAAGCACATTGCCGAGGGGGATAAAATCACCCTTCGCCACAAGGGCAGAATCATCATTTCATCCGTGGGCGGAAAGAGCAAGAGGGGCAGAGATATCATAAACGTTATCCGTTTTGTTAAAAAATGAGTTCATAAAATACCTCATAAGAGTTAAAACTCAATTCATATCCAGTTAATATTTCGGAGTTATCATCTCATTGTACAGACGGGGAGCCGCAACCCCTGACGTACACAGCAATACCCCTCCTCAATTCAACCCCATGGTTAAAGCCCCACCTTTTCGGTGGGGCTTTAATCTTTATATTTTACAGTGATATCTCTATGTTGTCATATCCTTCAAGGGCGATTCCCTTTGCAAAATTACGGAAGGAAAGAATCATACTGTTTTCATAGACCTCAATATAAATTCCCACTCCGCAGTCGGCATATTCGCCCTCGGCATCGTAATTGCCGGTGTTTCCCGTTGAGGGCAGGTTGATATAGGTCACCTTACCCTCACGGCTGACGGAGCCGTCATTCACGCCGAAATGCGAATGACCGCAGACAAAAAGCACATTTGCTCCGCTGTCCTGCAAAGCACGGTCAAGGGCATCGTTATTTGTCGTCTGATTGAAATCCCAGTACGAACGGTTTCCGTTTCTGCCGTAGATAAGATTATGATTGAGAACGATTGCGGGCATATTCTTTTCTTTACATTCCGCAAGCTGCTCCGAAAGCCATTCAACCTGCTTATCGGTAATTACCTCAACCGTATCCTCCGCATTATCCTCGGAGCCGAGAACGATAAATCTGCATCCCTTTATATCTCTTGAATAGTAAACCTCGTCAATACTTTCGCCGCAGTAGGTTTTGTATTTTTCAATACATCTTTTTCGCAGCTTCACGTACGTATCGTGGTCGGCGCAGTTGCCGAAATCGTGATTGCCGAAGCACATGAGAATACGGCTGTCCTTGATATAACGGTTCACGAAGCCGTAAAAATCAAACCACTCGACGCTCTGACCGTTCATGGTGTTGTCCCCGGTAAATCCGACTGCATCGGGGCTTATTTCTGCATTCGCAACGCCGCGGAGAATTTTTCCCGCACGGGGAAAACGGTCAAAATTATTTGTTTCTATATGCATATCGCTGAGTATGACCGCACTGCATTTCAGATTTTCCGCATCGGCCGGAGAATACGGCTCCGGCATCTGCCCCGCTCCGGCAAAAAGAATGAGCGAAACAAGAATCGAAAGCATTTTAAGAAGCATAAAATCACATCCTTCCGGAATATATTATCACAATGCGGCAGACTAATCAATAACGGTAAACGGTTTACGCGCTTTTGCTTTTATCTTTCAAAGAACACCGTCAAAACTCAGAGGGAGCAAAAATGATTAGGCAAAACTTATAATTATCTACCTTATTTCATAAAAACCTACGAGCTTACCTTTAAGGCAAGCCCGCTCTATTATTGTTTTGCCGTTCTTCGCCGATAGATTCAAGCGAAAACAAGCGAAGAAGATATCGGTTGCTCGGTGGGGCTCCGCCGCCGGTGGCGGATGCAGGAGCCCTGCCGAGAGGAAGAAACACAGAGCAATGCGATGCGCTTCAAGCGAGCAGTGCGACAATGTTTCTGACCGATTTTACTTTTTCCTTCAAGATAGTCTATCAAAACACGGGAGCAAAAACGATTAGGCAAAACTTATAATTATCTACCTTATTTCATAAAAACCAACGGGCTTACCTTTAAGGCAAGCCCGCTCTATTATTGTTTTGCCGTTCTTCGCCGATAGATTCAAGCGAAAATTATTTTAAGAAACCGGAAATAATTACTTCTTCCGCTTCTTCCTCGTTCATCCCGAACGTCATCAGCTTCAGCAGCTGGTCATTATTGATTCTGCCGATTGCCGCCTCGTGAATGATCTGAGCATCCGCACTGTTGGCGCGTATAGCGGGAATTGAAGCGACCTTTGCTTCGTCCATAATGATTGAATCGCACTGAACGTGGGCTCTGCACTTGTTGTTGCCGACCGCATTGTAATAAAATACCTGCTCGGATCTGTCCTTCGCAACGGTACGGGATACTATCTGCGCAGAGGAATCCTCACCGTTGAGCTGTACCTCAATATTTGAATGTGCAAACTGGTCGCCGTCCGTGAGGAGACGCTCGGTAACGATGAGACGCGCGCCCGCTTTGAGAGAAGCGGTAGTATCTCTCTTTGTGGAGTCAACGCCTCTTATCTGCACCATTTCCATTTCGCAGACGGAATTTTCGTCCTGCTCAACAACGGTTACGGGGTTGAGAACTCTCTCTCCCGTGCCGTTTCCTTCGCCGTAATGCTTCTCAACGTATTTGATTTTCGCACCCTTGCCGATATGGAAGGAATGGATGCCGTCGTGCTGTGATTTCTGGTCGCCGCAGTTATGTATTCCGCATCCCGCAACGATAAGCACTTCTGCATTGTCTCCGATATAAAAATCGTTGTAAACCACGTCATTGATGCCCGTTTCCGTAAGAATGACGGGAATGTGGATGCTCTCGTTTTTTGTGCCGGGAGCGACCACGATATCAATGCCGGGCTTGTCCTTTTTGGTAATGATTTCAATGTTTGCGGTAGTATGTCTTTCAACACCCTCGCCGTTTTTTCTCAGATTATATGCTCCGATGGGAGTTTCGTGAATATCTGCTATTTCCTGAAGAAGACCCGAATCAATTTTATCCATTATTCCTGTCCTCCTTTGCCTCTGAAATCGCAGGCCTGCGTAAATTCGCCGAGCAGAGTGGGGAAGATTTCTTCCTTTGTTCCCTGAGATTTGACCTTACCGTTTGCAATGACTATCATTGAATCGGCAAGATTCATGATTCTTTCCTGATGGGAAATTACGATAACGCCGTTGTGTCTGCCGTTGGTCATGGCCTTGAAGCTTTCAACAAGGACGGAAAAGCTCCACAGGTCAATTCCCGCCTCCGGCTCGTCAAAGATAGCCAGCTCAAGCTTTCTTGCCATGAGAGTGGCGATTTCTATTCTCTTTGCTTCACCGCCCGAAAGGGAGGAATCCATCTCTCTGTTGAGATAATCCTTTGAGCAGAGTCCCACACCCGTAAGATAGCCGCAGCATTCATCCTCGGGGAGCTCGCTGCCTGCCGCAAGGGAGAGAAGGCGTCTGACGGTAAGTCCCTTGAATCTCGGGGGCTGCTGGAAAGCGTAGCCGATGCCGAGCTTTGCCCTTTCGGTAACGGACATATCCGTAATATCCGTGCCATTAAAGAGAATTTTACCGCTTGTGGGCTTTTCAATTCCCATAATCAGTCTTGCAAGGGTGGATTTACCGCCGCCGTTCGGTCCCGTAATGACGGTGAACTGACCGTCGGGTATCACCAGACTGACGTCGTCGATTATTTCAAGATTACCGTTATCGGTATCTACGTTGAATGAAACGTTTTTTAACTCTAACATACTATTCTCCGTGGTTGTTGTCTTTATCTTCAGAGTCCGTGTCGTCTTTTTCCGGCGGTGCTTCTTCCTTTTCGGCTCTGTCGGCATCCGCTCTCGTACGGATTGCCCAGAGGCCGAGGATTCCGAAAAGAATCACCGCACCCGCACAGACCGCGATTTTATATATTGCCGCTCTTGAAAGACCGCTTTCGTTGAACAGCGAATCTCCGCCTGCCGCCGTACTCACGGCAGTCGTTGAAATCCTTACGGTTTCGGAGCGTTTAACTTCGGAATACGTTCTTTCGGACGTAACCTTCTTTGCCGCCCTTGAGGAGACGGCTTTTTCCGCTTTCACGGTAGTCTTTGCGGTCGCCGCCTTCGTAGTAAGATGTGATTTGTAAGTGGTGGTCGGCCTTGTGGTACGCTCGGTTGTTGTCTTTGATTCAGACGCTCTTTTTGTTGTCTTTTTGACGGTGGTCTTCTCCGTAGTGGAGGTGGTGGTGTAGAGAGGGTTATCAAGATAAGCTTCCCCGTTGCCGGGCATCTTTGATAAAATTCCGTTCTCATCTCCGAATTTTATCCGATAATCCACTCTTTTTCCCAAACCCGATTTATTGACAAATTTGATTTCAAGAACATATCCGTCCATGCCTTCCGCTTTAAGGCAGGCATCTGTCAGATAATTATCGTCATTGAGTATGGGGTGAACGGTTTCATCTGTTTCGGCTGTTACGGTCATTACGGGACCGTCGTCAATTGAAAACTCCGCCTTCAGCAGACTCTCATCCGCAATTACCTTTGTAGAAACAAAAAACATAAAGTAAATGCAGCTTTCCGAAGCAGGGTCAAAGATGTATTTCATAACGGCAGAGTTTATTCCGTTACCTTTTTCCTCTTCGCTTTTGAAGAGATTCTCACCCTTAATATCAAACCACTCTTTATTTTCGTTTTTGCCGTCGATTTTAATATTGATTTTCTCCGCCGAAGCGGTAAGGGCAAGCGAAATTATCAGCAGGAACGCCGTAATTCCGCTCATCACTTTTTTCATTTTATCACTCCGTTTTCCGGGAGTTTACTGCTGACCGCCCTGCGCATTTACACTGCCGCAGCACTTCTTGTATTTCTTGCCGCTTCCGCAGGGGCAGGGGTCGTTGGGACCGACTTTTTTCTCTGTGTTGCGTTTGGGCTGCTGCTTGATTGTGCCGTCGGAGGAACCGCTTGTGCTTGTAATCGTGGCGACCTGCTTACGCTGAGTGTCCTCTTTTCTCTTGATTGAGGCGGTAAGAAGCTGCATGACCGTTTCTTCACGGATGTCAAGGTTCATATCGTCAAACATATCCGAGCCCACTTCTCTGTAAGCAACAACGGGGTCTGTCTGACCGTATGCGCGAAGTCCGATACCCTTGCGAAGCTGATCCATCTGGTCAATATGGTCCATCCAGTGCTTGTCAACGTTGCGAAGCAGTATCATCTTTTCAAGCTCGCCCATAATCTTTTCGCCGTCTTCGTTTTCGCCGAATTCGGCTTCCTTATCGGCAAGAATCTTCTCTGCTCTTTCATAGAGGGTTTCGCGGATTTCTTCCTTATCTGTATTTTCGTCGGTGAAATCATCCTCTGAAATGAGCCAGCCCTTGAATTTATCCTTAAGACCCGCTAAATTCCACTCTGTCTTTCTGTCAACGAGATAACCGTCAACGGCGGCGTCAACCGTGCCGTGAATCATTCTGGTAATAACGGGAGTAAGGTCTTCGCCGTCAAGCACCTGGTCTCTCTGTCTGTAAATAAGCTCTCTCTGACGGTTCATTACGTCGTCGTACTGGAGAACGTTCTTTCTGATACCGAAGTTTCTGCCCTCAATCTTCTTCTGGGAGCTTTCAACGGTATTGGAAATCATTCTTGCCTCAATGGGCATATTTTCGTCAACCTTGAGGGTGTCCATAAGCATTGTGATTTTTTCACCGCCGAAAAGACGCATAAGGTCATCGTCAAGTGAAAGATAGAAACGGCTGACACCGGGGTCACCCTGACGGCCTGAACGTCCGCGAAGCTGGTTGTCGATTCGTCTTGATTCGTGACGCTCTGTGCCGATGATGCAAAGACCGCCTGCCGCACGCACTCTGTCTGCCTCGGGCGCGATTTCTTCGTCGTATTTCTTTTCCAGCTCGGAATACTGTCTTCTCGCTTCAAGGATTTCCTCGTTGTCCGTTTCCGCGAAGCCCGTTGCCTCGGCAATAAGCTCCTCGGTGTAACCCATTTTTCTCATTTCCGAGGTGGCAAGGAATTCGGAGTTACCGCCGAGCTTGATATCGGTACCACGGCCCGCCATATTGGTGGCGATGGTAACGGAGCCCTCTTTACCTGCCTGAGCGACGATTTCGGCTTCCTTGTCGTGATACTTGGCGTTCAGTACGTTATGCTTGATGCCTCTCTTCTTAAGCAGATGTGAGAGTGCCTCCGATTTTTCAATGGAAACGGTACCTACCAGTACGGGCTGTCCCTTTTCGTGGCAGGCAACAATCTGGTCGATTACCGCGTTGAATTTTGCTCTTTCCGTCTTATATACGACGTCGGGTAAATCCTCACGGATCATGGGCTTGTTGGTGGGAACTTCAATAACGTCAAGGGAATAAATCTGATTGAATTCGTTTTCCTCGGTCATTGCGGTACCCGTCATACCGGAAAGCTTTTTGTAAAGACGGAAGTAATTCTGGAAGGTGATGGTAGCAAGGGTCTTGCTTTCGTGCTCAACATTTACGCCTTCCTTGGCTTCAATCGCCTGATGAAGTCCCTCGTTGTATCTTCTGCCCAGCATGATACGGCCGGTAAATTCGTCAACGATAAGTACCTCGTTATCCTTTACGACGTAGTCAACGTCCTTTTTCATTACGCCTATTGCCTTGATTGCCTGATTGATATGATGCTGAAGCGTCATATTATCGGAATCCATCAGATTTTCAAGGTTAAAGAATTTCTCTGCCTTGGCAACGCCTCCGGCGGTAAGAGTAGCTGTTCTTGCCTTTTCGTCAACTACGTAATCAACGTCTGCCTCAACCACGTCGTCAACATCCGTTTTGGAGTCAACCTCTTTGATTCTCTTGCATTTGAGTCCCATTGCAAAGGAATTTGCAAGCTTATAAAGGTCGGTGGATTTTTCGCCTCTGCCCGAAATGATAAGGGGTGTTCTGGCTTCATCGATAAGGATGGAGTCCACCTCGTCCACGATGGCGAAGCTGTGACCTCTCTGTACCTTCTGCTCCTTGTAAACTACCATATTGTCTCTCAGGTAGTCAAAGCCCATTTCGTTATTGGTACCGTAGGTGATGTCTGCGTTATATGCTTCCTGTCTTTCCTCATTTTCCTTTTCGTGAATGATAAGACCGACCTTGAGACCGAGGAAGCGGTAAACCTTACCCATCCATTCGGAGTCACGGCGGGCAAGATAATCGTTTACGGTTACGATGTGAACGCCCTCACCCGAAAGTGCGTTAAGATATGCGGGAAGGGTCGCAACAAGGGTTTTGCCTTCACCTGTCTTCATTTCGGCAATACGGCCCTGATGCAGGATGATACCGCCGATAATCTGAACGTAGAAATGCTTGAGTCCTATGACTCTCCATGATGCCTCACGGCAGGTGGCAAATGCTTCGGGAAGGATATCGTCAAGGGTTTCGCCCTTTGCAAGTCTTTCTTTGAACTCGGCAGTCTTTGCCTGAAGCTGTTCGTCCGTAAGCTTTGAGTATTCCTCTTCAAGCGCCATGACCTTATCGGCTATGGGACGGACTCTCTTTACTTCCTTTGATGAATAATCACCGAAAATTTTCTTGAATAAACCCATTTGTATATATCTCCTTGTTTATGTTCAGTTTCCGAAAGTATAAATCACGCTGCCGCAGGGCGTACCTTCATTCGTAAGCGCTCTTACACTCATTACGCTGCTGCCGTCAACCCATACGAAATCACTCTCTTCGCTGCGGATAAGGGGCTCAACGAAGCTTTCGCCTTTACCCGATGCGGTTGAATAGTAAGTGATTGCCTGAGACACAGTGCCGTTGCCGATATCCTCAACGTCGGATGCGAATACCATATTCGTGCCGTCTGCGTTTACGGAAAACTCACTTGCGGACCTGATACTTATATCCTTGAGCGTGACCTTGTCACCCGTAAGCAGATTTGTCATTACGTTTGTGTCCTTATTGACGACGTAATTGCCGCTTCTGAGATATGATGACCACGGGCTGTCAAATTTGACCGTATCGTAAACCGCGCCGTCCTTTACGGTAACGCTCTTGAAGTTTTCACCGTCTTTTATCATATAGTGAAGACCTTCGTCATCGCTGATAAACCAGCAATCAATGATATCCTTTGCAACGATTGAAGGACGGTAAGCGGAGGAGTAAACCATAACGTCCGCTCTTTCGCCGTATTCCCCGGCTGTGTAATATCTTGATGAAAGGAACAGCTTTTCGCCGCCTTCATTTGCCATAAATTCATCCGTCATCATTGACCAGCTCTGCTTGAGGCCGCCGTTTTTGTCAACAAGACGGGTATTCTGATTGAGTCCGCAGGAAACGGAGGAGGTGCTTCCGGGAACGAAATTCGTAAATATTTCGCTGAAAATCTTATCCGCCTTCCAGAAGCTTTCCTTATTGAAATCGCAGAGAAGCATATAACCGTCACCGTAGCCGGCGGGATTCTTTGCTATCTTGCAGAATGCGTATGAGTAAACGTCAACGGAGGGATTCATATCCGAGGTGAATACGCCGTAACCGACGGTAAGCCCGTCCGCATCAATGAAGGTAAGCGTAACGGGTACGCTCACGCCGGAGGAATTAACGCTGACAGATGCCTTTTTTGTCTCGTAGGAGGCGGGAGTGAATTTTCCCGAAGCGTAATTCCAGAATTTTATTTCGTTTTCAAGCGTTGCGGTGTAGTAAAGTCCCTCTTTATCCGTAGGTAAAAAGATTTCACCGTTTTCACCTGCAACGGTCAGCTTCTTTGTGTATTCGCTGTTTTCAAGCACGAATTCCACCTTTTCGCCGGTAGGCGCGGAAATCTCATATTCCTCATTTGTCTTTTTGGATTTCACCACGAAGAATACAAGCACGGAGGCAACCATAACGGCTGCCATTATAATCGGTAAGGTCTTTTTCATTGCGTCTTCCTCACAATTCTATATCAAGCTCAACGGGACAGTGGTCCGAGCCGAAAATTCCCGTATGTATTTTTGCATCCTTTATCCTGTCATTAAGCCGTTCGGATGCGATGAAATAATCTATCCTCCAGCCCGCATTTCTGTCTCTTGCGGAAAAGCGGTATGACCACCAGGAGTAAATATCCCTTTCATCGGGATAAAGATATCTGAAGGTATCGGTAAATCCGCTTCGGAGCATCTCGGTCATCTTGCCTCTTTCCTCATCGGTAAAGCCGGCATTGTGTCTGTTCGCGGCGGGATTTTTGATATCTATCTCGTTATGGGCAACGTTCAGGTCACCGCAGTAGATAACGGGCTTCTTTTCGTCAAGGGATTTTATATATGCCCTGAAGTCATCCTCCCATCTCATACGGTAATCCAGTCTTTTAAGACCGTCCTGCGAATTGGGTACGTATACCGTCACGAAATAGTAACCGTCAAATTCAAGGGTGATCACCCTTCCTTCGTGGTCATGCTCCTCTATGCCGATACCGTAAGTGACCGCAAGGGGCTCTTCCTTTGTAAAAATCGCCGTACCCGAATAGCCCTTCTTTTCCGCATAATTCCAATACTGATGATATCCGGGTAAATCAAGCTCTGCCTGGCCCTGCTGCATCTTCGTCTCCTGAAGGCAGAAGATATCCGCATCAAGACTCGCGAAGCTGTAATAAAAATCCTTGCCCAGACAGGCGCGTATTCCGTTTACATTCCAGGAAACAAGTTTTTTCATAAACATACTCTCCCATAATAATGTTTGATTATAGCACAATATGATTCATTTGTCACCCTTTTATTTATAAATAAATTATGAACTCATAATGCTATTTTAATTCACAAATTTAAGCCCCGATTTTTGTTGAAATGTAATCAAAATATTTCGCTGTCTTGACAAAGAAATAGGCATAGTGTATTTTATTGTTGTATACGGCATTTCTTCCGGATAAATTCGGGGTTTTGCCGGAAATCACAAAATTTTAATCCGGAGGAAAAGACATGAAAAAGATTCTTGCAGTTTTACTTGTACTCGCAATGGTCTGCGTAGTATTCGCAGCATGCGGCAAGGATGAACCCGAAACCACAACAACAGAAGCTGATACTTCCGTTTCCGAAGAGGTAACAGAAGCTACCGAAGAAGCTTCCAAGGAAGACGCTTCCGAGCCCGAAACCGACGAAAACGGCGAAGCTGTTTCCGAAGAAGAAACAGAAGCTGCTGACGACGAAGATCCTTCAACATGGGATACGGCTAAGATCGTTGCTTACTACAACGAAGCTCGTAAGACCACAGCTGACCAGGGTAAAGCTCCCGCAGGCTTCCAGACAATGAAACTTGCAGGCGACATCGGCGGTGACGGCGCTATCGGCATCGTTCTTAAGGTTCTTCAGCCCGCAGCTGAGAAAGCACTTTCCAAGAACTCCAAGGCAACTGACTACATCCCCGCTCATGACAGCCAGCCCATCCTTGAGTCCGACGTTACAAGCGCAACAGCTAAGAAAGACGCTAACGGCAACATCGTTCTTGACATCAACCTCAAGAACCAGGTAGACGGCCCCGACGGCGACTCCAAGAACGGCGGCGCAGTTGCCCGTGGTGTAAGCACACTCGGCAGCATCGAGAACGCTCTTAAGGAACTCGGCGCAGAAATCACCGAAGGCAGAGAGACCGTTACTCTTACATACAACAACGCATACATCAAGAACTGCGTAATCAATCCCGAAACAAAGCTTATCAAGGGCGCTACATATCACTTCACAGTTAACGTTCTTGTTAAGGATGCAAAGGCAAAGCTCGGCATCTCCGTTAACCTTGAGAACCTCAGAGCTCCCATCGACTACACAGTTAAGGTTGGCTAAGATAAATACAAAACAAAACGGACCTCAGCTTCGGCTGAGGTCTTTTTTTGGTTAGTGAACAGTGAATAGCGAAAAATAAAGAGTGAAGAGTAAAAAGTTTCGGGTCGCAAGCGACATTAACTGCTTAATACCATACATTTTAATTTCAAATAAGAAGCAGACATTTATCGTCAGATAAATGCCTGCCTCAAAACTTACATTATTTAGTTTGGTATGTTCTTCCTCAAAATAATCAAGCAGTAGCAAAGCGAAGATTAGTTTGAGTGAAGAAAGTCGTTTTACGAATGAACACAGTACTTCTGTACGGGGAATGAGTAAAACGGCTTAAAACCAAACACTATAATTTCCATAATAAATGCAGGCACTTACCTTCTGATAAGTGCCTGCATAAAAACAACTATTTCTTGTTTGGTTTGTTCTTCCTCAAAATAATCAAGCGTTATAGTAGATTATTCGGTGCGGAGAGCTACTACCGGATCCTTGCGTGATGCAATTCCCGAAGGAATAAGTCCCGCAATAAACGTCAGCACCATACTGATGACTACCAATGCGATTGCGCCCTCCGTGGGAAGCTGTGCAACGTGAGGAATTGACGTGAGATGCTTGATAATCATATTGATGGGGATATTCAACAGCATCGTTACGCCGATACCGATTGCGCCCGAAACAAATCCGACGATAATCGTTTCCGCGTTGAATACTCTGGAAATATCTCTCTTGGATGCACCGATTGCACGGAGAATACCGATTTCCTTCGTTCTTTCAAGGACGGAGATATAGGTGATGATACCTATCATGATTGAGGATACAACCAGCGAAATTGCAACGAATGCAATCAGAACGTATGAAATGATATTGACGATCTTTGTAACGGATTTAAGGAGAATGGCGATATAATCCGTATACTTGATATCGTTCTTGTCGTTCTTGTCGCTTGCGTTATATTCGTCAATGATATTTGAAATCATATCCTTTGACTCAAAGTCAAGGGGATAAATGTTTATCTGTCTGGGCTGGTCAAGACTGCCTACACCCAGGATATCCATTGCCTCGTCATAGCTCTTTGCAAGGGGCTGGGGTTCTTCCTCTTCGGGCTCTTCCTCAACGGGCTCCTCGGGCTCTTCCGAGGGAACGTTTGCCTCGCCCTGTACCATAAAGTAGCTGATAAGCTTCAGCTTGTCATCTCTGCTGTACTTGCTCAGATAGCTGTATGCAAGGGAGCCGGAAATGGGGATGCCGCTCTGGGACATCATATTGCCCAGCATGGAGGTAAGCTCGGACTTTTCGGATGATGAAAGACCGTCCTTGAGCATAAGCTCAACAAGGCGTTTTGCCTGAGCCGCTTCGTTTCCGCTCATTGTGGCGTCAATCTTTGCATAGATTTCAGATTCGGAAATGGCGGGAATGGAATTCAGGTCGGGCATTGAGGGTACTGCGGTGAAGCTTGCTTCGGGAGCTTTGCCGTCAAAATCAAGGGCAGATACCGTGGGAGTTTCCCATACCTCGGTTGCCGCTGTCTTTGCGGCTGCTTCTTCCTTCTTATCTTCCTTATCCTTCTTTTCGTCCTCTTCTGTGGGGAAGGGAAGGCCGGTGAATACGTCAACATCGGGATTTGCCTTCTGCTGTTTTACGATTTCCGCTTCGTTCGTCTTGTTTACAACGTGCTCGATGAGTGCCTCGGTATAGCCGATACCGCCCATCGTGTTGACCATAACGGAATCGTCTGCGGGACGGATGATACCTACGATTTCAATATCTTCGGCATTGTTGATAAGCTTTGTAACAAATTTCTCGTCCTCGTGCTTGTCAACCCACTGCTTGGTTTCTTCGTCGTAATCATAATATTCGGGCTCGGTGATAAGCTTGAACTTCTTGCCTACGATTTCGTCGTATTCAAGCTCAAAGGATTCCTCGCTTACCTTTCCGCCCTGCATAAGACTTGTCATTGCCTCCATCATATCATCGGCGTTTGCAAGGCCGAGACCGAGGACTGCAAGGGAGCTGATTTCGTTATGCTTATCAATGATAAGAACTGCCTGATTGGGATTGCTGAAATCGTTCCATTTGCCTGCAATGAGGTCATACTGCTTCTTGACGAGCTCTTCGTTGTCAACAAGCTCTATCCATGAATTGTACATTTCGGCATAGGACTCCATGGTGGAGGTATCAATACCCATTGAGCCGAGATTCATATTGCCCATATATGCGCTCATCAGCTCAAGGATGGGGCTGGGATAAACCTGAGTAATGCCCTTTTCCTCTGTGACGGGTGCATAGATATTCATATCGCAGCTGTATTTATACTGAATTGAGCTTGCATAATCCTTGATATTGCTCTTTCCGCTTTCAATGAATTTCTTGAATGAGGAAAGGTCGTTGCTCCAGATTGCAGCCGAGAATGAATTTGCAAGCTGCGAGAGCATGGTATTCGAATAAACCTTATCCAGCTCGTGGTCGGCCTCGCCCGTGCCGCCGGGAGTCATTCCCGCCATAGCGGTCATTGCGGAGGAGGAGTCGGTCGTGGTCTTATCAATGGTAATGGGATAAGAGGTAAGGGTTTCCTGCTGAATCGAATCAATATACGCCTGGAAGCCCGATGAAAGCGAAAGAATAAGGGCGATGCCTATGATACCGATACTGCCTGCAAAGGAGGTAAGGAAGGTACGCATTTTCTTTGTAAGCAGGTTGTTGGTGGAAAGGGAAAGAGCCGTGAAGAAAGACATTGAGGGCTTCTTGGCGCTTTCCTTCTTTTCCGTCTTTTTCTCCGTCACGGCTTCCGTGTTCTCTTCTGCCGTTTCGGGTTTATTCTCTTCTTCTGCACCGTCAAAGGGATTGGAATCATCGGTAATCTTACCGTCAATGAGGCGGATGATTCTGGTGGAATATTCCTCGGCAAGCTCGGGGTTGTGGGTTACCATTACGACAAGCTTGGTCTTGCTGATTTCTCTGAGGATATCCATTACCTGAACGCTCGTTTCTGAGTCAAGAGCGCCGGTGGGCTCGTCGGCAAGGAGGATTTCGGGGTTGTTTACAAGAGCTCTTGCGATGGCAACTCTCTGCATCTGACCGCCGGAAAGCTGGTTGGGCTTCTTGTTGAGCTGGTCGCTCAGGCCCACCTTCTCAAGAGCATCCTTTGCTCTCTGCTTACGCTCTGCCTTTGAAACACCCGAAAGGGTAAGGGCAAGCTCAACATTTGCAAGTACGGTCTGATGAGGGATAAGATTATAGCTCTGGAATACAAATCCGACCTTGTGATTACGGTAATTATCCCAGTCACGGTCCTTGTAATCCTTTGTGGAAACACCCTCAATGATAAGGTCGCCGGACGTATACTGATCAAGACCGCCGATGATATTCAGGAGCGTAGTCTTGCCGCATCCGGAGTGACCGAGGATGGAAACAAATTCGCAGCTGCGAAAGCTGACACTGACACCTTTAAGAGCCGTTACGGTAGTATCCCCGGTGGGATATTCCTTAACGATGTCTTTTAACTGAAGCATATTCAAACTTCCTTCCGGAAAAAATTCTTGACAAATTGCGATGTCGGTGTTACATTTGTAACAGTTACAGATGTAACATAGATGATTCTATCATTTATTTATGAACAATTCAATAACACTATATCAAAAAGTTACATACGAGGCAAATTTGTAATGAAAAAGAGAAACGAAACTTCACGGCTTACAAGAGAATGCATCACCACCGCTCTGCTTCTGCTGTCGGAAGAAAAGGATTATGACGACATCACCATCACCGATATCACGGAAAAAGCGGGTGTTTCGCGCATGGCGTATTACCGTCACTACAAGAGCAAGGACGAGATAATCGTCAGCTATCTTGCGGACGAGGGCTCCGTCTTTGCCGAATACATACTCAGCCGCGAGCATACGCTCAGGGATATACTGATGATGGCGGGCAATTTCTTTTCGGATAACGTCATTCTCATTAAAGCCATTATCAAAGCGAATCTTATCAACGATTCCATGAGAGTCATGACCGATATTTTCAGCGGTCTTTTCCCGATTATCAAAACCGACACACGCACGGGATATGCCACCGGCTTCTATATAGGCGCCATCACCTCGGTTTTCAGAATCTGGCTTGAATCGGGTATGAACGAAAGCGTGGAGCAGATAGTGGATTTCATCTGCGAAAACATAGGCGAAAAGGTTGAGCGGGAATACTACGAATTCCGGAACAAAAAAATAAAACAGTAACGGCAAAAAGAAAAAACCCGGATTCAGATGAATCCGGGCATTTTTATTGCTTCTTATTCTTCGCAGCAGTCACAATCGTCACAATCGCATTCGCAATCGAACTCAAGGAGAGTGCCGCAGTTGGGGCATTCAAGCTTACCCTCGTCGAGGATTTCGTCATCTATGCAGATAACTTCGCCGCATTCGGGACATTCAACGTCGTAGAATTCTTCTTCGTCATCGCAGTCGTCACAGCAGCAATCACAGTCATCGTAATCGTCTTCGCCGTCAATATATGCTTCGAGGTCTGCAAGGTCCTCGTCAACAGCGTCGAGCTGCTCTGCAAATACGTCGAGGTCATCGTCAAGATCGTCAACCTCTGCAGCGATTTCGCCGAGAGTATTGATAATTGCCTTGAGAAGCTTATCGGTATCCTTGCTCTCGTCGAGCTTGATGCCGTCTGCAAGGCCTTTAAGGTAAGCAACCTTTTCTGTCATTGACATAGTTATTTCCTCCTTAAAAAATTCCGTTAAGAGCTTATGCTCTGGAAAGATATTCGCCTGTTCTGGTGTCGATAACGATCATTTCGCCTTCGTCGATGAAAAGGGGAACCTTAACCTCTGCGCCGGTTTCAAGAGTAGCGGGCTTGGTAGCGTTGGTAGCTGTGTTGCCTGCAAAGCCGGGATCGGTCTGTGTAACCTGAAGAGTTACGGACGTGGGGGGCTCAATACCGAAAACGTTGCCCTTGTAGGAAAGGATACGGCAAACGGTGTTTTCCTTGACGAACTTGAAGTTGTCGGGAAGAGTGTCTGCACCGATGGGAGCCATGTCATAAGTTTCGGGATCCATGAAATAGTAAAGATCGCCGTCGTTGTATGAATATTCCATTTCCTTGCGCTCAATGTATGCGGTGGGGAACTTGTCGGTGGGGTTGAAAGTACGCTCAACTACTGCGCCGCCGATAACGTTTTTAATCTTGGTTCTTACAAAAGCTGCACCTTTGCCGGGTTTAACGTGCTGGAATTCGATAATCTGATAAACCTGACCTTCCATTTCGAAGGTAACGCCGTTTCTAAAATCGCCTGCTGATACCATAATTTTGTCTCCTTAGTTTGAATTAAGTGATTAACACAAGTATTCTATACTATATTCTGCCGTTTTTCAAGTGTTTTTTTCATTATGTCACAACACAATGAGGGATTTTTCGCAATTTGTGAGGTTTTCGTAACCGGTATCGGTGATAAACGCCATATCCTCAATACGCACACCGAACTCACCCGGGATGTAGATTCCCGGCTCGTCAGTTACCACGTCACCCGGCTGAAGCACCTCTTCGCTGCGCGGACTTACGGAGGGACCCTCGTGGATATCTATGCCTACACCGTGTCCCGTTCCGTGACCGAAGCAGTCACCGTAGCCGGCGGCGGAAATAACGTCCCTTGCGGCGGCATCTGCCGTTTTGCAGGGCACACCCGGTCCGAGCACGTCAAGGCAGGCAAGCTGTGCCTTCAGCACGGTTTCATAGACCTTTGCCATCTTATCCGTAACGCTTCCCACGGCAACAGTCCTGGTCATATCGCTGTGATATCCGTCTACGACCGCACCGTAATCCATGGTAACGAATTCTCCGCTTTTTACCTTCTTTTCCGTGGGCACTCCGTGGGGCTTTGAGGTGTTTTCTCCGCTGATTGCGATGGTGGAAAACGATAAATCATCCGCCCCGTTTTTCAGCATGAAATACTCAAGCTCAAGCCGTATATCCTTCTCGGAAACACCGGGTTTTATGAAGGTCAGAATGTGGTCAAACGCACCCTCGGCAATCCTCTGTGCGGCGATAATCCTCTGCTTTTCATACTCTTTTTTGCAACGTCTGAGAGCAGAGATTTCCGCGTCTGTTTTCTTTGAAAAAACCGATGCCTCAAGCATATTTTCAATGCGATTGAAATCCGCTACGGAAAGGTTTGCACTTTCGGCGTAAACCGTTGATACGCAAAGCTTTGACAGCAGTCCGTTCAGCTGTTCACCCGCTCTTCTGAGCAGTATGATTTCATCGCAGTCCCTTGCCTTCTGACCTGCCGCCTCGCAGTATCTCGAATCCGCCAGCATTATGCTTTTTTCCTTCGTTACCAGAAGGTATCCGTCGTCGAGACAGAAGTCCGTCAGATAGCGGATATCCGGATTGGAGGTAATGAGATACGCTTCCCCGTTTCCGAGGGTTGATTTCAGTTCCTCAAGCGACATAAATTACCCTCACTTTTTCTGAATTCTGCGGATTTCACGTACTACCCTTGAAACGGGTAATCCGACTATATTGAAGTAATCGCCCTCTATGCTCTCAACAAGGACACTGCCCTTACCCTGGATGCCGTATGCTCCCGCCTTATCCATGGGCTCACCGCCCGTAACGTAGTGCTTGATTTCTTCGTCCGAAAGGTCCCAGAATCTGACCTTGCTGACACAGTGGAAGGTCTCCTCTTTGCCGTCGTATGCAAGGCAGACACCCGTGATGACCTCGTGTTCCTTTCCCGAAAGTGCGGAAAGCATCTGACAGGCGTGTTCCTTATCCTTGGGCTTGCCCATTACCTTGCCGTCAAGAACGACCACGGTATCCGCACCGATTACGATCGCATCCTCCGCAATGGCGGAAATGGCAAGTGCCTTTTTCTTTGCGATATATTCCACGGCTTCCGCGGGAGCAAGTCCCTCGGGAGGTGTTTCGTCAACATTTTTGATGCATACGTCAAATTTCAGCTCCGCATTGGCAAGAAGCTCCCTGCGTCTGGGTGATGACGATGCGAGAATTATCTTTTTCATCCGATTATTCCTTTCCCGATAAGAGCGGCGGCCTTGAGAACAAACGCCTGCGTCTTACCGTCACGGATTTCATTATTAAGTACCATTTCAACCGCTTTTTCAACGGGAATTTTCTCAACCTCAAGGAATTCGTCCTCATCGGGATGCATCTGAGTGGCGTTGAGATTCCAGGCGGCGTAAAAATGGATTATCTCTCCGCAGTAGCCAGGTGTAGGATAGAACTTTCCGCAGTCGTAATAGTTATCCGCCGTAAAGCCGGTTTCCTCCTCCAGCTCTCTCCTGCCCGCCTCAAAGGGGTCCTCTCCCTTTTCAAGCTTGCCTGCGGGAAGCTCCAGCACCACCTCGGAATAGGGATAGCGGTACTGTCTGACGAAAATAAGCTCTCCGTCACCGGTTATAGGTGCAAGACAGACTCCGCCGGGATGCTCAACCACTTCCCTCGTACACGGCTTGCCGTCGGGAAGCAGAGCATCGTCACATCTGACGTTGATTATCCTGCCGTTGAACACATAGTTTTTATTTACTGTTTTTTCGGTAAGGTCCATAATCAGTCCTCCTTTATCCGAATCTATGCAAGGGATTATATCACAAACTCACGCATTTTTGATTAGACAAGTTGTATAAAAAATATCCCCTTTTTTAGTTTATATTGTAGTATTCAAAAATTATATAAGGGATGATATAATATCTTTACACTCGGCGAATGTGCGCCGCAATCTAAGGAGAAATAATATGAACACTAAATTCTGTGCAAAGCCGGACGGCAAGCTTCATTATCCCCACACCATACTTACGGGTTTTGCTTTCCTGGCTTCCTCAATCGCATGGGCGATTTACGACCCCTTCGTAACCAAGATTCTCAACAGACTTCTTCAGGCAAATCCCACGATTACCCACTGGAGCAGTGTGCTTTCCGAGAAGCTTCCCTTCCTGGTTAAATTTTCCGCGACTCAGGGCGATGACGTAGCCGCTCTCGGCCTCGTTCCCCTTTTCATCGGTATAATCATGACCTTTGATAACATCTTCGGTGTTATCTTCCAGCCCACCTTCGGCAAGATTTCCGACAGAACTCATTCAAAGATGGGTAAGCGTAAGCCCTACATCGTTTTCGGTGCTCCCGCTTCAGCCCTCTTCTTTGCTCTTATCCCCGTTATCGCAATCAAAACCGGTTCTCTCCCCCTCACGATGGTATGCATCATCCTTTACGTATTCATCATGTCCCTCTGGAGAGCCCCCTGCGTTGCGCTTATGCCCGACCTTTGCCCCAACGAGCTTCGTTCCGAGGGTAATGCGATCATCAACCTCGTAGGCGGCGTAGGCAGCGTAGTAGGTATGGTTGCGGGTACGATAGTGACCGCGGTTTACTGCCTTGTTACCGGCATTGATAAAAAGAGTGATGCTTTTGACGAGCTGAACACCTTCCCGTACGTATTCCTCCTGGGTGCAGTCGTAATGATTATCTGCACGCTGGTCGTTTACTTCACCGTCAAAGAGCCCGACAGCAGACTCAAGGCAGTTTCCGAAGCAGCTCAGGCAGCTGACGAAGCGGCAAAGGCAAAGGCGGAAAAAGAAGCCGCAAAGGCAGAGAAGGAAGCTCTCAAGGCAGAGAAGCTTTCCGGTGCGGAGCGCAAGAGTCTTATCTTCATGATGGGCTGTCTGTTCTTCCTCTTCTGCGGTACGAACGCAGTTACCACCTTCTTTGCACTTTTCGCTGATGAAATCCTTCACAAGACCGCATCCGAAGCAACCCTCATGGCTACCGCTCTGGGTGCAGCAGTCGCAGTAGGCGCAATCCCCGCCGGCTGGCTCGGCAAGCATCTCGGCCGTAAGAAGACCATCATCCTCGGCCTCATCGTTTACCTTGCGGCATTCGGCTCATACATCTTCGCTCAGGACGTACTTCACAGCGTTCCTCTTATGAACGTTCTTATCTGGGTTGCCCTCATCGTAGGCGGCTTCGGTCAGATTTTCATTACCGTAAACACCCTTCCCCTTGTGCTTGAAATCGGCGGCATCAACAAGGTCGGCACGTTCACCGGCTACTATTACACCGCTACATTCTCGGCGCAGATTGCAACTCCCATCGTATTCGGTATCGTTGCGATGATTACAAATACGTACAAGACTCTGTTCTACTACTGCCCCGCCTGCTTCATTCTTTCCCTGCTCTGCATCCTTGTCGTAAAGCACGGCGAAGCACAGACCATCTCCGACGAGATGATTGAAAAAATCAGAGACGAAAACGAAGACTGATATTACTGTGTCTGCGGCTGCTGCATTTTGCGGCAGCCGCATTTTAAGAATAAGGACCCGGGATGCTCCGCGTTCCGGAATCCCGATGCAAAAAACCGTCAGTGTGGTGATGTTTATATGATAATCAGAAATGTTGAAGAAAAAGACCTGCGTGCTTCGGCGGAATGTGCCGTTCAGTCCTTCGGCGGAGAAATTACCGCCGACGATATGACGATGCCCCCGTACGAAATATTAGCCGCCTTTGAGGATGATGATAAAACTCTCACGTCACGGATTGAAATCAACGATTTTACCTGCTTCTACGGAAAGGGTAAGCTTCGCTGTGCGGGAGTGGGAGGCGTTGCAACCCTTCCTCAGTACAGGCACAAGGGCACGGTCCGCGCCCTTTTCAATAAGCTCTTTGAATCCGATTACGACATAAGCATACTCCACCCCTTTTCCACGTCCTATTACAGAAAATTCGGGTACGAAACCTCTGCGGATTTCATTTCTCTTGAAACAGGTACGGATAATCTCGCGTTTATCCCATACGCCGACAGAGTAAAATGCGTCGGGGAAAGCGATATAGGGGAGCTGCTTGAGGTCTATAACCGTCTTGCCTCCCGATATAATCTGGCTTATGAAAGAAAAGACGGCAGATTCTTTAACCTCAAGCCCTTTGACACGCCCGATTACACTTATCTTTCCCTTGACGAAAGCGGCAGACCCGACGGAATGGTGAGCTTTTCCGTAAGGAGAAGCGAGGAAACGCTTGAGGTGTCCGAAATTTACTTTGAGGATAAGAAAGCCATGCTGAATCTTCTGGGTTATCTCAGACAGTATGAGGGCAATCTTTCGCTTATCAGGTTTACGATGCTTCCTCTTTCCTCTCCGATAACCGGCTATCTCGTCAACGAAGGGAAAGCAAAGCGGCAGTTACAGAACACGGGCGCGGTGAGGATAATAAATCTTAAAAACGTCCTCGGCAAAGCCGAACTGCCTCCCGGAAAGGGCGGATTCACGTTCAGGGTGAACGACACCGTCAAGCAAAACAGCGGCACATTTTCCCTTAAATACGAAAACGGTGCCTGCACGCTGACCGACTTTGACGGCGAGCCGGATTTCATTACGGAAAGCAATGCAATGTCAAAAATCTTCCTGTGCGGAATAAGTCCCGACGATGCTCCGTATCTGAACGGACTTGAAATAATACACAACAATCCCGATTTGTATAAAGCTTTTCCGCGGAAAAATACGTTTTTCTGCGGCGGCTTCTGAGGTGATACCATGAAGAGAAAATACAGAGTTAAATATGCATCACGGCTTATGTGCATCCTTATGCTTACCGTCACGCTCTTTTTGCAGAGCGCATCTGCGGATGAAATCATCCTTCCTCCCCCCGGCAATACCGAACAGCCCGCCGTGGGTCAGATCATCAGCGACGGCACGGATATCTATGAGGTGGACGGTGAAGGCAACGTTTACCGCAGCGAGGTTGAAACCGTTTGGGGTACAAGTTCTCTGCCCGCCGTCTACGATCTGAGAAACGTTGACGGCAAAAGCTACGTCACAAGACCCGAATGTCAGTATTCGGGCAACTGCTGGGCGTTTGCTTCCCTTGCTTCCCTTGAATCCAACGTAATGAAGCAGGGCTATGACGAGCCCCATTTTTCAAAAACACACCTGACCTATTTCGCCAAGAGACCCGCACATGAGGGATATTTCTATCAGTATCCCTTCAGCTCCGGCGGTAATATCAACGATACCATCGGCACTCTCTCAAATCTTGAGGGCATTGCTGACAAATCCGATTTTCCCAACAATCTGACTCCGGGCGAGGTCACCTTCCCCGAATCCGACAGATATAATACGGGCAGCGGATACGTTCTTGACGAAGCGGTTTCATTGACAAATACAAACGAGATCAAGAACTGGCTTATGGAAAACGGTGCCGTTTACGCCTCCGTTCTCCAGACAGAGCTCAACGACGGCTATATGTTCAACGATTCCCTCGTATGGACGGGCAGCTCCGTCAGTTCAACTCCCACCACAAATCACGGTATCACCATCATCGGCTGGGATGACACGATTCCCGCAAGTGCCTTTACCCACACGGAATCCAGATACTACGCAAACGGCGAAAAGGCAGACAATGCTCCTCAGGTAACCTATACTCCCTCCGTCAACGGTGCATGGATAGTCAAGAATACCGTAGGCCTCACCAGAAACGGTGTTCCTCAGGAATACTACGACAACAACTATATGTACGTTTCCTACAGCCAGTTCATCGGCTCCGCAAACGGTCTGAAAGCCACGGAAAATCCCGGCATCAACAGAAACTACACCTACACCGAGAGGATTCCCAATTACTACTATTACGGCGACTATCCCCAGTATTCCAATGTATTCACCGCAGACGTCGCGGGTAAGGTTGACAGCGTGGGCTTCCTGCTTGCTCCCGCAAATAACAATAAAATCACGGACGTTACCGCAACCTTCAAGGTATATAAAAATCTTCCCTCCGATTACACCTCTCCCTCAGACGGCACCTGTATGTTCACCGTATCGGAGCACTATACCAACGAGGGCTACTATACCTTTGACTTCCCGACAAAGGTACCCGTTTCAAAGGGTGAAATCTTTTCGGTAGTCATTCAGCTTCACGACTCCGAAGGATGCTTCATTCAGATTCCCTTTGAGCGTCGGAACAAATCCGAAAGCAATCCCACATACACCTCGGATGCAAGGCAGAGCTACTTTACCCGTACCAAGGACGGAAAAATGACCGATAACTATTCGGATGCCGTCACATTTACAAATGGCAACATCTTCATGCACGTTTACACCACCTGCCTTCATACCGACACCACCGAGATTCCCAACAGTCAGAACGCAAACCGCGTTGATATCTACTGTTCCCTCTGCGGAAAATATTTAAGAACCGAATGTAAGGTACATACCATCGTAACGGAAAAGGGTACTCCCGCCTCCTGCCTTGAAGACGGAATTACCGACAAAATCTACTGCTCCGAATGTGATTACGTTCAGAAGGAAGCGGAAAAAATACCCGCTCTCGGTCATAATCCCGTAACGGATAAGGGCTACCCCAAGACCTGCACCGAGGACGGTCTTACCGACGGCTCGCACTGCGCAAGATGCACAGCCGTACTTACACCGCAGGCGGTGATTCCCAAGGGTCATACCGTAATAGTTGACCGCGGCTATGCCGCCACCTGCAAAAAAGCCGGACTTACCGACGGCTGGCACTGCTCGGAATGCGAAGCAAAGGAAGCTCAGCAGATAATTCCCGTTACAGACCATAATGATTCAGACAGCGACGGTCTCTGTGACTTCTGCCAGACACTGCTGGATGCAGGACTTCACAACAAATATCTCCTTGACCGTGTTTCAATCAAAGCCACCGCCGGCGGGACGGTTGATTACAAGAACAAGGTATCGTTTACTTCTTCCGTAAACGGCACTCTTCCCGAGGGATACTGCATTGCGGTTTATGACGGAACAACCGAAATGGGCAGGGGTACTTCCTCGGTCAGCGTAACATCGGGTGAGCTTGACGCGTTACGCTCGTTTACCGTTAAGATTATCGCTCCCGACGGCTCTGCCGCATTGAATTCGGCGGAAAAAGAAATCAGCAAGACCGTTCAGGTCAATGTCAGGAAAAACATATTCACGATTATCATCGCATTCTTCAGGTCAATATTCGGAGGTCAGCCCACCAAGAACATCTGAGAGGTAAAGATATGAATTTTGATGATGCCGTTAAATACTATAAAGATAATCCCACAGACGAAGGTCTTTATGCCGCCGCGGAAAAGCTTTGCGGCGAGCTGACGCTGAAAGAAAAACTGGGTATGCTTTCGGGCAGACAGTTTTTCATCAGAAACGGCTACGACCTTTTCGTCAACGGTCAGAAATATAACTGCCGTCCCTGCATCGCGGGAGGCGTAAAGCGTCTGGGAATCCCCGAGGTGGCTTTCTCCGACGGTCCCAGAGGATGTGTAATGGGTAAAAGCACGTGCTTTCCCGTCTCCATGCTCAGAGGTGCATCCTTTGACAGCGACCTTGAATATGAAATCGGCTCGGCAATCGCCGATGAGGTTACCGCTCAGGGCGGAAACTACTTTGCCGGTATATGTATAAACCTGCTGAGAAATCCCCGATGGGGAAGAGCCCAGGAAACCTACGGCGAAGACCCGTATCTTCTTTCCGAAATGGGCGTTGCCCTCACAAAGGCGGTGCAGGACAAGGGCGTTATCGCCTGCCCCAAGCACTATGCTCTCAACAGCATTGAAAACATCCGTTTTGACGTTAACGTCAACTGCGACGAAATCACCCTTCACGAGGTTTATCTGCCTCATTTCAAGGCGTGCATTGATGCCGGCGCAATGTCAATCATGGGCGCATACAATCTTTTCAGAGGCGACCACTGCTGCGAAAGCAAGTATCTGCTAAAGGATATTCTCCGTGACCAATGGGGATTTACGGGCTTCACAATTTCCGATTTTCTCATGGGTGTCAGAAACGCTCCGAAGGCGCTGAAGGCGGGTCTTGATATTGAAATGCCCCAGATTATGCACTATGCCACCCTTCCCTTCAACCTGAAGGCGGGCAAAATATCCATGGATGATGTAAACGCCTCCGTTCAAAGCATTCTGAGAGGCCTTATAAAAATCACTCCGAAGCTTAAAAAAGCCGATAAATCCGTCATCGCGTGTAAAGAGCACGCCGCCCTTGCCCGCAGAGCCGCGGCAGAGGGAACGGTGCTGCTGAAAAACGACGGTCTGCTTCCTCTTGACAAATCAAAGAAGGTTGCCGTAGTCGGCAGATATGCAAATAAAATCAACGTCGGTGACCACGGCTCCAGCTCCGTTTACAGCCCCTACACCGTCACTCCCTACGAAGGACTCTGCAACGTTTTCGGCAAAAAGAATGTGGTTCTTCTTGAGGGAACGAGTCTCACTCCCAAAGAATCCGAAATCAAGAAGTGCGATGCAGTAATCATCTGTGTAGGCAGCGACTATAAGCAGGAGGGCGAAAATCTCGCTAACTTCACCAAAAACGACGACGTAGCCGAAATGGGTATGGGCGGAGACAGATACTCCCTGCGTATATCAAAGGATGAAACGGCACTCATCCGTCACGCAGTCGCTTCCTGCAAAAACGTAATCGTCAACATCATCGGCGGCAGTGCCTACGTAATTGACGAATGGAAGGACAGCGTCAGCGCGATACTCCACTCGTTTTACGGCGGTATGGAGGGCGGCAACGCTCTCGCGGATATTATCGCAGGCAACGTCAATCCCTCAGGTCATCTGCCCTTTACGATGGCAAAGACCGAGGACGATTATCCGCCGTTCCTCTTCCCGGGAAGCAGGGAAAGAGATATGCTTTACGGCTATTACCACGGCTATACCCTTCTTGATAAGGAAGGCAAAACCGCATCCTTCCCCTTCGGCTTCGGTCTGTCATATACCGAATTTGACTATCAGAGAATTACCGCAAAGGTCGTAAAAGACGAGGTGCGGGTTTCCCTTACGGTCAGAAACAAGGGCGGCAGAGACGGCAAAACCGTTATCCAGATCTATGCGGGAGCAGAGGGTGACCACCCCGTAAAGCAGCTTAAGGGCTTCAAAAAGGTATTTGTTGCGGCAGGCGAAAGTCAGAGAGTGACTCTTTCAATTCCGCTCAGCCGTCTTGCATTTTACGATCCCGCATCCAAGTCAACCTACAATGAGAAAAAATACACCCTCTACATCGGTCAGGATGCAGAGAATGCAATGAAAAAGAAAATTGAAATTGAGTTATAATCGGAGGTCGTTATGAATATTCCGTCAGTAAAACCCGGCATAATCGCAGTTTCCCGTGACTGCTTCCCCATCGCTCTTTCGGAAATGCGCAGAGCAAATATAGTCAAGGCATTCGGTGAAGGACTCTATGAATGTCCCGTAACCGTTGAAAACGAGGCAGACGCAACAAAGGCAATAGCCGATGTTGAAGCCCACGGCGTAAACGCGCTCGTCGTATTTTTGGGCAACTTCGGTCCCGAAACTCCCGAAACGCTGCTTGTTAAAAAATTCAACGGTCCCTCAATGGTAATCGCCGCCGCAGAGGGTGACGGTGATATGATAAACGGCAGAGGCGATGCCTACTGCGGTATGCTCAACTGCTCATACAATCTCGGTATGCGTCATCTGAGGGCTTACATTCCTTCATATCCCGTAGGTACGGCTGATGAATGTGCCTCAATGATAAGAGATTTTATCCCCATTGCAAGAGGAATCATCGGCGTTTCAAATCTTAAAATCATCACCTTCGGTCCCAGACCCCAGGATTTCTTTGCCTGCAATGCTCCCATAAAGGGACTTTACGAGCTGGGAGTTGAGATCGAGGAAAACAGCGAGCTTGACCTGCTCGTCGCATATAATGCACTTAAAGGCGACTCAAGAGTAAACACTATCATTGAAGAAATGAAAGCCGAAATGGGCAAAAACGTCTATGAGGATATGCTTGAGAGAATGGCTCGCTTTGAGCTTACTCTCCTTGACTGGGCTGAAGCTCACAAGGGTGACAGAGAATACGTTGTCTTTGCGGATAAATGCTGGCCCGCATTCCCCGAGCAATTCGGCTTTGAGCCCTGCTACGTCAATTCACGCCTTGCTTCAAAGGGCATCCCCGTAGCCTGCGAGGTGGATATTTACGGCGCTCTTTCGGAATATATCGGTGCCTGCGTAACAGACGATGCGGTCACTCTGCTTGATATCAACAATTCAGTTCCCTCATATATCTACGAAGAAAATATCAAGGGAAAATTCGGTTACGGTATCACGGATACCTTCATGGGCTTCCATTGCGGAAACACTCCGTCATGCAAGATGTGTGACGGCTGCGGTGTAAAATATCAGCTCATTCAGCACAGACTGCTTGAGCCCGCGGGAAGCGAGCCCGACTTCACGAGAGGCACTCTTGAGGGAGATATAGCTCCCTCGGATATCACCTTCTACCGTCTGCAATGCGACAGCGAGGGTAATCTCAGGTCATATATCGCTCAGGGCGAGGTGCTTCCCGTTGCCACCCGTTCATTCGGCGGTATCGGTGTATTCGCCATCCCCGAAATGGGCAGATTCTACCGTCACGTTCTCATTGAAAAGAAATTCCCTCACCACGGTGCGGTCGCATTCTCTCACTGCGGAAAGGCACTCTATGAGGTATTCAGATATTTCGGTGTATCAGATATCGGATATAATCAGCCGAAAGAGGTCAGATATCCTACCGAAAATCCCTGGGGGTAATTATGAATTACTATATCGGACTTGACGTGGGCACCTCCTCGGTTAAGGCGATGCTCACAAGCGACAGCGAAATAATCGGCACGGTATCAAGGGATTATCCTCTCTCCTTTCCCCACAGCGGATGGTCGGAACAGAATCCCGAAGACTGGTACGGTGAAAGCATTGACGCAATAAAAGAGCTCACCGCCGGTATTGATAAAAGCGAGGTAAGGGCAATCAGCTTTTCCGGTCAGATGCACGGCCTTGTCATGCTTGACAAAGAGGATAAGGTTATCCGCCCCGCCATCCTCTGGAATGACGGCAGGAGCGAAAAGGAGGTTTCCTTCCTTAACGATGAAATCGGCAGGGATTTCCTGCTTGACAAAACGGGAAACATAGCGTTTGCCGGCTTCACCGCGCCCAAGCTTCTCTGGGTTTACAATAACGAGCCGGAAAATTTCGCAAGGGCGGAAAAAATCTGTCTGCCCAAGGATTACGTTGCGTATATGATGTCGGGCGTTTTTGCAACTGACACCTCGGATGCGGCAGGCACACTCTACTTTGATACGAAAAACAGGTGCTGGTCAGACGAAATGCTTGAAATATGCCATATATCCGAGGATAAGCTTCCGAAGGTATCTGAAAGCTATGAGCCGATAGGCAATCTGAAAAAGGAAATTGCGGATGAGCTCGGCTTCGGCGAGGTTAAAATCGTTATCGGAGCAGGCGACAATGCCGCCTCCGCAATCGGAACGGGTGCCGTCGGCGACGGCGACTGCAACATTTCGCTCGGCACCTCGGGTACGGTTTTCGTTTGCTCGGATAAATTCAACTGCGACAGAGAGAATGCCATTCATTCCTTCTGCTCCGCAAACGGAAAATATCATTACCTCGCCTGCACTCTCACCGCCGCATCATGCAACAAATGGTGGATTGAGGATATACTCAAAACCGATTACAGCGACGAAGTGAAGCGGTATGCAGGCAAAAGCGACGTCGTTTTCCTGCCCTATCTTATGGGTGAACGCTCCCCCGTAAACGACACAAAAGTAAGAGGCATGTTTTACGGTCTTTCCATGAACACCACAAGGGAGGAAATGGCTCTTGCGGTGCTTGAGGGTGTAGCTTTTTCACTTAAACAGAATGTTGAAATCATAAAATCCCTCGGCGTGAATATAACCGAATCGGGTATCTGCGGCGGCGGTACAAAAAGCCGTTTCTGGACTCAGCTGACGGCAACCGTGCTGGGTATAGATATCAAAATCCCTCTGCTTGAGCACGGAGGCGTTCTCGGTGCCTGCATTCTTGCAGCAAAGGGAACGGGCAAGGATATTTCCGACAGCTTTTACGGTACAAGGGAAACAATCCGCCCGGATAATTCCCTGACGGATTACTATAATGAAAAATATAAGAAATATCTGAAACTCTACAAAGCGGCAAAGTTTATAGATAACTGAAATAAAGAACGGCATCCCGACGGGATGCCGATTTTTTATATTACAACATATAAATTCATTTCAAATTCAAAGGATTTTTCTCGTTGGATATACCAAGGAAATAATTTGGATCAACATTGTAATATTCACAAAGTTTCAAAAAATCTTCTATTGTCAGTTTTGCCCTTCTTTTTTCTATATGGTCATAACCCTGCTGTGATTTTTCTATAATTTTAGCAACATCTTTTTGGGATAAATCTCTATCTATTCTTTCCACTATCAACCTGTCAATATAATCCATAATATCACCCACGTGATATTTTATTATACTCAGACTATGAGTATTGACATTTACTCAATATTTGAGTATAATTTTCATATCCGAACATTAAGAATCGGAAAATAAATAAGGAAGGGATTACTCTATGAATTGTCCAAAATGCGGTAAAGAAACTGATTCAACAAAATTTTGCTCTGAATGCGGAGCAGAATTATCCTCTGAAAATGTTAGCAACGAGGCTAATTCAACCGAAAACATTGTAATTGACCAACCAATCCCCCAAAAAAAGAAGTCAAAGAAAAAAATAATTATCATTGCTGCTATAATTGTTTTACTAATTGCGATTATAGCAATATCAAATTCAAAAAAAGACAAATCATCACCACAAATTACTGTTTCTGTAGTAGACAATACAAATACATCTACTGAAACAACAACGGAAGCTACAACCGAAACAACAACAGAAAAAGCTTCTTCCACTTGGTTTTTAGACCATTATGTTGATGATTTTCAAGAAAAAGTGGAAGCTGAGTGGTACATTGAAGGAGACTTTTATGGAACATTCAGCAACTCAGCCACCACAGACTCATCTTGCCTTGTAAGAGTATTGTATGATTATCGGGAACAATTTGCATTCTTCGTATATGATTATGGAAGAAGCCAGCTGAAAAACAGCTACAGTCGTTCTGAAAAATATACCGTAAAAATTAAAGGCGCAAATGGTGATGTTAAAGAAATACCTGCTCACATCGGCAGTGATGGCGACCGCCTTTGGATTGA
Source organism: uncultured Clostridia bacterium (assembly GCA_937892115.1). Lineage (GTDB taxonomy): Bacteria > Bacillota > Clostridia > Oscillospirales > Acutalibacteraceae > CAG-177. The sequence goes on along the minus strand of CALAUI010000020.1, from coordinate 163,993 downwards.
TGATACTCAAGCATTGCTTGACGCCGTCAAACTGGGCAATATAAGCGTTTTCCTCTATGAAAACGATAATACTATTCACAGCTATCATTTCACCATTGCGAGTGACAATTTCAGCGATTTGCTCGCTGAAGTTGAGGCATAATTTAATTCCGACAAAATAAAGAACGGCATCCCGACGGGATGCCGATTTTTTATATCACAAGCCCCAGCAGGCCGTAAGACAGAGCCGTCATGATAAGGTCTGCTATAAATACGCCAACGGCAATTATGGGCAGGGAATATTTGAATCTCAGGTCAAGTATATCCGCAAGCACGGCGCCCGTCCAGCCGCCAGTACCCGGCAGAGGAATCGACACAAAAAGGAGCAGACCCCAGCCCTTGTATCTGACCACCTTATCCCCTTTTTTAAGGGAACGGCTTACGAATTTGTCAACAAGCTTCTTTGACCATTCAAATTTACCGAGAAATCTGAAAATCTTTCTGACAAAAAGCAGAATGAAGGGTATGGGAACGATATTTCCCGCGTAGCATATAATAAACGCTTTCCAGAGCTTTACTCCGAGCAGCTTTGCGGCAAGCATACCGCCTCTGCATTCAAGAACGGGCAAGAGAGAAACGAGAAAAACTATAAGCTCCTTCGGGGTCGTATCCGTAAAGAAGCCGATTATGCTGTTTACTGCGGACTCCAAAGTTTGCGTTCCCCCTTTCAGAAAGCATTTTCAATGTAATTGATTTTTACCGGCTTATAATCCGAATCAAGATACACCTCGCACACGTCAAATCTTATCGGATAGTCAAGCTTCGTATAACGCAGGAAGTTGTTTGCCGCCATTGTGATTTTCTCCTGCTTGTTTTCGTCAACCGCCTCCATGGGTCTGACGGAGGTGTTTTCTTCTCTGGTCTTGACTTCAACCACACACAGCGTTTTGTCTTTGAGAGCAACCAGATCAAGCTCGCCGAAACGGCATACATAGTTTGAGGTGATTATCCTGTATTTGTTATCCCTTAAGTATCTTGCGGCGTAAATTTCGCCCCAGACACCCGATTTATTCTTTATCATATCACTTGTTGATTATGTTTTTAAGGAACGTCAGACGGTGATGCTCCGAAATGCCGTATTTTTCAATACATTCATAGTGAAGCTTCGTGCCATAGCCCTTATGCTGAGCAAAGCAATACTGCGGATACTGCTTATCGAGCTCATACATATATCTGTCCCTGCTAACCTTGGCAAGAATCGATGCCGCGGCGACGGAGGGGCTTTTTGCATCTCCCTTGATGATTGTTTCGCCGTCAATGGCGAGGGGAGGCATTCTGTTGCCGTCTATAAGAGCGTAGTCGGCGGGGATATTCAAGCCCTCCTGAGCCCTTCTCATTGCAAGGAAGGTTGCCTGCAAAATATTTATTTCGTCTATTTCCTTTGCGGTAGCAAAAGCGATTGAATATGAAACTGCTTTTTCCGTTATGATATCAAAAAGCTCTTCCCTCTTTTTTTCCGTCAGCTTTTTTGAATCGTTCAGACCGGGAATTTCAAGACCTGCGGGCAGAATTACCGCCGCCGCATAAACGGGACCCGCAAGAGGGCCTCTGCCTGCCTCGTCTATGCCGCATATTGATTTATATCCCTTTTCGCCTGCGGAAATTTCATAATTATATTCCATATACTACCCTCTGAATTCACCGGCAAAGGTTTTTTCAAATAATCCTTTGAGCCACTGGTCATTCCATTCGGTTTCGCCGTAAAGAGCGTGTCCCGATGCCAGCTCTTCGTTATAATCGGAAAGCATATAGCTTCTGATTTTGGTCATATTCTCGCCGTAGTGAGTGATAACACCCTTGATTCTGACATTTTTGATTTCCGCCGCGGATTTTGAGGTCTTGCGCACGATATCAAATTCAAGTATTCCGCCCAAAAGAGATTCGGGACTGCCTCCCGTGGAAATAAGATTGCCGAGGGAATATGCCACGAGAGTTTTCGTTCCGTCCTCTCTGACGATATATTCTATGGGCTGAATTACTCTGGGGAAGGTGCCTACGACAACGTCGGCTCCCCAGTCGGAAAGCTTCTGTGCGCTTTCTCTCTGCTTTTCGGTTATTTCGGTGCTGAATTCCTCGCCCCAGTTGGCGCAGACGATAACCACGTCCGCCTTCGCCTTGGTTTCGGTTATAAGGTCTCTGACGGCTGTTTCCGCCTGAGGATTCATTACCGCAAATTTTGAGCTGCCGCTGAGACCGTCCGACTTTTCCGTGTATCCGACAAAGCCGATTTTTATTCCGTTCACGCTGCGGATAACGGGCTTGAGACCGTCCTTTGATTTCTTGTATGCGCCCAATGTTGAAACACTTTTCTTTGCCCAGCAGGCAAGAGTGTTTTCAAGCCCCTTTTCGCCGTAGTCAAGCACGTGAGGTGACGCGAGATTTACCACGTTTACTCCGAGCGCCGTAAGGGTATCCGCCAATTCGTCGGGAGCATTCAGAAGACTGCCGCCCGTAACCTCATGGTCTGAAGACATTACGGATTCAAGGGTGAGCAAAGCGATATCCTTACCCGCCATTTCACCGGATATGCCTTCGTAAAAGAATTTATAGTCGTAGCCCTCGCCGGAGCTTCTTTCGCTTGCCTGTCTGTTCATTTCGTCGCTGATGAGGTTGTTGCCCATTGCCGCGACCGTGGCTCTGGCGTAAACGTCATCCTCACCCTGCCTGGAAAGCTCTTTTGCTCTTGTGTAAACGATTACTCCGACGCTGACCGTATCAAGGAACAATACTGCCGCAAGAAAAAAACCCATTATTTTTCTCATTACCGTATCTCCTTTCTCTGTTATCAGTCAAGTGTGATTTTGCCCAGCTTGCCCCCGCGGTATTCGTCAAGGAGCATGACCGCCGCCCTTTCGGTATCGTATTCGCCCTTCCTGAGCAGCATTCCGCGCTTGCGGGCGATAAGCTCAAGCAATTCATAGGGCTCAAGGTCTTCAAAATCACTTATTTTATATCTTGCTTCAAGACGGTCGGGATAATTCTTCTGCATTACGAGAAGAAGTCTGACGGCAATTTCCTGAATATCAAGGATGTCGTCCTTTACCGAGCCGATGAAGGTAAGCTTGAAGCCCACCTCGGGGTCTTCAAATTTGGGCCACAGCACACCGGGAGTGTCGAGCAGCTCAATGCCCTGCCCGATATTGAACCATTGATTTCCTCTCGTTACGCCGGGCTTATCGGCAACCTTTGCCTTTACTCCTCCCGCCATACGGTTGATGAAGGAGGATTTGCCGGTATTGGGAATGCCGACTACCATTACGCGCAGGGTCTTTCCGCCCATCCCTCTGTCAATATTGGCCTGAATCTTATCCTTCAGCACCTCTTTGACGGCGGGCTGGAATTTTTCCAGTCCCTTACCGCTCCGGCAGTCAACGGGAAGCGCCTTTATGCCTGCTTCGGCAAATTTCTTTATCCTGTCGGCTGTTGCCTTATCGTCTGCAAGGTCTGCCTTATTGAGCAGGATTATTCTCGGCTTTGAGCCGACTATTTCATCAATTTCGGGGTTTCTGCTGCTTTCGGGCAGACGGGCATCCACTATTTCACATACCGCATCAACAAGGGGCAGACTTTCCTTGATAAGCCGCCTTGTTTTTGCCATGTGGCCGGGAAACCACTGAACTGTCATTTTTTCATTCATGCTTTAACCTATCTTAAACTTTCCGAAAGGCATAATTCTGAAAAGTGCCTTTCCGAGAACGTACTCGGTCCTGATTGTACCTATTCTGATATCACGGCTGTCGCTTGAGCCGTTTCGGTTATCGCCCATTACGAAAATGTGTCCCTCGGGAACGACTATGGGGAAGGGCATACCCTCCTCACGGTTGGTGGGGGTGTTGGTATAGGGCTCGTCAAGGGCTTCGCCGTCAACGTAAACGATGCCTTTCTCAAAATCTATATCCACGGTCTGTCCCTCCGTGGCGATCACTCTCTTGACAAGAGTGGATTCAATATATGAAATGTAAGAGGGCTGGCAGGTTACCACGATATCGCCGGGCTCGGGGTCCGCAAAGGCGGAAATGATAAGACGGTCCTTATCCTGAAGGGTCTGTATCATTGATTCGCCGTCAACGGCAATCGTGCGGAAAAATACCAGAAATGCAACCGTAACTATTACCGTAGCGGAAGCAAAAATTGACACTATATCAAAAAGTCCGCCGAGTTTTTCACTCTTTATCATTTTCATTTCATCCTTTCAATCCTTGTAGCTTTGGGAGAAATGCGGTAAAACGCTCTGCCCATTATATATTCTTCCTTGATAAAGCCGATTGCCTTGAATCGGCTGTCCCTTGAATTGTTACGGTTATCGCCCATTACGAAAACCTCTCCCTCGGGAACGGTCACGGGGAAAAGGACGTCTCCGCTGCGTGCGGTACCCTCCCTGCCGTAATCCCTGATATAGGGCTCGTCCAGCATCTCACCGTTACGGTAGACCTCACCTTTTTCAAAGTCAATATCTATTGTGTCACCCTCAATGCCGACAACTCTCTTGACAAGCAGCTTGTCGTCTTCCCAGGGCTGACAGATGATAACGACGTCGCCTCTCTTGATATTGGTCGTGATGGCGGTGATAAGCAATCTGTCTCCGTCCATGAATGTGTTATTCATGGAGGAACCCACAACACCGCTGACTCGGAACACAAGCAAAAACAGCATAAAACCGATTACGAAAGCGCCCTTCAGGATATCGACCATATCAAAAAGAGCCGAATGCGCCATATCGGCTTTCTTGGGGAAAATAACGTAATAGACTTCTGTCTGTCTTTCGGCTTTCACCGTCTCACCTCCCTCGGAAAAGCAATGTTAAATAATGAATATCTGTGAAAATAATAATATCGGGGAATGGCAAAGGGAAAAGATGCCATCGTTACGGAAATTTGTTTCGGCTGAAGTTCCCCAAAGCCAAAAATAAGGATGTTACAATTTGAATAAACTGCAACACCCTCACAAGTTTTGTTATCTGATTTCTTCCTTAACCTTAGCTGCCTTACCGACTCTGTCACGAAGATAGTAGAGCTTGCTTCTGCGGACACGACCGTGTCTTACGAGCTCAACCTTGGCAACGTTGGGGGAATGAATGGGGAATACTCTTTCAACACCTACACCGTAGGAAATACGGCGAACTGTGAAGGTTTCGGAAACGCCGGAACCTCTACGAGCGATAACTGTTCCCTCGAATACCTGGATTCTTTCCTTTTCACCCTCGCGGATTTTAACGTGTACCTTAACGGTATCACCGATTTCAACTGCGGGGATTTCTGCTTTGAGAGAATCCTGTGCGATTAACTTGAGTGCATCCATTGAAATAACCTCCGTTTTTTTCAGACGTTCATACACCAATCGCCAGAGGAACATCCGTTTTAATAGTCATATTAAACCCCGTCTTCGGTGCCGCAACACCTATTGACGGTATAAATGCTTGACCACTATACCACAGGTTTATTTCAAATGCAAGTGTTTTTTCGTTTTATTCAAATATTTTTTTGTTATTTATATATATTTCCGTTCTCGTTATGCTCAGGGATGCGTAATCCGCGGCAATCTGAGAGCAGAGCGCGTCAACCAGCAGGTTGGCATTCAGATTCTTTTCCGTACCCGTAGCGAGCACGGTTTCCATTCTGACCGTATTCCCGGATTGGCTTATTTCAAAGGAATCGACAAACTCGCAGAGGTTGACTGTTTTTATGCCTCTCTTTGAGCGCTTTTCCGCATTGAGTACGCCCTCATCCATAATTGAGGAAACACAGACGGCAAAGCCCTCTGCCTCCCCTTCGGTGTCAAAAGACATATCTATGACGTATTTTGATGAAACGACTTCGTTTACCTTCCCGACGGGGTCGGTAACGTCAACTATCTCAATACCGCCCGGCAGTACCGCATTGAGCTTTTCCTTTATTTCCTCTTTTGTCATATCCTTTTCTATGCGGATATCTATGGGTTCTCTTATGCCCGTCTGTCCCAGAGGAAGGGGAAGAAGGAAATTCAGATAGGGATGAGGATTGAAGCCCTCGGTATACCAGAGGGGAATGCCCGCACGGGTGACCGCCCTTGTGAAACAGCGGTTCATATCAAGGTGTGATGTATAAATTGCGAGTCCCGATTTCTTATACCAGATTCTCACTGAGTTCATTGCATACACCTCCGTTCAGTCTTGCGGCACCGCATCCGGCACATTTTTCACGGCAGCAGGGAGTCGTTTCGCCTGCATGTGCCTTTTTATTCTCCCTCTGAAGGAAGCTCTTGGTCACGCCGTAATCCATGTGATCCCAGGGCAGAACTTCATCAAGGTCACGCCTTCTTGCGGTATAGAAATACGGGTCAATTCCGCGTTCCTCAAAGCTCTGCATCCATTTTTCGCGGTCAAGATGCTCCTCCCAGCTGTCAAAGTGACAGCCCCTTTTCCAGGCGGTATATATTACCTCGCCCAGACGGCGGTCGCCTCTTGAGAACACGCCCTCAAGGAAGCTCGTCCAGGGAACGTGTCTTGAAAGCTGAACTTTTTTCGTTCTGATGCAGGAGAGCAGATAATCCTGCTTTTCAATCAGCACCTCGGGTCTGTCCTGCGGCTCCCACTGGAAGGGAGTGAAGGGCTTGGGAACGAGGGATGCCAGAGAAATGTTGACGGCAACGCTCTTGCCCTTCGGCTTGTTTTCACAGCGGTAATATTCGTCGACCACCGCCTGGGCAAGATTTGCGATACCTTCTATGTCTTCATTCGTTTCGGTGGGAAGACCTATCATGAAGTAAAGCTTGACTGCCGTCCAGCCGCCTTCAAACGCCTGCGCGGAGGTGGAAAGGACTTCCTTTTCGGTGATATTCTTATTGATAACGTCCCTCAGTCGCTGTGTGCCCGCTTCGGGAGCGAAGGTAAGACCGCTTCTGCGTACGGAATTGAGCTTTTCCATAAGCTCTCTGGGGAAATTGTCCACACGCAGTGAGGGAAGGGCAATATTGATTTTGTTTTCGTCTGCCCAGGGAATCATATTTCCGAGCAGCTTATAGAGTCCCTTGTAGTCGCTCGTGCTGAGTGAACAGAGGGAGATTTCGTCATATCCCGTTTTTTCACAGATTGCACGGCACTGCTTCTCAACCACCTCGGGAGATTTCTCTCTCAGAGGTCTGGTAAGAAATCCCGCCTGACAGAAACGGCATCCTCTGATGCATCCGCGGAAAATTTCAACGGTCGTTCTGTCAAATACGGTTTCAATGAAGGGTACGACAAAGGAATCGGGGCTGAACATGGTATCAAGATTTTTTACGTTTCTCTTGATTACCTTCGCGGGAGCGCCCTCGGTGGGAGTAACGGATTTTACCGTGCAGTCTTCGTTATACTCAACCTCATAGAGAGAGGGCACGTAAACGCCGGGAATCTGTGCGGCGGCAATGAGAAATTCCCGCTTGGATGCGCCCTTTGCCTTGTATTCCTTAAGCAAATCAATAAGCTCGCCGGTAACCTCTTCGCCGTCACCGGGAAGGGTGATATCAAAGAAATCCGCCATGGGCTCCGCATTACATACGCAGGTGCCTCCCGCAATGACGATGGGAGTAAGCGCCGTTCTGTCGGCGCTCTTTACGGGCAGACCGGCTAAATCCAGCATATTGAGTACGTTTGTGTAGCTCAATTCATACTGCATGGTGAAGCCGATAATATCAAAATCCTTTATCGGCTCTCCGCTTTCAAGGGCATAGAGAGGAATATCGTTTGCCCTCATTATTTCTTCCATATCCGTATCGGGTGCAAAAACTCTTTCGCACCTTGCATCCTCTCTTGCGTTCACAAGGGAGTAAAGTATCTTCATTCCCAGATGGGACATACCTATTTCGTAAGTGTCGGGGAAGCAGAAGGCATAGCTGATATCAACGCTTTCACGGGGCTTTACGATGCTGTTAAGCTCACCGCCGGTATATCTTCCCGGCTTCTGCACCTTCAACAAAAATTTCTCAAGCTTTTCGGGATACATCTGATTCACTCCTAACCAATTTATGATAGCACAAAATTATTAACAAATCCACATTAAATACAGATTTTATTATTTTCTTTATATGAAATGTTTTTCTCGCGTTTTCTGTTGAATTATCTATCTGCTTATTATATAATAAGCTGATTGCATTATGGAGGTGTGTTTTTTGATTGAACTTACAATGTCGGGCGGAGCGCTTGAGCTTCTGCGTAATTCCTCCCCCGTTTTCACACTCCGGCAGGGTGAAAGCACAGCCGAAATCGGCTACGGCGAAAACAGCTATAAGATGGACAGAGGCAGCTTCACAATAAACGAAAAAATATACTGCCGCAAACCCCTTTTCGTTAAGGATATTCAGTTGTCGGATAACCGTGCGGAGATTACTCTCACGGAGGGCAGAGCCGTCCTTTCCGTTGACGGGAACAAGCTGAAAGCAGAATTTTACGGGCTTTCCGCCTACAACCGCCTTTGGATTACTCTCCCCGCAGACGAAAAAGAGCATATCTACGGCACGGGCGAAACCTTCACCGAATTTGACCTGAGAGGTCATAAGGCAAATATCTGGGTCGCCGAGCATCAGAATGCGAAAATGATTTCAAAAAAAATCACCAAAGTCACTCTCGGCTTCCGAAACGGCAAACGTAAAAATAAATTTGAAACCTACGAAACGTATTATGCTCAGCCCACCTTCCTCTCAAGCCGTAAATACAGCTTTCATTCTCTTTCAACCGCAAGATGCGAATTTGACTTTACCGATAAAAAATATCACCGTCTTAAATTTGACTGTATCGCCGGCTTTGAAATCGGCTTCGGCGACAGCTTTGAGGAGGTCATGGAAGGTCTGACGGCATTTCTCGGCAGACAGCCCGAGCTTCCCGACTGGGTTTATGACGGCGTGATTCTCGGCATCCAGGGCGGCACGGAAATAATGATGAATAAGGTGAACGCCTGCCTTGAACACGGCACAAAGGTCGCCGGTGTCTGGATTCAGGACTGGGAGGGCAGACGCGTGACCGCATTCGGCAAGCAGCTCCAATGGAACTGGGAATGGGATAAGGAGCTTTATCCCGGTCTTCCCGAAGCGATAAAAGAGCTGAATGCAAAGAATATCAAGGTACTCGGCTACTGCAACACCTTCCTTGCCATTGAAAAGCCGATGTATAAGGAAGCTGCCGAAAAGGGCTACTGCGTAAAGGACAAAAACGGCAGCGATTATCTCGTTACCATCACCACCTTCCCCGCCGCGATAGTTGACCTGACAAATCCCGATGCGTGGGACTGGCTCAAAAAGAAAATCAGGGAAAATATGATAGATTTCGGTCTGTCGGGCTGGATGGCTGATTTCGGCGAATATCTGCCCCCCGACTGTGTGCTTTACAGCGGCGAAGACCCCGAGCTTGCCCATAACACATGGCCTGCAAGATGGGCGAAGCTCAACAGAGAGGTCGTTGAGGAAAGCGGAAAGCTCGGTGAAATAATGTTCTTTACCAGAGCGGGCTTCACCGAAACGCCGAAATACTCCACGATGATGTGGAACGGCGACAATCACGTGGACTTTTCCATGGATAACGGTCTGCCGTCCGTCATTCCCGCGTCCCTTTCCCTCACCTGCAGCGGATACGGTCTGAGTCATTCGGATATAGGCGGATATACCACCTTCGGCAAGATGTGCAGAAGCGAAGAGCTGTATATGCGCTGGTGCGAAATGAACGTATTTTCACCCGTCATGAGAAGTCACGAGGGCAACAATCCCGATCTGAACGCCCAGTTTGATGCGAGCGAGGAAACCCTTGTGCATCAGGCAAAAATGAGCAGGATACACTGCGCTCTCAAGCCGTATATCAGAGAAGCGGTAAGGCAGAATGCCGAAAAGGGTACGGGCGTTATCAGGCCTCTCTTCTTCCACTATGACGACGAGGCATCAAAGGTGCTGGCATACGAATACCTGCTGGGCAGGGATATACTCGTTGCTCCCGTTTTAAGACCGGACACAAACAAAAAGAACGTTTATCTTCCCGATGACGAATGGATAGAATTCTCAACGGGAAAGGAATACAAGGGCGGAAAGCACACGGTCAAAGCCCCCGTCGGCACACCCGCGGCGTTTTACAGAAAGAACGCTTCCCCCGAAGCCCTTGAAATATTTGAAAAAGCAGCAAAGGAGTTCTGATATGGGTAAAATAATAGCTATCGGCGGCGGTTTCGGAGACGACTATGCATGGGATTTTGCGGAATATATAATGGGTCTTTCCGGCAAAGAATATCCCAACTATCTTGAAATCCCCACAACGGGTTACGATTCAAGCCCCTGCGATGTGGGCAGATACAGCAAAATGGGCTGTGATACGGATGTTCTCTACCTCACTCACCCCTATATCACGGAGGAGCTGATTGCGGAAAAAATCCGTTGGGCAGACGTAATTCACGTTCCGGGCGGAAACCTCAGTTTCTGTCTGAAAACCTGGAAAAAGACCGGTGTAATCAAATATCTCAGAGAGGCGTTTGACGCGGGCAAGGTGCTTTTCGGCGAATCCTCGGGCAGTATGTGCTGGTTCAGGCAGGGCTTTGACGACTGCGGTCCGAGAGGCGACTTCATGTTCGTTGACTGCACCGACATCATTCCCTACAATAACGTTCCCCATTACGAGGGCGCTTTCTGGCATCAGTTTGACGAATATGCCGACAAGACCTCTCTCTCCACCATCGCCTGCGAAAACGATACCGCTCTTTGCTATATTGACGGAAAATATTCCGTTAAGATATCACCGAAAAGACCGGATGCGAGAGTATGGTTCTTTGATGCGAATGACGGCTACAAGAGATACGACCTTACACAGCACCCCGAAATACTTGAAAAGCTTTAAGGAGAAACAAAATGAAATACTTTCTTGACAGCGCAAAAATAGATGAGATCCGCGAGGCATACGACACCTTCGGAATCGACGGAATCACCACAAATCCCAATCATATCATGAACAGCGGTAAACCCTTTTACACCGTTATCGCGGAGCTTGCGGATTTCGTAAAGGAAAAAGGCATTGAGGGCTGGGATGTATTCCCCATTTCCGTTGAAATCAATCCTCACCTTGACGATGCTGACGAAATGGTCGCAATGGCAGAGAAAATATCGGCTATGTGCAGTAACTTCGTAATTAAAATCCCCTGCACCGAAGCGGGCATTACCGCCGCAAGACGCCTTGAAAAGAAGGGTATACGCACTAATCTGACCCTCGTTTTCTCCGCTTCCCAGGCACTTATCGCGGGAAAGAACAATTCCCTCTTCGTTTCCCCCTTCATCGGCTGGAAAGAGAACAGCGGCGAGGACTGCGTTCAGTATATCGGCGATATAGTTGAGATTTACAGAAACTACGGTTTCCTCGGCAAGACGGAAATTATATGCGCCGCAGTAAGAAACGGCAAGCAGATTGTTGACTGCGCAGTCGCGGGCGCGGATATCGTGACCGCAGGTCTTCAGGTATTCAAGGACAGCTTCTATCATCCCTTCACCGATTACGGTCTGGCTAAATTTCAGTCGGCATGGGATAAAACAATCACCGAATAAGAGGTCGATACTATGAAAATCGGATTTATCGGACTGGGTATCATGGGCGAATCCATGAGCGAAAACATTATTAAAAAACACGATGACAAGGTCTTCGTTTCCGACATCAACAAGGCGCAGGTTGAAAAGCTGGCAGCTCTCGGCGGAACCCCCTGCGAGGATAATATTGAGGCGGCAAAAAATGCCGACGTCATTATCACGATGGTTCCCAAATCGGAACACGTAAAAAGCGTTTACACCGAGCTTTTGCCTTACATTGACAGCAGTAAAATCTGCATTGACATGAGCACAATAGACCCTTCCGTTTCCCTTGAATGTGCTCAAATGATAAAGGCAAAGGGTGCGCAGTTTGCGGACTGCCCCGTTGTCAAATCAAAGCCCGCCGCAATCAACGGCACTCTCGGCATTCTCGCCGGCTGTGACGAGGAGCTTTTCCCCGTTATCGAGCCCATACTGAAATATATGGGCTGCAACGTTATCCGTATGGGCGAAAACGGCAAGGGTATCGCCATGAAAATCTGTCATAACTGCCTTGTCGGTCAAATTCAGAACGGCGTAAACGAAACTCTGGGACTTGCCCGTAAGCTCGGCATTTCCGTTGACGATTTCGCTACGGCGGTTTCCTACGGCGGTGCGGGTAATTTCTACCTTGAATCCCAGAAGGAAAATCTCAAAAACGAAAACTGGACTACCGCATTTTCTCTTGAAAACGAAAATAAGGACCTGAATATCTGCCGCCGTCTTGCAGACGAGCAGGATATGCTCATGCCCGGACTTGACAACATCCTCTCCGTTTACGAAAGAGGCATGAAGGAAGGCCTCGGCAAGGACGATTTCAGGTCAACCTATAAAATTGTAAATGAGTAAGGTGACAATGATGGATTTCAAATCCGCGTATATACCCATCGGCGTCGGCACGTTTCATCTTGAAAGCGCCGGAAAGGCCTTTGAAGACAGTATTTCTCTGCTGAAGGAGCTTGACGGAAACATTGCTTTTCCCGACGAAATGCTGCTTTCCGCCGATAAGCTCAGGGAATATATTTCAGCTCTGAAGCCCGACCTTGCAATCGTGCAGAATCTCACCTTTGCAAACGCCGCTTATATGAGCGAAATCCTCAGCACGTTTGACTGCCCGGTACTGCTCTGGACTCTCCGTGAGCCCGTAATTGACGGTACTCGGCTTCGTCTCAATTCCCTTACGGGTGCATTTTCGGCAGCCAATACCCTGCGCGGTTTCGGCAGAAGCTTTGAATACGTTTTCGGCTCTCCCGATGAGGATGAAGTGAAAGAAAAGATCTCTGCGGTCATTGATGCCGCAAGGTTAAAGAAGGCAATGCGCGGGCTGAAGCTCGCTCAGGTCGGACACACTCCCCAGGGCTTCGGCTTCGGCAGAGCGCTTGACCTTGATATGCTGAAAACCTTCGGTGTTACGGTTGAGTCAATCGAGGCAAGAGAGCTGATTGACAAGGCAAAAACCTTTACAGACGGCGATATCGCACCCTTTCTTGCGGATGCGGGAAAGCGAATCTGCGGTCTTGATAAAATCGATCCGCAGAATGTCCGTGATTTTGCCCGTCTTTACAAGGCATATTCGGATTACGTAAAAGAAAATAACATCGGCGCTCTGGCATCAAGATGCTGGCCCGATTTCTTTACCGCCTTCGGCACTCCCGTCTGCGCGGTACTCGGCATACTCAACGACTTGGGAATCCCCTGCGCCTGCGAAGCGGATTCCTACGGTGCGCTCTCAATGTTCGCCGCATACTTCCTGACGGGAAAGAGCGTGTTCTTCGGCGACCCCGTTTCCCTTGATGAAAAGGAAAATACAGTCACCTTCTGGCATTGCGGTATGGCTCCCTGCTCCATGGCAAGGGAGGATACGGGCGCCTGCGCAGGTCTTCACTGCAACAGAAAAATCGGCCCCACCCTTGATTTCGGCTGTAAGGCAGCCGATAAGGTAACGATTTTCAGAATCGGCAGGAATCCCGACGGCTCGTTCAGATTTTTCCTCTCATCGGGCAAAGCCCTTGACAAGCCAAAGCAGTTCAACGGCACTTCCGTGGTGGTCAGAACCGACAGTCCCTCAAAAGCCCTTGTGGAAAACGCCGTAAGGGACGGCTGGGAGCCCCATTTTGTAATTGCCCCCGACGACATAGTTTCCCGTATCAGAGTGCTGGGAAACATGCTGGGAACAGAGGTGGTTGAATACTGATGCTCCCGAAAATCCTGTTTCTCGTAACGGTATTCCTCTCAAACATAATCCAATGCATAACGGGATTTGCGGGCACCGTACTCGCGATGCCCTTTTCCATACGGCTCATAGGCCTTGACGATGCCCGTTCCATCCTCAATCTGATGGGCCTTCTGGCTTCCGTCTATGTGGTTATCGTCTGCCGTAAAAGCATTGATATCAAAGAGTTCGGCAAATTGGCAGGCCCGATGTTCATCGGTCTTGCGGCAGGGATTTATCTCAAAAAATATTTCTCGGGAAATCCCTCCCTGCTCTACATGATTCTCGGCATCACGGTCATCGCTTTTGCCGTTATGAACGCCGTAAAATTCTACGCAAAAAAGGAAGAAAAAGCTCTTCCCTCACCCGTTGCAATACCGCTGACGGTTATCAGCGGTATTGTTCACGGTATGTTCGTTTGCGGAGGACCTCTGCTGGTCACCTGCGCAAGCGGAAAATTCAGGGATAAGGATGCCTTTCGCGGCACTCTGAGTCTTATATGGATACTCCTGAACGGCATTATTTTTGCAACCGATATCCACGGCGGATGTTTTACTCTTCCCACCGTAAAGCTTGCGGCTGTTTCCGCAGTCGTTCTTGCTGCGGCACTGGTTATCGGCAATCTGATTTGTAAAAAAATGAGCCGGAGCTTCTTCCTTCAGCTCACTTATGCGCTCATGCTCATAAGCGGAATATCCCTGCTAATCAAATAATAAGGAGAGATTACTTTGGAAAGTACACACGGCATTAAATTCAAAGACAAAGTCGGCTATGCTCTCGGCGATACCGCAGGTCTGCTGACCAATGCGGTGGTCACCACCTTCCAGATGAAATTCTACACGGATTTTCTCGGTATGACAGGCGGTCACGCGGCCATTCTTCTGCTCGTGGCAAGAATCTGGGACGCCATCAACGACCCTATCTGGGGCTCCTTCGTTGATTCGAGAAAGCCCACGAAGCACGGCCGTTTCCGTCCCTACATCATAGGTGCGGCAATCCCCTATGCCATCGCCTCCGTGCTTATGTTCGCTCCCTTCCTCAAAAACGGAAGTCCGACCACCGTGGTCATCCTTGCCGCCGTTACCTATATATTCTACGGCATGATGTACACCGGCACCAATATCCCCTACGGCTCGCTTGCATCGGTTATCACGGATGACGAAATCGAGCGTTCGTCCCTTTCCTTATGGCGTTCAATCGGCGCAGGTCTCGGCGGCCTTCCCGGACAGATCATACTGCCCATGATCGTTTACACCACCAACAAGGATACGGGTGTCAAGAGCTTTGACGGCAACAAGCTGTTCATCGCGGTTATCCTGCTCTCCGTTTTCTCTGCCCTGACCTATTTCATTCACTTCAAAATGACAAAGGAAAGAGTTACGGTCTCCGCCGCACAGAAGGGCGGAAATTACAACTTCTTCCAAACGGTAAAAGACCTTGTACGCAACAAGGAATTCATCGTTGTCAGCATAGTTTCCATGCTCCTTATCGCTTACCAGTATTACACACAGACCTGCTACAACTATCTGTTTGACAACGTTTACGGCAACGGCGGTCTTTACACCTTCGTCACCGTCTGCACCTATCTTCCCATGGCAATGTTCATTCCCTTCATGGCAAAGCTCATCAGACGCTTCGGCAAAAAGGAAATCTGCTCGGCGGGACTTGCCTTCTCGGCACTCGCAAACTTCATTGCATTCGGTATCAGAGGCACTTCCCTTGCGGCAAATCCCTATATATTCCTTGTTGCCTGCTTCCTCAGCGGTGCGGGAATGACCTTCCTCGTTCTTGAGGTATGGGCAATCGTCATGGACGTTATAGACTATCACGAGCTTCGCACGGGCAGACACGAGGAGGGCACCTGCTACTCCGTATTCACCTTCATGCGCAAGCTCGGTCAGACTCTTGCCGGCACAGGTACAGCCGTACTGATTGAAAAAATCGGCTACGATTCGGAGCTTGCTTCAAGCGGTATTCAGCAGAGCGCATCCGTACTGTCAAAGATTTACGACATTTCAACCCTCGTTCCCGCAATCACACTGCTCATCATGTTCGTCACGCTTGCCTTCGGATATAAATTCGGCAAGAAGAATCTTGAAGTCATGCACGAAGAACTCAATGCACACAGAGCAGCCGAAAAAGAAGCATCGGCAGAAAATTAAGTATATTCCGCCCGCGGTCATTCCGCGGGCTTTTGTTTGTTAACAAAAAAACCTTGTAATTTTAATAAAAGTTATATATAATGGTGTATTATAATCGGTAAAATGCGAATTTTGTCCGAAAATGAAGGAGGTCATCCCATGAAAAAGTACGTTATTTCCTACGATATCGGCACTACCGGCGTTAAAACCTGCATTTTTGAAATTGAAAACGAAATCAAGCTCATTTCCGCAGCCATGCAGGGCTACCAGCTCTACGTTCTTCCCGGAGGAGGAGCAGAGCAGGACCCCGATGAATGGTGGGATGCCCTCTGCAACACTACCGCAAAGGTATTTTCACAGACAGACCTCGTAAAGCCCGAACAGATTGAAGGCATTTCATTCTGCTCACAGATGCAGGGTCTTGTCCTTGTTGATAAGGACTGCAAGCCCGTTCACAGAGCATTCAGCTATATGGACCAGCGTGCCACAAAGCAGATAAAAGAGGGCATGGCATACGGTCCCCAGATAGCCGGTGCAAACATTGCAAAGCTCCTTCCCTCCCTTATGATTACCGGCGCGGTTTCCTGCTCCGTCAAGGACCCCGTATGGAAATATCACTGGGTAAAGGATAACGAGCCGCAGAATTTCAAGAAGATTCACAAGTGGCTTGACGTCAAGGAATACCTCATTGCCCGTATGACAGGCAAATTCGTTATGACAAAGGACTCTGCCTTCGGCACTCTCCTTTACGATTACAAGCAGCAGTGCTTCAGCAAGAAGATGTGCGACATTCTCGGCGTTGACTTCAATCATCTTCCCGACGTCATAGATTCAACTGACAAGGTAGGCGGCCTCACGAAGCAGGCAGCGGAAGAGCTCGGCCTCGCAGAAGGCACGGCTGTATTCGGCGGCGGCGGTGACGCTTCCCTTATCGGCGTAGGTGCAGGTGCGGTAGGTATGGGTGATACCCACATTTATCAGGGCACGTCCGGCTGGGTAGGTACCGTAGTTGACAAGAGTATCGTTGATACCTCCGCAATGATTGCCGCAATCGTAGGCGCTCAGAAAAACAAATTCGTCTATTTCGCAGAGCTTGAAACCGCAGGCAAGTGCCTTGAGTGGGTAAAGGACCACCTTGCTCTTGACGAAATCGGCATTTACCTTGAAAAGAAGCACGTTGCGGAGTCAAAGGAAGCCGTTTACACTTCACTTTATGACTATCTGTCAAAGGTAATCAGCGAAACTCCCGCAGGCAGCAACGGAGTCATCTTCACTCCCTGGCTCCACGGCAACCGCTGTCCCTTTGAAGACCCCAATTCAAGAGGAATGTTCTTCAACATCAGTCTTGATACCGGCAAGACGGAGCTCATCCGTTCCGTTATCGAGGGTGTATGCTACCACATGCGCTGGTTCATTGAGACCCAGGATAAGAAAACAAAGACCTCCGATGTCGTACGCTTCGTAGGCGGCGGTGCTCTCAGCGACGTTACCTGCCAGATTCTTGCGGACGTTACGGGCAGAACGATTGAAACCGTTGAAAGTCCCCAGAACGTAGGCGCAGTCGGTGCGGCAGTCATCATGGCGGTAGGTCTGGGCGTGATCAACGAGGTTGAGGAAGCAAAGAAGCTCGTCAGAGCAACCAAGACCTTCAAGCCCGATCCGACAAACAAGTCCGTCTACGACAAGAACTTTGAAGTTTACAAAACTCTTTACGCCAATAACAAAAAGGCATTCAAGGCCCTTAACGGCTGATACTATTCGCAAAGGAGATTCCCATCATGAAAAAAGCAATATCCGTTTTAATGATTTTTGCCGTAATCATCTGCTGCTTTGCAGGATGTAAGAAAAAATACAGAGGCACCGAGCAGATTACACAGAATAACGGTGAAACCTATAATCTCAAGACCGAAAAGGGAGGCGCTCCCGAAACAAACGAAAACGGCGACTACATTGAAGTAGCTACCAACATAGAAGGCAAAAAGGTCACTCAGATACACGATGCCGATTTCGGTATCGTTTACGGTGACAAGATTTATTACGACCTTTATAACATCACCATTCCCGAGGGCTGGGAAAACAAAAGCTCGGCAAACGATGCTAACCTTGTTGACGACAAGGGCAATCACATCCGCATTATGTACAAGACGGATGCGGATATGACAAACGAAATCGCAAATGCAAAATCAATCTTCAACACGGTCAAGAATAAATATCCCGATGCAAAGATTACCGAAAGCAAGGTAAAGATTCTCGGCAAGGACCGTCAGTTCATTTGCGTATTCATCCCCGAAGTACCCGAAAACGCACTCGGCTTCATGGGTTATATCTACATTGAGAAAGACGGCATTCTCCTGCGCGTTTACATTGAATCCGCAGAGGATCTGACAAACAATATGGATAATATCGTTGCCGTTCTCAACACCATCGAGTTTACAAACTAAGGAGAAGCAAAATGATACTGACTCAGGATATAGGCATAGACCTCGGTACCGCGAATACTCTCGTTTACGTCAGAGGAAAGGGTATCGTAATCAGAGAGCCCTCGGTCGTTGCCGTTGACCAGAAAAGCACTCCCCCCAAGGTAGTTGCCGTGGGCACGGAGGCAAAGGAAATGATAGGCAGGACTCCCGGCTCAATCGTTGCCGTTTCGCCCCTTAAGGACGGTGTAATCGCAGATTTTGACATTACCGCCGAAATGATAGAGGCGTTCATCAAGCGCACAATCAAAAAGAATCCTCTCACCAGAATCAGAGTGCTTATCTGCATTCCCTCGGGCGTTACCGAGGTTGAAAGAAAAGCCGTTCACGATGCTGCAAAAAGTGCGGGTGCCGGCTCTGTTTCCCTTATTGAAGAGCCCATGGCTGCCGCAATAGGCGCGGGTATGCCCGTAAGCGAAGCGGTAGGCAGCATGGTAGTGGATATCGGTGGCGGTACCTCCGAGGTTGCCGTAATATCCCTTGGCGGTGTCGTTACCGCCAACTCCTGCCGTATTGCAGGCGCTGCTCTTGACGAAGCAATCGTTTCATATATCAAGAAAAAGTACAATCTGCTTATAGGCAGCCGTACCGCAGAGGATATCAAAATCAAAATCGGCTCCGCCTATCCGTACGAGGGCGAAGGCACCATGAATATCAAGGGCAGAAATCTTATGGACGGTCTGCCCAAGAACATTGACGTAACAAGCGAGGAAATCCGCGAGGCCATGGCTGACCCCATCGCTCAGATTCTTGACCTTATCAGAAGCACTCTGGAGAGAACTCCTCCCGAGCTTTCCTCCGACATTATAGACAAGGGTATCGTGCTTACGGGCGGCGGTGCTCTCATCAAGGGTCTTGATAAGCTCATTTTCGAGGAAACGAAAATCCCCGTTTACGTGGCACAGAGACCTCTCGACTGCGTTGCTCTGGGCACGGGAATCTGTCTTGAAGGCACTCCCAACGGCTCAACGTCAGGCAAAAAATATATCTGAGGAGATAAAAAATGACCCGTTTCTTCAAAAGTACCGGCTTCAAACTGTTTTGCGTAATTATCGCTGCCCTTCTTGTGGGCAGTGTATTCGCCGTTGCCGACCGTTCGGGTTCATCCCCTCTCAATAAAATCACAAGCGTGGTTTTCGGCCCTGCCCACAGACTTGCAGGTGCCGTGGTTTCCGAATTCAAAGGTCTTCCCGTTTCCTTCAGGTCATCATCCTACTACAAGGAAAAGGTTGCCGCTCTTGAAAAGGAAATAGACGGGCTCAAGGAACAGCTTGTTGACTACGAGGACGTAGTTCATCAGAATGAATTTTACAAGGAATTTCTGGAGCTTCGTGAGGAGCATACCGATTACAGCTTTGCGGAAGCCGCCATCATCGGCAGAGATCCCGCAAACACCTTCAGCACCTTTACTCTCAACAAGGGCTCCGTTTCCGGCATCAAGGTCAACGACCCCGTCATCTACGGTAAATACCTCGTAGGTGTCGTCAGCAGTGTCACTCCCACACAGTGTACCGTAATGACCGTCCTCAATCCCCGCAATAACGTCAGCGCTTATGAAATCCGTACCCGTGAGGTAAGCTACGTCACCACAACGGTGGCTTATTCCCGCGAGGGGCAGTGCATTATGCCCGGTCTTCCCACCAACACCGCAATCAACATCGGCTCGCTCGTATGTACCGCAGGTGTGGGCGGTAAATTCCCTCCCGACCTTATTATTGGTACCGTAACGGATATCGTTGACTCGACCACCGACACGTCCACCACCGCCGTAATCACCTCCGGCATTGATTTCTCACAGATTACGGACGTTTTCATTATCACGGAATTTGACGAACAGACAAACTGATATGACTATTCAACCCATCCGGTCTGACCGGGTTTCAAAGAAAAAGCTTTTTATACGCAGGTTCTGGCTTGCCCTGGCGATACTGGTCTTTTCCGTAGTTCAGAATACGGACGGCCTGTTTCCCACGTTTTTCGGCACGCGGGCCCTGATTCTTATTCCTCTCGTAACGGCGACCGCCATGTATGAGAGGGATATTTCGGGTATTCTCTTCGGTCTGTTTGCAGGGGCTCTCTGGGATATCACCGCAGACGGCAGCAGCTTCAACGCCGTATTCCTCGTCATCGTCGGATATACCTGCGGCACTCTCATAAACACGATTATGAGAAATAATTTCATTACCCATCTGATCCTAAGCGCCTTTTCCGTGGGAATTTACAATCTGGGATACTGGATTTTCCATTTCATAGTTCCCGGACTTGACAAATCGTTTTTCATGCTTATGAGATTCTATTTTGTCTCATCGCTTTACACCGTTATTCTTTCCCCTCTCATTTTCTTCTTTGTCAGGTGGATTGAAAATCATTACAGAGAAAAGGTCTTTGCTCTGTAAAGTAAGGAGGCAGGTCAATGCATCTTAAATTATCCAGAGGCAGACAGATAGCATCAATCTGCCTTGTTATATTCTTTTTAGGCATTCTCGGGGCAGACCTGGTCAAGCTTCAGATTTTTGAGCAGAAGGAATACGAAGCGATAGTTTCCAACGTTTCCGAAAGAACTGCTCCCATTACCGCCGCAAGAGGCGAAATCGTTGACTGCAACGGCAAAAAGCTCGTATACAACGAGCAGTCGTATTCAATCATATTTGACGCAGCGTATTTCCCCTCAACGAGCGACCAGCAAAACCGCAATAAAATCGTCAGCGCACTTATCCGTCTGCTTGAATCAAACAAGCTGGAATGGATAGATAATCTTCCCCTTGAATTTGATGCAAAAGGAAAAATCGGCTATAAAGCAGACAGCGACTATCTTATCAAGCTTCTGCGCAGCCGTGACTATCTCAATCTTAATGACTACGCCACGGCGGAAAACTGCCTTAATGCTCTTATAGAAAAATACGAGCTTCAGAAATACGGCAAGAGAGAGGCAAGGAAAATCTCCTCCGTATTCTTTGAAATGGAACATAAATATTTCAGCCCCTCCGCACCCTATACATTTGCGGAGAATATACCTGCCGAAATCATCGCCCTTATCAAGGAAAACAGCGACACCTACCTCGGCGTTGACGTTGAGGTCGTGCCGGAGAGAAGCTATACCGACGGTTCTCTTGCTCCTCATCTGCTTGGCCTTACGGGCGTTATCAATGCCGAAGAATACGCCGAAAAGAAAGAACTCGGCTATACGCAGAACGATATTATCGGCAGAAGCGGTCTTGAGCTTGCCGCAGAGGAATACCTCAAGGGCAAGGACGGTATAAAGACCATTTATACAGATTCAGAAGGCAACCGTACCACCGAGGTGACGAAGGAGCCCGAGCAGGGCAACACGGTGGTGCTTACCATAAATTCCGGTCTTCAGAAGGTGGCTCAGGAATCACTTGCAGAAGCGTGCGTGGCAAACAACACCAAATACAGCGCAATCGTTCCCAGTGCGGGTGCGGTAGTGGTCCTTGACTGTAAGGATTCGGCGGTGCTCGCTTCGGCATCCTATCCTACATATAACCTCACCACCTATTCCGAGGATGCGGAATCTCTCAATAAAACCCCCGGCTCACCCTTATGGAACAGAGCCCTTATGTCAACCTATGCCTGCGGCTCCACCGCAAAGCCCTCGGTTGCAATCGCCGCCCTTGAGGAGGGCATAATCAATGAAGAAACCACCTTTGAATGTCACGGCTCATATAACTATCTGGGTCAGGTATTCAAATGCGAGCAGGGACACGCACGAAGCGACGTTGACGTCGTTCACGCCATAGACGAATCCTGCAACACCTTCTTTATGGTTGTAGGCGACCTTCTCGGCATTGAAAAAATGAACGAATACCGTGAAATGTTCGGTCTCGGTGCAAAAACGGGATGCGAGCTCAACGAAGCGGTAGGCGTTCTGGACAGCCCCGAGTACCGCGCATCAAGAGGTCAGGACTGGCTTCCCGGTTACGTTGTTCAGTCCGCCATCGGTCAGGCGGGCAACCTCTGGACTCCCATTCAGCTTGCAAATTACGTCAACACCATCGCCAACGGCGGTACGCGCTATAAATGCCACTTTATCAAAAGCGTTAAAAGCTCGGATTACAGCAAGACCGTCTACGAAGCCAAAACCGAGGTGGTCTGCGAAACGGGTATCTCCAAAAAAGCCATCAATCTCGTAAAAGAAGGTATGCTTGAGGTCGGTACCACCGGCTACTGCGCCCCCTATTTCCTCGGTCTGCCCGTGCAGGTCGCCTGTAAAACGGGTACAAGCCAGGAAATCCGACGCGTAAACGGTATTTCATATAAAATCAACAACGGTTTCCTTATCGCATTCGCTCCCTACGAAAATCCCGAAATCGCAATCGCAGTCGTAGGCGAAGGCCTTATTTCCGGTAAATACCTTGCCACCGTTGTTGCCGATATCGTCGAATACTATTGCGGCATGCACGAATCAGCCGATAAAATCCAACCCTCTCAGGAACTCATACCCTGATAAAATCAAGAAAGGAATCGCTTATGGCTCAGATAACGGCAGTAATATCCGGTAAGGGCGGAGTGGGAAAATCCACTTTCACCGCCGGCATATCAAAAGAACTCTCTGCCCGCGGGAAGAGAGTGCTTGCCATTGACTGCGATATCGGTCTGCGGTCCCTTGATTTGCTTCTCGGCTGTGACGAGCAGGTGGTCTTTGACTGGGGCGATGCCGTTCTCGGCAGATGCGAAGCGCAGAGAGTAATAATTGACTGCGCCGTTGACTTTGCCGCCGCTCCCCTTACGGATGACGACGCCTTCACGGCTGAAGCACTCGGCGATTTCATAAAAGAAATCGCTCCCAAATACGACTATATTTTCCTTGACGCTCCCGCAGGAGTGGGTAAGGGCTTTGAGCTGGCGGTAAAATGTGCAAAGAAAGTCATCGCCGTCACCACTCCCGACAATATCTGTGTCAGAAGCTGTTCCCTTGCGATAAATCAGGCGGAAAAGCTCGGAATAAAGGATTTTTCCCTTGTGGTGAATATGTTTGAGGTAAAGCCCGTCACAAAAAAGCGTCTGCTCAACCTTGACGAATGCATCGATGCCACCGCAACCGGTCTGCTGGGAGTAATCCCCGTTGACAGAATCCTCGCCTTTGCCTCCGTTACGGGCATAAAACCGGGAGAATTTTCACCCTCTCAGCAGGCATTCTACCGCATAGCCGCCCGCTTTGAAGGGGAAAAGATTGACCTTGTTTGTGAATAATGGGGAGTAATATATGAACGAAAAAACAGTGGCCGCCATTGCCACTCCCAATGCACCCGGCGGCATAGGAATAATCAGAATATCCGGTCCCGAAGCTCTGCAGATAACCGACCGTGTGTTCCGTGCCGTTGACGGTACGGAAATTACCGACAGCAAGGGTTACAGAGCCCATTTCGGTGACGTAATATATAATAATGAAAAGATTGACGAGGCGGTTTGTCTTGTTTTCCGCGCTCCGCACAGCTATACGGGTGAGGACGTTGCGGAGATAAACTGTCACGGCGGTCTTTTTGTCACAAAGCAGGTTTTGCGTGCCGTAATTGAAGCGGGCGCAGAGCCGGCAGGTCCCGGCGAATTTACAAAAAGAGCTTTCCTCAACGGTAAAATGGATCTGGCAGGCAGTGAAAGCGTTATGGCTCTCATCGGTGCTTCGGGTAAGCAGGCAGCCGCCGCGGCGCTCAACACCCTTGAAGGAAATCTGAGCAAAAAAATCAACGCCTGCTGCGACAGGATAATCGGTGTCTGTGCCTCCCTTGCCGCGTGGGTCGACTATCCCGACGAGGATATAGAAGAAACCGGAACGGACGAAATGGCGGAGGTCTTCTCCTCGGTCAAGGCGGAGCTTGAGGATATTATCAGGCGTTACGACTGCGGTAAAGCGGTTACCGAGGGCGTGGATGCTGTCATCGCAGGCAAGCCCAACGTAGGCAAATCCACGGTCATGAATCTGCTTTCGGGATATGAGCGCAGTATCGTTACGGATATCGCAGGCACGACACGTGACGTTGTTGAAGAAAAAATCACCGTCGGTGATATCGTGCTGAAAATCGCCGATACCGCAGGCATTCACGATACGGAAAACGTAGTTGAGAATATCGGCGTTGACCTCGCAAGGAAGCGCCTTGACAGAGCGGAGCTTGTACTTGCCGTATTTGACGGCAGCTCACCCCTCTCTTCCGAGGACGGCAAAATTATCGAGCAATGCCGCGAAAAGAAAAAAATCGCCCTGCTCAACAAGGCGGATTTGCCCAGAATTGCGGACAGAGCGGTCATAGAGAAGGACTTTGACAGGGTGGTGGAAATTTCCGCCCTTACGGGTGAAGGTGCCCCGGAGCTTGAAAGGGCTCTTTCCGAAATTCTCATGACGGATGAATTTGACCCTGCCGCCGCCTGCCTGACGGGAGAAAGACAGCGAAACTGCTGTATCAGAGCGGTTGAACAGCTTAAGGAATGCATATCCGCGCTTCAATCGGGAGTAAC
This sequence comes from uncultured Clostridia bacterium, assembly GCA_937892115.1. GTDB lineage: Bacteria > Bacillota > Clostridia > Oscillospirales > Acutalibacteraceae > CAG-177. The sequence continues at coordinate 139,115 of CALAUI010000020.1, read as the reverse complement.
GCTTGACGCGGTAAACGTCTGCGCCGACTGTGCGGTTGACGCCCTGCTTGAGCTGACCGGCAAAAAGGCACGCACTGCAGTAGTTGACGAGGTTTTCTCACGCTTCTGCGTAGGAAAATAAAAAGTATACTGAAAGCGGAGACGGATTTTTCTCCGCTTTTTTCTGATTTTTCGCTGAAAATGTAACGCACGGGGATAATTTACGCTTAGTAAGGTAAATACGCTTCGGAGGTATTTTTATGAAAAGAATAGTAATACTTACAATGATTTTACTTGCATCAGTCTGCTTTACCGCCTGCGGCAACGCAGAAAAATCATCTGCTGACACGGCAGAAGGCAAAAACAAAACGGAACTTGCGGAAATTCAGCCCGAAGTAACGGAAGAAAAAACGACGACCGAGAAAGCCCCTTCAACGGAAATTGACATTGATCCCATTGAAGACAAAACGGAAACCTCGTCCGTGACCGAAACCGCCGTTCCCGAAAAAACGGAACCTGCCGTTCCCAAAATTTCCGTCCCCTACAGCATCACGACAAAGCCCGCAGTAACAACGTCTATCGTTCACGACCCCAAAAAGCCCACCGCCCCGAAAGTTTACACGGGAACGATCTGCGGCGATTCGTTCATAATAAAAGAGGTAAAAGGCACGAAGCTTACGCTCGCCCGTTACAGTCTGACCGCCGGCGAACTCAAGGAAGGACTTTATTCCTGCGACTACGGCAATGTTGACGGCAGTGATAAGATGGAATTTCATGTGGGTGACGTGGTAACGATACGCTATATCTACGATAATCTTGATAAAAATGTTTATCCGTATCAGATGAAAATAGACGAAATATATATCGCCGAATGGAATGGCGCGAAGCAATAACAGAAGAAGTGAACAGTTAACGGGCTTACCTTTAAGGTAAGCCCGTTATATTATTAGCTTTGCCGTTCTTCACCAAAATAATCAAGCGTAGCGCCGAAGATATCGGATAAAGAAATCGTCTTTGCGACCGAACACTCGTCCTCACAAGCTCCGTATCATTCGCGTCCGCGTAAAAGCGAACTCTCATTCACTCCACTGCTCGTCCTCTCCCCAACAAGTTATCACTTGTCGGGGACCCCATATAGTACGGGGAGGGAGCAAAAACGATTAGGCAAAACTTATAATTATTTACCTTATTTCATAAAAACCAACGGGCTCACCTTTAAGGTAAGCCCGTTATATTATTAGTTTTGCCGTTCTTCGCCGAAAGATTCAAGTGTCCTCAAAGGAACCGGTGTAGAGACGGTAATAAGTTCCCTTGGCATTGATAAGGTCCTGATGACTGCCCCTCTCAATGATTTCGCCGTGGTCAAGCACCATAATGACGTCCGAATCCATTACGGTGGAAAGACGGTGTGCTATAACGAATACCGTTCTGTTTTCCATCAGCTTATCCATGCCGCGCTGAACGATTGCTTCCGTTCTGGTATCAATGGATGAGGTGGCTTCGTCAAGGATCATAACGGGCGGGTCGGCAACTGCGGCTCTTGCGATTGCAATAAGCTGACGCTGTCCCTGGGAAAGATTTGCACCGTTGTTTTCAAGCATCGTGTCATATCCGAAGGGAAGTCTCGTAATGAAGCTGTCAGCACCTGCAAGCTTCGCCGCATCAATACACTCTCCGTCCGTTGCATCAAGTCTGCCGTAGCGGATATTATCCATGACCGTACCCGTGAACAGATTGGTGTCCTGAAGGACTATGCCGAGAGAACGGCGTAAATCCGATTTCTTTATCTTGTTGATATTGATACCGTCATAGCGGATTTTACCGTCCGCAATGTCGTAATATCTGTTGATAAGATTTGTGATGGTCGTTTTGCCTGCACCTGTCGCGCCTACGAAGGCGACCTTCTGACCCGGCTCGGCGTAAACGGAAACGCCCTTAAGCACCTGCTTACCCTCAATATAGCCGAAGTCAACGTCAACCATTCTCACGTCACCCTTAAGCTCCGTGTAGGTTACCGTACCGTCACCGTGGGGATGCTTCCATGCCCATCTGCCCGTTCTCTTTTCCGTTTCGGTTATAGTACCGTCTTCGGAAATCTCGGCGTTGACGAGCGTAACGTATCCGTCGTCCGCTTCGGGCTCAAGGTCCATAAGGCCGAATACTCTCTTTGCACCCGCCATCGCCATGATAACGGTGTTGAACTGCTGTGAAACCTGGTTTACGTTACCGGTAAACTGCTTGGTCATGCTGAGGAAGGGAACGATGATGCTGATGCTCATCGCCTTACCCGAAATGCTGAAATTATCCGCACCCGAAAGCAGAAGCAGACCGCCTACGATGGCAACGATTACATAAAGCGTGTTGCCTATGTTCATAATGATGGGGCCTAAGGAATTGGCGTATGCCTGTGCCTTGTAGCTGTCTTCACAGAGCTGACCGTTGACCGCATCAAAATCCTTCTGACTCTGTCTTTCGTGGTTGAATACCTTGATGACCTTCTGTCCGTTCATCATTTCCTGAATGAAGCCCTCGGTCTTACCCATGGACTGCTGCTGACGAACGAAATATTTGGCTGAGCCGCCGCCGATTTTACCCGATACAAGTATCATGAATACAACGCCTACGACCACTATGAGCGCAAGCCATACGCTGTAATAAAGCATTATGCAGAATACGCTGATAACTACGATGCTCGCCTGAAGCAGGACGGGAAGTCCCTGAGAAACAAGCTGTCTGAGTGTGTCAATATCGTTGGTGTAATGGCTCATTATATCGCCGTGCTTGTTTCTGTCAAAGAAGCTGACGGGATAATTCTGCATTTTGTCAAACATTGCGCATCTCATCTTGCAGAGGAATCCCTGGGTAATGTAAGCACCCAACTGATTGAACGCGGTGGATGAGAGAATGGACAGAACGTACATTCCGATGAGAACCGCTATCTTTGACCAGATATCCGCCTTGGCGGCATTCCAGTCACCGCCGTTTTTAAGGTTGATTTCAATTACCTCAATGACCTTCTGCGAAAAGATTGAGGGCATCGTTGAAGCGATTGCCGTGAATACGATACAAAACAGTACGAGAGGCAGCAGGAAGGGATAAAACTCCTTAAGGCATTTTACTACCCTTACGATGATTTTAATGTCAAGCTTCGGCTTGCCGTCGGGGGTCATTCCTTTTTTATTATCAGGCATCAAAATCACCTCCGCTCGTCTGCTGTTCATATACTTCTCTGTAAATATCGCTGGATTCGAGAAGCTCGTCGTGAGTTCCCGCGGCGGTAATCCTTCCGTTATCCATTACGAGTATCATATCCGCATCCTGAACGGATGAGAAGCGCTGGGCAATAATGATTTTTGTGGTTTCGGGAATGAAGCTGCGGAAGCCGGCACGGATGAGAGCATCCGTCTTGGTGTCAACCGCACTTGTGGAGTCGTCGAGAATGAGGATTTTCGGCTTTTTGAGAAGGGCTCTTGCGATACAGAGACGCTGCTTCTGACCGCCGGAAACGTTGGTACCGCCCTGCTCTATCATTGTTTCATAGCCGTCGGGGAAGGAATTGATGAATTCCTCTGCCTGAGCAAGTCTGCACGCCTCGGCAAGCTCCTCATCCGTTGCGTTTTCGTTGCCCCAGCGGAGATTTTCCGCAATTGTGCCCGAAAAGATAAGATTCTTCTGAAGCACCATTGCAACGCTGTCACGCAGGGCTTCCAAATCATAATCCTTAACGTCAAGACCGCCTACCTTTACGGTACCCTCGGAGGCATCGTAAAGTCTGGGGATGAGCTGTACCAGACTGGATTTGCCCGAGCCCGTTCCGCCGATAACACCTACGGTCATACCGGATCTGATATGAACGTCCACGTCGGAAAGGGAATTGCTCTTTGCCTTTGCGGAATACTTGAAGCTGACGCCTTCAAAATCAACGGAGCCGTCCGCAACGAGCTTAACGGGGTTTTCGGGATTGGTAAGGTCCGATTCCTCGTTGAGCACCTCTTTGATTCTTCTGACGGATTCAATGCTGATAGTTACCATTACAAAGATGACCGAGAGCATCATAAGAGACATAAGCGTCTGCATGGCATAGCTGAGCATTGCGGTTATCTGACCTACGCCCAGGGTAACGCTGCTGCCGAATACCGTGAATTCGGTACGGTTGAGAATATATTTTGAGCCCATTACGAGGATGAATACAAGGTTAAAATTCATACAAAGCTGCATGATGGGGCCGCTGAGAGCGACCACTCTCTCCGCAAACGTAAAATCCTTGCGGATGCTGTCTGCCGCCGTATTGAATTTCTGCTTTTCGTATTCCTCTCTTGAGAAGCCCTTTACCACACGCATTGCGCGTACGTTTTCTTCAATGGATTCGTTGAGCTTGTCGTATCTCTTGAATACTCTGCGGAATGCGGGCAGAGCGAGAATACCTATAAGTCCCAGACCGCCGAGCAGAACGGGTATGATTACGACAAACGTAAATGCGAGCTTACCGCCGATTCTGTAACCCATGATGATAGAGAAGGTTATCATCAGAGGGCCTCTTATGGCGGTACGGATAAGCATCATGAATGCCATCTGTACGTTTGTAACGTCGGTCGTCAGTCTTGTTACAAGTGACGACGAGGAAAACTTATCAACATTTCCGAATGAAAATTTCTGGATTTTTTCGTAAATATCGTGTCTGAGATTTTTTGCGAATCCCGCGGATGCCTTTGCGCAGGTAAATCCCGCAAGACCGCCGCAGGCGAGGGAGACGATTGCCATCGCCACCATTTTGAGTCCCGTTCCGATTATTTCGGACATTTCAACGCTTTCCGCCTGGATGTTATTCACAAGCTGAGCGGTCAGCGTGGGAATATACGTTTCAATCAACGCCTCAACAACGATAAAAAGAAAAGTGAGCACTACCGGGATGCGGTAACCCCTGACGCAGGCGACAATTTTTTTCATCCTGTTCCTTCCTTTCAAGTTAGTCGCTAACTTTGACATTATATGACAAGAGCATTTTTATTTCAAGACGAAAATAAAATAAACTTGATTTTCAGCCCGCAAAAGTGTATCATAAATTGAATAAAATCAGTCGGGAGAATGTACAAATGATTTTTATTACAGGTGATACACACGGCGATTTTTCCAGATTCAACGTGCCCGCACTCAAGCAGCTTAAAAAGGACGATACGCTCATCGTCTGCGGCGATTTCGGATTCATCTGGGATAACAGTCCCCGTGAAAAGAAAATATTACAGAAGCTTGCTCTCAAAAAATACAATATCTGTTTCATAGACGGCACACACGAAAATTTTGAAATTCTCAACTCCTACCCCGTTACCATGTGGAACGGCGGCAAGGTGCATCAGATAGAGAGCAATATTTTCCATCTGATGAGAGGTCAGATTTTTACCCTTGAAAACCTCAAATTCTTTACCATGGGCGGCGGCGAAAGCCCCGATATTGACATCAGATTTGAGGCAAACGCCTGGTCAAAGGACGAATTCCCCACCCGTGAGGAAATGCTTGAAGCGGCAGACAATATGGAAAAAATCAACTGTAACGTTGACTATATCCTTACCCACGAGCCCCCGGTGAAGGTCAAGAGCTTTCTCTGTCTCAAGGACGATGAAGCCGCCACAATCAACAGTCTCAACACCTTCTTTGAGGAGCTTTCGCAGGCAGGCACTTACAGACGCTGGTTCTTCGGCTCAATGCATCTGGATAAATACATTTCCTCCACCATGGTGGCTGTTTATCAGTCAATCATAAACGCCATGACGGGCGAAGTCATCACAAGATAATAAATGAAACCGGGTTTCCTTTCGGAAGCCCGGTTTTTGTTTAGTGAAGAATGAATAGTGAAGAGTTAAGGGTCGCTTCGCTCCGATTGTATTATCTGCTTTGAGATTTTATATATCATACGGGGAGGGAGGAAAAACGATTAGGCAAAACTTATAATTATTTACCTTATTTCATAAAAATCAACGAGCTCACCTTTAAGGTAAGCCCGTTATATTATTAGTTTTGCCGTTCTTCGCCGATAGATTCAAGTGGTACACGCAGAAGATATCGGATGAAGAAAGCCGTTTCTCCGAGTGAACACAGTACTTCTGTACGGGGAGGGAGGAAAACGGCTTAAATCCAAACACAAACTATTAAAAGAGAAGCAAACATTTACGGTTTGAAAAATGTTTGCCTTATTATTACATATTTTGTTTGGATTGGTCTTCGCCGATAGATTCAAGTGCCTTACTAATAGCTCTGGCTAACTGGTCGGGACACGATGTATCCTTGAATCCGCACCTGATGCCCTTGAGCTTTGCGGCGCATTCCTCCGCCTTCATTCCTTCGGCAAGGCGGGCTACTCCCTGCGTGTTTCCGCTGCAGCCGCCCTCAAATTTTATATTTGTGATTATACCGTCCGTGATATCAAAAGAAACCGAACGGGAGCATACTCCTCTGTTCATATATTTATAAGTCATAGCCGTTCCTCCTTCTTCGCCGTTATAATACAATATTACGCCGCTTAAATCAAGACACTGATTGTAAATTAACTATTGACTGTAAGCTCGTTAAATAATAAAATAAGAACAATACAACCCGAAGAGAGGTTTTTACAGATGAAAATGACTCGCAGAATCGTCGCTTTGCTTACGGCTTTGATTCTTGTCTTTACGCTTGCCGCCTGCGGTAAGGAGCCGGAGCCCGTTACAACCACAACGGAGGTTTATCCCGATATGCTTGTGAGGGACGAAAAAATCAACGTTGCCTGCTTCAGAGCCGGCTCGGCAGTTTCCCTCACCCACGCGAGAGCCACCAAGGAGGATGCCTGCGTAATCACCTTCAGCAACAGCGTGGACGAAATCACCTCACTCATCAAAAGCGGAAAGGCGGATATCGCCGCTCTGCCTCTGAATACGGCGGCTCAGCTCTATAACAAAACGAACGGCGGCATAAAGATTATGTCAATCACCGCCCTCAATTCCCTTTATCTTGTTGAAAAGGGTGATATAATCAAAAAGCTTTCCGATTTCAAAGGAAAGACCGTCGTCACCTCCGGCAAGGGTACCGTCTTTGATTATTACCTGCTTTACGTTCTTAAAGAATCCGGTATTGACCCCGAAACCGATATCACTATCAGATATCTCGACACCTATGACGACGTAGTCGCAGATGCGAAGGGCGAAAATTCCTCCGGGCTGTGTGTGGTTCCCTGCAACTATGCCTGCGAAATACTCTATGCCGAAAAGGGATACGATACGGTTGAATCCTTTACGAACATTCTTAAGCTGAAGACCGAAATGGTCTTTGCGGCTGAATGTCTGGCAGTCCGCACCGAATATCTTGAAGCCCACCCCGATCTCGTTGAGGAATTCCTTGACTTCGCCGATATGTCCGCAACCTTCATCACCTCAAGCGCAAAGGCGGGTCTGTATCTTATCGACGCAAAGCTTTTTGCCGATGAAGAAAAGGCGCTTGCCAACGTTTTCAACTGCAATCCCGTATGCATCCAGGGTGATGAGCTCGTCACTCTCGCAAGCGAAAACCTTGAATTCCTGTATGAGCTTGACCCCGATTCGGTCGGCGGTGCTCTTCCGGATGAAAACATATATTACGTTTTGCAGTGATATGCGTTTTTTGTACTTGCAATATAATTAAATTTATTATATACTTACTTCAATCGGCTGTGCCGTAACATCAAGCAGACAATCTGCTGTCAGGAGGATAATCATGAAAAACAAAATTCTCGCCATCCTTATGGTATTAGCTCTCGTTCTTGCTTTCACAGCATGCGGTAAAGAAACACCCGAAACCACCACGACAGAAGCAGAAACAGAAACTACAACAGAAGCTACTTCAGAGTCCAAGGAAGATGCTTCCGAAGCCGTTACCGACGAATCCGCAACCGACGTTTCCGAAGAAGAAACAGAGACAACGGCAGAAGCAGGCAAAGCTCCCGAAACAACAGAAGAAATCGTTGCTTACTTCAATGAAGCAGTTAATAACGTAAAGAGCAATTCCAAGTCAATCACTCAGAATTACTCCAATATTACTCTTAACGGCAGCTGCACTCTGCCCTCATCCCTCAGCGGTATTCTCAAGCTCCTCGGCGGCGCAGACAAATTCATCGGCGACCAGCTTGCAAAGAACAGCAAGGGCTCAGCTGTTATCAGCAAGAGTGCTTATCCCGTAGAGAATGAATCCTACGCTTCAAAGCTTACTGCTGCCGACGTTTCAAGTGCAACCTGCACAGAGGCAGACGGCAAATATACAATCACGGTTAAAACTATTGCTGACGGTAAGTCATCAACCATCGTTCACGGCACGGGTCATGCTCCCAAGGCATTCAACGTAATCCTTCCCGGCACCGTTAACGAAAACATCCCCGGTATCGCAACAAGCATCGTAGGTACAGCTACAATGAATTACCCCTCAGCAACAGCCAAAATCGTTGTTGACGCTGCAACAGGCAACGTTCTTACAGCTGATTACAGTCTCAACTGGACAATCAACTTTGATAAGGTCGGCGCATCCCTTCCTTTCAACACACACGACAATTACACAATCGCTTGGTAACTTTGATTACAATTAACGAGGTACATATACAATGAAAAAAGAAGTACTTGTTGAGACTTCCGCAAGACACGTCCATGTTACTCAGGAAGCTCTCGAAACCCTTTTCGGTAAGGGCTATGAACTTACCAAAAAGAAAGACCTTTCCCAGCCCGGCCAGTTTGCCAGCAACGAAAAGGTAGCAGTAGTCGGCTCAAAGAGCCAGTTCCCCGCAGTTTCAATCCTCGGTCCCGTTCGTCCCGACTGTCAGGTTGAGCTTTCACTTACAGATGCCCGTTCAATCGGTGTTGACGCTCCCGTAAGAGAGAGCGGAGATATCGCAGGCAGCGGCGCATGCAAGCTTGTAGGTCCCTGCGGTGAGGTTGAGCTCAAGGAAGGCGTTATTGCCGCTCAGAGACACATCCACGCTACTCCCGAGGATGCAGAGAAATACGGTCTTCAGGATAAGCAGATTGTTTCCGTAAAGATTGAATCCGACGGTCGTTCACTTGTATTCGGTGACGTAGTTGTAAGAGTAAGCCCCAAGTATGCTCTCGCAATGCACATTGATACAGACGAATCCAATGCCGCAGGCGCAAAGCCCGGTCTTATGGGTGAAATCCTGTAATCGACAATAATTACTCCAAGCAGGCATTACTTTGTTTAATGCCTGCTTTCTGTATAAATCACCACAGCGAAATTTCTTTTTTACAAAAGGAAAAATATATGGCTTTTATCAGTGTATTTGACGTAATAGGGCCCAATATGGTGGGACCCTCCAGCTCCCATACCGCGGGAGCCGCATCAATCGCCCTTCTCGTTCATAAAATGACGGGCGGCAATATAGAAAAAGTAAAATTCACCCTCTACGGCTCCTTTGCACGCACCTATCGCGGGCACGGAACGGACAAGGCGCTTCTCGGAGGAATAATGGGATTTGAAGCCGATGATGTGAGAATCCGCGATTCCTTCAGGATAGCCGACGAAAAGGGACTTGAATACGAATTTGAAATCAACACGGAGGAAACGGACGTTCATCCGAATACCGTTGATATAGAAATCACCCGGAAAGATGCTCCTCCCATATCGGTAAGAGGCGAATCCCTCGGCGGAGGTGCCTGCGAGCTGACAAGGATAAACGGAGTAAAAATCCGTCTCAGAGGGGATTATCACGCCCTCATCATCAGCCACAGAGACCGTCCGGGCATTATCGCCGCCGTCACGAACATCCTGAGCGTACTTGATATCAACATCGCCTATCTCCGCGTTTACAGAGAGTCAAAGGGCGGTCAGGCGTTTATGATCATTGAATCGGACGAGGATATTCCCGATGCGGCGGTAAACAAAATCAAAAAGAGTATCGAGCTTGATGACATAATGTCAATCAAGAGACAGGAGGTCTGATTATGGATTTCACATCTGCTGCCGACCTTCTCAGAATTTGCGGCAAAAACAACATCACCATAGCCGATGCCATGCGTGAAAGAGAAAATACCGCAGGCGAATCAAATCCGGAATTAACTGAAAGCAAAATGAAAAAAGCCCTCAATATCATGAGGGAATCCGCCCACTCCCCCCTTGAAAAGCCGTTCAGGTCGCAGGGAGGCCTCATAGGCGGCGAAGCAAAGAAGCTGAACGACCGCTCTCTGTCGGGCAAATCAATCCTCAGCGGAGCAATGTCAAAGGCGCTCATTTATTCCCAGGCAGTTCCCGAGGTCAATGCTTCAATGGGCGTAATCGTTGCCGCTCCCACGGCAGGCGCATCGGGAGTTCTTCCCGCCGTGCTTTTTGCTCTTGAAGAGGAATTCGGTCTTGACGAAAAAACGGTGCTTGACGGTCTGTTTACCGCAGGCGCGGTAGGTTATCTGCTTACCCGCAATTCCTCGGTATCGGGCGCAAGCGCGGGATGTCAGGCGGAAATCGGCTCTGCGGCTGCAATGGTCTCCGCGGCGGCAGTCGCCATGATGGGAGGCACTCCGGAGCAATGCCTTGACGCCGCATCCATCACCATATCAAATATGCTCGGGCTTGTGTGCGACCCGATTGCGGGGCTTGTTGAAGCACCCTGTCAGAGCAGAAACGCTTCCGGTGCCGCAAACGCTCTGATAAGCGCGGAAATGGTACTCAGCGGCATAAAAGCGATCATACCCTTTGACGAAATGGCTCAATCGATGCTGAAGGTGGGCAGAAGTCTTCCCTCGGAGCTTCGTGAAACCGCTCTGGGCGGCTGTGCCGCAACACCGACGGGCTGCAGTCATAAATGTAAAATCTTTTCAACACAAGGAGAATAAACTATGTTTTCAATTATGAACGTACTCAGAACCTTACTTGCAAAGCTCATCGCATTTCTTTACGTTGTAACCACCGTTGCAGGAGCAGGCCTTCCCTTCGGTGCATCAAAGCTTCCCGAAACCCCCGACGATTTCACACCCGTAGTCCGTTTCGCCGTCTGCAGTGACGTTCACCTTGACGGCAACCCCGAAAGTGCGGAGGCAGAACGCCTTGCAAAGCTTTTTGACACGGTTTACGCTTATTCAGAAACTCAGGAATACAAGAATTTTGACGCACTCTGTGTTGCGGGCGATTTTACAGACCAGGGCAAGGCAGAGCAGTATGACCTTTTCAACAGCATCATTGCCGAGAACAAGAAGGACGAAACCCAGCTTCTCGTCTGCATGGGCAATCACGAATTCATTGACACCAGAGATGTGGATGCTTCTCAGGGCACAAGAATGTTTGAAGCAAAAATGGAACGCGATGACGATACAAGCACGGTAATCAACGGCTATCATTTCATCCTCACGTCCTATTGCGAGGACGGTCACTCCTTTACCGGTAAGTGCAGCTGGATAAACAGCGAAATCAAAAAGGCAATCAAGGACACAGGTGACAAGCCCGTATTCGTTTTCCAGCATCCCGCTCCCTTCGCATCAATCTACGGCAGCATCAGCTGGGGTGATCCCAGTATCCCCGCCGTATTCCTCAAATATCCCCAGGTCGTTAATTTCTCCGGTCACTCACATTTCCCCGTAAACGACCCCCGTTCATGCTGGCAGGGCGGCTACACCGCATTCGGCTGCGGCACTCTCAGTTACTTTGAAACGGAGCTTGACGGTATCTCCGGCAACTTCCCTTACAGCGTGGAGGAAGCGGCTCAGTTCTATATCGTTGAAGCAGATGCGGAAGGAAACGTAAGAGTTCTTTCATACGACCTTATCACAGATCAGTTCTTTGATAACGAATATTATCTCACCGGTCTTGCAAAGAGAAACTTTGACTACGCATACGCAAAGATGAAGCTCAGAGACGACGCTCCCGTTTTCCCCGAATCAACTCAGGTAAGCGTTGATACAAACGACGAGGGCAATTCCATCCTCACCTTCACCGGTGCCGAGGACAATTACGTCGTTGAAAGCTATAAGCTCAGCGTTACAAAGAACGGCATCAAGGTTGCCGAGGACAATTTCTCCGGCAAATACATGTATCTCTTTGAGGAAGACGTTTATTCATCCGATCTCGGTAAGCTTGAGCCGGGCAAATACAACGTTCAGATAGTTGCCCTCAACGCTTATGCCGAAACCTCCGCTCCCTTCAACTACACCTTCACCGTTCAGTAAGAGGTATCTTATGGAAATAAAAGACATTCTTTCAAAATGCGACCACACCCTGCTGGCTCAGTCAGCCACATGGGAGCAGATAAAGGCAATCTGTGACGACGGTATGAAATACTCAACCGCCAGCGTATGTATTCCCGCCTCTTTCGTTAAGCAGGCAAAGGAATACGTCGGCGATAAGCTCGCAATCTGCACGGTAATCGGCTTCCCCAACGGCTATTCCACCACTTCCTCAAAGTGCTTTGAAACGAAGGATGCCGTTGAAAACGGGGCTGACGAAATAGATATGGTCATCAATATCGGCAAGGCAAAGGAAGGCGATTACGGTTTCCTGCTTGACGAAATAAAGGCGGTAAAGGCCGCCTGCGGCGGAAAGCTTCTCAAGGTCATAATCGAAACCTGCCTGCTGACAGAGGAAGAAAAGATAAATATGTGCCGTGTCGTTTCCGAATCCGGTGCGGATTACATCAAAACCTCCACGGGATTTTCCACGGCAGGTGCAACCTTTGACGACATTAAGCTCTTTGCGGAAAACGTTGCTCCCCACGTGAAAATCAAGGCGGCAGGAGGAATCTCCTCCCTTGAGGATGCCGAAAAATTCATTGAGCTGGGCGCTTCCCGTCTGGGAACGAGCAGAATCGTAAAAATCGCAAAGCAGCTTGAAAGCTGAGGTAATAATATGGAATTTATAAAGACTCCCCATATAAACGTACTTGATGATATCGGCTTCGGCAAAACCGTGCTTATGCCCGGTGACCCCCTGCGTTCAAAATTCATTGCGGAAAACTTCCTTGAAAATCCCGTTGCAGTCAACTCCGTCAGAGGGGTAAACGGCTTTACCGGTTATTACAAGGGCACAAAGGTTTCCGTCATGGCAAGCGGTATGGGTATGCCCTCCATCGGCATTTACAGTTATGAGCTTTATAAAAATTTCGGTGTTCAGAATATAATCAGAATCGGCTCGGCGGGCTCCATATCCTCCGATTGCAAAATCGGTGACATGGTAGCGGGTATGGGCTCCTGCACCAATTCATCCTTCGGCAATCAGTACGGTCTTGACGGTACGGTTGCTCCCGTATGTAACTTTGACCTGCTCTCTGCGGCAAAGCAGATTGCGGACGAAAAGAAATATTCATTCAGAACGGGACTTCTCTATTCCTCCGACACCTTCTACGACGACACCCGCTCATCCATTGACTGGGCAAAGATGGGTTGTCTTGCGGTGGAAATGGAATCTGCGGCTCTTTATCTGACCGCACAGCGTCTGGGAATGAGAGCCCTCACGGTCTGCACCGTCTCGGATTTATGCTATCCCCCGTTTGATGCGTTATCGGCAGAGGAAAGACAGAATTCGTTTACGGAAATGATGGAGCTTGCTCTTGAAACGGCAGTAAGAGCCGAGAGTCTTCCCCATCTTGAGCCAAAGGAATGATAATATGAGTAAACGGGTATTCATTACGGTGCTTGACAGCTTCGGAGTAGGCGAAATGCCCGATGCCGCCGATTTCGGTGACAAAGGCACGAATACTCTGCGCTCCGTGTCGGGCAGTAAAAAATTCAGCACTCCCAACCTCGCAAAGCTGGGATTATTCAATATTGACGGCGTTGACTTTCTTGAGGGTGACGCCGCTCCCCTTGCCGCCTTCGGCAGGATAGGAGAAGTCTCAAAGGGTAAGGATACCACCACGGGACACTGGGAAATAAGCGGTCTTATTTCTGAAAATCCCATGCCAACTTATCCGGACGGCTTCCCCGATGAAATCATTGATGAATTTACAAGGCAGACCGGCAGAGGCGTGCTGTGTAATCTGCCATATTCGGGTACCGAGGTCATACGCGACTACGGTATTGAGCATCTTGAAACGGGTAAGCTCATTGTCTACACCTCCGCGGACAGCGTATTCCAGATTGCGGCAAACGAGGCAATCGTACCCGTTGAAGCTCTTTACGAATACTGCCGCATTGCCCGCAGGATACTTCAGGGCAGACACGGCGTAGGCAGGGTAATTGCAAGACCGTTTATCGGTGACTGCCCCGAAAATTTCACGAGGACACCCAAAAGGCACGATTTTTCCCTTGAGCCACCCGGAGACACAATGCTTGATTTAATCAGCAGAAGCGGTCTTGATACTCTTGCGGTTGGCAAGATTTACGATATTTTCGCAGGCAAGGGAATTACGGATTACGTATATACCTCGGGCAATACCGACGGCATGGCAAAAGCTCTTGATTGGATGAAACGCGATTTCAACGGTCTGTGCTTTATCAATCTGGTCGATTTTGATATGCTTTACGGCCACAGAAACGATGTTGACGGATATGCCGCCGCGCTGACGGAATTTGACGGCTGGCTTAACGAAGCTTTGCCTCTTGTAAGAAGCGACGATATCTTCATTATCACCGCAGACCACGGCTGCGACCCGGGTTACACCGTCAGCACCGACCACAGCAGAGAGTATATTCCCCTGCTCGTTTACGGCAAAAATATAAAGCCCGTCAATCTGGGTACACGTACCGGCTTCTGCGACATAGCAAAAACGGTATGCGAAGCCCTCGGTGTTGAAAATCCGCTTCCGGGCAAAAGCTTTCTGTCTGAAATTGTGAGGTAAAAATGGATAATAAAGAATTGATTTCTCTTGCTTTCGGAGCAATGGAAAAGGCGTATGCTCCCTATTCGGGATATAAAGTCGGTGCCGCACTTCTCACGCAGGACGGTAAGGTTTACACGGGCTGCAACATTGAAAACGCCGCCTACGGACCCACAAACTGCGCCGAAAGGACTGCTTTTTTCAAGGCGGTCAGCGAGGGCGAAAGACGGTTTGCAAAAATCGCGGTCACCGGCGGCAGGGACGGAAAACCCGACGATTATTTCTACCCCTGCGGTGTCTGCCGTCAGGTCATGGCGGAATTCTGCACCCGTGATTTTGAAATCATTACCGCCGTATCGCAGGAGGATTACGTATCCGTCACTCTTGAAAACCTGCTCCCTTACGGCTTTACCCCCGATAAGCTGAAATGATTGTAACAATTTTGTTACTTGAAAAATCCATATCAATGTAATATTATACTCATTGTTACATAATACCTATATAATTATAAGACCACAGCATTTTTCAGGAGACAGTATCCGATGTCAAAAAAAGGCAAATATGTTGACGGCTCCGGCGAAGAACCTCTCAGCTTACGCGAAAGTCTTCGCGCGACCGGCACGGTTTTCACAAAAAACAGAAAAAAGAAGCTCAAAGCAGCGCTGATAGCTCTGCTTTGTGTTGTTATTGTCGTTATCGCCATGGGCGGCGCTTACATCAGCCGTCTGCTCGGCCTTGTAAGGAGAGACGACCATACGGGCGACCCCAACGCCACCTTCGCGGCAGAAAACGAGGACTATAAAAACGCAAGTCCCATTTCCGATATAAGGGCCAATTCCGTTGACCAGTATTGCATTCAGTGGGCTACCACCGGTGAAAAGCTCAAAGGAAGCAGAATCATCAACATCCTGCTTCTGGGTCTTGACAGCGCCGAGGATGCCACAAATTCCGATACGATAATCATCGCATCCGTCAATACGGAAAAGAAGACGATAACCCTCTGCTCCGTAATGCGCGATTCCTACACATATATCAACGTTGACGGCAGTGCCAGATGCGACAAGATCAATCATGCCTACCCCTGGAGCGGCGCTCAGGCAATCAAGACGACCCTTGAAAACGACCTGAAAATCGTTATTGACCACTATGTTTCCATTGACTTTGAGGGCTTCAAGGCAATGATTGACGAGCTGGGCGGAATTGACGTAAAAGTAACTGAGGCGGAAGCATCGTTTATGAACGCCACCACAAAAATCAAGGGCTTTGAATCCGGCGACAGCGTTCATCTTGACGGTGAGCACGCCCTCGTATTTGCAAGAATCAGAAAGCTTGACTCCGATATTGAGAGAACGGGCCGTCAGAGAATCGTCATTGAGGCAATTCTCAATAAATTCAAAAATTCAACAGCGGCGCAGATAAATAATCTGGTCAACAGATTCCTTCCCTTCGTCACTACGGACTGCTCCAACAAAAGCATCATTTCCTACGGTACTCGCGCCATTTCGGACGGCTGGCTCAAATACGATATCCGTCAGCTCACCGAGCCGGGTGAGGAAAACCGCCTTGAGGCAATGATGACCACCTATTCATCACAAAGAACAAAGCAGTTTGTATGGATAGTTGACTGGGCAAAGGTCGCTCACGAGGTACAGCAGGCATTCTACGGCCTGTCAAATATTGAGATTGACGACGAAAACCACATGTCTCCCATAGACATCGCTCTGGGCAGAGTACCCGCTTCGTCAACACAGAGCTACAGCTACGATTACAATAACACGACCTCTTATTATTCCACCTATGAGGACGAAACAAACGAAGGACTCTTTGAACGCGACTTCAATTACAGCTGGTCTCTCCCCGACATCTTCAACCGTGAAGACAACACGGGAAGAATTTCGGATTTCACTCGTTTCTCAACGACCCGCAGGCAGAAAACTACTGCCGAAGAGCCGGTGACTGAGCCCTCGCGCGAAGCCACCACCCGCAGCAGATTTTTCCGTGAAACCACCACCCGTGAGACGACCTCACGGCGTGCCGTCACAAGGCAGACCACCACAAGAAATCCCGTAACAAGAGAGACGGTCTCAAGGGAAACGGTTTCAAGAGAGACTACCACGAGAAGAGCCCAGAATCATACCACTCCCGTTACAAGAACGACACATCCCGGTATGACCACAAGAGCGAGATAAAAACATAAAGCACTATCCGAAAAGGATAGTGCTTTTGATTTATATCGGTTATATTCCGTTCTTTGCGATGTATTCTCCCGCGCTTTTGAGGATATTGCGGTCATTGGCAAAGCGCAGGGTATCCATTGCCTTGTCGTAATTGAGCCACATATAGTTTTCTATTTCCTCGCGCTGGATAATCGTCTGGGTGTCCTTTGTCTTGGCAAGGTAAATCGTAACGGTCTTTTCTACCTTGCCCTGAATCATATAGTCTGATTTGACGGCGAAGCCGGGCAGGATTTTGATATGAATGCCCGTTTCCTCAAGCACCTCGCGCATGGCGGTCTGCTCGTTGGATTCACCTCTCTCGACGTGACCTTTGGGGAATCCCCAGTGCGCCGACCTTTTATTCTTGATAAGCAGGTATCTGATTTCGTCGTTGATTATCCTGTAAACAACAGCGCCGCAAGATTTCTCATAGAGACATTCCAGCTTGTATTCCCTGCCGCAGGAGGCGAAATCCACCGCGTCCTGAATCTGATGAATAATGAATCTTGTGCTTTTTGGTGCTACAACGTAGACCGGTGAAGAGGAATCGCTGTATCTGATAACGGCAATAACCCTGCCGTCAAAGGTCCTCACGGGATGATTGATTCCCATGATGTAAGCTCCGCATGAGACATTGTCAAATCTTTTTTTGCCCTCCACGTTACCGTAATTGAGGAGGTATGTAAATCCGAACTGCCTGTTTACGGAGTGGATCGGGTTGGTGACCCGTACTCTGACATACTTGCCGAGCATTGTACCCACACCTTTCGGAATGGCCGATGAATATCCGACGGTAATCACAACCGGAATAACCCGTCTTTTTCGCCTGACTTCGTTGCAGTCATTACAAAGCGACATACGACCACAGAATAATATGAATGTATTATACTTGATTGGTATTGTTAAATCAATGCTTTTTTGATTTTTATTTTGTATTTAAAAACAGTTCACAGTAATTTAATCTTCAGGACTTGTTCTGTATATTGTATTTTGACGGGATGTCGGATATAATATATAGTTGAAGATATATTTCCGCTTTTTTATTGCAAAAATAATAATAATTCATGCAACAAATCACGATAAATCCTACACTGATACGTAAAGGTGGGAAGAGCTTTGAGTTCACAGGTGAGCAAACTGGTTGCTCTTGCCCGTGACGGGGATGCCGATGCATTCGGCGAGCTGTACTCGATTTACAGTAAAGAGATGTACTGCTATGCCTGCAGTATGGTGGGCAACCCCGATCTGGCACAGGATGCTGTCCAGGACGCCGTTATGGCGGCTTTCAAGGAGATAAAAACTCTCCGTAACGCAGATTCTTTCAAGGGCTGGCTGTTCAGGATTCTCAACAGTGCCTGCCGCAGACAATATAATCTCAGCACAGAAAACCTGCCTCTCATCGAGGAGGCGGATACGGGCGAAACGGACGGCGGCGGAATTGAAAACGCCGACCTGTCAATGGGCCTCGGCAAAGCCCTTGAGGTACTTACCCCGGAAGAAAAAGAAATAGTAATGCTCAGAGCCGTCAGCGAATACGGCAGCAAGGAAATTGCGGAAGCTCTGGGTATCCCGGATGCAACAATCCGTTCAAAATACAAACGGGCACTTGAAAAGCTCCGTAAATTTATGACTGAAACGGAAGGAGGCGGAACGTATGAAAAAGATGAATGACAATGATATCCTTGAATTTATCGGCGATTCATTCAGAGAGGAAGCGGAAAAGACAGAGCTTCCCGAAGCACTCAGCAAAGAAAATATTGTAGCAATGCTGAAGGCAGGTCAGTCGGAGGAAAAGACCGAAGTCACGGTCGCAAAGCCGGCAAAAGCCCCGGCAAAGCATATCTATATCGGAAAATACGTTACCGTCGCCGCAGCTCTCGTATTCGTCATCGGTATCGCGGCATTCGTTTCGGCTTCCCGCCTTACCAAAACTCCCTCATCCGTGAAAACGGGTACGAAAAATCACGATTCCTCCGTTACGGGTACTACCGCCATGGCTTCAGTCCCCGCCACGGACCCCAAAAAGCTTGAGGATAATATCATCAGAGACCTTAATTCAATAGTGGTCACTCCCGCCGATTCAACCGACTCATCGGGTCAGCCCGTTCCCGGTCACCGCGACGGTGAGCCCGTCACCAGAGTATCCGGCCTTGAAGAGCCGGGCGTTCAGGGTGTAAAGACCTCTGTTTCCGATAAAAAAATAGTCGCCTTCGTAAACGAAAACGGCTTTTCATACAGATTCGCCTCCTCGGGTACGGCAGGCAAAACGGTTGAAATCGTTTCCCTTTCCGATATGTCCCTTGCAGGCACGATAAATCTTGCAGACTATAATCTGCTGGCGGCAGGCGATTTATTTGAGGATATCCTCGTAAGCGGTAATTCCCTCATTCTCATATTTGACAGAGGAAGCTCCGCCGCGGTCACCGCGATTTTTGACGTTTCGGAGCCCTCCTCACCCGTTCTTAAAGACGCAGCCGTCAGCTCCGGCTCATACATTGATTCCTGCGTTTCGGGTAATTCCCTCGCCGTATTCACGGCGGTCAATTCCACGGATGCATCCGTTTCGGTGAACTCCGAAGAAATTGATATTCCCAACGAAGCGTATCTCTATGACGAAAGCATCGGCGGTACGGTCTACACGCTCGTCACCGTTATCAATACCTCGGACGAAGCGAATATTTCCGTCGTTCTTTCCG
The DNA here is from genome assembly GCA_937892115.1 of uncultured Clostridia bacterium. GTDB lineage: Bacteria > Bacillota > Clostridia > Oscillospirales > Acutalibacteraceae > CAG-177. Next base: position 119,481 of record CALAUI010000020.1, on the reverse strand, counting down.
GCGGCAAGGCAGACAGAGCGATACTCAGCGGCAGCGACATATATGTTGCCGTTCCCTGCAGCCCCTCATCCGCAGGCCTGAGCACCGAAATCAAAAAGCTCACCCGCGGAGAAAACGGATGGCAGGCGGCAAATTACACCACCGTTTCGGGTAAGCTTTGCAGTCAGATGAATATTCTGAACGGAAAGCTCCGCTTTGTATGTGCAAACGGTAATTCCTGCACGGCATACGTGCTCAACAGCAGTCTGGGTGACAGCGGCTCGGCTGAATTTACCTGCGGCATTTCCTCGGTTTCGTTTATGGGTAATTTCGCGGTCGTCAGCGGCTCGTCAGCCAAGCTGATAAACTTCTCCTCATCAGCACCCGCAGTCTCTACTCCCGCGGATTCCGAGGGCTTTGTCAACAGCAGTGCCGTTTACGTTCTTGACAGTATGGTAATCGGTGCAAGCAAGCCCGACGGTGCGGGAAAGATTCACTGGAGCATTATCGGCAGTACGGGTAACTGCACGGGCTTCGCGGTAGACGCGGCTCTGCTCACTCCCAACACGACCGCCAACGGTGTCTGCAACGAAAACGGCTCGGTGGCAGGCGTACCCGTAAGCATCAAGGATTGCCCCGGTTATCTGTTCTTTAAGGTTGATTCCTCCGGCAATATCTCCGGCGAAAAATCCTATGCCTACGACGGCAGTGCATCGGATTCCTCGGTAATTATCGGCGACACGCTCTACATCATCAACGAAAACCGCATTATGTCAGTTTCCGTATCGGAAATATTCGGATAACGCGTTTGTCGGCAGATTTTTACAAAAATTTTACTATTTAATTGTCAATTATTCTGATTTTGCTTGACAAATCAAGGTTTTGACATTAAAATAAAGGCGTCTTATAACACGAAAGGATGGTTTGATTATGAAAAAGACATTTTCAGCAGTTCTCGCAATCATGTTCGCTTTTGCAGCAATCTTTGCTCTTTCATGCGTAGCTTTCGCAGACGAAGAGGACGTTGACATCGTTACTACAACAGCAGCTCCCACTACAACAGCAGCTCCCACTACAACAGCAGCTCCCACCACAACGGCTTCCACGACACTTCTTCCCGAAGTTCCCACCTCAGATACCAATTCCGAGGTTCCCGTTACCGGTACAACAATCGCTGCAGAGCCCAATGCAACCGGCTCAGCTCCCGTTGACCCCAACGTTCCTCACACCGGTTCAAGCGTTGCTGTTCCCGCAATCGCAGTTCTTGCTCTTCTCGCAGGTACAGTTGCTGTAGTTAAGACAAAGAAAGACTGATAAATCGCATTATAGAAAGCACTGCTCACGGGCGGTGCTTTTTTATTTGATTAATTTCGGGTACGGTTTCCGTGTCACTGCCGTTTTTCGTCGGAAACAAATATTCATTTTGACAAAAACCGATTCATCCGAAAACATTTTCCGAATACTTGACACAGTAAATATTCATCCGTATAATGAAAGGCGATAAAACTGCCGGACAGTCGGTTACGTGCTCAGACGGATGATTTATAGATTAACTGCTGTATCCTGCGGGGCGGCAGTTATTTTTATGCCCGGTCAGAACCGAAGCCGGAAGTGCGATTAAACTGAATATCTGCAAAGGAGAAATAATCCGGGCCGTCCTTTCCGGAACGGCTCAGTTATACGTAAAGTTATATGAGAATACTTGTTGCGGAAGATGAAAAAAGCTTAAACAGAATAATAACCCGTCAGCTTTCATCGGTAAACTACAGCGTTGACAGCTGCTTTGACGGAGAAGAGGCACTTGACTGCTTTTCATTTGCCGAATATGATGCCGCTGTCCTTGACGTCAATATGCCGAAGCTTGACGGCTTTTCGCTCGTAAAAAAAATCAGGGCAAAGGGTATAAACGTGCCGGTGCTTTTCCTCACCGCAAGAGACAGTATTGAAGACCGCGTTGAGGGTCTGGACATCGGCGCGGACGATTATCTTGTCAAGCCGTTTTCGTTTGACGAGCTTCTTGCAAGAATAAGAGTGATGATAAGAAGAAAAGCGGACGTGAAGACAAGCGTACTCACCTGCGGGGATTTGTCGCTTGACCTCGGCTCTCACAAGGTTATGAGAGGCGAAAAAAACATTGAGCTTACGGCAAAGGAATTTGAGCTTCTGCGCTGTCTGATGCTCCATAAGGGCAACGTTCTCAGCCGTGAACAGATTGAAAACCACATCTGGAATTTTGATTATGAGGGCGGCACAAACGTTGTTGACGTTTATATCAGATATCTGCGAAAGAAAATTGACGATGATTATGAAAAGAAGCTTATCCGTACCGTCAGAGGTTCGGGATACGTTATCAGGGAGAGCTATTGATGAAAATATCATTCAAGACAAAAACCGCATTGCTTATAACGCTGATTATCACGCTTGTGTGTGCGGTAAGCTTGTTTTCTCTCGTTGCCGTCGGGAAAAAAGCGGTCAGCGAGGATCTGAGGCAAAGACTTATTCAATCAGTTGAAAGAAACGCGGACGAGGTTGAAATAAAAAACGGAATACTGAACATTGAAAACGATTTTTTGTTTTACGGTAACGGCGTTTATGCAAGCGTCTATTCAGCGGACGGCAAATATATCAAGGGCGAGCTTCCCGCTCTGCTTAATTCGGAAGCCGAGTTCAGAAACGGAAAAATATATAAAGAAAGAATCAACGGTGAAAACTATCTTGTTTACGATTCCCGTATTCTTTTCAACAAATATGAATGCGATATCGATATCCGCTCCGGCAACGTCATCAACTGTGAAACGGGTGCTGCCGATTACGATTCGGTCGAAGAAGCAGAATATCGCAATATAAAATTCCGCAGCGGAATCAGTGCGGAAAAAGCGGTTGAAACCGCACTTGAATATGTCGGAGCCGACAGGAAAAATTCAAAAATAATGTCGGTTGAATATCAACAGGTTGCAAAAACAGAAGTATTTAAGGTTGAATTCGTTTCAGATGCATCCGACAGTATATGGATAAGAGGCATTACCCCTGCCGATAACACGGGAACGGCGTTTACAAAAATAAACAGAATTGCCGTTTATTCTATCCCTCTGCTTATTCTTGTTGCCGCGATACTTGCTTATTTAATTGCAAAGCATACGATAAAACCCGTTGAAGACATTACACGCGCCGCAAAGGAAATAAGCTCCGGAAACGACCTTTCAAAAAGGATTGAAATCGGAGACGGCAAAGACGAAATCCACGTCCTTGCAGAAACATTCAACGATATGTTTGCACGGCTCGGCAAATCCTTTGAAAACGAAAAGCAGTTTACCTCCGATGCGTCTCACGAGCTTCGTACTCCGCTTGCGGTCATCAAGGGCGAATGTGAATTTGCTCTTTCAAAAAATGCCGATCCTGCCGATTATACCGAAGCTTTCAGGGAAATTCAAACGCAGACAGACAAAATGACCGCCCTGGTTTCTACTCTTCTTATTCTTACGAGAGCAGATCAGAACAGCGAAAAATTCAGACTTGAGCCAAACGACGTAAGTCTTCTTTGTGAGGAGGTCTGCCGCAATTTCAGAAGCGACAAAGGCATACGGATTGACTGCGTAATTGAAAAGGATATTACGATGGACTGTGAGCCCGTGCTGATTTGCCGTCTGCTTGAAAACCTTTTGACAAATTCCGTAAAATACGGAAAAGAAAACGGTGAAACAACGGTAAAGCTATATAAAGAAGAAAACAATATTATATTGTCCGTTGCGGATAACGGAATCGGAATGACAGCCGAAGAAGCAGAAAAGGTATTCAACAGATTTTTCCGTGCCGATTCGTCAAGAAACAGCGAGGGCTTCGGTCTCGGTCTTTCGCTGGTCAGCAAGATTGCGGAGATTCACGGCGGAAAAGCAAGTGTTGAATCCGAAAAAGACAAGGGCTCGGAATTCAAAATAACTTTTTTTGATAAAATTTGATTTTCTAATATTTCTTTAATCTTCGCAGGTTATTATCTGATCAAGGTCAGGGACAAACCCGGACGAAGAAAGGAATAAAGAATATGAAAAAATCAAGAATTATCACCGCCGCTGTATCCGCTGTAATCATCGCAGGAGGAATCTTCGCCTTCACTGCCTGCTCAGACAAAACCGAAAAAACCGCTCCCGCCGCCAATGCGAATCAGAGCATAACCGAAACCGTACAGGCCGAAACAACTGCCCTCGCTTCCGCATCGGAAATCACTGCGGACGAAGCAATCGGAATTGCATTCAACCATGCAGGTGTTTCGGAGGATGAGGCACTTCTTGAAATCGGCTCTCCCGAACTTGACAGAGACGATGCAGTCCCTCATTTCAGCATTGAATTCACGGCAAACGGCTTTGAATATGACTACGAAATCGGTCTTGACGGCTCAATAATCAAAAGCGACAAGGAAGCTGATGATGACAATAAAACCGAAACAGCTCCCGCTTCAAAAGAAAACAACGAAAGCAAAAAGACCGTAGAGAATAAGGAAAACGAAAAATCAAACCCCGCCGCAAAAGGATTCATCAGCATTGACACGGCAAAGAATGCAGCGCTCAGGCACGCGGGCTTCAAGGCATCCGACGTTGAATTCAAGAAAGCAAAGCTTGACACAGACGACAGAATCGCTCACTACGATATAGAATTTGTAAAGAACGGTACCGAATACGAATACGAAATCAACGCTCAGTCCGGCAAGGTCAGCGAATTCAGCAAGGAGCGCTATGAGGAAGAAAGAACAAGGGCCGCCGTTGATACATCTTCATTCATTTCCGAAAACGAAGCAAAGTCAATCGCTTTCAAAAGAGCGGGTATAAACGCTTCCGACGCATCAAACGTCAAATGCAAGCTTGACACGGATGATATGTTCGCTCACTATGAAATCGAATTCGTTTCAGGTGGATTTGAATATGATTTCGACATCAATGCAAAAACCGGAAAAATAATTGAAAGCGACAGAGAAAGAGTATAAACCTCAAACCGCATATTAAAACCAACGGGCTCTCCTTTCAGGAAAGCCCGTTATATTATTTGTTTTGCCGTTCTTCACCAAAATAATCAAGCGTAGCGCAGAAGATTTCGGTTGAAGAAAGCCGTTTCTCCGAGTGAACACAGTACTTTTGTACGGGGAACGAGGAAAACGGCTTAATACCAAACATTTTAATTTTTACAAAGAAGCAAGCACTTACCGTTATGGAAGTGCTTGCCTTGATGCTTACATTATTTAGTTTGGTATGTTCTTCACCGAAAGATTCAAGCGATATATGTGTAGATTACATACCAATGGATAATACTTCCCGCCAACACAAACACGTGAAACACCGCATGCACCCACGGCCTTTTCATACCCGCACGGCAAAGGATGCCTCCGATGACGTAGGCGAAGCTTCCGACAAACAGCAGACCGAAGCCCCTTCTGTCAAACGCCGATGCATAGGGTATCGCCATTCCGAGCATTACCGCTCCGCCGCCGAAATAGACAGCCATCACCGCCGCCTTCAGCTTCTCAAAGAAAAACAGCTTTGACAGTATGCCGAAAAGCGCACAGCACCACGCAATGACAAAAACGGTTATCCCCGAAGCTTTGCTGACCGAGTAAAGGGAAATCAGAGCGCAGGGGGTGGTAGTACCCGCAAGAAGCAAAGGAATCGCCATATGGTCAAAAAGACGCGCCCTCCTCTTTGCCTCTCCCTGAGGTAACCCGTGATAGATTGCGGAGATGAAATATACCGCCATCAGCGCAATTCCCTGCACCGTAACGGAAACGGTATGAAGCGTATTTCCGCCGGGAATCACTTTTTTAAGCATCAGTATGAAGCAGATTACCGTTATTACCGCACCGACCGCATGGGTAATGCAGTTTGCCGCATCCTGCTTTTTTGTATATTCTATCAGCTTTACGTCTTTTGTAATCATCAGTTCACCGTCTGCCTGCAAAATACGGCTTTCCCGGAGGAAAGCCGTTTAATTTACGTGTCCCAGATACAGCTGACCGTGAGTCCGTCAACCGTATATTCAATATCGTGATAGATATTTTTGTCAATGCCCTCGCAGAACGCCTTTACCATTTCCTCATCATAGAGCGTAATGGTGAATTTCATGGTAAGACTGTGAGGCGAATACATTCTGTTGCCCATACGGAAGCCGTTTACCCACCAGTGAGGTGTTTCGTCAACGTTGACCAGCAGGTCGTTTCCGTGATAAATCTGTAAGCTCATGGGCATAAGCTCATCGTTGCCGATACAGTCATAGAAAGTACCGAATGAGCCGGCATCGCGGTTGTAAACGCCGACCTCACCGCCGTTGGTGATAAGATAGGTACCCTTCCATATCTGTACCATCCATTCCTTGTCGCCGTAATCAAATTTGATTCTTCTCGTGCGGTAATTATACATCCAGTTGGGAAGGATGTAGCAGAGAATATCATACTCTACACAGAAGCCGAAATTTCTCATCCAGCACTGGAGAGGAGCATAAACGAGCAGGTCATATACGTCACAGTTGAAGCCGATATTCCACATTCCTTCGCCGTGCTCGCCGAAGCATTTGCCCGTTTCAAGGTCAATGATGATACCGGGAATGAATTTCTCAACAACACCGTCGCTGTATGTGATATCACAGCAGACCGTATAGTAACCCGTATCTCCGTAGGGCTCTACGTAAGCGTATGCTTTTGTAATACCGCTTAAATATGCGCCCAGGAAAAAGAGAAGATTTGCCTTTACGTCATCCTTACCCCAGAGCTCGTCTCTCTGTGCGTAAAGCTCGGCCCTGAGCTCCGTAACGTCAAGAGGGAATACCATATTGATAATCTTTGACGTATCCGTAAGGTCGGGGAGATTCGTAAGCAGCAGATTGATATCGAGAGCGGAATTATCCTTCATATAGCTGCAAAGGTCAACGATTTCTTCCGAAAGCTCCGCATCAAAGATATTGTCGTCTCCCCAGAAGAAACGTCCCTGGAGCAGACATTTGATGCTGTTGATGGTCTTGAATACAGATACTATCGTTTTTGTGGTGGGAGTGGGTCTGCCGTTTTTGTAATAACTATTGATAATGGGATTTTTGCTCCATACCTTTTCGGCCGGTTCCTCTGCGGGCTCTTCCTCTTCGTTCTCAACGGGCTCTTCCTCTTCGGGAAGCTGCTCCTCGTTTTCGGGAATCACTTCAACGGGTGTCTCTTCAACAGGTGCTTCTTCAACGAGCGCCTCGTTTTCCTCCGTCTGAACGTAAGGAATTGCTTCATCCGTGTTGACTTCTTCACCGTATACCTGAGAAACGTCCTCCGTCTGAACTGCGGTAAGCAGTGCCGCTTCAACGTCTTCGTCTGCAAGTACGGGAATTACAGCCCCCGCAACAAGGATAAAAGTAAGCAATAATGCCAAAGCCGATTTGAATTTCTTCATTGTTTTTTCCTCCGTAAAATCTACTCGGTTATTATAACATACATTATATAATATTTCAACCTTGGAAAATAATCCGATATTTTTACGTAGTAATTGCATTTTATATAAGTATGTAATATAATTACTTCGTATGTTATTCAGGAGGTATCTCTATGGAAAGATATGACAGTGCAAAAGCAATTTACGCTTCCTACGGTATTGACACGGAAAAAGCAATAAAGGCAATGGATGACGTTACCGTTTCAATCCACTGCTGGCAGGGTGACGACGTAGGCGGCTTTGACAGTCCCGATGTCCTTTCCGGCGGCATCCAGACTACGGGCAACTATCCGGGAAAGGCATCTACCCCCGAGGAGCTCATGGCTGATATTGACAAGGCCTTCTCTCTCATTCCCGGTAAGAAAAAATTGAATCTTCACGCCTGCTATGCGATTTTTGACGGCGGATTTGCCGACAGAGACGCTATTAAACCCGAGCATTTCGCAAAATGGGTTGAATTTGCAAAGGCAAGAAATATGGGTATCGACTTCAACCCCACCTTCTTCTCTCATCCTATGGTCAAGGACGGTCTTACACTCTCCTCACCCGATGAGAAGGTAAGGAAATTCTGGATTGAGCACGGCAAGAGATGTATTGAAATCTCACAGTATTTTGCAGAGGAAACGGGTGTTCCCTGCGTAATGAATATATGGATTCCCGACGGCTACAAGGATATCCCCGCCGACCGTCTTTCTCCCAGAATCCGTTTCCGCGATTCGCTTGACGAAATTCTCTCAATCCCCTACGACAAGAGCAAGGTTTACGTTACGCTGGAGTCAAAGGTATTCGGCATCGGCCTTGAAAGCTATACCGTCGGCTCTGCGGAATTCTGCCTGAGCTATGTTTCAAAGGCGGGCATCGTTCCCCTTATGGATAACGGTCACTATCATCCCACCGAGCTTGTTTCCGATAAGATTTCATCCCTGCTCGCATTCAACGAAAAGATTGCCCTTCACGTTACGAGAGGCGTCAGATGGGACAGTGACCATGTTGTTCTCCTTGACGACGAAACAAAGGAAATGATGAAGGAAATCGTTCGTAACGATGCCCTTGACAGGACTTTCATCGCAACGGATTATTTTGACGCTTCCATTAACAGAATTTCCGCCTGGGTAACGGGTGTACGCAACGTCCGCAAGGCACTTCTCATGGCTCTGCTTGAGCCCTCGGCTCAGATGAAGGAGCTTCAGGATAAGGCGGATTTCACCGCGCTCATGGCTATCGGCGAAGAAATCAAAACCCTTCCCTTCGGCGACGTATGGGAAGAATACCTCAGCAGAAACAATCTTAAAAACAGCTACATTGCCGACATAAAAGAATATGAAGAAAAGGTATTGGTAAACAGAAAATGAAAGATATAATGACAGCTCCCTTCCTTATTGAAATGATGCAGACCACCGCCAATATGTACCGCCTCGGCTACGATGAAAGAAACGGCGGCAACATCAGCTATATGCTTGACCCCGCGGTTGTGGGCGAATACCTTGACCTTGACAAGGTTATCCGCACCATCCCCACCGGCTTTGATGCAAAGGCACTTGCAGGCAAAATCTTCATCGTAACGGGTACGGGCAAATATTTCAAAAACGTTGAATACGATCCCGAAAACAATCTGGGTATCATCAGAATCGCAGAGGACGGCGTGACGGCAGAGCTTCTCTGGGGATATAAGGACGGCGGACGCTTTACAAGTGAGCTTCCCGCACACCTTATGAGCCACATCGCAAGACTCGGCGTCGACCCCGACAATAAAATCATCATGCACTGCCATCCCGACTACACTCTTGCAATGACTCAGGTACACGAAATGACGGAAAGAGCCATCACCAGAACTCTCTGGAAGCAGATGACAGAAAGTATCGTCGTTTTCCCCGAGGGCGTAGGTGTTCTTCCCTGGATGGTCTGCGGTACGAACGCAATCGGCGAAGCAACTGCGGAAAAGATGAAGGAATACAGAATCGTTCTGTGGACTCTTCACGGTATTTACGGCTGCGGCAAGGATATGGACGAGGCATTCGGTCTGATTGAAACCGTTGAAAAGGCAGCAAAGATGTATATGCTCACAGCTCACCTGCCCAACGTAAACACCATCACCGATCAGAATCTCGTTGACCTGGCGGCAAGATTCTCTCTCAATTACCGCAAGGATTTTCTTGATATCTGATATAAAAACGATAATGACTGCGACACCTGCTTTCGGGCAGGTGTCTTTTTTATCGGGAATACACATTTATGAACGTTTTATGAAATCTGAAAAAAATTATTGACTAACGGTCATTTTTATGTTAATATCCTAAAAATGACTGACGGTCAATTTTTACGGGGTGATTTTATGGCAAAAGCCGCAGAAAATAAAATAATAAAGAGAAATAAGATTCTTGAATCCGCATATAACCTTTTTATGAATAAGAGCGTTGCCGCCACCGCCATTGACGACGTGGTAAAAATGGCAGGCGTAGCAAAGGGTACATTTTACCTTTATTTCAAGGATAAGTACGACTTGCTCGAGCAGATAGTGATTTTCAAGAGCGCGGGCGTTATCCGTGAGAGCATTGAGGCGATTGAAAAGAACGACCTTACCCGTATGACGCTCACCGACAAGGTCCTTTTCATTGCGGATTACGTTTCGGATTATCTTCACAAAAATAAGGACCTTACAGCCCTTCTCAATAAAAACCTTTCCTCCTGTCTCAGATATGCCATGACGGGAACGGAAAACGAATACAGCGACATACTCGAACGCTTCACCGCCGCCCTCATTGCGGAGGGATACGAAAAAAGGGAAGCGGAAATAACAATTTATCTGCTTGTTGATATGGTTGGCTCCGCCTGCTGTGACGCGGTGCTGGGAACAGCCCCCTTCTCATTTGAGGAGCTTTACCCGTATCTCAGGCAGACCATTGCAAAAATCACGGAGGCACGGAATTGATTATCAATAAAATTTCAGGTTTCATAGCAGGACATCCGAAAATCATACTGATTATCACCTCCCTGCTTCTCATACCCGCCATCATCAGTTATCTGAGTACTTTCGTCAATTATGACATCATGTCATATCTGCCCGACAGCATCGAGTCGGTGCAGGCGGAGGAAATACTTGATAAAGAATTTGAAAGCGCGGCAAACGCATTCCTCGTGGTTGAAAAAATGAAGCCGAAGGATATCGTGGCTCTCAAGGAAAAAATAGCCGAAGTAGAAGGTGTCAGCTCCGTAATATGGGTTGACGAAATAGTTGATATCAGCATTCCGCAGACGATTTATCCGGAAGCGATCACGGATATTTTCTATTCAACGGACGGAGATGCCACCCTCATAATGATTCAGTTCTCTCAGGGAAGCGCCTCCACCTCAACGATGGATGCAATAAAAGAAATCAAGGGTCTGCTGAATAAGCAGTGCTTCCTCAGCGGTATGTCCGCCATTATTGAAGACACGAAGGAGCTGACGGATTCGGAGGCACCGAAATACATTGCGGTCGCCATCGTGCTTGCGCTCATTGCTCTTTCGCTGACCATGGATTCATGGGTGCTTCCTCTGGTGCTGCTCATTTCCCTCGGTTACGCAATCATCTACAATATGGGCACGAATTTCTTTATGCCAAACGGAATTTCCTATATTACTCAGAGCATTGCGGCAATCCTGCAATTAGGCGTTACCATGGACTATTCCGTATTCCTTATGGACCGCTTCAACGAAGAACAGAAGCTGACGCAGGACAGAACTCAGGCAATGTCAAACGCCATTTCATCTACCTTCGTTTCCCTGCTGGGCTCGTCCCTTACCACCGTTTTCGGCTTCCTCGCTCTGTGCTTCATGAGTCTGACGCTCGGCTTTGATATCGGTATCGTAATGGCAAAGGGAGTTCTGCTGGGAGTAATCACGGTAGTGGTGGTACTGCCATCATATATGCTCCTTTTCTATAAGCCCATTTACCGTTTCAGACATAAAAGAATCATCCCCACGTTTGATAAGCTCAACGAATTTATAGTCGGTCACAGCAAAACCTTTGCCGTCGTTTTTCTCTGTCTTATCATTCCCGCATACGCCGCAAAGACAGCCGTTCCCCTTGATTACAATATTTCAAATGCAATGCCGGAGCAGCTTGAATCCGTGCAGGCACTGAAAAAGCTCAAGGGCGATTTCAATATGGCAATGACGCATTTCGTCATCATAGACGATTCCGTTCCGTCGGGAAAGGTATCCGAAATGATAGCGGAATTCAACGAAACAGAAGGCGTTTCAAACGTCATTTCCCTCAACTCCTTCGTAGGTCCCGCCATATCCGAAAAAATACTGCCGGATATCGTAAAGGATATCTGCTTCAAAAACGGAAGACAGCTTATGATGGTCAATTCCGTTTACAATACCGCCTCGGATGAGGCAAACGAGCAAATTGATAAGCTCACCTCAATAGTCAAAAAATACGACAAAAACGGCTACATCACGGGTGAAGGAGTAATGTCCAAGGACCTTATCACCGTCACCGACAGAGATTTCAGGGTTACAAGCGTTATTTCAATAGCGGCTATTTTCATACTGATTGCAATATGCTTCAAGTCCTTCACCGTGCCCGTTTTCCTCGTTTCCGCCATTGAGCTCGCAATCTTTCTGAATATGTCAATTTCTCTGATAACCGGCGCAAACGTTTCGTTTATCGCCCCCACCGTGATAAGCTGTGTCCAGCTCGGTGCGACCGTGGACTACGCCATTCTGATGACCACCCGCTTCAGGGAGGAGCTTCAGACCGGCAAGAGCAAAAAGGAAGCCATACTCGCGGCGGCAAACGCCTCGGATAAATCAATATTCCAGAGCTCACTCGTGTTCTTCTGCGCCACCTTCGGAGTATACGTAACCTGCAACATAGAAATAGTAAAATCAATCTGTTCAATGCTTGCCAGAGGCGCCGCTGTCAGCGGTCTGGTGATCGTAATTTTCCTGCCCGCCCTGCTGACGGTTTTTGAGGGAATAATCAATAAAACCTCTCTCGGCTGGCGTAAACCCATAAAAAAGAAATCGGAGGAATCGGAATGAAATCCTCATCAGTAATCAAAAGAATAACCGCCCTCTCCCTTGCACTGCTGATGGTAACGGGTATGACCGCCTGCGGCAAAAAGGAGGAGGAAGCGGAGGAAACTCAGACAAAAGCCATAAATCAGCCCGTTTACACGGCGGCTCCCGATACGGTATCAAAAAAGGAAACGGTCTACGTTAATCTCGGCAGCGACGGCTCCGTTGAAAACGTTAATATCACGGACTGGATTCATACCGACAGAGGCGGCGTCTGTGTAAACGACGTAAGCAATCTCACGGATATAGAGAGCATAAAGGACGATACCGTCCCCGTTAAAGACGGAACCTCCGTTCAATGGAATATGACGGGAACAGACCTGTATTACAGCGGTAAGACAAAGGAAAAGCCCCCCGTTTCCCTTAAAATCAGATATTACCTTGACGGCAAAGAAATGACTGCCGATGAAATCGCAGGCAAAAAGGGTACCGTTAAAATTGAAGTTGATATGATAAACAACCTTTTTGAAGAGGTTGAAATCGGCGGCAGGACCCGTAAAATCTATCTGCCCGTTCTGGTGGCAGGCGGATTTCTCATGCAGGAGGCGAATTTCTCCGGCGTTCAGGTCAGCTCCGGCAGATCAATCGGTGACGGCACAAAGGAAATCGCCGTTATGTTCGGCTTCCCCGGACTGAGTGAAAGTCTCGGCATTGACGAGCTGGGCATCTCGGATATTGAGGGCCTTGAACTCGGCAACACCGTAAGTGTTACTGCGGAAACAGAGCATTTTGAACTGAGCAATATGTACTTTGCCGCCGTCCCCATAAGCTCCCTGAATATTGAAATCGGCAGCGAGGATACGGTTGACGACCTTAAATCCACCCTTTCAATACTCAGACAGGTGCAGAATACCCTTTCGGGAATGAACGTGAGCAGTCTCATTTCAATGCTCACCTCGGGAGCGGACAGCACGACCTCCCTGCTGAACGTGGTTTCCGATGCGGCTCATCTTTATACAAGCAATGCCGCTCTCATCAAGGTGCTTACAAAATACGTTGACCCCGCCAATAACGAAGCGGTGGCAAGCGTGCTGCGCTTCCTTTCAAGCGAAAATACGGAGGCAGCCCTTAAAATCTTTTCAAGCCCCGTAGTCGTCAGATTCTTTTCCGACCTTTCAAAGCTGGGTGACGCATTCCCCCTGACAGAGCAGTTCTTTTCCGATTTAAGCAGTCCCGAGGTTCAGCTCGCAATCAAAAATCTGCCTCAGACCCTGTCCTCACTTGCACGGATTTCGGGTGCACTTGCGGTAAATACGGATTCAATTCAGTATCTTCTTTCCCTGCTTGACGGAAACACGGTTAATAATCTCACCGATATTCTCTCAATGCTGGGCGGCGCGGACATTGACGGCTTTGAGGAGAAATATTCATCGCTGGTGGCAAACTCCGACGTTTTTGTCGCAAGAACGGAAAAGTGGATAGAATTCGGCAAGAATTACCGCGTATTCACCGATGCGGCAGACAATATGGAAACCGCCCTGCTCTTTGTCTATATGACTCCTCCCATTGAGCAGACACCTGCCGAAAAGCCCGATGAGGGCACGGAAAACACGGGCGAATCCCCCCTTGATTCCTTCATCAAAAAGTTCAGATAAACACAAAATCCCGATGCACACAAACATCGGGATTTTCTTTTTGCTTTATGATTTAATCTTATTCCGCTTCGGATGCGGTTTCAACCGCTTCTTCCGCCGCTTCTTCCTTTACTTCTTCCGCAGGTGAGTCGTTTTTCTTTCTTACTCTCTGAAGAAGTCTGTCAATATAGGGATAAACCGCCTTGCAGATAAAGTAGCCCGCAACGCCGCAGAGAACGCCTACGACTGCGCCGACAAGGACGTCCGTGCAGTAATGAACGTGAAGGTAAATTCTCGAGAAACCGATAAATGCGGCAACGATTACGGTGACCGTACCCCAGATATTCTGCTTCTTGCCCTTGCACATAAAGAGCATTCCGCAGGCAGCGGCAAAGCTTGATGAGGTGTGGCCGGAGGGGAATGAATAGCCGTGTGCGTACGGATAAATGTCAATATAATATCTGTACGTGCTGAGCCATTTCTGCTGAATTGCGACGGAATAGGTCTTCATTTCTTCAAGGACCTGTGTAAGATATCCCTCTTTCATCCAGCCCTCAAGGAATTCGCCCTTGCGGTTATATCCGCCTATACATTGCTCCGCGACCGCGGGATTGAACAAAGCAAAAGGTCTCGTTCTTGAGAAAATGCTCTTGAGGATGATGTTGTTTGCAAAGAGCATGACAAGCTGAGCAAGGAGCATCGCGATGCCGATTTTTCGTGTCTTTTTGAATATGCACAGCACTACGCCGAATATGATGAAAAACGCACCGTCGCCGAGCCATGTGAATACGGGCATAAACTTGTCAAGAAATCCTCCCGTGCCGTAACCGAGGAAATCCTGAACGAATTTGAATACGGATAAATCAAAATTGAGTATCGCTTCCAAATCATTCACTCCTTTTTTCAATATAACATATATTTATTTTACCGAATTTTACGGATTTTGCAAGTATTATTTATTTCTTCGCCAATGGAAAAGATACTGCTGGGCAATTCCCCTTACACCCTCGGTGCATTCCGGAAGACCGTCGGGATAGGTTTCCGCGAGTATTCTCTTTACCCACACGTCAACGGGCAGACAGTCAACCCTGCCGAAGCCGTAAAGGAGGGTGCAGGCGGCGACCTTCGCACCCACGCCCTTGATTTTCTGAAGCTCAAGGGACGCTTCTTCGTCGTTCATTTTTTCTATTCTGTCAAAATCAACCGTACCGTCAGCGACCTTTTCAGCCGCGTCAAGTATGTATTTCGTCCTGAATCCGGCTCTCAGGGGAGCAAGTCCCGCTTCACCCGCTTCAAGGATTTTTTCGGGTGCAGGAAAGGCGAAATCCCCTTCTCCGAGGTCCTCGCCGAGATTTTCACACAGACGTGAAATTATGCCCTTGATACGCGGAATATTGTTATTCTGTGAAATGATGAAGGAGCAGAGCGCCTCCCACGGCTCCTGCTTCAGTATTCTGATTCCCGGGCAGAAGGAAACCGCCTGCATAAGCGCTTCGTCGGATTCAAAGCCCCTGCAGATTTTTTCGTAATCTCTGTCAAGGTCAAAATAACCCTTCCAGATTCTTTCAAAATCGGATTTATCCGCACCGATGAAAGTAAGCTTTTCGCCGTCGTCAGATACGTCGATTGCCTGCCCGTATGCCACCCCGTGCATACTTCCGTCCGGCTTTTTTTCCCAGCGGAACGCCTGCCCGCAATCAAGGGAAAGATGTGCATTTAACCAAATTTTTTTGTATTCATATTTTTTACTTCTGTTCATAATTTCGCCTCAAATAGTGAATAACTTCGGCTTTTTCACTCAGTTTTCCTATGAAAAATAAAGGTTTTTGCCTTATTTCTTCACATTATTCACGCAGTTTTTCACTTTTTCCCCGCACTTTTGCAAATTGTACACATTACACAAATTTCACATTTCGGGCGTCCCGAAATGCAGGTATCTCTGCCGTGCAGCACGCATCTGTGACAGAAGTCGTTGCTCTTGTCGGGAGGCAGAATTTTGCGCAATTCCGTCTCAACCTTGAACGGATCCTTCGTGTCAACAAGCCCCAGCAGATTTGAAATTCTGATAAGGTGAGTATCCGCCACCACAGCGGGCTTTTTGTAAACGTCGCCGAGGATCAGATTGGCGGTTTTCCTGCCGACTCCGGGTAATGAGGTGAGCTTTTCCATCGTATCGGGCACCTCTCCGTCATAGTCGTCAATCATCTTACGGCACATTCCGATAATATCCCTTGCCTTGCCTCTGAAAAATCCGCAGGAATGTATGATTTCCTCTACGTCCTCAACTCTTGCGTTTGCAAAATCCTCAACCGTTCTGTATTTTTCAAACAGAGCGGGAGTCACGAGATTGACTCTCGCATCGGTGCATTGCGCCGACAGTCTGGTGGCGATGATAAGCTGAAGCGGATTTTCCGCATTCAGGGAGCATATTGCATCGGGATATCTTTTTTCAAGCGCTTCAACTGCGGCAAGCGCTCTTTCCTTTTTTGTCATAACATACAACCTCGTGATATATCAGTTAAGCAGATTATACAATAAATAAAAACCATATTAAAGCCATTTGTAAACTTTTTTTATATAAAACGGAATTTAATTGATTTTGGATATCGGATGTGTTAGATTATGATTGTCACATGACAATCTGAATGTTACGGAGGAGGACTGACATGAAAAACAAATTCAGTTCATTGATTGCACTGGCTCTGTGCTTCGTATTGGTCGTTACAATATTCACCGCCTGCACAAAGAGAGAAAAGGTCAACGATACCACCACTACCACGGGCGTGACCTGGGCTCCCGGTGAGGGCTCCTATCAGCCCGTTGAAATCGGCGACGGAGAGCTGGCGGAAATCGTCAAGGATGCTCTCGGCGAAAAATACAAATTTGACGGAAATCTTGATTCCCTTCCCAAAAAGGATTATCAGAAGGTAATCGAATTTGCGGAAAAAGAGGGCTATATCGTAGAGGATAAGGATGATCCCGAGGACGTAATAATCAAGAAGGATCAGAATAATCTCACGACCACCCAGATAACCACCGTTATCGGCTCCACCAAGGAAAACAAAAAGACAAAAGACGATAAGACAAAGGCAAACGAATCCTCAAAGACAGATAATAAGAAAGACGATAAAAAGGACGATAAAAAGGTTTCCGTAGTTGACAATACCGTAGCTCCCACAAAGGAAACCACCAGAGCTATCGTCACGAATCCTCCCTACAGCTTTACCACCGAAACGGGAACAAGGATTATCGAGACGAAGGATATCAAAGCGGTAACGGCTAATACCTTCGGCAACGGAGCAAGCTGTAACTTTACCGGCTCCGCAACCACTACGGACGGCGGTGTAGTCGCAATCGGCTCGATCATGAGCAACGCAAACAATAAAAAGACGGATTATTCCTCCGCAGTTATCGTAAAATACACCTCAGACGGTCAGAAATCCTGGTCAAAGATAGTCAGCGGCAACGACGCGACCTCATACGAGGACGTTGCGGTGCTCACCGACGGCAGTATCATTGCGGTAGGTTATACACTCGCATCCAACCTTGCAGACGATTCCGCATACAAGTGCAAGGATACCGTTGAAGCGGTCGTAAGCAAATTTGACGCTTCCGGCAACCTCAGATGGACAAAGATGTTCGGCGGCAGCAAGGGTGACATAGCTTATGCGGTAGCGGCTACTCCCGACGGCGGATTCATGATAGGCGGCAAGAGCGAAAGCACCGACGGCGACCTTAAGAATACGGGTGACGGCAAGCTTAAGGCCTACGTTGCAAAATACGGCAAGGACGGTAAGATTGCATGGGTCAAGGCACTTTCCGGCTCAAAGCACTGCGCGGTATTTGATATTGCCACCACCGGCGACGGCTCCGCATATCTCGCTATTGAAACAGTTAACAATGACGGCGATTTCGCAAAAATCGAAGGTTCGGATAATAAGAGATATCATGCCGTTATTGCCAGAATCAACAGCGAAGGCGGCTGGAACTGGGCAAAGGGTATCAGCGAAACAGGAAGAATGATTATCCATAACGTCGTTGTCGGAAACGACGGCGGCTGCGTTGTAGCAGGTTACTATTCCGTATCCGATGCAGGTGCGCAGTTATCCCTCGCCGGTCAGCATAACGGCGGCGAATCCGGCACCTACGACGGCATTATCATCAAGTTCAATTCAAAGGGCGACAAGCTCTGGCATCAGGCGCTTATCGGATTTGAAAATGATTTCGTTACAGGTATTACCCCGATTGACGGCGGCTATGCGGTCACGGGTTATACAACCTCCACCAACAGAGACTTCCCCTGGGAAAACAAGGGTAACTACGACAGCTTCATCTGGACCGTTTCAAACGGCGGACGCAAGATGCAGGCACGCTCCTTCGGCGGCTCCGGCACAGACAGAGCAATGACCGTCTGCCGTTCGGGCAAAAACGTATTTATGCTCGGCAATACCAATTCCGGCAACGGCACGTTTGCAAACGGCGATGCCAAGGTCGTCGGAACAAGCAACAACGGCTTCATTTACAAGGTAAAGCTTGAGCAGGACGGCTGAAATAACACGGAGCACGGTTTTTACCGTGCTCTTTGATTGATAAGAGAATTGAGGAGATATAAAATGAAAATCACGGTAGCAGGTGCGGGCCACGCAGGTCTTGTTGCGGCGGCTTTGCTTTCGGAAAAAGGTCACGATGTAACGGTTTATGAAAAGAAGCAGAGAAACGAGCTCGGTCACGACTGGGAAGACAGATTCACCTTTTCCCTTCTTTCCGAAATAACGGGTAAGGAAATTCCCGACGATATCTGGAGATTCAGAGGTGACTGTGCCTTTGTAAGTCCCGCATACAAGACAAACGTAATCATCAATTACACAGACGAAAACAGACAAAAAATCATGTGGCGTAAGCCCCTTATCAATATGCTCCTTGATTTCGCAGAGGAAAAGGGCGTTAAATTCAGCTTCGGCACAGAGATTACCGGTCCCCTTACCGAGGGAAACAGAGTAACCGGCATTGCCACCGATGCGGGCGATATCAAGGGCGATCTGGTCATTGATGCTGCGGGCGTATTCTCTCCCGTGAGAAGCAATCTGCCCTCATCCTTCGGCATTGAAAAAACTCCCGGCAGAGGCGATTTATTCTACGCAAAAAGGGCGTATTACAATAAAACCGACGATACGATGCCCGAAATTCCCTTTGAGGTATTCCTCTGCCATAACCGTGAGCAGGGCCTTTCCTGGTGCTGTACGAATGCAGACAGCGTGGATATCCTCATCGGCAGAATCGATCCTCTGACAGACGAGCTTTACGATAAGCACGTTGAAAAATTCAGAAAAGATCATAAATATATCGGCAGCGAAATCCTTCACGGCGGTCAGAACGGCATTATCCCCGTACGCCGTCCTCTTGCACTGATGGTGGCTGACGGTTACGCCGCAGCAGGCGACAGCGCATTTATGACCACTCCCATGAACGGTATGGGCATTGACCTTTCCCTCAACGCAGGCAGACTTCTTGCGAAAACAATCACAGACGCGGGAAATGCAGATATAAACACTCTCTGGAAATATAACCGTGAATTCCATAAGAAATACGGCGGCTTCACCTCCAAAAACGAGGGACTCAAAAACTCCCTGCTTGAGCTTCCCGGCGAGGGCGTTGATTTCCTCTTTGACAACGAGGTCATTCAGTCCTCGGACCTTGCGGGCGCAGGTACAAAAACGAGCGTTCCCTCCCTGCTGGCAAAATTCGTAAAGGGAATGAGAAATCCCCCCTATTTCTTTGCGATTCTCGGAGGCATCATGAAGGGCTCAAAGATGAAGAAAGCCCTTGAATCAGCCCCCGCGGTCTATGACAGAGATGCCGTTGACAAGTGGCAGAATACCGTTAATTCAACCGTTCTCAAGGTTACGAGAAAATAATTCATTTCTTTTTATATCAACACTTTTCGGATAACGCTGAAAAAATTTTGAAAAAATGCTTGACAAATGGCGAAACGGGAATTATAATAGTCAAGCATTCAAGAAAACGCCGTAGCGTTTCCGAAGTTGGTGTTTATGACGCTGAGGGTCCACCCGTTCCCATCCCGAACACGGTAGTTAAGCTCAGCAGTGCCGACAATACTTGGAGGGCAGCCTCCCGGGAAGATAGGATGACGCCAACACAAACAGCAGCCACCCAATAGGGTGGCTGTTTCTTTTCCTTTCTTTTCGCTTGATTATTTTGGTGAAGAACAAACCAAACAAGAAATAGTTGTTAATATGCGGGCATTTATCTGAAGGTAAGTGCCTGCATTTATTATGGAAATTATAGTGTTTGGTTTTAAGCCGTTTTACTCATTCCCCGTACAGAAGTACTGTGTTCATTCGTAAAACGACTTTCTTCACTCAAACTAATCTGCGCTTCGCTACTGCTTGAATATATAAACGAAGAACATACCAAACTAAATAATGTAAGTATTGAGGCAGGCATTTATCTGAAGGTAAGTGCCTTCTTCTTTATTGAATAAAGATGTTTTGGCTTAAGCGATTTTTTGCCTCCGTGTTATGAAAGCGTGCTTTGAAGGAAAAAGTATAATCGGTCAGAAACATTGTCGCACTGCTCGCTTGAAGCGCATCGCATTGCTCTGTGTTTCTTCCTCTCGGCAGGGCTCCTGCATCCGCCACAGGCGGCGGAGCCGTGCCGAGCACACTAATCTGCGCTTTGCTACTGCTTGAATATATAAGCGAAGAACATACCAAACTAAATAATGTAAGTATTGAGGCAGGCATTTATCTGAAGGTAAGTGCCTGCATTTATTATGGAAATTATAGTGTTTGGTTTTAAGCCGTTAATGTCGCAAAGCGTCCCGCAACTATTCTCTCTTCATTATTCAATATTAACTATTCGTTGCTGCTTCTTTCGGCATTCCGTATTTTGCAAGGTCGCCGTTGGAGTATCCTTTTTCACTTGATACGTCTCTGTCAACCCATTCGGGTGAGGGAAAATCCTCTGCGGCTTTCTCGTCGCCGAATTCGATTTCCATATAACAGAGTCCGTCAAATTCGCCGTGGAAAATGTCTATTTCCTCAAGCAGACCGTCCGCACGTCTGTTGAGATACCTTGTTTTGGAAATGACTCTTCCCTCCGATTTTTTTATCAGCCCGTTATAGTCCTCTTTTGTGATATCCGTTTCGTATTCCTCTCTTGACAGCTTTGAACTTGTCTTTGATTTGACGGTAAGGATGAACCTCCTGCCGTCAATTTTTCTTACTCTTATCGTCGGGGAAAAGGAAATATATGCCTGCTCGATTTCCTCCGATTCCAGCTTTTCAAGGTCATAGGGTATTTTTTCTTTTTTCACGAGCCATTTTCTCTCGATTTCCATATAAAGCTCACCTCTTTCACATTATATCATATCGGCGAATATTTACAAAGCGTTTTATGTGTGTTAAAATAATGTGTAATTTATTTTTTCGGGAAAGGATGCCTGTTTATGATGAATGAGCTCAGATACTGGGAAAATCCCTACATAATCAAAGAGAATAAGGAAGACGGCCACAATACCGCCCTTCCCCGCAAAACCGTAAGCGATGCTGTAAAGGGAAATCCCGCTCCCGATTACCTGCTGCTTAACGGTATATGGAAATTTTACTGGCAGACCGGTGTTGACAACGTCAGGACCGATTACTATGCCGAAAATTACGATGACAGCTCATGGGATGACATTGAAGTCCCCTCTCTTTGGCAGTTAAAGGGCTACGGCAAGCCCATTTATTTGTGCGCCTTTTATCCGAAAGCAATTTCAACCGTAAAAAGTGAAATTCCCAAAATAAGCCATTCCCTTAATGAAATCGGCATTTACCGCCGCAGCTTCACCCTCCCGGAAAGCTTTGAGGGCAAGGAAATATTCATCCATTTCGGTGCCGTAAAAGCGGGCTTTTTCCTCTACATAAACGGCAGGAGAGTGGGCTATTCACAGGGTTCAATGACTCCCGCTGAATTTGACGTTACGGATTACGTCTGCGCCGGTGAAAACAAAATCACCGTAGAGGTATTCAGATACACCGACGGCACATATCTTGAAGACCAGGATATGTGGTTCCTCAGCGGCATTTACAGAGACGTTTATCTCTATGCGGAGGAAAAAATCTGCATCCGCGATTTCTTTGCCGATGCCTCTCTTTCCGATGATTATAAAGACGGCGTTCTCTCCCTTGAGGTAACGCTTGAAAACTATCTGAAGGAAAAGCAGGACTGCACCTTAGAGGTATCCGTTTACGAAAACGGCAAAGCAAGAAAAATCGCTTCCGAAGCCGTCAGCGCAAAGGCAGGAAAGACCGTCCTTCATTTCAGCCATACCGAAGAAAACGCAAGGCAGTGGAGCGCCGAAAAGCCGGAGCTTTATCAGCTTGTAATCGCACTTAAAAAGGGTAAGAATATCCTCTCCGTCAAATCCGTCAAATTCGGCTACAAAAAGGTTGAAATCAAAGGCAACGTTTTATATATCAACAACCGCAAGGTCATCATCAAGGGCGTAAACAGACACGATTTTGACCCCGATAACGGCTGGGCAATCCCCGAGGAAAGATACCGTCAGGATTTGTATCTGATGAAGCAGGCAAACATCAATGCCATTCGTACCAGCCACTATCCCAATAAAGAGAAGCTGTACGAAATGTGTGACGAGCTGGGCTTTTACGTTATGGACGAAGCGGACGTTGAAAGCCACGGTGTCCGCCGTAAGAACTGCCCCGGTGACAATCCCGATTTCAAGGAAGCCGTCATTGACAGAGCCCGCAGAATGGTGCTTCGTGACAGAAGCCATGCCTGTGTCTGCTTCTGGTCACTCGGAAACGAAGCGGGTGACGGTATGAATTTCGTTCACGAAAAGAATGCCATCCTCGCTCTTGACAAGAGCCGTCCCGTTCACTATGAGGGTGATTTTGATTTCACAAAATCCGATTTCATCAGCAGAATGTACCCGGTTGAGAGTCTTGTAAAGCTCATGGTTGAGCAAAAGGAATTCAAGACCTCTCTTTACGATAACGTCGCAAATATCCTTGCGGCAGACAATAAGCCCATTCCTCAGAAGGTATATGCCGATCATCCCGTAATCTACTGTGAATATGCTCACGCCATGGAAAACAGTCTGGGCAATTTCAAGGAATACGTGGACGATTTTGAAAAATACGACCACATGGCAGGCGGCTTCATCTGGGACTACGTTGACCAGTCCATCAGAAAAGTTGAAAACGGCGAAGAGAAATGGCTCTACGGCGGTGACTTTGACGAGGGCAGCACAAGCTATTATTTCTGCGCCAACGGTATCATTACCGCCGACAGACAGCCCCAGCCCTCATACTGGGAGGTCAAGAAGGTTTACTGTAATCTTGAGGTAACCGATTCCGATGCAAAGAACGGCAAAGTAACAATCAAGAATAAGAATTACTTTGTTGATACCTCCGAATACGATTTCGCCTGGTCTCTCACCCTTGACGGCAAAGAGGTTGAAAGCGGAATACTCAAAAATACCGCAATTGCTCCCATGAGCGAAGAAACGGTCTGCCTTCCCTATGATACGGCAAAATATCCCGAAGGCGAGCTGATTCTTACCGTCCGCTTCCTGCTGAATACCCCGAAGCCCTGGGCAGAGCCCGGATTTGAAGTCAGCTTCTCGCAGATAATTATCAGAGAAAAGGCAGCCGCAGACGTCATCCCCGCAAACGGCGACCTTAAATTCAGACAGAAGGGCCGCGACGTGGATATCCTCGGCGAAAGCTTTTCCGCAAAAATCGTAAACGGTGCGCTCGCATCTCTGATTTACGGCGGCAGGGAATATCTCATGACTCCCATGAAGCCGGACTTCTTCAGAGCTCTTACGGATAACGACAGAGAGTATCTGAACTTCGCTCCCTTCGTTTCCGGCGTTCATCCCCTCTATCAGTGGAAGCGTTCAACCGCAATGACGGTGGCTTCCTCCGTGAAGGCGGCTTCAACTCCCTCCGGCGTTGAGGTAACCGTCAGTTGGACGGCTCCCTTCGTTTCCGGCGTAAATACGACCTATCTTTTCTCACCCGCAGGTGAAATCACGGTCAGTCATTCGGCAAAGGGACTGCTCATTCCCATGCTGAAGGTCGGCGTGCGTCTGGGTATCCGCACGGATTTAACCGACGTTGCCTGGTACGGCAGAGGCCCTCACGAAACCTACTGCGACAGAAAGACGGGTGCAAAAATCGCCTGCCATTCAATGACCGTTGAAGCGCTTGAGCACAGATATATGAGACCTCAGGAAAACGGCCACAGGACCGACGTAAGAACTCTCAGCATTACCGATGCCAACGGAAGCGGCCTTAAAATTGACGCCATGGATATCCCCTTCGGCTTCAATTACGGTATGTATAATCCCGAAAAGCTTGACAAGGCAAAGCATCTGTTTGAGCTTGAAAAGGACGATTATCTGACCCTTTGTCTTGACGGTGCAATGAGAGGCGTAGGCGGAGATATGCCCGGCTGTGCAACCCTTCACAAGCCCTATAAGCTCAAGGGCTTCAAAGACTATACTTTCAAATTCAGGATAAGCAAGATATGACGAAAACCAACGTGATGCGCCTGCTTGACGCGGCGGGAATTGAATATGAATGCCTGGAATATCCCGTTGACGAAAGCGACCTTTCGGGTGCTTCCGTAGCCCGCAAAACGGGTAAGGATAAGGATATTATCTTCAAAACACTCGTAGTGCAGGGCGAAAAAAATGGCTTCGGCGTCTGCTGTATTCCCGTCTGCGAGGAGCTTGACCTCAAAAAAGCGGCAAAGCTTTTCGGCGAAAAAAAGATTGAGATGATTCACGTTAAGGATTTGCTGAAAACAACGGGATATATACGCGGCGGCTGTTCCCCCGTAGGCATGAAAAAGCAGTTCCCCACCTTCATTGACGAAACCGCAACGCTGAGCGAAAAAATCTTTGTCAGCGGAGGAATGAGAGGACTCATGCTCGGCATGGACCCCCGGAAGCTCTGCGACTATATCGGCGCAGGATTTGAAGATATAACGGTGTGAATAGTGAATAGTTAACGGGCTTACCTATAAGGCAAGCCCGCTTTGTTATTTGTTTTGCCGTTCTTCGCCGATAGATTCAAGCAAAGCGCGGATTAGTTTAAGTGAAGAAAGTCGTTTTACGAATGAACACTCGTCGGGGACCCCATATTGTACGGGGAGGGCGCAAAAACGATTAGGCAAAACTTATTATCATTTACCTTATTTTATAAAAATCAACGGGCTCACCTTTAAGGCAAGCCCGCTTTGTTATTTGTTTTGCCGTTCTTCGCCAAAATAATCAAGCGTAGCGCAGAAGATTTCGGTTGCTCGGTGGGGCTCCGCCGCCGGTGGCGGATGCAGGAGCCCTGCCGAGAGGAAGAAACACAGAGCAATGCGATGCGCTTCAAGCGAGCAGTGCGACAATGTTTCTGACCGATTTTACTCTCCCCTTCAAAGAACACTTTCATAACACGGAGACGGAAAACGGCTTAATACCAAACATTTTAATTTCAAATAAGAAGCAGACATCTACCATTAGATAAATGCCTGCTTCAAAACTTACACGATTTAGTTTGGTATGTTCTTCACCGAAAGATTCAAGCGTAAATCAGTAGCCGAAGTATGAGAAGGGATCATACTGCGTCGTCTCTTCCTTGACCGCAGTCGTACCTCTGTCCTCCACAAGCGTAGCTGTCACGTCAAAGGTATCAACCGAATAGTTGCTGTTTATCCTTGCGATCTTGAGAGTCAGCTTGTCACCGACCTTGCCCTTATCAATAAGCTCAAGCAGTACGTCGGCGGTGGTGAGGTCCTTGCCGTTGACACCGATAATGATATCTCCGCGCTTGACGTCCGTGCCGGCAAGTGCCGAATCTTCATTTACTTCCGTAATAACAAGGGAGCCGGCGGGCAGATTATTCATCTGGGCAATCATATAATACTGTGTCACGGATGAAACAGAATAATAGCTGATACCGAGCTTGGGTCTGTCCTTGACGTAACCGTAGGTGATAAGGTCCTCAATAATGGGCTTGGCGGCGGAAACGGGAATCGCAAATCCCATTCCTTCGTAGCTCGTATTGGAAATCTTCTGTGAATTGATGCCGATGACCTGACCGTATTTATTGACGAGCATACCGCCGGAGTTACCGGGATTGATGGATGCATCGTGCTGGATACATTTCATTGTATATCCGATTTCGCTGTTGATGGGTCTGTTGATTGCGGAAACAAAGCCGCCGGTAAACGAACCGAAAAATTCAACGCCGCCGGGATTACCGATTGCATAAACGGGATCGCCTACAACAAGGTCGTCGGAATTACCGAACTCTGCCGGAGTAAAGCCGGTATAGTGTACTCTGATTACGCCCAGGTCCGTTCTTGTATCGTAACCTACGACTTCCGCATCGTAGGATTTGCCGTCCTCGGTCTGTACCTTGACCTTTGTGCCCTTGGAATCAATAACGTGAGCGCAGGTGATGATGAAGGTGTATTCACCCGTTGAGTCAACGTCCATTACGACACCGGAGCCCTGACCCTGAAGGGATGAAGCGGCATTATCGGTATAAAGAAGGATACCGACGTTGCTCTTTCTTGCCTTCTCCGCAAGCTCGGCTGTATTTGTGATTTCCTTGCCGGGATTGGAGCTGATTACTATCTCTTTATTTTCTCCCGTACCTCTGCTTGTTTCTTCCTCATCGGTGTCTTCGTAGGTCTCGACATGAGAGGGAGTAAGCTTTGCCTTTATCTTCTTGGCAACGGGAACGGCACATACGCCCAGAACAAAAACAAGAACGAGAGCAAGGAATTTAAGGAATTTTCTTCCCTTTTTCTTTTTCTTGACGGGCTCCTGAGGAGTAACCGGCGGATTATACTGACCTGTCGGCTGAGGAGCGGGCTGACCGTAAATGGGAGGAGCATAAGCCCTCTCGGTATAAGGTGAATAGGGGTTCTGCGCATATTGGGGCTGCTGATAATTCTGAGCCGTGTTCACCGGCTGTGAATATGCGTCGGTGTAAGCGGTTTCGGGAATATCCGGCTCAACGTCAACGTATTTTACTCCGGGCTCATCGGAGGAATAGATGTCTATATCATCGTCATCATCCGCATCGGCGACGGAGGAATACACGTTTGTATATTCTCTGTTCGTTTCGGAGGAAGAATAGATATCCTCCGGCTCCGGTTTTTCCGCAGTGTCCTCTTCCCCGCTCAGTTCAACCGTTTCTTCCGCTTTTTCTCCGGGCTCTTCCCGAGTTATCTCATCGCGGTTTTCATTTTCATCAAACATATTGTGCCTCCATATAAAAATTCATCTGAAATGAACTTATTACTGCTTTGGTAACGTAAATATGAATTCGGTATATTCCCCCACTTCACTGCGTACGGAAATACTGCCGCCGTGCATTTCAACTATGGTCTTGCAGAGGAACAGGCCCAGACCTGCACCCTTTACGTCATAGCTGCGGGATTTATCCACCTTGTAAAATCTCTCAAAGATTTTTTCTCTCTCCTCGGGAGCGATACCTTTGCCGTTATTTTTGATTTTGATAATCGCCTTTTCCGCATCGGATTTTGACATTACCTCAATGTATCCCCCGTCGGGAGTGAACTTGACGGCGTTATCAATAAGATTATACACTACCTGATTTATCATATCCTTGTCTGCATTTACGGTATTTTCCTTAAACGTATCAAGGCCTCTGATTTCTATATTTCTGTTGTCAATTATCTGTTCAAAGCTGAGCAGGGTAGTGAATATCATTTCGCTGATATCAAAACGCGACGGCTTGATATCAAGCTTGCCCTCTTCAATCTTACTCATATTGAGCATACCCGTTACCAGACGGGAAAGACGCTTGACTTCGCCCGATACTATCCTCAGGTACTTGTCCTTTTCCTTACCCGAAATCGTACCGTCAAGTATGCCGTCAATGAATCCGCTGATGGTGGTCATGGGAGTTTTAAGCTCGTGCGAAACGTTTGAAACGAAGCTTCTGCGGGAGGATTCCAGACCGGAAAGCGCCTGCGCCATGGAGTTGAAGGAATCTGTAAGGTCGTCGATTTCCGTCCTGCTCCTGAGGTATTTTCTCTTTTTAACGCTGATTCTTGATGAGAAATCTCCGTTTGCATACTGCTTTGCCGCCATTGACATTTCTCTCATGGGCTTGATCATGCTGTAAGTAAAGAAATAAGCCATAAAGAACGCGACCGCAAGTGCAAAAAGTGAAGCAAAAAGGAACATTCTCAGAATCGTGAGAATGTAGGGTACAAGTCCCGATTCAATGGGCTGAACGGCTATGACCGCACCCTTGAAAGCTCCGCTCTGCATAATGGGGCAGGCAACGATGAAGCTGTTGTTTCTGAGCAGACCGTTCATATCGCCGTTTGCGCGGAAATTGTCTCCGGAAGCGACCGTCTGCATGATTTCGTTGGGAATAACGTAATTGTCGTGTATAAAGCAGGTGCCCGTACTGACAAGACCGTGAGGGTCAAGCAAATCCTTACAGTAAACCACTACGCCCTGCTCATTTATGATAAAGAAGTCAGCGTCAACCGCATCCGAAACCTGAGTAAGGTTACTGCAAATGGTAATGATGGCACCGCGGCTGTTCTGCCCCATATATGAGGAGGTAAGCATACCGTAGGTGCTTGAGGTGATGCTGACGGTATTTTCTTCAAGCAAATCCAGCTTTTCGTCCTTCCAGATACCCGTTACCAGAAGGATAAGGGTAGAGCCGAGGAAAACGAAGCTGACAAGAATAATTGAAATTGTAATGAAAAAGTATTTTTTGAACAGCTCGGAGCTGCGGGACATTACCGATATCTGCGGCAGCTTCATTATCTTCGCCTCCCCTCAGAGTAATCGGGGGTCACCTTGAGGCGACCCACCCGACTTTTCTTTTATTCGTTGGTGGCGAATTTGTAACCCACCGACCAGACCGTTTTGAGCTCCCACTTGTCAGATACGCCTTCAAGCTTCGCTCTGAGTCTCTTTACGTGAACGTCAACGGTCCTTGAATCACCGTAGTAATCAAATCCCCATACCTCGTCAAGAAGCTGATCTCTTGTGTATACGCGGTTGGGATTGCTGGCAAGGTGATAGATAAGCTCCAGCTCTTTGGGAGGAGTATCTACCTTGCTGCCGTCTACGATAAGCTCATAGTTGGTAAGATTGATAACGAGCTTATCAAAGCTTACCTCTTTCATTTCCTGCTTTGCTCCGCCCGAGCTTCTGCGAAGGACCGCCTTGACTCTTGCGACGATTTCCTTTGTATCAAAGGGCTTTGTTACATAGTCGTCTGCACCCAGCTCAAAGCCGAGCACCTTATCAAAGGTCTCGCCCTTTGCGGTAAGCATAATAATGGGCTTTTCGGAAAACTTTCTGATTTCGCGGCATACCTGCCAGCCGTCAAGGACGGGAAGCATGATGTCAAGAAGCATCAGATCGGGCTCGATTTCCTTATACATTTTTACCGCGTCGCCGCCGTTATTTGCGATGGAAATCTCATAGCCCTCTTTTTCAAGATAAAGGCGAAGTAATTCGCATATATTCGTATCGTCATCTACAATAAGAATTTTTTCTGCCATTGCAATACCCTCCGTATAATGGTTTACAATCTTAATTATAGCCGCAATTATAGATAATTTGTGAATTAGCAAATAATAAATCTTGAATTAACGTTCAATTATTTTTTAACGGAAAATCTGAAAACGGTACAGCTCTCAAATTTTTCACCCGCATCTACGGTGCACTGAGGGAATTCGGGCATATTGGGAGTATTGGGCCAGAACTGTGTTTCAAGGCAGAAGCCGCAATACTGCTCAAGCATGATTCCGTCTTTACCCGGTCTTGTGCCGTCAAGGAAATTGCCGCAATAAAGCTGTACACCGGGAAGGTCCGTGAATACCTCCATTACTCTGCCGCTTTCCGGCTCGTAAACGACTGCGGCGGGGCCGTCGTCATCGTTAAGACAGAAGTTATGGTCGTAGCCCTTGACCTGGCGGAGCTGGATATCGTCAGCGCCGATGTCTCTGCCTATGGGCTTGGACTGTCTGAAATCAAAGGGTGTACCGTCAACGCTTCTCAATTCGCCCGTGGGAATGCTGTCGGCATCCGTGGGAGTGAATTTGTCGGCGTTTATCATAAGCTCGTGACCGAGAATGTCGCCCTTACCGGCAAGGTTGAAATATGCGTGGTTTGTCATATTGATGACCGTCTTCTTATCGGAAACGGCATAATAATCTATTTTAAGGGAATTATCTTCGTAAAGAGTGAACGTGACCTTGAAATCCACGTTTCCGGGGAAGCCGTGAGCACCGTCGGGGCTTGAATAAGTCATCTCAATGGCGGTATCGTCAATGATGATTGCCTTCCAGATTGCGTGAGCAAGCTCTCCGCCGCCGTGAAGTGAGGTAATTCCTCTCTCGTTTTTTGTTACGTTGTATTCAACGCCGTCAATGGAGAATTTGCCCTGCGCGATACGGTTTGCATATCTGCCGATGGTCATGCCCTGGTTTGCGGAATACTTTTCGTGTCCCTCAACGGTATCAAAGCCGGTAAGTATGTCGGCAAATTCGCCGTTTTTGTCGGCGGTGTAAATATTGTTGACCGTTGCGCCGTATGTAATAATATCGACAGTCGTTCCCGCCGTATTTCTGAGGGAATAGAGGTCAACCTCTCTGCCGTCCTGAGTCTTGCCGAATAAATCCTTGACTATCATGATAATACCTCACTTATTGATATTTGCTATGTAATATCTGCCTCTCTTTTCCGTGCCTCTGCCGAACTGAATGGCGGCATTCGGACAGCGGTTGATGCAGGCAGTACAGTGCTGACATTTCTTTTTTACCCATTCGGGTTTGCCATCTTTGATTTCTATTGCCTTTTCGGGACAGATTTTTGCACACAATCCGCATCCCGTACAGTTTTCGTCTGCTCTGAAGAGGGCGGTGATCCTGCAAATATTATAGAGAGGATACATCACTGCGGTAAGCATCTTTTTCTTGAATGCCATATTAGTGCCTGCCGCTTTTTTATTGACAACCTTGCCGATTTTATCCAGCTTTTCGTCTGCCGCCTTCAGCTTTTCCCTTGATTTTTCCTTGCTTTCAACATCAAAGCAGATTACGTAATTGTCGGGCATTTTGAGGGGAACGGAAAAATCGGGATTTCTGCCCAGCACCTTACCGAGCTTCAGCTCCGCAGCCGCGGAATCCGCGCCGCAGGTAATTACGCTGTAAACGTATTCTCCCAGATGTCCCCTGATTTCGGGGTGAGAAGCGAATCTCTTTACCATTTCGGGAAGACCCGAATAATAGACGGGAAAAACGAAGCCCGTCACGTCCGTTCTGCCGGAAACGGATTTGACCGTTCCGTTGAAAATGGACGCAATGTTGACGCACTTGTCGTCTGTGAGAATTGCAAGCTTTTCCGCCGCATAACGTGAATTGCCCGTACCCGAAAAATAATAAATCATTTGTTCATACCGTTACTTTCGTAACATTCCTTTCCGAATAAGCTCCAGGGAAGCTTTTCCGTATCGGGAAGCTCCGTGAAGGTCATTCTTTCTTTTGAACGGGGATGAATGAAGGACAGCGAATATGCAAAAAGTCCGAGCTGCTCGCCCGAGCCGCCTCCGTATCTGCCGTCACCGTAAAGGGGCATACCCCTTGAGGAAAACTGAACTCTGATCTGATGAGTCCTGCCCGTACGGAGCGATATTTCAACAAGCGAATATTCTCCGGCAGTACCCAGCACCGTATATTCAAGGGAAGCGTCGCGCACTCCCTTTCGCATACGCTTTACAACGTATGTCTTGTTTTTTTGCTTATCCCTGAAAAGCAGGTCTTCGTAAACGCCTCTGTCCTCTGCGGGTTTTCCTCTGACCACGGCAAGGTATCTCTTTTTCATTTCGCCTGCCGTAATCTGCGCGGAAAGCTCTGCCGCCGCGGAGCCGGTCTGCGCAAAAACCATTACTCCGCCCGTTTCTCTGTCAAGACGGTGAACGGGAAAAAGGAGCTTATCGGGATATTCGTCCTGCACCGACGTGCCCGTTTTACTCTCCGCATTCTGGCTGAGGATTCCCGCGGGCTTTACGCATACGAGGACGTCTGCATCGTCATTCTTCGTCTTCATCTTTGAAACGTCTTTCCGCTCTTCTGATAGTTGATATGATACCCTCAAAAATAACGATGAATTTTTTCATTATCTGCTCGGGACTGTCCTGCATTCCCGTTCTGAACCACTCGGAAAGAGCGCCGGTGATTCCGTTCATATAGAATGAAATGATAAATTCCTGAACGTCGTCGTCAATGTTGGTCTTACATTCCTCGTGAACGTAATCCGCAAGGATGATACGGCAGGATTTGAACATATATGTTTCAAAATACTCATAGCTTCGTGACGAGCAGATATTATTGATAATGGACTTGTTTTCGTAGGAGGTCTGAAGCATCTTCAGAAAACCGATGAGCCAGCGGATGCCGCTGCTGTGGTTGGCGATAAGCTCGTTCATCTCCATGGTGAACATTTCTTCCAGCAGCTCGTAGATATCGTCGTAGTAGTAATAGAAGGTGTTTCTGTTGATATTTGCGGTTTCGACTATGTTCCTTATCGTGATTTTATCAAAGGGCTTTTCTCTGAGCAAATCAAGGAAAGTACGGAAAATTACGTCTTTTGTGTTAGTCATAGGAAGCTCCTTTAGATTTCAGTTTGCCATTTCTTCTCTTTTTTTGATGATTGTATCAAGAACTTCTCTCTTGAAATCGCCGTAGATACGGTACTTCTTTGAGAAGATTATCTGCGAAATAATAAGCATTACCGGGGGAATGATAAACATCATTGCCTTGATTGCGCTGTTTGCACCGGGATTGTTCATAACCGCATCGGAGGAGCCGCTGAAATCGTATTTCGTGGCAACGAATGCGGCATACATGATAATGCACTGAAGAGTATATGCCATTTTCTGAAGGAAGCCCTTCATTGAGAAGGTAAGACTCTGACTTCTTGAGCCGAGCTTGTATTCGCCGTAGTCAACGATATCCGCAAGCATTACCGTCTGATTGACGAACATTGAGCCGATACCTATTGAAGCGACAAGATAGCAGGCGCCGAGTGCGATTTCTATATGATTCATACCCGGGAAACCGTAACCGACTATCGCCATGCCGATATATCCGACCGTGGCGGCGGTAAGCGAGAATTTATAAACCGTGCGGTTCGTCATGAACTTGCCCATTATGGGGATAACGAGAATGGCAAGCACCGAGCCCACCGAGCCCAGAAGATTGAATTTTGACTGAAGCTTGAGGTCACCGAGCACCTGAAGGAAATAGTAGGAGCTGATACCCGACGTCATATAGTAACCGCAGTTTGAAATCATTGCGAAAAGCATAAACGTAAGAAGCTGATCGTTCTGACGGATGATTCTGAGTGCCTTTGTAAACGAGAATTTTTCATCGGATGCGGGTGCGAGATTTCTCTCTTTCGTGGAGAAAACGCTGATGCAGGCAAAGAATACAAGGGCAACAGAGCAGATCGCGCTCCATTTGCCGAAGCCGTTTGTAAGGTCCTGCGCCTTCATATCGGAAAGATTCGTGTCGGAGGCAACTCCCGCGAATTTAATTACCAGCACGGAGGTAAGGATGGAAACGATACCCTGACCGAGGCCGGAGAAGGTTCTGGCAATGGTGGAAACGAGGTTGCGGTCCTTTTCCTCTGTTGCGAATGAGGGGACCATTGACCAGAAGGGGATGTCCGCAAGGGTATTCGTCATACCCCAGAGAATGTAGAAGACGGCAACGAAAACGTAAAGTCCCGTTCCGCTTATATTCAATGAGCCGGCGTTGAAAAGAAGGGTAAGAACTATGGCGTTAAGCACCGCGCCCGTAAGAATCCAGGGGCGGTATCTGCCCATTTTCGTCCTCGTTCTGTCAACGATTGAACCCATCATCGGGTCATTCACACCATCCCAGATTCTTGCTATGGGAGCAAGGATGAGCAGAAAGAGGGGGCTGATTTTAAGTCCGTTTGTGAGGAAAAGCGAAAGATAGGAATAAAAGAGACCGTAGCTCAAGTCAAGACCTACGGCTCCCACGCCGTAACCGATTTTTTCTTTAAGGGACACCTTATTCATAATTCATTACCTCTTATGCACCGCGGACGTTTCCGCCCGCAGTGCTGCCAAAATTGTAAACCGTGTAATCAGATTTGCTTGAGAAGGGGACCTACGCCCTTGATTGCCTTGGGAATGCCCTTGAGAATCTGACGTACTCCGCCCTTTTCGCCGTTGATGAGCTTGCAGAGGCCCTCTGCCATGCTCTCGCTGAATACGCCGCCGCTCATTGAAATGAAATCACGGAAGGGTACCTGAAGAGCGATTGCCTGGGCAAAGCCCTCGGGAATGAGTGCGCTGAGGAGCTTATGAAGCTTTTTGCCGTTCTTCTTTCTTGCGGCTGAATCAAAGTTATCCGCAATCGTAACGGGTGCATCGGGCTCGTAATCGGAAGCGGGAAGCTCTGCTCCGTAAACTGCCTTGAACTGGTCGTCGGGAACTTCCTGGATATCGGCACCGTAATACTTGGGAGCGGCCTGTCTGTAATCGGGAACGCTGACCTCGGGTGCATTGACCTTTACCGTAGCGGAAAGGCGGATATCTTCAACGGATGCGCCGACAAGGATATCAAAGTCGCCGGCTTCAACGGTCCAGCCGTTTGTGTTGACGTTCCAGAATGAGAATGCTCTTGAGCAGAGAGTAAGTGAAATTTCCTGCTCCTCGCCGGGCTCAAGATAAACCTTCTTAAAGCCCTTGAGCTCCTTCTTGGGACGGTATATGGTGCTTTCCTTATCGGAAACGTAAACCTGAGCGACCTCTCCGCCTGCAACAGCGCCGGTATTCTTTACCTTGAAGGAAACGGTGAGCTTATCGCTGTCATCCATTTCGCTCTTATCAAGCTTAAGGTCGGAGTATTCAAAGCTCGTGTATGAAAGGCCGTGACCGAAGGGATAGCGTACCTTCTTGCCGAAGGTGTCGTAATATCTGTATCCGATATAAACGCTTTCTCTGTGTTCAACTGAAGCGGGATTTCCGGGATAGTAATTCTTTGCGGGTGTGCAGTTATAGCAGACGGGATAGGTTTCGGGAAGCTTGCCCGAGGGATTGACCTTGCCGGAAAGGATATCCGCAACCGCTCCGCCGCTTGCCTGACCGGTAAGATAGGAGTTGAGGATCGCCTTTACGCTGTCATTCCAGGGAATTGCAACGGGTGAGCCGCCTGCAAGTACGACAACGGTGTTGGGATTTGCCTTTACGACCTCGGCAACGAGCTTGTTGTGGGATTCGGGCATATCCATATGCTGTCTGTCAAAGCCCTCCGACTCGAAGTCATCGGTAAGACCTACGAATACTACGGCGATATCCGCTTCGGAGGCTGCCTTTACTGCTTCGGGAAGATAAGCGGCGTTCTTCTTTTCCTTCTTGATTGAGGGCTCATAGCCCTTGGCGAAGGTAAGATTGTAGCCCATTGCGGCAAGCTCGTCGTAAGCATTGTCAATTTTTGTGGGGTTGATCTGTGAAGAGCCGGCACCCTGATATCTGGGTGTCTTTGCCATTTCACCGATAATTGCAAGCTTCTTATCCTTTGAAATGGGAAGGATATTGTCTTCGTTCTTGAGCAGTACCATGCACTTGCCTGCGATTTCTCTTGCAAGGGGCTGGTCGTCAAGGTCGTTATATTCGTAATTTTCCTTTGCACCGTCGGATGCTTTTTTGATAAGCTCAAGGATTCTGAGAACGCTCTCGTCAAGGACTGCCTCATCAAGAGTGCCGTTCTTTACGGCGTTGATGATTTTTTCGGTACCCGCACCGAAGGAGGAGGGCATTTCAATGTCGTTGCCTGCGGCAAGACCCTTTACTCTGTCGTTGATTGCACCCCAGTCGGATACTACCGAGCCCTTAAAGCCCCAATCCTTACGGAGAATTTCCTTTAAGGTGTGCTCGTTTTCGGAGCCGTGAACACCGTTGATTTTGTTATATGAGCTCATTACGGTCCAGGGCTGTGCCTTCTTTACGGCGATTTCAAAGCCGCGAAGGTAGATTTCACGCAGTGCTCTCTCGTCAACGACCTCGCTGACCGTCATTC
This sequence comes from uncultured Clostridia bacterium, assembly GCA_937892115.1. GTDB lineage: Bacteria > Bacillota > Clostridia > Oscillospirales > Acutalibacteraceae > CAG-177. Next base: position 83,264 of record CALAUI010000020.1, on the reverse strand, counting down.
TGAGAGTTTCCTGGCTGTTGACGGCAAAATGCTTGAGGGATGTGCCTACGCCCATGGACTGAACGCCGTTGATGAAGCTTGCCGCCATTTCACCGGCAAGAACGGGGTCTTCGGAGAAGTATTCAAAGTTTCTGCCGCAAAGGGGAGAACGCTTCATATTGATACCGGGGCCCAGAAGAACGCCTACGTTTTCCTTGAGGCATTTCTTACCGAGGGCAACACCCATTCTGTTGATAAGCTCCGTATCCCATGATGCCGCAGTTGCACAGGCGGTGGGGAAGCAGATTGACGGTACGGAATTGTTAAGACTCGAGCCGGTCTTTTCATAGTCCTTTTTACGCAGACCGTGAGGGCCGTCGCATACCATTACGTCGGGAATGCCTTTTTCGGGAATGGGCTGAAGATGCCAGAAGTCTCTGCCGTCGCAAAGCTTTGCCTTTTCCTCAAGAGTAAGCTCCTTGAGTAATTCTTTGGGTTCTTTCATTATTATTCCTCCTTGAGTGTATCGTTAATTTCATTTATACCCAATACTTCATCGGCGGACGAGCCGTCGAGTGATTCCACGTTTTTAAGCTTCTTGACGATGATCCTGTTTCTCTTATCCGCGTCGTCAAGAGCGCTTCCCGCCTCATCCAGCTTCTTGCGGACCTTGGCGAGAGTGTTGCCGAAATTGTCATACTGCTGCTTTGCCGCACCGAGAAGAGTCCTGACCTCGTTTGCCTTTTCATTGATGGCAACCGCACGGAAGCCGAGGGAAAGGGCGTTAAGCAATGCGGTAATGGTGGAGGGACCCGCAATCATTACGTTGTAATCGCTTTTGATTTTTTCGGCAATGCCGTTCTTTGCGGAAACGATTTCCGCATAAAGTCCCTCTGTGGCAAGGTAAAGAATAGCGTAGGGCGTGGTGACGGGAATGTTGATATATTTTGAAACGTCCTTCGCTTCGCTCTGTACTCTGGTATAAAGTGCCTTTCTCGCGCTTTCAAGTGCTTCTCTGTCGCCCGTATCTGCGGCATCGCAAAGGCGGACGTAATCCTCCATCGGGAATTTGGAGTCAACGGGAAGATAGACGGTTTTGCCTTCGGTTGAAGGAATCTTGACCGCAAATTCAACTCTTTCGCCGGAGCCCTCGACCGTAGCAAAGTTTGACTCGTACATACCGGGGAGAGTTTCGTCAAGGATAACTCCGAGCTGTACCTCTGCCCAGGTGCCTCTCGCCTTGACGTTGGTCAGCACTCTGCTCAGAGCGGTAACGTTTGTTGTAACGCCGTTTGAAAGCTCCTTCATTTCGCCGAGGGATTTATTTACGCTTTCAAGACGGTCCGAGACGGTGCGGAAGGAGGAATCAAGACGCTCCGTAAGGGTGGACGTAAGCTTTTCGTCAACGGTGACTCTCATTTCCTCAAGCTTTTTCTCGTTGCTCTCACGCATCTTTTCAACCGCTTCAAACACTCTGTTTGTCTGCTCCGTGCTCTTTTTTTCGTTTTCGGCACGCATATCGTCAAGCTTTTTGTCATTGCTTTCGCGCATACCCTCTATCGCCGCCGAAATACGCTGTGAGGTTTCAATATTCTGTTTTCCGTTTTCGGAACGTATCTCGCCGAGAACGGTAATTACTTCTTTTTCAAGCTTTGCGGAACGCTCGGTATTATCAATACGGAGCTTTTCCATATCCTCACGAAGGTCGCCCATCACTCTTGCGTTCTCTTCTCTGGAGGTGGACATTTCGGAGGAGTTCTCTCTTCTTGACCTTTCAAATTCCCTGCTGAGCTTTTCGTCAAAGCCCGACACCTTTTTTTCTATATCATCCAACCTGCCGTCGGTCTTCCCGTTCTTACGGGTAAGCAGGATAACGAGCTGCAGAATGAATACGGCAGCCAGCAGAATGATTATTATGCAGTCCTTCAAAAAACATACCTCCATTATATAGATATTTTATTTTATCATATTTTTATAAAGTAATCAACTCATCAGGTTGTCAAAGATTACGTCCCGTTTTTGTGAAAGTTGTTCACGCGGATTGAGGATAAAGTGAATACTTTGTCTTTTTTCCTTGCTTTTATTTCTTTTCCGATATATAATGAATCCGTAATTTTTCACAGGAGGAGTTCATTATGATAGGTATTATCGGAGCCATGAAAATTGAGGTATCCGCAATCAACACCCTGATGACGGATAAAAACGAAAAGGAAATTGCGGGAATCACCTTTACCGAGGGCAAGCTCTACGGCAAGGATATCGTTACCGCCGTCTGCGGTATCGGCAAGGTAGCGGCAGCCATCTGTGCCCAGGCAATGATTATGGAATATAAGCCCGAATGCATCATCAATACGGGCGTGGGCGGAAGTCTTTCCGCAAAGCTGGGAATCTGCGACGTCGTTATCGCCGAATCACTCGTTCAGCACGATATGGATACTACTCCCATCGGTGATGTTCCCGGTTATATTTCCGGTCTGAATACAGTTGATATGTACACCGACAAATCCGTTTCCGACCGTCTTTTCGCAAGCGCCGAAATGACGGGAGAAACCAAGGTACTCAAGGGAAAAATAGCATCCGGCGACCAGTTTATCGCAGATAAGGGCAAAAAGGATTACATCGTTTCCGTCTTCGGTGCCGAGGTATGTGAAATGGAGGGTGCCGCAATCGCTCAGACCTGCTGTTCAAACTCCGTTCCCTTCGGTGTGGTAAGAGCGATAAGCGACTGTGCCGACGGCTCATCCCACATGGACTACACTCAGTTCCTGCCTCTCGCGGCGGCAAATGCGGCAAAAATCATTGAAAACTTTGTAAAATCCTGCTAAAACAGAAAAATATTTAATTGACAGGGCCGACAATTAGTGTCGGTCCTTTTTGTCAATTATGAACAATTTACACTCACATAATGTAAGTATTATTGACAAGGGCGTACATATCTGTTAATATTATATAAATCTTTATCATCGGCGAAGTGTCGGTGTTATCAAATAAGGAGGAAAATAAAATGATTGACCAGAAAACCCTTGCGTACATCAATCTCTACGCTGTATTGGGCGCTCTTGAAAATCTGTGTGACCTTGCCCCCGAAGCAAAGGAAATCCTGACAAACAAGAAGCCCATTTCAATCGGCTTTGAGGTTAAGAACGGTCCGAGCGCAACACTTACCTTCTACAAGGGCAAGTGCAGAATGGAACAGGGCTGCAGCAGCTGCGATGTTAAGCTTCCCTTCAGCTCCTGTGAAAAATTCAACGGACTTATTGACGGTACCGTAACTCCCATTCCTTCAAAAGGATTCCAGCACATCGGTTTCCTTCTCAAGGATTTCACGAGTCTTACAGACCTCCTCAATAAGTACATGAGACCGAGCGAAGAGGACCTCAAGGATCCCGAATTCTTCAAGATCAACACAATCCTCACTCTCTATGTTGTAGGCGTAGCTATCTGCCAGGTCGGCAACAACGACGAAATCGGCAAGTTCTCCGCTTCCAACATCATTGACGGCAGCGTAATGATTGAAATCAAGGGTAAGGAAGCAGTTGAAGTAGTTGCAAAGAATCACCGCCTTGTATGTCTCAAGAAGAGACCTCAGAATTACAAGTGCTCCATGGTATTCAGTGACTATGAAACAGCCAACGCTCTCTTCGGCGGCAGAGTAAACGCAATGGTCTGCATCGGCGAAGGCAAGGTTGAAATGCACGGTCTTAACTCAATGCTTGACAACGTAAACCGTATTCTTGACAGAGTCGGTCTTTACCTTGCATAACGGGAGGAGGAATAATAATGGCTAAAGCTAAAGCAAAAGAAAAATACCCGACCTATAAGGTTACCGAATCGGATAAATGGTTCAAGAGAGCATGTGACGTAATTCCTTCCGGTGTTTACGGACATCTCGGCCCCGGCGAAGGTCAGTTCATTCCCGTAAGCCGCTGGCCCAAGTTCTCCGAGAAGGCAAAGGGCTCATATTTCTGGGACGTTGACGGCAACAAGTACATTGACTATATGTGCGCATACGGTCCCAACGTACTCGGTTACGGTGACCCCGACGTTGACGCAGCCGCAATCAAGCAGATTGAAATCGGCAACTGCACGACCTCACCCGGAAAAATCATGGTTGAGTGCGCAGAGCTCCTCGTTGATACCGTAGCATCCGCTGACTGGGCATGGTTTGCAAAGAACGGCAACGATGCTACCCAGGGTGCTATCCTTACGGCACGTAACTACACCCATAAAAAGAAGATTATCTTCTTCAAGGGCTTCTATCACGGCGTATCCCCCATGGTACAGAAGATTGACTATCCCGGCGTACTTCCCGAGGACGTAGCAAACAGTCTTTACGTTGCATGGGACGATATTGAGGGTCTCAAGAAGGTTATCGCGGAAAACGACGATATCGCCTGCCTCATCGCTCAGCCCTATGACCACGGTAATTTCTACGACAATAAATTCCCCAAAGAGGGCTTCTGGCAGGAAGTAAGAAAGATCTGCACGGAAAACAACATCGTTCTCATCATCGACGACGTTCGTGCCGGCTTCCGTCTTGACCTCGCGGGCTCCGACCATTTCTTCGGCTTTGAGGCAGATATGATCTGCTTCTGCAAGGCGCTTGCAAACGGTTACAATATGTCCGCATTCTGCGGTAAGGAATTCCTCAAGAGTGCCGCTTCCGGTCTTTCATACACCGGCTCCTACTGGATGAGCGCAGTTCCCTTCGCAGCATGTATCGCCTGCATCAATAAGATGAAGGCACTTGATACTCCCAAGCTTTTCAAAGAGCTCGGTACAGAGCTTACCGAAGGCCTTAAGGCAGCAGCCGCAAACAACGGCTTCAATCTTATCACCTCCGGCGCTCCCGCTCTGTTCTATCTGAGAATTGCAAACGACGACAATATGATGCTTCATCAGGATTGGATTGCCGAGTGCGTTAACAGAGGCGTATTCTTCGCTTCCCACCACAACCACTTCATCAATGCATCCCTTACACATGAAGACATTCAGACAACAATCGAAATCGCAGAGGAAGCTTTCCACGTTGTAAAGAAGCTTCATCCCGAACTCGGCTGATAAATAAGGCGGACCAACCGTCTGTTATAAACGAAACAAGGAGGAATTTCCCATGGCATTAACAAAACAGGAATGGCTTGACCTCGAAAAGAAAGCTAATGAGCTCCGCCATCTCACTCTTCAGACAACCGCATGGGCCGGCAGCGGCCATCTCGGCGGCGGTATGTCAGTTCTCGACCTTCTCACGGTTATGTATCATAAGTACCTTCGCATCAAGGTAGAAGAGCCCAAGTGGGAAGACAGAGACAGATTCATTCTTTCAAAGGGTCACGCAGCCATTGCCTATGCACCCACACTTTGCGATAAGGGCTTCAACGACGTTGAAATGCTCAAGACCTTCAACCTTACAGGTTCAAAAATGGGTATGCACCTTGACTCAAACAAGGTAGTAGGCGTTGATGCTTCCACAGGTTCTCTCGGTCACGGTCCCTCAATCGCAGCAGGTACCGCTCTCGCAGCAAGAATTCTCGGCAAGGATTACCTTACATTCGTAGTTACCGGCGACGGTGAACTCGGTGAGGGCTCCAACTGGGAAGGTTTCATGACCATGAACCATTACGAGCTTTCAAACTGCATCGTTTTCATCGACAGAAACCACTGCATGATAGACGGTCCCACAGAGGAAGTTATGAAGCTCGAACCCCTTGCAGATAAGATGACTGCCTTCGGCTTCAACACAATAAATGTTGACGGCAATAACATCAAGGAGCTCTGCGATGCTATTGACACAGCCATTGAAAGATCAAAAGAAAAGTGCGCTCCCACCTGCATCATCATGGATACAGTCAAGGGTGCAGGCCTTTCAGTAGGCGGCGACTATCATTGCCATTACATGGGCATTGATGACGCAACATTTGAAAAGTTCAACAAAGATCTCGACGATTACTATGCTGAGCGTGTTGCACGTGTAGAAAAGGAGGCAAAATAATTATGGCAGGCGGATTTGTATATGACGCAATAGGTCAGACCGAAATTGCTACCGCTGAAATTTACGGCAAAGCAATAGCTGACATAATGCTTAACGACCCCAAGGTAGTTGCCATCACGGCTGACCTTGCAAAGTCAACAAAGCTGGGCGACGTTCTTAAGGTTTGCCCCGAGAGAGTTATCAACGTAGGTATCGCAGAGCAGGATATGTTCGGTGTTGCCGCAGGTATGGCAAAGGCGGGCATCGTTCCCTTCGTATCCGGCTTCTCCGCATTCACATCAATGAGATCCTGCGATCAGCTTCACACCGACATCTGCTATCAGAAAGCAAACGTTAAGATCGTAGCTACTCACTCAGGTACGTCCTTCGGTCAGGCAGGTTCAACTCACCACGCCATCACCGATATCGCTATCACAAGAGCAATGCCCAACCTCACCGTTATCGTTCCCGCTGACGGTTTTGAAACAGCAAACGCAGTTAACGCAGCTTACGCTACCGAAGGCCCCTTCTACATCAGAATCAACCGCGGTTTTGACCTCGTTGTTTATGATAATATGGATTACGGCTTTGAAGTAGGCAAGGCAGTTACCCTCAACGAAGGTACCGATATTACCGTTATCGCCTGCGGCTCATGCGTAGCACAGGCAAAGAAGGCAGCAGAATTCCTCAAGAATTCCGACGGTCTGAGTGTTCGTGTACTCAATATGCACACAATCAAGCCCATCGACAAGGATGCCATCATCAAGGCAGTTCTTGAAACAAGAAGAATCATCACCGTTGAAGATCATCTTGTTACCGGCGGTCTCGGCTCGGCAGTTGCAGAGGTTGTTGTTGACAGCGGTAAGGCATGCGCATTCAAGATGCTCGGCCATCCCACCTTCGCAATGATCGGCCTTCAGGAAGACATCATGGCTGATGCAGGTATTGATGCAAACGGTATCATCGCTGCTGTCCGTGAAGTTATGAAGAAGGACTTTGAAGAAGATAACGACTGGGACGACGAATATTAATAAGAAGAGCAATAACAGAAAGGATTGATAATTATGGCTTCAAAAGACGATCTTTTTACCAATAAATTATTTCTCTGTGCTGCTCTTCCCCTTATAAAAACCATCGCCATGGACGATCCCAAGCTTGCAAAGAAGTTTGAGAAGACCCATGCAGTTATCCAGGTCAGCGCAAAAGATCCCGACGCACCCGACGGAAAGTATGCTACACATTTCGTAGTAAACAACGGTGAATGGGTCGTTCACGCAGACAAGGTAAGCGATAAAGAGCACACTAACGTTGAGCTTGAATTCAAGAGCATTGAACAGATGAACGCATTTTTCAAGGGCAAAATCGGCCCCGGTACTCTTCCCAAGATGCGCGGCATCGGCAAGGATTTCATTTCCTTTATGATGGTCCTGCTCAAGATGAGCTCACTTCTTACAGCCAAGGAAGCTCCCGAAGATGAAGGAACACAGCAGATGATGGTAAAATGCTTCTTCTATCTTCTTACAAGCGGTATCAGCACCCTCAACAAGTTAGGTCACGATGAGATTCACGACTGGGCAGTCAAGAGCCCCGACCGTGTTTACGCACTTGCAGTTGACGGCCATCCCGAAGTATCTGCTTTCATCAGAGTAAAAGCAGGTCACTCCAAGGCAGGCAGAGGCGAATACAAGAGAGCAATGCCTTTCTTCACCCTTCGCTTTGATTCCTTCAAGAGCGCTCTCGGTACACTTCTGGGTACTGACGATATGCTTGAAGCTACCAAGTCAGGTAAGATTATCATGGACGGCGGTCCCGAATTCGGCGGTATCTTCGGCGGATTCCTTCTTACCGTCGGCTCATACGTTCAGTAATACGCACATATAACAAGAAGCAGATGCTTTCGGAGTATAGCATCTGCTTTTTTGTATTGTATTAAGGTTTTTATTGCTGTATAATTATTTCATATTATATATGCGAGGTGTCCCATGCTTAAATCAAAGATTTCACCGTCACTTATGTGCGCCGATATTTTCGCCCTCAGATACATCATTGACGAATTTGAAAAGAAAGATATTGAATATCTGCACCTTGACGTTATGGACGGTCATTTCGTTCCGAATTACTGTCTGGGTACGGATTATTGCAGACGGCTTAAAGCGGGAACAAAAATACCCTTTGACCTTCATCTTATGGTAACGGAGCCGGAAAAGACGCTGGATGCCTTCAACTTTGATTTTTCCGCTGAGGATATCGTTTCCGTTCATTACGAAAGCACGGATAATATTGAAAAAGCCCTTGAGCTTATCAGAGAAAGAGGAGCAAAGGCGTTTATTGCAATCAATCCCGATACGCCCGTTGAAACAATAAAACAGTTTTTCGGAAAAATTGACGGCCTGCTGCTTATGACGGTTTATCCCGGCTTTGCGGGTCAGAAAATGGTGCCCGGCTCTCTTGAAAGGATTACCGAAGCGAGAAAGCTCCTTGACGAAGCCGGATATCCCGATATGAGCATTGAGGTTGACGGAAACGTAAACTACGAAAAAGCCCCTCTTATGAGAAAAGCGGGCGCCGATATCTTCGTAGTCGGTACCTCAAGCGTTCTCGGACCGGGTGACCTCGGTGAAAATATACTTAAAATGAGAAATCTGCTGAAAGAGGTATCGGAATGAAAATACTTGTATTCGGCTCATATAATATAGATAAGGTTTACACCATGCCCCGTCTGCCGGAAACGGGAGAGGATATTTACTGCACGAATTATGAAGTCCACGTAGGAGGAAAGGGTCTTAATCAGGCACTTGCCCTTGCGAGAGCAGGTGCGGACGTATGCGTGGCGGGTAAGGTCGGCTCAGACGGAAATTATCTGACGGATTACCTTAAAAATAACGGAATTGACGTATCCGATATTGATTTTTCGGGAGATTATACGGGACATACGATAATCCAGGTTGACCCCGACGGTCAGAATCAGATGATTCTTTTCGGCGGTGCAAATCAGCAGATTACAGAGGATTACTGCGATAAAATACTTGAAAAACACAGTGATGCCGACCTGATACTTACCGAATACGAAACCTCATGCGTTGAATATATTCTGAAAAAAGCCCACGGATACGGCATAAGGACGGCAATCAATCCTTCACCGTTTGTTGAAAAATGCAGGGAGCTTCCCTTTGACTGTATTGACTGTCTTATTCTCAACGAATACGAAGGCAGAAGCATTACGGGCAAGTATGAATACGGCGACGTGATAAGGGCGCTGCATGAGCTTATCGGCGGTGAGGTCATTCTCACTCTCGGCAGCGAGGGTGCGATGTACTTCAGCGGAAAAGAGATATATTCATCGCCTGCTTATAAGGTGAATGCGGTGGATACAACGGGCGCAGGAGACACTTTCACGGGTTACTGTCTGTTTTCCCTTCTTAAAGGCGAAAGCCCCGATATCGCCCTTAAAACGGGCTGTGCCGCCTCTGCGATAGAGGTAACGAAGCCCGGTGCGGCGGAGACTATTCCTTATAAAGAGGAAGTAGCCGACTTTCTTAAAAATAATCAATAAATGACAAAACAGCAGGTACGCTTAAGAACGTATCTGCTGCTCTATTTTCTTATCAGTTTTTTGCTCTGTATTCTCTTGAGTAATATTGAGGATGAAATCTGCGTTATGTATATTACCCTTTTTCCGTCCTTGATGCATACGACAAAGGATTTCGGCAAATCCGTCCATACGTTTTCGGTTTCTCCGTCTTTTTCGGCTTTTGCAAGGTAATCGCTTGTGATATTGTATTTGCCCTTCTGGACGGTTGTGTTATCAAGGTCAAAAATGCCGAGTATCTCATCGTAAGTAATGACCTTATCAAATCCGAGATGGAGATACATCAGTTCATCTCCTTTATACTGCCGCCGTCTATTTCAAAAATCTTTCCCCTTCCGCTTCTTAAAAGAGTGGATGGCTCACAGCAGGTAATGAAGACCTGTCTGTTGTCAAGATAATTGAGAATGAAGGTCTGCCGTTTTTCGTCAAGCTCACTCATTACGTCGTCAAGCAGTACAATGGGAGCTTCGCCGACGGTTTTCTCAACCATGGATGCCTCCGCAAGCTTGATTGAAAGAGCGCAGGAACGCTGCTGACCCTGAGAGCCGTAAATCTTTGCCTCTCTGTCATTAAGAGTAAGCGCAAGATCGTGAGAATGAGGACCCGTAACGGTATAGAGCCGTTTCATATCCGCTTCCCTTGACTTTTCAAGCTCTGCACGCAGCTTGTCTTTTATGTCATCCTCGCTCATATTTTCTCTTGAAAAATCGTAATGGAACGAAAAGGATTCTCTGCCGGAGCTTACTTCACCGTAGATATCCGATGAAAGGGAAGAAACCTTTTCAATGTAATCAAGACGGTATTTGATTATTTTTGAGCCGAGATTGATAAGCTCCTCATCCCACGGGGCAAAGATATATTCTTTATCAAAGCTGTGTTCGCCGAATTTTTTGAGAAGGGCGTTGCGCTGATCTACCACACGGAGATATCTTGACATTACAAGGGCATAATTCGGCTTTACGAGACTTAAGGCAACGTCAAGAAATCTGCGTCTTTCGGAAGGGCCGTCCTGCACGATGCCGAGCGTATTCGGAGAAAAAACGACCGCATAAAAAGAGCCCATAAGTGCTCTGGGGGATTCCTCCTTAACGCCGTTGAGGATAAGCTCCTTCTTTTGATTTATAAGCATCTGTGCCTTCTGTTCACGCCCGTGTGAAAAGAAGGTGCTTTCTATCTTTGATTCATCCGCACCGTAATTTATCAGCTGACTGTTTTTTCTCGCGCGGAAAGAATGAAAGCCGGTCATCATCCAAATGCTTTCAATAAGATTTGTCTTACCCTGACCGTTTTCACCGAAAATGATATTCATTTCTTCATGCGGCTCAAAGTAAATCTCATCTATATTGCGAAAATTAACGGAGGAATGATTTATGATACGCATATTTTCATTCCTCCGTTTCTGTTTTATATTACATTATATATTTTCCACTGAAATTCAACACTGTCACCGGGACGGAGCTTTTTGCCTCTCATGGTGCAGACCTCTCCGTTTACCCTGACCTCACCGTCCTGAATCACTACCTTTGCGTGACCGCCGGACTGAACCGCATCGTTCATTTTAAGGAAAGCATCAAGACGGATAAAATCGGTATCTATCTTTTTGTTGATTTCGGGTTTTTCGGCTACCTTGACCTTAATCTTCATTTTTTAACCTCACGGGAAGGATAAGGAATACGAAGCTTTCTCCTTCATTGGGAACAACGAGTATGGGTGAAACCGGACCGCTGAGCATAATTCTTACCTCATCGCAGTCACATACTCTGAGAACGTCTATCATATATTTATTGTTGAAGCCGATAGTGCAATCGTCACCCTCAAGCTCAACGCTTATCTTATCGTTTGAAGTACCGATTGAAGCGTTACTTGAAAGGCAGATTTCATTATTTGCAAATACGCACTTGATGGGGCTCTTGAGTCTGTCGGCAAGAATGAGAGATGTTCTGTCAATACTTTCAAGGAAATCAAGAGTTTTTACCTTTGCAACCGTCTTTGTTACGTTGGGAATTGCTGTCTTATAGTTAAGAAAATCACCGTCAAGCAGACGCGAAATGATATCGTAAGCGCCTATCTTGAAAATGATATGTCTCTTGCCTACGGAAATATTTACCTTTTCATCCTCTTCACCGAGAAGCTTCATAACCTCGGAAAGAGTCTTTGCGGGTACAACGAAGGAAAGCTCGTCACCTTCATAGATAACGTCTTCGTTTCTGATTGCAAGACGGACACCGTCAACCGCGATAAGTCTGATATGATTTGCTTCAAGCTCAAATTTAACGCCGGTATGAACTATTTTAGCATCCTTCTGAGCTGCGGAGAAAATTGTCTTCTTTATCATATCCTTGAGAATCTTCTGATCAAGTACGACGTCATATCCGCCGATGATTGAGGGAAGCTCGGGATAATCGTCCGCACTCATGCCGATGATTTTGGTATTGAAATCACCGCATCTGATTTCGGCAATCTGTCTTGCGTCCGAATCAAAGGTAACAGAGCTGTCGGGAAGTTTTCTCACAGTTTCGCTGAACATATGAGCGTTGACTACTATCTTGCCGTTTTCTTCTATGGCGCAGGCAATATTTGTGGTGATGCCCATTTCAAGGTCATAGCCGGTAAGCGTAAGAGTGCCGTTTTCCGCAACAAGCAGAATACCCTCAACCGAAGGAATGGCTGTCTTTGCCGACGTGGCTCTCTGAACTATCTGACAAGCTTCGGAAAGATCGTAGGAATTACATGTAAACTTCATGAGATTACCTCCCAAATAAATGATATAACTATAATAATTCAGTAGTAATAGTAGAGTGCGTGAAAATGTGGTATATCCGTGGGGTACATTGATATATAATGAATTGCCGCCGGGAATTTTTCACCGCAGGCAAATGAATAAAAAGTTAAAAAAGTGAAGAAAAAACGGGGTGGTGAAAACCGTGAATTGCGTTGAATAATTTGTGAAAAAAACGATGAAAAACTCAGATATTTTTTCTGCCTTCAATCGCTCTTATCAGGGTAAATTCATCCGCATATTCAAGGTCCGCGCCGACGGGTACGCCGTATGCAAGACGGGAAACTTCAACACCGAGCGGCTTAATCAGCTTTGAAATATACATCGCCGTGGCTTCGCCCTCAACAGTGGGGTTGGTTGCCATAATTACTTCCTTTATTTCATCGCTGCCGAGTCTGGCAATGAGCTCCTTGATGCAGATATCCTCGGGGCTTACGTCATTCATAGGTGAAATAACGCCGTGAAGCACGTGATAAAGACCGCTGTATTCATGGGTTTTTTCAAATGCCATGACGTCTCTCGGGTCTTCAACCACACAGATTACGGATTTATCTCTCTCTTTTGAAGCGCATATTTCACAGATATCGTTATCGGTAAAATTACAGCATATACTGCAGCGGTGTACTGATGAACGGGCATTGAGTATGGATTCAATAAATGAATTGACCGATTCATCGCTCATACCAAGCAGATGGAATGCAAGTCGCTGAGCGCTCTTGCGGCCTACGGAAGGCAATGCCGCCAGCTTATCTATGAGATTTTCAAGTGAAGGTGTAAATCCTGCCATATCAGAAGAGACCGGGAATTGAAAGTCCGCCCTTGGCCTGCTCCATACCTTTTTCCATGGCTTCGTTTGCCTTGCGGATGCTTTCGTTGAATGCGGAAATGATAAGGTCCTGAAGCATCTCAACGTCCTCGGGGTCAACTACCTCGGGCTTGAGGGTAACTGCGGTAACCTCATGAGCACCCGTTACGGTTACTTCAACCGTTCCGCCGCCTACCGAGGAAGTAAATTCCGTTGCTTCTACTTCCTTCTGGACGTTTTCCATATTTTCCTGCATTTCCTGGATTTTTTTCATCATATTGTTTGTGCCGCCCTGCTGAGCACCGGGGATTCTTGCTTTCATCTTTTATTCTCCTTGATTGAATTTATTGATTTTATCCATGAGATTGTCAAGAGGACTGTTTGATGTACTCTCCTGACTCTGTTTTTCCGAAACACAGTGAATGACTACCTTCATTTTCTGCCCCGTAACGTCAAATACGGCTTTGAGCAGATTGCGGTAATGAGTCTTATCTTTTTCGTTATTTATGAAATCAAAAAGTGATCTGTTGCTCGTCTGGATTACCAGCTTGCCCATATTGACAGATGCGGAGGTATCCGAAAGCAGACCGAAAAGAGGCAAATCCGATTTCATCAGATTTTCAAGCACTTCTGCCCAGTCGGAAAAAGGACCGTCGGGGATGAAGGTGGGTACGTCCGGCTCGGGTTTCGTTTCGGGAACGGATTGTACCTCCGGCTGAACCGGCTCGTCAATCACGGGCGGATTGATGATTTTTTCGTGAACGGATGTTTCCGCTTTCTCTTCCGGCTCGTTTGCTTTTTCTTCTTTTTCGGGAACGGGTGACGGAGAGAAAACGGGTTCTTCGGATTTTTCTTCGGTTACCGTTTCTTTTACGGGCGCATTTATCTTAACACTGCCCGACATAAGTGAGCTGATTTTATTTTCAAGCTCGGTTATCCTTATATCAAAATCTTCGCTGAGTACCGCCGCGTTATTGCCTGCGGAGCACATTTTGATAATTGCGGATTCAAGCTGGATTTTTTTATTGGGAGCGCTTTTGATGATTTTTGAAGTATTTGAAATGATATCTATACATTCAAGTATCTTTGAAAGGCGGAAGGTCTGCGCCTGGGCTTTGTATTTTTCAAGCTCCGCATCGCTGCAGACTATCAGGTCCTTGCAGTTATTGACGCTGTAAGCGACCATGAGATTTCTGAAATGCTCGGAAAGACCGGTACAAATCCTGTCAACGTCACAGTAGCTGCCGTGAAGCTCCGCTATGATTTTGAGAGCACCTGCACAGTCTCTTTTTGAAATGCATTCGGTAAGGCGGAAAAGATTTGAGGTGCTTGCCGTACCTGCCACATTGCTTACGATTTCGCTGTCAATGTTATCGGAGGAAGAAACGCATCTGTCAAGCAGGGATATGGCATCTCTCATACCGCCGTCTGAAATATTGGCAATCAGATTTGCAGCTTCGTCCGTAAGCGTTACATTTTCGCCCTCTGCAATCAGATTGAGGCGGCTGACTATGGCATCGGGAGCGATTCTCTTGAAATCAAACCGCTGACATCTTGAAAGAATTGTTGCGGGGAGCTTATGGATTTCGGTAGTCGCAAGTATGAAAATTACGTGTGCGGGGGGCTCCTCAAGGGTTTTGAGCAGGGCGTTGAATGCGCCCGACGAAAGCATGTGGACCTCGTCTATGATATATACTCTGTATTTTGCAACGGCGGGAGTGAAATTTGCCTCTTCTCTCAGATCCCTGACGTTATCAACGGAGTTATTGGATGCGGCATCGATTTCGGTGATGTCAAATATCGTATCGCTGTCAATACCTTTGCAGATTTCGCATTCGTTGCAGGGATTGCCGTTAACGGGATTCAGACAGTTGACCGCTTTTGAAAGAATCCTTGCGCAGGTGGTTTTGCCCGTACCTCTTGAGCCGGTAAAAAGGTAGGCGTGGGAAATTCTGCCCGAGGATATTTCGTTTTTAAGGGTCTGCGTAACGTGAAGCTGACCGTAAACGTCATCAAAGGTCGCCGGTCTCCATTTTGTATAGAGTGCCTGATACATTCCCGTTCCTCCTTTTTATAATTTAAGACTTTCCCTTAATCATATGGCGATGGGGGGGCTGTGGCGCACAAGACAGACCGTTTAATGCTGCTCGGTTCACCCGCCTGACATGGTTCACAGCGCCTCGTCGCACAGGACCCACCGCCACATGAGTAAAGAAAAGTCTTCTGAATCTTATTTATTATAATATATAATACATCTAATATCAAGTGAAAATTTACCGATTATTCAAAAAAATATGGTAATCCGTTCAAATATAATGCTATAATTATGGTAACGGAGGGTTGAATATGACAGAGAGACTGTATTATGAAAATCAGTATATAAATGAATTTGAGGCAGAGATAATTTCATCGGCGGAAAGTAAAGGAAAGTATGAAATTATCCTTGATAAAACCGCATTTTTCCCCGAGGGCGGCGGTCAGCCCGGCGACAGAGGATTCATAGGTGAAGCAAGAGTCATTGATACCGTTGAAAGAGACGGGGAAATTTATCATATCTGTGACAGAGCCGTTTCGGGAAAGGTGAAATGTAAGCTTGATTGGGATTTCAGATTTCTCAATATGCAGCAGCATACCGGAGAGCATATTTTTTCGGGAATACTTCATCAGTTGACCGGCTTTGACAACGTGGGCTTTCACATGGGTGAAACCGAGGTGACCGTTGACTTTAACGGAGTCGTTACCCCGGAGCAGCTTACCGAAATCGAAGACAGGGCAAACGATGCGATTTATCGCAGCATTCAAGTTGAAACGCTTTATCCCTCAAGGGATGAACTGAAAAATTACGATTACAGAAGCAAAAAGGAAATAGAGGGTCAGGTACGGCTCGTAAGGATAGAGGGCGTTGACCTTTGTGCCTGCTGCGGTACTCATACCGCAACCACCTCCGAGGTGGGCATCGTAAAGGCGACGTCCTGTATGAACTACAAGCAGGGAGTGAGGATTTCCCTTCAGATAGGAAAAAAAGCCCTGCTTGATTACAGAGAAAAGAATAAGAGAGTAGCCGAAATTTCCGCCCTTCTCTGTAAAAAAACATCAGAGGTTACCGAGGGCGTTGAAAAGCTCAAGGAAAAGAACGCCGAATTGAATTATCAGCTTAACGAAGCCGTCAAAAAACTGCTTTCACTCAGATGTGAAGGCGTTACGGAGGATTTTCCCGCCGTATTTGACGAATCGGGAAATGCGGAAAACGCAAGGATTCTTGCCGATATCCTCAAGGATAAGCTGAACGTTGCTTTCGCATTTTCGGGAAATGACGAAACGGGGTATAAATATTCCGTTGCATCAAAGAATACGGACGTAAGAGAAACAAGCAAAAATCTCAATTCCGCCCTCAACGGCAGAGGCGGCGGCAAGCCCGAAATGACTATGGGCAGTCTTTCCGCTTCAAGGGAAGAAATTGAGAAATACATAGACAGTATCCGAAAGGAGAAATTATCATGACGGATAAGTATGTAAGCAGATGCCCCTACTGCGGCGGCACGGATATGGCTGAAACCTATCAGGGTGCATACGGAGCAACGACTGTGGTCGGCAACGCATTCAGAAGTATGGACCTTTATCACGTAATCTGCAGAAATTGCGGAAGCGTGGTAAGAAGCTACGTGAAGAAGCCCGAAAAGCTCATCAGCAAAAAGAAAAGAGAAAAGGACGACTGGCTCAAATAAAAAGTACAAATAATGAATACAGCACCTGCCGATAAGCAGGTGCTGTTTGTTTATATTCTGAATGCTGTTCTGTTAAGCTGAGAAAATGATTTGAAATAGAATAATGAAGTTTTATTGACCATAAAAAGTATATTCAACTAGTGTATATCATTTATTTTTTATTGTTCTTTGATTTCCGGTTCTTCTGCCGGGGTTACAGTGCCGTTATCGTCAATCGTGATTGCATTGATGGGGGACCAGCCGATGATACTGTCATACAGCCATCTCTGTTCGGCTTCGTCTTCCATATAATGTGTTTCGCTGTTTTCCTGCATTCCGGGGATGATCGTCGTTGTCATCTCTCCCCCGTCGGCGATTTCAAGTTTGAGCATTATAGTGGGCTGATTTTTTGTGTTGAACCAGAAATTCCCCATGCTGTATACGATCGGTTTGCCGTTATAGAATTCCATACCCTGCAGAATGTGGGAATGGTCGCCGATGACCGCATCAGCACCCGCATCAATATATTTTCTGCCGTTTGCCTTCTGTGCGGCGGTCAGCTCGGTTGTATTTTCATATCCCCAATGAGGATAGACGATTACGTAGTCACAATTTTCCTTTGCCGCTTTGATTGCGGTCACCATTGCTTCGCCGCCGTCATAAGAGCCCATGATTCCTTCATTTTCTTCGTCGGCAACGGGTGTTTTGATAGGTGATTCCACTCCGCAGCAGGCAAGGTAGGCAACCTTGTAGCCGTTTATAACGAATGTGGCGGGAGCATTTGCCTCACGACTGTTCATACCTGCTCCGACTCTTGCGATTCCCGCTTCGTCAAGTGTAGCCAATGTGTCAACGAAGGCATCGTGGCCGTAGTCGTATGCGTGATTGTTGGCAAGGGAAACGATATCCACGCCCAGATCAACGAGGTATTTTACGTTTTCCGGCTCTGAACGGAAGGTAAATTTTTTGTCCGGCTGGGCTTCTCCTCTGTCGGAATAAGGAAATTCGTTATTGATCAGCATTATATCGGCGGATTTCATTTCGTTCTGAAACGTTTCGTCAATGCAGTCCATGACGGAATTCGGCATCGTCCTTGCGTGAGTCATAACGTATCCGCTGTATGTGAAATTGATATCACCGGTAAATCCGAGTACGAAGGAATTCCTGCCGTTATTTCCCATATCAACGCTTTCCTTCGTTTCAAAAATGTCCGTAAGGGCGTTCAGGGTGTAGCCGACTGTTTCGTGCCATTCTTCATTCGTAAGAAATCCGTCTTTGGAGGCGTTTCCGAGAGCGGTAAGCTCTTCATCGCTGAAATTTTTCAGTATATCGGCGGATATTTCTCTGCCGCAGATAAGCGAAACGGATTTACTCAGCCCGTCATAGTCAAATTCTTGCGGCTTTTCCTGCGGCTTGACGGTTTCGCTTTGAACGGGGATGGTGGGCTCGGTTTCCCTTACCCATTTTACGCTCAGTATGCCCGATACGCCTATGATTGCCGCCGCCGTAACACACAGAGCGGTTTTTATCTTACTTGCTTTCAATTCTGTTCTCCGTTACTGTTCAAGTGTACCCAATGCTTTTGCGATGGCTTCAAGGTCGGCTTTGTCATAGAAATCTATTTCAAGAGTACCGCATTCCTTTTTGCCTTTTGTGATTACTCTGGCCTTACGACCGAGAGAAGATGATAATGCCAGCTCTACCTCGTCAAAATATGCGATTCTTTTAACTTTTGATGCCGCTTCATCCTTCGGCTTTGTTTTGCCGATATTTTTGACAAGTTTTTCCGTTTCTCTTACGGAAAGGCCTTTTTTGACGATTAAATCGGCTGCTTCAATTATGAGTGCTTCGTCTTCTATTCCGGCAAGTGCCTTTGCGTGACCTGCGGAAAGCTTGCCTTCTCTTATCATTTCAATTACCGATTCGGGTAATCTGATGATTCGCAGAGCATTGGTAACCGCCGCTCTGGATTTACCGACCTTTTTGGCGGCATCTTCCTGAGTAAGACCGTATTCCTTTATCAGCTCCGCAAATCCGTATGCTTCTTCAACGGGATTGAGGTTTTCTCTCTGCAAATTTTCAATAAGAGAGATTACTGCCGCTTCCTCGTCTGTGAGCGCCTTGATGATTACGGGTACTTCCGTCAGACCGGCAACTCTTGATGCTCTCCATCTTCTCTCCCCTGCTATGAGCTGATAACTGCCGTTGAGCATGGGTCTTACAAGTAATGGCTGAAGAACGCCGTGGTCTGCTATGGATGCGGCAAGCTCGGATATTGCTTCGTCGTCAAAATTCTTTCTTGCCTGGTCCTTATTCGGCTCTATATCCGAAAGCTTTAATGTTGTAACTGAAGTGCTGTCTGCCGTTTCAAGCGCGTTATCTATGATGAGAGAATCAAATCCTCTTCCCAATCCGCCTTTTTTAGGTGCCATATCTATACCTCTTATCTGTTATTTTTAAGAAATTCGTCTGCAAGGTCGTTGTATGCTTTCGTTCCCTTTGAGCTCTTGTCGTAGTACATTACCGGCATACCGTAGCTCGGTGCTTCCGACAGTCTTACGTTTCTGGGAATGAATGATGAATATACCTTTTTGGGGAAGCTCTTTTTTATCTGCTCCACTACCTGCTGGGTAAGGTTAAGACGTCCGTCATACATTGTAAGTACGATTCCTTCGGTTTCCAGATACGGATTATATCTCTGCTTTACTGCTCTTGCAGTTGATACAAGTTGTGACAGACCTTCCATTGCGTAAAATTCGCATTGAATGGGAATCATCAGCGTCTGCGCCGCTACAAGACCGTTAAGCGTAATAAGTCCGAGTGAAGGGGGACAGTCAAGGAAAATGAAATCATAGTCCCCGCTTACGAGTGCAAGCGCATTTTTAAGACGTGATTCTCTCTTTTCTGTTTCCGCAAGCTCTATTTCTGCTCCCGCAAGGTCCATTCCGGACGGGATTAGCGATACGTTTTTGAATTTGGTGACTATTGTTGCTTCTGCCGCGCTGCAGCTTCCCGTCAGCACGTCGTAAGACGTTTTTTCAAGTCCCCTTTTGCTTATTCCGTATCCGCTTGTGGTATTTCCCTGAGGATCTATATCCACGAGCAGTATTTTCTTGCCTTTTGCTCCGAGTGCGGCGGCAAGATTAACGGCGGTGGTCGTTTTACCTACTCCGCCTTTTTGATTTACTATTGCAACTGTTTTTGACAAAGCCATCTCTCCTGAATCAGATTTTTTACGATTATATCACAGCGATTTCTAAAATAAAAGTGTTTTACCCTATTTTTGTGTGAAACGACGTAAAATGTTCCACGTGAAACATAAAAAAGTCTCTGAATTTTAATCAGAGACTCTTTTTTGCTATCTGAGCCGATACTCTCGGATATTTCGGGGGTGTCGGTTTTATTTTTTTGATTACTACTATGTTTCTTTCGGCATCGTCTGAAAGACGGAAGGTGCTGACCTTCTCGATTTTTCCTCCGAGGAGCGATATGGCATTTTTCGCCTGCGCGATTTCCTCATCTGCCTTTGAGCTTTTCATGGCGAAGAAATATCCGCCTACCTTTACGAACGGAAGACAGTATTCAGAGAGTACGTTTAGTGAAGCGACCGCTCGTGAAACCGCGGCATCGTATTTTTCTCTGTAATCCGTATCCTTGCCGAGCTCTTCCGCTCTCGCGTGTTTAATTTCCGCATTGAGTCCGAGGGCGGCAATGCTGTCGCTGACGAATGCAAGCCGCTTTGCGGTGGAATCAAGCATTGTCAGTTCAATTTCCGGATTCATAATCAGCAGGGGCACTCCGGGGAATCCCGCGCCGGTACCAACGTCCATGATCTTCTTTGCCGCTTTGTATTCGGGAAGAGCTGATACGCTGATACTGTCTGCAAAATGCTTGATTGCGAATGAATCGGGGTCGGTGATTGCCGTAAGATTCATTACCTTATTCTTTTCAATTACCATTTCCGCAAAGGAATCGAGTAATGAAATCTGACCTTCGTCAACGGGAATATTCAGCCCGGAGAGGTTTTCAAGAAATAAATCCTTATTGAAGTTCATCCGAACGGTTCCTTTCAAGATAGATTAGCATAACCGTAATGTCGGCAGGGGATACGCCCGAAATTCTTGATGCCTGACCGACCGTTTCGGGTTTGACCTTGCCGAGTTTCTCTATTGCTTCAAGGCGAAGTCCCGTTATTTTTTCGTAATCAATACCTTCGGGAATTTTCTGCACCTCAAGCCGTTTCATTTCGTTTATCTGTAACTGCTGCTTTCTGATATAGCCCTCGTATTTTATATCTATCTCAACCTGCTCAAAAATCTCATAGGGCAGGTCGGGACGGTCTTTGTCAAAGTCCGTAAGAAGTTCGTAAGTAACACCGGGTCGCTTGAGCATTTCCGACATCCTGCATCCCTTTTCCATCGGCGATGTTCCACGTGAAACAAGCAGAGCATCAAGTGCCTCGGACTTTTTGATTGAAACACCCGCAATTCTCTCTCTTTCTTCATCTATAAGACGAAGCTTCTCTTTGAATGCGGCGTAGCGTTCTTCGCTGATAAGTCCTGCCTTGTAGCCGAATTCGGTAAGACGGCGGTCTGCATTATCCTGTCTCAATATCAGACGGTATTCGCTGCGGCTCGTCATCATTCTGTAAGGATCGGAGCATCCCTTTGTAACAAGGTCGTCTATGAGCGTTCCCGTATAGGAGGTCGTTCTGTCAAGGATGAGCGGCTCTCTGCCGAGAAGCTTGAGAGCGGCGTTTGCACCTGCCACAAGTCCCTGGGCGGCGGCTTCCTCATATCCGCTTGAGCCGTTGAACTGCCCCGCACCGTAAAGTCCGGGAAAATCCTTGAATTCAAGCGTTCTTCTCAATGCAAGGGGATTGACGCAGTCATATTCTATCGCATAAGCGGTACGCAGGAATTCGGCGTGTCTGAGACCGGGAATGGAACGGACTATCTTCAGCTGAACGTCCTCGGGCAATGATGAGGAAAGTCCCTGAAGATACATTTCATCTGTTTTCATTCCGCAGGGCTCAATGAATATCTGATGGCGTTCCTTTTCGGAAAACCTTACTATCTTATCTTCAATACTCGGACAGTATCTCGGACCTACACCGTCAATTTTGCCCGAATAAAGAGGGGAACGGTGCAGATTATCGAGAATTATCTGTTTTGTTTCGGGGCTTGTATACGTAACATAGCAGGGCTGTTTGTTTTCAACCTCGCATATTTCCGAAAAAGAAAAATGCACGATTCTTTCGTCGCCCGGCTGTGCTTCCAGCTCGTCAAGGTCACAGCTTCTGCGGTTTACTCTGGGAGGAGTACCCGTTTTGAATCTTCTTGTCGGTATGCCGAGCTCTTTGAGCGATTGAGCAAGCTGAGTAGCGGGAAACATACCGTCGGGACCGCTTTCGTATGAAACGTCACCGATATATACTCTGCCTGCGAGGAACGTACCCGTTGCAAGCACGACCGCCTTTACTCTGTGGGTGGCTTCAAGGCGTGTGGTAAGCACCCATTCATCGCCATCCTGTTTAATATCAACGATTTCCGCCTGCTTGAGAAAGAGATTTTCCTGCCTTTCAAGTACGCCCTTCATGTAATCGGAGTATGCTCTTCTGTCAATCTGGGCTCTCAATGAGTGAACGGCGGGACCTTTACCGAGATTGAGCATTCTGCTCTGAATGGTATTCATATCAGCCGCTTTTCCCATTTCACCGCCGAGGGCATCTATTTCTCTTACAAGGTGTCCCTTTGACGTGCCGCCTATGGAAGGGTTGCAGGGCATATTTCCGACCCAGTCAAGATTGACCGTAAATACGGCGGTCCTGCATCCGAGACGCGCAGAGGCAAGCCCTGCCTCAATTCCGGCATGGCCCGCACCGATAACAGCTACGTCAAATTTTTCAGATTCATACATCATAGGTGTGATCACAGATTTCCTTTATTTTTTCTTTAAGAGAAATAAAATCCTCAAGAGCAAGGGGTTTATTATTGGGGTTGCGCAGCAAAGCGGCGGGATGGAAGGTACCCATAAAAAGTATTCCGCCCTTTTCAATGAACTGACCGTGCTGCTGTGTGACTCTGAAATCCTTTGAAATAAGACGCTGAGCGGAAATTCTGCCCAGACATACTATGATTTTGGGTCTGATAAGCCGTGTCTGCTCACGGAGCCAGTCAATACAGCAATCCATTTCGCTGTCGGCGGGGTCTCTGTTTTCGGGAGGACGGCATTTTACCATATTGGCAATATAAATGTTCTTATGCCTGTCAAGGTCAACGTATTCAAGGAATTTGTCAAGGAGCTGACCGCCTCTGCCTACAAAGGGCTCGCCCTGCATATCCTCGTTATATCCGGGGCCTTCGCCTACGAACATTACCTCTGCTTTTTCGTTGCCTACGCCGAATACGAGATTAGTCCTCGTCTGTCCCAGGGGACATTTCATGCATCCGAGACAATCCTTTTTAAGGGCTTCCCAGCTTTCATACATGGCGTTCATTCCTTTCCTTGAATTTTGCTTCGGAGATTACGGCATCGGCATTTATTCTGTTGCCAAGCTCTTCCGCGGAATTAAACCGCATCTCTCCTCTTATATAATCAATCAGCTTAACCTGAATTTCCTGACCGTAAAGATTACCGTCAAAGCCGATAATGCAGGTCTCGCTTCTTAAATCTTCGTTTTCAAAGGTGGGACGAAGACCGATATTCGTAACGGAGGGATATTCTCTGCCCTCTATCACGGTAACGGAGGCGTACACACCGATTTTCGGGATGATGAATCCCTTGTCAAAATACTGGTTTATTGTGGGAGCGCCGATAAGGCGTCCTCTCTGAAATCCGCTTCTGACCGTCGCTCTGTACGTAAATTCGTAGCCGAGCATACCGTTGGCTTCCTTTATGCTGCCTTCGGTAATGCAGTCACGTATTCTTGACGAGCTGACGGGGGAGCCGTTGTAGTCTATAAGGGGAGTGACAAAAAATTCAATTCCCCTTTCGCTGCAAAGCTTTTCAAGCGTATCACAGCTGCCGCTGCCGTTTATGCCGAATCTGTAATTCGTTCCGCAGCATACGGCGCCGGCATTGAGCTTATTTACGATGATTTTTTCAAAAAATTCTTCGGGGGAGTAATTTCTGATTTCGGGGAAGCTGATAAATTCCGTTTTTACTCCCATATCGCAAAGCATTTCGTCTCTGACGGATTGCTGAAGCAGGGAGTCGGGAGCGATACCCGAAATGGTGAGCAGGGGGTGGGAATCAAAAAGAAGTACGGTAGGAACAAGCCCGCGCTCCTTGCAGGAAAGAGCGCAGGCAATTACTGCTTTATGACCCTTGTGAAGTCCGTCGAAGCTGCCCAGAGCAACGGCGGTACGAAACGGCTCAGCCATAGTAAGTTCCTTTGATATTATTTCTTTCTGAACTGGTCCTTCATCCTCTGTTCCTTTGAGAGAATCTTCTTGCGAAGACGAAGGGAAACGGGAGTGACCTCAAGCAGCTCGTCATCCTTGATGAATTCCATACACTGCTCAAGACTGAGATTTGAGGGCGGAACAAGGCGGAGTGCCTCGTCGGAGCCGGAAGCACGGGTGTTGGTAAGATGCTTGAGCTTACATACGTTACAGGTAACGTCCTCGCTCTTTGCGCATTCACCTACTATCATGCCTTCATAGACTTCAACACCGGGGCCGATGAAGAGACGGCCTCTGTCCTGAGTGTTGAAAAGACCGTATGCGGATGAAAGACCCGTTTCGTGAACGATGATGGAGCCTCTGTCTCTTTCGGAAATGTCACCCTTGTAGGGCTCGTAACCGTTGAAGAGCTGATTCATGATGCCGTTGCCGTTTGTATCCGTAAGGAACTCGGAGCGGTAACCGATAAGTCCTCTTGAGGGAATCTTGAATTCAAGGTGGGTGGAGCCGCCCTCACGGGTGCCCATATTCTCAAGCTCGGCCTTTCTTGTGCCCAGCTTTTCTATTACGTTGCCTACATACTGCTCGGGAACTTCAATGATGAGAAGCTCCATGGGCTCGTACAGCTTGCCGTCGATGGTCTTGAAAATTACCTTGGGCCTTGAAACCTGGAATTCATAGCCCTGACGGCGCATGGTTTCAATGAGGATTGAAAGGTGAAGCTCGCCTCTGCCGGATACCTTGAAGGTGTCGGTGGTTTCGGTTTCCTCAACTCTCATACTCACGTTTGTCTCAACCTCTTTGAAAAGGCGGTCACGGATATTTCGTGAGGTAACGAATTTACCTTCTCTGCCTGCAAAGGGGCTGTTATTGACGATGAAATTCATTGAAAGGGTGGGCTCGTCAATTTTAATGAAGGGGAGAGGATCGATATTTTCGGGATCGCAGAGCGTTTCGCCGATATTGAGCCCGTCAATACCCGAAACGCAGATGATGTCACCTGCTTCGGCTTCTTCGCATTCAACTCTCTTGAGGCCTTCAAACTGATAAAGACGGGAAATCTTTACGTTCTGTGTTGAGCCGTCATCCTTACAGAGAACGACCTGGTCGTTTCTCTTTATACGGCCTCTTTCAACTCTGCCTACACCGATTCTGCCGATATAATCGTCATAGTCAAGAGAGGAGAACAGGCACTGGAGAGGACCGTCGGGATCACCCGCGGGGGGATCAATGTTTTCAAGAATTGCGTCAAAGAGGGGACGCATATCTCCTTCTCTTACGTCGGGATCAAGACTTGAATAGCCGTCTCTTGCACTTGCATAGACTACGGGGAATTCAAGCTGGTCTTCCTCTGCACCCAGGTCGATGAAAAGGTCAAGCACTTCGTCCACGACCTCATAGGGACGTGCGTTGGGACGGTCAATCTTATTGATGACGACAAGTACCTTCTTTTTGAGATTGAGTGCCTTCTTGAGAACGAATCTCGTCTGGGGCATACATCCTTCAAAGGCATCAACGAGCAGGACTACGCCGTCGACCATCATGAGAATACGCTCAACCTCACCGCCGAAATCCGCGTGGCCCGGGGTGTCAACTACGTTGATTTTTGTGCCTTTATAATGGATGGATGTGTTTTTGGAAAGAATGGTAATGCCTCTTTCACGCTCAAGGTCGTTGGAGTCCATGACTCTGTCGGCAACCTGCTCGTTTTCTCTGAAGGTGCCGCTCTGCTTGAGCATTTCGTCAACCAGCGTTGTTTTGCCGTGGTCAACGTGGGCAATGATGGCTACGTTTCTTAAATCTTTTTTTGCGGACATTGGAATCACCTGATTTTCGGAAAATAGAATAGATTATTCGGCAGCTTCTGCCTTCTCTGCTGCTCTCTTTACTTCAAGGGCGGCAATCATTTCTTCCTTTTCCTTACCGGAAATCTTATAGAAGAACATGGGGATTGCGCACAGAAGCATACTGACACCGGGAATTACGGATACCAGTGAGAATACGGCAAAGTTCTGAGTTCTTGTCAACTCGGTAGCGGCTGTAATTACTTCGGATGAGAGCATCTTTGAGGGCTCGAAGCCGATGAGCATATACATTACGATGATGCCGCAGGTGGAAAGACACGAACCGATTTTGTTGATAAAGCCCTGAATTGCGGCACCCAGACCGTTGTCACGGAAGCCGGTATTCAGTTCAATATAGTCAAGACAGTCGCAGATGAGCGCGCCTGTGATAACGTTGATAACGCCGAGGGGAACGCAGGTAATGATGATAAAGGGAATGCAGATGAACAAGCTTACGTTTGTGGGAGCAAACCAGCCGACGATGGTGGTGAATACGCTGGAAACCGCACCCGCAAGGCAGGTGGTGATGAGGAGCTTCTTATAGTCAAATTTCTTCATCAGATAAGGCATGAGCAGGGTAACGCTGAACATACCTACGATAGCGCATATCTGGAAGATGGTCTTGACCGTGGAAACACTTGCCTCAATGGCGGCTACCTTTTCGTCGTATGAGAGATTCGTAAGGTCGGGGCCGAGGTAGAAGGCATATCTCGCAACGTGGATTGCGGCTGCCTGCACCATATATCTGCCGCTGGAGAGAACACCCATTGCAAGCACGAGCATAAGGGGCTTGCAGGTAAAGATTCTCTTGAGCTGAGAGGGCTCGCCGGGAGCGGGTTTCTTTATGGGAGGAACGACTCTTTCCTTTATGTGGAAATAGCTGTTGATATAGAATACCGAGCCGAGTGCAACGATGATGATTGCGATGATGAGATATTTCTTTTTGTTGAGGGTAAGGGCATCATCACCTGCAAAGATTGCGGGAAGGGCAAAGCCGGCAATGAAGAATATGATTTCGGGGAATGCCGAGCCCACGCTGTTGATGATTTTTGTGAAGGAGATGACCTGGCCTCTTTCCTTTGAATCGGGGGTGATTACGTTGGGAATGCCCCAGAAGGGAACGTCCGCCATGGTGTAGAACATACCCCAGAGAACGTAAACGATGGCTGAATAAATCATCAGCTTCGTCTTGTCGCCGCCGAAATCGGGACTCAGGTACATGAGAATCGTAAGCACTGCGATGGGAACGGCGGCAAAGAGGATATAGGGCTTCATCTTGCCCCATTTGGTCGTATGACGGTCAACTATCATACCCATAAGCGGGTCGTTGACTGCGTCCCATACTCTTGCAAGGAGCATAAGGCCGAGAACAAATACGGGAGTAAGCTGAAGGACGTTGAGATAATAGTCACTGATGTAGCTGGACATCATGGCGTAAATCATGCCCTGACCGCCTGCACCGAGAGCAAACATCCACAGCTCTTTTTTGCCGACAAAGTTTTTGCTTTCCATATTATCGTTCCTTTCGCATTTTTTATGAACAGTCAATAACGGATAACCTCATGGATACCCGTTATTCGCTTTTCATGGCGTGAAAATATGTGCCTTATAAACCCCAAACAACGGAGCTGTATGAAACAGCTCCGCTGTGCAGTATAATCGGGAATTATTCGCCTTTCATTTCAAGAAGCTTAACCTTGCCGTTGTAAGCAGCTTCGCTGATCTTGATTGAATCGAAGATGGCTGCCTGGATATCGTCCTCGGTAGCGCCGAGCTCTTCGGCATATCTTCTGTCAATGAAAAGATTGATGTTCATGATGTCGGGAAGATTGAGGGGATCCATACCGGAGTCAATGCCTCTTTCCTTGTAATCCTTGATAATCTTGCCCATGCCCATCTTCATCATCCAGGGAGCTACGGAAACTATCTTACGGCCGTTCATGCCTCTTGCAGCGTAAACGACTGAAAGGAATTCCTTCCAGGTCTTATTGTACATACCGATGGGGAATGCCTCGAAGCCGGGTACTTCTCTCTCCGCTGCACCGCAGATGACTTCACCGACCTGACGGCATGTAAGCATTGCCGTACCGCCTGCAGGATACATTGTGAACGGAAGCTTATCCATGAAAGCAATCTGTTCAATAAGAATAACCCAAACGGGCTTTCTGCCGGGCTGAGTTCCGAAGATGTAGGGAAGCTCAAGAACCTTTGCACTGAAGTTCTCGTCGCATGCATCTTCACAAACCTTTTCCTGAGCAAGACGTGATCTGAAGTAGGGGTTTCTGTCTACGAAATCCTTTTCGGGCATTTCCTTTGCGAGGAATGCAAAATATGAGCCGAGTACGACTGCTCTCTTAACGCCTGCCTTTTTGCAGAGAGGGAATATTCTCTCAAGGGGGGCGATATTATACTTGTGATAGTATTCTTCTACGGGAGCGGGGAATTCAACTCTTTCGTCAACGCCTGCTGCAAAGATGAAAACATCGTTGCCCTTGAGCATGTCAAGGATTTCTTCGTCGGACTTCTTGTTGATGTCGCCGAAGATGAGGTCCATTTCACCGGGGATGGGAGCACCCTCGGGAAGAGGGGGGAGAGCTACGGAAGTAACCTTATGGCCGTGCTTGATGAGCTGAATTGCAGCTTCGCAGCCGAGCAGACCGGTACCGCCGATCATAAATACATTCATAGATAGTTCCTCCTTTAATTAAGATAAATATAATATATTACAATTTTTATCAATAGTCAAGAAATTTATACTTCAGTACAAAATTATTTGAACAAATCGCCTATTGCACCGAATAATGCCTTGAAAAAGTCGGAAAAAGCGGTGGGACTGACGGTGAAAACGGGATATCTTGCGGTGTAACCGAGTGCTTTTGCGGTAAATCTTGAGATTTCCTTGTTTTTGACGGATTTTCCGTCCTTGACGAGAGCATCGCTGCCGTAAACGAGAAGAGGTACGTTTGCGCTTGAGTGACCGCCTTTTGTGAATTCATATTCGCCCGTTTCTTCGTTAAGGGTGATACCGCCCGTTTCGTGGTCGGCGGTTACCACGATAAGGGTATTGCCGTCTTCCTTTGCGAAGGCGAGAGCGTTGGCGACTGCTCTGTCAAATTCAATCAGAGCGTTCATCATGGCATTCTTGTCGTTGTTGTGACTGCCCTTGTCAATGTGAGCGCCTTCAACCATAAGGAAGAAGCCCTTTTCGTTGTCAAGCAGTTCAATCGCCTTTGTTGTCAACTCGCTGAGAGGAATATAGCTGTCGCTGCCGTCATCATAGCAGAGAGGGCCCTTGAATGCGCCGAATGATCTGTCATCTGCGCCGAGAGCTTCAATATCGTCCGTACCGTCAACGTATTTCCAGCCGTTTTCCGTGATATTCTGCTCGTTCAGAAGGCCGTTGTTGACTGCCCAGAGAAGGTCAAGATCGCTTGAAAGCTGCTGATTCGTAATGTCCTCCGTGTTGCCTCTGTCGGAGGTGTGAGCCGAGAATGCGGCGGGAGTCGCACCGCTGTTGACGTCGGAGGAAAGCACGCCTGCCTTCTTGCCGAGTGATTTGGCGACCTCGCAGGTGTTCATATAGGTGGAAATAATGAAATTGTAATCACCGATTTCGCCGGAAAACGTGCCGACGTTGGAGTTATTCGTAATAAGACCGCTTGAAAGTGCGGTACCGCCTGCTGCCGAATCAGTTGTGCCGGAGAGGGAATCGGTCCTTGACTGCCCTCTGTAAGGCAGGGATTCCATGACGAGAGCAACGTTTCTCTCCGCCTTTGTCCAGTTCAGGTGGTTTTCGCCCATACCGTCACCGATGAGAACGATAACGTTTTTGAAGCCGTCTTCGTCGGAAGCGGAAAATCCGTAAACGGTAAATGATGAGAATGCCAGAACAAACGCAAGCATTATTGCGATCATTCTTGAAATGTTGTGTTTTTTCATTGTTTTTCCTCCTTTTCTTTACAACTAAAATATACATTCATATTATCATTTTGTCAACAAATTAAACTGTTGCACGCGAATAAATATTATGTTATTATATAATGAGATATCTCTCGGAGGTGCAACAGATGAAAGGCAAATTCGATATCCGCGGATTCTTCGGAAACGCGGCAAAAAATATAAAGGATTTTTTCGGCAGGATTGACGTCAAGGCCATTATCAATATGCTGAAAAATCCGAAGAAGATGACTCTTTCGCAAAAGAGAAAGCTTCTGGTTTACGGTGGCGGCAGTCTGCTGATTCTCATCATTTTTATAGTTATTATCTGCCTGATTGCCCACAGTGTCGGCGAAAAAAAGAGAATAGAAAAATCCGGCTGCACCTTTACGACAGAGGGTTATGAGGACGTTGCCGAAGCGGAATGCATTGATAATAAAATCATCGTCTTTACTGCCAAAAACGGAAAGAAGGGCATTATGCTTCTCAACGGTGAAATAACCGAGGAAGCAAAGAACAAAGAGATTTATGCCGTCAGCGAGGAATGGAATACAAGCTCCGTTGTAGCGGAAAATTCCTCCTCCGAGTATGTGCTCTGCGTTGATACGGAAAGCGGAAAGGTGCTTACCAGACAGTATCAGGGCGTCGGCGAGCCCCCCAGAACTCCGGCATGGAGCGAAGAAAACAACGGTCTTATCTGGGTTTACAAGGAAGGCACGGTCAGCTCCGTTGAATCCGGAGATATCGTTCTCCCGAGCGGTCTTTATGCGATTCCCGACAGAAACAGCCCCCCGAAGTACGGCTTTATTGACGCTTCCCTTCAGCTTGTGATTCCCGCAAGATATAAGCAGGTCGCTCCCTTCAGCGAGGGTCTTGCCGCTGCAGAGGTAAACGGCAAGTGGGGATATATTGACAGAAGCGGTCAGGTCGCCGTTCCCTTTGATTACGAATCCGCCGGCTCCTTCATGAACGGTCTCGCTCCCGTATGCAGGGACGGAGTTTACGGTATAATCAACAGAAATAACGTCACCGCCGTAAGCTTCGATTTTGAGAAAATCCTCAACGGTAAGGACGGTAAATTTCTTGCAAAGAAGGACGGCAAATGGGGACTCATCACCGTCAACAAGAATATTTACGATACGGAAAATACCTATCCCTCAACCTCCGCTCCCGCAGCGGTCATGTGCAGGGTTAAAACAAGCGGCGGAACGCTGAATATGAGAGAGTCCGCAGGCAGAAATGCGAACGTAGTGGCGGAGCTTCCCAACGGCACCGAGCTTGAGTATCTCGCCAAGGAAGAAAACTGGGTAAAGGTCAGCTATAACGGCACCGAAGGATACGTTTATTCGGACTATATTGAGATAATCGGATAGCCCGACAACAAGATGTTGTGGTCAAAAATTTTTTGAAGAAATTTTGACAAAACTATTGACAAATAAGGATTTCGGGGCTATACTATAGGAGCATAGTATCCAGCTAATATTATGTATCTGCAATTTGTGAGCAACAATTACAGAGCCATCCGATAAAATACGGAGAATGATTTCGTTCTCCGTATTTTATCATTCAGGATTATTCTGTTTTAGAAATATAATCAATGACGCACTCTTGCTTTTCCGTATGAAAAATGAGGAAAAAGACGGTGCTGCATCAGACAAAAATCGGGGCGGAACCGAGCGGGTTCCGTCCCTTATTTTTTGCAAAAAAGAACTGTAAGTATACCGGGCTGCGGCAGACTTACAGTTTTTCCGAATTCAGCGGCAGGGTATATAATAAGCGAAATGCATCTTATGTTGTAAAAACAAATCCCCCGTGATACATAGCGCTTATTTAATCTTTTTGCCGTTGATGATGTTGATTTTTCCGATAAAGGGCAAACGAACGTAACCGGTCAGCTCGGTGTCGGTAAATGTAGCGCAAATGCGTACCTTACTTTCCTCGGGCAGGCCTTCGATGGTTATGGTGATAATCAATGTGTTGCCGTCTTTTTCCCTGATGGAATCAACTTTGTAGTCGGGTATGTTCTTGTCTCTGGCAAGAAGCCGGAAAACGTAATTTCCGTCCTTCTCGGAGATCTGAACAACGCCGTCTTCTTCCACCATGGGCGTGTCAAGACCGCAGGACCATCTGCCTAATCCTATCATAGCACTTCCTCCGATCAAATTTTTTCTGTAAAAATACAGACATTTGCCCCCAAATGTATGAATATTCTATCATATAATTTCGAAATCTGCAAGAAATATTTTTTGTCAATATATAGACGAATTATTTTTTAATGCACAATATATAGTGTATTTATTTATATTATATTTATTTCATTAAATTTCCCCTTCCGCGGCGGCGGACCGGATATTGTGAAATCGTTGATATTCCTTGACAAACGGCGTATCGGGAACTTAAAAAACTTTTGAAAAAAAGTGTTGACATTGAATATATGTTGTGATATTATGTCAAGGCATGCTGAGTAAGTAGGGCGTATTATGCCCTTTTAATAAGGTATGCAGATATGCGATGATGCGGGAGGTGGCCGTCTTCGGGACGGGGAATTTCCGCGGAGTATGTCCGATTTTAAACCGGGCGTTGGCTTATTTCCGATACGCTTCGGCATTGCCGTGGGTTTTTCGTCACGGTGCTCAAAGGCGCGATACTTGCGAATCGTGATGGTTTGAGCATGCTGATGAAAAATGACGACATTGCCGCAGGGTACAGTATCCCGACCTTTCCCTGGGAAGGATGCCGAGGAGATAACATGTTATGCAGAAGCGAGAGCTTTGACCCGGAATTTGTTTCCGGTTTATAAAATCGGGAGGGTTGAAACACCCGGGTCGGTTTTCAAATCTTGCGTTGCCCGCCAATATTTAAGGAGGCAAAAAAATGGCAGTTAAGGGAAAAATCAGAATCAGACTTAAGGGCTATGATCACACTCTTGTTGACAAGTCAGCAGAAAAGATCGTAGAGACCGCTAAGAGAACAGGCGCCGAAGTATCAGGTCCCGTTCCCCTTCCCACAGAGAAGGAAGTAGTCACAATCCTTCGTGCAGTTCATAAGTACAAGGACAGCCGTGAACAGTTTGAGCAGAGAACACACAAAAGACTCATCGACATTATCAGACCCTCAGCTAAGACAGTTGAAGCTCTGACAGGTCTTGAGCTTCCCGCAGGCGTTGAAATCGAAATCAAGCTTTAATCGGTTTTGACAAATGCAGGTCAAGTTGACCGAAAGGCCAACCAATAACCAAAGGAGGATGCAAATATGCAGAAAGCAATCATCGGCAAGAAGATCGGTATGACACAGATCTTCGATGAAAAGGGAAACGTAATTCCCGTAACGGTAGTTGAAGCAGGTCCCTGCAACGTCGTTATGAAGAAGACAATCGAAAACGACGGTTATGAAGCAGTTCAGCTCGGCTTCGGCGATGTTAAAGTTCAGCGCGTAAACAAGCCCATGCTCGGTCATTTCAAGAAGAATGACGTTGCTCCCAAGAAGACTCTCAAGGAGTTCAGATTTGACGACGTTAACGCATTCAACATCAATGACACGATTACAGCAGACATCTTTGCAGCAGGCGATAAGGTTGACGTTATCGGCACCAGCAAAGGTAAGGGCACAGCAGGCTCCATCAAGAGATGGAACTTCTCAAGACTTAAAGAGTCACACGGTACAGGTCCCGTTGCAAGACACGCCGGTTCACTGGGCGCTTGCTCCGATCCCTCAAGAGTTTACAAGGGAAAGAAGCTCGCAGGTCACCTGGGCTGTGAAAGAGTTACAATCCAGAATCTTACAGTAGCTAAGATCGACGCAGAGAACAACCTCGTTGCCATCAAGGGCGCCATCCCCGGCCCCAAGGGCGGTCTCGTTGTTATCCGCGACGCCAAGAAAGCATAAGGAAAGGAGTAGAAAATAATGCCTACAGTATCAGTATTTGACATGACAGGTAATAAGGTTTCCGACCTTGAGCTTAATGAAAGCATTTTCGGAATCGAACCCAGCATTCCTGCTATGCATCTCTGCGTAGTAGCTTATCTTTCCAATCAGCGTCAGGGCACACAGTCTACCCTTACCAGATCAGAAGTAAGCGGCGGCGGCAAGAAGCCCTGGAAACAGAAGGGTACAGGCCGCGCAAGACAGGGTTCAACCAGAGCTCCCCAGTGGTATCACGGCGGTATCGCTCTCGGTCCCAAGCCCCGCAAGTATCACAAGGACGTAAACAAGAAGGTAAGAAGACTTGCTATCAAGTCAGCTCTTTCCGCTAAGGTTGCAGACGAAGAACTCATCGTTCTCGACTCCCTTAAGCTTGACGCAATCAAGACCAAGGAAATGGTTAAGGTTGTTAACGCTCTTGAAACAGGCAAGAAGGTTCTCTTCGTTCTGCCCGAGAAGGACGATATCGTTTACCGTTCAGCTCGCAACATCGCAGGCGTTAAGACAACTCTTGCAAGCACACTCAACGTTTACGATCTTCTCAACTGCGACACGGTTGTAGTTGTTAAGGATGCAGTAAGCAAGATCGAGGAGGTATATGCATGAGCAAGGCAGCACAGGATATCATCCTTCGTCCCGTAATCACTGAAAACAGTATGGACGGCATCGCAGACAAGAAGTACACCTTCATCGTTGCCAAGGATGCAAACAAAATCGAAATCGCTCAGGCAGTTGAAACTCTTTTCGGCGTTAAGGTAGCAAAGGTCAACACAATCAACGTTGACGGCAAGCTCCGCAGATACGGCCGTTTCGAGGGTTATACAGCTTCCAAGAAAAAGGCAATCGTTACTCTTACAGAAGATTCCAAGACCATCGAATTCTTCGACGGAATGATGTAATTAAATCTGTAAAACAATAATAAACCAATAAACTATATTAACCGGGCGGTAAGGTATGGAGTAAGATGATTGCTCCGCAAAGCCGCTGATAGGAGATTAGTAAAATGTCTATTAAGTTTTATAAGCCGACAACAAACGCAAGACGTAATATGTCGGTAACAGATTATTCCGAGCTTTCAAA
This sequence comes from uncultured Clostridia bacterium, assembly GCA_937892115.1. Lineage (GTDB taxonomy): Bacteria > Bacillota > Clostridia > Oscillospirales > Acutalibacteraceae > CAG-177. The sequence goes on along the minus strand of CALAUI010000020.1, from coordinate 48,253 downwards.
GGTTGCTCCCGAAAGAAGTCTTCTTGTTTCTCTCAAGAAGAACAGCGGCCGCAACAGCTACGGAAGAATCACCGTTCGTCACAGAGGTGGCGGCGTTCGCACAAAGTATCGTGTAATCGATTTCAAGAGAGACAAAATCGGTGTATCCGCTACAGTTGAGAGCATTGAATACGATCCCAACCGTTCAGCATTCATCGCACTCCTCAAGTATGAGGACGGCGAAAAGAGATACATCCTTCAGCCCGTAGGTCTTAAGGTTGGCGACACCGTAATGGCAGGCCCCGATGCAGACATCAAGGCAGGTAACGCTCTCGCACTCAAGAACATCCCCGTTGGTACTGTTGTACACAACGTTGAGCTCACCCCCGGCAGAGGCGGCCAGCTTGCAAGAGCAGCAGGCAACAGCGCTCAGCTCATGGCTAAGGAAGGCATCTACGCTCTCCTTCGTCTTCCCTCAGGTGAACTTCGTAACGTAAGCGCTGACTGTATGGCTACTATCGGCCAGGTTGGCAACATTGACCATGAAAACGTTAAGATCGGTAAGGCCGGTCGTAAGCGTCACATGGGCTGGAGACCTACCGTTCGCGGTTCCGTAATGAACCCCAATGATCACCCCCACGGCGGTGGTGAAGGTAAGGCCCCCATCGGCAGACCCGGTCCTGTTACCCCCTGGGGCAAGCCCGCTCTCGGTTACAAGACCAGAAAGACAAAGAAACCGTCCGACAAGCTTATCGTAAAGCGTCGTAACGACAAATAAGTGAAAGGAGCAGATAATAATGGGCAGAAGCGTTAAAAAAGGACCTTTTGTGCAGCCTAAACTGCTCGAAAGAGTTCAGGAAATGAATAAGGCCGGTGAAAAGCAGGTTCTCAAGACCTGGAGCCGTTCCTCAACAATCTTCCCCGACTTTGTCGGCCACACATTTGCAGTTCACGACGGACGCAAGCATGTTCCCGTATATGTAACAGAGGATATGGTTGGCCATAAGCTCGGTGAGTTTGCACCTACAAGAACCTTCAGAGGTCATGCAGGTTCAAAGACATCCAATAACGGTAAATAATTCGGTGAAAGGAGTGTATAACAATGTCAGATAAGGAAATGATGAGCGTGCCTACCGCAACAGCCAAGGCCACTTACATCCGTATTGCTCCTCGTAAGGTTCAGATAGTTCTTGATTTAATCAGAAATCAGCCTGTTGAGAAAGCAATGGCAACTCTCAAGTACACACCCAAAGCCGCGTGTGAACCTTTGGAGAAGCTTTTAAAGTCAGCAATCGCAAACGCTGAAAACAACAATAACATGGACGTTGAACGTCTTTATGTTGCAGAATGTTCCGTAAGCCAGGGTCCCACTCTCAAGAGAATCAGACCCAGAGCTCAGGGCAGAGCATTCAGAATCAATAAGAAAACATCACACATCACCCTTGTACTCAAGGAAATGGAATAATACGAAGAGGAGGTTAAACAATGGGACAGAAAATTAATCCTACCGGTCTCAGAATCGGTGTTATTAAGCCCTGGGAATCACGTTGGTACGCAGATCCCACAAAGTTTGGCGATACTCTCGTAGAGGACTATAAACTTCGTGAGTACCTCCTTGAGAAGCTTGCTCCCGCAGGTGTTCCCAAGGTAGAAATCGAACGTGATGCCAAGAGAGTATATGTTCACATTCACTGCGCAAAGCCCGGTATGGTTATCGGCAGACAGGGCGCAGAAATCGAGAAGCTGAAGGCACTTTGCTCAAAGATGCTCGGTGGTAAGGAAGTTTCCCTTAACATCGTTGAAATCAAGCAGCCCGACCTCAATGCACAGCTTGTTGCAGAGAGCATCGCTTCCCAGATCGAAAGAAGAATTTCTCACCGTCGTGCAATCAAGCAGGCAATCGGCCGCACAATGAAGCTCGGCGCAAGAGGAATCAAGATTCAGTGTTCAGGTCGTCTCGGCGGTCGTGAAATCGCCGGCTCCGAAACATATCATGAGGGTACAATTCCCCTTCAGACCATCCGTGCAGACATCGACTACGGTTTCACAGAGGCAAAGACAACCTACGGTCGTATCGGTGTTAAGGTATGGCTTTACAGAGGCGAAGTTCTTCGCGAGGCAAGACCCGGCAGAAGAGATAACGCCCGCCCCAGAAGACGTAAAGAAGGAGGTAACCAGTAATGCTTTTACCGAAGCGTGTTAAGTACCGCAGAGTACAGAGAGGCAGACTCAAGGGTAAAGCTACCAGAGGCAATAAGATCGCTTACGGCGATTACGGTCTCGTAGCCCTTGAACCCGCATGGATTACCTCAAACCAGATCGAAGCAGCCCGTGTAGCTATGACCAGATACATCAAGCGTGGCGGCCAGGTTTGGATTGATATATTCCCCGATAAGCCCATCACAGAGAAGCCCGCTGAAACCCGAATGGGTTCAGGTAAAGGTTCTCCCGAATATTGGGTAGCAGTAGTTAAGCCCGGCAGAGTTCTCTTTGAGATCAAGGGCGTCGATAAGGAGCTTGCAGCAGAAGCTATGCGTCTTGCATCACACAAGCTTCCTATCAAGACAAAGTTTGTCAGTAAAGATGAGTTAGGTGGTGAGCAGTAATGAAAGCCAGTGAAATCAGAAAACTTTCCGCAGCCGAGCTGGATGCTAAGCTTGCAGAGCTGAAAGACGAACTGTTTAAGCTTCGCTTTCAGCAGACTGTTAACCAGATTGATAACCCCATGCGTATCAGTGCCGTTAAAAAGGACATCGCTCGTATTTTAACCATACAGAGAGATAACGAACTCCACGGCACAAACGCTTGAGAAAGGGAGGTTAACAGACTATGGAAAGAAACCTCAGAAAAACCCGCGTTGGTATAGTTACCAGCGACAAGATGGATAAGACTGTAGTAGTTTCCGTTAAGGACAGAGTCAGACATCCTCTCTACAAGAAAATCGTTAACAACACATATAAACTTAAAGCCCATGACGAAAATAACGAATGCGGCATCGGCGACAAAGTTCTCGTTATGGAGACCCGTCCTCTTTCCAAGGATAAGAGATGGCGTGTAGTCGAAATCATTGAAAAGGCAAAATAATTTTGTCCGTTATGTAAGGAGGAAAACACCGTGATACAGCAACAGAGTTACCTCAAAGTAGCCGACAACACCGGCGCGAAGGAAATTATGTGCATTCGCGTTCTCGGCGGTTCCGGCAGAAGGTACGCTAATATCGGCGACGTTGTTGTTGCTTCAGTTAAAAAAGCAGCACCCGGCGGCGTAGTTAAAAAGGGCGAAGTAGTAAAGGCTGTTGTAGTTCGTACAGCAAGCGGACTTCGTCGTGAAGACGGTACTTACATTCGCTTTGATGAGAATGCAGCCGTCATTATTAAGGATGACAAGAACCCCAAGGGCACTCGTATCTTTGGGCCGATAGCAAGAGAGCTTCGTGAGAAGGATTATACAAAGATTCTTTCACTCGCTCCCGAAGTACTTTAATCGGAGGTGCGATGATGAATAAGGTTCATGTTAAGACAGGCGACGAGGTCGTCGTAATCAATGGTAAATACAGAGGCAAGAGAGGCAAGGTTATGCAGGTAAGCCCCTCCGAAGGTAAGGTCATCGTTGAAGGCGTTAACATCGTTAAGAAGCATGTTAAGCCCCGCAAGATGGGTGAGCCCGGCGGAATTATCGAAGCAGAAAGCGCACTCTATGCCGATAAGGTTCAGCTGATTTGCCCCAAGTGCGGCAGACCCACCAGAACCGGCAGCAAAATCGTAGACGGCAAGAAGGTCCGCACTTGTAAGAAGAGCGACTGCCTTGCAGAGTTTTAATAGAGGAGGAAACAACAAATGGCAGCAAGATTAAAAGAAATGTATGTCAATGAAGTTGCACCTGCTCTTATGAAGAAGTTCGAGTACAAGAGCGTCATGCAGATTCCCAAGCTTGACAAGATCGTTATCAACGTAGGTGCAGGCGAAGCCAAGGAAAATTCCAAGGTTCTCGATGCCATCGCTTCCGATCTTATGCAGATTACCGGTCAGAAGCCCGTATTCTGTAAGGCAAAGAAGTCAGTTGCTAACTTCAAGCTTCGTGAAGGCATGGTAATCGGTGCTAAGGTTACCCTCAGAGGCGACAGAATGTATGAGTTCCTTGACAGACTCTTCAATCTGGCACTTCCCAGAGTTCGTGACTTCAGAGGAATCAATCCCAATTCCTTTGACGGCAGAGGTAACTACTCACTCGGTATCAAGGAACAGCTTATATTCCCTGAAATCGATTACGATAAGATTGACAAGGTCAGAGGTATGGACATCTGCTTTGTAACAACCGCAAACACAGACGAAGAAGCTCGCGAGCTGCTCACACTTATGGGCGCTCCCTATGCTAAGTAAGGAGGGAAAACCGTGGCTAAGACATCACAGAAAGTCAGACAGGCTCGTCCTGCAAAGTATTCAACAAGAGAATATAGCAGATGTAAGATCTGCGGCAGACCTCATTCCTATCTTCGCAAGTATGGCGTATGCCGTGTTTGCTTCAGAGAGTTGGCACATGCAGGTCAGATCCCCGGCGTTAAGAAAGCAAGTTGGTAATTGAGCAATTGCAAAGGAGGTAAACAGTATGCAAATTACTGATTCCATCGCTGATATGCTTACACGTATCCGTAATGCGAATGCGGCAAAGCATGACACAGTGAAAGTTCCCGCATCCAACATGAAGAAGGCGATTGCTCAGATTCTTGTTGATGAGGGTTATATAAAGAGTTTCAAGGTTGAGGACGACGGTAAGCAGGGCGTTATCGAAATCGCTCTTAAGTACGGTCCCAACAAGTCTCAGGTAATCACCGGTCTTCGCAGAGTTTCAAAGCCCGGCCTGAGAATTTACACAGACGTTGAGAATATGCCCAAGGTTATGAAGGGTATCGGCATTGCCATTCTCTCAACATCCAAAGGTGTTATGACCGATAAGGACGCTCGCAAAGCCAACGTAGGCGGCGAAGTTCTTGCATTTATTTGGTAAGGAGGTTCCATCAGTATGTCACGTATAGGCAGAATGCCCATAGTTATTCCCGCCGGTGTTGATGTTACAGTTGAAGGCAACCTTGTTACCGCAAAGGGCCCCAAAGGCACCCTTTCCTGCAACATTCATCCCAACATCACCGTTGAGAAGGACGGCAACACCATCAAGGTTACCCGCCCCAACGATGACAAAGAAAACAGATCACTTCACGGTCTTTCAAGAACTCTTATCGCCAACATGATTACCGGCGTTAACGAGACCTTCAAAAAGGAACTCGAGATTAACGGTATCGGTTATCGTGCAGAGGCAAAGGGCAATGTTCTTACCATGAAAATCGGTTACTCCCACGATGTTGTTATGACAGCACCCGAAGGCGTAAACGTAGAAGTACAGAACAATACAAAGATCATAATCTCTGGTGCCGACAAGCAGAAGGTCGGTCAGTTTGCAGCCAACGTCCGTGAGAAGCGTCCTCCCGAACCCTACAAGGGCAAGGGTATCAAATATGCTGAAGAGCATATTCGTCGTAAGGAAGGCAAAGCCGGCAAGGGCGGTAAATAATAACAGTAGAATAAGGAGTGAAATAAAATGGTTAATAGACCGGACAGCAAGAAGGCAAGACAGCATCGCCATAAGAGAGTCCGCGGTAAGATCTCCGGTACTGCTGCATGTCCTCGTCTTAATGTTTTCCGTTCCCTCCAGCACATCTACGCTCAGCTGATTGATGACGTCAACGGTGTTACACTCGCTGCCGCTTCAACAGTAGAGAAGGATTTTGAGGAATACGGCGGAAACAAGTCCGCAGCTCACAAGGTGGGCGAAATTATCGCAAAGCGCGCTGCTGAAAAGGGTATCACTGAATGTGTATTCGATCGCGGCGGTTACGTATATCACGGCCGTGTACAGGAACTGGCCGAAGGCGCCCGTGAAGGCGGCCTCAAATTCTGAGAAAGGAGAAATTATTTATGGCTAAGATTGACGCATCAGCATACGAGCTTACCGAGCGCGTAGTTGCTATCAACCGTGTATCAAAGACTGTAAAGGGCGGCCGTATTATGAAGTTCTCCGCTCTCGTAGTTGTCGGTGACGGCAACGGCATCATCGGTTTTGGTCTCGGCAAGTCAGGTGAAGTTCCTGACGCTATCCGCAAGGGTATTGAAGATGCCAAGAAGAACCTTATGCAGGTTTCTCTTAAGGGCACAACAATTCCTCACGAAATCATCGGCAAGTTTGGCGCAGGCGTAGTTCTGCTCAAGCCCGCTGCTCCCGGTACCGGCGTTATCGCAGGCGGCCCCGTTCGTGCCGTTGTTGAAACCGTAGGTATCAAGGATATCCGTACAAAAGCTCTTCGTTCAAACAATCCCTGCAACGTAGTAAGAGCTACCATCGACGGACTTTCAAAGCTTCGTAACGTTGAAGAAGTTGCCGCTATCCGCGGTAAGTCCGCTAAGGAAATTTTAGGTTAAGGAGGGCGCAAAAATGGCAGATTTACAGGTAAAGCTTGCTAAAAGCTTAATCGGTTCCACAAAGCCCCAGATTGCGACCGCCAAGGCACTTGGTCTTCACAAAGTAGGTGACGTTTCGGTTCAGCCCGATAACGCAGCTACTCAGGGTAAGATCAGAAAGCTTTCTCATCTTCTTGAGGTAAGTGAAGCCAAAGGAGGTGCAAACTAATGAAGTTGCACGATCTCGCACCCGCAGCAGGCGCAACAAAAGCTAACAAGCGTATCGGCCGTGGTCCCGGTTCAGGTCAGGGTAAGACCGCCGGCAAAGGTCATAAGGGTCAGTTAGCACGTGCAGGCAGAGGCCAGCGCGCAGGTTTTGAAGGCGGTCAGATGCCCCTTCAGAGAAGAATTCCCAAAAGAGGATTCAACAACATTTTTGGCACTGAGATGGCTATCGTAAACGTAGCTACTCTTGACAAAGCTTTTAATGACGGCGATGTAGTAACAACTGAAGCTCTTCTTGAGAAGAGAATTATCAGAAAAGAACTTGACGGCGTTAAGGTCTTAGGTCAGGGCGAAATCTCGAAGAAGCTCACCGTTCAGGCAAATGCTTTTTCAGAAAGTGCTAAGTCTAAGATTGAACAGGCCGGAGGAAAGGCTGAGGTGATCTGATGTTCCAGACCATTGCTAACGCTTGGAAGGTAGCTGATCTGAGAAAAAAGATGCTCTATACATGCCTTATCGTTCTGATATTCAGAATCGGTTCCGCCATCCCCGTTCCCTTCACCAACATCGGTGTTGAAGGTATCGTGGATCCGAGCCAGGGTACGTTCATGAACTACCTTTCAATGATGACAGGTGACGCATTCAACTATGGTACCATATTTGCAATGTCAATCACCCCCTACATCAACAGTTCAATTATTATGCAGCTGCTCGCAGTTGCCATTCCCGCTCTTGAAAGACTTCAGCAGGAAGGCGAAGAGGGTCGTAAGAAGATTGCTTCCATCACCCGTTTCGTTACCATCGTGCTCGGTCTTCTTCAGAGTACCGCATATTTCTTCTACCTGAGAAGCAAGAATTTCGTTACTCCCGCAGGTCTTACGGGTTTTGCGGCATTCTTCCAGGCAGTTACAATCATTGCCTGCTTCACCGCAGGTACAGCCCTTATCATGTGGCTCGGTGAGAGAATCAACGAAAACGGCATCGGCAACGGTATTTCAATCATCCTTTTCGCCGGTATCGTTTCAAGAATTCCCACTCTCATCACTTCTCTTTACGGTCCCAAGAACGGTTACATCGCTCACGGCGGCGCTTACTATGTAGTAACTCCCCTCATCGGTGTAATGCTTATCCTTATGATTGCTTATATCGTATGGATGGACAATGCAGAGAGAAGAATTCCCATCAACTATGCAAAGAGAGTTGTAGGCCGTAAGATGTACGGCGGCCAGAACACCCATATGCCCATCAAGGTAAATATGTCCGGTGTTATGCCCATCATCTTCGCTTCATCAATCCTTTCTGTGCCTCCCACGGTTCAGATGTTCATCTCAGCTGATAAGATTGAGAAGAGCAAGTTCCTGACAGGATTCTTCAAGCTCTTTACTGCAGACCATTGGGCTTACGCAATTATCTATTTCGTATTCATTATCGCTTTCGCATACTTCTATGCAAGCATTCAGTACAACCCCATTGAAATGTCCAAGAACATCCGTGAGAACGGCGGTTCTGTTCCCGGTATCCGTCCCGGCGAGCCCACGGCAAGATACATCGGCAAGATCATCAACAGAATCACCCTTCTCGGTGCTCTGCTTCTGAGTATTGTCGCTCTTGTTCCCATTATCGTATCTCAGATCGGTAAGGCAACTCTCCCCAACGGACTGAACGTTTCACTCGGCGGTACTTCAATCATCATTCTTGTCGGTGTTGCTCTTGAAACAGTAAAGCAGCTCGAAAGCCAGATGATGATGAGACACTACAAGGGCTTCCTTGATTGATGAAGTCCCGGACAGAGATGTCCACCAAACGGAGGATCAGCATGATAGTGCTTAAAACAAGCAGTGAGATTGAGCAGATGAAAGAAGCCTGCAAAATCGCTGCCGGTGCATTAAAAGCGGCGGGTGAAGCTGTGGAACCCGGAGTTTCATCAGCATACATCGATAAAATTGCCCGTGATTATATAGTTAAACACGGTGCAAAGCCCACTTTTCTGGGCTATAACGGTTATCCCGCTGCATCATGCGTTTCCATAAATGACACGGTCATTCATGGTATTCCGAGCAAAAGCCAGATAATCAAGGCCGGCGATATAGTCAGCATTGATGTCGGAGCAACCTTTAAGGGCTATGTCGGTGATAATGCCGCAACATTTGCGGCAGGGGAAATATCTCCTGAAGCACAGCGGCTGTGCGACACCACAAGAGAAAGTCTTTACGAAGGCATAAAGATGGCGGTCGCAGGCGGCAGACTCGGCGACATCGGCTCTACAATCCAGAGGTATTGCGAGGAAAGGGGCTTTTCCGTCGTTCGCGAATACACCGGTCACGGTGTCGGAAAAGTAATGCATGAAGACCCCAGCGTACCCAATTACGGCACACCGGGTAGAGGTGTGCGCCTGCTCCCCGGCATGACAATAGCCATTGAGCCCATGATAAATCAGGGCGGTGCAGGAATCAGGCAGCTGCCTGACGGTTGGACTGTCAAAACCAAAGACGGCAAATTATCAGCCCATTTTGAGCATACGATAGCCATCAGTTCAAATGGTCCCGTTATTCTTACGATGTTATAAGGAGAAACGGTATGCTTGAAAGAGGCACGGTAGTAAGAAGTCTTGCAGGCAGAGACAGTAACCGTTTGCTTGCTGTAATGCAGGCAGACGAAAAATCAGTTCTCGTCTGTGACGGCAAAGAACGTCCCATTGACAGGCCAAAAAAGAAAAACATCCGCCACGTTGAAGCAACGGATATTATCCTAAATGAGGATTCCCTTGCAACAAACAGAGCTCTTAAAAAAGCACTGAAAGAGGCGGAAACCGAAATTAACTGCAACAATTAGGAGGTTATTATGTCTAAGCAGGACATGATCGAAATTGAAGGTACAGTTATCGAAGCGTTACCGAATGCGACCTTCCAGGTTGAGCTCGGAAACGGACACAGAATCATGGCACACATTTCCGGCAAGCTCAGAATGAACTACATTCGTATCCTTCCCGGAGACAAAGTGACAGTTGAAATGTCGCCTTACGACCTTACAAAGGGCCGTATCACATGGCGATCAAAGTAAAATACAAGGAGGTATTCTAATATGAAAGTCAGACCTTCTGTTAGGAAAATGTGCGAAAAATGCAAGATAATCAAGCGCAAGGGAAAAGTAATGGTAATCTGTGAAAATCCCAAGCACAAACAGCGTCAGGGTTAATCCCGACGAAACCAATTTTATTGGAGGTGTAACTGACAAATGGCGCGTATATCAGGTGTCGACCTTCCCAGAGACAAGCGAATTGAAATCGCTCTTACTTATGTCTACGGTATCGGTCGTAAAACAGCAAGCGACATTATTGCAGCAACCGGCATAGATCCCGACCTCAGAGTTAAGGATATGACCGAGAACGACGTATCAAAGATCCGTGAATACATCGAACATAACCTCAAGGTAGAAGGCGATCTCCGCAGAGAGACAGCTTTTGATATCAAGAGACTTATCGAAATCGGATGCTATCGTGGTGTTCGTCACAGAAAAGGTCTCCCCGTAAGAGGCCAGCGTTCAAAGACAAACGCACGTACACGCAAGGGTCCCAAGAAGACCATTGCCAACAAGAAGAAATAATCGAGGAGGGATATCATGGCTAAAGCAGCAACAAAAAAGACAACAGGCCGTAAACGTCGTGAGAAAAAGAATATCGAACGCGGCGCAGCCCATATCCAATCCACCTTTAACAACACAATTGTTACAATCACTGACACTCAGGGCAACGCAGTTTCATGGGCAAGTGCAGGTGAGATGGGCTTCAGAGGTTCAAAGAAGTCAACTCCCTTCGCAGCACAGACCGCAGCAGAGACAGCAGCTAAGATTGCTATCGACCACGGTATGAAGACTGTAGAAGTTTACGTTAAGGGCCCCGGTCAGGGACGTGAAGCAGCAATCAGAGCTCTTCAGACAGCAGGTCTGGAAGTTAACATGATCAAGGATGTAACTCCCATTCCTCACAATGGTTGCCGTCCTCCCAAGAGAAGACGCGTGTAACAGAATTTATTGGAGGTGTAACACAATATGGCAAGATATACCGGCGCGGTATGCAAGCTTTGCCGTCGTGAGGGCAAGAAGCTTTTCCTTAAGGGCGAGCGTTGCTACACAGGTAAATGTGCATTAGAGCGCAGATCTTATGCTCCCGGTCAGCATGGTCAGAGCCGCAAGAAGCCCACAGAATACGGACTTCAGCTTCGTGCTAAGCAGCAGGCCAAGCGTTACTACGGTATACCCGAGAAGCAGTTCTATAAGTATTTCCTTATGGCTGAACGCAAGCAGGGCGTTACAGGTGAAAACCTGCTTCAGATCTGCGAAAGCAGACTTGATAACGTTGTTTATCTTCTTGGCTGGGCTAATTCCAGAGCAGAAGCAAGACAGCTTGTAAATCATGGCCATTACAAAGTAAACGGCAAGAGGGTAAGCATTCCCTCATATCTTATCAAGGCAGGCGACGAAGTTGCCATCGCAGATAAGAGCAAGGAAAGCGAAAAGATTAAGGCTACAGTAGCAGCTATGGGTTCAAAGCCCGTTCCTCAGTGGCTTGATCGCAACGATGATACTCTTACAGGTAAGGTTCTTGCACTGCCCACTCGTGAGCAGATTGAAGTTCCCGTTGAAGAGCATCTTATCGTCGAGCTTTACTCCAAGTAATCAGTGCCGTGTGCTATGCCCTTTTACGGGCATACACCGCCCGATTATTCCGGCAATTTTTTTGAATGCATATTGCAGGAGAAATTCCTGCCTTTTATAAGGAGGGTTTTGAAATGATTGGTATCGAAAAGCCCAGAATTGATACTGCCGAAATCACCCCCGACGGTAAATACGGCAGATTCGTAGTTGAGCCCCTTGAAAGAGGATACGGACAGACGCTCGGCAACAGTCTCAGAAGAGTGCTCCTTGCTTCTCTCCCCGGCTACGCAATCACATCCGTAAAAATCGACGGAGTTCTTCATGAGTTCAGCACTATCCCCGGAGTAAAAGAGGATGTTACTGAAATCGTGCTTAATCTCAAGGAAGTTATCCTCAAGATTAATGGAGACGGCCCCAAGACACTTTACATCAATGCTTCCGGCGAAGGCGAAATCACAGCCGGCGACATCAGCACCGATTCCGAGGTTGAAATTCTCAATCCCGAGCTGCACATTGCAACTCTCAATGCAGACGCTCACGTAAATATGGAGCTTACCTGCGACAAGGGCAGAGGATATATTTCATCCGAGAGAAACAAGGCCATTATGCAGCCCATCATCGGTGTTATAGCTATTGATTCAATTTACACACCCGTATTAAAGGTTAACTACACAGTCGAGAACACACGTGTAGGTCAGATTACCGACTATGATAAGCTGACACTTGAAGTGTGGACAAACGGCACCATTAACGCCAGGGAAGCTGTTTCGTTTGGCGCCAAGATTCTCAACGAGCATCTCGACCTCTTCACCGCTCTTTCAGAGGAAGTAGAGGTTGGCAGCAATGGTATATTCGAAGAGAAGCCCGACAATGGTAAGGATAAAGTTCTGGAGATGACCATTGAGGAACTTGACCTGTCTGTGAGATCCTTCAATTGCTTGAAGAGAGCCCAGTATAATACGGTTGGCGATCTTGTTACCAAGACCGAAGAAGAAATGATGAAGGTCCGTAACCTTGGCAGAAAGTCTCTTGACGAAGTTGTTGCCAAGCTTCAGTCTCTTGGCTGCGACCTTCGCAGAGACGACGATTAAGATAAGGAGTGTGAACTAAATGCCCGGAACCAGAAAGCTTGGCCGTTCAACTGACCATCGCAAAGCAATGCTCAGAGGCCTTGTCACATATCTTTTGGAAAACGGCAGAATAGAGACCACCGTTACAAGAGCACAGGAAGTCCGCGCAATGGCTGAAAAGATGATCACCGTTGCCAAGGATGATTCCCTTGCATCAAAGCGTAAGGTTCTTGCATACGTCACAAAGGAAGACGTTGTTAAGAAGCTCTTTGATGAAATCGCTCCCAAGTATAAGGAAGTAAACGGCGGTTATTGCCGTATTATCAAGACCGGTGCCCGCAGAGGCGATGCAGCTGAAATGTGCATCATCGAGCTGGTCTGATAAGTACATAACCACATAAAAAAACTCTCATCCGCAAGGATGGGAGTTTTTGATTTATTATGAATGTTAAAAAGCGAAAAGCTTTGCTCTGTTCACGGCTTACGCGTTTGCCGTGTAATACATATCGTAATATTCCTCGGGAGTCATATATTGAAGCAGGTCGGCGTAATCAATGACACATTCGTATATTCCGTCAAGGTCGCCGCCGGAAAGAATTTCGTATGAATAGTAGAAGACGATGCCCTCGGGCTTGCAGCAGAAGCTGACGCTGCTGTAAAGGGAATCAAGTGTCACCTGCTTGTCTTCTTCAAGAGCGGCACCGTTTGCGTAGGTAAGATTTGCCTGCTTTTTAATCAGATTTTTCACCAGCTCTTCATTATAAATCATATCGGGCTTGAGCAGGGACTGAAGGGTAAGACGGCTGCCGTCAACCATTGAGAAGGTGTACCCCGTGGTGTTGCCGGTGGCTTTTGAGATATCGGTGCCGGTTTTTTCGTTGAGGGTAACGGAAATGTAACAGTCGTTGCATTCCGTGATTTCGTAAACGATTTTTGTAACCGTAACGCCCTCAATATTAAATTTTTTCTTATATTCCGCGGTGTTTCCGAGATTTGATTTTATGCTGTTGACTGCGGCTTTTTTATATTCGTCAAAGCAGTAATTCATATTGTTGGCTACTGCGGGACTGTCTTCGCATTCGAATACGGGATAGGTCATATCTATTGAGCAGATAACGTTTCCTTTTGAATCGGCAAAGTCCTCGGTATAATGCTCTTCAACGGAGCTGACCAGGGAATTTGAGGTCTTGTAATCGGGAACGTCCTTATTTGAATTGAGCTTGCAGGAGGAAAGGGAAATTATTACGGCGATAACGCAGAGAACTGCGGCGGTTTTTTTCATATCGTTCACCTCGCGGGTTATTATACAACAGTAACGCCCGATATGTCAAATGCGGGATAAACACAACAAAACAAACGCGAATTTGCTAAAATTTAATGAAAAAATGTATGGAAATATAAAATAATAAGTGTTATAATAAACCGAATATACAAAATGGGTTAGAATGGCTACCCGTATATTAATTTTCAAGCGAATTATTAAATGGGAGGAAACCTAAATGCTTAAGAAAATCAGCAAAATTCCTTTTCATGGTACAGACGAGCAGGAAGCAGAGCTCAGAGCTGTAATCAATGAAAGCAAGCATGACAAACATCTCCTCATGGCAGTTATGCAGAAGGCACAGGATATCTACGGATATCTTCCCTATGAAGTGCAGGTAATGATTGCCGAGGGTATGGATGTCCCCCTGGAAAAGGTTTACGGCGTATCTACTTTCTATGCGCAGTTTGCTCTTTCACCCAAGGGTAAGTACAACGTATCGGTATGTCTGGGTACGGCATGCTACGTTAAGGGCTCACAGGCAGTTCTTGACGAAATCTGTGAAGTGCTCGGTATCGGACCCGGTGAATGTACCGAAGACGGTAAATTCTCCGTTGAAGAGTGCCGCTGCGTAGGTGCCTGCGGTCTTGCACCCGTATTTACCGTCAACGATGACGTTTACGGTAAATCATCACCTGAACAGGTAAGAGCAATCCTTGCCAAATACGAATGATATGACGATTAACGAGATAAAAGAAATACTTGAAGCAGATGTTGTCTGTGACGGCAATATGAATGCAGAGGTCCTCTCTGCCTGCGGAAGTGATATGATGAGCGACGTACTTGCCTTCGTCAAGGACCAGGCGGTTCTTCTCACGGGTCTTGTAAACGCTCAGGTAATACGTACGGCGGTTATGATGGATATGGCTTGCGTTGTGTTTGTCAGATCCAAGAAGCCGACTGCCGATATGATTGAAATAGCAAAGGAAAGCGGCATCGCCATCCTTGCTACCGACAAACGTATGTACGAGGCGTGCGGTCAGCTTTATGAAAGCGGACTGAAAGGTACCAATGTCAGATAAGCTGAATTTTCATTATGATGTAGACGGCGAGAATTTTACGTCCGCAGGTCAGGCATCGGTCAGCGTAAAGAAAAATTTGCGCCAGCTCGGTGTTGATGCGGAGATAATCCGCAGAGTATCCATCGCAATGTATGAGGGCGAAATAAATATGGTCATTCATGCAGGCGGCGGAGTTGCAGACGTTGAAGTAGACGATACTGGCGTAATCATAATTCTCTCGGACAAAGGCCCCGGCATAGCCGACGTTGATCTGGCAATGCAGGAGGGCTACTCAACGGCACCCGACGGTGTACGCTCCCTTGGCTTCGGAGCGGGTATGGGTCTGCCGAATATGAAAAGATACACAGATGATATGATTGTTGACTCTGTAGTAGGCGAAGGAACAACCATCACGATGAAGGTAAACTTCTGAGTGACAAGGAGGTCTGATCGGTGAATGAATACATTCATTCGGTTTCACTGGACTCCGAAAAGTGTACCGGTTGTACGACCTGCATGAAGAATTGTCCCACAGAGGCAATAAGAATCAGAAACGGTCACGCGGTTATTGATTCAAAGCGCTGTATTGATTGCGGCGAATGTATCAGAAACTGCCCCAACCACGCCAAAAAGAGCAGTTACGATTCTTTCAGTGAAATCGAAAAATTCAAGTATAAGATAGCGCTTCCCGCCCCTTCACTGTTTGCACAGTTTGACAACCTTGAGGATGTTGACTATGTCTTGCAGGGACTCATTGATATCGGCTTTGACGATGTTTTTGAGGTCGCAAAGGGAGCAGAGCTGGTGTCTGCCTATACGAGAATATTCCTTGAAACAGAGGGCATCAAAAAGCCGGTCATCAGTACCGCCTGCCCCGTTGTTACAAGACTTATCATAATGAGATTCCCCTTCCTCAAGGATAATCTCATTCCCCTGCTTCCTCCTATGGAGGTGGCGGCATCCCTTGCGAGGAAGAAGGCAATGCAGCAGCATCCCGAGCTGAATAAAGAGGATATCGGAGTCTGCTTCATAACACCCTGCCCCGCAAAGGTAAGCTACATAAGAAATAAATTCGGTGACTACGAAAGTCAGATAGACCTCGCAATCTCCATGAGTGAGATTTACTTCCTTCTCATCAGCGCGATGAAGAGAGAAAGAATACCCAGGATTTCCACCGAAGCGGGCCGTATCGGCCTGAGCTGGGCAATCTGCGGCGGCGAGGCATCCGCCCTTGTCAACGACAAGATCATAGCGGCTGACGGTATCAGGAACGTAATTTCCGTGCTTGACCAGATTGAAAACGGAAACATTCCTCCCGTTGATTTCGTGGAGCTGAATGCCTGCCCCGGCGGCTGTGTGGGCGGAGTGCTCACCATAGAAAATCCTTATGTGGCAAAGAACAGACTTCACACCTTAAGACGCTATATGCCCGTGTCGCTTAACAGAGTTCCCGCAGACGGCTATATTCCCGGAGACAGCTTCGTAGGAGAATTTCCCGGTTATCAGCCCCTGAACAGACTCAGCGACAATATCGGCGAATCCATGCGTCTGATGGCAAAAATCAGACAGCTGAGGAAGGAACTTCCCGGAATTGACTGCGGTTCCTGCGGAGCCCCCAGCTGCAGAGCTTTTGCAGAGGATATAGTCCTCGGCCATGCGGACCAGAATGACTGCATCATAGCTTACAGAGAGCTTATCAAGCAGTATATAGCAAACTATGACGGAGGCGAAGCGGATGACGGTAAATGAGCTGTTGACCGTTGACGGCTTTGAAGCCGTTGCGGTGCCCGAAGGTGACCGTGAAATAAACGGCTGCTATATCGGGGATCTGCTGAGCTGGGTAATGGGCAGAGCAAAAGCGGATAACGCCTGGATAACGATAATGAGCAATATCAATATCGTTGCGGTTGCATCCCTTGCGGATGTTGCCTGCATCATTCTTGCGGAGGGCGTTGAGGTTGACTCTTCGGTCAGGGAAACCGCCGAAGCGAAGAGTGTCAACGTCATTTCGACAAAACTGCCCGCTTATGAAACAGCGGTACTTCTTAATAAGGTTATCTTATGAAGAAAAAATACTACTACGATCTGCATACTCACTCCTGTCTGTCACCCTGCGGTGACAACGATATGACGCCCAATAATATGGCGGGCATGGGAGTGGTTGCGGGGCTGGACATAATGGCTCTTACGGACCATAACTCCACCCTGAACTGTCCTGCATTTGAGCAGGCGGCAGAGGGCTACGGAATAGTGGCGGTGCCGGGAATGGAGCTTACCACGGCAGAGGATATACATCTTGTATGCCTTTTTGAAAGCACACGGGATGCCATGGAATTCAATGCACGGGTAAATGAACGCAGGATATCTGTCAAGAATAAAACCGCGATTTTCGGCAATCAGTACATTATGGACGGCAATGACGAAATTATCGGCGAGGAAGATAATCTTCTTCCCAACGCAACGACAATTACGGTTGACGAGGCGCCCGACCTCGTCGGCGAATACGGCGGCGTATGCTACCCTGCACATATAGACAGGGAGTCAAACGGCATAATCGCCACGCTGGGTACGTTTCCCGATTCTCCCCGTTTTCCCTGTGCGGAAATCCACGGCAGCGAAAAGACGGAGGAGCTCAGAGAAAAATATCCCGTTCTTAAGGACAAGCCCGTTATCATTTCATCCGATGCCCATTATCTGGGAGACATAAACGGCAGGCAGAATTACATTGAGCTTGACTGTGACGGCACTCCCGAAGGCATCAGAAAAGCACTTATCAGAGGATTGAAAGGCACATGAAGGAATTATCACTGAATATTCTTGATATAGCCATGAATTCCGTCAAAGCCAAAGCGGAGAATATCGGAATTTTCATTGAAGAAACCGATGAAACGCTTTGCGTTACAATCAGCGACGACGGCTGCGGCATGAGTGAGGAAATGGTAAAGAGCGTTACCGATCCCTTCTGCACCACAAGGACCACCCGCAAGGTGGGTATGGGAATACCTCTTCTCAAGCTTGCGGCAGAGCAGACGGGCGGAGAATTCAGTATAAAATCCTCCGACAGACCCGATGACCACGGTACGGTAACGAAAGCGGTCTTTTACAAAAATCATATTGATTTTACCCCCCTCGGCGACGTGATTTCCTCAATAACCACCCTCATCCGGGGAGCGCCGGATATTGACTGGAAATTCGTCCACAGTAAAGGGAACGCAAGCGTGGAGCTTGATACAAAAGAGCTTCGGGCGGTGCTCGGTGACGTTTCGCTGAGCAATTACGAGGTTATCAAATGGATTGAGGATTATCTCAAAGAGGGATATGAATCAATCTGACAGGATACAAAAAATTTTTCAGAGAGGATAGATATTATGAAATCATTGGCTGAGCTTGCTGCAATCAGAGAGCAGATGAAGGACAAGGTTGTTCTCCGTGAAGGCAGCGGCGAAATCAGAGTTGTTGTCGGTATGGCAACGTGCGGCATTGCTGCAGGTGCAAGACCTGTTCTCAACGCATTTGTTGAGAAGGTAAGCGAAGCAGGTCTTAACGAAAAGGTTACGGTTACACAGACCGGCTGTATCGGTGTTTGCCAGTTTGAGCCCGTAGTTGAAATCTTTGAGGCAGGCAAGGACAAGGTTACTTACGTAAAGATGACAGCTGAAAAGGCAGCTGAGGTTGTTGAGAAGCACCTCAAGGGCGGTCAGGTTGTCGAAGAATACACCATTAACAAAGCACTTTCATAATTGGAGGAATAGAGTATGATTCGTTCACAGGTAATGATCTGCGGCGGTACCGGCTGTACTTCATCCGGCAGCAAGGTACTTATGTCCACCTTTGAGGAAGAAATCAAAAAGCAGGGCCTTGAGGAAGAGGTTAAAATCGTTCCCACCGGCTGTTTCGGCCTTTGCGAAAGAGGTCCCGTTGTTATCGTTTATCCCGAAGGTACGTTCTATGCCCACGTAAAGAAGGAAGACGTAGCTGAAATCGTTGAGGAGCATCTTCTCAAGGGTCGTATCGTAGACAGACTCGTTTACAGCGACGTTCCCGAAGAGGTTAAGGAAGAAGCCGGCAAGGCAGTTTCTCTTAACGACACTAATTTCTATAAGACACAGAGAAGAGTTGCTCTTCGTAACTGCGGTGTCATCAACCCCGAAAGCATTGACGAATATATCGCAATGGACGGTTATGCAGCACTCGGTAAGGTTCTTACCGAAATGACACCCGAAGACGTTATCAAGTGCATCTCCGATTCAGGCCTCAGAGGCAGAGGCGGCGGCGGATTCCCCACCGGTAAGAAGTGGAGCTTCACGGCTGCTCAGCCCGCAGGCGAAAAGTACGTTGTTTGTAATGCAGACGAGGGCGACCCCGGTGCATTCATGGACAGATCCGTTCTTGAAGGCGACCCCCACTGTATCGTAGAAGCTATGACCATCTGCGGTTACGCAACAGGCGCATCCGTCGGTTACATCTACGTTCGTGCAGAGTATCCCATCGCTGTTAAGCGTCTTCAGATTGCCATTGACCAGGCCAAGGAATACGGTCTGCTCGGCAAGAATATCTTTGACAGCGGCTTTGATTTTGACCTTATCATCCGTCTCGGTGCCGGTGCATTCGTATGCGGCGAAGAGACTGCTCTTATGACCTCCATTGAAGGTAACAGAGGCGAGCCCAGACCCCGTCCTCCCTATCCCGCAGTCAAGGGACTTTTCGCTAAGCCCACAACCGAAAACAACGTTGAAACCTTTGCCAACATTCCCCAGATCATCCTCAAGGGTGCAGACTGGTTTGCATCAATGGGTACCGAAAGATCAAAGGGTACAAAGGTATTCGCTCTCGGCGGCAAGATTGCCAATACCGGTCTTGTAGAGATCCCCATGGGCACTACCCTTCGCGAAATCATCTATGATATCGGCGGCGGTATCCCCAACGGCAAGAAGTTCAAGGCAGCTCAGACGGGCGGCCCCTCCGGCGGCTGTATCCCCGCAAGTCTTATTGATACCGAAATCGATTATGATAACCTTACTGCCATCGGCTGTATGATGGGTTCAGGCGGACTTATCGTTATGGACGAAGACAACTGTATGGTTGATATCGCCAAATTCTTCCTTGATTTCACAGTAGATGAATCCTGCGGTAAGTGTACTCCCTGCCGTGTAGGTACTATGAGAATGAAGGAAATCCTTGAAAAGATTACTTCCGGCAACGGTACTCTTGAAGACATTGATAAGCTTGAAGAGCTTGCCAAGTACATCAAGGAAAATTCTCTCTGCGGTCTGGGACAGACAGCTCCCAACCCCGTACTTGCCACCCTCAGATTCTTCAAAGACGAGTATATTGCTCACGTAGTAGACAAGAAGTGCCCCGCAGGCGTCTGCAAGGCCCTCCTCAACTACTCAATCGACCCCAACAAGTGTAAGGGTTGTACCAAGTGTGCAAGAAACTGCCCCGTCGGAGCTATCTCGGGCAAGGTTAAGGAAGCTCACGTTATCGACACGACCAAGTGCATCAAGTGCGGTGCTTGTATCAGCAACTGCAGCTTCGGCGCAATTTCAAAAGGTTAAGGAAGGAGGACGCAAATATGTCAACTGTAAATATTAAAATCAACGGTGTAGATTATACTGTTCCTGCCGGCATTTCAATTCTTGAAGCAGCCAGATATGCAGGTATTGAAATCCCCACACTTTGCTTCCTCAAGGATATAAACGAGATCGGCGCATGCCGTATCTGCGTTGTTGAGGTAAAGGGTGCGCGTTCACTCGTTACCGCCTGCGTTTACCCCGTAAACGAAGGTATGGAAGTATTCACAAATACCGAAAAGGTAAGATCAAGCCGCAGACATACCCTTGAGCTTATCCTTTCCACTCACCGTAAGAACTGCCTCTCATGTATCCGCAGCGGCAACTGCGAGCTTCAGAAGCTCTGCAAGGAATACGGTGTAGAAGACGAAGATTACTATGCAGGCAAAATGCCTCAGTTTGAGTTTGACGATTCCGCAGCTCACATGGTACGTGATAACAGCAAGTGCATCCTTTGCCGTCGCTGTGTTGCCGCCTGCCAGATGCAGGACGTAGCCGTTATCGGCGCAAACGCAAGAGGTTTTGATACACATATCAGCTCCGCATTTGATAAGGACCTTGCAGACGTATCCTGCATTTCCTGCGGTCAGTGTATCGTTAACTGCCCCACCGGTGCCATCTACGAAAAGGACGACACCGCAAAGGTATTTGCCGCAATCAACGATCCCGAAAAGTTCGTTGTTGTCAATACCGCTCCTTCAATCCGTGCTACTCTCGGTGAAGCTTTCGGTATGCATATCGGCACAAACGTTGAGGGTAAGATGGTAGCCGCTCTCAGAAGACTCGGCTTTGATAAGGTATTTGATACCAACTTCTCAGCTGACCTTACGATTCTTGAAGAAGCCAACGAGCTTCTTGACAGAGTTACAAACGGCGGCGTTCTTCCTATGATTACATCCTGCTCACCCGGTTGGATCAAATACTGCGAGCATTACTTCCCCACAGAGCTTGACCACCTTTCAACCTGCAAGTCTCCTCAGCAGATGTTCGGCGCTATCATCAAGACATGGTATGCAAAGAAGATGGGCGTTGACCCCGCAAAGATCGTTGTAGTCAGCATTATGCCTTGTACTGCAAAGAAATTTGAAACAAAGCGTGAGGACCAGGCAGCTTCGGGTTATCCCGATGTTGACTATGCTCTTACCACAAGAGAGCTTGCAAGAATGATCAGCTCCGCAGGTATTTACTTCAAGAATCTTCCCGACGAAGAGTTTGATAATCCTCTCGGCGAAGGCACGGGCGCTGCAGTTATCTTCGGCGCAACCGGCGGCGTTATGGAAGCAGCTCTCAGAACAGCTGTTGAAAAGCTTACCGGCCAGGAGCTTGAAGACGTAGAGTTCAAGGAAGTCCGCGGTACTCAGGGTATCAAGGAAGCAACATATAATGTAAACGGTCTTGAAATCAAGGTTTGCGCAGCAAGCGGTACGGCAAACGCAAAGAAGGTTATGGAAGACGTCAAGAACGGCACCAGCCCCTACACCTTCATTGAAATCATGGCTTGTCCCGGCGGCTGTGTAAACGGCGGCGGTCAGCCCGTTCAGCATGCGGTTGTACGTAACTTCCACGACCTCAAGGCCCTTCGTGCGGCAGCTCTCTATGAGGAAGACAAGAATCTTCCCAAGAGAAAGTCCCACGAAAGCGAAGCTGTCAAGACGGTTTATGCCGAATTCCTCGGCGAGCCCGGCAGCCATGTTGCACACGAGGTTCTTCATACATCATACATCCCCCGCAGAAAATACAAATAATCCTTTCGCTTGAATCTATCGGCGAAGAACAATCCAAACAATAAGCAGAAGTTTTATGCAGGCACTTATCAGACGGTAAGTGTCTGCTTCTTTTTTAATATTATATATTTGGATTTAAGCCGTTTTCCGTCTCCGCCGTATCACGATACTGTCTTCCGACGGAGAAACGGCTTTCTTCATCCGATATATTCTGCGCTTGGCTTTGCTTGAATCTATCGGCGAAGAACGGCAGAACAAATAATATAACGGGCTTGCCTTAAGTGGTAAGCCCGTTGGTTTTTAATGAATAAGGAATATGATTATAAGTTCTGCCTAATCGTTTTTGCGCCCTTCCCGTACTATATGGGGTCCCCGACAAGTGATAACTTGTTGGGGAGAGGACGAGCAGCGGAGTGAATGAGAGTTCGCTTTTACGCGGGCGCGAATGATACGGAGCTTGTGAGGACGAGTGTTCGGTCGTAAAATGACTTTCCTCCGTCAAACTATTCTGCGCATACTGCTTGAATCTATCGGCAAAAAAAATGAGGCAGGCATTTATCAAATGATAGATGCCTGCTTTTTTGCTGAAATAAAATGTAAACTGTTTGTTGATTAAAATGCAAATTTATTGATTTGCAGTTTTTCGTCTTTTTTGCGGTCAACCTCGCCGTCAATGATATCAATGAAAATCTCTGCCGTCAGGGAAATCGTACACTCCAGCAGGTGACCGCCGACGAGCTGTCCGCCTTCTCCCGCAAGGGTTATGTGAATGTGGGTATACGGCTCCGCATTCATGGTGTTGATGTTGCCCACAAGGGACGTGATTTCGTGAGTGCCCGTTACGGAGTATCGGTTGTATGCCTTTTTATCCATATCAAATACGCCGATGAGCGCGTCGTCGGTTCCGCCGATTCCCGTCAGGGATGCGAGCTTGATTTTTTCACGTGCAGCGGTCTGCAAAACCGCGTTTGTTATCTCGTCGCCTGCATCAAGGCGCAGTACGATTTTGTTTCCGAATCTTCTGTATTCCATAATATCACCTCCCCTTCATTTTAATATCGGTTCTGTTTTTTGTCAATCCGGGTGTATTTTTATACCGCGATACACCACAAAATCAATATAATGTGGTAAAAACCGAAAAATAGCACTATATATTATATAAATATTTCTAAAAAGGCATTGACAAATTGAAATACAGACATTATAGTTAAAATGTATAATTATTTGAGGTTAGGATGGCCTTAAAAAATTTCTTTTTTCAGGGGGTTTTATTTTGAAAAAAAGAATTTTATCCATCATGCTTACGGCGGCACTTATTATGACTTCCGTACCCATGATGACCCTTGCAGATGCAGGAGATCCCGTATACTACGGGAAGGACAATTACGTTTATGAGCTTTCGGCTGATCCCGATACGGGTACTGTACCCTCCGGCTTCGGCACGGCTGCCTATAACGGTAAAATCTGGACCGACAAGAGTGTTGCAGTCAACACGGCAGGTACCGGATTTGACGTTAATCTGAAGGCACTTGCTCAGGAATACGTTTCCACCGCCAGTTCAGCCAGGACTCAGGAAACTCTGGCAGACGTTCTTTTCATTCTTGACTTTACAACGTCAATGAACGGAAATGACGTAAAGACCACGAGCGGCGGCACGGAGACCAGAATCGAGGCACTCGTTGACGCTTTCAATCAGGCAGCGGATATCATCTGCGCAAACGGCAAAAACCGTATTTCGGTTTACGGCTTCGGCGGCAACAGCAACACTACAAAGACCGTTCAGATGCTCACGAAGGGCAACTATGAGCCCGGTAAAAACGGCGATTACCTCACCGTGGATATCACGACCGGCAGAAATCCCACGTATACCGTCAAAACCGCAGAGGGACTGAAAAAAGACGGTGCTGCGGCAACCTCGATGTCACAGAGTCTTATCAACTACACATCTACACAATATGGTATCGCCAATTCCGCAACCGGATTTATCAGCGATATCGGTGCAGATACAAGTACGGCGGCAAGAAAGCCCTACGTTATCTTTATGACGGACGGTGCCGCTACCGATGGCAGCAAGCAGTATGATAATACGGCTGCCAATATCAGAAATCCGAATAACACCTATAAGCTGACCACAACCGAGTACACCAACGGTACTGCACAGATCGCGGCGGCGGCAATTCTTACCGCCAATGTCTGGAAGGATAAGATTCAGGCGGCTTACGATACTTATAACACCAAAAACGGTCATGAGATAAAAGAGCTTGACTGGTTCAATATCGGTCTTAGTATCGGCACCTCCAACATTAACGCAAGAGCGGTTGTTGACCCCGCCACACTTCAGGGACATACCCAGAGCACAAGCGCAAACAACGGTGACGGTCAGGGCAAGGTCAAGTACTACATGAATGACCTTGAGAATAACAGCAAGGTCAACAGCACTACTCCCAAATACTATGCAAATGACGATTATCTGTACTATACCCACGATTACGTTTATTTCTGCGACACGACGACTCTTCTGAACAGCGCGTTTGAAGACCTCGCAAGACTCGTTGAGTCCGAATCCGCCGCAATCAATATCCCCATCGTCACCAATGAAGCATCCGGCGACGTATCCAGCGACATGGTATTCAAGGATTATGTCGGCAAGGGTATGGAAGCAAACGGCTTTACCATCACCGTAAACGGCAGCGAAGCCGTAACCGGCAATGACGATGACAGCGACGGCGTTTATACCTTTGAAGGTTACGAAACAACCGTAACCGTTTCCAACGACGGTGACAATCAGCTCGTTGAATGGAATCTTCCCGCAGCCGAGCTTGCAATGTTCACCTTCAAGGACAGAAGAAATCTCAATAACGGCGAATACGAAAGCGCAACGCCCTCCGTTCTTTCCTACAGCGTTAAGCTTAAGGACGGCGTTACCCTTGAGGATTATGCCGATTATTCAACAGTCACAAACGCAGTTACAAGCAATAACGGCGCACGCACAACGGTTGAATATTCTATTCCCGGTGATAACACCTATTACTTTGACGTAACGAATACCACTGATGCAGAAGGCAAGATCGTATTTGATAACAGTACACTCAAGACTTCCGTTTCCGAGAATCTCAACAAGACGTCAAATGTAACCTCCACCGCATCGGCGGCAAAGACATACAGCTACGATGCCAGAAATTCAGGCACAGAGGATTCACTCTGCAACGTTACCGGTGCTCTCGGCAACAACGGTAAGATTAAGCTTATACTCAAGACCGAAAAGACCGTTGACAAGACAGAGAGCGCAACAAATAAGACGGTAACCTACACCACCACGGTCACCAACTTCTCGGATGACGACCACGACGTGACCCTGGAGGATATCTTCAATACCACAAAGACAGATACAACGACAGTCACATATCAGGACGGCTCCGTTGACGGCGGTGATTCGACCGATATCGTCAAAGAGGTAACCGTAACCGGTGCAAAGGACGACGTAATTAACGGCAACGATCCCATAGTCAAGTTCGTTGACGATTACGCAGTCAATTACGATGAGGATGAAGATACTCCCAAGTCAAACGACGAACTTGACGTAACGATTATTGAACCCAGATTCAAGATTACTTACGAATGGACAAACGCACCTTCATCCGCAACCCTTCCCACAGATAATAACACCTACGTTGAAACCGCATCCTTCCCCGTTGACAGCACCTACACCTCATCCTCAAAGGTTGAGACAAAGAACAGCTACGGCAATGTTACGGAAAGATGGACCTTCAGCGGCTGGAACAGTATCACCATAGACGCTCAGGATGATGCGGCTCTTACAGGCGAACACAAGATGCCCGAATCCGATATCACCATTCACGGCACCTGGACTTATACAAGCATCATTCCCGACAAGTACAATATCACTTACGTATTTGAAGGCGATTATCCCGAGGGCAAGAGCCCTGCAGCAGACAGCAACTATTATGAACAGAATCAGCCCTTCGGCGTTTCCGAAGCTCCCTACAGCGACGTTAACGACCTTGACGAATACGGCAATGTAAAGGGCGTATGGTCATTTGACGGCTGGGATGACATTACTATTGATGCTCAGGATGGCGCAGCTCTTACAGGCGAACACAAGATGCCCGCATCCAACATCACCATCCACGGCACCTGGACCTATACTCCTCAGACAATCAACGAATACGGTGTAACATACGTATTTGATAAGTTTACTCCCGACGGTACGTCTTTCCCCTCAAGCGAAACAAGCGTACCCACGGATGCAAACACCTATGTAAACGGTCAGTCCTATAACGTAGCCGACGAAGAAGCCATAGCCGACATTCCCGTATACGATGAATTCGGCAACAAGACCGGCAACTGGACCTTTGAGGGCTGGTATAAGGCAACCAAGGGCACGGGCACGACAGAAGTTATAGACGGCAAGATTCCCGATGATGACGTTGTTATCCACGGCGAATGGAAATATACGGAAAACACTCTGAATACCTACGGCGTAACCTACGTATTTGACTCCGTTACTCCCGAAGGAAAGACGATTCCCGTGGGTGCAAGCAGTCAGCTTCCCACCGACTCCAAGTCATACGTAAACAACGAGCCCTTCACCGAGAAGACCGGCATCACAGACGTTCCCGTATATGATGAATATAATAATAAGATCGGTACGTGGTCATTTGACGGCTGGTACAAGGTAACCAAGGGCACCGGCACGATGGAAGTCACAAACAGCAAGATTCCCGATGACGACGTAGTTATCCACGGTAAGTGGAGATATACCGAAACCACTCTTGATACTTACAGCGTAACTTACGTATTTGATTCCGTAACTCCCTCGGGCAAGGCACTTCCCGCAGAGGCAAGCAATCAGCTTCCCACGGACTCCAACAGTTACGTAAATAATCAGCCCTTCACGGCGGCAAGCGGTATCACCAACGTTCCCGTATTTGATGAATACGATAATCAGATCGGTACGTGGAAGTTTGACGGCTGGTACAAGACCACCAAGGGAACGGGCGAAACAGAAGTCACAGACGGCAAGATTCCCGCTGATGACGTTGTTATCCACGGCGCGTGGACTTATGATGAAATCACTTTAACCAAGTATAAAGTAACCTACGTATTTGACGGCGAAGCTCCCTCAGAGGCAGTTGTTCCCGCTGTTGAGACCGGTTACGTTAACAATCAGCCCTTCGGCGCAACCAAGACTTATTCCGATATCAGTGACCTTGACGAATACGGCAACGTAAAGGGCGTATGGTCATTTGAGGGTTGGTACAAGACCACTAAGGATACAGACAGCAGCGAATACACAGGCAGCGTAATTCCCGCAAGCGACGTTACAATCCACGGTAAGTGGAGTTACACTCAGCAGGAAATCGGCAAGCACAGTGTTATCTGGGTATTTGACGGCGAAGCTCCCGACGAAACTCTTCCCTCAGCAGTTACCGACCTTGTAAATGGTCAGGATATCCCCGCTGACGAAACCTTCAAGACGGGCGATACTCATACCGATTACACGGTATACGGCAACCCCGAGGTCATCTGGACGTTTGACGGCTGGTACAAGACCACCGTTAACACGGATAACAGCGAATACACCGATTCCGTAATGCCCGATGCAAATCTTACCATTCACGGTAAGTGGACCAAGACTCCTCAGACGGTTGAGAAATATAACGTTTCATACGTATTTGACGGCGAAGCTCCCGAGGACGCAGTTCCTCCCACGGATTCAGCCGAATATGAAAACAATCAGCCCTACACCGTTGCAGACGATCCCGAGACCGTAACCGAATACGACGAATACGGCAACGTAACGGACGTATGGACCTTTGAGGGCTGGAACAAGACCACAAAGAATACCGCCGACGGCGAGGAATACACGGGCGAAACAAAGATTCCCGATGCAGACCTTGTAATCCACGGCACATGGGATCATCAGACAATTGAAGTTCCCGAGCATAAGGTAGTTTACTCGTTTGTCGACGATGCTCCCGAGGGCGTAGTTCCTCCCACGGACGAAAACACCTATGTAAAAGGTCAGTCCTATACGGTAGCAGACGTTCCCGAGGACGTTCCCACCTATGACGAGTACGGTAACCAGAACGGTAACTGGACCTGTGGTGACTGGAACGATCCCAACGGAGGCGTAATGGGTGAGCAGGAAGTTTCCGTCACGGCAACCTGGACCTTTACTCCTCAGGAGGTTGCTGATTACGGCGTAACTTACGTATTTGATACCGAAGCTCCCGAAGGAAAGACAGTTCCCACAGAGAGCAGAAGATACGTTAAGAATCAGCCCTTTGACGTTCTTGAAGGATTTGAAGATGTTGACGTTTTCGATGAATACGGCAACGTAATCGGCACCTGGACATGGCTTGACTGGTACAAGGTAACCAACAAGACCGATACAACCGAGGTCAAGGACGGCAAGATGCCCGCATCCGATATCGTTATCCACGGTAAGTGGAACTATACGGGCGAAACCCTTGATACTTACAAAGTAACCTACGTATTTGATTCCGTAATTCCCGCGGGCAAGACCCTTCCTTCAGAGGCAAGCAGTCAGCTTCCCACGGATTCGGCAAGCTACGTAAATAATCAGCCCTTCACAGCCGCAAGCGGTATTACCGACGTTCCCGTTTACGATGAATACAATAACCTCATCGGCACATGGGAATTCAACGGCTGGTACAAGACCACCAAGGGCACGGGCACAACAGAAGTTACAGACGGCAAGATTCCCGATGACGACGTTGTTATCCACGGCGAATGGGAATATGACGAAGAAACTCTGACCGAGTACAAGGTAACCTACGTATTTGACGGCGAAGCTCCCACAGAGGCAGAGCTTCCCGCAGTTGAGACCGGTTACGTTAACAACCAGCCCTTCGGCGCAACCAAGACTTATTCCGATATCAGTGACCTTGACGAATACGGCAACGTAAAGGGCGTATGGTCATTTGAGGGTTGGTACAAGACCACTAAGGATACAGACAGCAGCGAATACACAGGCAGCGTAATTCCCGCAAGCGACGTTACAATCCACGGTAAGTGGAAGTACACTCAGCAGGAAATCGGCAAGCACAGCGTTCAGTGGGTATTTGACGGCGAAGCTCCCGATGAAGTTCTTCCCTCAACGGTACTCAACCTTGTAAAGGGTCAGGCAGTTCCCGCTGACGAAACCTTCAAGACGGGCGACACCCATACCGATTACACGGAATACGGCAATCCCGAGGTTGTCTGGACGTTTGACGGCTGGTACAAGACCACCGCTAATGCAGACGGCAGCGAATACACCGCATCCGTAATGCCCGACGGCGACCTTACCATCCACGGTAAGTGGACAAAGACTCCTCAGACAGTTGAGAAATATAACGTTTCATACGTATTTGACGGCGAAGCTCCTTCAAGCGCAGTTCTTCCCACGGATTCGGCAGATTACGAAAACAATCAGCCCTACACCGTTGCAGATGACCTCGAAAGCATCACCGATTATGATGAATTCGGCAACGTAACGGATGTATGGACCTTTGACGGCTGGAATAAGACGACAAAGAACACCGCTGACGGTGAGGAATACACCGGCGAAGAAAAGATTCCCGGCGCTGACATTGTAATCCACGGCACATGGACACGCGATAAGAAGGAAGTTCCCACTCATACGGTTACCGTTCCCGAGGATCCTCAGGATCCCGAATCACCCGTAATCGAGAAGGAAGTCACCAACGGTGCAACAATCATCGTTGACCCCAACTCCGGTATCTGGGAGCATGACGGCGAAACTTATGACGAGTCTACGAATATTACCGTAGAAGAGGATATAGACCTTGAGAATCCCACCAGAGAAGATCACACCTTCACCGGCTGGACTATCACGGAAACCGACGACGGTATTATCAAGTACACCGCAGAATGGGATATCACAAACCGTGACGTTACCTTCACTCCCACCGAGGACGGCGACGATCCCGAAGGTGAGATTTCAGTACCCAAGGGCTCAATCATCACGATTGATCCCAACGGCGGCGAATGGACTCACGGCGGCGAAACCTATACCGGCAAGACATCCGTTACAATCGATGACGATACCGTTATTGAGGATCCCACCAGAAAGGGCTATGACTTCACCGGTTGGGAAAAGACGGTTGACGAAGACGGCAATATCACCCTTACCGCTACATGGGAAAAGAAGAGCATTGACATTTGCAAGTACATCGTTCCCACAGCGATAATCGGCGGCGGCATTACCGCAGGCGCAATCGCAGGCGGCATCACTACCGCAATTGTTGCCGGCTCAATCATCGGCGTTCCCGCAGTAATCATCGGCGGTGCGGCAATCTATAAGGCAATCAAGGATAATCAGTCACAGGATAACACCGAGACCGAGCCCTCCGACATTCCTTACACCGGCTCCGATATTACCGTAACGCTTATGGCATCCGCTATGGCAATCATTTCAATGGTCGCAGCTGCGTACATTATTCTTGAAAACAAGAAGAAAAGACAGTCAGCTGAATAATTAAACAGAGAGGGCTTCCCCGGATAAGGGAAGCCCTTTTGATTTGGTGAACGGCGTATTGATAAAATAATGTTGACAATGCTGTCAATTTATCATAAAATAACAAGGCAGTGTTTCGGGGTGTAAGGACCTGAAGCAGAGCTTCAGAACCTTGTTACTCGCTGCGCTCGTAATATGCGTGCGCCACACCCCTCATTTCTTGAATCCTGATAATAATTTCGGGGTGTAAGGACCTGAAGCAGAGCTTCAGAACCTTGTTACTCGCTGCGCTCGTAATATGCGTGCGCCACACCCCTCATTCCCTGAATCCTGATAATAATTTCGGGGTGTAAGGACCTGAAGCAGAGCTTCAGAACCTTGTTACTCGCTGCGCTCGTAATATGCGTGCGCCACACCCCTCATTCCCTGAATCCTGATAATAATTTCGGGGTGTAAGGACCTGAAGCAGAGCTTCAGAACCTTGTTACTCGCTGTGCTCGTAATATGCGTGCGCCACACCCCTCATTTCCTGAATCCTGATAATAATTTCGGGGTGTAGCGCAGGTGGTAGCGCGCGTGGTTTGGGACCACGAGGCCCAGAGTTCGAATCTCTGCACTCCGACCAAAGAAAAATCCTCCCTTCATCAGAAGAGAGGATTTACTGTTTTATTAAAACCGTGTTGAGATATACTCTGCGGCGGTTGCCACGATGCTCTGAATGTAGCTGTACAGAAGTGCCATACATATCGCACCGAAAAGTGAGGTGCCTCCGCGCCTTGAAATATAGAAGCTCCGCATATTGTTTTCGTTCATTTCTTCCTTTATGCGGGTAATGTCCTTTGTCGCACGGTTAAAGTAAATCGTGTTTGCACTCAGACCCGAAATGATTGCGAGTATCAGCACGAATCCCATCATGATGAGGAAGGGCTTTCTGAGGATGTTTCCCATCTTTGAGAAAAGCTCGGTCTGAAGCTTGATTGATTTTTCTGCTGCGTCCTCATCAGACATGGCGCTTATTTCTTTGCTGACCTTCACCTTTTCACCGCTCTGGTCGGTATATTCCTTCATTCCGTTGAGCTTTGCGTTTATCATGGTGATTTCGGGTGAATAACTGTAAAATACGTCAAGTGCTTTTTCAGATGCGGGAACGACTATAAGGGAAATGCATGCGAGTGCCACCAGCAGGGAAATGCCGAAGGCATACATTTTCCTGAAGCAGAACCAGAGAGGACCCAGGAAAAATGCCGCCGCATTGAAGCGAAAACTTTTGCCCTCTGCAATGGACCTGAATTTAGGCATATATTTTTCCGCATTTCTGCGAACGTAAACGGCGTAATCCATTTCCTTGTGCATACCGAGATTTTCGTTCTTGTCAATGCTGTTGAGAAAATCGGGCTGACGCAGTATTTTTGACCCCGCAGGCATAAGGGAAGTACCGCAGTTGGTGCAGACAAGTGAGCCCGGCTCAAGCTTTTCACCGCAGACGGGGCAGTTTCTTTCCCCTTCTTCGGAAACAGGAATCAGCAGAGCGCCGCAGTGATTGCAGTTCTTTGAAGTGGAGGGGTTTTCGCTGCCGCAGACGTGACAGCTGATTACGTCCTCGGCTTCGCTTTCAACCGCTTCGTCACGGATATCGGGCGCTTCGGTCTGCGATTCAACACCGCTCCATACGAATCCGGTGCCGTGCTTTGACTCATTTATACAGTGACCCGTTTCCTTCCAGCATTCACGGTGACAGGGAGTACCGCAATCCGGACAGAAAACGATATCATCCCCTGTGTGCATGTGGGAACCGCATACGGGACAGGGTAAATTCTCATAATTCATATACGTTCTCCGTAAATAAAGAATAAATGTGAGTATATATTAAACCATAAGGAACATAAATGCAAATAAATTTTTTGTTAACATAAAAAATGCTTGACAAACGCCGCACGATGTAGTATTATACGGGCACAACAAAGAAGAGCAAGCGTCTCTCACCTTCCGGATTCGTCCGAGTCGGTCAATAGTCATGTGGCTTATGTCATTATGTGATTTATTGCGAGGTGGAGAGTTCCGCCTCGCTTTTTCAATACCTTTGGGAGGTGCTTAGCATCAGCAAGCAGGAACAGCAAATCAATGAAGAAATCCGTGACAAAGAGGTAAGAGTTATCTCGGCAGAGGGCGAGCAGCTCGGCATTATGTCGGCGGCTGAGGCACTCAAGCTTGCAGAGGAAGCAAATCTTGATTTAGTTAAGATCGCTCCTATGGCAAAACCGCCTGTATGCAAGATTATGGACTACGGTAAATTCAGATTTGAAAAAGCCAAAAAAGAGAAGGAAGCCAAGAAGAATCAGAAGATTATCGAAACAAAAGAAATCAGACTTTCTCTCAATATTGACGTTCACGACTTTGACACAAAGATTAACCATGCCAAAAAGTTTCTTGCCGACGGCAACAAGCTCAAGGTATCAATCAGGTTCAGAGGACGCGAAATGGCTCATCCTGAGCTGGGACTTGAAGTCATGCAGAAGGCAGAGGAAGCCCTTGCAGAATGCGCAAACGTCGAAAAGGCGGCTAAGCTTGAGGGCAGACAGATGCTTATGTTCATGGCTCCCAAGGGAAACAAATAATACATTATTAACAGGAGGATATAATTATGCCTAAAATCAAGACACACAGCGGCGCTAAGAAGCGTTTCAAACTTTCCAAGAACGGCAAGCCCATGCGCGCTCATGCCTACAAGTCACACATCCTTAACAAGAAGAGCACAAAGCGTAAGAGAAATCTTCGCAAGACAACTGTTGCCGATAAGACAAACGTTACACAGATCAAGAGACTTGTACCTTACAAATAATATTTGACTAACCACTTTTACGGAGGATATATAATATGGCACGTATTAAAGGCGCGATAATGACTCGCAAGAGAAGAAATAAAGTTCTTAAGCTTGCTAAGGGCTACTACGGCTCAAAGCACGCTCTCTTCAAGACCGCCAAGCAGGCAGTTATGAAGAGCGGTAACTATGCTTACATCGGCAGAAAGCTCAAGAAGAGAGACTTCAGAAGACTCTGGATCACCAGAATCTCCGCCGGCTGCAAGATGAACGGCATGAACTACTCAACATTTATGAACGGTCTCAAGAAGGCAGGCATCAACCTCAACAGAAAGATGCTCTCCGAGATCGCTATCGCTGATCCCGCAGCTTTCACTGCTCTTACAGAGAAGGCAAAGGCAGCTCTCAACTGATTATATCAGACAAACCACTGTCGTCCCAAAAGGGGCGGCAGTTTTTCTTTTTTTGTTTGCCTCGCTTCGTTTACTTAAACACGGTTAATTTCGCCTCATAGCAGCCGTCTGCGTCGTTGCCCTCAATCGGAATACACAAAGTATTCCTCATTCGGTCGCCTTGCATCCGACTACTCTGAGACAAAATGTACCTCGTGTTTAAGTTCACTCCGCTCGGCTGATTTCTTTCTTTTGACACGATAATTCATTTAGTGTCGTCTATCGGCAGTAATCTGTGTCGTTATCTAAAATCGGAATACACAAAGTGTTCCTCATTCGGTCGCCTTAAATCTGACTACTCTGAGACAAAATGTACCTCGTGTTTAAGTTCACTCCGCTCGGCTTGATTTTTTACTGATCAGCTTAATCTTCGTTTCATAGCAGCCGTCTGCTTTGTTTAACTCAATCGGAATACACAAAGTGACACATAAATATTTTTATTGACAAAATATACATCTTGTATTATATATATTATAAAAATAAAATGAGCAGGTATACCCTTATGGAAACCATAACCGCCCGCACCAATGAAAAAATTAAATATGCGGCACTTCTTGCTTCCTCTTCGTCAAAGAGAGCGGAATACGGTGAGTTTTTCCTTGAGGGAGCGCGCCTGTGCAGTGATGCGGCGCAGACCGGCATTTCCGTCGTCCGTGCCTTTTTCACAAAGGATGCCCTTACAAAATACGAGTCCTATATTGCCGTTATAAGAGAGAAATGTGACGAGTGTTACACCGTTTCCGCAGACGTGGCGGGCAAGCTCTCCGATACGGGAAGCTCCCAGGGCGTTTTCTGTATCTGCAAAGTAAGGGATACCGAAGGCGTATCGCTGAAAAGGAACGGCAGATACATAGCCCTTGAAAATGTCCAGGACCCTTCCAATCTCGGTGCCGTGTGCAGGAGCTGTGAAGCGTTGGGCATTGACGGTGTTATCGTATCCGGCGGTTGTGACGTTTATAATCCCAAGGCGCTTCGTGCGGCCATGGGCTCATCTTTGAGAATAAATCTCATTACGGCTGATAATCTTCCCGTATTTATCAAAAAGGCAAATGAAGCGGGGATGCTGACTCTTGCCTCCGTTCCCTCATCCGATGCAAGAGATATCAGAAGCTTTGATTTTAAGGACGGAGCGATTATATGCGTAGGCAACGAGGGTAACGGTCTTACGGAGGAAACGAAATCCGTCTGCAGTTCAACCGTTACCATTCCCATGGAGGGCAGAGCAGAGTCCCTCAACGCCTCCGTTGCGGCGGCAATACTCGCATGGGAGCTGAAAAGATGACAGAAGCAAAATATTGGATATGGCTTTCCATGGCACTGGGTGCAGGTACAAGGGTTGATGAAATTCTTGCCGCTTATCCCGACCCGCAGGTGCTTTACGGCGAAAGCAGAATGTCCAGGACCGTTTCAGGCGTTTTTTCTTCGGCAAAGCTTGACCGTCTTGAAAACACAAAGCTTTCCGATGCGGAGAATGCGGAGCGTATATGCAGAGAAAACGGCTGGAAAATATATACACCCGAATCCCCCGATTATCCGGCGGATCTGAAGAATCTTCCCGATATGCCCCTTGTGCTTTTCTCTGACGGTGACCTTACCCGTATCAAAGACAGAATCGCAATCGGCGTGGTAGGTACGAGACAGCCCACCTATGACAGCATGGATATAGCAAGAAAGCTCAGTGCGGATATGGCGAAGTGCGGTGCGGTCATAGTCAGCGGAGGAGCGCTCGGCATCGATTCCGCGGCTCACGACGGGGCTCTTTCATCGGACGGTGTCACCGTCTGCGTGCTCGGATGCGGTCTGGGTACGGATTATCTCAGGTCAAATGAATCCCTCCGCAGGGAAATCGCAAAAAGCGGAGCGGTCATTTCTGAATATATTCCCTTTTCACCTGCAAGCGCAAGGACCTTTCCCACCAGGAACAGAATCATTTCCGGTATGAGCAAGGGACTGCTTGTGGTTGAAGCGGGAGAAAAAAGCGGTTCTCTTATCACGGCAAGATATGCGGTGGAGCAGGGAAAAGAGGTTTTCGGTGTTCCCGGGAACATCCTCAATTCTTCCTACACCGGAGTCAACCGTCTTATCAGAGACGGGGCAAGGGTTGTCACCTGTGCAGACGACATCCTTTCGCCGTTTGATACGGCGTTCCCCGGAATGCTTAATCTCAAAGCAAATACCAACGAATTACCCCAGGGCACCCCGACACGGGGAGAGAAAAAAATCAATTCCCGTAAGCCGCTGCCTCCCGCGGTCAGCGAGGATGCAAAAAAGGTTTACGCCCTGCTCTCACACGAGCCCGTCCATTCGGACGAAATCTGCGTCATGGCGGATATTTCCCCCGCGAAGGCAATTTCCGCTCTCATGGAGCTGGAGCTGGAAGGGCTTATAGAGCAGACGGAAGGCAAAAATTATATTCTTTCATAGTTCAGGAGTTTATGTATGTCGGATTTAGTAATCGTAGAGTCCCCTGCAAAGGCAAAAACAATCAAGAAATATCTCGGCAGCGGATATGAGGTAATCGCTTCGAAGGGTCATGTAAGAGACCTTCCCGATAAGACCCTCAGCGTTGACGTTAAAAACAGATATGAGCCCAATTATCAGATAATCCCCGAAAAGGAAGCTCTTGTAAAACAGCTCAAGGAAAAAGCGGCAAAAAGCGGCAAGGTCTATCTCGCAACCGACCCCGACCGTGAGGGAGAAGGCATATCCTGGCATCTTGCTTACGTGCTGGGTCTTGACCTCAAGCAGGCCAACCGCGTAACCTTCAACGAAATCACAAAGAGCGGCATTCAGACGGGTATGTCAAATCCCCGTATGGTCGATATGGATCTCGTAAACGCCCAGCAGGCAAGAAGAATCCTTGACCGACTTGTAGGTTATACCCTCAGCCCCTTCGTTTCACAGAAAATCAAGCCCCGTCTGTCCGCAGGCAGAGTTCAGAGCGTAGCCCTGCGCCTTATCGTTGACAGAGAGGAAGAAATATCAAAATTCGTCCCCGAGGAATACTGGTCTGTTGAAGCAAAGCTTGCAACGGAGCAGAAAAAGGTTTTCAAGGCAGCCCTTGAATCCGACGAAAGCGGTAAAATCAAAATCACAAACGGTGACGATGCACAGCGCTACGTTGATTTCCTCAACGAATCGCAGTTTGAGGTAAAGACCGTCAAAAAGGGTGTCAAGAGCCAGAAGGCGGCTCCCCCCTTCACGACCTCGACTCTTCAGCAGGAAGCGTCAAAGAAGCTGAACTTTCAGGCATCAAGGACAATGAAGACGGCTCAGGAGCTTTATGAAGGCGTTGAGCTTACCGGACACGGCAGTACCGGTCTTATCACCTACATGAGAACGGACTCGCTCCGTATATCCGACGAAGCCCGCGCCGCAGGTACGGAATTCATCAGAGAGAATTACGGCGACAAATACGTTCCCGACAAGCCCAATTTCTATAAGACAAAGGCAAACGCTCAGGACGGTCACGAGGCAATCAGACCCTCTACCCCCTCCATTACTCCCGAATCTGTCGCCGCCGACCTTACGGCAGACCAGTTCAAGCTTTATACGCTTATCTGGCGCAGATTCATCGCCTGCCTCATGGCTCCCTGCGCAATGGATACGGTAAAGGTTGAAATTCTTGCACACAAGCCCGAAGAGAGCGAAAAATTCTGCCTTCTCAATGCTACCGGCTCAACCGTTAAATTTGAGGGCTTCACAAAAGTTTACGAGCTTCCCGAGGACGTACTCACAAAGAATGCTCTTCCCGAAATAAAGCAGGATGAGAAGCTGAAGCTCCGTGAAATCACCTCCGGTCAGCATTTCACACAGCCCCCCGCAAGATATACGGAAGCATCCCTCATCAAGGAGCTTGAGGAAAACGGTGTAGGCCGTCCCTCAACCTACGCTTCCATTATCTCCACCATAACGGGCAAGGATTACGTCAGCCGTAATCAGAAGCAGCTCATTCCCACGGAGCTCGGTACGGCAATCACAAAGCTCCTTGAGGAAAAATTCCCCAAAATCGTAAACACCAAGTTCACCGCTCAGATGGAATCCGACCTTGATAAGGTGGGCAGCGGTGAAACCGACTATATAGCAATGCTCGATGAATTTTATCCCGAGCTTAAGGGACAGGTTGAAAAAGCCAGGGACGAAATGAGAGGCAAGAAAATTCAGCTTTCGGATGAAATCACCGATGAAATCTGCGAAAAGTGCGGCAAGCCCATGATGGTACGCAACGGCAGATTCGGCAGATTCCTCGGCTGTACCGGTTACCCCGCCTGCAATAACGTCAAGCCCTTCTCAATCGGCAAGGGCCTCTGCCCCAAGTGCGGCGGCGACATCGTTGAAAAGAGAAGCAGAAAGGGAGCAATCTTTTTCGGCTGCTCAAAGTATCCCGAATGTGATTTCGTCAGCTGGGACGGCCCCAACGGTGAGGTCTGTGAAAAGTGCGGCAAGGCAATGCTTGCTCCCAGGAACGGCAAGTCCTACTGCAGCAACGAGGATTGCGAAAACAATAAGCATACCGTAAGGAAGAGCGGCCGTTATGGAAAGAAAGGTTAAAGTAATCGGCGGCGGTTTTGCCGGATGCGAAGCGGCATATCAGCTCGCAAAAAGAGGCATTGCCGTTGAGCTTTATGAAATGAAGCCCCTGAAATTCTCACCCGCTCATTCAAAGAACGGTCTGTGTGAGCTTGTCTGCTCAAATTCCTTCAAGGCACAGCGTATCGGCAGTGCCGCGGGAATGATGAAGGCAGAGATGAAGATGATGGGCTCTCTCTGTGTGGAATGCGCCGAAATGACGGCGGTACCCGCAGGCGGCGCGCTGGCGGTTGACAGAGACAAATTTTCCGAGGAGGTCACCCGCAGGATAGAAGCCGAGGAGCTTATTACCGTCATTCACGAAGAGGTAACGGAAATCCCCGACGGAAACGTCATTATTGCGGCAGGTCCTCTGGCAAGTGAAGGGCTCAGCGAAAAGATAAAGGAGCTTTGCGGCGGCAATCTCAGCTTCTTTGATGCGGCGGCACCCATAGTATCCGCGGACAGTATAAATTATGACAAGGCCTTTGCTCAGTCAAGATATGACAGAGGCGAAAAGGACGATTATATCAACTGCCCCCTGAATAAGGAAGAGTATGAAATCTTTTATGATGCTCTTATAAATGCGGAAAGCGCCCCTACCCACGAATTTGACAAAAGAAAAGACGTGTATGAGGGCTGTATGCCCATTGAGGTCATGGCTTCAAGAGGTCACGACACTATAAGATTCGGGCCTATGAAGCCCACGGGACTTGTTGATCCCGTCACGGGGCACAGACCCTGGGCAAATCTTCAGCTGCGCAAGGAGAATACGGAGGGCACGATGTATAATCTCGTGGGATTCCAGACCAACCTGAAATTCGGCGAGCAAAAGAGAGTGTTTTCTCTTATCCCCGCCCTTGAAAATGCGGAATTTGTCCGGTACGGAGTAATGCACAGAAATACCTTTATCGATTCTCCCCGTCTGCTGAATGAGGATTTTTCATTCAGGACGAGAGAAAACCTTTTCTTTGCAGGTCAGATAACCGGAGTTGAGGGATATATGGAGAGTGCCATGTCGGGCATTCTCGCCGGTATAAACGCGGCAAACAGAATTGAGGGTAAGGAAATGTTCCTTCCCGATGAGAAAACAATCTGCGGCGCACTTGCAAGATACGTTGCGGATGAAAATATAAAAAACTTTCAGCCCATGGGTGCGGCCTTCGGTCTGCTTCCTCCTCTTGAAACAAAAATCAGAGACAAAAAAGAGAGGTATGAGAAGCTGGCGGAAAGAGGACTTGCGGCACTCAGAGAGCAATTATCAGATGAGATTGATTGACAAGATCATTATCCGGAGGTGTAAATATGAGTCTTGATGAATTGATGACATTGATTTGCGACGAATTGGGATTGGATGAAACCGCGCTCAAT
This sequence comes from uncultured Clostridia bacterium, assembly GCA_937892115.1. Classification (GTDB taxonomy): domain Bacteria; phylum Bacillota; class Clostridia; order Oscillospirales; family Acutalibacteraceae; genus CAG-177. The sequence goes on along the minus strand of CALAUI010000020.1, from coordinate 8,542 downwards.
GAGGAAACGCCGTTTGAAAACATAGTCGGTGACGAGTTTGAACTGCAGGAGCTCACGGACGCAATCTGTCAGGGGCTTGAAATTGAGCTTCAGACCGTTCCCGAGCTTGAGTGGACGGTTTCAGATCTGGCGAAGGCCATTTCCGAAGCATATTAAGGCAAATAAACTAAGGAGACAGGCAATGGAAGAAAAACTTGAAGCATTGCAGGATGCTCTGGGATATCATTTCAAGGATATATCCCTTCTTAAAACTGCATTGACCCATTCCTCCTATGCAAACGAAAAAGGCGTCGTATGCAACGAGCGTCTTGAGTTTCTGGGAGACGCGGTACTGGGCTTCATATCCGCAAACTATTTTTATAAGAATTATTCCTGCGCCGAGGGAGACCTTACCAAGCACAGAGCGGCAAGGGTATGTGAAAAGGCGTTGAGCTTATTCGCAGCGGAGCTGGATATCGGCTCTGCCCTCTATCTGGGTAAGGGCGAAGAAAGAATGGACGGCAGACATAAGCCCTCCATGCTGGCAGATGCCTTTGAGGCGGTGCTTGCGGCAGTCTTTCTTGACGGCGGACTTGAAGAGGCACAGAAGATAGCCCTTCGCTATGTAGCGCGTCACGACAAGCTGGATAATACCGGCGATTACAAGACGGAGCTGCAGGAGGTTGTTCAGCGCAACCCCGAGGAGCATATCGAGTACGTTCTCGTTGACGAATCCGGACCTGCCCACGACAAGCATTTTGTCGTTGAGGTCCACCTTAACAGCAACGTAATCGGCAAAGGCGAAGGAAAGAGTAAAAAGATAGCCGAGCAGATGGCGGCAAGGGAAGCCCTTGTTCTTATGGGAATAGTAAAATGAAGCACGTAAACGTTGCTCTGTTTGTAGTGCATAAAGGGTGTCCCCACACCTGCAGCTTCTGCAATCAGAGAACAATAACGGGATATCAGAAGGAGCTTTGCCCCGATGACGTACATTCAGCCGTAAAGGTTGCCCTCTCGTCACTTGACAGAGAAACGGCGGCAGGCGGAGAGATAGCGTTTTTCGGCGGATCGTTCACCATGGTTGACCGTGACTATATGATTTCCCTTCTTGAAGCGGCATACACCTACGTTGAAGACGGACTGTTTTCGGGAATAAGAATTTCCACCAGACCCGACGGGATTTCGGAGGAAATCTGCAATATTCTCAAAAAATACGGTGTTACCGCAGTTGAGCTGGGAGCCCAGTCGCTTGACGACAGAGTTCTTGAGCTTAACGAAAGAGGACACACGGAAAAGCAGACGACTGACGCAGTGACCATGCTTAAGGCGTACGGCTTTGAAACGGGATTACAGATGATGACCGGGCTTTACGGCTCCGAAGATGAGGACAGTATTGAAACCGCGAAAAAAATCATCGCTCTTCATCCAGCCACGGTCAGGATTTATCCTACGGTGGTGCTTGAGGGTACCCGTCTGTGTGAGCTGATGAGAAGAAACGAATTCATACCCAAGGGCGTTGAAGAATCGGTTGAGCTATGCTCAAAGCTTATCCCCATGTTTGAGAATGAAGGAATCAGAGTCATTCGCGTGGGACTTCATTCCGGCGGAGACGTTGAAAGCGGCTTTGCGGGCGGAGCATATCATCCGGCGCTCAGAGAGCTTTGCGAAGGACGCATTTACCGTGATGCGGCGTTCAGAGAGCTTATCACCCTTCCCCCCGGAAAATACATTCTGGCAGTGGGTCGGGGAAACAGATCAAAAATGACGGGTCAGCGGAAGGCAAATCTTGATTATTTCCGTGACCGCGGTTACATCTGCACCGTCACCGAAGAGGACGGTATTGAAAAATACAAAGTCAGGATAAGGTAAAAAGATGTTACTTAAATCAATTGAAATGCAGGGATTCAAATCCTTCCCGGATAAGACCGTTCTGGAGCTGGGCAAGGGAATCACCGGCGTAGTGGGACCGAACGGCTCCGGCAAAAGTAATATTTCCGATGCGGTACGCTGGGTACTGGGTGAGCAATCCACCAAGGCCCTCCGAGGCGCGCGTATGGAGGATGTTATTTTCGGCGGTACCGATCGCAGAAAGGCCCTCGGCTATGCCGAAGTAACCCTGCACATGGACAATAAGGACCGCTCTCTTGCAAAGGATACCGATCAGGTTTCCGTTACGAGAAGATATTACAGGTCCGGAGAAAGTGAATATAAAATCAACGGAGAAGAGAGCCGACTGAGGGATATCCACGAGCTGTTTATGGATACGGGTCTCGGCAGAGACGGTTATTCAATGGTCAGCCAGGGCAGGATTGCGGACCTCGTTTCCGCAAAGTCCACACAGCGCCGTGATATGCTTGAGGAAGCGGCAGGTATTTCCCATTTCAGATACAGACGCGCCGATGCCAACAGACGGCTTGAGCAGGCAGAGGAAAATCTTATCCGTCTGAGAGATATCCTTGCAGAGCTGGAATCCCGTATAGGGCCTCTGAAGACACAGAGTGAAAAAGCCGTAAAATTCCTTGCTCTTTCCGACGAGAAAAAGACGCTTGAAATCGGTCTGTGGCTTCATACCATCGAGAAATCGGGCAACGACCTGCGTGAGCAGGAAAACAAGCTTTCCATCGCCACCGCACAGTATGCGGATGTTGAGTCAAAGCTTGCAGAGGTTGAACAGCAGATTGAAGCGGCAGTTGAAAAGGGACAGAATCTTACCGCGGAGGTTGAACGCCTCACAAGGTCCATTTCCGATTCCGAAGAGCAGGCGGCAGTGATTGACGGTAAAATCGCTGTTGAAAAGAATACGATAGAGCATAATCTGGGTACCATTGAAAGAATCGAAGCCGATATGGGTGACGGCGAAAAGACCGTTGCTCAGACGGAGGAGCAGATCGCAGGTGCTCAGGCGGAAATAGCAGATAAGCAAAATCAGATTGAGGCAAAAAAGGAGGAGCTTGCAGGGGAACTCGAAAAGCTCAATTCCCTTCTCGGTCTGAACGGTGAAAACAGCGAAAAGGTCAGAGAAGTAAACGATAAGCTGACGGATGCCGCCATGCGTCTTTCAGATCTCAGAGTTGAAAAATCCACCGCTCTTTCCACCGCGTCCGAGCTGAAAACGAGAATTGCCACCATTGACGAGGTAATTGAAACCAGAGGCGGTATCATTGATACCCTTGAAATCGAGAAATCATCTGCGGAAAGAGAAATCCGCAAATGCAAGGACGATGAAGAGGACGTAAACAACGCCCTTGACGGTTACCGTCTTATCATAGAAACAAGGCAGGGTAAGGCGGATAAGCTTCACGGAGAAATAGACAGTCTCAATCTTGATATATATCAGAAGGAAGCCCGCATTAAAATGCTGGACGACCTTGAAAAGAATCTTGACGGTTACGCCGGCTCGGTGCAGAAGGTAATCAAGGAAGCCAAGAGAGGTGCGTTAAGAGGTATCAGAGGCACCGTTTCACAGCTGATTTCCACCAAGGGCGAATATGCCGTTGCGATTGAAATCGCACTCGGCGGCGCAATTCAGAATATTGTGACCGATGACGAGTATGCCGCAAAGAGGGCAATGGAATATCTGCAGCAAAACAGAGCAGGCCGTGCCACCTTCCTTCCTCTTACCTCGGTCAAGGGCAGACCGTTTACGGAAAAAGGTGTTGAAAACAACGACGGCTACGTTGACATGGCGTCAAACCTTGTTGACTGCGATAAGAAATATGCCGGAATAATAAATGATCTTCTGGGCAGAACGGTCGTTATCGATAACATTGATAACGGCATCGTAATGTCAAAGAAATATGACCACAGATTCAGAATAGTCACTCTTGACGGTCAGGTGCTCAATGCAGGCGGCTCCATGACCGGCGGCTCAAGGGGCTCGGGAACGGGCTTCCTCAGCAGAATCAACGAGATTGAGGAGCTGAAGGAGGACGTTAAGGTTCTCACACAGCGTCTTGAAGAAAAGACGAAAAGCGTGGAGGTCCTTGACGCGGAAATCACCACCGCGAGGGCGGAGATGGATGCGGGCGAAGCCGAAATCATAAAGATTCAGGAAGACCTTATCAGAGCAGAAGGAAATCTGAAGCTGATTGAGGACAGATACAATGCCGCAAAGAATCATATCGATGAGCTTCTCACGGAAAAGGAAAATTCCCTTCAGAGAATAGCCGCTTCCGCACAGGCAGAGGCGAAGGCAGACAGCGAAATAGAAAAAATCACTGCCGAAACAGACAAGCTCAATGATGAGCTTTCCCAGCTTGACGAGGAGAGAAGCGTTCTTGAGGAACGCCGCGAAAAATCCGCGGAAATCCAGAATGCCCTCAATCTTGATATCCTTGCTCTGAACAAGGAAATAGAAGCGTGCAATTCCGTCATAGAAGCCGCACTTCTCAGCAAGGAAGCCCTTGCGGATAAATCCGGCAGACTTACGGAAGAAATCGAGCAGATAAAAGCGGAAAACGAAAGAATTACCGAAAATATCGCCGCTCTTGAAAAAGAAGCGGCTGACCTGAGAGACGGCACGAAGCTGACCGAAGATAAAATCACGGAGCTTATTTCCGACAGAACCTCCAACGATGCGGAAAGCGTTCGCCTTCGCTCAAGGGAGAAGGACTATTCGGAGGAAAAAGAAAAGCTCAGCGGCGAAATTGCCCGTCTTGATGAGAAAAAGACAGCCCTTGACAATGCCCTTGAAACCACGAAGAATAAGCTTTATGACGAATATCAGCTCACCTTCCGTGATGCCATGGAAATCGGAGAGGTACCCGAGGATATTCCTCAGGCACAGCGTACCCTTCAGGAAATCAAAGGCAAAATCAGAGCACTCGGCAGCGTAAACGTAGGCGCGATTGAAGAATACAAGGAAGTCGGCGAAAGATACGAATACCTGAACGGTCAGCTTACCGACGTTGAGAAATCCAAGACGGAGCTTGAAAAGATTATAGAAGAGCTTACGGGTAAGATGGCGGAGAAGTTCAGAGAGCAGTTCCGGCTTATCAATAACGAATTCGGACTGACCTTCAAGGATCTGTTTGACGGCGGTAAAGCCGAGCTCGTGCTTGACGATCCCCAGGACGTACTTGAATGCAACATCAACATCAAGGTACAGCCCCCCGGCAAGAACGTTCAGAATATTGACCTTCTTTCCGGCGGTGAAAAGGGACTTGCGGCAATCGCACTCCTCTTTGCCATTCTTAAAATCAACCCCGCCCCCTTCTGTATCTTTGACGAGGTTGAGGCGGCACTTGACGACGTTAACGTAAGCCGTTATGCAAGCTACGTACGTAATATGACAAACAATACCCAGTTTATCCTCATTACCCACAGGCGAGGCACGATGGAGGAAGCGGATATCCTCTACGGTGTTACCATGCAGGAAGAGGGCGTTTCAAAGATGCTTGAGCTCAAGAGCTATGAAATGGCGAAGAAACTCGGTCTTGACAGATAAAAAAGAGAAAGGATAGGAATACTATGGAAATCAATGAAGCAAAAAAGCTCGTAATTGAAGCAGGCGAAAAACTCGTTGCAGAGGGTCTTATCGCAAGAACATGGGGCAACGTAAGCTGCCGCATTGACGACAAAACCTTCGTAATCACTCCCAGCGGAAAGCCCTATATCGGACTCAAACCCGAAGATATAGTTGAGGTTGCCATTGAAGACCTTGCATGGAGCGGTGACGTTAAGCCCTCCAGTGAAAAGGGTATCCACGCAGAGGTTTACAAAATGTATCCCGAAGCAAATTTCGTTATCCATACCCATCAGAAGAACGCGTCTGTTATCAGCGCTCTCAAAAACGGCATTGATACCGTAACGGGAGAAGCAAAGAAGATTATCGGCAAGGATATCCTTCTGGGCGGCTACGGTCTTCCCAGTACCGGCAAGCTCAGACAGGGCGTTACGACCGCACTTAAATTCAGCGATTCAAAGGCGGTTATCATGGCTCACCACGGCGCTCTTTGCTACGGAGCGGATTTCAACGAAGCATTTGACGTTGCCGCCTGCCTTGAAAAATACTGTGCAGAGTATATTCTTGCAGGTGCAAAGGAAAAGTTCGGTATTGCAGCAGCAAATCTTGATCAGTTCTGCGAAAAAATCGTCAGCAGAGTAGCAAGAACCACCTTTGTAGACCTTGATAAATCCGAAACCTACAACAGCTCCTGCGACAGAGAAAACGGCATTATCACCCTCACGAATAACGGCGACGGCAAGGAGGTCAGCATGGACCTTCATACCGGCACGACCAACGATGAGGTTACCGATACAGCCGAGGCACACAGAAGCATTTACCTTGCTCAGCCCAAGTTCAATTACATTATCCACAATACCGATAAGGAAACTCTTGCCGTTTCGGCTATCGGTAAGACGATGAAGCCCCTCCTTGACGACTTCAGCCAGATTTGCGGCACGAAGATTAAAGTTGCTAAGAAGGAATCCTGCTGCGGCTCAAAGATCAAGGGCAAGAACGCCGTTCTTCTCAAGAATAAGGGCGCACTCTGCTGCGGCGGTGTTGAAGGCGATGCAGAGGCAGTTGATATGATTATGAGCAAGAGCTGTCTTACTCTTTTAGGCACCAAGGTATTTGATGCCGCGAAGCCCATCAATCCTGCGGAAGCACTCCTTATGAGAGTAATCTATACTCTTAAGTATTCCAAGCAGGCAACAAAATAAGCAACAGGTATTTTTATGAAAAAGGCAATAAGTATACTGTTTGTTCTGATTCTGCTTACGTCGGTCGTATTCTGCACTCCGGCTCAGGCAGAGTATGATGAGTTTCTGGAGCAGGGCTTTCATTCTCAGTGCTATTATATGATATGCACGGATAACGATGAGGTCATCTTTTCCAAGGATGAAAATAAGCAGGTAAAATGCGCATCTCTCACAAAGATAGTTACCGCATGCGTTATCCTTACGGGCGTGCCCGACCTTCAGCAGACCGTTACCGTCCCGCAGAGCTGTATTGACGAGCTTAAGGGAACGGGCAGCTCAACGGGCGGACTCAAAGCGGGTGAGGTCTATACGGTTTACGATCTTCTCTGCTGTCTGCTTGTGGCGTCTGCCAACGATGCGGCGACCGTACTGGCAAATTACCTCACGGGAGATAACCGCCGGGAATTTGTGGATAAGATGAATAATTACGCTCAGAGTCTGGGATGTATCAATACCCATTTCGAAAACGTTCACGGCCTTGACTCCGAAAATCACTATTCATCTGCCGCGGATATGGCGGTTTTGCTTGAAAATGCCATGAAGCTCAGCAAATTTGCGGAGATTTCATCCAAAAGGTCCTATGAGCTTCCCGAAACCTCACAGCAGGATAAACGTACAATAACCAATACCAATAAAACCCTCAACGGAGCAATCAAGGATTATTACTGCCGTTATATTGACGGCGGTAAAACCGGTTACACCTCGGGCGCAGGTCAGTGCCTTGCGGTAAGTGCCTCAAATAACGGCTATAATTACATTGCCGTTGCCATGGGCGGGACTATGGAAGACATTGACGACGACCACGTGGACGAAAACGGCGCATTCGTTGACTGTAAGAATATGATTGACTGGGCAGTAACCAATCTTCGCCTCATTTCCATTGCGGATGCCGCAAAAATAGTAGGTGAGGTCAAGGTAAGATACGGCAAAAGCGACTACGTCAGTCTCAGCCCTTCCGCATCCGCATTCAGTCTTATGCCCAAATCAATAGATGCCGGCGGTCTGTATGTAACCATCGTTGATAAAACAAAGCCCGAGCACGTTAACGCGCCGATTGAAGAAGGCGATGTTATCTGTAAGGGTGAGGTGCACTATGCGGGTGAGGTAATTAAAACAATAGACCTGGTGGCGGCTGCCCCCGTCAAGAGGAGCTTCCTTTCCGCCATCGGCAACCTGATAGTCAGGATGTTCAGGTCCACCGCATTCCAGATTATACTCATTCTTGCGGCGGCGGTGCTTATCGTACTGATAGTAATGCGGAAAAACGGTACGGGCGGCGGAAAGAAAAACGATCTTAAGCCGCTGAGCTACAAGGATTTCTTTAAGGATAAATAATCTTGATATAATACTGTATAATATATATAAGCACGGAGGCAGACAGCTGTCTCTGTGCTTTTTCGTTTATCCGAAGATATATCGGTAAATTTCGGTAAAATCTGCATCCCGAAAAACGTTTTTTAATATATAAAAACGGGCAAAACCGTTACGGCACAAGGGCTCACCGAATGGCACACCTGGCCAAGTTGATAAAAGGGATAAAAAAAGGGAAAAAAGATGTTGACAAGATGGACAGGGGTGTGGTATATTATCAAGGCACTCACGAGAGAGTGCAGCGCACCTTGAAAATTAAACAACGACGAAATAAGCAAGGAAAAGAATACCCTTGAAGATTAATTTGAGAAGTACTTTCAAGTACAACAGTAATTCTTGTGAATAACAAGAAGAGAAGATGTCAGTAGACATCTGAGCGATTAAAGCTCTGAAAAGATTTTAAGGTCTTAGGACTTTGAGATACAATTTTTAGAGAGTTTGATCCTGGCTCAGGATGAACGCTGGCGGCGTGCCTAACACATGCAAG
>CALAUI010000019.1 GCA_937892115.1 uncultured Clostridia bacterium | reverse complement strand
AGTTGTATTACGCAAGCCATACTCATTACGGCAAGCAAACCCGAAATCGAAACCGTACCTTCAAGCCATGTTTCGATAGCCATTAAGAGAAATGCCGTCCCGAGAACGATGATGGTTTTGATGCTTTGACGTATGGAATCGTTTCTTTTGTGAGCAAGTTCAAATAGGAATGCAATCACAAAGCCGAAAACCGCACCGAGCAGAATACCCGATACGATTGAAATCGGGATATTCACAAAGTCCATCATTTTTGCCGAGTTGCCCTGTGCCATACTGATGAATGTAGAAAACAAGACAATGACAAACACATCGTCAAGGGATGCACCGGCAAGAATAAGCTGCGGAATCTGTTTATCCGTTCCGTAGTTTTCGTCCATCAGCTGCACCATTCGGGGAACAACCACCGCGGGAGAAACGGCACCGAGAACAGCTCCCATAATGGCGGCTTCCAATACCGTAACGTGCAATAGCATCGGAGCGAGCAGCACAAATGCCCCGATTTCAAACAAAGCCGGCAAAAAGGACATCATCACGGCAGGTCTGCCGACTTTTTTGAGGTCAGAAATATTAAGCGACAATCCTGCCTTGATTAGAATGATAATCAGTGCCATTTGTCGCAGTTCTGATGAAATGCCAAGTATCTGCGGATCAAGTAAATCAAGCACAAACGGTCCAAGCACGATCCCGGTTACGAGCATCCCGATGATACGCGGCAGCTTGATTTTGCGGCAGATGAAAGCCATGGAAAGACCGACAAGAAAAATAAGGGCTAATGAAGTGAGCATAAAAGCCTCCCGAAAAACGCAAAAAGCCGACAGCTTCTGCGTGAAATAGCAGAAGTCATCAGCTTAAATAAGCGGTTTAGGTTTCCCACGGGAGAACTTCATTCCCTATGAATCAATTATACATCATTTCGACCAAAAAATCAATAGATTCAGATAAATTCTGATTTGTCCGTATTCCGTAAAAACGTATCCGTCCGCAGAGCTTTTGTCAGTTGTTTTCAATCTTCTGTATTCCGAATATGTCACGGATAAACGTTAATATGACCAGAAAGATATTTTTGGTTACCGTGACATGCTCGCTGTCGCTTATTTCGTTTCCGTCCGCATCCTTAATGGGATTTCCTTTGGAATCGACCAGGGTTGCCGTTACGGTGTAATCCGTATCTTCTCTCACATAGATTTGAGGACCGGTTATGTCTGCGTTATCCTCAACGTCGATATCCCATTTGATTGAGCAGTCCTCTCCGGGATTTTCAATGCCCGCTTTGAAGCAAAGGTAAATTCCGTATTTCACGTTTCTCGTGCCGTTATTGTTTTCGATATGAACACTCGGCACTGCCTTTACGGGGATTTCCTCTGTGCGCATTACCTCACCGCAGTCGGCACAGCATATATCCAGTATGCCCGTTTCCGTGTAGGTCGCCTCTTTGCTTATGCGGCTGAATCCTTCCGTATGCTCCGGGCAGAGAGCCGATATTTCCTTGCCGCAGATATCGCATTTATATCCGCTTTCGGTTTTGCTCATTTTGTGGTTGCAGCTTGTGTAGACCTGCATGAAAACGTCGCAAAGTCCGAGTGAGGAAAGATAACCGCAGGTATCAATGAATTCGTTTATGCGTGAGAGCTTTATGAAGCTCTGTCTCTCTGCACCCTTGTACGTACCCGAGTATCCTTTGAATACGGAGTAGGTATTCTGCTCCGTCGGGATATATATTTTACAGCCGTTTGAATCCGAAAGAGATATACATACGCTGAATTTCTCGCCCTTTGAAACGTTTACGCTCTCCGGCAGCTCAATTGTCCGCAGTCCTTCGCTGTCAAATTTTTCAGCGTATGACAGAGCAAGGTATCCGCTTTCCGGCAGACAGTCGCCATTGGGAAGATTCTTATAGATACTGACGGTCGCCGTGACCTCGGAAATTTTGCCGTCCGTTTCAAGATAGAAGCCGACACGGTCAATCCTCTCATCCTCTTTTGCCGTGAAAATATTGGCGATTGCGGGATTCGTATCCGACAGCAGACCGTTTCCGCCTCTTTCGGCATGGGTGTAATTATTGAGAATATTGTCGTCCTTACGGACTGTCATTCCGGCAAAATAGGGGACGTACTGACCGTATGAAAGATACATATAGTCCTCATCGCTGCCGAACCAGGAATTTTTGATTATCCAGGCACCGTTGACAGACGGAACGGAATTACCGCGTCTGAATTCGCTTGCGGGTACCGTATCGTCCCAGCCGATGACCGTTACACCGTGATTTGTTGCCTGAGGAGTGGCGGAATAAATCATTTCGGCATTGTATCTGTCACTGTGAACGCTGTCATAATCGGGTAAGCTGTAATAATAAGCGCTTATCGCACCGTATTCCGTAATGTATTCTTTGACCGCATTCATATCGGTAAAAAACAGCATATCGTCAATTATGAAACCGCTTTCGTGATTGAATCTGTCCTCATCCGTGAAACGGGGGCTGAATGTATCGGTCTTATCGGGAAAATCCTCACGTCTTGCGATTCCCTCATAGTTTGCAAGTGCCATGGCGGCATAGTAGGCGTTGCCGCCTCCGTTCCATACATCCTTGAGAACGGGGCCCTCGTTTACGGGATTGAAGGCGTAATTGCACAGATGAGACTTTGAAAAACGATTTACACCGTACCCGCTTTTTATCGCATTTGATTCCAAAGAGGATACGGAAGCATAAGCCCAGCAATCTCCGAAATACTGCTGATTCGGTTCCGTGACACAGCCGGAGTCCCTCAGATCGTATTTTGAGGGCAAGCCGCTTTCTTTTATGTCGTCGGGAGAAACGCAGGCCGCTTTTCTTTCCGAGCCCTTTATGCGGATATCCTGCCCCTCAAAAACGTATTCGGTTATTTCAAAATCGGATATATCCGCTTTTTTGACGGAAGTGTCCGAGCAAAAAGCAAACGCCGATAAGGGCAAAAGGGAAATTACACCTGCAAGAAGGATGGATATAATCTTATCCGTTTTTCTCATTTCGTCTTCCTCCCGAAGCAATATATATTCATTATAATCTATCCGGAATTTGCGTGTCAACAAATATAATGTAAATAATTTATTATCCATTATGCACAACGCTTAATTAACAATTTCTTGAATAATTGTTGAAATTTGTCAATTTATCTGCTATAATGAAAATGCTGATATGAATGGAGGTAATATTATGAAAAAAATACTCAGCGTTACTCTGGCACTTTTACTTGCGTTGACCGCATTATTCTCTCTTTCGGCATCAGCCGCAGAGAACAGAAGCGAAAAATTCTTAAATGACTTATTATCAACAAAATCACTCGGCATTACCCTTGACGATTCCGCATTCAACGGCTTGCTCAAGGGTGTAACACTCAATGTAAAAATGGGCGATACGGTTAAAATCGCCGGCAGCGGCAAAGCACTCGGCTTCCTTAAAGTCAAGCTTTACGGCGACGGCTCAAAGCTTGAGGCGTATATCGGCGCACTCGGTCTTCTCAAGGTTGACATTTCCGAAATTATAGGCGGCAGCTTTGAACTTGAAGGACTTACCGAGCAGATTGCTCCTCTTCTTGAGAAAGCCGAAACCTTAAAGAAGTACATTACGCTTGACGCTGAAAACAGCACGGCAGATTGCGACAAGCTCGTAATTGACAAGGAAACCGCAAAAAACGATTTCATTGATCAGACAGACTTTGACGAGGCAGGTCTTACCGACCTCGGCATCACAAAGGAAGCACTCAAGGAAAAGACGTTTGATGAGATTCTCGTTATGCTTGACCAGCTCGGCAACGATGATCTGAAGGCAGAGGCACAGGCAATTGCAAACATCGCAAAGTCAAATCTTGCTTTCAGATATTCCGGAGATAAGCTTGTCGCTATTGAAATCAATTTCTGTGACGAAAGCGGCGAGGTTACGACCGTAGGTACGGATAATCTCGGTATGAATTTCACCTCAATTTCAACCGGCATATCCGATTCCGTATTCAATGCTCCCAAATTCGGCATTGACCTTACGAATCTTCTTAAGGGAATAATCAGCAACTTCATCGGTTAAGTATACAAAACAAAATGTCGGGCACGCCGAAGCGTGCCCGCTTTTTTTACAGATAGTCTTTTCTGAATTGTGCCAGACTTTCCCCGGGGCTGACGGTGGGGGAGTATTCAAGTCCGCAGTATCCCGTATATCCTGCCTTGTCTATTTGCTCAAAGATGAATTTATAATTATTTTCACCTTTCTGCAGTTCATGTCTTCCGGGATGTCCCGCACAGTGGAGGTGTGCAATCAGACCGAGATTATTTACTATATTCGGTATGATATTTCCCTCTGTAATCTGCTGATGATAAATGTCAAAGACAACCTTTACGAACGGACTGCCCGTTTCCCTGATAATGTCAAATGCCTCTGCCGAGGAGGTGAGATAGTACCCCTTGTGGTCAACGATTGTGTTAAGCGGCTCAATCATCAGGGTAACGCCGTATTTTTCAAGTATCGGTTTTGCGTAGGTCAGACCCGATACAATGCTTTCGTGCTGGTATTCTCTTTCTTTCCCGGTATCCGCACCCACCTGAGTGATGAGCATTCCGGCGCCCACACGGTTTGCCGCCTTACAGCTTTCATCAAGACAGCGAAGCCAATGCTCTCTGTTTTCCGGCTCGGTAAGATTAAAGTCGGATGTACACATACTTATGAGCTTTACGCCTGCTTCGTCGCAGGTGTTTTTTACTTTTTCAAGGTCAAGTGATTTCCAGTCATAGGTTTCCGCCGCGTCAAATCCTGCTTTGCCGATTTCTCTTATTGCGTCACAGAAATCAAGCTTTCCGTAAAAGCAGGGAACGGGAACGTCAAATTTCATATTATCACCCCACATCAATATATCATAAAGGTTATTCTTCTGCAACAAAAATCGTCCCCGCCGTGTGGCAGGGACGTCAATTATTTATTTATCTGCCTTTTCCGCTGCCTTTTCATCCTCAATCATTTTGTTGAGGTCTTTGGGGCCGGAATGAAGATAGGGCTTGATTGTAAGTACGATGAACATTATGATTGAGCCGACTGCGTTGAGAACGGCATCGGTCATTGTGTCCATAATGGCAAATCTCATCTTCTGCTCTTCACCGCTGAAGCCCTTGAGAGGAATGAGATTGAACAGACCGTTAAGGTCGGCTGAATCTGTGGGAAGACCCGCTTCCACAAGTGCATTCTTGTAGCTCCAGTGCTGAGCATCAAATCCAAACCACTGGTCCGTGGTGAATTCAAACAGCTCCCATACGGCGGCAAAGATGAATGCAATACCTACCGCGTATACAATCGCAATGTTTTTGGGAACGGTAACTCTGTCACGTCTCTGGATTGCTCCCACAAGCTCGTAGCCCATGAATACCGCAAGAGCACAGCCCGTTGCGTGAAGTACCTTATCAAAACCGGGAATCGAATAGTAGAAGTTACAGAAAGCTCCTCCGAATGAGGTAAGGAAAAACTGGAGTGCGGAAAAATTCTGATAGTATGAGGGCAGATATCTCAGAGCGGATTTCTTTGAGAACATCTGGCTGATTTCAAATGCAAAAAGACCGACCAGATTTGCCGTCATCTGAAGTGCGTTGTAGGTTGAAAATTCGTAAACGCCCTTTTCAATGTTGAATTTTACCTGAGGAGCGAATGCCCACGTGTCGTGAACGACGTTTGCGTCAAGTCCCTGAGCGTTTGCCTGCGAATAGAGAACGAGTGTGGTGATTATGCCGCCTATCATTGCAAGACGCATGATCCACCAGAAAATCAGCTCCCCTTTTGAAACGGAGGAGAGAACACGGTCCAAATATTTTTTAATCATATTTTTTCTCCAAAATCAATTTTTGCGGTGTAATTCTATCACAGCAGGGAATATATTGTCAATAATGTAAATGTTAACATTTCATAAAGATTGCCTTTGAAAATACAGTCATTTGCGGCAAAATGTTCGTTGACATTTCAGCGTGGAATTACTATAATGTCATTGTAAAATAGGGGAGTATGGTGATTTGTTTATCAACCGTATCCTCCCATACAGATTCCATTGATAAAGGAGATAGATTTTATGGCAAAGCTTGATCTCACAAAGTACGGTATTACCGATTCTTCCGAGATTCTCCACAATCCTTCCTATGAGGTTCTTTTTGAGGAAGAAACCAAGGAAGGCCTTGAGGGCTTCGAGGTAGGTCAGGTAAGTGAACTCGGTGCAGTCAACGTTATGACCGGCGTTTACACAGGTCGTTCACCCAAGGATAAGTACATCGTTATGGATGAAAATTCAAAGGATACAGTTTGGTGGACATCCGATGAATACAAGAACGATAACCATCCCATGAGCGAAGAAGTTTGGGAGCAGATGAAGAATATCGCAAAGAAGCAGCTTTCCGGCAAGCGTCTTTTCGTTATGGATGCATTCTGCGGTGCAAATAAGGACACCCGCATGGCTATCCGTTTCGTTATGGAGGTTGCGTGGCAGGCACACTTCGTAAAGAATATGTTCATCCAGCCCACAGCTGAAGAGCTTGAAACATTTGAGCCCGATTTCATGGTATATACCGCTTCCAAGGCAAAGGCTGATAATTTTGCAGAGCTCGGTCTTAATTCCGATACCTGCGTAGCATTCAACATTTCTTCCCGTGAGCAGGTTATCCTCAATACCTGGTACGGCGGCGAGATGAAGAAGGGTATGTTCTCAATGATGAACTACTATCTTCCCCTCAAGGGCATCGCTTCAATGCACTGCTCCGCCAACACCGATATGGACGGTAAGAATACCGCCATCTTCTTCGGCCTTTCCGGTACGGGCAAGACCACGCTTTCAACAGATCCCAAGCGTCTTCTTATCGGCGACGACGAGCACGGCTGGGACGATAACGGTGTTTTCAACTTTGAAGGCGGCTGCTATGCAAAGGTTATAAATCTTGACAAGGATTCAGAGCCCGACATCTACAACGCAATCAAGAGAAATGCTCTTCTTGAAAACGTTACTCTTGACAAGGACGGCAAGATTGATTTCAACGACAAGTCCGTTACCGAGAATACAAGAGTTTCTTATCCCATCAATCATATTGATAATATCGTACGTCCCGTTTCATCGGCTCCCGATGCGAAGCAGGTAATCTTCCTTTCAGCTGATGCTTTCGGTGTACTTCCTCCCGTATCAATCCTCACTCCCGAGCAGACGAAGTATTACTTCCTCTCCGGCTTCACCGCAAAGCTTGCAGGTACCGAGCGCGGTATCACAGAGCCCACTCCCACCTTCTCAGCTTGCTTCGGTCAGGCATTCCTTGAGCTGCACCCCACAAAGTATGCAGAGGAGCTTGTTAAGAAGATGCAGAAGAGCGGCGCAAAGGCATACCTTGTAAATACCGGCTGGAACGGCACGGGCAAGCGTATCTCTATCAAGGATACCAGAGGAATCATTGACGCTATCCTTTCCGGCGCCATCAACGAAGCACCCACAAAGAAGATTCCTTACTTCAATTTTGAAGTTCCCACAGAGCTTGAAGGCGTAGCAACAGATATTCTTGATCCCAGAGATACCTATGCAGATGCATCGGCATGGGATGAGAAGGCAAAGGACCTTGCTTCCAGATTCATTAAGAATTTTGCCAAGTATGAAGGCAACGAAGCAGGTAAGGCACTCGTAGCCGCAGGTCCTCAGCTTTAATCCTTACAGCTTATAAATACGGCAGGCATCCGAATTCCGGGTGCCTGCCTTCATTTTATTCATATCTGAAATTTTTGAGAATGTGTGAAAAGAATACGGAAGCGGTTTCGTTGAGCTGTTCTTCATATTCTATCAGTGCTTCACCGTCACCCTTTTGCGTGCCGTAGCTTCCGAAAAGCGAATGGTTACCGCCCGCTATAACGTGCTCGGTCATATAATCGGGCAGATTTGTTTTGTACTTTTCATACTTACCGATGTTGAGTATTTTATCCTCACTGCCGTAAACAGAAATTACCGACAGTCCCGAATCCGAAATGTCTTCTTCGGAGTATGAGCCCAGCAGGACTACTCCGTTGAGCTTATCCGCATTTTCAAGGGCATACCTTGCCGCTTCAGTTCCGCCTTTACCGTGACCGCCGACGAAAATATTATCGTAATCGGCGTATTTTTCTACGTAGGTATCGGCGGCATTTTTGCCGAATGCGGTCTGATGCAGGGGGATTTTAACGAGCACGGAAAGTATTCTGTATTGAGCGCAGTAAATCATCAGGTTTTCGTACGCCCTGAAATCAATTCTGTTTTCGGGATAAAAGATGAGTACCGCCATGGGACTTTCGGGAGAAAAAATCAGCGAGCCGTCCTTTCCCGTTTCCACGGTAACGCTTTCGGGAATGCCCTCGGGGTAGGAGGTTGGACGGGTATAACTGTTGAAATATAAAATTGATCCGCAGATTATTGCAACGGCGAGGAAAAGAGAAACGGACGAGGCAACGCTCTTTTTGATTTTTTTCTTTTCCTCCGCTGATTTCGGCTCTTTTATTTTTATTTCCTTCTGCTTTTTCGGAAAGAGCGGCTTTCTTTCCTTCTTGTATTTATACTGCATTATATCAATCCTTAAAAAAGTGCCTCCCGAAATTCATATACGGGAGGCATTGTCTGATTAAATACGGTTCCGCATCAAATGCGGCTTTTGCCTGATTCCGCCGATTGTGTTCAGCGGACGGTGATGTCTTCGTCTTCTTCCTCATTCTGCTTTGCCTGAATCTTTTCAATGAGTACAATAAGAATGCACCAGAATGCGGCAAGGAGAAGGAAGAGTATGCATACAAGCACCAGATTGGACGTTGCGAAGCCGACAAGCTTGCCCAGACCGCCGAGACTGTAAACTGCCTTACCGAAGATATCTTCGCTGGCAACGGTGAGAGAAGCGGTGCTGTCGGAATTGGTGTCAACGACTATGAGGTCAAATCCCTCGCTTGTTTCGTTACTGATGGAAACCACCTGATAAATGTCGCATCCGGCCTCGTCAGCGGGTACGGCAATAAGGTCGCCGGATTTGTAATCTTCCGATTTTACCTTCTTTGATACGATGAGAGCGCCTGCTTTTTCGGGGTCGCCGTTCTTTGATGAAGAAATAGCGGCATTGTCTTTGGCAAGACTTGAGAAGGTGTAGCCGGCAGCAGACGAATCTTTATTGTCGTAGAAAATCGTAATAAAGCATCCGAAAATGAATAACAAAAGCGTTAACGCGAGCATTACGATTGATACTATCTTGCCCGCAAAGAAGAGCTTTGTTCTGTCCTTGGTTTCAGTGTTCTTGTAGTAATCGTCGTCATCGTCATCCTCAAATTTCTGTGGCTCATATACAAAGGGCTTTACGCTTGAGGAATCGGTTTTTTCCGTCTTATAAAGAGAAACGGGAGGAACTGCGGGTGTTATGGGCGCTGCGGGAGGAACGGGTGCAGCGGGAGCCGCAGGTGCGGTAACCGGGTCTGAACTGAAAAAGTCAATTTCAACCGGCTCTTCAACCGCGGGCTTACTCATTTCGGGAATGAGCGTTTCTTTCTTTTGCTGAGGAACGGGAGGTACGGCGGGAGAAACTTTGGCGGCTCTGAGTGCCTTGACCTCGGCGGCAAAATCCTCATCAAATTCATTTATACTTCTGAGCTTGAATTCGTCCATATACGTGAACTCACTTTCATTTAATCGGTGTAGTCAATTATTTGCCTGCTTTGAGACTGTCGTTTTCGGCCTTGAGGGAACGGCAGATTTTCTTGAGCTTTTCGTTATCGCCCATGATTTTTGCTGCCTGGTCGTATACCTTCTTATATTCGGCTTTGAGGTTATTGATATACTTTTCCACCTCTTCGCAGGAATAGCCCTGAGCTTCGATGGCAAATAAATCCTTGATTTCCATTGTTACGGACCCCTTTCGGAATATTATTGTCAACAGTTTATCACAGTTCATATAAAAATACAACAAAAAAGCGAAATTTTTATTCCGGCAAATCAGGACATTTTTTTGCAAATGCTCTTGACAAAGACGGGAAAGTGATGTATTATGCAGGTGTGATATCACAGATAGCACAGTTATCACAAGGAGGTGCAGTACTTGATCACCGTTGATAAACAGAGCAGGGTGCCGGTATACGAGCAGATAAAGAATCAGATTATCACATTCATCAGACTCGGTTTATATCCTGCCGATTCAAAGCTTCCCTCTATCCGTCAGATTACTTCGGAAACCTCGGTCAACGTGAATACCATAAAGAAGGCATTTGCGGAGCTTGAGCTTGCGGGTGTTATCTACACCGTGCCCGGTATAGGAAGCTTTGTCAGTAAAAAAGCACTTGAAAATGAGGCGGTCACCGCAAAGGTAAAGAGAGAAATAACCGATGCCTTCAGGACCGCGGCATCACTCGGCGTATCAAAGGAAGAAATAAGCGAAATACTCAATTCGGTTTATAAGGAGGGAGATAAATGATTTCCATAGACCGTGTAACCAAAAAATACGGTGATTTCACCGCGATAGAAAATCTTTCGCTCAACGTACCCGACGGCTCGATTTACGGACTTGTCGGATATAACGGAGCAGGCAAGACAACTCTGCTTAAAAGTGTAGCGGGCGTTTACAGAATCTGCTCGGGCAGTATCACGGTAAACGGGAACGATACGTTTACCTCACCCGAAATAAGGCAAAAAATGTTTTACGTTCCCGACGAAATATATTTTGAGCCCTTTTCAACAATAGAAAAAATGGCAAAGCTCTATGCGGGATATTATCCGAATTTCAGCTTTGAAACAATGAATAAGCTCTGTGACGTGTTCAAGCTTGACAAAACGGCAAAGCTCAATTCCTTCTCAAAGGGAATGCAGAGACAGGCAGAGATGATTCTCGGTATGTCCACCATGCCGGACGTACTGCTCCTTGACGAAAGCTTTGACGGACTTGACCCCCAGAAGAGAAATCTTATGAACGGCATGATAGTTGACTATGTTGCCGAGAGAAACTGCTCCGTCATCATTTCGTCCCATAACCTTCATGAGATAGCCGATATCTGTGACCACGTTGCTCTTATCAACGGAAAGAATATCGTTCTTGACTGCTCCGTTGACGATATCGGCGCGGACAGATGCAAATTCCGTCTTGCCTTCGCCGAGGATAAAACCCGGGCGGATTTCAGCGGATTTGATATCAAAAAGTTCAAGGGCGACGGTAAAATCGTGACCCTTTCCCTCAGAGGCAATGAGGAAGAGAATGAGGAAAAACTCAGACAGATGAATCCTCTTCTTCTTGAAAAATTCCCCCTTACCCTTGAGGAAATATTCCTTGAAGAAATGGAGGATTCGGATTATGACTTCAAAGAAATCTTCTCTTAATCCCTTCAGATTTACATATTTCAGAAACATCAAAGGCAAATGGCCCGTCGGTGTCTCCGTTTTTATCATAGTTGCAATCAAATGCTGGGAGATTTTTTCGGATATCAGTCAGTATAATTACGCAATAAGAAACAAGTTTGACGACGACTGGGCACTGAATCTGAAGAACGAATACACCTTTATTTTCAGCTCACACGTTGACGATTCCGAACTTGACTGGCTGTTTTTTGAGATTCTTCTGCTCATATTGGCAGGCGTTCTCTCCATCATCCTTTTCAAATATCTTCTGAGCAAGAGTGAAATAAACGTCACATTCAGTCTGGGAATTTCAAGAACGAGGTTTTTCCTTGCAAAGTACCTTGCGGGTGCGACCGTGCTTTCAGCCGGCGTTATCCTGCCCTTATTCATCGCCTGCATCGCAAACGTCTGCTTCTTCGGAAACAGCGCCGCACTGTGGATTTCCGCAGGATATATTTCACTGAAACTCATTTCGGCAATGCTGTGGATATTTACCTGCTTTGCCCTTACGATGACACTTGTCGGCTCTATCCTTGAAACCTTCGTTATGGGCGCGGTCGTGACGTTTTCGCCCGCATTCATCAGCAGAGTCTGTTCCGCCTTTATGACATTTTCCGCAAACGGCTCTCCCTATTCGTTCAATACGGGGCTGTTCAGCTATTTCGGCGGACTTGTGGATATGAAGAATGAGCCGATTGATACCGATATCAATATACTGGATTTTTCAAAATATATTACCCCGATATCGGCTGATTCACATGAAAACTTCCTTTGGCTTTCCAAGGGTGCCGTTTACGACAGACCTCCCGTATTATTTTCGTTTATTTTCCTCGCAGTCATAATCGTTCTTACCGCTGTCGCAGCTCTTATCGTTGCAAAAAGACCGGCGGAAAAAGCGGGATTTATGGGTACAAGCCCCGTGCTTCAGGGATTCTGTGTCCTCACCGTAGGTCCCTGGCTCAGTACAATGTGCGTTGAAATTGCAAAAGAGGGCTTAATGTCGTACAGACTGCTCTTTGCCACGTTCATCATTGCCTCCCTTGTTATTATGGCTGTCGGCTACTCCGTAGTTGATTTGATTTGTGTCCGTTCGCTCGGAAAATTCAGAAGCAGGATAAAATATCTGCTGATTGAGCTTGCAATATTTGCCGTAATTACGGGAGCTTTTGCCGCGGTTACCAACATCAGATTTTTACCCGTTCCGAAGGCGGAGGATATTAAGAGCGTATCCGTTTCGGTTTCCGATGCCTATGCTTACAGTGATATGGCATACATGAGAATGGGCTTCTATGACGGCGATAGCGGAACGAGACTTGACGAGCTGCTTTCTACCGAAACCAACGAGAGTGTTCTGATAAAAGACATTACCGACAGCGACGTCATCGGCAAGGTCATCGCCATGAATAAGGAGCTGAAAAAATGCAATAAGCAAAAAGCCGGAAACGTCTACAACGTAAGCGGCTTCGGCAGCAGAGTGATTCCTTCAAGAATAATGATTGTCTATACCCTCCGCAGCGGCAAGCAGGTCAGCAGAGCATATAACAGAATGACCGATGAAATGCTTATGACGGTTTCAGACGATATACTTACAACCGAGCAGGCAAGAGAAACTGCCGCATACAGAGTACGTCAGAATGTTGTCCGCGGTTACGGTATTGCCTATATTTCACCTAACGGCTCATCCTTCACTTTTTCAAAGGCGTTTTCACATAACGGAATGACTCCTATTAAGCCCGGATATTACTTTGAGGGCGAGGAGGAAGCAATCATTTCCGCGAATAAAGCACAGGAAGAACTCTACGATGCAATCGCAAAGGATATCATTGACGGCACTCTTCCTCTCAATATGAAATCCGACGAGGAAATCATGGGTTATATTTATAATTCTTCGGAAGAAGAGTACGGCTTTGACGAACAGAAGATGATTCCGTTTAACGCAAACAGTCTTTTCCCGGTTTATCCCTCAATGAAGAATACCCTTGCGGTGCTTGAAAAATACGGTGAAGCGGATATGCTTGAAAACACCGCTCATCCCGTCAGAATCACTTATACCGTGTATAATAAAGACACCGATTACATTGATTCCGAAAATTCGGGTATGGTCGGTTCGCTGAAGGTAGACGAAATCAGCAAAAACGGTGAAATCGTGTTTGCAGACGAAGTCTCCTATGAATATGACGGTGCGTATGAAGGCAAAAGCACTTACGAATACCACACGGAGCATATAGAAATGGGCGAAAAAACCGTAACGGTAACCGACCCCGCAAAAATCGCAGAGCTTGAAAAAGCGGTATGCCTGCGTTCTCTTACCCGCTACGGCGGATACTACGCAAGAATGGATTATGAGGACGGCTCCGCAGTATTCTGCTACATTCCCTCATACAATATGAAATAATTTACGCAAAAAGCAGGTGCTTCGTCTGAAGCACCTGCGATTTTATTTTGTTGTGCTTATTTTATTGTAACGTAAACGCCTTCACCGGGCTTGAGAGTAAGGTCATATTTTGCAATACCGCTGTATGTGAATGCTCTTCCGTTCTGATAAACGGTGATTGTCTTTCCTTCGGGAACGTTGAGAACAGCTGAGGCGGTAACCTGATCGTTAAGCTCTTCCATATTTGTGATGACGTATGCCTTGCCTTCGTCACCCGTGAAGGTGCCTACAAGCAGACCGTTTGCCGTTTCAATGTCAAGATGCTCTTCGGGGTCGTCACATATAAATTTTCCCGAATCACGTCCCGCAACCTTCAGCGGATTGATACAGTAAGTGCTTGTGTAGGTGTATTTGCCGTATTCTTTCGCAAAGGGAGCGACCAGACTGTCTGCTTCCTTGACTGCATCGTAGGTGGCGGTCGTGTTGCCGTCCTTGTCAATCATGTGGGAGGTTTCGGGATCCCACCAGCCCTTTGAGGCAAACTCCGCGTGAATGATTGCCTTCGCACCGAAGCAAAGAGAGGCAAATACCTGCTGACTGATATCGGGGAGGGTGTCGCAGTATCTGGGGTTATCCTTATTCTCCTCGTTAACAGTCATGCCTGCCGCTTGAGTGATGATCCAGAAATCGCGGTTTGTTTTTTTGCAGGCATCCGCGACCTGATCAAGATTTGTCAACCATGAGCCGTCGGTATATTTGGTTACCTTGCCGTTTTCTCCCAGCTTTGCCCTCATGGGATAATAGTCAAGGCAGATATAGTCGGTATCGATTTTGTTCACGTAATCCGAAATATATTTTTTATATCTGATTGAATAGGGCTTGGATGCGTTATTGGTAAGAAGCATGAATTTTGCCCAGCCCGACATATCGTTTGATTCGTTGAGCTGTTCGTTGTCTGCATAGTTGGGGAAAAGATTGATGAAGGCGATTTTTCCGTCGGTCTTTTCGTAATATGCCTTTGCGGCTCTGTTTATACCCGCAAAGCTGTCCGCACCGGGCTCGTCTATCATATCGTCACCCCAGAGTGCGGGATGGTCTTTATAGCTTGCCATATCAAAATTCACCCAGTTGTTTTCGGTGGTTTGCTTAAAGTTGCCGTATCCCCTTGAGAGGTTATAGCCGCCAGCGATAACACCGATTCCGTATTGCTGACATGCATCGAGACCTTCCTTTGTAACGGAGGAATCAATAAAAAATTCGATTCCCGCTTCCTTTGCCAGCTGCAGTTTACCGTAATCCGCATAGTAGGCACCTATCAGAAGTTTGCTGTTGTCAAAGCAGTAATCCTGCCTTGTTGCGTTGATGGGAGTACCGGGAGTAAAGCCGACCGCGCTTTCGGAAACGCCCGAAAGTGCAAAGATGATTGAGGTGAAGAGTGCCAGAATTTTTGCGAACAGTTTCATAATATCGCTCCTTCTTAAGATACGGTATCAGTATTCCTTACCGCTTTTGATAAATTCTCTGATATAGGCGAAGGTTTCCTTTTCACCCTTTTCCGCAAGCATGGTCAGCAGCTTTTCAATGAAATCCGAGGTTTCGGGGTGAATGGTCCTTCTTTGCTTTCCCTTGAGAAAGTATTCAAGCGGATAGCGGTCATTGTATTTGTCGCCTGCGTAAATCTTGCTTGCGGCGACTCTGTCGCAAAACATTTCCGCGACATATTTTGCGGGCATTTTGACGGGCATCACTTTTTTTACCGCCGGATTGTAATCCGTCCAGTATTCAAAGTGATGACGGTTTCTGCCCTTATGATGAAGCCAGGCGGTTGAATAGCCGTCCCGTTCTCTTTCCATTTCGTTGGGGCTTCTCGTTCCCTGATAATATTTTGCACCGGGGATAAATTCCACGGGGGAGTATTTGCTTAAATCGTGTCTCAGTCCCTGAAAACCTATACCTGCCCTGAAGCAATGCACTATTACCTTGTTTCTGTGCTTCGTTATGGTGTTGAAATGCTTTATCGGATGAGCCATGCTTTACCCCCTTTCACGAATCCATACCTCTAATATAATCCATTTTGACGGCATATTCAAGCAGACAATTGATTATTATTGTATTGAATTTGACTTTGCATTATGATAATATTGTTTCAGTTGTTTTAAGAGGTGATTTTATGGCATACATAAGAGAAAAAACAGAGGAACGCACGGGCTATCAGAACGGTGCTTTTTTGACACCGGAAATTGACAGTCAGTGCGATTTTGTTATGGTTTACCGCCTTGACGATACTTCGGCAGAGAGGGTAAAGCAATACAGAGATGCCGGCTATGTAATTCATTTTATGACGGGCATTTCCTGGGGCGGATATCAGGATTATCTTTACGGCAGATATGACGGAATTGACCATTGGGACGAAGCCCAGGAGGACCGCTACGGCAACAGAATCCTTCATTCGCGTGATGTACCCTATATGGTCCCCACGGTTGCCTTCTCCGATTACCTTACGGAGAAGCTCAAGGCCATAGTTGATATGGGTGCAGAGGCAATTCACGTTGAGGAGCCCGAATTCTGGGACAGAGCCGGCTATTCGCCTGCCTTTAAGCGTGAATACGAGCTTTATTACCGCACTCCCTGGGTCGCTCCCCACGAAAGTGTTGATGCAAAATTCAGATGCTCAAAGCTGAAGGCGTATCTTTTCACGAGATGTATTGACAGAGTAAGCTCCGCCCTCAAGGAATACGCAAAGGTGAAATATAATAAAAATCTTCGCTTCTATGTTCCCACCCATTCCCTGCTCAACTATACACAGTGGAAAATCGTCAGCCCCGAAGGAAAGCTTTCCGATATTCCCGCCGTTGACGGCTGTATCGCGCAGGTCTGGACGGGTACGTCAAGAGAAAAGAACTGGTATAACGGTGTCTTTGCCGAGCGTACTTTTGAAACCGCTTTTCTTGAATACGGTGTAATGCAGGAGCTTGTCAAGGGAACGGGCAGGAAAATGTGGTTCCTTCACGATCCCATTGAGGATAATCCCGAATTTGACTGGGACGACTACAAGAAGAATTATTTTGAAATCGTAACCGCATCTTTGCTTCATCCCAAGGTTAATACCTACGAAATCTGCCCCTGGCCGACCAGAGTATTCAACGGCAAATATCCCAAAAATTCACCCGATGCCATCGGTATTCCCGGTGACTACGCAACAATTCTCAATAACACCTTCCATACCCTCGGCAACATTGAATGTGATGCATCCTTCAAGGGAGCGGGCAGGGTAAGAACGGGTATTCTCTGTGGCGACAGTCAGCTTTATCAGAGAGAATATCCCGACTGCGAATTTCCCGATAAGCCCGTTGAAGAAGTCGGAACGGTGCTCGTCCCCAAAGAGAACGAAATCAACGAAATCAGAGAAAAACTTTTCGGCGGAGAGGAAAACAGACCTCTTATGCTGAAATATATGTCTTCAAACGCTCTTCCCTCATTCTACGGTCTTGCAATGCCTCTTCTCAAAAAAGGTATCCCAGTAAGACCCGTACTGATTGACAACGTGAGAAGATATGCAGGTTATCTTGATGACTACGACGTGCTTGTAATGAGCTACGAATATATGAAGCCCGAATCACCCGACGTGAACGCCTGCCTTGCAGATTGGGTAAACAGAGGCGGTACCCTTATTTATGTAGGTGACGGCTTTGATCCCTTCCACGGCATTGATTCCTGGTGGAACGGAAAATATAAGACAAGCGCCCATCATCTGTTTGAAATGACGGGTGTTGACGGGGATAAGGAAATTCAGAGCATCGCCTGCGGCAAGGGCAGAATCGGATACTGGAATTACGCCCCCTCAAAAATTCTCTGGTCAGCTGAAAATGCCGAAAAATACAGAAAAATCTACGCTTCGTTCCTTAAGGATGCCGGCTATGAAATCACCTGGTCGGATAATCTTGAAATGCACAGAGGCGACTATGTCATCGCAGCCGTTCTTGATGAGGAAGAAAATGCAAAAGCCCTTGAGCTTAAAGGCATTTACGCCGATATGTTCTCTCCCGTTTTTGAGGTAAAAAAGGATTATACCGTCAACGCGGGCGAGTGCGCATTCCTCCTTGACCTTGAAAAAACAGAGGATATTATTCTCGGCACGTCGGTACGCATAAGCTCCCTTGATATGACGGATTACGGCTGTGAAATCAGCTGCCGCGGAGCGGGATGCTTTACGGCATCAGTCAGACTTCGTCTTCCCTTTGATGCTGATTATGCCGCTGTTGACGGAGAAAAAATAAATCTCGTTAAAGATGAAACAGGCGGCTCCGTTCTGCTGAGATTTGACAGTACAGACAAAGAAAGAAATATCCGGATTTACCGTAAGAACTGAGGAAAAACCATGGAAAAAGAAAGAACACAGATATGTATTTCATCCGTTAAATCCACCGTGTTGAATTTGTTCGGCTTTGAAAAAAGCCCGGATAATGCCGATGCGAATCCCATTGTAATGAAGGCGGGAGAAGGAAAAAAGATTGACCGCGCCGTAATCTACAATCCCGATGCGGTAGCCACCTGGCTCTATGATAAATATCCCGAAAAATTCGCCAAGCCGGAAGAAAAGTCGGATGTTTCCGTTTCTCTGCGTTCCGTAATGCCCAGCGTTACTCCCGTCTGCTTTGCGTCAATGTATACCGGCGTAATGCCCGAGGTACACGGCATTCAGAAGTACGAAAAGCCCGTTCTCAGGGTTGAAACTCTCTTTGACAGAATGCTTGCACAGGGCAAAAAATGTGCCATCGTTTCCACTGCGGGCGACAGTATTTCAAAGATTTTTCTTGAAAGAGAAATGGATTATTTCATTCTTCCCAATATCCGCAGGGTAAATAAAAAAGCCATGAAGCTGATTGAGGAAGATAAATACGATCTTATCGTGATTTATAACGGAAACTACGATTCGAATATGCACGCAAAAGGACCCGAGGGCAGGAAGGCACTCAAAGCCCTTGATATGAACACGGAATTTTATTCAAAGCTTGTTGATAAGCTTAAAAGCAAGACTGCACACACTTATTTCTACGGCTTTTGTCCCGATCACGGCTGTCACCTGATTGACGGTGACCGCGGCTCTCACGGACTTGATATGGAAGAGGATATGAACGTTATCCACTTTTACGGCTTCACGAAATAAAACAGCGGCATAATGAGCCGGCCCATAGGGTCGGCTTTTTCTTTTGCGGTGAATAGTTTTCGTTTATTTGCCGAAATCTTTTGTATATTATTATATATTTACTTTTCGGCATCATTATGGTAAAATCGTTTCTGTATAATGAGTAATTATGCGTTTTCTTACAGGAGGAAACTATGGACTTATTTGACGTGTTAAAGCTTATATGGGGACTTGCCCTTTTCCTTTTCGGCATGAACGTAATGGGAAATGCCCTTGAAAAAAGAGCGGGCTCCAATCTTAAAAATCTGTTGGGTAAGATTACCGGCAGTAAGGCGGGAGGCGTTGCGACCGGTGCGGGCGTGACCGTCGTTACCCAGTCCTCGTCGGCTACAACGGTCATGATAGTCGGTTTTGTAAACTCCGGCATTATGACACTTGCCCAGGCAATCAACGTAATAATCGGTGCAAACGTCGGCACTACCGTTACGGGCTGGATTCTTTCGCTTAACGGTATCGGTGAGGGTGCGGGCACTCTGCTCAAGCTTCTCAAGCCCACCTCGTTCACTCCCGTGCTTGCCATTGCCGGTATGGGAATGCTTATGTTTGCAAAAAGGACAAAAACCAAGGATATCGGTACTATCCTTATGGGCTTCGGCGTACTTATGATGGGTATGACCGCCATGAGCGATTCCGTTGAAGGACTCAAGGATATACCTTCATTCGGCAAAGTCCTGCTGATATTTGATAATCCTCTCATGGGCGTGCTTATCGGTACCGTGATTACCGGTATCATTCAGTCATCAGCCGCTTCTATCGGTATTCTCCAGTCCCTCGCTCTCACGGGGCAGGTTTCCTGGGCGGCGGCAATTCCCATAGTAATGGGTCAGAATATCGGTACTACCGTAACCGCTCTGCTTTCAGCAATCGGTGCCACAAAGAACGGTAAGAGAGCCGCCTTTGCCCATCTTTTCTTCAACGTCATCGGCACGGTAGTCTGGGTCGCGGTGTTCTGCGTTCTCAAAGCGTTTGTCGCTCCCTTTGCTTCAATTATCGAGAATGCCATCCCCATCTGGGGTGTAGCTCTTTGTCATACGATATTCAATCTGCTCACAACTGCTTTGATTCTTCCCTTCACCTCGCTTCTTGAAAAGCTTGTTACCGTCCTTATCAAGGATAAGAAGGGCATCAACGAAATCGAGCTTGACGAACGTCTTCTTACCACTCCCACACTTGCTCTTGAACGCTGCCGTGTGCTGACGGTTGAAATGGCTTCACTTGCGGTTGAGTCCCTTAACGATTCAATCAGATGCCTTGCCGATTACAGCGAGCAGAGAGCGGCAAATATCCGTGAGGACGAAGAAAAGAGCGACCATTATGAGGATATCCTCAGCTCTTATCTCGTAAAAATCAGCAGATACGATATAAGCAACCGTGACTCCCGCGAGGCGGCAATGCTCCTCAAGATGATAGGAGACTATGAGAGAATTTCTGACCACGCCGTCAATATCCTTGAATCTGCCGAGGAAATGAGAGAAAAGAATATTTCGTTCAGCGGACCTGCTCAGCATGAACTTAAGACTATAACCGCAGCTCTGAGTGAAATCATCAATCTTGCATATCTCAGCTTTGTCGGCAATTCCGTTGAAATTGCCGTAACGGTCGAGCCCCTTGAGTCCGTTATTGACGACCTCAAGGATAAGCTGAGAGTAAATCATATTGAACGTCTTCAGCAGGATGCCTGTTCCATTGACGCGGGCTTTATCTGGTCCGATCTGCTTACCAATTTTGAGCGTACCTCAGACCATTGCTCCAATGTTGCGGGTACGGTAATTGACGTTGCAAATCATAGTATGAATCTTCACGAATCCGTCCGTGCTCTTGCGGACAGTGAAGAATATGAGAGAGAATATGCCGCATATTCGGAGAAATACGCTGTATAACGGAGGCAAATAATGAATTTTACACCCAAAGCCGATTTTCTTGAGGGCTTCTGCCTGATAAAATCCGTGGAAAAAAAGATGACCGCCAAGGGCTCCACCTACCTTGATATGGTGCTGGAGGATAATGACGGCGAAATAGTGGCAAAGCTCTGGGATTACAAGGAAACCCCGGGTAATCACTTTGAAAAATACGACTTCGTTAAGGTAAGGGGTCAGATGAATCCCTTTAACGATACTATTCAGTTCCGTGTTGACAGAATCCGCAAGGTAACTCCCGAGGATAACGTAAACGTAGACGATTACGTTCCCGCTGCCTGCCTTTCCGGCGAGCTTATGTATGAGGAAATCGAAAATATCGTTTTTGATTTCAGAAACGACGAGCTGAAACGCCTTGTAATGGCAATCCTTGAGAAGTACAAAGAAAAGCTGGTTTACTGGCCTGCCGCAAAGAATCTTCACCATGCGGTAAAGGGAGGTCTGCTTATGCACACTCTCTCGATTTTACGGCTTGCAAATCAGGTCTGCAATATCTATGCTTACGTCAATTACGAGCTCCTCTGCTCCGGTGTCATCCTTCACGACGTGGCAAAGGTGATGGAGATAGAATCCTCCGAAACGGGTGTTCCCGGTGAATATACCGCCAAGGGCAACCTCATAGGTCATCTCGTTATGGGCGCGATTGAGGTTGACAGAATGGGTCGTGATATAGGCACCTCCGAGGATACCCTCATGCTCATTGAGCATATGCTTATTTCACATCACGGCGTTCCCGAATACGGTGCCGCAAAGTTCCCGATGTTCATTGAAGCCCAGGTGCTTTCAATGCTGGATGATTTTGATGCGAAAATGTATGAGTTCTCATCTGCCGTATTCAATGTTGAGCCGGGCAGCTTCACTCCCAAGCAGTGGGCGCTCGATAACAGAATACTCTATAACCACGGTCGTTCCGAAGAGGGCGGCGTTACGCTTATCTGAGAGAGGTAAATATGGCTGACTGGACAGAAATAAAAATAACCGTTCCCGCCGATGACGTGGACAGGGCGGGGGATATAACACAGATGGTCGTTCCCTACGGCATCTACATTGAGGATTACAGAACCCTTGAGGAAGAGGCGTGGGAAATCGCAAGGATAGACCTTATCGACGAGGATCTGCTTGCAAAGGACAGGACCAAAGGCATAGTTCACGTTTACATTTCTCCCGAGGAAAATCCCGCAGAGGCGATTTCGTTCCTTAAAGAGAGATTTGAAGCGGAAAATATCAGTTACGAAATAGACGACAGTATATGCAGAAATGCCGACTGGGAAAATAACTGGAAGGCATATTTCAAGACGATGCCCATAGGTGACCGCCTGCTCATTCATCCCGTCTGGGAAGAGGAATACGATGCAGGTGACAGAGTGGTAATTGACATAGAGCCCGGACTTGCTTTCGGCTCCGGCTCTCACGACACGACCCGTCAGTGCCTTGAAACCATTGAAAAGTACGCTTATCCGGGCAAGACCATGCTGGATATAGGATGCGGAAGCGGTATACTCTCCGTATGCGGTCTGCTTCTGGGCGTTGATAAGGCAACGGGTGTTGACATTGATGCTCTTGCCGTCAAGACCGCAAAGGAAAACGGTCTGAAAAACGGCTTTGATGAAACAAGATACGAAGTGCTTCAGGGCTCACTCACCGATAAGGTGACGGGTAAATTTGATATTGTTGCCGCAAATATAGTGGCGGATATTATCATGATTCTTTGTAAGGACGTGAAGCAGTTCATGAAGGAGGATGCCGTTTTCATTACGTCGGGCATTATCCTTCCCAGAGAGCAGGACGTGCTGAATGCCTTTGAGGAAAACGGACTTGAGGTCATTGCCCGTCACGAAAGCGGCGGCTGGCTCTGCTTTGAGGCAAAGATAAAATGAGTATTACAGAGGAATTGAAGGAATATCTTATCGGTGAAGGTGCGGGCGACGTCGGCTTTTTCAGATGTGACGACGGTCCCATGCAGTACGGTGTCAGCATCGTTCTTCGTCTTTCCCGTGAAATCGTGGGGGAGATAAATAACGCGCCTACCCTCACTTATTTCAACCATTACCGTCAGGTCAATGCCTACATTGACCGCTTGCTTCTTCAGGCAGGGCTGTTTCTCCAGAAGAAGGGCTTCGGATATATCACCGTTGCCGCTTCACAGAGTATGAATGACGACGGCTGGAATTATCACGGCAGATATTCCCATAAAAAAGGTGCCTGCCTTGCAGGTCTCGGAGCAATCGGCAAAAACTCCATGTTCATCCATAAAGAATACGGCAGTCTTGTGCGGCTCGGTACTCTGTTTACCGATTGTCCTCTTGAATATAATACGGCAATAGCCGAAAGCCCCTGCGGCGGCTGTAACGCCTGCGTTGATGCCTGCCCCTCGGGTGCAATCACGGGTAAGGATTACCGTGTCGGTATTCCCCGTGAAGAAATCTTCAATGCGGAAAAATGCAGTACGTATATGAAGAAGGAATTTCAGAAAATAGGCAGAGGCGCCGTGTGCGGAATATGTATGCGCGTCTGTCCCTTGAATAAATTACCGGAAAGGAAGAATTAAATGCTTACCGAAAAACAGCTTGACAGAATGTTCAAAAAGCTTGACAGATTTCAGCGGATTCTCGATCCGCTTCTTTTCAAGAAGGTTGATTCAATCGGTGACGTAGTCAAATACGAAACCGCTGACCGCCTTTATGAAATCCCCGAGGACTCAAAGTTCGGTCCTGCCGAGGTCGGCAGCAAATGGGGCGGAGAGGAAACCTTCTGCTGGTTCAAGACAGAATATACGGTACCTGCGGAGCTTGACGGAAAGGATCTTTTCGTTATGCCTCATTTCCAGGGCTACGAAGCTCTGCTGTGGGTTGACGGAAAGCCCTTCGGCACCTTCGCCACAAAGATAGTATTTACAGGCCACGGCAATCATTACTGCGATTTGCTCAAAAAGAACGTTAAAGCGGGAGAGAAAATTCAGATCGCTTTTGAGGTGTATTCCGGTCACTCATACAAGGGCTGCTCACCTCTTGAAAACAATCCTCTGCTTGACTACGATTTCACATACAGCGGAATTGATATCTGCCTCAAGGACTATGAGCTTATGGACTTCTATTTTGACCTGAGAGCAGTCAATGAGCTTTATGCGAATCTTCCCGACAGCTCCTTCAGAAAGGGCGAGCTTATCAACGCTCTTTATGAGGTGCATTCGAGAGTGTATTATTCACCCGAGGACGTTGACGAGGAATCCTTCAGAGCCGCTATCCGTGAGGCACATCCGTTCCTCAAGGAAGTGCTTGCGGTAAAGAACGGTCCCGATGCTCCCACTGCGGCAATTATCGGTCATTCACACATGGATACCGCCTGGCTCTGGAAATCGACCGAAACCATCAAGAAATGTGCAAGGACTTATTCAAATTCTCTTTCACTTATGGAGCAGTATCCCGAGTATAAATTCGTTCAGTCCTCCGCCTGCCACGGCAATATGCTCCTCAACCATTATCCCGAGCTTTTTGAAAGAATCAAAGAAAAGGTCAAAGAGGGCAGATACGAGCCCAACGGCGGTGTATGGGTTGAATGTGACTGCAATATCACTTCGGGTGAATCCATGGTCCGTCAGTTCCTCTGGGGACAGAGATTTACAAGAAAGCATTTTGATTTTACTTCAAATACCTTCTGGCTTCCCGATACCTTCGGCTATTCGGCGGCAATCCCCCAGATTATGAAGGGCTGCGGAGTTGACTATTTCTGCACGACCAAGATTGACTGGAACGATACCAACGTCTTCCCGTACGATACCTTCTATTGGCAGGGACTTGACGGCACAAAGGTATTTACCCATTTCAACAGAACTCATATGTGGCCCGCACCCAAGGGTATGATGGACACTATCGTTACTCCCTCCGACAGAGGAATGTCCGTCAAGCAGAAGAGCGTTACCAAGTCACGCCTTATTGCCTACGGCTACGGTGACGGCGGCGGCGGTCCCCAGTACGAAATGATTGAAATGGCACGCAGATGTAAGGACTTCAACGGCTGTCCCAAGGCAGAACACATGCTTGTGGGCGACTATATGAAGAAAGCCGAGAAGGAAGCAAAGAATCCCGATACATATAACGGTGAGCTTTACCTTGAGCTTCACAGAGGTACTCTTACAAATCAGCACAATATCAAGAGACATAACAGAAAATCGGAGCTTCTGCTCAGAGACCTTGAAATCCTCACGGTTTCCAATGCCGCAAAGAAGGGCGAAATCGCATCCGACAAGGATATTCATCCTCTCTATGAAACCCTGCTTCTCAACCAGTTCCACGATATTCTTCCCGGTACCTGCATTCCCTCTGCTCATCAGCTTTCACTCAAGCAGACGGGCGAGCTTATGGAAACCGCGAAGAAGCTGATAAAGGAAGCGACAAAGGGCGAGGGCAAGTGCATTACGGTCACAAATACCCTTTCATTTGACAGAAACGATCCCATCTTCATTGAATGTGAAGAAGGACTTGTTGCTTCAGCAGATTGCAAACAGCAGAGATATGTAAATCTTGACGGCAAATCCGTTCTTATTCTCAGCGGAATCACCGTTCCCGCTTTCTCAAGCATTAAGCTGAATCTCGTCAAAGGCGAAATCAAATCCGACAGCGTATTCACGCTTACCGATAAGGCACTTTCCGGCCCCAAGGCGGATATGACGTTTGACGACAAGGGATATATTTCATCCTTCGTTGATAAGGAAACGGGCCGTCAGGTTAAAGGTGAGGGCTATAACCTCAACACCTTCCTTATGGCAGAGGACCTTCCCGCCGACTGGGATAACTGGGATGTTGACGCCGACCTTGAGCTTAAATTCAAGGATACCTCCGCTCTCCTTGAGAGAGAGGTTATCTCACTGGGCAGCGTTGCCGCGATTATCAGAAGCAAGTATTCGATTTCAAAGAAATCAACGGTTACCCAGGATATGATCTGCTTTGCCGATTCAAAAGAGGTAAGATTTGATACCCTTATGGATTGGCAGGATGACCATCGCTTCCTCAAGACCGCATTTGATACCAACGTTCTTTCAAACTTTGCCCGTTACGAAATCCAGTACGGCAACGTTCTCAGACCCACCACAAGGAATAATTCCGTTGAAAAGGCAAAATTTGAGGTCGTAAACCATAAATACACCGACCTTTCCGAAACGAGATACGGCGTATCGATTCTCAACGACAGCAAGTACGCCATTTCCGTTGAAGGCGGCAAGATGCGTCTTTCACTTCACAAGGGCGGACTCAGACCCGACTTCACTGGTGACCACGGTCTTCACAGAACGGTTTATTCATTCCTTCCCCATAACGGCGGATTCTGTGCCGAGAGCGTTATCAGGCCCGCTTATGAGCTGAATATCCCCGCGGTTATCAGCGAAGGCGAATATGATATTCTTCCCCTTGCAATTCCTCAGGCAGCCAACGTTATCGTAGAGGCAATCAAGCCCTGCGAAGATAACGAAAAGGCGTTTATCGTACGTATGTATGAAGCAGAAGGTACGCTTACAAATTGTGATATTAAATTCTTTGAGGGTGCAAAGAAGATTGAAATCACCAATATGCTTGAAGAAGTACAGAGCGAGCTTAACGGCAGCAAGGCGGATTTCAGACCCTTTGAAATCAAGACCTTCAAGGTTACGTATTGAGGTGCGGTATGGAAGTATTTACGTTAAATCTTACCAATGACAACGTTACCCTTACCGCTTATATTCCTCAGCAGTCTCCCGAAATGCCCCACATGGCAAAGAGGAGAGCCATTCTCGTAATTCCCGGCGGAGCATATAAATTTTGCTCCGACCGTGAGGGAGAGCCGATAGCCCTTGATTTCCTTTCAAAGGGCTATGCCGCTTTCGTTCTGCGCTATTCTCTCAATGAAGCAAGTGCTTTCCCCAAGCCCCTCAACGATGCCGAGGAAGCGCTTGAGCTTATCAGAAAGAATGCGGATGAATGGCACGTTGACCCCGATAAGATTTGTGCAATCGGCTTTTCCGCAGGCGGTCATCTTTGCGCGGCTCTTGCCACAATGGGCAGAGTAAGACCCAATGCACAGATTCTCGGCTATCCCTGTATCCTTGATACCATCGGCGATATTCTTGCCAATCCCATCCCGAGTCTTGAAAAGGAAGTGGATGAGCTTACTCCTCCCGCATTCATTTTTTCATCAAGTGAGGACAACTGTGTTCCCATTATGAATTCCATTGAATATTCTGCCGCTCTTAACAAGCAGGGTATTCCATTTGAAATGCATATTTATCAGAAGGGATATCACGGCTTTGCCACTGCGGAAAGACCGGTTTTCGCAAGAGAAGAAGATTTTGAATACAATTCTCACTGTGCGACCTGGTTTGATATGTGCATAACGTGGCTTGATAAATTATTCGGTTAAAAAACATTATTACATACAGGAGGCAATATCATGAGCGAAAAATTATCTGTAATCACAGGTGCAAAAGGTTATGTAGGTCATACCCTTGTTGAGGAACTTAACAAGCGCGGGGAAAAGGTACGTATTTCCCTTCATTCCGAGTGTCACGATTTTGATAACTGCGACTGCGAGATTATTTACGGTTCCGTAACGGATATGGACCATCTTATGGAAATCTGCAAGGGCGCGGACACCGTTTATCACGTAGCGGGCGTTGTTGACATTACCGGCACGAAGGATAAGCTTGTGTGGGACGTAAACTATGAGGGTACAAAGAAAATGGTTGAGGCATGCAAGGCGTGCGGAGTAAAGACTCTTGTTTATGTTTCATCAGTTGACTGTATTCCCGCTGACGAAGGCGATACTCTTATGACAGAGCCCTCAACCTTTGATCCCGAGCCCATTATCGGCGCTTACGGTAAGTCAAAGGCAATGGCGACCCAGTATGTAAATGACTCAAACTGTCCCGAACTCAAGACGGTTTCCGTTCATCCCAGCTGCTGCATAGGACCCAACGACATTTACGGTACAAACAGCGTATGCACTATGATTACGCTTTACAATATGGGATTATTCCCCGTAACACTCAATTTCGGCGGCTATAACTTTGTTGACGTACGTGATGTTGCAAAGGGTATGATAGGCGCTGCCGAAAGCGGCAAGGGCGGCGAAAGCTATTTCCTTTGTGGTGACAGACTTACCGTTGACGAGTTCATCAAGACACTTGCAAAAATCAACGGCAGAAAGGCACCCAAAATTGCTCTGGGCAAGGAGCTTCTGCTCACACTCTGTCCTCTTATTGAGAAGATTTTTGACCTTGTCAAGCTTCCTCAGGTGCTTACTCCCTTCTCAATCAACAAGATTTGTGAAAACTGTAATTTCAGTTACGAAAAGGCGGCAAAGGATTTCGGTTATGCTCCCA
Source organism: uncultured Clostridia bacterium (assembly GCA_937892115.1). Taxonomy (GTDB): domain Bacteria; phylum Bacillota; class Clostridia; order Oscillospirales; family Acutalibacteraceae; genus CAG-177. Next base: position 180,455 of record CALAUI010000019.1, on the reverse strand, counting down.
TGACCGCAGAAGCATCCCTTACCGATACTGTCAACTGGCTTAAGGAAAACGGCGGCAATCCTCTTCCCTTTGATATTGAAAAGGCAAAGAAGGCAGCCGAAGCACTTGCTGCAGCCGCAGGCGCTGCTGTTGCCGGTGCCGTAATCGCAAAGAAATTAAAGAAATAATTTTTACGGGCGGATGCATTTTGCGTCCGCCTTTTTACCCTTTTGGAAATTACTGTTAATAAACTGTGAAATATGATTTTTTTACTTGATACCCCGTATTAGTGTATGATACTATAATAGTGCAAAACGACAGAATGGGGTGAGATTATGGTATTGTTTAATTGTGCACTTTGCGGCAGACCCATAAACTATGAGGAAAAGCATTACTGCTACTCAAAAGGTCTTGACGACATCTGTCCCGAATGTTTTGAAACAAAAAATGTTAAAAAAGAAGACTATACTTGCCGTATAAACGGTAAGTTTTATTTCTCCGAGGAGGAAATCCGCCGGGCAGAGGAAGCCATTGAAAACGAAAAGAAACGAATGGTTGAGGCAAGGCAGGAGAGAGAGGACGAATTCCGTCAGGAGCAGGAAAGAGCCGCTCAGGAACGCGAAGAGGAAATGCGTAAGGTCGAGGAGGACAAGCGCAGGATCGCCGACGAGCTTGAGGAGGACAAGAGACGCTATAATTCTCAGCTTGAGGCAGTCAAGCAGCAGGCAGACGAGCAGCGCCGCCGTATAGAAGACGAAATCGCCTACGAGAGAAGAAAGGCGGAGGAAGCTTCCGAGGAGGCAAAACGCAACGCGAGAGAAGCCCTTGACCGTCTTAATTCCGAAACCGAAAGAGCAAAGCGTGAAGCGGATGAGGAATACGCTGCAGTTCAGAGAAGAGCGGAAGAAGAAAAACAGAGAATCGCTCAGCAGATGGAGGAAAACAAGAGGGAGCTTGAATCCCGTCTTGCTTTTGACAGACAGAGAGTTCAGGAAGAAAAAGACCGTCTTGACAAAGACGCAGAAGAAAACAGAAGAGAGCTTCAGTCCCGTCTTGAAGCCGAAAGGCAGAGAAGTGAGGAAGAGAAGCAGAGACTTTCCCGTGAGCTTGAAGAAAGCAGACAGGCCGTTGAGTCCGAGCTTGAAGCCGAAAGACAGAAGGCAGAGGAAGAGAGACAGAGACTTTCCCGTGAGCTTGAAGAAAGCAAAGCAGAGCTTGCTTCTGCTATTGAGGCCGACAGACAGAAGACCGAGGAAGAAAAGCAGAGAATCGTTTCCGAGCTTGAAGCAAAGCAGCAGGAATTTCTTGCAAGCATTCAGGCGGAAAGACAGAAAGCCGAAGAAATCCGTGCCGGACTTGAAAAACAGCTTGAGGCGGAAAAGAATAATACTCAGCAGCAGATTGATGAAAACGGCAACAAGCTTTCCGATTACCGCAAATCAATCGGTGTTGACGGCTACTGGGAATATACCGCGCTTGATACAAGAGATATTTCTCCCGAAGGTACCGCACAGAAGCTTAATGAGCTCGGTATTCTGGGCTGGGAGCTGAAAGCATCCCGCTCCGATTCCTTAATCCTCGCCAGATATAAAAAAGACTGATTCCGCATATACCGAAAATAAAGACAAAGACGTACCTTCATAAGAAGATGCGTCTTTTTTTGTTGCTTTTTATGTTTTTTGTGTATATAATAAAAACGTTATGACAAATCAGTCCAATCTGTAACATACGGAGGCAATTATGAATATATATGAGGCGATAACCGCTCTTGTTGATTACGGTGTAAAGGAACAGCTTATCTGCGATGAAGACAGGATTTATACCGTAAACAGCATTCTGGGAGTTCTTTCCCTTGATTCTTACGAATATGTAAAGCCCGAAAAGGAATATTCTCTTGAGGAAATCCTCGGCGCAATGCTTGAATACGGAGTATCAAACGGACTTTGCGAGGATTCCGTTGTATATAAGGACCTTTTTGATACAAAAATCATGGGCACTCTCACTCCCAGACCGTCTGAGGTCATCGGTGAGTTTAAGAAAAAATATGCGGAAAGCCCCGAAAAGGCGACGGAGTATTACTATAATCTCAGCCGGAAGACCGATTATATCAGAGAATACCGAATCAAAAACGATATGAGATGGGTAACCTCCACACCCTACGGCGATATTGATATCACAATCAATCTTTCCAAGCCCGAAAAGGACCCCAAGGCAATCGCCGCCGCAAGGAACGCAAAGCAGAGCGGATATCCCAAGTGCCAGCTTTGTCCCGAAAACGAGGGCTATTACGGCAGAGTAAATCATCCTGCCCGTGAAAATCACCGCATCATTCCCGTAAAAATAAATAATGAAAACTGGTTTATGCAGTATTCGCCTTACGTTTACTATAACGAGCACTGCATAGTTCTCAATTCAAAGCATACTCCCATGGTAATTGACAGAGCCGCATTCAATAAGCTGTTTGACTTTGTCAAAATGTTCCCTCATTATTTTGTCGGTTCAAATGCCGATCTCCCCATCGTAGGCGGTTCAATACTTTCCCACGAGCATTTCCAGGGCGGCAACTACACCTTTGCCATGGCGAAAGCACCTATTGAAAAATACGTTTTCTTCAAGAATTTTGAGGACGTTGAAGCGGGTATCGTGAAGTGGCCTATGTCCGTTATCCGTCTCAGAGGCGACGATACCGACAGAATCACACGACTTGCAGAAAAAATTCTCAATGCGTGGAGAGAATATACGGACGAGGAAGTATTCATTTTCAGCGAAACCGAAGGTACTCCCCATAACGCAATCACACCTATTGCAAGATGTGTTGACGGTACGTATGAGCTTGATCTTGTATTGCGCAATAATATCACCACCGAGAAATATCCCGACGGTTATTATCATCCCCATCCCGAATATCATCACATCAAAAAAGAAAATATCGGTCTGATTGAGGTCATGGGACTTGCCGTGCTTCCCTCACGCCTCAAGAAAGAAATGCAGGTGCTCAGAGAGGCAATGCTTTCCGGCGAGGATATAAGAAAGAATGAGCTTATTTCCAAGCACGCCGACTGGGCGGATATGATAAAGGCAAAATATACGGTTACCGCAGAAAATATTGACGGTATTATCCGTGATGAAATCGGTATCGTATTTGCCGCAATCCTTGAGCAGTGCGGTGTGTTCTCAAGGGATGACTTTGGCAGAGAACACTTCATGAAGTTTATTGAATCCGTAAAATAAGGACGTGAATCTATGCAGTATGTCATAATGGATCTGGAATGGAATAATACCTATGCCAAAAAGACAGCGGGATTTATCAATGAGATTATTGAAATCGGCGCAGTGAAGCTTGACGAGCAGTTTGATACGGTTGACGATTTCTCCTGTATCATCCGTTCCCAGATAGGCAGGAAGCTCAGGGGCAGCGTCAAGAAGCTGACCAATCTCACCAACGACGATATTTCAACGGGTATGCCCTTTACTCAGGCGTTTGCTCATTTCAGAAAATGGATAGGCAACACCGACGATACCGTAATCCTTACCTGGGGTGACGGTGATATCAGAGTGCTCATTGAGAATTATTCCTATCTTAACGGCATTACGCAGATTCCCTTCCTCACTCATTACTGCGACCTTCAGAAATATTATCAGAAAAGGGCAAATCACAGCCGTGCCGACCAGCAGGCGGGGCTTATTACCGCCGCCCAGGAGGTGGGTATTGACCCGGAAATATATACTCATCACAGAGCCCTCGGCGACAGTATGCTGACTGCGGATATATTTGAGCTTATCTACGATAAAAAATCGTTTGAAAAAGAAACGGTTGTATGCAACGACGAATACTATGCCCGTCTTCTCTATAAGGCAAAGGTATTGAAGAATATTGACAATCCTCTCATTGACAAGAAACGTCTTGAGCATTACTGTGACACCTGCGGCAGACAGTGTGAGCTTGTATCTCCCTGGAAATTCAGCTGTCAGTTTTTCAGAGCGCAGTTTATATGCCCCGAATGCAATACCACCTACGGCGTAAGGGTAAGATTCAAGAAGCTTTTTGACGGAGTGGATTTCAAAAAAATAGTAACGGTTATCAGTCCCGAATTAGATTCCGAGGAGGATGATGACGAATGAAAATCCTGATTACCGGAGGCGCCGGCTTCATCGGTACGAATTTTGTGAATTATATGCTCAGGGAACACCCCGGTTACGAGTACGTGTGCCTTGACTGTCTTACCTATGCGGGTAACCTTGCAAATCTTGAAAACGCTCTTAAGCATAAGAATTTCAGATTTGTAAAGGGCAGTATTTCCGACAGAGAAACGGTTGACCGGCTTTTCGCAAAGGAAAATTTTGACGTTGTAATTAACTTCGCCGCCGAAAGTCACGTTGACCGCTCCATAGAAAATCCCACGGTTTTCCTTGAAACCAATATTATGGGTACAGCCGCTCTTCTTGATGCTTCAAGAAAATACGGCGTAAAGAGATATCATCAGGTTTCCACGGATGAGGTTTACGGTGACCTTCCTCTTGACCGTCCCGACCTTTTCTTTACCGAGGAAACACCTATTCACACCTCCAGTCCCTATTCGTCCTCAAAGGCATCCGCAGATTTGCTGGCTCTTGCCTATTACAGGACCTACGGTCTTCCCGTTACGGTTTCAAGATGCTCAAATAACTACGGTCCTTATCAGTTCCCCGAGAAGCTGATTCCCCTTATGATAAGAAAGGCGCAGCTGGGCGAATCCCTTCCCGTTTACGGCAACGGACTCAACGTACGCGACTGGCTCTATGTGGATGACCATTGCAGAGCCATTGACCTTATTATCCACGGCGGAACGGTGGGCGAGGTATACAATATCGGCGGTCACAACGAAAAGCAGAATATTGAAGTGGTAAAGACCATTCTTGAAAGAACGGGTAAGAGCGAAGAGCTTATCACTTACGTTAAGGACAGAGCAGGTCACGACCGCAGATACGCCATTGACCCCACAAAAATCCATAATGAACTCGGTTGGCTTCCCGAAACGAAATTTGCCGACGGTATCCGCCTCACCATTGACTGGTACCTTGAAAATACGAAATGGATGGACGATATCTTCTCGGGCGAATATGCTTCCTTCAATGAAACCGAGGGCAGTAAATACACGGTATAAAAAATCGGTTGAGTTCCCGTAAGAAAGTGTTTTATTGCTCTCTTTCCTTTGACAGGGCTTTTTGGACTTGCTCCTTTTAAGCGGGAAAATATCTGCTTTTATCCTGCCTGATACAATATACGACAAAACTGCCCTCCGAAAAAGAAAGCACGTCTTTTTCGGAGGGCAGATATTTTTTGCATAGCAAATCAGTTGTTTTTGCTTTGCTTGTTTTTAATTATTATCCCGATTGCAAGCCCGGCAAGCGAAATAACGAGACCGATTGGCAGCTTAGCAAAATCAGGCCAGATGACACTTTTCATTGCCATATTATCGGCGGTAATGGATGTGGCATAGCCGGACAATGAGTACATAACGCTGAATATTGGGGCTGCTAGCCATTTTATCTTGCCGAACCAATCACGTTTTCCAATAGTATAAGATGCAACAAAAAATGTGACCGGTAGGACAGCCCATGTGACTGCAATCCCATAGCCGTTGCTGTCAACGCCTTTGTGTACCAGTAAAAACGCGATGAGCGAAAGAGCCCAGATTCCAAGCACAGTCAAAACAAGAACCAGTTTCGATTTATGTTCGTTGCTTTTTACTACATTCGTACTTTCTTCCAAATACTCTTTGTAAGTCTGCTTCATAGATGATTCCTCCTTGAGAAGGTGATCCAGACTTACAGAGTATAAATCACTCATCCGAATAACGCTGATTATATCCGGGTAGGATTTTCCCGTTTCCCAGTTCGAAATGGTCTGTCGGCTTACACCAAGTGCCTCGGCAGCCTGTTCCTGAGAGAGCTCAGCTTCATTTCTTGCGTTTCGGATGATTGTTCCTATCTCCATAATCTTGTCACCTCAAAATGTTTCATACACTGCTTTTTCGTTCCGGCCGGGAACATCTCAAGGATACGGGATTATCCTAATAAAGTCTATCAAAGCTGTTTGACAAAGGCAATTTTCCGTTGTCAAAATGCTTTTACGTTGCCGGTTTTTATCCGTTTACAGCAAGGTTTACGAAGCACACAGTGCTTCGTATTTTTATCTTACGATTTTTTCTCCGTCAAATACGATTACGCCGCAGCCGTAACCCGTTTTGTTGCCCGCCGTCATCCAGTCCTTGTATGCCTTGCGAAGCTTGGTGTCTGCAGGTCTCTGTTCAAGGGGAAGCTGAGCGTCTGCGTTCCAGATACGCCAGTCGTCGCCGAAATTGTCTCTTTCTTCCCATTTGTAAATCTCAAAATCACGGTAGAATCTGAGAATGTTGGAGTCCTTGAAGAGCATCTTTTCGTGGCCGGGGAAGAGAAGCCACGAGCCGCATCTGAGAATGAGATAGCCATCGGGAGTACGCTGATCCTTAAAGAATTCGTACGCCTTTTTGTATGAATCAAGTCTTATGTCGTCAGTAAGGGGAATTCCCGATGAGGGAATATGGAAATTGATAACCTGCTGACCCTTTTTGATATGAACACCGGCTTTTGTGGTGAAATCAAAATCCGCGTCGTCGTATTCATACTGGAATCTGCCCAGAGCAAATCTGTTCATGTGCATAAAGCCCCAGTTCCAGGTTTCCACAAACGTACCGGGAACGTGCTTGCATGCCATACATTCAAGCATCTTGCATCTGAAATCGTCAACACCGCGCCAGAAAATTTCGTCGCTTATTCCCTTTGCCTTATATCTCTTATGGAGCAGCTCGCTGCATACGATAAGAAAAACAAGATGAAGGGTGTATTCATTGACCTTATATTTCTTTGCCAGCTTGTCAAGCAGAATGAACACGTTTTTGTTGCTCATTCTTTCCGAATTTGAGTTCATATAGCGAAGACGAAGCTTTTCAAAGGCGGCTGCAAATTTCTTGTTTCCGTCTATTTTTGATGCCGTTTCTTCGAGTGCTTTAATTGCTTCTTCGGGGTAATTTCCTCGTTTTTCGAGTTCTTTGAAGTGTTCTGAAAGATATTTCATATTGTTATTCTCCTGAAAAATTTCTGCCATAATATACCCCATTATGCCGCAATTTTCAATAATCAATTCGCCTTAATTGTCTGTATTTTTTGCTTTTCCTATTCTGACTCTTATGTCGCCGGAGTCCGTATTTATCTTACACATACCGCCCGAAAGCGACTCGGGAATGTTTACGCTGCCGGATTTGCTCTCAACCGTATAAATCTTCGGTGATACAAATTCAGCGTCAACGTCACCGCTTTTTGAATCAATAATGAAGGCGTTTGCATCGGATTTTCTGATTTTTACGTTTCCGCTGTTTTCTTTAACGGTAACGGCGACCCGGGAAAGGAAGTTTTTAAGATATAAATCGCCGCTGTCGGATTCTGCCGTAAGGTTTTCGCATTCAACGTTCTCTGCGTTAAATTCACCGCTTCCGTTCTTAATGTTCAATGCACCCTTGATATCGGAGCCGGTAAGTGATATTTCACCGCTTTTATTTTTCACGTCCACGTAATCACACTGCAGACTTCTGACGGTAATGTTGCCGTTTTCGTTTTCAATGAAGCAATTTCCCGTTGTATTCATGCAGTAGATGATTTCACCGTTTTTTGTGACAAGCGAGGAATTGACGGTATCGGAAAGGAAGAAATCGTCGGCTTCTATCCTGCCGTTTTCGGTGATAAGTGCAACGTCGCCTAATCTTTTGTAGGGAAGAGAAACGGTAATATCCGCGGCGTTGTCCTTCCTGAAATCAAACACGGGATTAAATACCGTACCTGCTTTTTTCTTCTTTTCGCTTATGACCTTGAGACATTTATTGAATGAACCGACGACATCCTTTTTTGTACCGTTGATACAGGTCACCGAGGTCTTACCGTTTTCGGATACAACAAATCTTACGTCTGCATCTTTCGTTTCAATATAAATATCCGAATAGTCATCTGAAATATCGTAGGTTTTTATTATTTGCTTTTCGTTATTCAGTTCAACGGGATTGAATTTGATTTTGATGAAAAGACCGAGCAGAAGGATGAGACCCGCTCCCGTGACCGAAGCACAGCCGATGAGGATTTTCTTTTTGAGTGAACTCATTTGTCTTCCTCCTTTGCGAGTGCGGTGATTTTATCTTTCAGCATCTGTGTTACCTTGATTGCCATGGGAACGAATTTTATTTCACCCATTACCGAGGCGGGAGCAAGACCCAGCGAAACCAGGCCCACACCCATATACAGCAGTCCCTGAAGTGTACGGTGTGCCGCCAGCAGTTTAATGCCTATGCCTATACCTCCCACACCGCAAACGGCAAGGCAGATACATATTGCGGCAATACCGATTGCGGCAATCCATGCTTCACCTATGCCGATTGAATATCCCGTAATCCGCAGAATACCTTTTGCGTTTATTCCGGATTTCTTTTTCTTTGCCATTATACTGTCCTCCGTGGAAATAATAACATGCTTAATATACTACTTACTTCTTTTATTGTCAAAGCTTTTTGCCCAGCTGCCAGAATGCGACTGCGGAAGCGGCGGCCACGTTTAAGCTGTCCACTCCGTGCATCATCGGTATTTTGATTACGTAGTCGCTCATTTCTATTGTCTCGTCCTTTAGACCTTCGCCCTCGGTACCGAGCACCACCGCGATTTTTTCTTCGCCGTTCAGCTTTTTGTCGTCAATGTCAACGCAGTTTTCCTTAAGAGCCATTGATGCCACCGCGAAGCCCTTTTCTTTCAGCTTCGTTATTTCGCAGGGCCAGTCGTTTCTTCCGAGAATTGTCCAGGGAATCTGAAATACCGTGCCCATACTGACTCTGATTGCCCTGCGGTACAGAGGATTGCTGCATTCGGCTGTCAGCAGTACCCCGTCAAAGCCCAGAGCGGCGGCGGAACGGATTGCCGCGCCTACATTTGCGGGATTCATTACGTCCTCAAGTACGGCTATACGGGATGCGTTTTCATATACCGCCTCGGGTGTGGGCAGATCTCTTCTGTGCATGGCACAGAGTACGCCCCTCGTAAGCTTGAAGCCCGTTATCTGTGTCAATATATCAAATTCTGCCGTAAATACGGGAATATCTCCCGCCGTTTCGATTATGTGCTTTGCTTCGCCGTCAATATGTTTTCTTTCAAGAAGCATTGAAATCGGCTCATATCCCGCGTCAAGGGCTCTTTCAACGACCTTGGGGCTTTCGGCTATAAAGATGCCGTCCCTCGGTCTGTCTCTGTTCAGCAGTTGATTTTCATTGAGCCGTGCATATATGTCAAGCCGTTCGTCACCGAAATTCGTTATTTCAATTATGTTCATGTCATACTCCGAAAAATGATTTGTATTATTATACCACAGTCAGCCGAAAAGTGTTGAAAAAGTTTTTATTTGGTTTATAATTGATTTATACCTTTTATCGGAGGACGGCTATGGAAATCAGAAAAGTTCTTGTAATTTACAAAACACACCTTGATATCGGCTTTACCGACCTTGCCCGCAATGTCATTGAGGGATATAAAAATAACTACATTCCCGGCGCTCTCAAAACCGCAAAGGACCTGAGAGAAAGCGGCAGCAGCGCACAGTTCAAGTGGACCACCGGCTCGTGGCTCATCCGGGAATATCTTGAGACTATGCCCGAGGATAAGGTCAAGGAATTTGAAGAGGCGGTCGGGAGAGGGGATATCTGCTGGCACGCCCTGCCCTTTACCACCCATACCGAGCTTATGACAAGTGCGCTCTTTGAGCATGGCATTTCAATCAGCAGAAAGCTTGACGAAAGATTCGGCAAAAAAACGATTGCCGCAAAGATGACGGATGTTCCCGGTCATACGAAGGCGATGATTCCTCTGCTCGAGAAGAACGGAATAGAGCTTCTTCATATCGGTGTAAACGAGGCGTCCGCTGTTCCCGAAGTGCCCGAAATATTCAGATGGAAAGCGGACAGCGGCGAGGAAATCACGGTTATATACAGCGGCGGCTACGGCGGATATACTCCCATCGGCGACAGCGGAGTTGCTCTTTATTTTGCCCATACCTACGACAACAAGGGTGCCCAGACTGCCGAAGACGTGGAAAAGATTTTTGCCGAGCTTCACGAAATGCTTCCCTCTGCGGAAATAGTCGCCGCAGACCTTAACGATGTGGCACTTGTTGCCCGTGAGATAAAGGATTCTCTGCCCGTTGTTACCGGAGAAATCGGTGACAGCTGGATTCACGGCGTGGGGACCGATCCCGGTAAAATTTCAATGTTCCGCGCCCTTGAAAGGGTGTACGAAAACCTTCCGGACAGTGAGGATAAACAGATTCTCGGAGACGGTCTTATCATGATTCCCGAGCATACCTGGGGACTTGACGAAAAGACCTTCCTGAAGGACGAAACGAATTTCGTGCGCAAGGATTTTGAAGCGCACAGAAACGATGCAAACTACAAAAAATTTGAATCCGCATGGGAGGAGCAGAGAAGTTTCCTTTATGATGCAGTTGAAAAACTCAGCCCCACCGTGCGTGAAATCTGCAAATCCGCCATGGCGGAAGCACAGAGAGAAAAGACTGACGTTATGGGTATGAAGGAGCTTTTGCCGGACGAAAAAATCACGCTGGGTGATTTTACCCTCTCCGTTGACGGCACGGGCGCGGTCAGTTATCTCAAATCCGGCGAAAAGCTTATTTCGGACAGTGAGCATAAGCTTTTCACACCTCTTTATGAGCAGTTTACCTACGAGGATTATATCCGTTTCCATAAGCGTTATCATCGTATAGAGGATGACTGGGCGTGGCAGGATTTCACTAAAATAGGTATGGAAACAGCAGCGAAAGAGAATTATTCCTGCGGTACGTGTGCAAAGGCATATACCGACGGTGAAAAGGCGGTAATCAATTTTGCCTTTGATAAAAAAGCGGTTGATTATATGGGCGCTCCCGCTTCGACGCAGGCGGTAATCATCTGCGAAGAGGGTAAGCTTGTCTATGATTTCTGCTGGTATGATAAACCCGCAAACCGTGTTGCAGAGGCAATCTGGCTCGGCTTTAAGCCCCTGCTCAAGGGACTTCGTATCGGAAAACTCGGCAAAAAAATCAATCCGTATGACGTCGTTTCAAGAGGCAACAGAAATCTTCACGCCTCCGACAGCGGTATTTACTATGACGACTTACACGTGAATACGGTTGACTGTCCTCTCGTTTCCCCGGGTATTCCCCACCTTTGCGACTACGTCAATACGGTTCCCGATGAAAGTGAAGGCGTTTACTTCAATCTCTACAATAATACCTGGGGCACCAATTTCCCGATGTGGTATGATGAAAATGCCCGTTTCAGGTTTGAAATCACGGCATAAAATTGTGCTTGAAAAGTAAAATATACTGTGTTATAATCTATATATGGGGTTAAGCTGAGGAGTATGCGATATTTCGGTACAAATCGGCTTACCCTATATATTTTATTTTCGGAGGGCTCTATGTCACAGAATAAACGCAGAGCGATAACGGTAATATCGGCTGGGATATTTATCGTTGCCATGATAATGAGCTTTATGCTCACGCCTGCCCTTGCGGATACCGCCTCCGGTGAGACCGGAACAAGAGGCAATTACGGTTCCGTTTTTTATGCAGACGGATTTATTCATGAGGGAAAGTTCAATAATTTCAAAAAGACTTTTATAATCGATATTTCACAGTACCAGACCAACGTTGATTTCAATAAGGTATATGCCGCGGGTATTGACGGCGTAATCCTCCGTGTCGGTTACAGAGGATATAAATACGGTGCGTTCAACGCGGATACGTCCTTTGATAAATATTATACCCAGGCAAAGGCGGCGGGATTAAAAGTAGGCGCATATTTCTTCGGTCAGCCGGATTCTCTTTCCGATTCCACCGATGAAACCAATTACATTCTCGCTCTCCTCAAGGGCAGGACTCTTGACCTGCCTCTTGCCTATGACCTTGAATACGCCACCAACGATTCGGGTCTTACGGGGCGTCTTTATGAAGCAAAATTCACCAGAGCACAGCTTACTTCCATAGTCAATAATTTCTGCTCGATAGTCAGAAACAGAGGATACGAGCCCATGCTCTACACCGGCTGTTCTCTTCTTACTACAAAGATGAACGGAGCCGACCTTACCTGCTCCGTATGGATTGCAAGATACAACGAATTTGTGGACTATATGTGTAACTACACCATGTGGCAGTTCACTTCGACGGGAAAGGTTGACGGCGTCAGCGGCAACTGTGACGTTTCGGTGCTTTATTCGGAATACGATAACGGTACCGGCGGAGTAACTCCGGGTGAGCCCCTTACGGACGATAACGTCACTTCTCCCACTTCTCCCTCACAGCCGGTAACTCAGCCAACACAGCCAAGCCAGCCCGTAACTCAGCCGACTCAGCCGACTCAGCCGACTCAACCGAGTCAGCCGGTTACTCAGCCCACGGTTCCTGAGCTTCCCGTAACTGAGCCCACGGTCCCGACCAATCCGTCACAGCCCGTAACTCAGGAGCAGATTCCCTTCATTCAGATGATACTTGATATCATGCTCAAGGCAATCGCTCTTATCGCCGCATTCATTCCCAAGATAGCGGCACTTTTAGCGGGATAAACCGATTATGAAAATGACCTGTCTTCTCAAGCGGAAGGCAGGTCATTATATTTCGTCTGACTGTTCATTTTCTTTTCAAGTCTGTTCCTGATGATTATGTAGCATATAAACTGCATTATGCAGGTGGCTATCCAGGAAGCGGGGTAGGAGAGGAAAAGGAATCTGACATTTCTCTGTAACGGGAAGAAGCAGTATATCCACAGTATTCTTACGCCTACCGTACCTACGACGGAAAGAATCATGGGAACGGACGAACGCCCCATTCCTCTCAGCGCACCGGGAATGCAGTCCATATATCCGCAGATAAAGTAGGTTATCGCAGTGTATTCGAGTACCTGCTTTCCGTAGTCGAGTACCGTTTTATCCGATGAATAGATGCCGAGTATGGTGTCGCTGAAAAAGTATGCGATACAGCCCATTATGAGACATACGACAGTTTCAAGCAGAAGGCAGTTTTTCAGTACCTTTCTCATTCTGTCGGTTTTTCCTACGCCGAAATTCTGACTTGTGAAGCTCATACATCCCTGAGAGATTGAGTTTACGCAGGAATACATGAAGCCGAAAATATTGTTTGCGGCTGTATAGCCGGCCATTGCAAACTGACCGAAGGAGTTGACCGAGGACTGAAGCAAAACGTTGGAAAAGCTGATTACAGCACTCTGAAGACCGGCGGGAAGACCTATGGCAAATATCTTGCCCATTATTTTGAAATCTATCTTCAGCTTTGATATGTATAATCTGTAACTCTCCGGGCTTCTGAAAAGAACGGAAAGCACGAGTATGCAGGAAATCATCTGTGAAATTACCGTTGCTATTGCAACGCCCGCAACGTCAAGATGGAAAAAGATTACCAGTATCATGTTCAGCACGGCGTTTGTGATTCCCGAAGCGATGAGGAAAGCCATGGGCCTTTTTGTGTCACCTACCGCACGGAGAATTGCCGCACCGAAGTTATAGAGCATTACGAAAGGTGTGCCGATGAAGTATATTCTCATATACAGCACGGATGAATTGATAACGTTTGAGGGAGTGCCCGTCATGGTAAGCGCGGTACGGCAGAAAACGACACCCACAATCATCATCGTGATACCGGTGATCAGAGCCGTCGTTATGGAGGTATGAACTACCTTGCTCATTTTTTCGTTGTTGTCCTGAGCGTAAAACATAGCGGCACAGACATTTGCACCGAGTGAGATTCCCACAAACAGATTCACAAACAGATTTATAAGCGAGGAGGTTGCTCCGACCGCGGCGAGCGCGTTACTGCAATCGGCGGCAAAGTGACCGACAACCACCAGGTCAACCGCATTGAACAGCAGCTGCAGGAAGTTTGACAGCATAAGGGGAGCTATAAACGATATGAGCTTGGGCATCAGAGGACCCGTGCACATATCTATTTCATATTTATTGTTTTTCAATCATTTTCACTTTCCCGTTTTATTTTTCACGTGGATTATAGCACAAATGAATTTTACTATATACAGTAAAAATCAACGAAGATTTAAGTAAGGTGCATTATATTTTTCGCATTGTACCTATATGTGCGGCTGAAATTTCAGCATCATTTGTCTATATAGTAACATAATGGGAATTTTGAGGGAAATTATTTGATATCATCCTTGTTTTGTGATAAAATTAGATAAATATTTAATGGAGGACAGATAATGAAAACAACAAAATCAATTATTGCCGCTTTACTTGCAGTCCTTATGCTTTTCAGCGCATTTTCCGTTTCCGTATTTGCAGCCCTTCCACCGCTTACCGACCTTAAATGGAATGACGATTTTTCCGCAAGCTTCAGCTTTGAGGGTGCGGCGAGATATTATTACACCATCTATATAAACGGTTCCATGATATGGGGCTACGGCTCAACACCTAACGAAACAATTACCCGCGAGAAAATGATGCCCTACATGGTGGCAATAGCTGCTGACGATATCAAAAACAGGGGCATTTCCGGTGATGCCGAGTTTGAGCTGAGAGTATATGCAAGAGATTCCGCCGATAAGCAGATTGCGGAGGTAACTTCCGTTAAGAAAACACTTAATATCAACGATGTTGCTGACGGTAAGCTTGCTCCGTCCACAGAGAAATGGCAGTTTAAGGTAACGGATACAAGTGATACCGAAAAGCTTAAAAATGCATTTTACGCTGCTTACGATTCCGATAAGGAAAAGTTAAATACCATGTTAGCCGCACAGGGTATAAGCTATGACCAGTATATTTTTATGATCGTAGCAACAGCACAAGAGAAATCCGCCTATACATTCACCGGTGATCTTTCCCACGTGTTTAAGTTCAGCAATGCAATAGCAAGCTATGCTTATACAGAAATCAGTCTTGCACGTAATGATATATCGGTAAAAAAAGTTAATGTAAAACTGAATCCTCCCAAGCACGGTCAAAAAACAGCTGATTATATATCATCTGCCGGTAATTTTACAACGGATACAGAGGGTGTAACCGTGAAAGCTGTTTATCTTTTCGACAATCTTGTTCTTGAGAACGAAACGGGTATATGGGGAACAAAATTCTACGGTGGTAATTCCTATATGATTGCCTTCAAAGTATACTTTAACGAGGGTTACGTTCCTGACGAAAATATTACATTTACAGTAAACGGAAATAAGGTTGAATGGGTCAATACAACACCCGGTCAATATCAGCGGGACGGTTATTATCAGTGCACCTATTCTGTTCGTGCAGAGAGCAGCTTTTTCTCGGGTATCGCAACGTTTTTCCATAATCTGTTTATGAAAATCAAATACCCCAACGGTATGCCTATGTAAAAATTCAGCCCTGCTCACCATTGTGGGCAGGGCTTTTCCGTATCTTTTATTTTTTCTTTGTGACCTTTGTTTTGTTGCCTTTTGCGTCAACTATATAGGTGTTTTCAAGGGTACCCGTCAGAGATGCCTTAAAGGACTGAATGTACTCATCCCTTAATATCTTCTGCTCTGCTTTTTCTTCCTCGGTAAGTCCTTCGGGAGTTCTTGATTTTCTTGCCAGCTCATTTATTCTGTCAATTTTTTTCTGAATCATAATTCTATCCTGTATCCTTTTTCGTAATTTTCTCTGTGATAATATGTGACAGTCAGATTTGTTTTGTCAAAGACGGCGGACCATTCCGTTGACATGAATTCACCGAAATTCTTTTTGCTTACGGATGAGAGGGCATCTCTCATTCCGTTTTGTCCGATATATTCTTTTTCTTTGAGTAAGTCGGTCAGTATGTCGTATCTCGTGTGAGATTGCTTTGAGCCGATACCGTATTTTTCGCCTTCGGTGAGGTAAAAATTGGTCATTACGTCCGATTGCGTAACGCACATTTCTCCGTTGACGTATTCAACCGCCACGTTTTTTCCCGATGCATCGGAAATGGCAAAATGTATCATCTGTCCTTTGGAAAAATGCATATCGTATTTTTTCAGCAAATTAACCGCCTCATCCGTTGAAGCCGCCTTGTCAAGCACAAGCCGTATGGCCGTTGTGGTAGTGATATCCGGCTTTTCCGTATTCTGATCGGCAGTGTTGCTGTCGCTTATCATGTTGACACAGATGCATACGCCCTTTTCGTTCATTCCGTCAAGGGGACAGTATAATGCGCAAAGCCGTTTGATATCTCCCTCAATTTCAAAATCCGGATTGGTTACGTAATTTCCGTCTACCGTTGAAACGGAACGGTATCCGTTTTTCGGATTTGAAAGCATTATGATGCCCTCGCAGTAATTCCAGTCATAGTTCCTGCCGAAATATTCGTTTCCGTCCTTATCCGATGCCGCAAGGGTACTGCAGCCGCTTCCCATATACTGAAGCATCAGGTCAAGCTGCTCCGTTACCACGTATTCAATGAGGAAATCCGTCAGCTCCCTGTCGGATTTTGCACCGCCTCTTTCAAGGAATTCGTCAAAGCCGTAATCTCCCGAATATGACGAAACGTAAAAATCCTTTTCAAGCATCTTCAAAGTTTCATCGGGTCTGATTACCGTGACGGGCACGTTGTCCTTTTCCGTTGTTTTTTCTTCGGCAGTTTCCGTTGCTGCCGTGGTGCTGACCGCGGAGACGGCTGACGGCTTTTCTTCTTCCCTCTTTTTCTCACAGCCGGAAAGCACCGTCAGTATCAGTGCGGTCAATATGCAGATAATTTTCTTTCCCATATTGTCTCCGTATAATTTTTTATCATTATACCATCGGCAGGCAAGTAATTCAACTCTATGAAAACTGTTTTAATTTCATTTCATTCCATAAATTTACATCTTGTTAAAACTTTTCCCTTTTTTTGTTATATAATATAATGGATTAAGTATTTATCGGAGTAGTTTATGCTTGGATACGTTAAGGCAGATAAAAAATCAATGCTGATGAGTGACTGGGAGCTTTACAGAGGAATATACTGCTCTCTTTGTCATTCTCTCGGCAGGAATTATTCCGTTTTTGCCCGGCTTCTTCTGAGCTACGATTTTACTCTTGCGGCGGTGCTGAAGCTTGCTCTTTCCGACAGTCCGTGTACCCTTACCAAAAAACGCTGTCCGTTCAATCCCGCAAAAAAGTGTTATTGCTGTAAACGGGACGAAATTGACTACTGTGCCCACGGTATAGTCATAATCGCTTACTACAAAATCCTTGATAACATCGGCGACAGAGGATTTTTCAAAAAGCTTCTTTCTCTTCTTGCGTTTCCTTTCGTTGCTCTTATGCATAAAAAGGCAAAGCGAAAGGCACCCGACGTGGAAGATATAGTATCGGAGAATATGAAAAACCAGGCACAGACGGAGGAAAAAGCGGATTGCTCCCTTGACGAAGCGGCACATTATTCTTCGGATGCTCTCGGCAGAATTTTTGCTCTGGGTTATGAGAACGAAGCAAAGGACGAAATGTACCGTCTGGGCTATATGACCGGCAGATTCGTTTATATCCTTGATGCGGCAGACGACCTTGAGGATGATATAAAAAAAGGAAATTTCAATCCTTTCAAAAAGGAATTTCCCTCTCTTGAAACGGATGAAGAAAGAAATGCTTTTGCAGACAGAGCGGAGAAATGTCTGAATCTGACTCACGGTACTCTGCTTGAATACAGAGATAAGCTTAAGCTCAACCGCTTTGCTTCAATCATAGAAAACGTGCTTTTCCCGGGAATCGGAAGCTCCGGAAGAGCGGTAATTGACAGATACAGAGGAATTGACACCGGAAAAAACATAAAATCGGTAACGATTAAGTGAGGCTGTTATGAAAAATCCTTATGAGGTTCTGGGCGTTTCAATGTACGCCACAAGAGAACAGATAAATGCTGCATATCAGCAGCTTTCAAGGCAGTATGCCGAATCGGGCAACGTGCGTAAGCAGCAGGAGCTTGACGAAGCGTATGACCGGATTATGCTTGACGGAGATTTCTCCTCTCAGAACGTATACTACGGCTCCGATTTTTCCGATATCCGTCAGCGAATCGATTCGGGACGGCTTGAGGACGCCCAGGTTCTGCTTGACGGTGTTCCCGAAAGTCAGCGCAATGCGGAGTGGAATTATCTGAAAGGTACCATCTGTCAGAAAAAGGGCTGGCTTGACGATGCGGAAAAATATTTCGGAGCGGCGGTCAAGCTCGATTCTTCAAACGAAACATACAAGAGTGCCTATGACAATGTCAGCTCATATTCAAACGGCGGTTATAAGACAAAAGGCCAAAAATCCGACAGCGACTGCAGCTGCTGCAATATCTGCTCGGGGCTTCTTTGTGCCGATTGCTGCTGTGAATGTATGGGCGGAGACCTTATTTCATGCTGTTGAGGTAAATTATGAAACAAAGCTCCAAATGTGCAATCGGGGGGATAGTTGCGGCGCTTTCCCTTGTGCTTATGATATCGGTGGCGATAGTGCCTTTTATGACCTACGCTTTACCTGCGGCGGCAGGCGCACTGATGATTTTTGCCGTGATTGAAATTGACAAAAAATGGGCTTTCGGTATTTATGCGACCGTTGCCATACTCGGTATTTTCCTTGTCCCGGAAAAAGAGGTCGCCGTGATGTACCTTGCCTTTTTCGGCTATTATCCGATCGTAAAAGCTCTTATTGAGTCAAAGACAAAAAAAGTGCTTGAATGGGTGCTGAAGCTCGGTATGTTCATCGGCACAATGGTGGTTTCCTATTGGCTCATGATGAAATTCATGGGGCTTGAAATAGACGAAATGCAGGAGTGGGGAATGATGGCGATTCCCATTCTGCTCGGCATAGGTACTCTCGCTTTCGTAATGTATGATATTGCGCTTTCAAAGGTTATAATCGTTTATAATCTGAAATGGCGCAGATTATTCAGGAGATTTTTCAAGTAACTGTTGAAATATATTTTTATTTTTGGTAAAATAATCGGGTATGCTTGAGGGGAGATGTTTATATGAAAGAATTTGTAAATATCGGTGTAATAGGTCTCAGCGGCAGAGGCAGAGGTCAGATGAGAGAAATGCTCAACTGCGAAGGCGTAAGAGTCCCTGCGGTCTGTGATAAATATGAAGACAGAGCTCTTGAAGGTCAGAAGATAGTTGAAGAGGTCACGGGTAAGAAGCCCGATGCCTATACCGACTATAAGGAACTTCTCAAGAGAGACGATATAGATGCGATTCTCTGCTGTACTACCTGGATTACTCATTCACGTATTGCCATTGACTCCATGAGAGCAGGCAAGCACGTGGCGATAGAGGTCGGCGGCGCGGCAAGCATCGAGGAATGCTGGCAGATGATAAGAGCAAGTGAAGAAACCGGCAAATTCTGTATGCTTCTTGAAAATTGCTGTTACGACAGAAACGAAATGGCAATTTTCAATATGGTGAAGCAGGGCATCTTCGGTGAGATAATTCACATGCAGGGCGGCTATCAGCACGACCTGAGAGATGAAATCTGTCTCGGCAGAGAAAACAGACACGGCAGACTTGTCAATTTCCAGCACCGTAACGGCGAGCTTTATCCTACCCATCAGCTCGGCCCCATTTCCAAGGTGCTCGGCATCAACAGAGGCAACAGATATATTTCTCTCGTTTCAATGACCACCAAGTCAAGAGGACTTCACAAGTGGATCGTTGAAAACAAAGGCGAAGATTATGACCTCGCTGATTACAGCTTCAATCAGGGTGACGTTACCACCACCCTCATCAAATGCGCAAACGGTGAGACCGTAGTGCTTACCCATGACTGCTCACTTCCCAGATCTTATTCAAGGGGATACAGAGTTCAGGGTACAAACGGCTTCTATATGGAGGACGGCGATGCCATCTTCCTTGAAAAGCAGACGAAAGTTAAGGAAGGGGACTGGATGCACAGACCCCAGGACTTTGAAAAAGACGGATACCGTGATAAGTATGAGCATCCTCTGTGGAAAAAGTATTCCGAAGAGGGTATTCACGCAGGCGGTCACGGCGGTATGGATTATCTTGTGCTCAGCGCCTTCGTTGAAAGCGTGCGGCTTGATGCACAGCCCCCCATTGACGTTTACGATACGGCAACGTGGATGGCGGTAACCTGCCTTTCGGAGCAATCAATCGCAATCGGCTCGGCACCTGTTCCGTTCCCCGATTTCACAAACGGTATGTGGATTGAAAGAGAACCCTTCAGACGCGGGGCATTCTGCCTTGAAGATGTCTGTGACGAGTTCTTTGATGAATAATCCGGGTTTTTGAGGAGGAAGTAATCTATGAAATACTATATCGGTGTTGACGGCGGCGGCACAAAAACGGCGTTTGCTCTTTTTAACGAAAAGAAGACCATGCTCGCAATCTGCGAAGGACCCGGAAGCAATCACGAAAACCTTGACGGCGCTTTTGACGAAGCAAGCGATATCATAATTGAAGGCATCAATAATCTCTGCGTTAAATCCGAAATCAAGCTTTCCGACGTTTCCTTTACGCTTATGGGACTTGCGGGTATTGACCATCCCTGGCAGCACGATAAAATGTGCGGTCTGCTCAAGGATAAGGGACTTGATAATTTTGAAATCTTCAACGACGGCTTTATCGTTGTAAAGGCGGGCTCGGAAACGGGCACGGCAATCGGTTTCAACTGCGGCACGGGTGTATGCTGCAACGGTATTGATTCAGATGAAAAAATGCTTCAGCTCGGCGGTCTGGGCGAATTTACCGGCGATATTTCCGGCGGCACAAATATAATGTTCAAGGCGTTTGAGCTTGTCTATGATGAACTTTTCTTAGGCCTTGAAAAGACCCTCATTACCGATATGGTAAAGAAGGAATACAATTTCACCGACAGAGAGCAGTTCCTTACTCTTATTGATAAGATTGAAGGAAGCGGCGGAAAGGAGCATATCCGTAATCTTATCGGATTCTTCTTTGAAGCGGCAAAGCAGGGTGATGCTCCCGCACTCGGATACTGCGAAGCAATGGCTGAAAGAGGCGCAAAGCTCATAGCCGCTCTTGCTTCACAGCTTAATTTTGAGGGTGAAGAGATTGAGGTTGTGCTTTCCGGCTCAATCAATGCAAAGCTTGATAATAAGCCGTATATTGATATGCTTCTTGAAAAATCACAGAAGTACAGCGGCAGAAAGCTTAAATTCATTAAGCTTACTCAGCCCCCGGTAACGGGATGTATCAACTGGATTATGCAAAAATACGTTTAATATAAACGGCGGTTTGCCGATTGGAGGATATATTATGAAAGAAATCAATGTAGCCGTTATCGGTTCCGGCAGTACCTATTGCCCCGAGCTTATTGACGGATTTCTCAAGGCACAGGATTCACTCAAGCTTAAGAAAATCTCATTTATGGACATAGATGACCGCAAGAGAACTATCGTAGGCAACCTCTGTATCCGTATGCTCAAGGCAGCGGGCGTTGACTGCGAAACAGTCCTTACGGATGACCTTGATACAGCACTTCAGGGTGCCGATTTCGTTGTAACTCAGATTCGTGTAGGTAAGCTTCCCTGCAGACATCTTGACGAAACGATTCCCCTTAAGTATAACCTTATCGGTCAGGAAACGACCGGTATCGGCGGCTTCTTCAAGGCACAGAGAACCATTCCCGTCATCAAGAATATCTGTGACAGAATCGAAGCAGTCTGCCCCGATGCATGGCTTATCAATTTCACCAATCCCTCGGGTATCATCACCGAGTTCGTTCTCAATAACACAAACGTTAAGTGCATAGGCCTCTGCAACGTTCCCATTGATATGATTGACGATACCAAAGAAGATGTCGGCGAGGATATGGAATATACCTATGTCGGTCTTAATCACCTGAGCTGGTTCACCTCCGTTCGTCTTCACGGCGAAGAGCTTATTGACAAGCTTATCGGCGAGGGCTTCACTCCCAAGGTAATGTCAAATATCAAGGATGACGGTTTCTCGCTTGAAACCCTCAAGGCAATTCACGCTATTCCTTCATCATATCTTCAGTATTATTACTGCAGAAATGCAAAGCTTGACCACCTTCTTCACGGTGAAAAGAGCAGAGCTCAGGTATGTATGGAAATTGAAGAGCAGCTTCTTGAAATGTATTCGGACGAGGGACTTTATGTTAAGCCCGCGCTTCTTGACCAGAGAGGCGGTCACAAGTATTCACTTGTTGCCGTAAATCTTATCAACGCAATCGCCAACGATATCAATGACGTTCAGGTCGTAAACATCAAAAACGGCAACACTCTTCCCTTCCTTAAGCCCGACGACGTAATCGAGGTTGCCGCCGTTATCGGTAAGGACGGTGCAAAGCCAGTTCCCGTAGGCAAGATTGACAATAAGCATATTATCGGTCTTATGAGCGTAGTTAAGCAGTATGAAAACCTTACCGTCAAGGCAGGCAGAGACGGTGACGAGGAAGCAGCACTCAACGCCCTTCTTATCCATCCTCTTGTAGGTGACTGGGAAGCAGCCCATAAGTGCTTTGAAGAAATGAAGGAAGCACATAAGCAGTACCTTCCTCAGTATTATAAAAACTGATATAAAACTTAAAGCGGATGCTTTCGAAGCATCCGCTTTTTTGTTTATTTAACTATTCCTTCAAGGAAGTCTGTTTCAAAAACGTATCCGTCGGCGTCTATGCGGAAGGTCTTGATTTCCAAGCCCTTGAAATCTGCGCGGAAGCCCGCGTTGATTATGTCACATACAACGCTTACACGGGTTTCTTTGCCTGCCGTTTCTCTCATACGGAGGATGTAATCTCCCGAATCGTCCTCACAGGACTTGAAGGACATTACCTCAACGTTGTCCCTGTCAACGGAAATAAATGATTTTACGAGGGGCTCGCTTCCTTTATGATAGCCCACGGGAACTGCGCAGGGCTTATTGTTGAGAACGTCTGCATAGTACTGAACTCTGCTGTCCTCCGCTTCACCGGAATGAGCGTAAATGCCGTATTCAAATCTCTGAAGTCCCTCGTCGCAGTATGCGAAGTCCGCATCGGGTCTGTCCGAATAGTGGTCGGCAAAGATTGAATTTCTCAGCATCGTAAGACGAAGGGTATTGTCGGGACAGTCGTAGCTGTATTTTGAATCGCTGATTAGTGCTACGCCGTTTCCTTCTGCGGTTACGTCAGCCCAGGTGAGAGCCGGCTCTTCCTCACCGTTTGCCGGTCTCTTGATGAAGCCGCCGGGAATTTCGTAGGTTGAAACGGGATTGCTGCCGGGAACGGTTACGGGCATCTTCAGCATGGTAAGGGGCTCCTGCCAGAGTATTCTTGCCTTGACTCTTATCATTTCGCTTTCACTGTCAAGAATGAAATCCTGGGAAAGATAGGATTTGCCGTAGGTGTGGCGTACTCTGATTACGGCTCTTGCGCCGTCTGACTCAACAAGCTTGATGCTTTCGGGAGTCATTGTGCCGATGACGTCGTGAAATCTGAATATATTATGTGCCCAGGTGTCGGGCTTTGAATTATCTATTACCGTGGGAATGAATGAGCCGGAGCAGATATGCTCTTTGCCGTCCTTCTTTGTGACCAGCGAGCTGATTGCACCCTTGGAGGCATCAAATTCCGCTCTGACGTATTTATTCTCAAGGAAGTACTCTCCCGCCATGATATCCGTTGACGGCTTTCCTGCGTCAACCTCCGCATCGTCAAACCAGAGCTTGTATACGGTATATCCCATGGGAGGAATGACCGCACAGAATACGGTGTCCTTATGGCTGTCGTTGGAACGTGATGAACGGACGTTTGAAAACAGTACGCTGTTGCCGTCGGCATCGACTACCTTCTTTGAGGGATGATACGTTCTTACGGTGGTCTTCACTTCATATGAAAGAGGATTGAATACCGCGATGTGTCTGGGGAATCTGTGATTTTCACAGTGGTGTCTCTCGTTACAGAAAACGGTATCGGAAACGCCGTCAATCCAGGTGTTGATTTTACCGGTAATGCGGAGCATTGCCTTGTTTTCTTCCTTGTCGGCAAAGGCGATTGCGGATTCGTCCTGTGCTCTTGCATCGTCGTATGCCTCACGGATTGAGCATCCGCACATTATATCGTGGAACTGATTGTAGCATACGTCAAGCCATGCTTCTCTGAATGCCTTGCGTGATGAGGGCAGACCGTATGATGCCGAAGCAACGGTATTCCATTTTTCGGCATTTGCAAGGGAAAATTCCGCTTTTCTGTTGATCTGCTTGATGAGTGAGGTAGCGGAGTAACAGCCGCTGGCGTGGTGCTGAAGGTCATCGCTCCAAGAGGGAATGTCAAGTCCGTTTGAGCAAACCTCTTTGAAGTATTCAAAGGGGGATGAGAATTTAAGCTCGCTGCAGCCATCTGCCATAAGTGATTTGATATATTCAATGTCACCCTTTGTGGGGCCGCCGCCGTGATTGCCTACACCGTAGAAGAGCATCATACCGTGATTGCTTTCCTCACCCATATCCGAGAGAAGCTTTATGGCGTTATCAATGGATTTTTTGCCGTTTTCGGCATAACCCGTGGGAATGCGGTATGTAAGTACCCTTGAGCCGTCTGCGGAATCCCACCAGAAAAGTCCCTTGGGCATTTCGCCGTTTTCGTGTTCACCGGGTCTCATCATTACATAGCATTTCATACCGCCCAGGGTGAGCAGCTGAGGAAGCATGCCGTTATGACCGAAGGAGTCAACGTTATATCCTACACGGCATATCTGACCGAATTTTTCCTGATAATAGAGCTGGCTGTATAATGCCTGCCTTGCGAAGCTTTCCGCAGAGGGCATATTGCAGTCGGGCTGTATCCACCAGCCGTTTACGGGGACCCATCTGCCCGCCTTCACCATTTCTCTGATTTCTTCAAATAAATCCGGGTCAATTTCCTCAACCCATCTGTAATAGCAGGCGGAGGAGCAGGTGAATACAAAATCGTCATATTCTTTGAGTCTGTCAACCGCGGAGCGGAAGGTCTGCATTACTTCACCGCAGCCCTCCTGCCATCTCCACAGCCAGGTGGGGTCAAGGTGAGCGTTACCTATAAGATGTATATTCTGCTTCATGATTATTCTCCTTCGATAAATCCGTAAAGTCTGCCGAGCCAGTATGCAAAGTTGAAGGGATAGCAGCCCTCAACGTACATCATTCCGCCGCTGTCCTCATTCTTGTATTCAAGAGAATCGCGGTCATACTTTGAAATGAATCTTTCGTCGGGAGGCAGAAGAACGCTTGTCTGCTTATACCGGGGAGAGTATTCCCTGACGGGGATATCGTGTCTGCCGACAAGGGAAACACCGGAAGCGAGACGGCTGAGATTTGATCTGTAAAACCATTCCTTTGCTCTGTCACAGTTGATTTCTTCGTCGGGACAGCCCAGAAGGTAGAGGAAATCGTAGCCGGGATTATGCTCTCTTTCAAGAGAGGTGCTCCACCATGCCTTGTAGCCGCGTCTGTATTTTTCGAGCAGAACGGGGTCTTTTTCCAGCATACCGAGACCTGCAAAGGAAGCGGAACAGAGCATGTGGTCACCGTACATGATAGATTCATACAGATTTATATCTTCAACGAAGTTTATCTGGAACGCTCTGTCCCAGTGCTTTTCGGTAAGATCTGCATATCCCTTTTCGTTGATGAGATAATTGTAGGTTTCAAGATATCTGCCCTCTTCACCCGTAATCTCCATTACGGCCTTGAGGTAAAAGAGAAGCTCTGCGGAGTTGAGTGCTCCGTCAACATAGCCGTCTACCGTCATGAAATATTCTTCGTTCCATTTTGCCCAGGTCGTGCTTTCACCCGAATAGTCGGCAAGAACGAATTTATGGTCAATGATATGGTCAACGATGCCCTTGACGGTCTGCTTTATGATTTCGTCAAGCTCTTTGTCGTCGCAGGTAAGATACCAATGCGCAAAGAGGAAGTTAAGCATCTGCAGTGTGATTTCGTCGGAGCTTGTGTCTGCCTTGTAGATAACGTCATCCTCGGTGAAGCCGTAATCCGTAAGCAGATGACGCAGACGTTCGGGAATGGGAGCGGAGCAGCTTATCTCATAGCCCACAACACCTCTCTGCCTTGCGGCAGACGTATCAACACAGACAGCTTTGTCGCCGTTTCTCTTGAAGAAAATACCGTCATCCGGTGTTTCCTCCGAGGTCGTTACGTATGTTCTTGCAACGAAGCCGTCGCCTCTGCCGTGAATATGGCAAAGAAGCAGGCATGCCTCAAGGGCTTTTACGGCAACCTTTTTTGCTTCAACCGTTTCGGGGTCGTCAATGCCCTTTTCTCTCTTGAGAACGGCATATCTGAATATTTCACCCATATCGAAGCAGGCGGTAAATCCGCCGTCGTTATCGGAATGTGCAAAGGGGAACTTTGAGGAAAGGTCTCTTGCCTTCTTAAGCTGTCTCTGGCTGACCATACCTCTGCGGTCAACAATATCAAGGGTTTCTTTAAGAAGGATATCGCTGACCTGCTTGCCCGTTAAGGTGACCTCTTCAATAAAAGCCGCACCGCTTTGGGTAAGCACCCATGCATTTCTGCCGACGGGAAGGATTGCCTTTACGTTATTGTCGGGCAAATCTCTGTCTGCGGCAAAGTATGACACCTTGTCAAAATCATATTCCGCATCGGGGTCGTATCTTGTAACACCCTTTGACGAGCCGTACCAGATTACTCCGTCACCGTCTGCCCGGATTGTGTAATCCTTTTTGGCATTGGGAAGGGGATAGGGAAAACCTGTGAAATCGGGCTTTTCGTTTTTTACGGTAAAAAGTCCGGCGGGAATTTCGGGACTTCCTTCGGGGAAAATCGTGCATTTACGCATGGGGTGAGAGGTGAGAATAATTTTGTTTTTCATTTTAAGGTCGCCTTTCATTTATTCGGTTATACGGTTAACTTTTCTGTCAAATATACTGCCCACAGCGGAAACGGCAAACGCCGCTATGCTGACACAGAGCATTATAATGAATACGGTGTTCCAGCCCCTCTTATCCGCAACTGCGCCGAGGGTATATGATGTTATCGTACTGCCCACGTAGCAGAAGGTGTTGAGCAGACCTGCCGCAAAGCCGGAGCCCATAAGCTTTCTTCTGTCCAGAGGGAACATACTCGTAATTACGTTGTTTACCATTGCCATTACCGCAGAGGTCATTATGAAGCATACCATAATGAATACCACGTTTCCTTTTCCGAAGAAAAAGATTATTCCGCCGCAGAGTAATGCGGTAACACCGTAAAGCATCGTATTCATGAGAGAATGTGATTTTACGGTTTCGTGGATTTTTCTTATCAGACCCGCGCTGAGGGTTGACATGAGAGGAAGCAGGAACGTAAGCAGTATTGAAAGGGATTCCGTTACGCCGAATTCCTCGTTCAGTACGCTGGGTACCCAGGTGTTTACGCCGTCCTTGATAAAGCCGTTTGCAATGCCGGCAAGGCATATCATGGCTATGCAGGCAATCATTACTCCGCTGTGTCTGACAGACGATTTTTCCTCCAGATCTTTTTTGAGGACGATGGGCGGCTTTTCGTTGCCGTAACCGATAAACCATACTATTGCGGTAATTACCAGCAGACCCGAAGCCACAAAGAAGGTGATTCGCCAGGATGCGAATCTTACAAAAAATGCCGACATGCCGTAAACCGCAAAAGTGCCTACGGTATTGGTGGTGCTCATTACGAATATTGCTCTGGGCATTCCCTTATCCGAAACAAATTCGGAAATGGTCTTGATGAGGGTACACCAGAGAATTGACTGCACCGCACCGTTGAGAAGCCATATATATTTCATTACGGATACGTTGTTTCCGCACATTGGAATTGCAAAATTCAGCACGGATGAAATCATCAGGGAAATAAACACCATTATCCTGCCGTTATAGTGCTTTGAAAGTATGCCGTTGACCAGCTGCCCTATTCCGTAGGCAAAGAAAAAGAAGGTGGTGACGATACCTACCGCGGCTTTGGTAAGCCCCGTATCGCTGATGATTGCCACTATGGATGCCGAGAAATTCAGTCTGCCGATATATGCTACCATATAAGCAAGCCAGCAGATAAATACGATTCTGTTTTCTTTTTTTGTGTCTGTCATTTCAATGCCTGATTTCAGATTAAAATTGTGCTTTACACAGTATTACGGTCTTTCCGACCGCATACAAAATTATTATATATTACGCAGATGGAAAAATCAATCTTATAATGAAATAAAAATAGGAGAGTGTACCTTTTAGGGCACACTCTCCGTTATTCAGTTCGCTTTATCCTCTGATGTGTTTTCTGATTCTTTTTTTATCGGCAGCCACCAGGTAAAGCCGAAGGACATACATTTCAGGAATCCTTCTGCAATTCCCAACCCGTTTTCTTTGGCAACCTTATGTCCTATAATCAGATATTCGGTAAAGTGCATTACCAGCAGCAATATCAGGGGGATTACGGTTATTTTAACTGCCAGTGCCGAAAACACCGCATAAAGAGCTACGCAGCCGGGCTGACCGAATGCTTTTGTGAATTTCAGAAACATAAAGTGTCCTCCGATACTTATTCAATGGTGATTACAACATAACCGGCAATAAAACCGTCGTATGTAAGTACGATGTCGTATCTTCCGGGCTCTGCAATGCTGAATGTGCCTGAGGGTGCTTCGCTTTCGGGATTGGTGAGTGTAATGCTGTCAACCGCTGTTTCTCTCAGATCGTCTGTCATTTCCGCACCGTAAACCGACATATCACCGTCGTGATTGAAAATAAGCAGCTCCGCATTGAATTCGACGTCACCGTTTATATCATATCCGGAATAGAAACAGATATTTTCGCCTGCATTAAAATCGTCTTCAATATCGTTTACGGAATACTCAATTTCGTCTTCTTCTGTTTCACTTTCAAGAGCTACACCCCAGTTTAATCTGTAAGGAGTATAGGAATTGAGAATGTAAAGCACACCGTCTTTTATTTCAGCCTGCTGTTCGGGAGTGAGAGCGGGACCGTCATAGGGCTGTGCTTCGTATGTGCAGGATGATGAAAAGCTGTCTATTTCGGGACCGATTGCATATTTATTGTCGGCGGAAATAACACGGTCATTGTAGTAATACCAGCCGTCGGTATTTTCCTCTGTAAATGTCCATGTTGTAAGTTCACCGCCGTTACGGAAATGATAATCCTTTTCTTCTCCGTTGACACTGATGCTGAAGGGGCAGATGTTAAGACCGTACTTTTCCGCAAAATATGCTGAGTTCTTTTCAACACCTTCGTCCTTTTCTTCGGCTTCCTCGGCATCCTTTGTGAATGAGATTGTTTCTATGGCAAGAATTCCGCCTGCTTCGTTGTCATCGCTGTCTGCAACGGTAACGAGATATTCGCCGCTTTCAAGTCCGATTTCGTCGGGATTTACTTCAAAGTCCTGTGTATCTTCGGTAATATATTCATACCAGAGATCAACGTCGTCAATGTCATATTCGGTTACGTAGTCACCTGCGGGAACGATGCCCACCCAGGGACTCGTTTCATAATTCAGGCCCTCTGATTTTACATTGATTTTCAATGTATCGCCTGACTTGAGTTCTTTCTTTTCAACGGTAAGAACTGCACTTGCTTTTGCTTCGTTTACCTTTTCCTCCTCCTTTGCCGCACCGCAGGCTGCAAGGGAAAGTACAAGTACGAGGCAGAGTATTACGGATAATGCTTTTTTCATTTTTGAACATCCTTTCGTTTAATCGTCTGCAAATCACCGTCAGACCTTAACAACAATTATAAACCGACGGCAAAATCATGTCAAGAAAATACATAGTGAACGGATACAGACAGTTTTTTAATATTGACTAAAAAGCAAATTATTATTATAATAGAACGGAATAGGAGGAATGACTGTGAAAATTATCGTTATCGGTGCCGGACAGGGCGGTATGCAGTGCGCAAAAATACTTGCTAAAGCGGGTCACGGAGTCGTTATTTTTGAAAAGGATTCGCGTGAGAATCATTGCCATGACCAGATAGACGTGGTGGAAACCTCACTCTTTACCGACCTTGATGTACCCCTTCCGGAAGGAACGGTAAAAAGCACCGTTCCCACCTTCGTTTCGCCCTCCTGCGAATCATCTCTCACGGTGGATATGCCCGAGGAGGCAAGGACATGGAATATAGAGAGAAAGGCCTTCGGTATTCTTCAGGTTGAAGAGTGCGAAAAGGCAGGCGTGGAAATCAGATTTGACACTCCCGTTGACCGTCTTATTTTTACGGGTGACAGAGTCAAGGGCATCGTCGTAAACGGAGAGGATATTTACGCCGACCTCGTAATTGATTCATCCGGTATGGATTCTCCCTTCAGAAAATCCTTCAAAGGCAAATTCGGTATTACCGAGGAGCCGCTTCCTCACGAAAAATTTGAAACACGCCATGCTTATTATACTCCGGCAGAGGGAGTTATCCCCGGTAAATACTGCTACTATCTCAATTACTGCGGTCTTCCCGGTATCTGCTGGTGCGGTCTTGAAACCGACGGCACCGTCAGTACGCTTATAGGTAAAATCGGCGGCTTTACCGATGAGGAATGCGAAAGTGCATTCAATCAGCTTAAATACGATAATCCTCTTATCAGCGACACTCTTCTCAGAGGCGGTCACAGAATATACATTCCCGTAAGATATCCCGCTCCGATAATGACAGCTCCCGGATATGCAAGCGTAGGTGACTGTGCATTTATGACCGTTCCCCTTATGGGTAACGGCATAGCCAATGCGGTGAGAGCCGGTCAGATGCTTGCCGATGCCATCATTGAAAACGGCAGCGTAAATATTGACACATTGTGGAAATATAACGTAACATATTATAAAAAAATCGGTGCGATGTGCTGCCTTATTGACTTTGTCAAGAGAGCGCTTCTCGCTGCGGATAATGACGAAATTTCCGCACTTATGAACAGCGGACTGATTAAGGACGAAGAGATTGCGGCAATTATGTACGGCAATATTCCCCGTCTTGAGCCGGATGAGATAATTGCAAAAATCAGAGCCCTTGTCGCCTCCCGCAAGCTGATGGGTCTGGCACTTGAATACCTGCTCAAGGGTGTTGAGGCATTTGTTATCGGCTCAAACGCGATTCCCCGTGATTACGGCCCCGCAATATACGAATGGAAATATAAGCTTGAACGCCTGTTCAATAAGTAAGGAGAAGTAAATGCTAAAGAGTATACTGGCATTCATAATGTCACTCATAGTTTCCCTGACCGGTTTTTTCGGTAATCTGGGCTCTTTTTTCAGCTTTGAAAAAGAGGGAGACAGATACTATGAAGCATATCTGCCCGAAGCAAAGGAAAATGCCTCAACCTACGACAGTATGATTTATGAGGTGCTGACACAGACCAATATCGCCAGAGCCGAAAAAGGTCTGTCTGCCCTTGCTCTTGACCCGAAGCTTACGGAGCAGGCGTGTGTCAGGGCGGCGGAAATAGCATCAAAGGGAGTCCTTTCCCATACGCGTCCCAACGGTCAGCCCTGGTCAAGTGTCTTTGACCTGAACGGTTTTCGCGGAAGCAGGGGAGAAAATATAGCAATGGGCTACACCTCCGCAAAGGAAGTCTGTGACGGCTGGAAGAACTCCGAAGGGCACTATGAAAATATGATAAATCGCGATTACGGATATATGGGCGTAGGTATTGCACCCTGTGCTGACGGTATGGGCTTTGTTTTTGTTCAGCACTTTTTCGGAAAAGCATAAATTTTATAATAAATTGAGGCACGGTCAAAGCCGTGCCTCTTTTTTACTGCGTTATCTCATAGAATACTACGTTGTTTCCGCCTAAGCTTTCACATATTTCAAGCTTTCCGTTTACGACCTGTGCCGTAAACGAAACGGGTGTCAGCGCGGCGCATTCGTAATATCTGTCCTTGTTTTCGTTATATACCTTTTTCACGTCGCCCTTCGTTTCGTTACCGCCTATGCAGGGGCAGTCGGGAGACCAGCCGAATAAATCGTCCGTAAGATTGTTGTCTTTTCTGTCCTGCATCCATTCGTCAAAGAAATTGCAGTCGTCGTTTATCAGATATTTTGTGACGGTAACCTCTCCGTCATCAAACTGCGGGACTTTTATTTTCAGCTTCAGGTCTGCCTTTCGTGAGTAATCAAGTTGGTTTTTGTAATTGTATGCCATTATATGAAGCGTGTTTTCATCCTTGTCAAATCCCGCGTAAGTGTTGACCTCCGCCTTGAAAATAAGACCGGACAATACCTTTTTTACCTTTGCCTTCAGCGAAGAAGCAAATCCGGAAATGAGCTTTGCAACGTGATAGCTTACGGTGGGCACACCGCTGTTCAGACCGTCGGATTTATAATCCCAGCTTGAAAGATATGAGCCGCCTATGTCAATGAGCGTACCGTATATCCGTGCGTCATAAGCTGCCTGCCAGGTGTAGCCGACGGTCCTTGAAACCAGGTCGCCTTTGTTGAATCCGCTTGTGTTGCCGGAGAGAACTCTGCCCTCGTCAATGCCGAAATCCACGTTTTCAAGTCCGTATTTCTCTGCACATTTCTGAAGGTAACCGATAGTCTCGGCAAGAGTTTTCCTTTTACCTACGACACCCGGCTCATTTTCATAGTATGAAGCGGAAAGACAGCATATCCTCGTGCCTGTTTTACCCGTTTTGTAATTCGTTCCCTGAGCGCAGTGCTTAATGAAAAGCCCTTCGTCCCAGCCGCCTTCGGTGACGGTCATTGAATGTGCGCCCACGTAGACGTTTTCACCGATCACCGTCTGCAGAGCATCCACGATGTAATCATACATTTTGCAGGTCGCCTCTGCGGTTTCTTCGGGAGTATCGCACTTGAACCAGTCGTAGTTTTCATATTCCGTAAAGCAGATGAAGTGCCATGAGAGTACCTCGTCCCTGCCGAATTCGTCTACCAGTGCCTGGGCCATCGCCTTGATGTAATCGTAATATACGTCATAGTCGTCCGGAGGAAGTACATTTACGTCAAAGCCGATTGAATAAGCATCAGCCGAGTATTTTGCAGGCACGTTTCCTATCTTGAGGCAGGGCTTTGCGCCCACTCTGAGTATGCCGTGACAGTTTTTTATCAGCTTTGTGAAATCGTAATCGTCAAGCACCGTTCGGTCATCGGGATTTTTGAGAAGGTCCCTTACGGAATTTCCGCCGGTGCACTGCATCAACTGAACGTATTCAACGAAGTCGTAAATATTATCCTTTTCGCTTGAATCGTCACCGTAGTAGTGCTGACCCATTTCCCAGAGATTTACGTTGCTTGCCTTATTCCCGATGGCTTCGCCCAAATCGGATGTATCGATTTTGAAGGTATAGTTATCCGTCATATCGAAAAAGAAAAGACCTGTCGCCGAAAGAGCGGACATAAGCAGAGCGATTATTTTGTTGAACATATACGCACCTCCTGACTTTGCATGACAAATATAACACATCCGGGACGTTTTGTACAACACGAAATTGATATAATTATCTTGAAAAAAGCATATCCCTGTGATAATATAAATGTATAAATCATTATTCTCGGAGGCAGTTTATGGGATTTTTTGATCAGGTAACATCCAAGGGCGCAGGTGCCTGGCAGGATTTGACAAATAAAACAAAAAATATGGGTGAAATCGCCAGGGTCAACGCCGAAATAGGCGAAGAGGAAAGGAAAATCAATTCCTATTACACTCAGTTGGGTCAGCTTTATATCAAAATTTACGAGGGAAACTATAACGAACAGCTTTCCGAAATAGTAAAGGCGATAAACGACACCAACGCAAATCTTGAAAATCTCAAAAAGCAGCTTAATGCTCTCAAGGGCATTACGGTTTGCCCGCACTGTCATGCCGAGGTTGCTTCCGGTAATGCCTTCTGTGTAATGTGCGGTAAGCCCGTAAACGGACCCGACGAGCACATAAATTGTCCCAGCTGCGGTGCCGCAGTCGTAAAAGGCAATAAATTCTGCACCCTTTGCGGATTCCGTCTTCCCGACACTTCCGCTCCCGCACCTGCAGAAGCATCGGCTCCCGTATTCATCCCCACACCCGTTCCGATGTCTGCGCCGGCTCCCGCACCCATTCCCGCTCCCGAAAATCCTCAGCCCGTTGAAATGAATGCTTCGTCTCCCGTGATTGCACCGGCAGACTCTCCCGCCGCCAATACAAAATATTGCTCTGCCTGCGGCAAAAGCATTGATTCCGGCGGTGCATTCTGTGTATATTGCGGAGCAAAACAGTAATATTGCGCAAAATTCTGAAAGGTTGACTTTTTATGGCATTCAAAAATAAAAAGAACCAAAATGAAATAGAAAAAATGTTCGGCCTTGATAACGATATCCCCGAAGAGACCGTTCAACCCG
Source organism: uncultured Clostridia bacterium (assembly GCA_937892115.1). GTDB lineage: Bacteria > Bacillota > Clostridia > Oscillospirales > Acutalibacteraceae > CAG-177. The sequence continues at coordinate 146,116 of CALAUI010000019.1, read as the reverse complement.
AAAAAGACCGTGAGAAGACGGCGCGTTTTCGTAAGCTTGTTGTGATGGCTGCAGGCGGAATACTCGCCATCGGGCTGATAGTTGCGGCAGTATTCATCATCTCGTCGTTTACGGGATATTCCCGTGCGGCAAAGAAAACCGCAGAGGCATTCATGAATCTTGATACCGAAGCGTTCTGTGAGAGCTTAAGCCCCGTCGGCTATAACGGTATGACCTATGACGAATTCTTTACGGCGAAGAGTGCTGGTATCGCAAAAACCCTTGACGCCGTGATGAATAACAATTTTTATTCACAGATAGGCGAAATCAAAAAGATGAAACTCAAGCTCATTGAGAAGCATACTCTTAAGAAAAAAGAGACCGAGGAGCTTATCAAGTATACCGCCTCAGAGAGTATTGAGCCCGAAATCACGGCTGATGATATTGATAAGGTCGTGGCGGCGGATATCAGATTTACCTTTGAATCCGAAAAGAACGGAACAAAATATAAATCGGATTTCATCCTTGAAACCGCTTATTTCGTCAAGCTGGACGGAGAATGGAAGACGCTTTTCCTTTATCCCGGAGGACTTGACCTGTATCTTGATTCCTGGGAATTTATTGATAAGTAACGTAAAAGACCTGAAGCAGTCTGTCTGCCTCAGGTCTTATCTTTTATTATTCCTTTGTTTCGGGTCTGTTCTTTTCTCTCATGGTAAGACCGATTCTGCCCTTTACAAGGTCAACGTTCAGTACCCAGGCGGTGACTACCATACCTACCTTCAGCACCTCCGAGGGATGCTTGATGTACTTATCCGTAATCTGCGAAATGTGTACCAGACCGTCCTCGTGAACACCGATATCTATAAATGCACCGAAATCCGTTACGTTTCTGACGGTGCCGGTCATTTCCATACCGGGCTTCAGATCCTTGATATCCATAACGTCCGTGCGGAGCATGGGCTTGGGCAGCTCATCTCTGGGGTCTCTGCCGGGAGCAATAAGCTCCTTGATGATATCCTTCAGAGTGGGAACGCCTATTCCGAGCTTTTCGGCAACCTTTTCCTCGCCCAGAAGCTGAACGTTCTGCCTGATGGCGGCTACCTCTTCCGAGCCGATATCGTCGGGAGTGTATGAGAATATTTTAAGAAGCTCCTTTGCCGCATCGTAGCTTTCGGGATGAACGCCGGTGTGGTCAAGGGAATTTTTACTTTCGGGGATTCTCAGGAAGCCCGCGCACTGTTCAAATGCCTTTGCACCGAGCTTGGGAACTTTTTTAAGCTGACTTCTTGACGTGAATTCGCCGTTTTCATCTCTGAAATCAACGATATTTGAAGCAATGGTGGAGTTAATGCCGGATACCCTTGAAAGCAGGGGAGCGGAAGCGGTATTAAGGTCAACGCCTACAGAGTTTACCGCGTCCTCAATGACCGCGTCAAGAGCGGCGTCAAGCTCCTTAGGAGGCATGTCGTGCTGATACTGACCTACGCCGATTGCCTTGGGATCGATTTTAACAAGCTCTGCCAGGGGGTCCTGGAGACGTCTTGCAATGGAAACCGCACTTCTGAGTGAAACGTCATAGTCGGGGAATTCCTTTGCGGCAAGCTTTGAAGCGGAGTAAACGGAAGCACCTGCTTCGCTTACTACCATGTAGGAAACGTCGGCATTGATTTCTCTGAGGATTTCCGCGGCAAATATTTCGGTTTCCTTTGAAGCGGTACCGTTGCCGATGGAAATGCAGTTTGCGTGGTGCTTCGCAATGAGATTCTTGATAAGCACCTTTGCCTGATTCCTCTGTGCTTCGCTGTGGGTGACATAAATAACGCCGGTGTCAAGTACCTTGCCGGTTTTGTCAACGACCGCTACTTTACAGCCCGTTCTGTAGCCGGGGTCAAGACCGATAACGGTTTTGCCCTTAATGGGGGGCTGAAGAAGAAGCTCTTTTGTGTTGAGGGCAAATACCTTTATCGCACCTGCCGCCGCTTTTTCCGTAAGCATATTACGGATTTCTCTCTCAACCGAAGGGTAAATAAGTCTGTTATATGCATCCGAGCCGGCTTCTCTTACCGCTTCCGTGGTGGGTGAACCGGCGGGATTGAGCGTAACGCTTGTAATAACGTTGGATGCTTTTACAGTGTCTATCGTAACGCTTACTTTGAGGAATTTTTCCTTTTCGCCTCTGTCAATGGCAAGAATTCTGTGACCTGCAATCGTCTTTACGGGCTCGGAATAATCGTAATACATGGTGTATACGCTCTGGGCATCCTTGTCCGCGGCGGTAACGGTGACCGTGCCGATGACGGTAAAGAGGTTGCGAAGTCTCTTTCTGATATCGGGGTCGTCGGAAATATTCTCCGCGATAATATCAAGAGCACCCTTGAGTGCATCCTCAGCGGTTTCAACGCCCTTTTCGGGGTCAATATATCCTTCGGCAAGCTCAATAGGTGAGGGCGAATCCGCCTGCTGTGCATAGATTGCGTCCGCCAGTGGCTCGAGTCCCTTTTCTTTCGCAACGGAAGCTCTCGTCTTCCTTTTGGGTCTGAAGGGTCTGTATATATCGTCAATTTCCGTAACGGTAAGTGCCTTGTCAAGTGCGGCGGAGATTTCATCCGTCAGCTTTTCCTGAGCGGCTATGAGTCCTCTTACCTCTTCACGGCGTTTATCAAGATTTCTTAAGTATTCAAGTCTTTCGGAAAGCTCACGGATGACCTGGTCGTCAAGTGTTCCGTGCTGTTCCTTTCTGTATCTTGCGATGAAAGGGACCGTACAGCCCTCGTCAAGAAGCTTTACTACGTTTTCCGTCTGCCATTGCTGAAGATTCAGTTCCTGAGTGAGTTTTGCGATAATGTCCATGGTTTACCTCTTATTCTGATGCTTTGATTTGTCTGATATCCCTGCCCATAAAGTACAGGGGAGTGTAGCTGCCGATTATTCTTGAAGTGATACGCTGGTCGTATTTTTCTTCAAGCTCTTTATCCGAAAGATTTGTGGATATTATTACCGGCCTTCTGAGATTTATTCTCGTATTTATAATGTTCAGCAGCTTATCTACGGTGAAACGGGTGGTGAATTCACTGCCCAGATCGTCAATGATGAGCAAATCCGCATTTATCAGTCTGTCTTCCGTTTCACTGCTGTTATAATTGGAAAATTTATCTCTTTCCATAGCCGAAAACAGATTCTGTGCCGAGCCGTAAACCACGCTGAAGCCCTTGAGTGCCACGATGTTTCCGATAGCAAGGGAAAGATGCGTTTTACCCAGCCCGGTTGCTCCTCTCATATAAAGAGAACCGGATTCCTCGTCAAAATCATCCGCATAGCACCTGCAGTATTCAAGTATTTCCTCCATCTTCTCTCTGGGAGAAATACCGTAAACCGCATCAGGAGCGGTGGGATAATAGTCAAGTGAAAAATTATCAAATCTGCATACGTCCGAAGGGGAGACCTTCCTCAGGTCGTTTAATGAAAGCTCGTTCAGCAGTTTTTTACGGCAGGAACAGATTCTTCCGTTTTTGAATCCCGTATCTTCACAGGTTTTGCAGGTGTAGGGAATTTCCAGATAATCCTCGGGATATCCGCCCTTGACAAGTGCATCCTTTATGAACTGCTGAATTTTTCCGTTGATTTGAGCAAGCTCCGCAATATATTTGTCTATGTCGCCGTCCATATCAATGGCCTTCAGTACCGCAACACCTGTCTGAGCCAGCTGTGCCTCATACTGTGCGATTTCGGGTATCTTTTCTATGACCTCACGGTGACGGACGTCGTGCGTTCTTTCGGCATTACGCTTTCTTTCCGCAATCACCTGTGTCGCATATTGCAGGTTTTCCTTCGTGTAACTCATTTTTTATCCTTCTTTGTATATTTCAACTTGCCCTTGATTGAATTCTGAGTGTATTCGTTAAGGTCGTAGGAGGGATTTTCGCTTTCTTTACCGGCATTCTTCTTTGCCGCATCGGATTTTGCTTTCACGTCGCTGTCTATATCCGAGGGCTTTTTGTATCCCTTGTTTTTCCATGCGGAAAGTACCTTATTCATGTATGAAAAACTGATTTTTCCCGTGTTTTCCACCGTAACGTCGTACGCCCTCATAACCATATCGTAGCTCATGTTCAGGACACAGAGCCAGTTTTCAATCTGCTGTGCCTGCTTGAGTGTGGGCTTGGGATTCTTTATGCCCGTATCCACTGTGAATTTCTTCCAGAATTTATCTACCGAATTGAACGCCGCTATTTTTTCTGCCGCTTTGTCAATGGAATCTATTTCCTGCTCGCTCCAGGTCTTTCCCACCGATTCAATGTATGAATAGCCGGTTTTTCCCGCACCGACACAGTATTCCACCAGCATATAGATTACGTCTGCGGGAAGACCGAATCTGTCATAGAGAAGCAGGAAGGTGCACTGACCGTCATAGCCAACGGTTTTGCCCAGCTTCTGCTGAATTTCTTCAAATAACAGACGCAGTTCCTTTGATTCCTCAAGACGTATCGCGATTTCGGAGGATGAGGGCCTTGAATACTCCGTCTGAGGTACTTCCTGCTTTTTCTCCGGCTTGGGCTCCTCTTTCTTCTGAGGGGGAACGTACTTTTCCGGCTGAGGCGTTTCTTCGCCTTCAAGCAGTATGCCCGTGTTTATCCAGTATTGCAGATAGTCCTCCACGTCGTTTACGTCACATTTGAGTGCCTTTGCGATTTTGTTTTCGTCAAGCTTGTCGGCACCCTTGCGGAGTATGAGAAGCAGTACCTTTATCTGCTCGCCGCCGGCAATTCTCAGATGCTTGTCGACTATCTCGTTGGGGACGGAAAAGGCGGAGCCGAGACGCTCGCTGTTTACTTTGAATGTCATCTTATCACCGTTAATATAAATATTAACATGGTCATCCAGCTAAAGATAGCTTGTATTATACACCAAATTATACTCAAAGTGTAACCTTTTCCGTAAGTTTTATATCCCCCCGATAAAAACACTAAATGTTGTGGTCGGACGCTCGCGCCGACTACTAATGAATTGTGAAATATGTAAAATATTATTTTCTTTATATATGTTTTCGCAGTATGCACGCCATATACACCGCTGCAGGACAAAAGAAAAAGAGACCGCCTGGCAGTCTCTTAATCATCTTCACTTAAACGGCTCTTGTAACCTTACCGGAGCGAAGGCAACGGGTGCAAGCATAAACTCTCTTGGGAGTTCCGTTTACAACGGCCTTGACTCTTTTAACGTTGGGCTTCCATGTTCTGTTGGAACGTCTGTGTGAATGGGATACCTTAATGCCGAATGCTACTTCTTTACCGCAGAATTCACATTTTGCCATGATTCGCACCTCCTTTTAGTCATTAACAAGGGATATATTAACAGACTTTCATATAAAATGCAAGCATTTTTTTCCTGAATTAACATTTATTTTTCGTCCGGACGAAAATATACGGAAAAAAATAAAAAAAGTTAAATAAAACTATTGATTTTTAATTTCAAAAGGTGTATAAAATAATAGTAATATTCATATTCGGAGGTCAAAAACTATGTCAGATAAGCAAAAAGCATTAGAGACAGCTCTTGAAAAAATTGAAAAGGCCTACGGTAAGGGCTCAATCATGCGCCTCGGCCAGAATTCCAGTCTCAATATTGAAGCCGTATCCACCGGTTCCATTTCCCTTGACGTTGCCACCGGTATAGGCGGTATGCCCCGCGGACGTATCATAGAGGTCTACGGACCCGAATCATCAGGTAAAACCACCCTCGCTCTCACCGTTATCGCCGAAGCACAGAAGCTCGGCGGAGAGGCAGCTTTCATTGATGCAGAGCACGCTCTTGACCCCGTATACGCAGGTCATCTCGGTGTAGACGTTGATTCTCTTCTCGTTTCTCAGCCCGATGACGGCGAGCAGGCGCTTGAAATCGCCGAGGCACTCGTTCGTTCCGGCGCCATTGACGTTATCGTCGTTGACTCCGTTGCCGCACTTGTTCCCAGGTCCGAAATTGAGGGCGAAATGGGTGACAGCCACGTAGGTCAGCACGCCCGTCTTATGTCTCAGGCAATGAGAAAGATTGCCGGTGCGGTCGCAAAGTCAAATACTATTCTTATTTTCATCAATCAGCTTCGTGAAAAGGTCGGCGTTATCTACGGCAGTCCCGAGGTTACCACCGGCGGCCGTGCTCTTAAATTCTATGCTACCATGCGCATTGAAGTACGCCGTACCGAGGCAATCAAGCAAAACGGCAGCGAAATCGTCGGCAACAGGACCAAGGCAAAAATTGTCAAGAATAAGGTAGCTCCTCCCTTCAAGGAGGCGGAATTTGATATCCTTTACGGTAAGGGCATTTCCAAGGTCGGCGAGCTTGTTGACCTCGGCGTAAAATATGACATAGTCAAGAAGAGCGGCTCGTGGTTCTCTTATGAAGGCAATAAAATCGGTCAGGGCAGGGAAGCGGTCAAGGAGCTTTTCTCCAACGATACCGCACTTGCTTCCGAGATTGAGGGAAAAGTACGCGCAGCCATCAAGGCAGAGTACGACGCAAGAATGGCTCCCGCCGAAAAATCCGCTCCCGTATCCGTTCCCGCTCCCGAAGTACCCGCTTCAAAAGCAGGCGCAAGAGCGAAGCTCGATATAGTTGTTGACGAAGACGAATAATGGAAATCACTTATTCACAGGGAAAGCAAAATAAAATTCACATTTCCGTTGACGGGGAATATATGTTCACCGTTGACGCGGAGTACTGGTACACCTGTCCTTACTGTCGGGTAAAGGAAATCACCGACTCCGCCGAATGTGATAAATTCTTTACCGAAATCGGCTCGAGGTATGCTTTTATCTCGGGCCTGCGGCTTTTGTCCTACTCCGACAACAGCCGAAAGGAGCTGAAGCTGAAGCTTCTGAACAAGGGACACAAGTCGCGGTACGTTGAACGCGCTCTTGACAATCTGGAGGAATACGGATATATTAACGATGTACGGTTTGCACGTAACAAGGCGGACTTTCTTATAAGAAGGAAGCACATGAGCAAAAACGGCATCAGGTCCGAGCTGCTCCGTCACGGCGTTTCATCCGATATTATCAGTCAGGTGCTTGAAGAGCTTGAGCTTGACCCGGTTGAGGATATTGCCGCGCTTCTTTCAACCAAATATAAAAGATATCTTAATGACGAAAAGGGTATACGGAAGACTGTTGCGGGGCTTCAGCGTCTCGGCTACGGCTGGTCGGATATAAAGACCGCCCTTGACAGATACAGTCCGGATACGGAGGAAGATTATTGTGACTAAAGTAGGTATGATTTCTCTCGGCTGTCCCAAAAATCAGGTGGATGCTGAAAGGATGCTTGCAACCCTTGACCGCAATTCATTTGAAATTACCGACTGCTATGACGGCGCGGATGCCGTTATCATCAACACCTGCGGCTTTATTGATGCCGCCAAGGAGGAAGCAATCGAGAATATTCTTGATATGGCTTCCCTCAAGGCAGAGGGTGTGATAGGTAAGATTATCGTAACGGGATGCCTCAGCGAAAGATATAAGGAAGAAATATTTGAAGAAATGCCGGAGGTTGATGCCGTTGTCGGTATCGGTGCCATCGGTCATATTGACGAGATAGTAAACCGTGTGCTTGCAGGGGAGAGATTTACCGACATTCCCGATAAAATGCTCCTTCCTCTCACGGGTGAGCGGCTTCTCACCACTCCCGAATACTGGGCTTATCTCAAGATTGCGGACGGCTGTTCAAACCGCTGTACTTACTGCGCTATCCCCGGTATCAGAGGAGATTACAGAAGCGTTGAATTTGAAACCCTCATTGAAGAGGCAAAGCAGCTTGCTCTTGCGGGTACAAGGGAACTTATACTCATTGCCCAGGACACCACTGCATACGGCAGGGATTTATACGGAAAGCTCCGTCTTCCCGAATTACTGAATGCTCTTTGTGAAATTGAAGGCATTGAGTGGATAAGAATGCTTTACTGCTATCCCGACAAGATTACTGATGAACTTCTTGACGTAATGAAGAATCAGCCCAAGGTGCTTCACTATATTGATCTTCCCGTTCAGCATGCCGATGACGGTATTCTCAAAAGAATGAACAGACACGGTGACAGCGCACTTCTTCGTGACGTTATTTCCCGTATCCGCGAAGCCCTTCCCGATGCGGTTATCAGAACTACGGTTATGGTCGGCTTCCCCGGTGAAGATGAGGAAGCGTTTGACAACCTTGCGGAGTTTATCAACGAGGTTGAGTTTGACCGCCTCGGCTGTTTCTCCTTCTCACCCCAGGAGGGTACTCCCGCCTTTGATATGGACGGAGAGGTTGAGGAGGATGTGAAGGCGCGCCGCGGTGAAATCATAATGAACGATCAGCTTGAAATCACCGAGCTCAAAAACCGCGAAAAAATCGGTAACGTTTACTCTGTACTCGTTGAGGATTACGACGGATATTCCGACTGCTATACGGGCAGGACTTATATGGATGCTCCCGAAATTGACGGTACGATCAAATTCACGTCCGACGGTAATTATAATCCCGGTGATTTTGCTCAGGTTGAGGTTATTGACTACAACGAATATGATTTAATAGGAAAAGATATTAAATAATATCGGGTATTTATTATGAATTTACCAAATAAACTTACTGTTATCAGAATAGTTCTCGTTCCCTTCTATCTTGCTGCAATGGTTATTGATTTTCCGTTCCACTATCTTGCGGCGACCCTGATTTTCGTTGTTGCCTCGCTGACGGATTTTCTTGACGGCAAGATTGCAAGGAAAACAAATCAGATTACGGTATTCGGTAAGCTCTGCGATCCCCTCGCGGATAAGATGCTGACTACCGCGGCTTTGCTCGCCTTCATGACGGCAGACGTTTGCAATATCTGGATTCCCATGGTTGTGCTTACGAGAGAATTTCTCGTTACCTCATTCCGCCTTGTTGCTACCTCGCAGGGAGTAATAATTCCCGCGGGTATTCTGGGTAAGCTCAAAACCGCAACTCAGATGATATTCTCAATCGGCATTATGGCAGGCCTGCATTTTCATTCTCCCGCGGCGGAGAGCTTCGGCAATTTTGCCCTCTGCTCAAATATCCTGCTGGGAATTACCGCCGTACTTGCCGTAATATCCGGTATAAAATATATCGTTGACGGCGTAAAGGTGGTTGACATTACAAAGTAAATGTTGACATCCCCGCCGAAATACAATATAATATTTGCAATTTGAAATAAGGCAATGGTCGGGAAGAGTAACCCCACACGGCATACCAGAGAGGAAGTCATAAGCTGAAAGACTTCTTATGTACGGCGGGATGAAGTGCGTCCGACGGCTCTCGGGAGGAACTGACAGTATTCCCTTGCGTATGGCTGCGTTAAAGCTTTTGAGTTATAAATCGGAGTGGAACCGCGTTGAACGCCTCTGCAGTATGCAGGGGCGTATTTTGTTTTTGGAGGCATTATGTTCAGACAGTTAAAGGAAGATATCGCCTGCGTCAGAGAGAGAGACCCTGCCGCCCGCAGCTCTCTTGAGGTGCTTTTTCTCTATCCCGGGCTTAAAGCAATCAGAATGCACCGCAGAGCAAATTTTTATTACCGTCATAAAATGTATTTCCTTGCAAGATGGATTTCACAGAGAGCGTCGAGGAAAACGGGTATAGAAATTCATCCCGCCGTTAAAATCGGCAAGGGCTTCTTCATTGACCACGGCACGGGCGTGGTCATCGGCGAAACGGCAGAAATCGGCGATAACGTAACGCTTTATCAGGGCGTTACCTTAGGCGGTACCGGCAAGGAAACGGGCAAGCGCCATCCCACACTGGGCAATAATGTTATGGTGGGCTCGGGTGCCAAGGTGCTGGGCTCCGTAAAAATCGGCGATAACGTAAAGATTGCTTCGGGTGCGGTAGTGCTGACGGATATTCCCGCCAACTGTACGGCAGTCGGTGTTCCCGCAAAGATTGTCAAATGTGACGGCGTCAGAGTCAGCGACCTTGACCAGGTACATATTCCCGACCCCGTAGCTCAGGAGATAAGCCGTCTTGAATCGGAAATAGAATCTCTCAGAGAGATTATCAATAAAGGAGAAAATATATGAAGATATTTAACACTCTTACAAGAGTCAAGCAGGATTTCAAACCTATTGAAGAGGGCAAGGTAAAGATTTATGCATGCGGTCCCACCGTTTATAATTACATTCATATCGGTAACGCAAGACCTCTCTGCGTCTTTGACGTATTGAGAAGATATCTTGAATACCGCGGATACGACGTTACCTTCGTTCAGAATTTTACCGATATTGACGATAAAATCATCAAGAGAGCAAACGAAGAGGGCTCGGATTACAAAACCGTTTCCGAAAAGTATATTGAGGAATTCTGGAAGGATGCAGACGGCCTTAATTTCCGCCACGCAGACATTCATCCCAAGGCAACCGAAAATATTGACAAGATAATTGAAATCGTTGCCGGACTTATTGAAAAAGGTCACGCCTATGAGGTTGACGGTGACGTGTATTTCAGCCCCAAGACCTTCCCGACTTACGGTAAGCTTTCGCATCAGCCCCTTGAGGAGCTTGAAGCAGGCGCAAGAATCATGGTCGGCGATATCAAGAAGGACCCAATGGATTTTGCTCTCTGGAAAGCCGCAAAGCCCGGCGAGCCCTATTGGGATTCTCCCTGGGGACACGGAAGACCCGGCTGGCATATTGAATGCTCCGCAATGAATCTGCGTTACCTCGGCGAAAGCATTGATATTCACTGCGGCGGTCTTGACCTTATATTCCCTCATCATGAAAATGAGATTGCACAGAGCGAAGCGTTTACCGGAAAGCCCTTTGCAAATTACTGGATGCACAACGGCTACATCAATGTTGACAACGTAAAAATGTCAAAATCCCTCGGCAATTTCTTTACCGTAAGGGATGTTGCGGAAAAGTACGGCTATGAGCCCATCCGTTATCTTATGATTTCTTCGTCGTACAGAAGCCCCATCAATTACAGCACGGATATCATTGAGCAGTGCAAGGCATCACTTAACCGTCTTTACACCTGCCGCGATTCCCTTGATTTTGAAATTGCCAACGCATCGGCAGGGGAACTTGACGAGGAAATCAAATCAAAGCTTGACGCAAGAGTTCAGCAGTTCAACGATGCGATGGACGACGACCTTAATACAGCTGACGGTATCGCCGCCGTATTTGACCTCGTAAGGGATATCAATACTCTCGTCAACGGCAAAGGCGTTTCACTTGAAACCGCCGAATACGCCGCAAAGATATTTGACACCCTCACCGGCGTTCTCGGACTTGTCTATAACCGCAAGGCAGAGGATTCCGATGCCGAAATAGATGCACTTATTGAGAAGAGAACTGTCGCCCGTAAGGAAAAGAACTGGGCGGAGGCAGACAGAATCAGGGATGAGCTGAAGGCGAAAGGCATAATCCTTGAGGATACGCCTATGGGCATCAAGTGGCACCGTGCATAACCCTCGCTTGATTATTTTGGCGAAAATCAGTCAAAACAGAATATAGTAATTGACGAATGGCACTTATCTTCGGGTAAGTGCCTTCTTCTGTTCAAATATAAAGATGTTTTGACTTAAGCGATTTTTTGCCTCCGCCGTATCACGATACTGTCTTACGGCAAAGAAATCGCTTTTTTCATCCAAACTAATCTGCGCTTTGCTTGAATCTATCGGCGAAGAACGGCAAAACTAATAATATAACGGGCTTACCCTAAAGGTGAGCCCGTTGGTTTTTATGAAATAAGGTAAATAATTATAAGTTTTGCCTAATCGTTTTTGCTCCCTCCCCGTACTATATGGGGTCCCCGACAAGTGATAACTTGTTGGGGAGAGGACGAGCAGCGGAGTGAATGAGAGTTCGCTTTTACGCGGGCGCGAATGATACGGAGCTTGTGAGGACGAGTGTTCGGTCGTAAAGACGATTTCTTCATCCGATATCTTCTGCACGTACCGCTTGATTATTTTGGCGAAAATCAGTCAAAACAGAATATAGTAATTGACGAATGGCACTTATCTGACGGTAAGTGTCTTCTTCATTATTGAATAAAAAATGCGCAGCTTTATGCTCTTTTTTGACCGAAAATATGCCGTATAAACATCTGCTTTTGCCCCGAAAAACAGCCCGGTATTTCCCATTGATAATTTATCAATTTTTGCACCATTAAATTGCTGTTTGGGCATAATATACAACGTCAAAAAGTGCTCGTTGTTAATGTTTCACAAAGAATTTACCCGTTCACAAAATGTTCACAAATAAGTTACAAAAAATTAAAAATTGTGTGTGATTGGCACAACAACTTATATATAATATGACCTCGTAATCTATAAATGTGCCGGGCATTCCGGCATCACTTTTATGGGAGGTAGATTTTATGACAAAAGGCAAACGCATACTTGCTCTCGTTATGACTGTCATTATGCTTGTCGGTGTCGCTTGTCCCACTGCATTTGCAAGACGAGGCGATGACCCCAACTACGGCAGATATACCGATGCAGCGGTTTACCCCTACATGGTAGGCCATCTTGACGGCGTTAATAAGTACAAGTTCTCTGCAGAGCAGGGTGCTACTTACGTACTTGATATGCTTGATGACCTTCTCCGTGAAGCCAATCTTTCTTTCGTTGACAATAAAGTTGTTGATGAATGGTACGCAACGGTTACTCTTAAAAGGATTGATTTCACCAACATCGATGCTGCTCTCTGGACCCTTTATAACATCGTTGAATCGGTTACCAACGACAGAGACCTTCTCGGTAACTGGCTTAATATCAAACTTATCGGTATCGGTATGACCGGTGCTGCAGGATTGATTATCGACGCACTTGACCTTGGTGACCTCAAGAGTCTTACCGTAAGTGCTCTCGGTAACCAGAATGATGAAGTTCACAGAGTTTGCCGTAACGTTCCCGCAAAGCAGAATGTTACCGCTTCCAGTGATATCGCCGTTCTCAAGCTCGTTACCCAGTTCCTTTCTGATAACAGAAATACTCTCAAAAAGCTCGCTACAGGCGACCTTGATTTGGGACTTCTCGGTGGCTTCATTGAAGATATTGACGGCGTAGGCCCCATACTCAATAACTTCCCCGGCTTCCTCAAGGATACTCTCTACTCCGCACTCTGGGACAGCGAAGCAGATGCAGCTCCCTCCGGCTGGACCTATGACCGCGGTGTTCAGGATATCGTTGACTGGCTCCTCATCAAGGGTACAGGCAAGACCGTAGATTACAAGGCAGACCTTGCAAGCTACAACGGCTGTTACTCTGCTCTCGGTGCAGAGGCAGAGGGCTTCCTTCCCGCTATGGCAAATCAGCCCGGTGCGGCATCACTTTCCGGTGTATCCATCCAGGCAGACCGTAACGGTGACGGCGTAGCGGAAACTGTTACCATGAACTTCTATCAGCTCATCAGCAATGCTATTCAGGCACTTCTGAGCGGCATGGTTTCAGATCTTCTTCTTGACGTTCTTATCGATGCACTCGATATTGATACTTCCTCAGACCCCAGAGGCGATACGGCAATTATGGCTGACGCCCTCTTCAATACGATAGTAGGTGCCATTGAGACACTTTGTACCGCAAACGGTGCTCCCGCCATCATTTATGAAGGCGAAGAGAACGATTATCCCGTTCCCAAGCTTACAAAGCTTCTTGACTGGTTCTTTGCAGGCGGCGGTCTTGCAACCTTCATTAAGATTGACTATAACGGCATTCAGCTTACCGATAACTTTATGTCACTTCTTAATGACCTTATCCGTATCGTTCCCGGTCTCTTCCCGCTTCTCGGCTTTGACGTTCCCGAAGGTCTTACCTACACAACGTCTGAAATGACAGAGAAGTTCGTTGACTCCGAAGGTACAAAGGTTTACCTTACATACGAAAAGGATGCAAGGGGCAACCGTCTCGAGCTCTACAAGCCCGATCCCGAAAACAATCCCAATACCTATTATACTTATCTCGGTGTAGGTGCTATGGGTTCGCTCGTAAATACGACCAACCCCGGTGCAGCTGGTTACTACAATCCCACCTTCATCAGAGAAAAGTACGTTCTCTCCGATTCACAGATTTATGCAGCTCTCGTTAAGATTCTTCTTAACTCCTTTGTTGACGGCTGCTACTTCCCCGACTGGGCAGATTCAATTGCTTCCGTAGGCGCTTATGCACTTGCTTCAATCGCTGCCCGCTATCTTCCCGAGAATAACTACTTTGACAGACTCGATATGTATCACTATGTGGAGGAGCTCCATCAGGAGGGCTATACACCTCTCGGTACTACTTCAGATATTACCGCTCTTCCCTATACAGAGCAGCTTACTCTTAACAGCAGAACCGTTACCGTTCCCAGAGCGGCAATGAATATCGGTATTTCACTTCTTGCCTACTACCTCAGGGGCTGGGAGGATATGCAGACCGTATTCGGCACTGACCCCGCTGATGGAAATAGGGCATGGGCTATGGAAACGGATACAAGCTTTGAAGTATGGGCACTTGAGTTCCTTATGTGGGGTGCTTCGCAGTTCGTTCCCATGCTTACAGGTAAGATCGATTCCGCAACTCACCGGTACAGCCAGGTTGAAGCAGGTGTTGATTCAACCTTCATGTCCGCATTCAATACTGCAATGCAGACATTCGTAAACAAGAAGATTCAGTATCCCACAACCTATACCTCACAGGGTGCGGTTTCCAATATCCCCGGCAGAGAGCTTGCCAATACCCTTGGTACTCTTGTTGATAACACACTCTTCAAGCTCATTCCTCTGAACTGGCTTCCTCACTGGGTTGAGGAGAATGGCTCAGCCGGTGTATTCTATGAGCTGATTCTTGAGAGCGTCTGCAACTTCGACCTTCAGAAGATATTCAGTCTTCTTACCATCAACCCCAACGGTGAATTTGCAAAGGAAGCTCCCATTACAATTATCATCAGAATCCTTGACCGTGTTCTCGGTCTTGTATTCGGCGGCAGTCCTCTCCTTCCCAGCACTTCAAGAACAAACGTATTTGATACCAATACAACGGTTACAAGTCTTGAAAGCTTCCTTGGTGACGGCAACAATCTTGCAACCCTTCTTGACAGACTTCTTGAACTGCTTAACAAATACATCGGTGTTATCGGTGCTACGGTATTCCCGCTTATTCTTTCCGGTACCGTTAAGAATAAGGAATACGGCCCCAACGCTACTTCTTACGATACGATCGATCCCATAGGCAATAGTGTGATTACCTATGATTTACTTAAGGAATACGTTGATGAATCATCTGCAGACGGCAACGCAGTAGTATGGTCCGAAGACGTATACTTCAGCAGCTCAATCAAGGCAGAAACCGTTGCAGCTGACATCGGTATCAAGAATTACGATGCCGAAGCAAATAAGATTGCCAACATCGGCGGTGTATCAAGATACAAGGTATCCTTCCCCGCAACCTATGTTGATGATGTAAGCGCCCGCAGAGCTGCTTCCTACCTCCTTGAAGGTGTTGACGAAAACGGCGATAAGTATGAAGGCATCTTTGAAGCAAGATCAACAGGTATCGGCAGAAACAACATCAATGAGGTTTATAAGCTGGATAGCTACAGAGATACGGCTGATGAGCATGATAACCCCGTAATGGAAAACGGTGTAATCAAAGAGCATCACTACTCTTACGATAACTTCCAATATTCAACCGCAGTTGTAAATGACGATAACTACAGAACAGGTCCTCTCGGTACAATCACTTACACAGACGGCTACAAGCTCTTTGATGAGGAAGATTTCCGTGCAACCGAACTCTTTGCATACAACCGTTGGAACGATGCAATTGAGGATGCAGGTGACGCACTTGATTCCTTCAAGACCTACACAGAGGAAACTCTTCCCGCAGCTTACGGCGATTGGCTTATGTATTTCGTAAAGTGCCAGCTTAATGCAGCAGGTAATTACGATAAGAATAACGACGGTAAGATTGACGGACACGACGCAACGGTATCTGTTCCCGGTTCCGATTACCCCTTCTATAAGTCAAGCGGCAGTGCCCAGGAATTCAGCTACTCCTACGACGCATACAATCCTCTTACTAATGAAACAGGCGGAAACGTAAGAGACTGGAAATTCAGCGAATGCAGCAGCAGCAACGTTGTTATCGCAGCAGCACTCGCTTATTCGGCAGAGTCTGATCCCGTTGAAATGAGTGAAGGTGATACACAGGATATCATCAGGTATGCTCTTAATAACCATACCTTCAAGATTGACCAGATTTCATCACTTTCATCCGCAAATATCAGCACGATTTCATCCAAGTGTACCGCTCTCGGTCTTACGTTTGATACGGCAGAGCTTAAGATTTACCGTCCCGCATTTGCTCTGATTCCCGCAACTCTTGCAGGTCAGTCAAACTTCGGTGCATGGAAGAGATATGACGGAAACGATAATGATGGATGGACACTTAAAGAAACTCAGACCATCAGTCTTACTCCCATCACATCCGCAGTACCTAAGCCCGAGTATGTTGACAGCGATAAGAACGATATCCAGGCAGCATACATCAAGTTTGCTACCAACGTTTACAATAACAAGTGCGCACTTGAAAACTATTACGATAACATTTCATGGAGAACAGAAATCGCTTACCGTAATATGAACCTGAATCCTCTTACAAATACTCTTGATTTCATCCTTCAGCTTACAAGATCCGCGTATTATCCCTTAGGTGAATCTGCAGGCGTAAACAGAACCGTTGACCAATTCAATCTTTCACACGCAATGTATACTTCAAGTACGTTTGATGAATTCCAGAAGGCATGGGACTTCGGTTATTCACTTGCCGAGTACATCAAGGGACATAACAGAATTCCTCAGTCAATCGTTACAAAGGCATACAAGGGCATCCTTGAAGCTTATAAGGCACTCAGACTCTACGGTGAGCTTGCTGACTGGTCAGAACTTGAAGAGTTCATTGAAATGGCTGACAGCATTATCAACGGACCTCTCGGTATCGGTGATTCCGTAGACAGAGATTTCGGTTATACGTTAGATTCACTGGATGCTCTTCAGACAGCTCTTTCAAGAGCAGAAACATTCAAGAGCACCTATTTCGAAGCTTACGATGCTGAATATCAGAAAGATATCGATGACCAGGCAACAATTCTTAATCAGGCAATCAAAGAGCTTGCATTCCCCGAGGGACTTGAAAGGCAGCTTGTTATCAACCCCGACTTTGTCGGCAATGAAGATATTAACCCCGAAATCGTTGAAAACAGTGAATACTTCGACGAGACAGGTACAGTATCACAGAAGATTATCGTCGGTATCAACGAAGGCGAATCATTTGACAATAAGTTTAACGATGGTGAAGATGACGTATTCATCGGCTCCGGTTTCCAGACAATCGGTTCAAACTCCGTTCAGTTCAATGAATCCGGCTTCGGTAAGGGCACCGGTTCACACGTTGACGGTGTAATCAACTGGATTCCCGTAATCAAATATTACATCGTAATTTACGGTGACCTTAACGGTGATACCCGTATTGACGGTACTGACAAGACCATCATCAATACTTACATTGCACAGCAGAATGTTGATGAACAGGAAAAATACATTCAGATAGCTGCAGACGTTAATGCAGACGGTGCCGTAAGCCAGGAAGACCTTGCAATCGTAAACGGTATATATAAGCACACAGGCGCATCAATCAACCAGTTCCAGACTCCCAACTCTGCATGGCTTGGTTAATTGATAATCAATAATAATCCGCTCCCCTACTTGCACCGCATTTAGGGGAGCGGTTCTCTTTTATATTGACTTTTTTATTATTTTGTATAATAATATAAACGAGGTGAACACTATGAAAAAATCAATTCTTATTCTTATAATTACATCTCTGATTATACTTGTTTTTTGTGCTTGTGAAAAAAAGCCGGATGTTTCAAAAATGGACGAATCCGAAATTGCTTCCTATGTAGAGGAAAGTATGGCTTCCGAGAGAGAATCTGCTTCAGTCAGAGAAGAAAATATACAGCAAGCTGTTGTCAAGACCGAAAAGGAAATCGGTAAGTCCGTAAAGGGCAAAAAACTGGTTATTAAGAACGAAGGCGGTTCTTTTGTTGAGTACCAGGTAATAAACTTCGGCAAAGATAAATATCCCTCCACAAAGCTGACTTACAGATATTTTGATGATGATGACGATTTTAATTATTATATGAAAATCAATTATCCCGACAATCAGAAAATAAAAGATTCCGATAAGGAATTACGTTGTATAGTTGTTGAAACAAAGATGAATATTGAAATGACTTATGATCAGTGGATTGAGAGGTATTCCGATACTGATTTATATACCGTAATTTAGTAAATATTTATAATCGAAAAATAAAAAGCACTTGCAGATTGCAAGTGCTTTTTTTGGCTGGGGTGGCGGGATTCGGACCCACGCATACAGGAGTCAAAGTCCTGTGCCTTACCGCTTGGCGACACCCCAATGTCTTATATAAAAATACGCAAAGCCGATGGGCTTTGCGCACTTGTTTTTAATGGGGTGATTAGAGGGATTCGAACCCTCGACCTCCAGGGCCACAACCTGGCACTCTAACCAGCTGAGCTATAACCACCATAAGTGCCGATATTTCTCACGGCGTTTACATATTATAAAGTAAAATTCTCTGTTTGTCAAGAGAATTATATATAAAATAATAAAATAATGGACCGCCCATCGGACGGTCCTTATCTATATTATTTCTTGTCATCCTTGATGATATCGTTGATGAGCAGATAGAACTGGTCGTCTTCCATTTCGTCCTTAGCCGCACCGGGTACTTCGGGAGCATCTTCGCCTTCAAATTTGGGAACTGCGGGTGAAACGGGAGCGCCGGGAACTGCGGGAGCTGCTTTCTTTGCATTGGGAGCAGCGGGAATGTTGGTTATGGGAGCTGCCTTGTAGAAGGGATTGGAAGCGATGGTCTTTGCGGGAGTGTTGATGCTTTCAAATCCGGTTGCAACTACCGTAATAACAAGCTCATCGTCAAGCTCGGGATCAAATACGATACCCCAGGTGATGTTTGCATCTTCACTTGCGGATTCGGTAATGATTTCGGCTGCCTTTTCGATTTCTTCGATATCAATATCTTCGGAAGCAACGAAGGAAATAATGATTCCCTTTGCGCCTGCGATTGATGTCTCAAGAAGGGGAGAGGAAACTGCCGCGGTAGCCGCGAGAGTTGCCTTGTCCTTGCCCTTTGCCTGACCTACGCCCATGTGAGCATAGCCGGCATCCTTCATAACGCTGGTAACGTCTGCAAAGTCAAGGTTAATGAATCCGGGAACGGTAATCAGCTCGGAAATGCTCTTAACACCCTGAAGAAGAACTTCATCGGCTGTTGCGAAAGCGTTTACCGCGGGAGTGGTTTTGCTGCCGCCGAGGAGAAGCTTCTGATTGGGGATAACGATAAGGGAGTCAACGTTCTTAACGAGCTTGTCAATACCGTCGAGAGCTTCCTTCATTCTTCTCTTGCCTTCCCAGTTGAAGGGCTTTGTAACTACGCCGATAGTGAGGCAGCCCTCTTCCTTGGCGATACCTGCGATGATGGGAGCTGCGCCTGTACCTGTGCCACCGCCCATACCGGTCGTAACGAATACCATATCGGTACCCTTGAGAGCATCTCTGATCTGCTCCTTGCTTTCTTCTGCGGCTGCTGCGCCTACTTCGCTCTTGCCGCCTGCGCCCTGACCGTGAGTTGTCTTTTCACCGATCTGGATTTTATGTGTAGCAGATGACTTGGAAAGGACCTGCTTATCTGTATTGACTGCGATGAATTCGGCACCCTTGATGCCTCTTTCAATCATTCTGTTTACTGCGTTACCGCCGCCGCCGCCGACGCCGATTACCTTTATCTGAACTGCACTTTCAAACTCGTTGTCAATTTCAAATGCCATTATATTAACCTCCAACATTATTTTAATAATTATACGATTTTATATTAACATATCGGGATAATAAATACAAGTTAAATTTGTGTGAATTTATTGATTTTCGTCAGAAACGGTTGTTTCTTCTTCGGATTGAGCGTCTTCTTCAGCTGTTTCCGTCAGACTTTCGATTATTTCGTTGTACTGAATCAGCAGATCAATGTCTTTATAATCCTTGGGAGCAAATACCGCCTTCTTTGATACGGTGACGTTCAGCTCTCCGTAACCCTTGGGAGAAATCTTGTTTTCCTCGTCAATAGCTTTCTTTGAGAGAGAAATCTTTGAGGACATATTTGAGGTATCACCCAGGTGAATTATTATTCTGTTGTCGTAAATGGCGTATATGCCGTTTATATTGCCTATATCAACCATTGTAATATCCGTTATTTCGTCGCTTACGGTTGTATCCGCAATTTCAATCAGAGCATTCTGAATGCTGTCATCTCCGACCTTTGCCGAGAATCTCAGCTCGCTTCCGACTTCGTAGTCGGTCATTTGTCTGCCCTGTACCGTTATCGCACCCTTCGGTATTTCTGTGTTGATTTCAAGTACCTTCAGACTGCCGTTTGTAATTGCGTATATACCCTTGTTCAGTTCAACTGCAAATACCTCGTCGGATTTTTCAACCGTTACCACGAGAGTCCAGGGAAGCTTTCTTGCCACCCTTACGTTATCAATGTAGGGCATTTTCTTTTCGAGCTCGCGTGAAACCGTCTCACTGCTGACTCTGAAAAGATTTTTACCTTTGAATGATGATAACGCTCCCGCTATTTCCTTTTCCGTATAGGGGACTGCTTCGTCGTATTTTACGGAAAAGCTCTTTATTCTGAAGAGCAGTCCGTAGATAAGAGAAAATGCGATTATAAGCAGTATTGCAGATGCTCCGGATATGACAATCGCTTTCCTTCGCCTGCGGATTTTTTTGATCCTCGGGTCAGGTTCAGGCAAATTCTTTTTTATCTTGATATCTGCCATAGGATTATCCTCTGTTATTTTACTATTTCACAAATTGTCCTGTAAATTCTTTCTGTTGAATCAATTACGGCCATTTCGCGTGCATTTTTGCCGGTCTGAGTAAGCTTATCTCTGTCTGCAAGGAGCTCGTTTACCGTCTGTGTAAGCTTTTCGGCAGTAAGGTCTTTTTCCTCGATTATCATTGCAGCATTGTTGTTTACAAGTGCCATTGCGTTATGATACTGATGATTTTCCGCTACGTAGGGGGAAGGGATAAGGATTGATGCTTTGCCGGTTGCCTGAAGTTCACTCAGAGTGCTTGCGCCCGAGCGGCAGATTACAAGGTCTGCGGTAGGCAGATATTTGGGAATGTCAATGTATTCGGTAATGATAATGTTTTTATGTTCGTCGAGCTTGATTCCGTCGTTTTCAAGCCGTTGAGCAAAATCCGTACCGTTTTTTCCGGTTGCGTGAAGGAAAATGCAGTCGTTGTCGTTGCATTTATTCTTAATAAGTCCGTAAACGGCATCGTTGATGGGCTTGGCACCGAGCGAGCCGCCCATTGAAAGAATGAGGGGCTTGCCTTCAAATCCGAGCTCTGCTCTGGCACTTACGCCGTCACCCTTGAGCAGGTCGCCTCTTACGGGGAGTCCCGTAACCGTAACGGGATTTTTCGGCTTCATATATTGCTCTGCCTTTTCGCTTGTTAGCATTACTCTGTCAACCTTGCCTGCCAGTGCTTTGTTTGTAACACCGGGAAAAGCATTCTGCTCATGGATGGCTGTGGGAATGCCCATTTTTGCCGCCATTCTCAGTACGGGGCCGCTTACGTATCCGCCGAAGCCGATTACGAGATCCGGCTTGAAATCCTTTATGATTTTCTTTACTGCGGATGATGAGCGCAGCAAAAGCCATAATGTCTTCAGATTATGCTTTATATCTTCCCATTTGAAGGAACGGTAAAAGCCCTGGATTTTGATTGTGCGAAGCTCAAAACCCGCCTGAGGGACAAGCTTTGATTCCATCTTTTCCGCTGTACCGACAAATACGATTTCCGCGGAAGGATTTTTTTCTTTTATGTAACCCGCAGTGCCCAGGGCAGGGTTGATGTGTCCGCCCGTTCCGCCTGCGGCAATGAGTATTCTTTTGTTGTCAAGCATGTTTCTTAGCCCCCTTGGTGTGTTTTACATCCTTTGAAACAGCAAGCACGATTCCCATGCTTGCAAGGGTAAATACCATTGACGAGCCGCCGCTGCTTACGAAGGGAAGACTGATTCCGGTATTGGGAAGCAGGGAGGTTGCGACCGATATGTTGATAAGCACCTGAAGTGCCATCTGTGTATTGATACCCAGCACGACCAGCGCGCCGTAATAGGTTTTGCTCTTTGTGGCAATATAAAAACCGCGTCCTACGAGAAAAGCGTAGATTCCCATTATTATTACGGAGCCGATGAAACCGAATTCCTCACCGATTACCGCAAATACGAAGTCATTTGACGCTTCCTGCAGGTTGTTTATTTTCTGTCCCGAGTTGCCGTAGCCCACACCGGCAAGTCCGCCTGAGCCGATGCCGTAAAGAGACTGAAGCACCTGACGGGCATTGTTCAGTTTTTCTTTTGCGGTAATTGTTTCGGTATTGAAAAGCACCTTTTTCCATATTATGATTCTGTCTACCTGATAGTCGTGAATGAGAGGAAGTGCTTTCAGCCATTCGGGCTTGAGGACTATTATTGACGCTCCCGCAATTGCAACGACCGTCAGTATTATAAACCATTTCCTTGATAAATCCGCATACCACATCATTGCGTAGCCGATGCAAAGGAAAAGAATACATCCCGAAAGATGGCTTTCCATCAGTACGAGCAACGCATAGAAAACCGTAATTGCAAGAAATACGCCGAATGTAGACGGCTTGTCCTTTTTGCTCTTATATTTATCAATCAGAAACGCCAGAAACATTACAAATGTAACCTTAGCGATTTCGGAGGGCTGGAAAAGCTTTCCGAAAAACCATCTGTTAGTACCTGCAACCTCCGGGGCGGCGAATACTATGAAAAGCAGTGCCGTGGATATCAGCATAGCCGCGTTTGACAACTGTCTGATGGCTTCCACGTTAAGCTGTGATATCACAACCATTATTGCAATGCCGATAAGTGCGAAGATTACCTGCTTGGCGTTCTTGTAGCTTGCGGAATATTGCGCTGCAAGTCCGATTATGGTAAGTGCAAATACAACCACGAAGTAGGTAACGTCAAAAATACCTGCTTTGAACAGTGATTTCGGTGAAATTAAAACTTTCAGACCGCTGACGCATTGTTTGAGCTCGGGAAGCACGAATTCCTTGAATCGCTGTGCGAGAATAGTTCCTATGCTTTCGCGCTGTGCCGTGTTCTGTTCTTCTGTCATATCTGCACCTCCTTTGGCGGATTATGGGGGAGTATCATTCATTAATCTCTTCAAGCTTGTCATATACGCCGTATATGACTTCTTCAAGCTTCATTCCTCTGCTTGCCTTGAAAAGAACCGTGTCGCCTTCTTTGAGAATAGATGAGAGCTCATCTATAAGAGCGGGCTTGTCCGTGAATGAACGCACGTCCTTTATACCGTTCTCTCTGCCGCTTTCAGCGGTAAATTTTGCTCTTTCACCGTATGTGAAGAGTATATCAACGTTATGGTCTGCGGCGTATTTTCCTACAAGTCTGTGAGCTGTCTCGCTGTAATCACCGAGCTCCAGCATATCGCCGGTAACCGCAATCCTTCTCTTTGCGTTAAGACCTCCGAGAACTGCCATGGCGGCGGCCTGGGAGTCGGGACTCGCATTGTAGCAGTCCTCAATAAACGTAATACCGTTTTTCTTTGTCATTTTCTGACGCATACCCGTTGCCTTGTACTGCTTCAGTGCATCAAGTGCGGTTTTTGCGTCAATTCCGAAGAAGCTGCCTGCGGCTGTTGCCGCAAGAGCATTGTAGATGTTGTGGCGGCCCGTAAAGGGTAGGCAGGCCTTTACGGTGCCGTCACGGAAACTGCATTCAAAGCTTGCAGTCTCGTCATCTGTGGAGGTAATTGAAAGCGCTTTGTAAGCGCAGTTATCATTCTGAAGTCCGTAGCGAGTTACGGGATGCTTTCCCGTATCCGCTTTTGAAAGCATATCGTCGTCACCGTTGAGTATAACGGGAGCGTCTTCCTTCATGCCTTCGAGTATCTCAAGCTTTGCTTTGAGTATTCCCTCTCTTGAGCCGAGGTTTTCGATATGTGATACGCCTATGTTTGATATAATCGCCACGTCCGGCTTAACGATGGCTGTCATTCTTGAAATTTCACCGAATGCGCTCATCCCCATTTCAATGACTGCCGCTTCGTGGTGCTTCTCAAGTCTGAAAAGGGTGAGGGGAACGCCGATTTCATTATTTCTGTTACCCTCGTTTTTGAGAGTATCGTATTTTGAACTCATTACAAGGTAGGTCATTTCCTTTGTGGTCGTCTTACCTACCGAGCCGGTAATACCGATTACGGGAATATTGAAAAGCGACCTGTAATATCCCGCAAGCTGAAGTAAAGCGGTCCTTGTGTCTTTTACGATGATTTGTCTGTCACCGAGTCCGCAGTCTCTTTCCACCATAACGCATGCTGCGCCGTCTTCAATGGCTTTGGGTGCGAAATCGTTTCCGTCAAAGTTTTCACCTTTGAGGGCTATGAAAAGACAACCGGGGATAATCTGTCTTGAATCGGTACATACGTTATCAAATGTACCTTCAAGCCGTGATGTTGAGTTGACCGCCTTTGCGGCATCTGTAAATGATATAGGTATCATTGAATTGCCTCATTTCAGTATTTCTGCAACGATTTCTCTTTCGTCATAGTGGATTTTGCCCGTGGAAAGTATCTGATATGTTTCGTGGCCTTTGCCTGCAAGCAGTATGATATCGTTTTCCGCGGCAAGAGATATTGCCTTTCTGATTGCCTGAGTGCGGTCAATTTCAATATATACCGTGGATTTATGTCCCTTGGGCACTCCGGCGGTTATATCGTCGATAATCGCCTTGGGATCTTCCGAGCGGGGATTATCCGAGGTGATTATTGCTATATCGGAGAGTGTGGCGCCGATTTCACCCATAATGGGGCGTTTTGTTTTATCTCTGTCACCGCCGCAGCCGAATACGGTTATCACCTTGCCCTCGGCGACGGATTTAAGGGATCTGAGTACATTCTCAAGACCGTCGGGAGTGTGAGCGTAGTCAATGATGACCGTGTAGGGCTTGTCAAGCTTGAGTGTTTCCATCCTGCCGGGAATACCCGAGCAGGAGGAGATTGCCTCTGCCGTTTCTCTGAAATCCATTCCGAGCTCAATGAGACATACTGCCGCGCCCATTGAATTGTAAACGCTGAATTCTCCGGGAACGCGGAACGAAATTCTGCCTATATTACTGTCCGAAACTATTTCGTATTTTACGCCGGATGCCTTTGAGCGGATATCCTTTGCGGAATAGTTGCAGTTATTGTCCGAAAGGGAGTAGGTTACGTTCCGGCAGGCGCTGTTATTCATCATATATTCGCTCGCATCATCGTCAATATTGAAAATGCCGGTGTCGGAGTTTTCAAAGAGAATATGCTTTGCCGCAATATAATTTTCAAATGTTCCGTGGTAATCAAGATGATCTTGGGTAAGATTGGTGAAAACCGCCGCATCATAGTGGATACCGGCAACTCTCTGTTGATGGAGTGCCTGGGAGGAAACCTCCATTACACAGTATTCACAGCCGGATTTTACCATTTCGTCAAAGAGACCGAATAATTCGTTGGGGTCGGGGGTGGTAAGAGAGGCGGGGAGTATTCTGTCTCCCGTACAGTTCTGAACCGTGCCTATCATACCTGTTTTGTGACCGAGCTTTTCCAGAGCTTCCCTGATGATAAAAGCGGTGGTTGTCTTTCCGTTGGTACCCGTAATGCCGATGAGCTTCAGCTTTCTTTCGGGATGTGACGAAAATGCCGAGCAGAGCAGAGTGTATGCCTTTCTCGTATCGTCAACTATAAGCTGATTTTCAAGTCCCATATCGTGGTTTACAACTACTGCAGCCGCACCGGATTCAAGTGCTTCTGCGGCTTTTGTATGACCGTCAAAACGGGCTCCTTTTATGCACACGAATATACATCCCCGGCAAATCTTTGCGGAATTGTCCGTGATGCAGGTAACCTCTCTGTCGGTGACGGGAGCGGTAATATTAAGTTCGGCAATAAGTGCGGAAAGTTTCATTTTGTCCTCCGGAGCAGGAGATTATTCATCCGTGCTGTCGCCTATATTCTCATAGGTCTTGAAATATACTTTGATTATTGTGCCGTATTCAACCAATTCGCCCGGTTGTATGCTCTGGTCGTAGGAGATTACTCCGCCGCCGGAGCCGCCTGTGATTTCAACATTTATGCCTTCTGATGCGGCATAACGCTTGACTGCGTTTTCACTCATACCTCTTAAATCGGGTACGGTTATTTTAAGGATATCTTCTTCCTTGTCTGTTGTATAAAGGGCTATTACGCCGTCCTTGGGAATCGTCTGACCGCTCATGGGATTCTGACTGATAACGGTATCGCCGTCACCGATTACTCTTACGTTGAATCCTTTTTCCTTCAGTGATGCGGAAGCAGTTTCTTCGTTCTGGCCGATAACACCGGGAGTGGTGGTGTTGAGCTTTGCCAGTTCTTCCTCGGTGTACTGCCTTTCAACGCCGAGATATTCAAGGGATGCTTCCATTATCTTTGAAGCCGCGGGAGCGCATACTACGGAGCCGTTCATATCGTTTTTGGGCTCATCTGCAATGATGAGCAGAGCGATTTCGGGGTCATCTGCGGGAGCAAAGCATGAGAATGATGCAATGTAGGTACCTCTTACCTGATATTTCTGTGTAGTACCTGTCTTACCTGCGATTCTGTAACCCGAAACGTAACCGTTGCGGCCGGTACCGGATTTACATACGTCTTCCATCATGGAAGCAACCTCAGCGGCTGTTTCTTCGCTGATGACCTGCCTCTTTACGCGGGGAGCAGTCTTCTTGATTACGTTTCCGTTGGCATCAAGCTGCTCATCCACAAGATAGGGCTGCATTAGTTTACCGCCGTTTGCAATGCAGGAAACCGCGGTGATGACCTGAATGGGAGTTACGCTGAAGGTCTGACCGAAGGATTCACTGGAAAGAGAAACGTTGGTAAGCTGTGTATCGTCGTAATAAATGGAATTTGCTTCTTCAAGACTCTCCACACCTGTTTTTTCCGTGAATCCGAATGCCTTGAAGTATTCAAAGAATTTTTCTTTTCCGAGAGTAAGACCGAGTTTTACAAAGAAGGGGTTGCAGGAATTCATCAGACCGTGACGAAGGTCCTGAACGCCGTGACCTGCGCTGTGACAGTTGAATATTCTGTCTTCAACCGAGATTGAGCCGATACAGCAGTAAGTGTAATCGGAAGAGAGAATGTTCTCTTCAATAGCGGCAGCAGTAAGGAATATTTTGAATACCGAGCCGGGATGATACGTTTCGGAGAATACGTAGTTGTTCCACTGCTCAAGCATATAGTAGTAATTGAGCTTCTGCGTGTGGAGCTCTATTCTCTTTTCTCTGTCGTCGGTGGATTTTATATCGTTGATGGCCTTGTCGCCTTCCTCGGTACCGCCGAGATAATGCTCAAGAGCCGCGTAATCGTCGTTTTCAACCGCGTGATCGATTTTTTTCTTGTAGAAGCCGTTGACCTCACGGGGATTGGTAAGGTCGTAACCGCCTTTATAACCAACGGAATCCATTGCAAGAATGCCGCCGGTCTTGACGTTCATCATGATGCCGTAGGCACCGAGAGCGTCGCTGCTTTCATATACGTATTTTACGTTGGTGTCGAGTATATTCTGCAGGTTTTCGTCGATGGTCAGCTTTAAGCTTGTGCCGTTGACCGCTTCGTTTACCGTGCTGTTATCCGAATCAATGTTTGTACCGTAGGATGTGATTCTGCCGTCCGTCCCGGAAAGAACGGAGTTGTAATATCTTTCTATTCCGGCAACGCCGTTTCCTTCGCTGTCAACGGAGCCGATGACCGAGGAGGCAAATTCACCGAGAGGGTAGTATCTCTTGCTGTCGTTTTCAAGACCGATGACGTCTTTGTATCTGAAGGTCTTTGAAGTCGTCTTTCCCTCGTCGTCGGTAATGTGAATCGTGTACTTTCTGTGGTAAAGACAGGTGTCGTTGGGGTCTTTTCCGTCACCGCCGCAGTAAATCAGCTTCTTTTCGGGAAGCTCAATCTGTGTTTTAACGTCTTTTTTGTGAGCGATTATCAGTTCATCCGAATCGGGGTCAACGTCCACTTCGGTGATTTCCATCAGCTCATTGTAGTCAAGGCCGAGGGTATCTGCGATATCGGTGCATACCTTTTCCCTGAATTCCTCGTTCTGAAATTCCTCGGGGATAAGGTACATTTTCCATGTCTGAGCACTCTGGGCAAGGATCGTACCGTTGGCATCATAAACCGTGCCTCTCTGTGCGGGGATGATTTCATCCGACCATTGGGCATAGGTGGCACTTCTTTTATATTTATCCGCGTTGATTATCTGTATGTTTATCAGACGCAGAATAACAACGAATGTGATGGCGCAAAGGACAAGACCTGCAAGCTTGATATTTTTATTCAGTTTTGCCTTCATCCGTCACATCCTCCTTTATGACAAAATATGCTGTCCCAATTTTGTTGAGACAGCATTGTCGCGAGCTTAGCTATACTCACGTATATGCATTAAGAAAGTTTACCATCAGCTACCACTACCTTGTCGCCATCCCTGTCTTCAAAATAGTGAATCTGGTATCTTTCCGCCTGTTGCATTCCTAATACCGAAACTGCATATTCCTGAATTTTATCTGCGGACATCATTGAGCCGAGTTCTGCGGTAAGTCTGACGTTTTCCGACTGTGTCTGGCTTATTTCGGCGTCAAGCTTTGAAATCTGTGAATCGTACACCGTAATATTCTTGTTCATCATGATGATTACGGTTGCCATAGCCATTACCACGAGGAGTCCGGTTACCCATGAGAGAATTGTCTGTAAAGACGCCACGGTGGGGGAGCTTGTCTTTACCTGCTGTTTCGGCTTTTTGCCGGTCCGGGGCTTTTTTCTTTCGGGTTCCTGATAATCAGGTAATTTCGGAGCAGCGGTAGACGTGCTGTATCCGGGAATAAAATCAAAATCGTCCATGCCGCTTCTCCTTTCTTCAGTAATCTTTAATCTGTGAGCTTTTCGACTGTTCTCAGCCGTGCGGAACGTGCTCTTGAATTTTCCTGCGTTTCGTTTTCATCGGGAGCAACCGCCTTGAAAACCTTTGCCTTCGGCTTATTGCCGCAGACACAAACGGGGAAATTCTTGGGGCAGGTGCATCCCTTCGCCAGGGGAGCCATAGCCGACTTGACGGCTCTGTCCTCTAATGAATGGAAGGTGATTACACTTAATCTGCCTCCGGGCTTAAGACAATCAAACATATCCTCTACTGCTCGGGTGAGGCCATCCAACTCACCGTTCACATGTATACGGAGTGCCTGAAACGTTTTTCTTGCGGGGTGACCGTCACGTCTTGCTGCCGCGGGAACCGCATTCGCGACTATTTCGGCAAGCTGAAGTGTGGTCAATATGGGGCTTTCTTCTCTCGCCTTAACGATTGCAGATGCAATCCTGGGGGCGAATTTGTCTTCACCGTAATCAAAGATGATTCTCTGCAGTTCATTCTGAGAGAGGGTGTTGACGAAGTCAGCCGCTGTTTTACCTTCCATACTCATCCTCATATCCAGGGGAGCGTCCTTGTGAAAGGAAAATCCTCTGGCCGCCTCATCAAGCTGATGGGAGCTGACTCCGAGATCTGCAAGTATGCCGTCAACTGCGTCAATCCGCAGATCCCGGAGTATAGATTTTATGGAAAAGAAGTTGTCATGTATTATAGAAACATTATTATATATTCCCAGTCGTTCGTTGAGAACCTCAATCGCTTCCGGGTCTCTATCAATCGCAACAAGCTTGCCGGTGGTCAGGTGCTTAGCTATTTCACCTGAATGTCCACCGCCGCCCGCTGTACAGTCAACATATGAGCCATCCGGGCGTATGTTGAGAGAATTGATAGTTTCATTAAAGAGTACGGGGATATGATGAAAATTTGAAGTTTCCATATCAGCTTCTGGGTGAGAGGTTGAACATGCTCAGATCCGGCATCTCTTCGGGTACGAACTGAGCGTTCCACTTGCCTTCGTTCCAGAGCTCAAGTCTGTCGGGGTGACAGATGATGAGAGCTTCGTTTTCAAGTCCTGCGAACTCAATAAAGTCGGGTTTAAGAGTGATACGGCCGCTCTTGTCGATGGTTGCCATATCGATGTTGTCAAGGAAGAGGCGCTGTACGTAGGTAAGAGCCGCGCCGGTGTATGACTTTGAAATGTTGTCATAAACCTTAAGGTAATCTTCTTCCGAATAAACAACTACGCAGTCGTTACTCTGGAAATTCTTGAAAAGATAAACCGTATCGCCGTATCTTGATCTGAATCTTGTGGGAATTGCTATTCTGTTGACCTGGTCAAACTTACGCAGTTCACGACCGCCGAGACAATTTTTCATTTCTGCTGCCGGCATACGATTTTCTCCTTTCTTACCTTTTTGGAAGGGATATTTGTGGGTATAACCCCCATTTCTTCCCTTTTCTCCCCTTGTAGTGCCGATTATATACTATCTTTCTCCCAAAATCAAGTGTTTTTTTCAATTTTTTTGCGAAAATATGAATTTTTTATTCCTATATATAAGGGAAATCGGAATTTTTATAAAAATTTTTCTCTCAAGGGGGAATTTGGGGGCAAATCGGGGGTATTTTACACGTCTGCACCGGTCAGAAGCTCCGGAAACGGCAGATCCGGCGGGAAACGTTCAGGGGGTAAAAGGGGGATAAAATCAGACCCCGGCCGACCGGTATCCGCAATACACGGAAAGGGGCTGAACGCCTGAAAAATATCGGCTTCGGCGGTTTTGGGCAATTTTTTAACTTTTTCAAAAAAATTCTTGCAATCCTTCAAAAAGTATGATATTATACTGAACTGTATGAAGAAGGAGGTGTCTATATGCCTAATATTAAGTCAGCTAAGAAAAGAGTAATCGTTAATAAGACCAGAGCTGCAAGAAATAAGTCTCGCAATACTGCTCTTAAGACCGCTATCAAAAAAGCTAACGTTGCTGCAGCTGCAAATGCTCCCGAGACAGAAGCTCTCGTAAAGGAAGCTATCAAAAAGGTTGACCAGGCTGCTGCCAAGGGTCTCATCCATAAGAATAATGCTGCTCACAAGAAGTCAGCTCTTGCAAATCTTGTAAAATAATTTACTGTATTTGTGTTTATAGCCGTGGTTATTGATTTTTTTATGACCACGGCTGTTAAATTGTTGACAACCCCGTAAGGTTTTGATATAATCACCTTGACACAGAGGTGTGTACTATATTAATCAGGAGGAAATAACATGGATGCATTAAAGAAGATTTTTAAGATTATTGCTATCATTGCCGCTATTGCAGGCGTTGTAATTATTGTTAAGAAGATTCTTGATAAGAAGAATGCTTCTGAAGATTCAGAAGAAAACTATGTTTCCTGCTCATGCTGTGAAGCACCCGTAAAATAAAGATTCCGCAAAAGCGGTTAGGTTAAAACCGGAGGTACACTTAAAATGGTTTTAGATAAGATTGTTGACATCATCAGTGAGCAGCTTGAACTTGATAAGGCAGTTATCAAGGAGACTTCCCTCCTTGTTGACGACCTTGGGGCAACAAGTCTTGACATGATTGACCTTGCGATGTCAATTGAAGACGAATTTGAAATGGAACTTCCCGACGATATCATTGAAAAGCTCAAGACCGTCGGTGACCTTGCAAATTACGTAGAAGAAAATAAATAATGAAAAGACCGTGATATCCTGGATATTACGGTCTTTTTTACAGGAGTATATATGATTTTTAAGAATGGTATTGTCTGCGACGAAAATTTCCTTTTCGTCAGAGCGGATATTAAAACAGAAGGAGACAGAATCGTCGGAATCGGCAGATTTGACGGCGGTGAGACTGTTGACTGTACCGATAAGGTCATTCTTCCCGGATTTATTGATATCCATATACACGGCTGCAATAATGCCGACTGTACGGACGGTAACCCCGATAGCGTGATGAAAATGAGCGAATATCTCGCCAAAAGAGGCGTAACCTCATTCTGCCCTGCCACTATGACCGTTCCTGCAGGGGATATCAGAAAATCCTTCGGCTATATCCGTGATGCGATGGGTAAGGAAAAAGGCGCATACATACAAGGAATAAATATGGAAGGCCCCTTCATTTCAAAAGAAAAAAAAGGAGCTCAGGCAGAGGAAAACATCATTCCTCCCGATATTGAATTATTTAATGAATTATATGATATATGCCCCATATGTCTTGCTGATATAGCACCCGAAACCGAGGGCGCAGAAAAGTTTGTCAGAGAAGCAAAAAAGAAGTGTACCGTATCCGCCGCACATACCACGGCAGATTATGAAACCGGTATGAAGGGCTTTGAATGGGGAATAGGTCATTGCACCCACCTTTTCAATGCGATGACGGGTCTGTCCTCGAGGGCACCCGGATTGGTAGGTGCCTGCTTTGATCACGACAGCGTGACAGCCGAGCTTATCTGTGACGGAATCCACATTTCGCCTGCAACACTCAGAGTAGCATTCAGAGTATTGGGCAAGGACAGAACGGTAGTAATCAGCGATGCCATGATGGCTTCGGGACTTCCCGAAGGGGAGTATATGCTGGGCGGTCAGAGGGTAATCAAAACCGATGCCGCAAGACTTCCGGACGGTACTCTTGCCGGCTCTGCAACTGACCTTTTTGAGGAGTTCGGCAACCTCGTAAACGACTTCGGAATTCCTCTTGAGCAGGCGGTCAGAAGTGTGTCAATAAACCCCGCAAGAGTCATTGGTGCGGACAATGAAACCGGAAGTATAAAAGTCGGTAAAAAAGCGGACTTTTTTATCACCGATAATTGCTTTTCGCGTGTATATGAAACTTATGTAATGGGCAAAAGGGTATTTTGAAGGCAAAATTGCAAAATTGATTTTTATATTCACAACGTCTTGAAAATATACAAAAATACGGCTTGTCAAGGTGGTTAACTTTACAGAACGAAATTGTAAAGTCAACCACCTTTCAAATGTGAAAAACTCGGTGAAAAATGTGAAAAACCCCATAATCAAATTGCTGAAACAGAAATAAAAAAGTAAAGATTTTCACTTTACTACGGGAAATAGTGCGAAATTGGAAAAATATCATCTGATTTCGTGTGAATATTTTTTGCAATCCGGTTTTGAAAATTTGCAGAATTTTGCCGTTTTTGCGGCCGAAACGGAGGAAAAACATTAATATTGACATTTTGGTCTATATATGTTAGACTAAAGTGGTCTAAAGATATAGACCGACCTTGAAACCCTTGTTACGCAACAGAAGGAGCTGATTTTATGTTTGATTCCGTCATCGGACCCTCCGAATTGAAATTTGCAGAGCTCGTATGGGCGAATGAGCCCATAAAATCGGGTGAGCTCGTACGCCTTGCGACGGAGAAATTCGGCTGGAAAAAATCCACCGGATATACTGTTCTGAAAAACCTTTGCAACAAGGATTTTCTTGTTAATTCAGACAGCATTGTTATTGCACGGATTACCCGCAAAGAATATTATCACATGATTGCGTTTTCTTTTCTTCATGAATATTTCAATGACTCTGTTCCCGGTTTTGTTGCCGCTTACCGCGACGGAGTTCAGCTTACCCGTGAGGACCTTTTTGATATTTACAATGCAATCAAATACTATGGTGACTGATTTGCCGAAAATAATCGTAAACATTATTGAAATCGGGATTGCAGTGTGCTAATATTGATTTGTCAGTAATGAAAGGAGATATGATAATGGAAAGAACTTATAAGCCCTGGCAGGATTGGGGTTACAAAAGCAAGCAGACCGAGTATACCGAAAAGACTCCTCTTTTTGATGATAACGGCAAGCTTCTTGCAGCGGGTTGGGCAAAACACAATGTATTCGAGTATGACCGCAATAAAGTAAAACCCAAAATGCACCGTAAGGAATGGGATTTCTATCAGATCAGCAACGGCAAATATATGGTACAGCTCAATTTTGCCAATATCACTCTCGGCGGATACATCAATGCCGTTCTCATTGACGTTACCGGCGGCGGAGAAATCTGTAACGTAATGGCTCCCTTTGTAGGCCAGACCAATAAATATCTTCTTCCTCCCAAGGGTGACGAGCCCTCACGTCTTTCGTATACGGTCGGAAAGGCGACCTTTGAGTTCGTTACAAAGGAAACGGAGCGCACTCTTTACTTCAAGATGAATGATACGGAAGCTCAGTTCACCATGGATATGCTTCCCGATCACGAAAATATCACTACCGTTCTTCCCTTTGACGGTTATCCCGACAGATACTTTATGACCACCAAGCTCAATTGTATGCCCACCTCCGGCTTCTTCAAGTGCGGCGGCAAGACTTACGAATTTTCAAAGGAAGATACCTTCACCGTTCTTGACTGGGGCAGAGTATGTACTCCTTATAAGATGGTATGGTACTGGGGCAACGGCTCGACCTATCTTGAGGATGCCGACGGCAAAAAGCATACCTTCGGCTTTGAAATTACATGGGGTATCGGCAACGAAAGCAACGCCACCGAAACCTGCATTTTCTATGACGGCAAAGCTCATAAGTTCGGCGCGATTGATGTTGAGACCTTCCCCAAGCCCGATAAGTATATGGAGCCCTGGAAGTTCGTTTCCGAAGACGGCAGATTCAATATGACCATGACACCCGTATTTGACAATCATCTTGACCTTAATGTCAAGGTAATGAGAATGCACAGCCATCAGGTACACGGCAAGTGGAACGGCACAGCTACACTTGACGACGGCACAGTTCTTGAAATCAAGGATATGTATGCATTCTGCGAATACGTTGAAAACCGCTGGTAATTTACGGATATAAAATTACGGCAGGCATCGTCTGATGTCTGCCGCTTTTCTTATTTCACAAATACTTTCAGCTTGTATTCGTTGTTGATGAGCATCCGGGCAAATTCCTTTGAATCCTCCGGCATTCCGTCAAGTAGGATGCCGCCGGGCTCCATTCCCGTTTCGCGGTGGAAATCCGAAGCGGAGGACATTCTCTTGCCGTTTCTTTTTGCCCAGGCATAAGCCATATCGTTTCTTGAATCGTGACCGCCGTGACCGTTGTAGACCTCAATGCCGTCAAGCAGGGAAGTGTCCACGATTGACATATTGTCCCTGAAGGGATGTGCCTGATAAATGACGAGTCCGTTTTCATCGGCAAAGGGTCTGAACTGCTCAAGCTCCTCAAATTTTGTCAGATCTCTTCCGAATATGAAATCCTCGTCAAAGCCGAATACCAGATAGTCGTTATCGTAATCAAGGAAGCGTATTTCCATTCCGAGTATGACCTTCAGTCTGTTGCCTGCGGCTTCTTTTGCAGCACGGTAACCTCTGAGGAACGCCTCTGCCTGCTCGGGATAGGTGCTGCCGAATTTTTTTGCGTTGTGTACGTTCATGTGATCGGTAATGCAGATTCCGTCGTATCCGAGGTTTATGTATCTTTCGACAACGTCTTTTGCGGATACCTCTCCGCAGCCGCTGGATTCGCTTGTGTGAATGTGCATATCAAATCTGTAACTCATAATCTGTTTCCTCTTTTCACTGTTTCAGGGCTATTTTATACCCGAATTTCACAAAAATCAACTTTTATTTTTATATATGCTTGACAAAAAATACTCTTTATTATAGAATACTCCTTAAGATGGCTAATAATTTTTATGGATTGGAGTGAATTTACGTGAGCGAAGATATTACCCGCTACGTTGCCGCCGCTGCTCAGGGCGACATCGAAGCTATCGGAAAGCTTTACGCAAAAACGTTAAAATCATCTTACTACCTTGCTCTCAGACTCAGTAACGATGCAGATGAAGCAGCTGAAATTACAAAGAATGCCTATGCAAGGGTTTTCTGCACCGTGGCACGGCTCAAGAAGCCCGAAGCATTTGAAATTTATATGAGGCAAAATATCGCTGCCGTTTACAAGGAAACACAGAAGTTTACCTTTACGGATGCCGTTTCGGATGTTCCCGAAAGTGCTCTTGAGTTCCTTTCCGAGGATGTTTACGAAGACGAAGCAAAGGCGGCTGCGGCAGTCAATTCCGTTGCTTCCCTCAGTCCCGAGATGAGAAGTGCGGTAGTTCTCCACTATTTCAGCGGTATGCCCGTAGGTCCCATTTCAAGATACCTTAATGTTTCCGAAAGCACGGCAAATTCCGTTCTTTCAAGAGCAAAGGAAATCATCTTCAGAGATTCGGGAAGTCAGGCACCTTTGACTGTTTCATCGGCACAGTATCCCGTTCTCAACAGAGTCTTCAAGCGTGATGCAGAGGACGTGTATATTGACGGTGCGACCGTACGTGATATGTTCGCCTATGTCGTTGAAAAATACAACGTTTATAAGCAGGCGGAGATCAAGAAGAATCCTTCGTTCGGTCAGGGACTTAAGAAGACGGATGAAACCGGTGTCAATATCCCCGTCAAATCATCGGATAACGAGCCCGGTGTTTATAATTTCAAGAAGTTCAATAACAACGCTCCCGAAGCGACCGATGTACCTACGTCTGTTCAGAAGAAATCCGGCTTTGCGGGTATTGTTGACAGTGCAAAATCATTTATTTCCGCAAAGCTTAAAAAGTATAATCCCAGATTTCTTGCTCTCTGCGGTGCAGGTGCGGCCGCTCTTCTCATCCTCATCATCATTCTCGGTGTTGTCCTCGGCGGCAGACAAAAGAAAGCGGATGTTGAGGTCAAGTGGCAGGCAGGCGGATTTGAAGACTGCGCCGAAATCAAGTATATCAACGAGTATTTCTGCTCGTTCAAGGCAACCAATAATAAATACGGCCTTATGGATTACGAGGGCAACGTCCTTGTACAGCCCGCTTATGACAGCCAGTTCGTAAACTGCAGTCTCGGTAAGGATTACAGCGAAGCAAACGGCGGCAGCGGTATGTATCATGTTTATGTCAACGTAAACGGCACCAAGACCTACGCCAAGTATTCCAACGGTACCGTTGAAATCAGCGAGCAGCATCCCGACCATCCCACAGAGCTTTCCGAGCTTGACAAGGATTTCAAATATGAAGAGAGAGACAGATTCTTTGAAGGACTTGCCGCCGCTCAGAATAAGAAGGGTAAGTGGGGCTATGTTGACGATACCGGCAAGGAAGTAATTCCCTTTGATTATGATGCCGTTAATGCTACGGATAAGTCAAATATCGCCGCTATGGACGTATGCAGACCCTTCACCGACGGTTATGCAGCAGTTATGAAGGACGGTAAGATGGCTATTATCAATAAGGATAACGAGCTTGTTACCGATTTTGAATATTCCGAAATCCTCGCAGGCAAAAACGGTGTGTTCATTGCCAAGAAGGACGGTAAATGGGGATTCATCCTTGTAGGCGACGCTGTCAAGAACTTCAAGTCTGCAGGCCCCGAAATCGTTACCACCACCGCACCCCAGACAGACGAAAACGGTGACGTTATCAATACCGATGCCATCGGCAAACACTATAAGGTAGTCGGCGACGGTGCCAACGTCAGAAGAACACCCGGCTCAAAGGGTGAATGGATCGGCTCAAGGACTCCCGGCTCAATCTTAGAGGGCGTTGCCATTGAGAAGGACTCAAGAGGCAAGGATTGGCTCAAGATTGAAGTCAACGGCGGCGGATTCGGTTACGTTTCAATGGGACTTCTTGAGGAAGTCAAATAATTCAATATAAAAAGCGATGAAGAAGAATAATCCGGTTTTGTCACACAGAGAGACTGCCGTTTGCTGAGAGGCAGTTGTGAATATG
The DNA here is from genome assembly GCA_937892115.1 of uncultured Clostridia bacterium. Taxonomy (GTDB): domain Bacteria; phylum Bacillota; class Clostridia; order Oscillospirales; family Acutalibacteraceae; genus CAG-177. Next base: position 108,277 of record CALAUI010000019.1, on the reverse strand, counting down.
AAGCCGGAGGGCCGCTTCCGAGCTCTGCTCCGATGAGGAGCGGCGTTGATCACGTTAAGATTATTGAGAGGTGCAGCTGCACAATTCGGGTGGTACCGCGGTTCATTGAATCGTCCCGTCCAATTGGATTACTGCACCTTTTTTTCAATTTATCTATATTTGCCCAACGGAGGTATATTTCATTATGGAATGGATGGGTCTCAACGAGATAAGAGAGAAATATCTCGAGTTTTATGAATCAAAGGGACATCTGAGAATGCCCAGCTTTTCACTTGTTCCTCAGGGTGACAAGAGTCTGCTGCTTATCAACGCAGGCATGGCACCTCTGAAAAAATATTTTACGGGCGAGCTTACTCCTCCCCGCAGCAGAGTGACTACCTGTCAGAAGTGTATCCGTACTCCCGATATTGAGAGAGTCGGCGTTACCGCAAGACACGGTACCTACTTTGAGATGCTGGGTAACTTTTCATTCGGCGATTATTTCAAGAAGGAAGCCACAAGATGGGCGTGGGAATTCTGCACCGAGGTCATGAAAATGCCCGTTGACAAGCTTCACGTCACCGTTTATCAGGATGATGACGAAGCATACGACATCTGGACAAAGGAAATCGGCGTAGCACCCGACCACGTTTCCCGCCTGGGCAAAGAGGATAATTTCTGGGAGCACGGCGCAGGTCCCTGCGGTCCCTGCTCGGAGCTTTATTTTGACAGAGGCGAAAAGTACGGCTGCGGCTCACCCGACTGTAAGGTCGGCTGTGACTGTGACAGATACACCGAATTCTGGAATCTCGTATTTACCCAGTTTGAAAATGACGGAAACAATAATTATACCCGCCTCAAGAACTGCAATATTGATACCGGTATGGGTCTTGAACGTCTTGCCTGCATCATGCAGGGTGTTGACAATCTCTTTGAGGTTGACACCGTTCAGAATATAATGAAGCATATCATCAGAAAAGCGGGTATTGAATATCACGTTGACGAAAAGAAGGATGTTTCCCTTCGCGTCATCACAGACCATATCAGAAGCACCACATTTATGATTGGTGACGGCGTTATGCCTTCAAACGAGGGCAGGGGCTACGTGCTTCGCCGCCTCCTCAGAAGAGCCGCCCGTCACGGCAGATTACTCGGTATTGAAGGCACCTTCCTTTATGAGGTCGCCGAAACGGTAATCAGCGAAAACGCAAACGCTTATCCCAATCTTGTTGAAAAGCACGACCTTATCGTAAAGGTCATCAAGGCAGAGGAAGAGAGCTTCAATAAGACCGTTGATACCGGACTTATGCTCCTTGAAGATATTATTGCAAAGAATGACACGGGTGTTCTTTCCGGTGCCGATGCATTCAAGCTTCAGGATACCTTCGGCTTCCCCATTGACCTTACCGTTGAGCTTCTCAACGAAAAGGGTATGACTGTTGATATTGATGAATACCGCCGTCTTTATGCCGAGAGCAGAGCAGCCGCAAGAGCAGCCCGTAAGGATGCGGGTGCGGAGGCATGGAAGGGCGGAAGCGCATCCCTTAAGGATATTGAAAAAACAGAGTTCCTCGGCTACTCCGACTATACCTGCGAGGGAACGGTAAAGGCAATCATCGTAAACGGCGAAAGAGTTGATTTCGCGGATGCGGACAGCGAAGCCGCCATCGTTCTTGACAGGACCGTATTCTACGGCGAAAGCGGCGGTCAGGTAGGCGATACGGGTACTCTTACCTTCTCAAACGGAGTTGTATTTGAGGTTGAAGCCACCGCAAAGAACGGTGACGGAAACGTTCTTCACATCGGTAAGATTATTTCCGGCGAAAGCATCGGCATAGGTGATAAGGCAAAGGCCGAAATCAATGTTGATTCCCGTGAAGCGACCGCAAGGAACCACACCTCCGCTCACCTTCTCCAGGCGGCACTCAGAGAGCTTCTGGGTACTCACGTTGAGCAGGCAGGTCAGCTTGTAAATTCAGGTGCCGTCAGATTTGACTTTACCCATTTCTCCGCTCTCACACCCGAGGAAATTCAGAAGGTTGAAGACAGAGTAAATGAGATTATTCTCTCCGCAGTTGACGTAACCGTTACCGAGATGCCCATTGAAGAAGCAAAGAAGCAGGGCGCAATGGCACTCTTCGGCGAAAAATACGGCGACGTCGTACGCGTTGTCAAGGCAGGAGATTTCTCAACTGAGCTCTGCGGCGGTACTCATGTTTCAAATACCGGTAAAATCGGTCTGTTCAAGATTGTATCCGAATCCTCTGTTGCCGCAGGTGTACGCAGAATAGAAGGCGTAACAGGCAGGGGAGTGATTGATTATATTGCAAAGAATAACGAGCTTATCAGAAATACCGCCGCAGCAATGAAGCTTGCAAACACGGCTGATATTGACAAGAGAGCCGTTTCGCTCATGAATGACCTGAAGCAGGCGGAAAAGGAAATTGAAAAGCTCAGAGGCGAAATTTCCGCAATGAAGACCGGCGACCTTATGAATAATGCGGTTGAGGTCGGTTCATTCAAGCTCATTACCGCCACGGTTGAGGGCGTAAATCCCGGTGAACTGAGAAATATGTGCGACAAGGCAAAGGATGAAGATAACCTTGTCATCTTTATCTGCGGCATCAATGCGGAGCATAGCGGCGCAAACTTCGCCTGCGCCTGCGGTAAGGGTGCGGTGGCAGGCGGTGCCCACGCGGGAAATCTTGTTAAGAAGATTGCAGGTCTGGCAGGCGGCTCCGGCGGCGGCAGACCCGACAGCGCAATGGCAGGTACAAAGGATATTTCAAATCTTGATTCCGCAATGGCTGCGGTTGAAGATACTCTTAAAGAAATGGCAAAATAAACGGGAGGAATAATCATGGATTGTATTTTTTGTAAAATTGCATCAGGCGAAATCCCCTCAACGAAGGTATATGAGGATGATACCGTGGTTGCCTTCAATGACCTTGAGCCCCAGGCACCCGTTCACGTTCTTATCATTCCCAAGACTCACATTACTTCAATGGCGGATATCAATGAGGAAAATTCCGGCGTTGTTGCTCATATCTTTGAGGTAGCGGCAATCATCGCAAAGGAAAAGGGACTTGATGACGGCTTCCGTGTCGTTTCAAACTGCGGCGACTGCGCAGGTCAGTCCGTAAAGCATCTTCATTTCCACCTTATGGGCGGCAGGACCTTCGGCTGGCCCGCCGGCTGATACGAGTAAACTATTCTGAAATTTATTTAAGGAGATATGATTATGGATAAATATTATACCGTTGACATAGCAGGTATGAAGAGAGACCTTCTCCGCTGCCCGCTTAATGAGCATCTTGATATCGCCGCTTTCATTATTTTCGGCGACGTTGAGCTTACGATGCACGCTTCCTCCGAGCTTCTCAAGAGACTTCCCGAGTTTGACTATATCGTCACTCCCGAAGCAAAGAGCATTCCCCTTGCTTACGAAATGTCCAGACAGAGCGGAAAGAAGTATTTCGTAGCCCGCAAGAGAGCAAAGCTCTATATGAAAGACCCCGTAACCGTTAACGTCCGTTCTATTACCACCGATGCCGTTCAGACACTTATCCTTGACGGTGTTGACGGTGAACAGATCAAGGGTAAGAAGGTCGTAATCCTTGATGACGTTATCTCAACGGGTGAATCCCTTAAAGCCATGGAAGAGCTTCTTTCAAAGTTTGACTGTGATATCGTTGCAGAGGCCGCTGTTCTTGCAGAGGGTGATGCCGCAGAGAGAGACGATATTACCTTCCTCGGCGTAATTCCTCTTATTGAAAAATAATTTTCCGACTGGATGTGAACTCTTATGCCGCGTCCGTTTGCCCTCATAGGCCTTACGGTATTCTTTGTTCTCGCGGTTCTTTACAATGCCCCGTCTCTGACGGTACTGATCGTTTTTCTTTCTGCGGTCACGGCATTGCTTTTAAGTGTTGTCATCAGAAATATCCGCAGGCAGCCGGCTATACCGGTTGCCCTTGCGGGTACGGCGGTTGCCTGCCTGATGCTGATACTCGTGAATGAATTTTATTACTATCCGCAGTTAAAGCTTGCGGGCAGTACCCATGACGCAAAAATCGTCGTTACCGACTCTCCCGAATATAATTACGGAAAGTATTATTATAAAGCGAAAGCTGTTGAAACCGACGGCGAAAAATGCAGCGTCAAGCTTCGCCTTATGTTTTCGGGCAAGCAGGATATTTCACCCTATGACGAAATAGACGGTAATTTTTATTTCTATAGATTAGGTGCCTCATCGGATGAAATGACGGCATCATATAAATCCGAAAATACCTTCATCGGTGCCCGCAGTGATACCGGTGAATTTACCATAAATAAAACCGATTCCTTCAGTATCGGTAAAATGATTGCGAATCTCAGAAATGATATCGGCAGTTCAATTACTTCCGTGCTTCCCGGTGACCCGGGTGCTTTGGCAAAGGCACTTGTCCTCGGTGACAGAAGCGACCTTTCCCGCGAAGCTTATAATTGGCTTAAAAACTGCGGAATCACTCATATTATATGCGTTTCGGGACTTCATATTTCCTTGTGGTCTCTTGCACTGCTTTGGGTTCTGAAAAAACTGAAGATTAAGGAAACGGCAGCGTGCATCATAATGATTCCCGCCGAAATATTCTTTATGCTCCTTACGGGTATGACCTATTCGGTAGTCCGCGCGGGTATAATGATGATTATTTATCTGCTGTCGGTTATCCTTTCGAGAAGACACGATTCACTTAATTCCCTGGGTGTTTCGATTTGTCTGATTTCCGCTGTCAATCCCTTTTCGGCAGGGTCCGTCAGCTTACAGCTTTCGGTGCTTGCCACTCTGGGAATCATTCTTTGCAGTGAATACATTTTCCCCATAATAAACAAATTTTCCGATAGGCATCACGGCTTTATCTATATTGAAAAGCAGGTCAAATTGATTCTCGTTACGGCAAGTGCGGCGATGTTTACTTCTCCCGTATCGCTTTCCGTATACAGAAGCTTCAATTTCAGCGTTTTTCCCTCAAATCTGATTATAGTGGGACTTGCGGAGGTATGTATGGTCTGTGCCGCCTTAGGCGCAGTCATTGCGATGATAAGCACGTCAATTATCAATATTCCCGCTTTTATCGCAGGCATTATCGCAAAATGTATTCTTAAAATCGCATCCTTTATTTCCGGAAGCGGACTTTCCGAAATACGGGTGAGTGAAAAGGATGCCTGTATCATACTCTGCGTTCTTTTTGCCGCGGGTGCTCTTTTTGCTCTCGTTGAATATTCGGGAAAAAAGATACTCGCTCCCGCCTCGGCGGCTCTGTGTCTGATTTTTGTTGTTTCGGTCTGTACTTTCAGCTTTGCGGATAAGCAGAGGACGAGAATCACGGTCACGGATGTCGGCAGGGGACTTACGGCGGTCATATCATATAAAAATGAAACTATATTATTGGGCTGTTCCGGCGACGACTACGACGGTGGCTATAAAATCAGTCAGGCGATGAATCTGTCCTCCGGTAAAATCGATGCGTTTATTCTTCCCGGAGAAGAAAATTTCAACCCTGATTATTACGATACGGTAATGTCTTCGTTTACACCGGAAAAGCTGTTCAGCAGCTCGGAGGATTACTCCGTCAGAGCAAAGCTCAGTAACGGTAAAAGTGAAAAAATCAAAGATAAATATAACAGCGGAAATATAGAAATTTCCGTCTGTCACGACTCCTCCGGCAGGGAGGCATATATAGTAAAAACCGATGAAATCAAGGCACTTTTCCTGCCTTCATACGGCGTTGAAATCTGTTCTCTTGACAGAGAAACGAGCGACTGTGACGTGGTAGTCTGCGGCGGAAAATACCCCGATGAATTTGCCTTTGACGGCCTCGGAATGATGGTAATTTCAGATGATGAAAAACACGGCTGTGAATACCAGAATCAGTTGATATCAAAGGGAATCAGCTGTTGTGCCACCGCAGGAAACGGTGATATTACAATCTACGGATTTAACGGAAAAATAAACGTTGAAAGAGGGTAAATTATGCCTGAACTCACAGAGGCCGACCTCAAACTGAAAATCAAATCAGCTCCCGTTGGCGCATATCTTCTGTGCGGCGATGAGGATTACCTGGTCAAGGTTTATACCGACAAGCTTATCAAGGCATGCGTTGACGAATCCTTTTATGATTTCAACCTTCACGTCTTTGATAAGGAAGGCAAGGAGGATAAAGACCTTTCGGAAATATATGAGAATGCAATGGCTGTTCCCATGATGGCGGAAAGTAAGTGCGTTCTGGTTAAGAATTATCCCGTTGAGGAACTGGATAAGGGTGATATGGATGCCCTTCGTGAGCTTCTTACGGATAATCCCGAGGATAACTGTCTTATCTTCTCTTATCCCGCTTCCCAGCCGAAGGCAAAGGAATTTGCACCCGTTGTCAAGCTCTTTTCGGAGCTTGCATACGTTGTAAAATTCAACAGAAAGACTCCGTACGAAATTTCTTCCATCCTTGAAAAAGGTGCGGTTAAGAGGGGCAAAAAATTTGACAAGGGCGTTGCATCCTACCTTATAAACAGTGTCGGAAACGACCTAAATCTGCTCAATAACGAGCTTGAAAAGGTTTGTGCCTACGGCGGTGACGTCATCACGAAATCCGACGTTGATGCCGTTTGTATCAAATCCGTTGAAACCAAAGTTTACGATATGATAGACGAGCTTACGGCAGGTAATTTTGATAAAGCATTCCGTATGCTTTCAGCCCTGTTTGCCCAGCGTGAGGATGAATACAAGATTCTGGGTGCTGTCAATTCCCAGTATGCCGATATTTACAGAGTCAAGGCGACCCTTAAGGCGGGTAAGTCTCTCGGCGAGCTTGAAGTCGGTTATCCCGCATACAAGGGCAAGGACTGGCGTCTTAAAAAAATGACCGGGCTTGCCGGCTCCTTATCCTTTGAACAGCTTACCCGTATATTTGAAATTCTTGCCGATGCGGATTCCGCACTCAAAAGTACGTCGCTTGATAAAAAGCAGGTCCTTGAGCAGACTCTTGTGCTTCTGACAAGGACGGGCGGGAGATAATATGATAAAGATAAAGCAGGCGGTTATCGTAGAGGGAAAGTACGATAAAATCAAGCTTTCCAACATAATCGATGCCCCCATAATCTGTACCGACGGCTTCGGTATTTTCAAGGATAAGGAAAGGCAGAAGCTTATCCGTATGCTTGCGGAAAAGAACGGTATTCTTGTGATTACCGACAGCGATTCCGCCGGCTTCATCATCAGGAATTTCATCGGCTCGACCGTTGATAAAAAATACATTACAAATGCATATATCCCCGATATTTTCGGTAAGGAAAGGCGTAAGACCGAGGCGTCAAAGGAAGGCAAGCTCGGTGTTGAAGGCGTGCCCGAAAGCGTTATTCTGGAAGCGCTTGAGAGGGCAGGTGTGCTTTGTGAGAAGGTTGAAAAACCCGTGAGGCCCATTACCAAGCAGGACCTTTATGAGCTCGGTTACAGCGGAAAGCCGGACAGCGCGTCAAAAAGGAAAAAACTGCTTGAATTTTATAATCTTCCTCAACGCCTTACCGCTAATTCGCTTGTTCAGGTGCTCAACTGCATTACCACCTACGAACGCCTGTCGGAGGATACTGCAAAACTGGAGGAATCCCGATGCTTAGAATAGGACAGGGTTATGACGTTCACCGCTTAGCCGCGGGCAGGAAGCTCATTGTCGGCGGTGTGGAAATTGAATATGAAAGAGGTCTGCTGGGGCATTCCGATGCGGACGTTCTGCTTCATGCGATTGCCGATTCCCTGCTCGGAGCGGCGGCACTCGGAGACATCGGCTGTCTCTTTCCGGATAACGACCCTCAATATGAGGGCGCAGACAGTCTCATTCTGCTTAAAAAAGTGGCGGAGCACTTGAAAAATAACGGCTTCTCCATCGTTAACATTGACTCTACGATTATTGCGCAGGCGCCTAAGATGAAGCCCTGGATTCCTCAGATGAGGGCAAATATCGCCCTTGTCTGCGATATAAACGTTTCCTCGGTCAGCGTTAAGGCGACCACCGAGGAAAAAATGGGATTTACGGGCGAGGGACTGGGTATAGCCGCTCAGGCGATTGCTCTTGTTGAAAAGAACAACTGAATTTTTTGTTAACAGTTCCCGATTTGATTGAAAACGGGATTTTGCTGTGCTATTATTAAATGTACAACTAAACGGGTGGTATTGTTATGTATCTTGATATCGTAACCTTCAGCGAGAGCTTTTCCGCAAAGTTCATCGATTATTTCAATAAAATCGCATCTCTGAGCTTCAGCATTTCCGATATACTGGATATTATTTTTGTTGCGGTCGTTATTTTTCTCGGTATCCGACTTATCAGAGGTACGAAGGCACTCTATATCGTCAAGGGACTTGTTGCCCTCGCTCTGATGTACCTGATTGCGATTATTTTCAATATGGAGGTCACCTCCTATCTTTTCAAATACGTATTTTCAAATATTTTCCTGCTTCTCGTCATCATTTTCCAGGAAGAGATCCGTCAGCTTGTTGCCAAGCTCGGCAGAAGCAATATAGGCGGTTTCAGGTCAGTATTCGGCGGTGACGGTGCAAATACCGAAGAGGTTGTCAATTCCGCCATTGTTGAAATCTGCAAGGCCGTACAGAGAATGTCCGACAGTAAAACGGGCGCACTTATCGTAATGGAAAAGAGCTTGCTTTCAACGGAAATCACCAATACAGGAACTCTCGTTGATGCCGCTATTTCCCACGAGCTTGTAGGCAATATTTTCTATCCCAAATCACCCCTTCATGACGGTGCGGCAATCGTCCGTGACGGCAGGATATACAAGGCGGGATGTGTTCTTCCTCTTGCCGCAAGAGGGGATATTCCCAGCGAACTCGGTACGAGGCACAGAGCCGCCATCGGCATGAGTGAAAATTCCGATGCCCTTATTGTTGTTGTTTCGGAGGAAACGGGTCAGATTTCCGTTGCCATAGGAGGGGAGCTTACCCGTGACTACACCGAGAGCGATCTTCGTGAAAAAATGATAGATTACGTTATCGGTACGGCGAAGCAGAAGGATACTGCCGGTTTGTTCGGCAAAATTTTTAGAAAAGGTTCAAAGAAATGAATAAACGTGGATTATTAGACAGAATAGTGAGCCATAATGTTGCTCTTGCAATCATATCGGTGCTTGCCGCTTCCGTTATCTGGCTCTATATAGCAGTTGAAAAGAACGTTCCGACCACCGTTACGTTCTATGAGCTGAACGTCAATGCTCCCGCACTCAGTACGGTTGAAAAGACCTACGGTCTTCATTGCTACGGCCTTGAAAATGCGGAGTCCCGCGTGACCGTAAGCGGACTCAAATACGTTCTCGGCGGTAAGGATTTCAAGGAAAACATTATGGTCAATGTTGACGTGAGCAAGATTTTTGAGGTGGGCGAATACGTTATTCCCGTGGAAGCCACGGTCAACAATTCCGATTCGAGTACCCAGATAGTTTCCGTCATTCCCGATACGGTTTCATTGTTTTTTGACAGACCGATGACGGCGGTTTTTGAGCCGGTAATAACTCTGAAAAACGCTGACGACTATACAGTTGACGGCTTTACCTGCGGTGAGCCCACCGCCAACGCCATCAAGGTTACCGGGCCTTCCTCTGAGGTAAAAAAGATTGAAAAAATCGTTGCAAATGTTGATTTGAACCGAAATCTTGACGATACCGTTACCTATTCAACAGATTATAACGTGGTTACCGTTGACGGCTCGTCACTCAAGTATTCCGAGCTTGACGCCGGAGACAGGATTGACGTTACCATTCCCGTTTACCAGATAAAAGAATTCGGCATGAGCGTTGATTTCGTGAATGCTCCCGCGGAGTATGAAAATTTCACCTCCTTCAGAATCACACCCGATAACGTCAGCGCCGGATTCATCCCCAGCAGTATTAACGATGTTGAAAGCGTTGCGATTGAAATTGACTACGCTTCCCTTCAGCCGGGTATGAATACTATTAACGTTACCGCAGACGAGGCAGAGGCACATAACGGCTGCCTTATTGACGATGAAGTTGAGGGCTTTACCGTTGTTATCATGACTGCAAACGTTGCCACCAAATCCGTGACGGTATCCCCCGAAAACGTTGAAATCAAAGGCGGAAACGGCTCGGTCAAAGGACTTGCAGCGTCCGCGGTCACGATTGCGGGTCCCATTGCCGCGGTTTCGGAATACGAAAACTCAAATATCCGTCTTTATGCTGACATCAGCGGCGTCAAGGTTGAGAAGGGCGTAGTGGATATTCCGCTTCGTCTTGAGGACGGCAGTAAATGCTGGCTTCTTCGCGGCGGTGAATACGGCGAGCCTGTCGTAACCATAGAAATTGAATAAACAGAATCTTTCCGGTGCTTCCCTTCGGGGAAGCACTTTTTAGTTTTTCTGCCGTCATCCGGCGGTATGATTTTATCTGTTTCCGCCTTATCCCGTGTATCCGGGTTTCTTTATATAAAATTAATATTTATTTTATAAGAAAAATATTGAATTTTACAGAACTGTTTGTTATAATGTCATAGATTAGATTGGGTCATAATGTTCTGACCGTAAAAAGGAGTGAGGCAGATGAAAAAACGTATGTTCGGCGTGGCTGTTATTGCGGCTGTGCTCTGCCTTTCTCTGTGCTCATGCAGTCCTCCGGTAATCATCCGCACGGTTGATTCCCTGCTGACTCCTCCTCTTTACTATTCGGAGTATGAAGGCCTTGTTGATGCCTTCCATACTTCGGTGGGAGGCAATATGATTCTCTGCAGTCCGATTGAGGGTGATAATCTTTCCGCCATCACGGTCACGGATCTTAACGGTGACGGCTCGGAAGAAGGCATCATTTTCTACAAGGATGCGGTTGAATCCGAAATCGCCAAGTTCTCCGTTTTTGTCAACGAAGGCGAAACGTGGAAAAAGAGCGGCTCGTATACCGGTTACGGAAATGAAATCAAATCGCTGATACTTACGGATTTTGACGGTGACTCCTGCAAGGATATCCTGGTTATCTGGAATTATTCGGGTATCAACGGCGGCAGTGTCTTTTCGGTTTACCGTTCTGCGACCGACCATATAGAATACGATGAGGTAATGTTCCAGAGCTGTGATATTATCAAACCGATTGATATGGACGGAGACCTCAAAAATGAAATCTTCTTCATTTCTACTCTGATTGATAATAACGCTTCCACAAGGAGCGCTCTGCTCTATAAATTTGATAAGACCAAATTCAAAGAAATCGGCTCCGCTCCCGTTGACCCCTTTGTCGGAAGCTACATTTCATTCTGTGCCGAGTCCGTAGGCGGTAATTCACCCCTCACGGTTTACATTGACGGCGTAAAGACCAATAACGTTGTGATTACCGAGGCAATCAGCTGGGATGATTCAAAGAGTGAGCTTACGTCCTTCTTTTACGATGAGGAAACGGGTACCAATACCGCCACCGTCAGATTTGAGCAGATAAAGTGTACGGATATTGACGGAGACGACCTGGTGGAGATTCCTCTTCAGAAGCCCTTTGACGAAAACGTAGACAGTACGGATATGCTTTACGTCACGGAGTGGACGAGGTATTACGGCAGCAGACCTCATACGGTAAAGAGGACTTATGTCAATACCGAGGACGGCTATGCGGTTGACCTTGATAAGCTTCCCGCGGATGAGCCGTTCGTCCGTAAGCAGGCAGGCGGCGACTGGTCAAGCTGGTCGGTTTACACCAAGGGCGAAGATTCGCCTTTTGACAATACCCTGTTCACCATTGTGGATATTCCCAAGGAACGCTGGGAAAAGGAAATCAATTCGGAAAAATCCGGTTACGTCACCATTCTCAAAAAGAATGAAAGCGTAATCTGTGTAAAAATAAACACTAACGGAACTGATGCAGGCATCAACGCTGATTCAATCAAAAAGATTGTAATCCAGCTTCCTGCCTGAATGGAGATGAAAGTATGAAAAAGGTACTCATAGCAGAAGACGAATCAGCTATCAGAGACTTTGTGGTAATCAATCTTAAAAGAGGCGGCTACGACGTGACCGAAGCGGTTGACGGAGCCGACGCCCTTGAAAAATACAATGAATGCGGCGGAGATATCGACGTAGCGGTGCTGGATGTAATGATGCCCAATGTGGACGGACTTGAGGTCTGCAGACAGCTTCGTGCAAAGAGCAACAATATCGGTATCATCATGCTTACCGCCAAAGCTCAGGAAATGGACAAAATCACAGGGCTTATGGTCGGTGCGGACGATTATATCACCAAGCCGTTCTCTCCCTCCGAGCTCGTGGCGAGAGTGGATGCCATATACCGCAGAGTCGCCATGAACAATACCCGTTCGGTCACTCAGGCGGATGTTATTGAAATGGGCGAGTTTGCTCTTAACCTCCGTTCCCGTTCCCTTACCAAAAACGGCAGGTTTGTGGAGCTTACACAGGTTGAATTTCAGATGATGGAATATTTCTTTGCAAATCCCGGTACTCCTCTTACCAGGACCGACATACTCACAAAGGTATGGGGCAACGAATATTTCGGTGAAGAAAAGATTGTTGATGTTAATATCAGACGACTGCGTATGAAAGTGGAGGATGAGCCCTCCGTTCCCAGACACCTGCTTACAATCTGGGGAGTCGGTTACAAATGGCAGGTATGATTCTTTAAGACAGCGAAAGCGGGGTGAGGGCAATGAAATATATGAGCATTACAAAACGCTGGTTCATCAACGTTGCATCTATATTCTTTGCCATCCTTATCGCCGTTTCCGTTGCGGTCTTCTTCCTCATCAGAGCTTATTATTACGGTGCTGCGGAGATGCAGGTAAAGGAGCTGAGCTACGGCGAGGTTTCCTCTATCTTCGGTCTTTACGGAGCAAAAAACAGCGGCTTTGAGGAAGCGGCACGTCAGTATGTTGATAATTATCAGAATAAAGACAAGCTTGCGGTATGGACTATCAACAGCAAGGGACGGGTAATAGTTTCTTCAAACGGTTTTACCATCCGTGAAGCGGTTGATATGCCGGATTATGAGGAGGCAATCTCCAATGATGAGCACAGCGCCATGTGGGTCGGTAAGCTTCCTTCGGGCGAAAAAATCATGGCATACACCTGCGCTTACTATTACGAAAGCGGCACTCTTGCGGGTGCGATAAGATATATGGTCTCCATGGATGCGGTTGACGAGCAGCTCAGCGTACTTGCCGCACTCATCATCATAGTTTCACTTTTCTGCTTTGCGGCGCTCTTCCTTTCCGGTATGGTATTTGTCCGTTCAATCGTCAATCCCGTAAAGGATATCGGTGCAACGGCAAAAAAGATTGCCGGCGGCGATCTGAACGCAAGCATAGACAGTTACCCTTACAATGACGAAATCGGTGAGCTGTGCAATACCATCAACGATATGGCGGATAAGCTTTCCGAATCGGACAGATTAAAGAACGATTTCATTTCCACCGTTTCCCACGAGCTGCGTACACCGCTTACCGCCATCAAGGGCTGGGGCGAGACTCTTCAGCAGATAGGTGACAGCGATCCGGGTATGACAAGCAGGGGAATGGATATCATCATCAGCGAATCCACCCGCCTTAACGAAATGGTTGAGGAGCTTCTTGACTTCTCGAGAATGAGCGGCGGCAGGATGAAGCTCAATAAAGAAAAAACAGATTACCTTGCAGAGCTTGATGAGGTCGTGTTCGCCTTCAGAGACAGAACTCTGCGTGAGGGTATTGAGGTCAACTACAACGTTCCCGCAGACCCGGCTCCGGGTATGGCGGACCCCTCAAGACTCAGACAGGTATTTATCAATATCCTTGACAATGCGGTCAAATATTCCGAGCAGGGCGGCAAGATAAACGTCTCGGCACAAATCGGTACCGATTATCTTGAAATCACCGTTGAGGATTCGGGTGTAGGTATTGCCCCCGAGGATTTACCCCACGTCAAAGAAAAATTCTACAAGGCAAATAACACCATCCGCGGCTCGGGTATCGGCCTTGCGGTATGTGACGAAATAATACGGCTTCACGACGGTCAGCTTGATATTGACAGCGTCTACGGTCAGGGTACCACGGTAAGGATTATCCTTCCTCTTGATGTAAACGGAAATTCAAAGGAGAATACGGAAAATGAGTAAAGAAAACTACGTTGCTGTCGGCGGTCAGGCGCTGATGGAGGGCATTATGATGCGAGGACCGAAAGGCACCGCAATGTCCTGCCGTCTTCCCGACGGTACTATTGATACGGAAATGAAGGAATTTACTTCCCTTCGCAAAAAATATAAGTTTTTCAATATCCCCATTATCAGAGGTGTTGTATCCTTCATAGAATCTATGATTATGGGCTATAAGCTTCTTATGGAATCGGCAGAAAAAACCTCTATGGATTTAGGTGATGAGCCCGCAGAGTCAAAGCTTGATAAATGGATTGAAGACCATTTCGGTCCGAAAATGATGGCGGTCATCGGTGCAATCGCTTCGGTACTCGGTATCGGACTTGCCTTCGTGCTTTTCTTCTGGATGCCGTCATTCGTTTACGACCTTGTCAACAATAAGATTTTTCCCGCAGTAGACCTTACCCGTTTCTGCGCACTCATTGAGGGAATCATCAGAATCATCATCTTTGTGCTGTATATGTACCTTACCTCAAAGATGAAGGAAATTCACAGAGTTTATATGTATCACGGAGCCGAGCATAAGACCATCTTCTGCTTTGAGCACGGTCATGAGCTTACTCCCGAAAACATTATGAAGGAAAAACGCTTCCATCCCAGGTGCGGTACAAGCTTCATCTTTGTTACCATCATTCTCAGTATTCTTATTTCCTCTCTCGTTGTGCTTATTTTTCCCGGTGTCAGAGAATCAAGAATAATCTGGATTTGCGTCAAGCTCCTTCTCCTTCCCCTCATTATGGGCTTCGGCTTTGAGTTCATTCAGCTTGCCGGCAAATATCCCAATAAATTCACAAAAGCTCTTTCCGCTCCCGGACTTCTTATGCAGAGAATTACCACGGCAGAGCCGGATGAAGCAATCTGCGAGGTCGCCATTGCCGCCATGCAGGCGTGCCTGAGCGGTGAAGCTCCGAAGAAGGAAGAGAAACAGCCCGAAGCGGAAACTGCCGAAGACACCGCCGAGGAAACCGTGCAGGAGCATAGCGATGACATACAGTGAAGCGCTGAAGTATTGCGGTGACTTTTTCAGAGATAACGGCGTTGAGAATTACGGCAACGAAAGCCGCTGGCTTCTTGAAAGTGTTGACGATTCCTACCTGCTGAAGCTTCGTGACGAAATGGATGAGGACGATGCGGCGGATTATTTCGCACTTGCCGACAGACGCGTCTGCGGAGAGCCGCTTCAGTACCTTATCGGCAGCTGGGAGTTTTACGGCAGGGAATTCTTCGTCGGCGAAGGTGTTCTCATTCCGAGACCGGAAACGGAAATGCTTGTTGATTTCGCTCTGGATTATCTCCGGGATAAACAGAATCCCGTGGTGATTGATTTGTGCGCCGGTACCGGCTGTATCGGTCTTACCGTAGCCGCCGAAAGAAAGGATGCAAAGGTAATCCTTCTTGAAAAGTATGAGGATGCCTTCGGGTATCTTCAGAGAAACAAAGACAGAATCGCTCCGCTCAATACGGAGCTTATCCGGGGAGATGTGCTTGACGAAAATCTCACCCTTCCCGCGGCGGATTTGATTCTTTCAAATCCTCCGTATATCAAAAGCAATGAATTATCCGCTCTGCAAAAGGAAGTTCTTGCCGAGCCCCGTACCGCCCTTGACGGCGGAGAGGACGGGCTGATATTCTACCGCGCAATCAAAAAAATCCGCGGCCGTCTGGGTAATCCCGCCGCCGCATTTGAGTGCGGTGAGGAGCAGGCGCGGGATATTATCCGCATTTTCGGTGCGGGATATTCCCTCAGGGACTTCAACGACATTGACAGAGCAGTAATCATCAAAGGAGATTCAGATGATATTTGATTTGATTCGCAACGGATTTTCAACACAGACGCTCATCAATCTTTTAGTGCGTGTGTTTACGGTATTCTGTGTTCTTCCGATACACGAATTTGCCCATGCCTTCGTGGCTGACCGTCTCGGTGACGATACGCCGCGTCTTAAAGGCAGACTTTCACTTAATCCTCTTGACCACCTTGATATATTCGGTGTGATTATGATTTTTCTCTGCGGCTTCGGTTACGCAAAGCCCGTGCCCGTAAATCCGCGGAATTTCAAAAAACGCAAGGCGGGTATGGCACTTACCGCGCTGGCAGGTCCTCTCTCTAATTTTATTATGGCATTCTTCTTTGCCTTTATCGCCAACTTTACCTTTGTGGCGTACGTAAGGAATCCCGATTTGACAATTCTCAGCGTGTCGTATATGTTCTTCTATTACGCGGCATCAATAAATGTTTGCCTCGCACTTTTCAATCTTTTACCCATTATGCCTCTTGACGGTTCAAGACTGCTGAATCTTGTCTTACCCGAAAAGTATTATTTTCAGATAATGAAATATGAGAGATACATTCTGATAGGTCTGTTCTTCTTTATGGTATCGGGTATTTTCAGCAGACCCTTCTCATCCTTGTGTGATATCGTCCTCGCCGGAATAATCAGAATCACCTCCCTTCCTCTCGGAGGTCTCGGTGCGTATCTGGCGTGAATCCTCAGCTGATAGGAGTTATTTTAGTGGAAAAGGTACAGATTCAATACAAGCTTGAAGTGTTTGAAGGTCCCATGGACCTGCTGCTTCAGCTTATAAGTAAAAAACAGGTCAGCATCAATGACGTACCCATTATGGAAATCATTGAGCAGTATCTTGAATATGTAAAGGCACTTCAGGAGGATGACCTGGAAATATCCGGTGAATTTCTTGAAATGGCGGCTCGCCTTATTTATATCAAGACGGTTTCTCTTCTTCCCGTTCATGAGGAGGCGGAAAAGCTCGTTGAGGAGCTTCGCGGAGAACTGATTGAGTACCGCGACTGTAAGCTTGTGGCGGGCAAGCTCAGAGAATCCGGCAAGGGCTTTGACTATCTTTGCAGAGAGCCGGAGGAAATTGAGGTGGATATGACCTATACACGTATCCACGAGCCGGTTGATTTGTTCAAGGCGTATATTGCCGCAGTGGGTAAGGGATTGCGTAAGCTTCCTCCTCCCGTTGAGGCATTCAAGGGCATTGTAGCCCATAAGATAGTTTCCGTTGCATCAAGAGTAAACGCCATCATTGACAGATTCAAAAAAGGAGACAGACACAAGTTTGACGATTTCTTTTCGGAATCCGAGTCAAGAAGCGAAATGGTCGCCACCTTCCTCGCATTGCTTGCGATGGTGAAGGCAAAGAGAATTTACGTTGACGGTGACCTTGATAATCCCGATATCGTACTGATGCAGGGCAGAGGGGAGGAATTGAAAATTGACGAATGACGAACTCAGAGCGGCGATAGAAGCCATACTTTTCGCTTCGGGTGAGCCGCTGGAGGTTACGAGAATAGCAGAGGCACTTGAGATAGATGTTGAAATGGTGCAGGCGTTTATGTTTGAAATCGGCGCCGCCCTTGACAACAGAGGAAGCGGTATATGTCTTCTCAAGCTCGGCAACAGATATCAGCTCTGCTCCAGAGTTGAATATGCCCAGCAGATAAGAGATGTGCTTGACCTTAAAAAGAATATTCCTCTCTCAAATGCCGCACTTGAAGTGCTTGCGGTGGTGGCTTATAACCAGCCCGTTACCAAAGCATATGTTGAACAGATAAGAGGTGTTGACTGCTCCGGTGTAGTCAATACTCTTTGCCAGAAAGGACTCCTTGAGGAGAGGGGACGGCTGGAACTTCCCGGCAGACCTCTTCTTTACGGAACTACTCCGAATTTCCTCAGATGCTTCTGCCTGACTACCCTTGCAGACCTGCCTGAGCTTCCCGAAAAGATTGAGGACAGAGATATTCCCGATCCCGACGACGAAATCGACAGCACCCAGGGTGAGCAGATCCGCAGCTTCTTCCAGTCGGAAATTGACGAGGCGGTTGCGGAAACGGAAGACAGAAATTCCGGACAGTCAGATGAAGCAATCCCGAATGAAGACGAATGATAAGGAGGTGAACCGATGCTCGCATTAAAAATCATACTCGGCATCATTCTCTTCTTTATCCTCATTCTTTCGGTGAAGGTCCGCGTGACCGTTCATTCCGAAGACGGTGTTGACCTGAACGTCAGATGGTTATTTCTGAAGTTTAAGATTTTACCCAAGAAGGAAAAACCCGAAAAGAAGAAAAAAGACAAAAAGAAGAAAGAGAAGAAACCGAAAAAAGAAGACGAGACGGTCAGCGAACCCAAGCCGCCCAAGGAAAAGAAGAAGGGTGACAATATATTTGTACGCTTTTATAAGAATAACGGCGTTGAGGGTGTTGTTGATCTTCTCAAAAGACTGGCTGAGGTCCTTAAAACCGGCTTCGTCAACGTTGCCCGTTCATTTACCATTGAAGAGCTTTATATTTCTTTGCTGGTAGGTGCAGGTGACAGCGCGGCAACTGCCGACAAATACGGTAAGACCTGCGCCGCGGTATTCCCGGCAATGGGAGTTATCACAAGCAAGCTGAAGGTTAAGAAGTACAGCGTTGACGTTAACCCCGATTTCATATACGGCGGCAGCAACGCAAGGGTACACGCTCAGCTTTCCGTTGTTCCCAGACGGCTCATAAATTCATTTATCGGTATGGGCGTTCGTCTGGTATTCAAAGTGGCAATAAAATTCCTTAAAGGCTCAAAGGCAAAAAAGCCCGAAGCACAGAAGGAAGAAAATAAAAATTCTAATTGAAAGGTGTAATTAAAAATGAAAGAACAGTCAGCATCAGGCATTCTCGGCACATCAATTGACAAGATTAAGGATCTTGTAGACGTCAGCACTATTATCGGCGAGCCCATCAGAATTTCCGATACTCTCCAGATTATCCCCGTTTCAAAGGTAACCTACGGCTTTGCTTCGGGCGGCAGTGACTTCCCCTCAAAGAATAATCAGGAACTCTTCGGCGGTGGCGGCGGAGCAGGCGTTACCATTTCTCCCGTTGCTTTCCTCGTAGTCAATAACGGCAGTGTTTCCGTTAAATATATCAATGCAGCCGAGGGCTCTGTTGAAAGAGTTATCGGTATGGTACCCGATATCGTTGATAAGGCAAGCGACGTTATCGCTCAGCTCAAGAATAAGGATACTACCGTTGATACCGCCATTGAGAATTATCTTGACGAAAATAAGGCAGATGCCGAATAATTTCCCGAGGTAACCGTTTTGGCAGAAAAAATCAGATTACAGAAATTCCTTGCCGAGGCAGGCGTGGCTTCAAGGAGAAAATCCGAAGAGCTTATCGCCGCCGGCAAGGTCAGAGTCAATAATAAACCCGCAAAAATCGGTGACAGCGTTGACCCCGCCGCCGATACCGTTACCGTTTACGGTAAAAGGGTAGCCAGGAGCAATAATCTTTATTATATCCTGCTCAATAAACCCAGAGGATATGTCACAACCATGGATGACGACCTGGGGCGCAAGTGCGTTACCGAGCTTGTGAGTGACATTAAAGAGAGAATCTATCCCGTGGGTCGCCTTGACAGAGTATCCGAGGGTGCGCTTCTGATGACCAACGACGGTGCATTTGCCAACGCAATGATGCATCCTTCCCGCCACGTTCCCAAGACCTATCGCGTTACGGTGCGTGCGGAGGTTACGAAGTCACAGGTTGAGAAGCTTTCTTCGGGTATTGAACTTGACGGCAGGATGACCGCTCCCGCGGAGGTTCACGTCATTGACAAGGCAGAGGACAGATCCGTTCTTGAGATAGTGCTTTACGAGGGCAGAAACAGACAGATACGCCGTATGTGCGAATCGCTTGAGCTTGAGGTTATCCGTCTTAAGAGAATCGCCGTGGGCAATGTCCGTCTGGGCACTCTCCCCGTGGGCAAATACCGTGACCTTACGGAGAAGGAAATTCATTCCCTTCTTGTAATGTCCGGAGCAGTAAAGGAGCAGGACTGATGGTTAGCTTCAAACCCTGCAATGAAACCGGCGGCGGTGCTTTCTATACCGCCCGTAACGAAAACGGTGACGAGCTCGGCAGCTGCGGTTTTGAGTATGCCGGCTTTGAAATGAGATTCACCTCGGTATCCTGCGATGACGATATGATTCGTGAGGGACTTGCCCGCAGTGCAATGAACTACTGTGCCAACAGAGGCGCATACGTTTGTTATCTCGGTGCGGATATGCTGTCCCCCGCATTCATCCGTCTTGGCTTTACAAAGGATAATCTGACGGTGGAAATACCGGATGCACTGGCATCGACCTGCTGTGCATGCAAAGAAAAAGGTGATACCGATGATTAAGAGTATGACCGGATACGGCAGAAGTCAGAATGTCGTTGACGGTATGAATATTACCGTAGAGGTAAAGAGTGTCAATCACAGATACTTTGAGTTTTCATCAAAGCTTCCCCGTAACTACGGTTTTCTTGATGAGAAGCTGAAAAGCTTCTTTATGGGCAAACTGACAAGAGGCAAGATGGAATGCTATGTTACCGTGGAATCCGTTGAGGAGCCCGATATCATAGTTGAGGTAAATCATCCTCTGGTAAAAAGCTATCTGGACGCATATAAATCCATTTCCGAAACCTATTCGCTTGAAAATGACGTGAAGGTTACGGATATCGTCAAAGCACCCGACGTGCTTATGATAAGAAAGCAGGCAGCTGATGAAGACAGAATCTGGGCTGCCGTTAAGGAAGTTGCCGCCGATGCACTTTCAAAATTTATTGAAATGCGTGAGATTGAAGGCAGCCGCCTTAAAGACGATGTTGAATCCCGTCTTGATTTCATCCTCGGATGTGTTGAAAAGGTTGAGGAGCGCTCACCCGAAACGGTTAAGGAATATAACGAAAAACTCCTTGCCCGTCTTACCGAAATGCTCGGTGACGTTCACATTGAGGAATCAAGGATATTGACGGAAGCTGCAATATTTGCGGATAAGATTGCCGTTGCGGAGGAAACCGTAAGACTTCGCAGTCACATTGACCAGATGAGAGCTTATCTGGCATCCGATGAAGCAACGGGCAAAAAGATGGATTTCCTCGTTCAGGAAATGAACAGGGAAGCCAATACCATCGGCTCCAAGGGCAACGACGTTCAGATTGCCCGCACGGTAGTCGACATCAAAGCGGAGATAGAAAAAATCCGCGAACAGATTCAGAATATAGAGTAAGGTGTAGATATGAAACTGATTAACATCGGCTTCGGTAATATGGTCAATGCCAGCCGTATAGTTGCCATAATCAGCCCCGAATCTGCTCCCGGAAAGCGAATTGTCCAGGAGAGCAAGGAAAAGGGAATACTAATTGATGCGACTCACGGCAGACGCACCAGAGCAATTATTATCACAGACAGTGATCATGTTGTTCTCTCATATCTTCAGAGCGAAACTCTGGCAAACCGTATGTTTGATGATCAGCAAATCAGTGAGGAGGATGAAGATGACGGATAAGAAGGGCGTCCTCATAGTATTATCCGGTCCTTCCGGCTGCGGTAAGGATACGCTGCTTGGTAAGCTCACCCAAAAGAATGACAACGTAAAGGTGTCCATTTCAATGACTACCCGTTCCCCCAGAGGCACGGAGATTGACGGCGTTGACTATTATTTCGTTTCCACAGAGTATTTTGAAAGAAAAATAGACGGCGGCGAGATGCTTGAATATGCCAACTATGCAGGCAATTATTACGGCACTCCCAAAGCGCCGGTTGACGAAATGCTGGGCAGAGGCGTAAGCGTTATCCTTGAAATAGAGGTGCAGGGAGCGGAAAAAATCAGAAAGGCATATCCCGATGCGGTCACCGTATTTCTTATGCCCCCGTCACTTGCTTCTCTTGAAAAGAGACTCCGTTCCAGAGGAACGGAGGATGAAGAAACCATTTCCCACCGCCTTTTCATCGCCGAGCAGGAAATCCGCCGTGCCGGTGAATACGATTACGTCGTGGTCAACGATGACCTTGACGAAGCGGTTGCGGATTTTGAAACGGTAATCAACGCGGAAAAAATGCGTTTGACAAGAAATAAAAATATTATCAGCGAGGTAATCAATAATGTTTAATCCCGATTTAAGCGGTGTCCTTAAGGACCATGTAAGCCGTTATTCACTTGTTACCGCCACAGCAGGCAGAGCAAGAGAAATTGCAGAAGAAGCAAAGGAAAACGGCGAAATCATTACGGAAAAGCCCGTAAGTCTGGCTCTTGACCAGATTCTTGCAGGGGACTATGAAATCGTAGAGCCCGAAGAAATCAGAAACATCTAAGGAAGTGATTAAGTGAAATATGCAAAGGTTGCCGTTGAAGCGGCCAATTATTCCTTTGACATGGAATTCACTTATTCAATTCCCCGGGAGCTTGAAGCAATTGCTCAGCCCGGCTGCCGTGTAACCGTACCCTTCGGTAACGGCAACAAAAAATCTCTCGGCATTATATTTGAACTGACGGATGAATGTGAGGCAAAGAGAATCAAAAAGATCACCGAGGTTAAGGATGAAAGTCCTCTTCTCAACGACGAAATGATACGCCTTGCCCGTTTTATATCGGAAAGGACCTTCTGTACTCTCTATGATGCGGCAAAGTCCATGCTTCCCGCAGGTATCAATTACCGTATGGTGAAGTATTACGCCGCTAATCCCGAGGCAGATGAATCAAGAATTGAGGACCTTGAGGGAGGGGAAAAGGAAATCTTTGATTTTCTTTTTTCCAGGGGTGAATTTGTCAGAGAAGACCTGATATATTCAAACCTTTCAATGAAAGGAGATACTCCTTTTATCGAAGCTCTGCTCAGGAAGAAGCTTGTTCTGCTCCAGTCCGATGCCGTCAGGAATCTCGGCGACCTTACCGCAAAAATGGTAAGACCCGCCGAAAATGCAGACGAGGGAAAGAAACTGAGCAAAAAGCAGCAGGAAACCCTCGATATTCTTAAAGATGCGGGTGCCGCCACCGTGCGGGAGCTGTGCTACTTTACGGGATATACCCCCGCAGTTGTCAATGCTCTTGTAAAAAACGGTTATGCCGAGTTTTACGAGTGCGAGGTTGACTATTTTGCCGGTATGAAGGATGATGCCGGCGTGAGAACTGCCGTTTCTCTTACGGAGGAACAGCAGAAGGCAAAGGACAAGCTCAGCTCCTTTGTCAGCGAAAAAAAGAGATGCACGGCGTTGCTTTACGGTGTAACGGGAAGCGGTAAGACCTCCGTCTATATGAGCTTGATGGACGATGTTATCGATTCCGGCAGGTCCGTTTTACTCCTCGTTCCGGAGATCGGACTTACACCTCAGGCACTGGGCATTTTCTGTAAAAGATACGGCAAAAGCGTTGCAGTTTTCCATTCCGCCCTTTCAATCAGAGAGAGAAGTGAGCAGTGGAAACGCGTCAAACGGGGTGAATGCAGCGTGGTAATCGGTACGAGAAGTGCCGTCTTTGCCCCGCTTACAAACCTCGGTCTTATTATCATTGACGAGGAGCAGGAGCACACGTATAAATCCGAGCAGACTCCGAGGTACGATGCCGAGGATGTGGCAAAGTTCAGGTCTGCCTTCAATGAGTGTCCTCTTGTACTCGCATCGGCAACCCCCAGGGTTGAAAGCTACGCAAAAGCCCTCAAGGGCAGATACGAGCTTTGCCGTCTCACGTCACGGTACGGGAATGCGGTCATGCCGGACGTGCTGACCGTTGATATGAGAACGGCGGAAAAAATGTCGGTATGTACCGAAATAAGCAGGGAACTTTACGATTCACTCAAAGCAAACCTTGAGTCGGGCAAGCAGTCCATTCTGCTTATCAACCGACGAGGTTACAATACTTTTGCGGTCTGCGATGCATGCAGTCAGGTAATCACCTGCCCGAATTGCAGTATTTCAATGACCTATCATTCCGCAAATAACCGTCTGCTGTGTCACTACTGCGGATATTCAATGCCCTTTACGGGTGAATGCCCCGAATGTCATGAGCAGTCGGTAAGATATGCGGGCTTCGGTACTCAAAAGATTCAGGATGAGCTGAATATTCTTTTCCCCGAAGCAAGAATCCTTCGTATGGATGCGGATACTACTACCGCCAAGGATTCTCACGGCAGGTTCTTCGGTGCCTTTGAAAAGGGTGACTATGATATTCTCATAGGTACTCAGATGGTAGCCAAAGGGCTTGATTTTCCAAACGTAACGCTGGTCGGAGTCATCTCCGTTGACCAGCAGCTCTATAACGACGATTTCAGATCCCTTGAAAAAACCTTTTCCCTTCTCACGCAGGTCGTGGGCAGAAGCGGAAGGGGAGACAGCAGGGGAAAGGCGATTATCCAGACTCTGACTCCCGAAAATGAAATCATAAGAATTGCCGCAAAGCAGGATTACGATGAATTTTTCAATACGGAAATCAGAATCAGAAAAGCCATGAAATACCCTCCGTTCTGTGACCTTTTCGTTCTCGGTCTGGTGGGTATGAATGAGGCGGCTGTCCATATTGCCGCCAATAATATCCTGGAGCTTATCAGAAAGCTTGCGGGAGAAAAATATAAAGACGAAAAATTACAGGTCCTCGGGCCCGTACCCGCAAGGGTGTCAAAGCTCGGAGGAAAATTCCGATATAGAATTATTATCAAGTGCATCAATTCCGCTTCGTTCAGAGCGATGATGTCCGAAATATTAAAGGAAACCGGTTCCTCACCTTCGTTTAAGAATGTTACCGTTTACGGTGATATGAATCCGGATTCCGTACTTTGAGGTAATAAAATGGCAATCAGAAATATCGTTCAGAAGGATGACGAGATCCTTCGTAAAAAATCAAGACCCGTTGAGAAATTTGATGCCCGTCTGTGGACTCTTCTCGACGATATGAAAGAAACAATGTATCTTGCAAACGGTGTCGGACTCGCCGCCGTGCAGGTCGGTATCCTCAGAAGAGTTGTCGTGATGGACTGCTCCGAGGATAAAAGCGGATATATAGAGCTCATCAATCCCGAAATCACGTCCGTTGAGGGTGAACAGTATGAGCAGGAGGGATGTCTTTCCTTCCCCGGAGAATACGGTGTGACCTGCCGCCCCGCAAGTGTTATCGTCAAAGCACAGGACAGAAACGGTAAGTGGTGTGTCTATAAGGGAACGGAGCTTCGTGCCCGCTGCTTCTGCCACGAAATCGACCATCTTGACGGCGTATGCTTTGTTGATAAGCTTGTTAAAAATCCCGAAGATTATCTGAATAAATCAGATGCATCCGCAGAGAAAACAGGTGACTGATATGAAATTTGCTTTTATGGGAACTCCCGATTTTGCAGTTCCCTGCCTTCAGAAGCTCATTGATACGGGCAGAGAAATCACGGGTGTTTTTACTCAGCCCGATAAGCCCAAGGGAAGACACGGTGCTCTCACTCCGCCTCCCGTAAAGGAGCTTGCCCTCAGTCATAATCTTCCCGTTTATCAGCCGGTTAAGATGAAAGACGGTACCGCCCTTGAGATGGTCAGACAGGCGGATCCCGACCTCATTATCGTTGTTGCTTACGGTAAGATTCTTCCCAAGGAGATACTTGACTATCCGAAATACGGATGTATCAATATCCACGCCTCCCTGCTTCCGTCCCTCAGAGGCGCCGCCCCGATTCAGTGGTCAATACTAAACGGCTGTAAAAAGACGGGTGTTACCTCCATGCAGATGGACGAGGGACTTGATACCGGCGATATGCTGATAACGAGGGAAGTGGAAATAGGTGAAAATATGAATGCGGAGGAGCTGTTTGACATTCTTTCCGCTCTGGGTGCTCAGGTAATGGATGAAACGATAAATGCCGCTCTGGCAGGTGAGCTTCATCCCGTTCCGCAGGATCACAGTAAATTCACCTATGCTCCCATGCTTTCAAAAGAAGATTCACCCATTGACTGGAATATGACCGCTCAGCAGGTACATAACCGTATCAGAGGGCTTTATTCCTGGCCCTGCGCTACGGCGGTAATGGATGGTAAAACCTTCAAGATTCAGAAGAGCGTTCTTTGCGATAAAAAAGGAACATTCCCCGGTGAAATTGTTGAAAAAGAAAAAAGAATTATCGTTGCCTGCGGCGATATGAATACGGTAGAGATTCTTCAGCTTCAGGCAGAAAATAAAAAATCAATGCCTGCGGAGGATTTCCTCAGGGGCAATAAAATCACTGCAGACAGATTTGAATAATTTCCGAATACGTAATACGGAGGTGTGAATATGCCGTTTTACTACACAGATATCTGGTATTTTATTCTCGTTATCCCCGCGTTGATAATTGCAATGGTAGCCCAGGCAAGGGTCAAATCAACTTACAAAAAGTTTTCGTCCGTTCCCAATTCCAGAGGCATTACGGGTGCGATGGCAGCTCAGATGGTGCTTTCCTTTTACGGAATTGCCGACGTAGCGATTCAGCCCATTGCCGGCTCACTTACGGATAACTATAACCCCTCAAAAAAGGTAATTTCTCTTTCGCAGGGCGTATATAACAGCAACTCCGTTGCTGCTATCGGTATTGCCTGCCACGAAGCAGGTCATGCCGCCCAGCACGCGGAGAATTATCTGCCCAATCAGATAAGGACCAAGCTTGTACCCGTATGCAATATCGGTTCAACCATAGGCCTGCCCGTTGCAATCCTCGGTCTGATTCTCGGGCTTACCAATCTTATATACATCGGTCTGGCACTTTACGGACTTGTTTTCCTTTTCTCTCTTGTCACTCTTCCCGTTGAATTCAACGCGAGTATGAGAGCGATAAAGGTAATTGAAGAAACGGGTATGCTTTTCGGTGAAGAAGTGGATTCAGCCAAAAAGGTACTCAGAACGGCGGCAATGACCTATGTTGCGTCAATGCTTACCGCACTTGCAAATCTTTTGAGATTTGTCATCAGATTTTTAGGCAGCAGCAAACGAAGATAAGGAGATCCCCATGAAAAGCGCACGGCAGACAGCATTTGAAGCATTACTTAAAATTATGAAGGACGGAGCATATTCAAACCTTTTGATTGACAGTATGCTTAAGGATAATCCGGACCTTGACGAGAGAGACAGAGCATTTGTCAGCAATCTTGTTTACGGTTCTCTTGACAGACTCATTCTCATTGACTATAACCTGAGTCTGTACCTTAATCAGCCGTCAAAGAAACTGAAGCCGGAGCTTCACACGGTGCTTGTGCTTGGCGCATATCAGATTCTCTTTATGGATAAGGTTCCCGACCATGCGGCAGTCAGCGAGAGCGTTCAGCTTGCAAAGGTAAATAAATCCTCCTTTGCAGCTTCCCTTGTAAACGCCGTATTGAGAAGGGTTGCGGATAACGGTCTTAAATACCCCGAAACGCAGGAGGGCTCTGCGGAGTATCTTTCAATCAGATATTCCTGCCCCGAGTGGATTACCGAGCTGTGGGTGAATTCCTACGGCTACGAAAATGCAAAAGGGATATGCGAAAAGGCGCTTGAGCCCGCACCCGTGACCGTCAGGGTAAATACTACCGTAATTACTCCCGAGGAACTGATATGGAAATTTGCGGAGGAGGGTATAATTGCGGAAAAAACTCCCGTGGTTGAGAATGCCCTTATTCTTACCTCCCCGGGT
Source organism: uncultured Clostridia bacterium (assembly GCA_937892115.1). GTDB lineage: Bacteria > Bacillota > Clostridia > Oscillospirales > Acutalibacteraceae > CAG-177. The sequence goes on along the minus strand of CALAUI010000019.1, from coordinate 80,679 downwards.
CAGATAGATAAGCTTGAATCCTATAACAGCGGTCTGTTTCACGTTCAGGATTTGTCCTCACAGCTTTGCTGTAAGGCGGTAAATCCCGATGAAAACGACGTCGTCTTTGATATGTGTGCCGCTCCCGGCGGCAAGACCTTCACCATGGCTGAAATAATGAACGGCAAGGGCAGAATAAAATCCTTTGACGTTTATCAGTCAAGGGTTGACCTTATTAAAAGCGGTGCCGCCCGTCTCGGGCTTGAAAACGTCAGCGCTTTTTTCTCTGATGCCACCGAATACAACGGCAACTACGGATTTGCGGATAAGGTCCTTTGTGACGTTCCCTGCTCCGGTCTCGGAATTATCAGACGCAAGCCGGAAATCAGATTCAAAAATAAGAGCGAGATAGAAAAAATTCCCGCCATTCAGTATAAAATCCTCTGCAATGCGATTAAGTATCTCAAACCCGACGGCAGGATTATTTATTCTACCTGCACTCTTAATCCCGCAGAGAATGAGGAAGTCTGTGACAGATTTCTCCGTGAGCATCCGGATTTCGCAATCGCGGAGTATCTTCCCGATGTCCCCAGACATTCCGATGACGAAAAATATATGACATTTATGCCCCACTTACATTCCACAGACGGTTTTTTTGTGGCGGTATTTGAACGTAAAGGATAATAAATCAGATGGATATTCTTTCAATGACTCTTGAAGAAATGACGGAGTCCTTCAAGGAAAATTCAATACAGAGCTTTCGTGCAAAGCAGGTTTATGAGTGGTTTCATAAGCATCAGGTGCTCGACTATGACGAAATGACCAATCTTTCCAAATCCCTGCGGGATGAGCTGAAAGAAAAGATGCCCGTTATCTGCTGCTCCTATGTCGGTAAGCAGGTGGCGTCCGACGGTACCGTCAAGATGCTTTACTCTCTGCCGGACGGTGACTATGTTGAGTGTGTGGTCATGAAATACAAATACGGCTATACTATCTGCGTTTCGTCCCAGGTCGGCTGCCGTATGGGCTGTGCCTTCTGTGCTTCCACTCTCGGCGGCTTCAAGCGATGTCTTACCGCAGGCGAAATTCTTTCACAGGTGTATATTGCACAGAGAGAAATCGGCGAGCGGATATCCCATATCGTGCTTATGGGTATGGGTGAGCCCCTTGATAACTTTGACAATGTAATGCGATTTATTACTCTTGTCACCGACGAAAAGGGAATCAATCTTTCCATGAGGAATATTTCCCTTTCAACCTGCGGACTTGTTCCGAAAATAAGAGAGCTGCTGAATAAACACCTTCAGCTTACTCTTTCCGTTTCGCTTCACGCTCCGAATAACGAGATCCGCAATAAAATAATGCCCGTAAACAAACGGTACCATATTGAGGAACTTCTTGATATGTGCCGCGAATATACAAAAGAAACCTCAAGGCGGATATCCTTTGAATATTCCATGATATCGGGGCTCAACGATACCGATGAATGTGCTCTGGAGCTTGCCCGACGGCTTAAGGGAATGCTCTGCCACGTCAATCTCATTCCCATCAACGAGGTAGAGGAAAGTCCCTTCAAGCCGAGCAGTCCCGAAAGGGTAAAGAGGTTTTCGCAGATTCTTGAAAAAAACGGTATTACCGCAACCGTCAGACGAAAGCTCGGCTCGGATATTGACGCTTCCTGCGGTCAGCTTCGTCTGAAACAGAATAAAGGAAAGGGGGATTTGTCATCATGATACTTGCGGCAAAGACAGACCGCGGTCTTAAAAGGGATAATAACCAGGATTCGTATTCCTTCGGTGAACTTACAACCGGTGCCTGCTACGCCATTGTCTGTGACGGTATGGGCGGTGCCGCTGAGGGAGCAACCGCTTCCCGCGAGTGTGCGAGAATAGTCCGTGAAAGAATAACTAACGGCTATCACGATGGTATGAGCGATATTTCGATCAAATCCCTTTTATATTCCGCAGTTGAGTATGCAAACAAATACATCTATTCCATTTCTCTTTCGGATGAAAGGTATGAAGGAATGGGAACTACCGTTGTGGCTTCAATCATAACGGACGGCTTTATCTATACTGTTCACGCCGGGGACAGCAGAGCTTATCTTATCAACCCCGAAGAGAACAGAATTACCCAGCTTACCCGTGACCACTCAGTGGTACAAAAAATGATAGAGGATGGCGAAATAACAGAGAAAGAAGCGGTAAATCATCCCAAGAAAAACCTTATTACAAGGGCTGTCGGTGTTGAAAACACGGTAAGGGCTGATTTCTGTCAGGAGGATGTTTCCCCCGGAGATATGCTTCTCATCTGTACAGACGGACTTTCAAATTATCTGACGGCGGATGAAATACTTCAGGTCGCCTCAGACAGATACTGTGAAGAATGCATTAACGAGCTTGTAAGGATGGCGCTCCGAAAAGGCGGAAGCGATAATGTAACCGCCGTTGCAGTAAAAATATGAAAAGGAGATAAATTAGCAAATGGATAACTATACCGGAAAAAGACTTGACGGCCGCTACGAGATTCAGGAAGTAATCGGTGTAGGCGGTATGGCAGTTGTATATAAAGCATACGATAATGTGGATGACAGAATCGTTGCAGTTAAAATCTTAAAGGATGAGTTTCTTGCAAACGAGGAATTCCGCCGCAGATTCAAGAATGAGTCAAAGGCGATTTCCCTGCTTTCACATCCCAATATTGTAAAGGTTTATAACGTCAATTACGGTGACAGACTTCAGTACATCGTAATGGAATACGTTGAGGGCATAACACTTAAAGAGTATATTGAGCAGCAGGGACATCTGGGCGTAAAGGAAACGGTGCATTTTACCATGCAGATTCTCCGTGCGCTTCAGCACGCTCACGACAAGGGAATTATCCACAGAGATATCAAGCCCCAGAATATTCTTTTGCTCTCAAACGGCACGATAAAGGTCACCGACTTCGGTATTGCGAGATTCAGTTACAGCGATACCAAGACCATGACCGATTCAGCCATCGGCTCCGTTCATTATATCAGCCCCGAGCAGGCGAGAGGTCTTCCCATTGATGAGAGGACGGATATCTATTCAATCGGTGTCGCAATGTATGAAATGCTGACCGGCAGAGTTCCCTTCGTTTCCGATAACAGCGTTTCCGTTGCTCTCATGCAGCTTCAGAATGACCCCAGAAGCATCAGAGAAATCAATCCCAATATTCCCGTGGGCCTTGAGCAGATAGTTATGAGAGCCATGGAAAAGGATACCAAATCAAGATATCAGACCGCATCCGAAATGCTTCTTGATATTGAAGAATTCAAGAGGAATCCCGGTATGCGTTTCCAGCAGCAGAAATATTTTGTTGATAACGAACCTACACGGCTTTCACCTGCCGTAGGCAGCGGTGCTTATTCAAAGCAGCCGCAGGTGTCATCACCTACCGTTGTCGTTCCCGCCGTTCCCACAGCTCCCGCTGCGGCTGCTCCCGCAGTTCCCAAAGTACCCAAAAAGCAGCCCAAACCCGAGCAGGATGACGATTACGATTATGAGGGCGCAAATAAGGGTAAAATAGGTTTTGTTATTGCCGGTATTCTTATAGGACTTATCGTTGTCGGCGTTATCGCATTTACGGGTCTTTACTTCTTTGCTCCCGAAATGCTTGAGAAGCTTCCCATCAGTTCCTTTGCTTCATCTTCAAGAGTACCTCTGCTTGTCGGACTCAATTACTCAAACGATGTCAAGGATAATGACAAATACAATAAATATAAGATAGTCGTTGAGTATGAGAATACAAAGAATCAGGACGAAATCGGCGTTATTCTCAGACAGGAGCCCGAAAACGGCAAAAAGTTTGACGGCAGTAAAAAGGAAATCAAGATATTCGTCGGTGCCCAGAAGGTCGTTATTCCCGACGTTGTTAATATGAACTGGTCCAGTGCCGAGGATATGCTCAAGAATATGGGACTGGTCGTTGATAAGATTGAGGAGCCCAATCTTTCCGTTGAATTCGGTACCGTTACAAGGACCAATCCTCCCGAGGGTACCGAGGTTGACAGGGGCTCAACCGTTCATATCTATTATGCAACCGACTCAAGCTACAAGGAAGTTCCCTACCTTGTAGGTATGGATGTAAATATCGCCAAGCAGAGAGTTGAATCCCTTGACCTTAAGCTTGAAGAGCCCTACGAAGAGGAAGACAGCGACAAGCCCAAGGGTGAAATCATCGCTCAGTCGGAAACCAAGGGTACAAAGGTACCTCCCGGAACGAAGATTCACGTTACCGTCAGTACCGGTATCGCTCCCGAAAACAAGGTGACGCTCAGTATTGTTCTTCCTTCTCTCGGTAAAGAAGAATACTGCGTAATCTACGTTGACGGCGAGTCAAAGTTCAGACAATCCATCCTTATGGACGGCTCATCCCACAAGTTTGAGATTGAGGGCGAAGGTGACAAAGCATCCGTCAAGGTACATATTGACGGCGACGAGTATTATACCTGCGTCGTTGACTTTACGGAGGAAGACCCCGTCATTTCGGAGCAGAAATATACGTCCACCGGTTCAGCCGCCCGCCCCGTGACACTTACCAGCGTAGTGGGTCAGGGTGCCGTAACCGCAAAGGAAAACCTTATTTCAAAGGGCTTCAGAAGTGAAAATATCATAATCAACTACGTTGCTGTTGAAGACCCCGCCATGGACGGCAAGGTAATTATGATGAATCCGTCTCCTTCAAGCTCCGTTATATATAATGAAAATACAAAAATCACTCTGACCGTAGGCCAGCTTGAGGGTGTCTGATGGCTAAAGAAAAAGGTATAATTATAAAAGGAATCGGCGGCTTCTACTATGTGGAAGCTGCCGATGGCGAAATATACGAATGTAAGCCGAAGGGTATTTTTCGTAAGGAAGGCATTAAGCCGCTTCCCGGTGACAGAGTAACGATTTCCGTCAATGACAAGGCAGAGAATACCATTGACGAAATTGAGGAGAGAAAAAGTCTGATGACCAGACCTCCCGTTGCAAATGTTGACCGACTTTTTATTGTTTCCTCTACGACCGAGCCGGCTCCGGTGCTCTTTATTATTGATAAGCTTACCGCACTTGCTGTGGATAAGGATATTGAGCCCGTTGTGGTGTTTACAAAGTGCGACCTCGTTCCCGGTGAGGAGTATGCGGAAATATACCGTAAAGTGGGTATAAAGGCGTACTGTGTTTCGGGCAAAACGGGTGAAGGCACCAAAGATGTTGAAAAAGAATTTGAGGGTCATATCTGTGCCCTCTGCGGAAATTCAGGCGTAGGCAAATCCTCGCTTCTGAATGCTATCTTTCCCGATCTTGACCTTAAAACCGCTGAAATCAGTGAAAAACTGGGCAGAGGCCGTCATACGACCAGACACAGCGAGCTGTTCAAGGTCAAGGGCGGATACGTTGCGGATACTCCCGGCTTTGCATCCATCGTTTCCGAGGACAGCGAATATATAATCAAGAAAAATCTGCCCTTTGCATTCCCCGAATTTCAGCAGTATCTCGGAACCTGTAAGTTTTCAACCTGCCTTCATATGAAGGATAAGGGCTGTAAAATCATTGAAGCCGTGGAGCAGGGGATTATTCCGAAATCACGGCATGAAAGCTACTGCATGATGATGGAGGGCGTCAAGGATATAGCAGACTGGCAGTTAAAATAATACGATTGTCTGTTATCTGTATAGCATAAATAAAAGAAGGAGTTTCTTTCAAAACTCCTTCTTTTTTTATTATTTGTTTGCTTTATGCTTCGGGGCAGTGGTTTGTAGCTACGATGTTGATTCCCGTGCCGCAAACGTTTTCGACAAGTACATCACCGAGCTTTACGGGTGCTTTTGCACTTGCCTTGTTGATTTCAGCCATGCAGTCAAAAATCTTTTCCTTGGGGAGAGGACCTGCCGACTTGCAGGGTACAACGTTGTGTACGCCGCCGTCAACCTTTACGGTCGTGGCAAGACTTCTCTGGGGATGGGTAACTTCGTTCTTTGCATAGAGTTCACCGCGCTTGCAGGTGTTGCCTGATACGCTGATGACTTCGTTGTTGTCGTTGAGTTCTACGGTAATTCCGCAGCCCATGGGGCATGTTACACAAGTAATATTTTTAGTCATATTCTCAGGCCTCCACAGTTATTTCAATTACGCCGTCTTTGGAGAAGGACTTAAGCATATCGTTCTTGATGAGAACGTTCTCCATTTCGCCCGGAGCGAGACGGGGTCTCTTGCGGCTGATGATTTCCTGACCGTTGTATGAAACCTTAACGGTTGCATTCTTGAATGATGAGCCGACTCTGAAGAAGAGCTTTACGTCGCCCTCATTTTTGATGTTGACCTTCTGGGGAACGATGTAGCGTACAGCACCGACACCCTTTGTGGTGATGTATTCCGCTTCTGCCTTCTGACCGAGTACGTACTTTGCAGCACCTTCACCGGCAATCTGGCTTTCCTGTGTTACGAAGTCAACCAGGTCGTGTACGTGAAGAACGTTACCGCAGGCAAATACGCCCTTGTGGTCTGTCTCTCTGTATTCGTCAACGATGGCACCGCTTGTAACTCTGTCAAGGGAAATGCCGACGTTCTTGGTAAGCTCGTTTTCGGGGATAAGACCTACCGAAAGCAGGAGAGTATCGCATTCGATATCTCTTTCCGTTCCGGGAATAGGTCTGCGGTTTTCGTCAACGGAAGCGATTGTAACGCCTGTTACTCTGTCTTTACCCTTGATGTCGATAACGGTTGTGCTCAGGTAAAGAGGAATGTTGAAGTCGTCAAGACACTGAACGATGTTTCTGGTAAGACCGCTGGAGTAGGGCATAAGCTCGCATACGCATTCAACCTTTGCGCCTTCAAGGGTCATACGTCTTGCCATGATAAGACCGATATCGCCGGAGCCGAGGATAACGACCTTCTTGCCGGGCATATAACCGTCAATGTTGACGTATTTCTGAGCAGTACCTGCGCTCATAACGCCGCTGGCTCTCGTTCCTGCGATGTTAAGGGCACCTCTGGGTCTCTCTCTGCAGCCCATGGCAAGGATTACTGCCTTTGCCTGGATTTCAAGCAGACCGTCGGTCTTGTTTACTGCATATACCTTGTTGTCTTCGGTGACCTGGAGAGCCATCGTATCTGTTTTATATTCGATTTTCTGCTCGAATACCTGCTGAATGAATCTGTCTGCATATTCGGGACCGGAAAGCTCTTCGCCGAAATACTGAAGGCCGAAGCCGGTGTGAATGCACTGTTCAAGGATACCGCCGAGAGTTTCGGCTCTTTCAAGAATGAGGATACTGTCAACGCCGCATTCTTTTGCTTTGAGTGCTGCAGCCATACCTGCGGGGCCGCCGCCGATTACTACTATATCATAATTAAGCATATCAGTTCCTCCTCCTTACTTTGTTCTTTCATAAAGAATCTTTGAATCGCCGCCGAACTTGGTAATCTGATTGATTTCAACGCCAAGCTCTCTTGCAAGCAGTTCAACTACCTTTGAGCCGCAGAAGCCGCCCTGGCAGCGTCCCATACCTGCTCTTGTTCTTCTCTTAACGCCGTCAACGTCTCTTGCACCTGCGGGAGCGTGGATTGCGTCAAGGATTTCGCCTTCCGTGATTGTCTCACAGCGGCAGATGATTCTGCCGTAAGCGGGATTCTTTGCGATAAGAGCTTTACGCTCTTCGTTGCTCATGTGTCTGAATCTTACGGGTTCTTCTCTTACGGGGTTGAAGTCTGCCTTTTCCTCAGCATCAATGATACCGAGAACGATGTCCTTTACGTAAAGGGCAATGGCGGGAGCGGATGAAAGACCGGGAGATTCGATACCTGCAACGTTAATGAATTTATCGTTCTTTTCGCTCTTTTCAATGATGAAATCGTCTCTGTCGCAATGTGCACGAAGACCTGCGAAGGAGGTGATGACTTCTCTTGTGGTGAGAACGGGAACGGATTTCTTTGCTGTTTCAAGTACCTCTGCAAGTGTGCCTGCCGTTGTTGAAACGTCATCCTTATCTTCAATGTCAAGTGCGCTGGGACCGATAAGGAGATTGCCGTCAACCGTGGGAGTTACAAGGATACCCTTGCCCATCTTTGAGGGACACTGGAAGATTGTGTGCTTTGCAAGACCGCCGATTGATTTATCGCAAAGCATGTATTCGCCCTTACGGGGAACGGTGTGGATGGAATTGTCACCGATGAGAGCGGCTATTTCATCACAGTAAACGCCGGCGGCATTGATGACTGTCTTTGCCTTGATTGAGCTGTCTGCACTCTTGATTGTGAATTCGTTTCCGTCATAGTCAATTGCTTCAACAGCAAAGTTGCGGATGAATTCAGTACCGTTGACTACTGCGTTTTCAGCTGCTGCGATAGTCAGCTCATAAGGACATACGATACCGGCACTGGGAGCCCAGAGAGCACCCTTTGCTTCTTCGCTGATTGCGGGCTCAACCTCGCGAAGCTTTGCCTGGTCATAAATTTCAAGGCCGGGAACACCATTGGTAACGCCTCTTTCAAGAAGCTCTTTTACGGTGTCCATTTCTTCATCTGAAAATGCAACTACAAGCGAACCGACGGGCTTGAAGGGGACACTGAGTGTCTTGCACAGCTCGGGCATAAGAGCGGTGCCTTCAACGTTCAGCTTCGCCTTGAGAGTGCCGGGCTTTGCATCGAAGCCGGCGTGAACGATGGCTGAGTTTGCCTTAGAAGTACCCATAGCCATGTCGTTGCACTTTTCAAGAAGAGCAACCTTGATGTTGTAGCGACTGAGCTCGCGGGCTATAAGTGAGCCGACGACACCTGCGCCTACAACTGCTACATCATAGTTCATAGTATAACCTCCAAATTATATTCTTACCGTAAAATACTATATCACCATCAATAATAAAAAACAATAGACACACAGCATAAATGCACCAAGAAAGATGTAAAATATTAACTAAAACACATATCACTTTATGTTAATATTATACAAAAAATGTGTTTTGAGCACAAAAATCCCCGCACCGGGCGGCACGGGGTGTGATTTATATCTCAATTCTGCTCATTACGTCACCGAGATTGCTCTTGATAACGAGCCCGAAAATTGAATCCATTTCGGTGGAATCGCGGTTGATGAGGACTAAGTTTTTACCCTTGAAATATCTTATGAATCCGGCCGCCGGATATACCCTCAGCGAAGTGCCTGCAACTATGAGCATATCTGCTTCGGAAATTGCATTCACAGCACCTTCAATCGTATCTGCGTCAAGGGATTCCTCATAAAGCACCACGTCGGGCTTTACCGTTCCCCCGCAGGAGCATTTAGGTATTCCGTCGCTGTTTACAACATAATCGATTGTATGGAATTTTCCGCATTTCATACAGTAGTTTCTCAGCACGGAGCCGTGAAGTTCGTATACTGTCTTACTGCCTGCATCCGTGTGCAGTCCGTCTATATTCTGAGTGACTACCGCTTTGAGCTTTCCCGCTTTTTCAAGCTGAGCAAGCTTCAGATGCGTAACGTTGGGCTTTGCATCGGGATAGTAAAAATATTTTTTGTAAAATTCAAAAAATTCCTTCGGGTGAGCATCAAAAAAGCTTCTGCTTATTATCTCCTCGGGTGGGTATTTATAGTTCATCATGTATATTCCGTCTGCGGAGCGGAAATCGGGAATACCGCTTTCCGTGGATACACCCGCACCGCCGAAAAATACTATGTTATTGCTCTCTTTTATCATTCTGTTGAGTTCAGAGATTTTGTCTTCCATGTCATTCACCTCAAACTCAATAATATCACCGTTTCCCGCCGTTTTCAATCATATAGTGAAAAAGTATTTTTATAGTAATAAATGTTGCATTGATTTTATAAAAGTGGTATAATTACCTATATATATGCTCAAATGCGTAAATTATGTTGCTCACACTACTATATTTGGAGATGAAAAGGTTGGCTAATACGTCAAATAAAAAGAGCGGGGGCTCACAGACAAAGAAGCCCTCACAGAGCAGAAATTCTTCTCCGGCTAAGAAGAATACCGCTCCCGCAAATCAGAAGACAACGGCTGCTGCCTCCGGCAACGGTCAGGTTACCGCTATCGTGCTTGTTGCGATTGCCCTCTTTATGCTTGCAATAGTGCTGATTGAGGGAGAAAATGTCTGGACCTATATGCATAACGGTATGTTCGGTATTTTCGGAATTTCCGCTTATATCATTCCCGTTTTGCTCATCTATATGGGAGTTATCTATGCCAAGGGCAAACCTCTCGGCGGTGCGGCTCTCAACGTTGCAAGTGCAGGCGGATTTGTTCTCTTCCTCTCGTCGGTAATTCATCTTTTTGCCTACGATTCCGATATTATTTCCGATAAATCCGTACCCGATCAGATTACCGAGGTATGGCAGAATGCCATTGAGCAGGGCGGAAAAGCAGACGGCGTACTCGGTGCGATAGTAGGCGGATTATTCGGCAAGCTTTTCGGTAAAACGGGTGCGCTTGTTACCCTTATCCTCCTTGCAATAGTTGCGATTTTACTGCTTACGGGAATTACTCTTCCCGTACTCTTCTCATATATCAAAAAGCCCGTAAGAGCAATCGGTGACGAAGCAGGTAAACGCTTTGAGGAATCCGCAATTCGCCGTGAGGAAGCAAGAGCCGAGAGGGAACGTCTCCTTGCCGAAAAAGCGGAAAAAGAGCGTCTCGAGCAGGAAAAAGCCGAAGAAGAAAAGAAAAAGAAGCTTCCCGAACAGATTGAAAAGAAACCGAAGCCCGGTGTGTTTACTTCGGGCGGAGACGTTTTCGTAAAAGAGCCCGGCTTTGACGAGAATTACGATTCTCCTCTCGCAGAGCCCGAAATGCCCAAGATTCCTCTGCATTCACTTCCCGCATCATTACCCGGAATACCCACTCTTGACGGTACACCCGAAACCGCAGCGGCAGCAGCCCTTCATTCTGCTCTTCCCGGTGCGGCAGCAGCTGTCACAGTAACCGAAAAAGCGGCTGAAACCGTTGCCGAAGCGGTCACGCAAGCCGTTTCCGATATTCATACGGATGATGAAATTACGGACGTTAAGCCCGCAGAAAAACCCGTTAAGAAAAAGGTCAGAAGACCCTCTGTTGATATTCAGGTTGAGGATAAGCCGGATACGGCTCCGGAGGTCAAGAGAGATTATGTCTTCCCCTCGATTGATTGTCTTGATCTGCCCGCAAAGACCTCCTTCTCAAATGTTGAGGCGGAGATGCTCATGGGTAAGAATAAACTGCTTGAAACCCTTGACAGCTTTAAGATTAAGGCGAGCGTAACGGATATCGTCAGAGGTCCCTCCGTTACCAGATATGAGCTTATGCCCGATGCGGGTGTGCGTATCAGCAAAATCACCTCCCTCGCCGATGATATCGCCCTTCACCTTGCGGCACAGAGTGTCCGTATTGAAGCACCCATTCCCGGTAAGGCAGCCATCGGTATTGAAATTCCCAATGATGCAAAATCCATGGTATCAATGCGAGAAATCATTGATACCGATACCTTCAGAGCAGGCAGTATGAAGAGCAAGCTCAATGTCGCTCTCGGTAAGGATATCACCGGCAATGTTATCTGTGCCGACCTTACCAAGATGCCTCACCTTCTTGTTGCGGGTACTACCGGCTCCGGTAAATCCGTATGTATGAATACCATGATAATCAGCATTCTCTATAACGCGTCACCCGATGACGTGAAGCTGGTTATGATTGACCCCAAGCAGGTAGAATTTACCATTTACAACGGCATTGCCCATCTTGACGTTCCCGTAGTTACCGATGCCAGAAAAGCGGCAGGTGCTTTGGGCTGGGCTGTCAGCGAAATGGAAAAGAGATACAGAATATTCTCTGAAAATCAGGTCAGAGATATCAAGGGATACAATAAAAAGGCCAATGCAAGTGACGAATTACAGAAGATGCATCATATCGTCATCTTCATTGATGAGCTTTCAGACCTTATGATGGTCGCTCCCAAAGAGGTTGAAGATTCTATCTGCCGACTTGCACAGATGGCACGTGCCGCAGGTATTCACCTTGTAATCGCAACTCAGAGCCCCCGTGCGGATATTATTACCGGTCTTATCAAAGCAAATATTCCCTCAAGAATCGCACTTAAGGTTTCCAACGGTATGGAATCAAGAATCATCATGGACCAGGGCGGAGCCGAAAAGCTTCTCGGTAACGGCGATATGCTGTTCCTGCCCGTAGGTACCTCAAAGCCCGTAAGAATCCAGGGCTGTTATATTTCCGATGAAGAGGTTGAAACCGTTGTAAACCATATCAAGAAGTATGCTGCCGCAAGCTATAACGACGAAACCATGAAGGAAATCGAAGCCAAGGCCGCCGCTGCCGCAAATGCAGGCAAGAAGGGCGGATATGATGAAGAGGGTGACGAGGACGATCCTCTTGATCCCATGTTCAACCAAGCGGCTGAGGTCGTTATTCAGGCAGGTCAGGCATCCACTACGATGCTTCAGAAGAAGCTGAAGCTCGGCTATGCAAGAGCATCCAGAGTAATGGATCAGCTTGAGGATAACGGTATCGTCGGCCCCACGCAGGGAGCAAAGCCCAGAGAAATCCTTGTTTCCATGCAGGATTGGTATGAGAGGCAGGCACTTGCCACCAGCGGTATAGCGAAGCCCCGTGACGACCAGATGAGCTTCTCCGATCTTTCGCCCGTTTCCGCTCACGCATCCGTTGATGAATACGAGGAGGAATATGAGGAAGAATCGGAAGACTTTGAAGAGGAATACGAGGAAGCCGAAGAGGAAACCGACGGCTTTGAGGATATCTACTCCGATTCGTCCTACGATAACACCGACGGCGACGAAGATGACGAGCCCGATGAGGTTGATGATTTTTCCGATATTTATGAGGATGAGGAAGAGGATGACGAGCCCCCCTTTGACCTTGATGATGAAGAGAATGAAGACGGTGAGCCCGAAGAAATATCAATAGATATTGACGAGCCCGACGAGGTCGACGATTTTTCCGATATCTACGATGACGAGGAAGAAGACGAAGACGAAATTGACGATGAAACAGACGATGAAACCGAAGACGAGGATGAGGATGACGATACCCTTGACGACGATTTCATAGACAGACCCATAAGCGTGGATGATATTTTCGCAGACGATAACGATTCACGCGGATTTGATGACTTATTTGACTGATAATTTATGAGCTTTTTACCCGTTACAAAACAGGATATGCTTGACAGAGGATGGGACGAGGTTGACTTTGTGTTCGTTACTGGAGATGCCTATGTTGACCACCCCTCCTTCGGGCCTGCCATAATCACCAGAGTGCTTGAAAACGAGGGCTTTCGTGTTGCCGTGCTTCCTCAGCCGGACTGGAAAACCGCAGACGATTTCAAACGCTTCGGCAGACCGCGTCTCGGATTCCTTGTAAGCAGCGGAAATATTGATTCAATGGTAGCTCACTATACCGTTGCAAAAAAGCAGAGAAGCACCGACTCGTACAGCCCCGGAGGAAAAACCGGCATGAGACCGGACAGAGCGGTTATCGTTTACTGCAACAAAATCCGTGAAGCATACGGAAAAATACCCGTTATCATCGGCGGTCTTGAGGCATCCCTTCGCCGATTTGCCCACTATGATTACTGGGATAATAAAATCCGCCGGTCAATCCTCTTTGATTCGCAGGCGGATTTGCTTCAGTTCGGTATGGGTGAACGTTCCGTTGTTGAAATTGCAAAGCGTCTTGATTCCGGTGAGGATATTTCAACCATGACGGATATAAGAGGCACCTGTTACAGCGTTGACGTGCGCGATACTCCCTATGCGGGAGCGGAATGCCCGTCATTTGAAAACGTTATCAATTCAAAAAAGGAATACGCTGTATCCTGCAGAATACAGCAGGATGAGCAGGATGCTTTCAGAGGCAAGCCGGTCAAACAGCGCCACGGAAACAGAATGCTCGTTCAGAATCCTCCCGCACTTCCCCTTGAAACGGATGAGCTTGACAGAGTGTATGCTCTGCCTTATGAAAGAAACTATCATCCTATGTATGAGAAGGACGGAGGTGTTCCGGGCATTGAGGAGGTACGCTTTTCAATTACTCACGTAAGAGGATGCTTCGGTGCCTGCAATTTCTGCTCCCTTGCTTTTCATCAGGGCAGATACATTACTTCAAGAAGCAAGGAATCCATTATTGAAGAGGCAAAGCTTCTCACAAAGCTTCCCGATTTCAAGGGATATATAAACGATATCGGCGGTCCCACCGCCAATTTCCGCAGGCCTTCCTGCAAAGGGCAGGAGGAGAGGGGACTCTGCAAGGGTAAAAAGTGTCTCGCTCCCGTTCCGTGTCCGCGTCTTGAATCCGATCACACCGAGTATCTTGATATTCTCCGTGCAGTCCGTTCCCTTCCGGGTGTTAAGAAAGTGTTTATCCGTTCGGGAATCAGATACGATTATCTGCTCAAGGATAAGGATGACACGTTTATCCGCGAGCTTGTCAAATACCATGTCAGCGGTCAGCTCAAGGTCGCCCCGGAGCATTGCTCCGCAACGGTTCTTGACAAAATGGGGAAGCCCCATATTGAGGCGTACGTTGAGTTTTCAAAGCGATATTTTTCCCTCAGCGATAAGGCGGGCAAGGAGCAGTATCTCGTTCCCTACCTTATGTCCTCCCATCCGGGAAGCACTATGAAAGAAGCGGTTGAGCTGGCGGTGTTCCTCAAGAAAAACGGCATTCGTCCCGAGCAGGTGCAGGATTTCTATCCCACTCCGGGAACGGTGTCCACCTGTATGTATTACACGGGACTTGACCCCTATACCATGAAGGAAGTTTACGTGGCAAGGAATCCTCACGAAAAAGCGCTCCAGAGAGCCCTGCTCCAGTATTATGAGCCGAAAAATGCCGACCTTTGCTGTGAGGCGCTTATTATTGCAGGCAGACGTGACCTGATAGGATTCGGCGACAAATGCCTTGTCAGACCTTCATCAAGGAATAACAGAAATGAAAAACCGAAACAACGGAAAAAGTAAACATTACCGTATAGCCGCCGTCATCTCGGCGGCTCTTGCGGTTATCATAGTCCTCGCGGTATGGCTGAGTGACGGCAAACCTCTTGACGGACTTGAGAAAACCCTCGGTAAAGAAAAAGAAACGGCGGCTTTTGATTCTCCCTTTTCTCTCACTTTCCTTGACGTGGGTCAGGGTGACTGCGCCCTTTTGATCTGTGACGGAAAAACCATGCTCATTGATGCGGGCGAAAACGGTTATGAAGCCACCGTAATGAAATATCTTGATTCCGTCGGCATCGGAAAGCTTGATTATGCCGTTGCCACCCATCCCCACAGTGACCATATCGGCGGTATGGCGGAAATAATAGAAAGCTATACTCCCGGAACTCTGATTATGCCTTATATCGGTGAAGATATGATTCCCGACAGCTTCACCTACACGGATATGATGAAAGCGGCTGATGAAAACGGCTGTGAAATATATACACCCGTATTCGGTGATATCATTGATTTCGGCTCGGCACAAATCGCGGTTATCGGTCCGACGGATGATTATACCGATAATCTGAACGATATGTCCCTTGCACTTATGGTGTATTACGGTGAAACCTCATACCTTCTTGCGGGAGATATGGAGCAGAGCGAGGAAACGGATATTCTCAATTCACCCGCGGTGCTTGACTGCGACGTGCTGAAGGTCGCTCACCACGGCTCCTCCGATTCCTCCTGCGCGGAATTTATCAAAGCCGCATCCCCCGAGTACTGCGTTATTTCCGTCGGCTCCGGCAATGAATACGGTCACCCGCACGAAGCGGCCCTTGACCGTCTTCGTGAATACACCGATAAAATATACCGCACCGATATCTGCGGTAATATATATTTTAAATCCGACGGGGAAACGGTCAGCGTTACCGCTTCGTCATAATATTACAAAATAAAACGATACTTGCGCCGTTATTATTCAATTTACCCTTGAATAATGCGGCGCTTTAATATATAATATTTTATATTATGCGTAAAATGCGGAGGTATTCCCGTTGAATACAGATAACAGATTTGCGATTTCCCCCGAGGAAGAGGAAAAGCAAAAAGAATATACCCGTCTTGCATCGGCGCTCATTGATGCAAGATTTACCGGTAAGCCCCTTGCCTACGTTCATACCTACGGCTGTCAGGGCAACGTTGCCGACGGTGAACGCCTCAAGGGTACTCTTGAAGAAATCGGCTACGGCTTTACCGATGACCTTGAAAAAGCGGATTTGGTCCTCTACAATACCTGTGCCATCCGTGAACACGCCGAGGACAGAGTATTCGGCAATGTCGGCGCTCTCAAGAATCTCAAACAGCGTAAAAAAGAAATGAGAATTTTACTTTGCGGATGTATGATGCAGCAGCCGCAGGTGGCTCAAAAAATCAGAAAGAGCTATTCCTTTGTTGATATCATTTTCGGTACTCACGTAATGCACCGCCTTCCCGAGTTCATTTACAAATCACTCAGCAGCGGCAAAAAAATCTGTGATATTTCCGGTGAGGAGGGCGTGATTCCCGAGAATATGCCCGTTCACAGAGATTCCGGTTTCAAAGCGTGGCTTCCCATTATGTACGGCTGCAACAATTTCTGCAGTTACTGCATAGTGCCCTACGTCAAGGGCAGGGAAAGAAGCAGAGACCCTCAGCTTATTATCAAGGAAGCAAAGGAGCTTGTGGCGGCAGGATATAAAGAAATAACCCTTCTCGGTCAGAACGTAAATTCCTACGGCAAGGCACCGGATTACGGTTATAACTTCCCCCGTCTGCTCCGTGAGCTTAACGATATCGAAGGGGATTTCATTATCCGCTTCATGACCTCTCATCCCAAGGACTGTACTCACGAGCTGCTCGATACCATGGCAAGCTGTGATAAGGTCGCCAAGCATCTTCATCTTCCCTTCCAGAGCGGATGTGACAGAGTGCTTAAGGAGATGAACAGGGGCTATACCGCAGAGAAGTATCTTTCACTGCTTGACTATGCCTATAAGGCGATGCCGGATTTATCCGTCACCGCGGATGTAATAGTCGGCTTCCCCGGTGAGACCTATGAGGAATTTCTTCAGACGGTTGACCTTGTTAAAAAAGCGGGCTTCACCTCAATGTTCACCTTCATCTTCTCATCGAGAGAAGGCACAAAGGCATCAAAAATGCCAGACCCAGTTCCCGCCGAAGAAAAAAGCAGATGGTTCAGGGAGCTTCTTGATGCCCAGGAGGAGGTCGCGGCACAGCGTACCGCCTCAAGCGTGGGCAAGACCTACAGAGTTCTGTGCGAGGGCGTCAGCAAGGGCGGTCTCATAGAGGGCAGGACAGAGGGAAATATCATTATTGAATTTCCCGCAGACGAAACTGTTATCGGCAGCTTCAGATACGTTACGGTAACCGAATCACTGACCTGGATTTTACGGGGCAGAATGGTTGACAATAAATAATTTTTTAGGAGAAAAGACATGGACGTAATCGCAAAAGCAAGAGAACTCGGCGCTGCTCTTCAGCAGGATGAACGCTATCTCGCACTCAAAAAAGCACAGGAAGCAAATGAACAGAATACTGCTCTCAACGAGCTTATCGCAAAGATTCAGCTTCTTCAGGTTTCCTTCCAGCACGAAGCACAGAAGGAAGACAAGGACGATGCAAAGCTTCAGCAGATGGACCAGGAATTCGGTCAGATTTATGCTCAGATCATGGCTGATCCCGGTATGCAGGCATACGAAGCTGCAGCAGCAGAGGTTGACCAGCTTATGAAGTACATCAACGCTATCTTCACTCTCTGCCTTCAGGGCGAGGATCCCGCTACCTGCGAGCCCCCCAAGGAAGAGGAGCATCATTGCGGCGGCGAATGCTCAAGCTGCGGCGGCTGCCACTGATTAAGCTGCCACTAATTTACTATTTGTCTGCAAATGAAAGGTCGGTAATCATCAATGGCTGAGTTCACACCGATGATGAAGCAATATTTTGAGGTCAAAAAGAATTACCCGGATACCATTCTTATGTACCGTCTGGGTGATTTCTATGAGATGTTCTTTGAGGATGCCAAAACCGCATCCCGTGAGCTGGAGCTTGTCCTTACGGGCAGAGACTGCGGTCAGGAGGAGAGAGCACCTATGTGCGGCATTCCCTTCCACGCGGCGGATTCCTATATCGCCCGTCTGGTGCAGAAGGGCTATAAGGTCGCCATCTGTGAGCAGATGGAGGACCCTGCTCTCGCAAAGGGTATCGTAAAGAGGAGCGTTATAAGAGTAGTCACTCCCGGTACGGTCATTGAAAATTCAATGCTTGACGAGGGTAAAAACAATTATCTCGGCTGTGTTGCCGTTTGCGGTAAGCAGGTGGGACTCTGCTTTGCGGATGTTTCCACGGGCGCGGTTTACGCCACCGAAATGCCACTCAAAAACTGTTCCAAGCCCGTTATCAACGAATTGGGCAGATTTGCTCCCCGTGAAGTTATCATCAATTCCGACGTGCTTAAACTCGGTCAGGTAACCGATTTCGTAAAGAATAAGCTCAATTCCGCTTCGTGTGAGCTTCTTGATGACGAGAATTTTGACCTTTCACTTGCCGTTAAGACACTTCTTTCAAAATTCGGCGCGGTATCCGTTTCGGAGATTCTTCCCGCGGGTGCCGATGCGGCGGCTGTTGCCGCGGGCGCGGCTCTTGACTACCTCAGAAGCGTACAGAGACACGAGCTTGACAACATCCGAGGTATTGAATATTACGGCGAGGGCAGTTTTATGCATCTTGATGTTACTGCCCTTCGCAATCTTGAAATTACCGAAACCATGCGAAGCCGCGAAAAGAAGGGCTCTCTGCTGTGGGTGCTTGACAAAACAAAGACCTCCATGGGCAAGAGAATGCTCCGTTCGTGGATTGAACAGCCCCTTCTCAATATCGGCGGTATCACCAAACGTCATAACGCGGTTTCCGAGCTGGTAAATTCCCTTTCCCTCTGTGATGAAATCACGGAGTCCCTTGAGGGCTGTCAGGATATGGAAAGACTTATTACGAGAATTTCCTACGGCAACGCCAACGCAAGGGAACTGAAAGCCCTTTCCTCGACTCTTCTGCGTATGCCCTCGGTCAAAACGAATCTTGACGGATGTACAAGCACGCTTCTCACCTCTCTCAGAGAGGATATTGATCCTCTTGAGGAGCTGACCGCTCTTATGGAGGAGGCAATCGTTGACGATCCTCCTTTCACCGTGCGTGAAGGCGGTATGATAAGAGACGGCTTCAATTCCGAGCTTGACGAGCTTCGTGATATCGTCAGCAACGGTAAAGGATATCTTGCCGATATCCAGAACCGCGAGCAGGAAAGAACAGGTATCAGGAAGCTGAAAATCGGCTATAACAGAGTGTTCGGCTACTATATTGAGGTCGCCAATTCCTTTAAGGAGCTTGTACCGGAGGATTATATCCGTAAGCAGACTCTCTCAAACTGCGAAAGATTTATCACTCAGGAGCTCAAGGAGCTTGAATCAAAAGTTCTCGGTGCGCAGGAAAGAATTGCTCACCTTGAATTTGAAATTTTTGATTCCGTGAGAGCAAAAGCGGCGGATAAGCTTTACGAAATACAAAAAACCGCATCATGCATAGCACAGCTTGACGTGCTCTGCTCATTTGCAAAGGTTGCAAAGAATAATAACTACGTCTGCCCCGAAATGAATGCGGGCAGTGAAATCATAATTACCGAGGGACGTCATCCCGTAGTTGAACGGATGATAGATTATCCCTTCGTTCCCAATGACACACACCTTGACAGAGAGGATAACCGCTGTGCAATCATAACGGGTCCCAATATGGCGGGTAAATCCACCTTTATGAGGCAGGTCGCCCTGATATGCCTTATGGCGCAGGCGGGCTCCTTTGTTCCCGCCGCATCCGCAAGACTGTGTATCGTTGACGGTATTTTTACCAGAATCGGTGCTTCCGATGACCTTGCATCGGGTTCATCGACCTTTATGGTTGAAATGAGTGAGGTTGCGGATATTCTCAAGACCGCCACCTCGTCAAGTCTTATCATTTTTGACGAAATCGGCAGAGGTACTTCCACCTTTGACGGTATGAGTATTGCCAGAGCGGTGCTTGAATACGCCGCCGACAAAAAGAAGCTGGGTGCAAAAACTCTTTTTGCCACCCATTATCACGAGCTTACGGAGCTTGAAAACAAAATCAGCGGAGTCAGGAACTACAATATTGCGGTCAAAAAGAGGGGAGACGATATCACCTTCCTTCGCCGTATAGTTCCCGGATGTGCGGACGGCAGCTACGGTATTGAAGTGGCAAAGCTTGCCGGTGTACCGAATGCTGTTGTTGAGAGGGCAAAGGTCGTGCTCAGGGAAATTGAAAACGAAAGCGGCAGACCCATCGTCTTCTCCGAGGGCGGTCAGTCCGAAGACAATCTTCAGATTTCCTTTGCTTCCGCCAATGATGATGTCATTCGTTCCAAACTGAGAAATATTGACATAAATACAATCACTCCCATAGAGGCAATGCAGATTCTCTACGAGCTTGCGTCTCTTGCGGAATAAATCATAAGAAAGGAGAAATTCACAATGGCTGAAATCAAAGTAATGCCCAAACAGCTTGCAGAGCTTATTGCCGCAGGCGAAGTGGTTGAAAGACCGGCCTCCGTTGTGAAGGAGCTCCTTGAAAATTCAATTGATGCCGGTGCCGATACCGTTACTCTTGAAATCAGAAACGGCGGCATTTCCTACATACGCATTACCGATAACGGCAAAGGCATGAGCAGGGAGGATGTTCCCACCGCCTTTATCAGTCATGCCACAAGTAAGATATCATCCGCGCGGGACCTTGATTCCATTCTCACTCTCGGCTTCAGAGGTGAAGCGCTTCCCAGCATTGCGTCTGTTTCAAAGGTTGAGGTCCTTACAAGGACAAAAAATGAGGAAACGGGCACAAGGTACTGTACCGAATACGGCGAGGAAATCCTTATTGACGAGGCGGGCTGTCCCTACGGTACTACCATTACCGTCCGTGATATTTTTCAGAAAACGCCCGCAAGGATGAAATTCCTCAAAAAGGACGTTACGGAAGCAAATGCCGTTGCCTCCGTCATTGACCGTATCGCTCTTTCACATCCCGGTGTTTCGTTCAGATTCATTCGTGACGGCAAACAGACACTTTTTACAAGCGGTGACGGCGATTTGCTCAATACCGTAAGAGGAGTGTTCGGCAAGGAATTTGCTTCTCAGCTCATTCCCTGCGAAAATGACGGGGGAGATATAAAGGTCAGCGGATTTATCTCAAAGCCCGAGTTTTCCCGTCCCAACAGAAATATGCAGTATTTCTTCATCAACGGCAGATATGTTCGTACCGGTACGGGCTCTGCCGCTCTCTCCGAAGGATACCGCAACAGTATCATGGTGGGCAAATTCCCGTCATGCGTAATCAATCTTGAAATCAATCCGTCACTTGTTGACGTTAATGTTCATCCTGCCAAAACCGAGGTGCGTTTCGGAGACGAAAAGCCCGTATTCAATTCCGTCTACGGTGCCGTCAGAAATGCTCTTGCGGCAGGAGATACTCCCCATCAGATTCAGACAAAGCAAAAACCCTATACGTTCCCCGTCAGCTATACCGACCCGGTTCCTCAGAAGCCGGAGCAGGTGAAGCTTGCTGATAAAAAAGAGGACTTTTGGCAGAATGCATCCGTTTCCGAAATCAAAAAAACGGACTCGCAGCCCGTGAAATATACTCCTCCCGTTTCGGAGCCGGTCAGATATACGCCTCCCGTGACGACCTCCGTTGTCGCAAGGACACCCGAAAAGGAACTGAAAAAGGACGATCTCTCCATTGACAGTATGGATGATATTCTTCTCAGGTCTCCGTCCGCATCCGTTCCCGTTGAAAGAAGAGAGGATGCAGTCACCGAGCCCGTAAAGCCCGCGGATACCAACGGTTTTGACGAGGAAAAGTTCCGTCTTGTAGGTGAAGCGTTTATGACCTATATCATCTGCGAATACGAAAATAAGCTTATCGTCATTGACAAGCACGCCGCCCACGAAAGAATAATCTACGAGCGGCTCAAGAAAGAAAGCGGTGAAAGAACGGGTCAGCTTCTTCTTATGCCCGTCACCGTCAATTTACCCAAGGAAGAATATTCCGCAATAATCGAAAACCTTGAAATCATTTCTCAGGCGGGATTTGAAATTGAGGATTTCGGCAACGGTACGGTCATCGTCAGAATGTGTCCCATGGAGCTTACCTTTGATGACGTACCCGATATCATATCCGAAATTGCAGGCAGATTTGTTGAAAAACGCCGTGACGTTATGTTTGAAAAGCTTGACTGGCTTTATCATTCCGTTGCGTGCAGAAGCGCAATCAAGGCAGGCAATTTTACGTCAAAATACGAAATGGAAAAATTTGCAAAACAGCTTCTTTCAATGCCCGATATACGGTACTGCCCGCACGGCAGACCCGTACTCATTGAAATGACACAAAGAGAGTTGGAAAAGAATTTTGGCAGAATATAAGATTCCTCTCATTGCCGTCGCAGGCCCCACCGCTTCGGGAAAAACCTCTCTCGGCGTGAATATCTGCAGGCGAATCGGCGGGCAGGTAGTATCCTGCGATTCAATGCAGATTTACAAGGGAATGGATATCGCGACCGCAAAGCCTACGGCGGAAGAGATGCGGGGAGTACCGCATCATCTTATTGATTTTGCTTCCCCCACGGAGCTTTTCAGCGTTGCGGCTTACTGCGAAGCGGCTAAAAAGTGCATAGATGAAATCCGCCTTGCAAGGGATATTCCCGTCCTTGTCGGAGGCACCGGGCTTTACTATTCCTCACTTGTGGACAATATCGGTTTCATTGAGCAGGAAACTGATTACGAATACAGACAGTATCTCAAAGACAGGGCAGAAAAGGAAGGAGCGGCGGTGCTTCTTGCAGAGCTGAACGCGATTGACCCCGAAGCTGCCTCAAAGCTTCACGAAAACAATCTGGGCAGGGTCATCCGTGCTCTTGAAATATATCACTCCACGGGTAAAACCAAGTCGGAGCAGAATGAACTTTCGAGGAGCGAGCCCTCACCTTATAAGCTTACGGCAATCTGTCTTGATGCAAGAGACAGACAGGTTCTTTATGACAGAATCAACCTCAGAGTTGATATCATGCTTGAAAACGGTCTTCTTGAGGAAGCGAAGAGATTTTATGAATCTTCCCCCTCGGGAACTGCCGTTCAGGCAATCGGATACAAGGAACTGAGACCGTATCTTGACGGCGAAAAGTCCCTTGACGAATGTGTTGAAAATCTTAAAATGCAGACAAGACGCTATGCGAAGCGCCAGCTTACGTGGTTCAGACGTGACGAAAGAATGCATTTTTTATACATAGACGATTATTCCTCGGCTGAAGCGCTTACCGATGCCGCCATGGAAATAATCGGAAAGGAGAGTGCCGATGGAAAAGGATAACGATAAAATCATACGGATACTTGCCATCATCGTTGCGGTAATGGCGGTAGGTTATTTCGGATTCAATATGCTTACCAACGAGGGCGGGGGACTTAAAACCGCGACTGCCTATGTCACCACTCTTTCCGAAACGGTGGATACTGAGCTCTTTATAATCCGCGACGAGGAGCTCTTTACCTCCGACGTGTCGGGTGTTGTGGTATCCCTTGTGGGCAACGGTGAAAAGGTGGCAAACGGCAGTAAGATTGCCGCCGTGTTCTCAAACGAAAAGGATGCGGAGAATTACTCAAAGGCACTTTCCCTTGAAAAGAAGCTTGAAACCTATAAAAAAATTGACGGTCAGGTAAAGCTTGCCAATGTTGACCTTGATAAGCTTAATGCCGAAACCGATACGACCTTCAATTCGATACTTGACGCAGTTTACTATAACGATTTTTCGTCCCTTGCAGAAAATGAACTTTCTTTCGGCGAACAGCTTTCGCGTAAGAACGTTTCTCTCGGTTACAATGTGGATTGCTCCTCGCAGATATCGGGACTTGAATCCAAAATAAAGGAGCTTAAAAGTGCGGCTCCTTCGAGTGAAATCACTTCCGCACGGGCGGGTTACTATGTCAGCAGGCCCGACGGATTTGAAAACATACTCACGGTTTCCGACATTGATACGCTTACGGAAAAACAGATTACCGATGCCCTCAAGGCAGAGAAAAAGGAATCCGACAAAAAGATTATCGGTAAGGTCATAGGCGGATTTGAATGGTACGCCGCCGGAATCGTTCCTTCGGAAAAATTCGCAAAATACGAAACGGGTACGCTCGTAAGTCTTATGCTCGGCGATTATGCAGACGAAACCATAAGTGCAAAGCTCTATAAGAAGCTGATGCTTGAGGATGATAAATGTCTGGTCGTTTTCAAATGCAGTTTTATGAATGAACGCCTTTCCGAAATGAGAAAGGTCAGCGGAAAGATAGTCCTCAAAAGCTATTCCGGTATAAAGCTGCGTAAGGATGCGGTCAGATTTGACGATGAAGGCAATCAGGGCGTTTACATCATTGAAGGCAACCTCATCAAGTTCAACAAAATTAAGGAAATCTATTCCGACGATAAATTCGTAATGGCTGACAGCAACGTGACGGAAGCCGGCTGGCTTGCTCTGTATGATGAAGTGGTCATTTCGGGAAAGGAACTTAAAAATGGAAAAGTTATCGGATGAGTTCAGATTTTCCGACATTGAAGAAAACCTGAAGGTTATCAACGAAAATATAGCCGAAGCCGCCGTCAGATCGGGCAGAAGCGAAAATGACGTTCATCTTATGGCGGTGACCAAGACGGTAGATGCAATACGTATAAATCACGCCATTGACTGCGGAGTGAATCTTATCGGCGAAAACAGAGTCCAGGAATTTCTCGGCAAGGAAGCCGACCTTCATCTTGAAAACTGCAAGGCACATCTTATCGGTCATCTTCAGTCAAATAAGGTGAAGCAGATTATCGGCAGGGTTGACGTGATTCAGTCCGTAGATACCGTTTCAATCGCAAACGAAATCGGTAAGAGGGCGGTAAACGGCGGTCTGACACAGAAAATACTGCTTGAGGTCAACGTAGGCAATGAAGAAAGCAAGTTCGGCTTTGACCTTGACGAGGTTGAGGAAAGATGTGCCGAAATCGCCGGAATTGACGGGCTGTCGGTCTGCGGACTTATGTGTGTGGCGCCGATATGTGACGATAAAGCCGCTTTAATTAAAATTTTTCAAAATATGTATAATAAGTTTATTGACATTGACGGCAAAAAAATGGATAATGTATCTATGAGTATTCTGTCAATGGGTATGTCCGGGGATTATGAGCAGGCAATTCTCGGCGGTGCGAATCTCGTAAGAGTCGGCTCCGCCATATTCGGTCCCAGGATTTACAGAGACAAACATTGAGTAAAGAAAGCCGTCACACGGTGACTATAATCAGGAGGATTTTTTATGAGTTTCAAAGACAAATTCCACAGCTGGATTAACGCATCCGACGAAACGTTTGCAGAGGGCACCGATGCAGAATTTGAGGACGATTTTGATTTTGCTCCCGGTGCAGCACCCGAAAAGGAAGAGGAGCCCGTTCATCAGGCCGCTCCCAGGACTCAGAGCTTCCATACAAAGAGCGAAAAAGCAAATTCAAATAATGTTGTCAGTATAGCACAGAAGCCTGCAGCTCAGAGCAGACCCAGAGTCGTTTTCCAGAAGATTGACAGATTTGAAGAGGTCAATAAGGTTGCCGATATTCTCAAGGAAAAGAGAATCGTTGTCCTTAATCTTGAGTCCTGCCCCAATGACGTTGCACAGAGAATTATTGACGTGCTTTACGGCGTTTCCTATGCAAATGACGGTGATTTCAAAAAGATTGCCGGCAGAGCTTATATTATCACTCCCAATAACGTTCCCGTAACGGGCGAACTCGGTGATGAAATCAGCGGCGCAGCAGCCGAAGAAGAATTTTAAGATTAGAGAGGGTTAAAAAATGCTTAGACCTGAACAGATTGCAAATGCAAAATTTACACCCGTAAGCACAGGTACTTACAGCGCAGAGGAAGTTGATGCTTTCCTTTCAATTGTTGCAGAGGCATATCAGGAATCCCTCAACGAAAAGGCAGACCTGCTTAAGAAGATGAGCATTCTCGCCAATAAAGTTGACAGCTACCGCAAGGATGAGGATGCAATCAAGGATGCTCTCCTTGATGCACACAGAATGGCTGAAAATCTCAACAGAACCGCAGCCGAAAAGGCAAAGAACACGGTTGACAAGGCAGATGCCGATGCAGCCGAAATCAGAGCTAAGGCAGAGGCAGAGGCGGCAGAGCTTTCGGCGGCAGCCCGTGCTCAGGCAGGCGAGCTTGTTTCCAACGCAAGGACAGCTGTTGAGTCAATCAAAAACAGAGCTCAGAACGAAGCGGACGAAACCGTTGCCAACGCAAAGTCAATGTCCGAGAGAATTATCGGCGATGCCAATACTCAGGCGCTGGCAATCGTAGGTACCAGCAAAAAGGATTATGAATATTACAGCAAAGAGCTTGACAGAGTCAAGGGCGAGCTTGAAAACTTCAGAGCAATGGTTGAAATGCTCTGCAGCGGCGAAATGATTCCCGAAGCGGATATTCCCGATGTTCCCGTCGTTGAAGTTTCCGCATCCGCGGCAGATATTCCGGCACCCGTTGCTGACATCCCCGCACCTGCTGCCGATATTCCCGCTCCCGCAGTTGAAGCAGAGCCCGACGATTCCTTACTTTCCGCTTCCGAGGATGACGATTTCCTTGCAATGCTTGATGAAGAAACCTCCGAGCTTGAGAGTCTCGCATCAGACCTTGATGCCGTTGTTCCCGAAAAGACGGCGGTCGTTGATTCCATCATTCCTCCTATGGATATTCCCGCTCCCTCGGCAGAGGACGTTCCTCAGTATGAGGCAGAGGATGACGAAGACGGCGATGCAGATGATTTCTTTGCACAGTTCAGCGATGATTCCGACGACGGACTTGATATTCCCGGCGGTTCATCCGATGACGACGAAGACATCACTTCACTCTTTGACAGTCTTTTTGATTGATAGTCATGTTTCAGCTTGTTTCCGTTATCGCAATCGCTTTGCTTACTCTGCTTGACAGACTGAGCAAAATGGCGGTTGTTGCCGCATTCAAAGGCGGCGATACAAAGGATTTTCTCTTTGGACTTTTCAAATTCAGATACGTTGAAAATACGGGAGCCGCATTCAGTATTTTTTCAGACAATACCCTTGCCCTCTCGGTTTTCACCGTTCTCGTGATCATACTTTGTCTGTTCATTCTTCTGAGTAAGAAGGCAAGCTCTGTTTTCGCTTCTGTTTGTCTTATTCTCATTATTGCAGGAGGTATCGGCAACGAGATTGACCGTATCGCTTACGGTTACGTGGTTGACTTCATTGACCCGCAGTTTATGAATTTCGCGGTGTTCAACATTGCGGACTGCTTTATTACCGTCGGTGCGATACTGCTGATATGCTACGAGTTTTATCTTCTTTTCAAGGAGAAAAAAGAACAAAAAATCAATAAGGAGACCGAACCGGAAAACAATGATTGATAAGGTTAGCTCAATTGAATACAATGAGCCGGTTTCTTTTGTTGCAGATGAAGATTGTGCGCAGGAGAGAATTGACAGAGTTCTCTCCTTTATTCTTGAAGGATATTCCCGTTCTTTCGTTCAGGGTATCATAGCTGACGGGCTTGTTACCTGCGGCGGAAAACAGCTTTCCAAAAACTATAAGGTCAAGGCGGGGGACAGGATTGAATTTACCGTTCCCGAGCCGGAAAATCTTTCCGTTGAAAAGGAAAATATCCCTCTTGACATCATATATGAGGATGACGACCTGCTGGTGGTGAATAAGCCCCGCGGTATGGTTGTTCATCCCGCTCCCGGTAATTACACCGGTACTCTTGTGAACGCTCTTCTTTACCATTGCGGAGATTCCCTTTCGGGTATCAACGGGGTAATTAGACCGGGCATAGTTCACAGGATAGATAAGGACACCAGCGGTCTTTTGCTTGTTGCAAAGAACGATGCCGCTCATATTTCTCTTTCCGCTCAGATTTCAGAGCATTCCCTTGACAGAGAGTACAGAGCAGTCATTCACGGCCATCTCAAGGAATTACAGGGCACGGTTGACGCACCTATCGGAAGAAGCCCTTCAGACCGCAAAAAAATGTGTGTCACTGATAAAAATTCAAAAAACGCAGTTACTCATTATGAGGTGATTGAGGAGCTTGATAAATTCTCGTTCATCAGATGTAAGCTTGAAACGGGACGCACTCATCAGATAAGAGTGCACATGGCTTATCTCGGTCACCCTGTCGCGGGGGATACGGTTTACGGCCCCGGCGGTACTCCCGCTCTTGAGGGCGGTCAGTGCCTTCACGCGGCAGTTCTGGGATTCACTCATCCCGTTACGGGAGAAAGGATAAAGACTCAATCGGAGCTTCCCGGTTATTTCAGTGAATTCCTCGATAAAATCAGGAGGCAGAATGGTTAAAGAAAACAGGTATTCCTCCTGGCTGGTTGCTTCGGATATTGACGGTACGCTCAATAATAAGCACCGAAAGCTTCCCGGCAGAAACCGAGAAGCCATTTCATCATTTATCCGAAAAGGCGGAATTTTTACCCTTGCATCCAGCAGGAATCCGGAATCAATGTCAAAGCATTACCGCGGTCTTGAACTGACAACTCCCGCAGTTGTGGCGACCGGCGTAGGTATATATGACTTTCAGAAGGATGAATACGTTGATTTCATGTCTCTCAGTGATAAATCTCTTGAGAAAATATGTGAAATCAGAAAATCGTACCCCACTCTTGATGCGGTAATCGTGGCAAGAGATATGCTTTACGTCACCGGCGCGGGATTCTGGAGCTTGTTCTATGTGCTCGCAGATAACCTCACCAATAAGTGGATACCCGACATCAGAAAGGTACCCAAAAACGAATGGGGCAAGGTAATGTTTATGGGTCCTCCCTGGAGGATTCGCGATATCAGAAGAAAATTTGAGGCAGTCCCCGATAAAGAGTTTGATATTATTGACACTTCGGTATTTTCTCTTGAAATTCTTCCCGAGGGCGTCAATAAGGGCTCGGCGGTGCTTCGTCTTGCGGATTTGCTCGGCATAGACCGCAGACATACCGCAGGTATAGGCGACTATTATAACGACGTTGATATGCTCAAATCCGTCGGTGTTTCCGCTTGCTGCGGTCAGGCACCGAGCAAGATGAAGCGTCTGGCGGAGTATGTTGCCTGCCATTGCGATAAGGGTGCCGTTGCGGATTTCCTCGAATATCTTATAGACCAAAAAATCAACAAATAATTTTCAGGAGGTGGCTGCAATGGATGCAGTTACAAGAAAGCAGTTAAAAATTGATGCGTGCAAAGCCAGAATGGGTATCATTGAAGGCGTTGCAAATGCAAAGTCCGGTCATCCCGGTGGATCTCTCTCATGTGTTGACATCATAACCTACCTCTATTTCAATCACATGAACGTAAATCCCGCAGACCCCAAGAATGAAGACAGAGACCGTTTTGTTCTTTCTAAGGGCCACGCTGCTCCCGCTCTTTACGCTGTTCTTGCTCTCAAGGGCTTCTTCCCTCAGGAATGGATCAAGACTCTCAGAAAGAGCGACTCAAATCTTCAGGGCCACCCCAGTATGAAATATACTCCCGGCGTTGATATGTGTACCGGCTCACTCGGTCAGGGTATCTCCGCCGCCTGCGGTATGGCTCTCGGCGCAAAGCTTGCAAACAAGAATTTCAGAGTTTACACCATTCTCGGTGACGGCGAAATTGAAGAAGGTCAGGTATGGGAAGCAGCTATGTACGCTTCGGCAAAGGGTCTTGACAATCTCGTAGCCGTTGTTGATAACAATAATCTTCAGATTGACGGCACCTGTGCAGAGGTCAACTCTCCCTATCCCATCGTTGAAAAGTTCAAGGCATTCAACTGGAATGTTATTGAAATAGATGCTCACAGCTTTGACGAAATTGATGCCGCATTCAATCAGGCAAAGGAAACAAAGGGTAAGCCCACCGCAATCATCGCAAAGAGCGTCAAGGGCAAGGGCGTTTCCTATATGGAAAATCAGGTCGGCTGGCACGGTTCGGCTCCCAATGCCGAGCAGGCAGAGCAGGCAATGACAGAACTTAAAGCAGCTCTCAGCGAGCTTGAAGCATAAGAAAGGTACAGGTGAACAAAATGGCTGATGTTATTAAAACCGCGACCCGTGATGCATACGGTAAAGCTCTTGTAGAGCTCGGTGGTACAAACGACAAGGTTGTTGTTCTTGATGCCGATCTTGCTGCTGCCACAAAGACAGGTATGTTCAAAAAAGCATATCCCGATAAATTCATTGATTCCGGTATTGCCGAGAGCAATATGATGGGCGTTGCCGCAGGTCTTGCCACGACCGGTTATACCGTGTTTGCAAGCACCTTCGCAATGTTTGCCGCAGGCAGAGCTTTTGAGCAGGTAAGAAACTCCATCGGTTATCCTCACCTCAACGTTAAAATCGGCGCTACCCATGCAGGTATCTCCGTAGGTGAAGACGGTGCGAGCCATCAGTGCTGTGAGGATATCGCTCTTATGAGAACTATCCCCGGTATGACGATTATCAATCCCGCAGATGCAGTTGAAGCAAGAGCGGCAGTTCTTGCGGCAGCTGAATATGAAGGACCCGTATATATGAGATTCGGCCGTCTTGCAGTTCCTCAGATTTTTGATGATGACTATAAATTTGAGTGGGGCAAGGCAGTTACTCTCAAGGAAGGCAAGGACGTTACGATTTGTGCTACAGGTCTTCTCGTTAATGAAGCAATTGAAGCGGAGAAGCTTCTTGCTGCAGAAGGCATTGATGCCGAAATCATCAACGTTCATACAATCAAGCCCCTTGATGCTGATACAATCTGCGCTTCAGCCGCAAAGACCGGCTGCGTAGTAACGGCAGAGGAGCATAACATCATCGGCGGTCTCGGCGGTGCAGTCTGCGAAGCAATCTGCGAAAGCGGCGTTGCAGTTCCCGTTGTACGCCTCGGTGTCAATGACGTTTACGGCAAATCAGGTCCCGCAGTTGAGCTTCTTCACATTTACGGACTTGATGCTGCAGGTATCGTTGAAAAAGCAAAGAAGGCAATTTCACTTAAGAAATAAGGTTTTATCATGAACAACGACAGAATCCTGAAGAAATCGTTATTCGGCGGATTTAACAGAGAAGACGTTCTGGGCTACGTTGAAAAGCTTCAGAGCGAAAACGTTTCTCTTGCCGAGGAGCTTCGCGAAAAGAGTGCTAAATGTGCAGAGCAGGGCAGCGAAATGGCAGAGCTTGATGCTCTCAGAGAGGCAAACGCCCTTCTTCGTGCGCAGGTCAATGAGCTTGCTGAAAGGGACAATCAGCTTTCGGCGCTGAATTCGGAGCTTTCAGCCGCAAAAAATAAATATGAGGCAATGGCAGAGAGCAGCGAGCATGAGCTTTCCTTCCTCAGAGAGAAATCTCTGAAAGCGGATAATGCTCTTACGCTGAATGCCGAGCTTGAAGCGAGAGTGCTTTCGGCAGAGGCAAAGGCGGCATCCCTTGAGGAAGAAATTGCATCTCTTAAGGCAAATCCCGTTATCCCCGAACCGGTGTCTGCTCCCGCAGAGGAAAAATCAACCGAATACGATGACGCAAAGCTTCTTGCTCTTGAATCGGAGCTTGCTCAGATGAAGGAAAGATTTGCCGTTCTGGAATCCGATTATCTTCGTCTTTCAGAGGAAAAATCAAATGCCCTCATCCGCAGTGCCGTCAGCTATTCCGATGCTCTTATAGGCGAAGCCAGAGAGACGGCTGACAGATCAATTCTTGTAGCAAACGCTTCCATAGCGAGTGCTTCGTCGGGTATCAGCGATGCGAGCAAACGGCTCAGAGCTGCGCAGGTAAATCTTGAGTATTCTCTCAGCTCAATCAGAAACAGCGTTGATAATCTGATTACCGAGCTTTCAAAACAATCTTCGGGATTAACTCCGGGTGAATGATAATGGCATCATACTCAATCGATTTAAGTGAAATAAGACAATATATTCCCGTTCTTCACGCAGGGGACAAAGTGACCCTCAGCGGCAGGTGCTATACCGCCCGCGATGCGGCTCATAAAAAGATTTTTGCCCTGCTGGACGAAAACAGAGAGCTTCCTCTTGAATTAAAGGATTCCTGCATTTACTTTGCAGGTCCCACTCCAGCACCCGAAGGGCTTCCCATCGGCAGCTGCGGTCCAACCACCGCCGGCAGAA
Source organism: uncultured Clostridia bacterium (assembly GCA_937892115.1). Lineage (GTDB taxonomy): Bacteria > Bacillota > Clostridia > Oscillospirales > Acutalibacteraceae > CAG-177. Next base: position 48,455 of record CALAUI010000019.1, on the reverse strand, counting down.
TGGACCCTTATTCACCCCGTCTGCTTGACCTCGGACTTGCCGCAATGATAGGCAAGGGCAAGAGAAATCAGTCGGTCCGTGATGCAATTGTCAGAAATAAATGTGTTTATTTCTGTGCTCTCGGAGGAGCAGGTGCCCTTTATGCAAAGAGTATTACCTCGTGCAGGGAAATCGCATTTCCCGAGCTGGGATGCGAAAGTATAAAGATTCTTGAATTAAAGGATTTTCCGGTTTATGTCGGAATTGACTGTGACGGAAATACAATATTCAAGGATTAACATTAAATTAAAACAGCGGACATCTTCAAAATGAAGATGTCCGCTGATATTTTTATTATTTTATTTCTTATTTATATTTTCCGAAGAGTACACCGAACCAGATTCCGATTGATTCAAAGAATCCTGCTTTTTCAATCTGGATGTTAGTGGGAGCGAGACAGTTGCCTACATAGAGGGGTGCGGCATAGGTATAGGTCTTGTTTTCTGCCTGTGATTCATTTGTAATATAGGTTTTGCCGCCCATTATTTCAACATACCAGCCGTTGACATCCTTTTTGACATCAAGTGTATCCTGATCCTTGCCGTCAATGGTATATTTATAGGTTACAACAACCTTTGCACCTTCAAGGTCAACATCGGGAACATAATAGTAATCAAATATATTTCCTTTGATTGTTCCGTCCTTGCCGTAGTGGTAGGTTTTATTGTTATAGTTTGTGAATTTTGCGGATTTGAGATAGTTGGGATTTGCTTTGTAGGAGATTGTGTCTCTTAATACATCTACCTTTGATGTGTAGTAAATTCTCTGTGTCAGATATTCATAAATCGGCTCGGAATAAAGCTGTTTTACATCGTTGTCTTTGAGAGTATATATATCGTGTCCGAGTGTATCTCTGAATGTATATACGGCACCTGTGAAATCGGGTTCTCCGTGATAGAATTCAAGCTTACCGTTTTTGTAAGCAAAATCCTTATCCTCGTTGTAGGTTGCCGTGTTGATTGATGCAGGCTGCGTATCGAGCTTGCAGTTGTTGTTCTCTTCTATGATGTAGAGGTCATAGTGAGCTCCCTTGCCTTCGTATGAAGTAACAACAATCGTGTATTCCATCTTTGACAGAAGATTGCCGAGCTCTATAACGGCAAGTGATTTGCTGCCTGTGAGAATTTTTGAAGAGGGATTGGGATTGAGAAGTGTGCTTTTGGGGGTGATTGTTACCTTGGGTGTACCTGAAGTTCCCGACATTATAAAGATATAGTTCTTAACGCTGCCAAGAGAGGTTGTAAATGTGTACTGATATTCATCTCCGGATCCGAGATTATATTCTTTCTTTCCGTTTATTGTGAGTGTGTCGTCTGTGACTACTGTTCCTGCAAAGCAGATTGTTGAAAGACAACCGACAGCAAAGAGCATTGCCAGGATAAGTGATGTTAATTTTTTCATAATCGTCCTCCTTGATTTTTACTGCATTATACACTATTTTTCTTTTTTCGTAAACAGACAATATTATATCTATGATTATAATTCCGATTGAATTTTGCTTTCGTCAAAGTTTTCAACGGTGATTTTCGGCTTACCCTCAATAACTTCAATGAGCAGATTTACTCTCTTGCCACCTGAAACGGGATATTTCCTGACCTGAATTCTGCATCCCTCTTTCAGCCATTCTTTCGGAATGCCTCTGCCGATTATAAGAGTTCCGTCAGCTTTTTCACATATAATTGAGTCAAAAAGCACCTTCGTTGCGGTTGACTGTCCCCACATGTGAGGGCAGGAGCCGCCGCCTCCCGAAGCATGGGAAATGCTCCATATTGACTTGCTGTCAGGATATTTTATTCCTTCCCACCAGCTGAAAGGACCGCTTTGCGCATTGTCAATCATATACTGATATGCCTTGATACCGGTGTCTCTGTATTTGTCTCCGCGTAGGGCGGCAGAGCCGTATCCCGCATTGTATGCGGAGCAGAAATATCCGTGCGGATATCCTCCGAAATTGTAAAAGCTCGCGCATTCCTTTTCTCTGATTTCAGCACTGTGTTCATATGTTGCATCAATCAGCTCAACCATCGGACCGTATTGCTTCCCACCGAAAAGATAAGCGTCCCAGCACCACCTTCCGAAGAGAAACATTGACAGTCTGTTGGCATCTCTCGGGTCACTTCTGGAAGTTTCGCTATTGGGTATTTCCATACTCATGGGCAGATAGTCAAGCCCATATTTATCAACAGTTTCACGGATTTTTTTGTCGCATTGGCAGAGTAAATCGTCATACTCTTTTTCTGCCCATTCGGCTTCATCCTGCCTGCCGGTTTTCCTGCAGATATACGCGTAGCAGATAAGCCCGGTCAGAGCCGAAAAATTGTCTGTTGTCCAGTGACCGGGTGAATCTATCGCCATGGTCTTTTTCATTATTCCTTTGCCGCCGTCTATGCGCGATTCGGCAATGCTGTGAGCATTTCGGCTGATATCTTCAAACTTACTGTTTACAAAATCAACGTTACCCGTTTTCTGCAGATACGAAGCGAAAAACCAGCTGTATTTCCATCTCGCATCGGGATATTGAACGTTCTTCAGTATGTATTCTGAATATTCTTCTGTATCCTTGAAATCGCCGAGGAGAATCAATGTGTTGAGTATGCCGATTACGTCGTGGTCAAAAACTCTGTCATAGCCGTTTTCTCCTACGTGAAGCTCGTTTTCGTCCTTGCATATCATGGTATATATGTAACCTGCCTTATAGGCGTCAATGAGGCGTTTATCGGGCAATTCCGTAATTTCCGCAAGCGGCTCAAGGCGGTCAAGCCAGTATTTTTTCATACTGTCATAATGAATGTCAAATCCGCCGGATGATTTGATTTCGCAGTTTGTCGGGAAGGGATAATCACCGCCGAATCTGTCTGCGGCAGCCGCATAATCAACTATCGCTTTTTCGCCGCTTTTTACCTTTTCGGGCACCTTCGTCAAGGGTATCAGATGCTTGCTTACTTTGGGAAAAGTGATTGCTTCGTTCCCTTTGTTTTCAACGGAAAGACGGGAATATGCAATTTCAAAATCATTGCCGTTCAGACTTATTTTATCTGCAAAATTCTCGATAACGTAATTGACTGAATTATTGCTGTATTCACTTACGAGACAGGGAAGAAATCCTTCCTTATTGTACCAATTGATTTTGCCGTCGGGGCAGGGAACACCGAAAGTAATCATTCTGCTTTTTCCGTCTCTGAGCAGGTAGCTTCCGTCAATGAAAGCGATGGGCGCATCCTTGTCACCCTCACAGCCGAATACTCCCGTCAGCTCCGGATATTTCCTGTAAGCGTAACCGGATTTTAGAGGACTTCCCCATACTCTCAGCTTATTTATGGTGTCAAAATATATCTTTCCCGCAAGGGAAAAAACCGGGATTCTTTTCATGCAAACACCGTCCTTACGCTTGGATTATATCACATTTTCTTTCCTCTTTCCATATGTAAACTTATTTTATAAAATATTGACCTGTATTTTTCACTGTGATATAATTACTTGTAATAACATGGCGAATTATTTGATTTGGAGTGATAGTATGATTAAAATTTCACCCTCTGTACTTGCAAGTGATTTTTCAAAGCTGGGTGAGGAAGCCATCCGTATGGAAAAAAGCGGTGCGGATTATCTGCATCTTGATGTTATGGACGGTCATTTCGTCCCCAATATAAGCTTCGGAGCTCCCGTAATCGCTTCAATCCGTAATAAGACCGACCTTGTTTTTGACGTTCATCTAATGATTTCCGATCCTTTGAAATATGTTGAGGATTTTGCAAAAGCAGGTGCCGATATAATCACGTTTCACCTTGAAAGCGATTCGCCTGCGGACGAGACTATTGATAAAATTCACGCGCTCGGCTGTAAAGCGGGTATAAGTATAAAACCGGGTACTCCTCCCGAAGCGGTTTATCCCTATCTTCTGAGTGCCGATATGGTGCTGGTCATGACGGTTGAGCCCGGCTTCGGCGGTCAGTCATTCATGTATGAAACAATGACAAAGGTCAATAAGATCCGCGATCAGATAAATATGATGGGCGGAGAGGTTGATATTCAGGTTGACGGCGGTATCAACGAAGAAACCGCAGAGGTCGCCGCAAGAGCAGGCGCAAACGTATTCGTTGCGGGAAGCGCCGTTTTCAAAGCCGAAGATGCGGCTGAAATGATTAAAAAGCTTCGCGAAAGAGCAAAGGTCTGATTTTATAAACGGAGGTGAATACCTTGGCAGGAGATAAGGAAGCACGATATACGTCCGGGCAGATATTCGGTGATTATCTGCTTATGCTCATATTCCCTGTTATCCTGTCCGTGTGGTATTACTCGACCGCGGCTTTATCCGTTATTGCGGTATGCCTTGTGACCTCCTTTGTCTGCGATTTTATCGGCAGTGTCGTCATCTATAAGCAGTATTACCTTGCCGATTTAAGCGGTATCTGTACGGGATTGATGATTGCCATGATGATGCCTGCGGGTATTAAACTCTATGTTCCCGCCATGGCTTGCAGCTTTGCCGTTCTTGTGCTTAAAATACCTTTCGGCGGCGGTATGAGGACTCCTTTCGTGCCTGCGGCGGCGGGCTTTGCCTTTGCGGCAATCAGCTTTAAGGATATGGTTTTTGATTACACCGTAGGCCGCGAATATATGACCACCGTTTCTCTCGGCTCTCTTTTATCAAACGGAAGTGCCCTGAGAATTACGGGGCTCAACGTTCTTGATATTCTCACGGGAAATATATACGGACCCATGGGCTCGGGATGTATTCTCGTTTTCATCGGCTGTATTGTATTTCTCTTTATCCGCAGGCGTTCAGCCCTGCTTTCAACTCTGGGCTTCATTGCATCCTGCATTGTGTTTGCTCTGATTTTCCCGAGGTCAAACGGTTACAGTGCCGCAAGCCCCTTGCTTGAATTATCCGCCGGCTCGCTGATGTTTGCATCCGTATTTCTTGTTACGGATTACGCAACTCTTCCCACTCATACCCCGAATAAAATTGTCTGCGGTGTTTTCTGCGGAATCATCACCATGACTATGCGATATATGGGTGCTTTTGAAGAGCCCGTCTGCTTTGCGGTGCTTCTCTCAAATGCATTTAGTCCTCTTCTCAATATCGTTACCGACAGATTCATTTCCCTTGTTATGAAAGGAAAAAAGGGGGAGGAGGTGACCGCGGATGAACAGCGAGCATAAATCCTTTGGCTCTGCCTTTGCCCGCGGAGTATTCCTCAATAATCCCGTTCTTTTCCAATGCGCGGGTCTGTGCCCCGTAATTGCAGGTACGGCTTCCCTCAATGACGCTCTCTTTATATCTGCAGAGCTTCTTGTAAATCTGCTTCTCACCTGCATTATCGCAAGCATTTTCCTTAAAAAGGTACCGAGATTCATCAGAGTCGTGATTTATCTCGTTATCGGCTCTGCCGTAAGCTGCAGTGCCCTTTTCGTGCTTTCAAAATTTGATTTTGTCAACGTAGGTCTTGACCTCAAAATACTTATTCCCGTTGTTGCGGTCAATTCCCTTACCGCGGTCCGTGCCGAAACCTATGCAGTAAAGCATACGGTCAGAAGCTCCGTTTACGATGCTCTTGCCGCAGGCGTCGGCGCGTCCCTCGTTATTATCGTCGTAGGTGTACTGCGTGAGATTATCGGAAGCGGCAGTATAGCGGGTATTCAGCTCAATACCGCCTTTACCATGGACGGTATGTCTCTTCCCTTCGGTTGTCTTATTACTCTCGGCTTTCTTGCCGCTATGCTCAAAATGATGATTTCCCGACCCGAAAGACGTCCCCGCGAAAAGGCGAATGAAGAACAGCCCACGGAAATTGAAATCAGCTTTGAGACGGAGCTTCCCGAGGAAGCGGATATCGGTATTGAAGATTATGACGATATAGAATCTCTGCTCGCATCTACCGATGAGTTTCTCAGATCTCTTACGGGAGGTGGCAGACAGTGAAAACGGTAATTGACCTTCTTATCACCGCCCTTTATACGGTATTCGTTCAGAATCTCGTTATGTGTTCGGGTCTCGGTATGAGTGAAGCCATGCGTATTTCACCAAGACCCAATACATTTATCAGATTTGCCGTTATGATTTCCGGCTTCTCCACGGTAACGAGTATTGCCTGCAATCTTATCGGCTCTCATCTCCATAGCGTAACCTCAGCGATTGTCAGAGCGGCTGTCTATGCCGGCATTCTTGCCCTGCTTTATATCGCGGTTGCGGTGGTAATCAATATCCTTGTCAACGACAAGGAGCTCATGGGTATTCTGGGTATAGCCGCCCTCAATACTCTCGTGCTTGCAGTTCCCTATATCAATGATTCTGCGGCATATTCAACGGCTGACTGTATCGGCTCCGGGCTCGGCGCGGGCTTTGCATTCGTGCTTGCCGCCGCTCTTATCGGAAGCGGTGCCAGAGCTATTGAAAAAAACAAACACATTCCCGAGGTGTTCAAGGGTACTCCCGCAATGTTCTTTTATGTGGGTATGATTTCTCTGGGATTTCTCGGATTTACGGGTACAAAATTATTCTGACGGGAAGTGAGAAAATGCAGAAAAACAATAAAGCGCTGAAGCCCTCACAGCGTGATGCCGTTACGCCCTTTTCCTCTGAATACGGTAACGGAATGAGCTTTGAGGATAAGCTTAAAATCAAAAAGGCAATCAGGATTTTTCTCATAGTTGTCTGCATTGCGGCACTTATCTGTATCGGTTACTTTTTTGCCGATTTGTTTATCGGCTTTTCTAAAATTCCCGCAGATGCGTATATCAGCCCGGAGGGAGCTTCAGAATGGATTTCATACCGTATAATTCAAGGTTAAGATATCATAAATCTCCCTACGGTGCAGTTCCTCAGGGTACGGAAATCACCTTCAGAATCGTTCTCCCGAGGAGCTTCGGCTGCAGGGAAAGTGTGCTTAAAATTCACAGAGACGACGGTTGGTACCGTGACATTCCCATGGAGTGGCACTGTATGGAGGGGATGAACGAGGAATGGTGGATTGTCCGTTTCACTCCCGATGAAAGCGGTCTGTACTGGTACAGATTTGAAATACGAAACGATTACAGCAGTAACGGTATTACCCGCTTTGATTCCTCCACGAGCCGTATTTCATCCGAAGGCAGAGATTTTCAGTTTACCGTCTATGACAGGGATTTCACTACTCCCGATAAAATGAAGGGCTCTGTTATATATCAGATTTTTCCAGACAGATTCTGCAGGGGAGAAAAAGAAAAATTCTCTGACAGACCCGACAGAATCATCCGTGACGACTGGGGCGGTGACCCTTGCTGGGAACCCTCCGAGGACGGAAAAATCGTCAAATACGATTTCTTCGGCGGCGACCTTAAGGGCATTGAAAGCCGTCTTGATTATATTGCCTCTCTCGGAGTGGGCGTGATTTATCTTAATCCTATATTCAGCGCGGTTTCAAATCATCGCTACGATACCGCAGATTACGAAAAGATTGACCCTCTCCTCGGTGACGAAAAGGATTTTGCCCGTCTTTGTGCCGAAGCAAAGAAAAAGGGCATTGATATCGTTCTTGACGGTGTGTTCAGTCATACCGGCTCCGACAGTAAGTACTTCAATAAAAACCGTACCTACGGCGACGGCGGTGCCTACAACGATAAAAATTCTCCTTATGCCGATTGGTATAAGTTTTCCGAATATCCCGATAAATACGATTGCTGGTGGGGAGTGGATATTCTTCCCGAAATTGATGAAGAAAATGACAGCTATATTGAATATATCGGCTCTGTTCTTCAGAAATGGCAGTCTCTCGGTGCTTCGGGCTGGCGGCTTGATGTTGCCGACGAGCTTCCCGACAAATTCCTTGATGCACTTCGGCGCAGGGTAAAACAGCAGGATCCCGATGCCGTTATTATCGGAGAGGTCTGGGAGGATGCTTCCGATAAAATCAGCTACGGCAGGCGCAGGAGATATCTTCAGGGCAGACAGCTTGATTCCGTAATGAATTATCCTTTTGCAGATGCCCTTATAGAATTCGGCGTAACGGGTGTTTCCGAGGGCTTCAATGACAGGATTGAAGAAATCTGTGAGAATTATCCCAAGTGTGTGGTGGACGTGCTTATGAATCATATCGGCACCCACGATACCTGCCGTATCCTAAATCGCCTCGGCACCCTTGACGGATACGAAAGCAGTCACCTCAAAAGATACTCAGGCGGTATGACGAATGAGGAAACCGAAAGGGGAAAACGTCTTTTGCGGCTTGTTTCCGCAATGCAGTTCACTCTTCCCGGTGTACCCTCTGTCTACTACGGCGATGAAGTCGGTGCCGTCGGCGGAGTGGACCCCTTCAACAGAGGATGCTATCCCTACGGTAAGGAAGACCGTGACCTGCTTGAATGGTACAGATTCCTCGGTAAAATCCGCAAAGAGCATCCAGTTTTCATTGACGGCGATTTTATTCCCGTTTCCGATGCCATGGGTTGTGTGGCATATATGAGAGCGGGCAGGGGAGAGAGAATAATCGTTGTCGCAAACAGAAACCCCCATTCTATCGTTTATACCCTTCCGTTTGACAGCTTCAGATCCCTTACGGGTCAGAAGGTAAAGAGGAAAGATTTATATCTTGATGCCGAAAGTGCGGCAATCTTAATAAATGTGTGATTGATTATGAGCAGAAAAGTCAGATTCAAACCGGAAAGAAAAAGATATCCCAAAAAGACGGGCTTTGTGATTACCTTTGTTGTTGTCCTTGTCTGTATTGCGGTCTTTTCCATGCTTTCCATACTGAAAGAGAATAATTATGATCTCAAAGCCGCTCTCGGCGGAGAAAAATCCTCCGATGAGGTGGTTGAGGAAGTGAATACCCAATCCGAGGAAAGGCGTTTCCTTTTCTGGAGTAAGGATTCCAAAACTCAGGCACTTTGCTTCCTCTGGGTGGTTGATGCCAAAGTACCCGCAGGCGAATATTCCGTCTATTCTCCCTCCATTGACGATAAGGTTGAATTTGACGGTCAGTACCGTACTCTTGCCGAGATCTATACTACCTATGGCGAAAGCGGACTGCGTTCGGCGGTTGAAATTATGTGTGATATCAAGCTTGATTCATATATCGGCTCCGATACGGAAAGCTTCAAGCAGATGATCAATACTCTGGGCTCAGTAACCGTAAAGCTTTCAAAGCCGATTGAGTACAGAGGTAATTACAATCTTATTCTTTCGTCAGGCAAAAATACCCTTAAGGGTGACCAGCTTTATAAGTATCTCTGTTACACCAATTTCATTTCCACAGGTGCGGCGGATATGCGCAGCGAGGTCATCATAAAAATACTTGAAAACACCATCAATCCCGACAATGTGGACAGAACCGAAAAATTCTACGCCAACATTGCAAATATTCTGATTACGGATATTTCCGTTGTGGATTACTCTGCATCCTCTCAGTTCATTTACGATATGTTCAATGCGGGTGTTCAGGAAGCGAAAATCATAACGGAGCCCTCCGGCTTTGGTAAATAATATGAAAAAAACACTGATCGGCATACTTGCCATCTTTGCTATTCTGCTGACGGGATATGCCGTACTTAAAACGGAATTCCCCGATTTGCAGCCCCCTCTGATAAATAAGTACGTGGGTGAGGTAGAGCCCTCTCAGGCAGGCAGTCCCTACAAGACTTATTTCTATCAGCTTTCTTCAATTGAAAAGCAGGCGTATAATCTCATCCTTGAGCATATATACGAAATGCCCGAAAAGATACTTGTTCCCAATCTTACCCAGACGGAGCTTGACGAGGTGTTCAAGGCAATCCTCAATGACAACCCCGATTTATATTTTGTCGGGCGTAAATGTACCCTCAAGCCGGAATTATGGAACGTGTTTATCTCCTTTGAATACATCATGACTCCCGGGGAATACGAAAGCGCAAAGGCGGATTTTAAGGAAAGAACCGATACGATAATCGCTTCCCTTTCCGATCCCGGGGATCAGTTCAAAACCGAGCTTGAGATTCATGACATTATAGTCCGTTCCTGCTCATATAAGATAGAGGAGGATGACTATATCTATTCCTCATCCTACGGATGCCTTATCAACGGTAAGGCGGCTTGTGAGGGCTATTCAAAGGCAGCAAAGTATCTCTTTGACAGGGTAGGCATAGAAAGCGCTCTTATCTGCGGTAAGGCGACCCCCCTGGACGGCATTCCCGGAGATCATATGTGGAATGTTGTCAAAATCAACGGTGACTGGTATCATCTTGACTGCACATGGGATGATCCCGTTGCAAAGAAAAACTCCAACATCAGGATGTATACCTATTTCAATATTACAGACGATAAAATCTCATCTAATCACAGTGAGTTTTCATTTGATCACAGCTGTATCGCTACCGCCGAAAACTACTATGTGAGAATGAGTATGCGATTTGACAATTATGACGGCAGCTGCGAAACAAAATTGAGGACCATGCTGCTTGAAAAATATAATTCAGGCGAAAAGAGCATTACCGTTGACTTCGTAAACGAAAGCTCCTACAATAACGCTTTCTCAAGTCTTATTACGGATAAGCGTATATTCAGAGTGCTTGACGGAGTGCATTCGAACTCGGGAACGGGACTTTCCCGACGGATGAACGGCTACATTGCCGACGATAAATTCTATACGATTACTTTTTCGTTTGATTGACAGGAGACGATTCAGTGGATAAAGAAAGAATAGAAAATGCGGTCAGAGAAATTCTTCTCGCCGTAGGTGAAGACCCCGACAGACCCGGTCTTGTTGAAACTCCTGCAAGAGTCGCAAGAATGTATGAGGAAATATTTGCAGGTCTTGAAGATAACCCGGAAAGACATCTCAAGCTTTTTGACGAGGGCAGTGAGGAAATGGTTATCGTCAGAGATATTCCCATGTACTCCATGTGCGAGCATCATCTGCTTCCCTTTATCGGTAAAGCACATATTGCCTATATTCCCTCCGACGGCAGAGTAATCGGTCTTTCCAAGCTTGCAAGGATAGTTGATTCCTTTGCCAAAAGGCCTCAGCTTCAGGAACGCCTTACCTCACAGATAGCGGATTTCCTTGACGAGAATCTTCATCCTCAGGGCGTAGCGGTCGTGATTGAGGCAGAGCATCTTTGCATGACCATGCGCGGTGCGAGAGCATCGGGCTCACAGACACGCACTTCGGCTCTCAGAGGAATTATGAGAAAGGATACCAAGACGAGAGCGGAAGCCCTTTCACTTCTTACCGGAGGCAGGGGCTGATGTTCAGAGCGGGTAATTTCACTTTGCCTCTGGGCAAAAAAACCTACATAATGGGTATACTCAACTACACTCCCGATTCCTTCTCCGACGGCGGTCTTTATAACACTCCCGAAAAAGCGGTTAAACACGCTCTGCTTATGCAGGAGCAGGGGGCGGACATAATAGACGTCGGCTGTAATTCCACCAGACCGGGCGGAGTAATACTGAGCGAAGAAGAGGAGCTTATCAGATTAAAAGAAGTATTGCCTGCTTTAAGGGATAAAATCAGCGTTTCCGTTTCGGTTGATACCTTCTATCCTCTCTGTGCCGTGTATGCTCTGCAAAACGGAGCGGTCATCATAAACGATGTAAGCGGTAAATTCAATACCGAAATCGCTTCTGCGGTGAATGAATACGGCGGGGGATATATAGTCACCCATAATCCCTGCGGCGCTTCGGATACCGTCAGCTATCCCGACGGTGTGGCGACTGCGGTAAGAAATTTCTTTATGGAATGTATCTCAAAGGCGGCTCAATGCGGATTAAAAAAAGAGAATCTCTGTCTTGACCCCGGCTTCGGCTTCGGAAAGACGGAAAAAGATAATTATGAGCTTCTTGATAACCTGCATTGGACAAAATTTGAGGGCTATGCTCTGCTTGCGGCGATTTCAAGAAAGCGCTTCATAAATAAATGCGATTTTTCTCTTATTGATTACGCCACCGCGGCGGCGGATACTCTTGCCGTTGAAGGCGGAGCGGATATTATAAGAGTTCATAACGTAGCTGCTGCGGCTGCTTCTGCAAAAGTGGCGGATGCAATTTACAGGAAGGTCTGAAATGGATAAAATAATCGTAAAAGGTCTTAAGATTTATGCTTACCACGGTGTTAATCCCGAAGAAAAGACGGACGGTCAGAATTTTATTCTTGATATTACCGCTTACGTTGATTTGACCGTTCCCTGCGAAAGCGACAATGTGGACGATACGGTAAGCTATGCAAAGATAATAAAGGAAGCTGCAAGAGTGTTCCTGCTTCAGAAGGACGACCTTATTGAAAGAGCGGCAAAACGCGTTGCCGACGGGCTTCTTGAAAGCTTTGACAAGATTCAATCCGTGACCGTGCTTCTTAAAAAGCCGGAGGCACCCATCAAAGCGGATTTTGACTATACGGCTGTTGAAATAACTGTAGGAAGGTGAAAATGTGAGTCAGGCAGTAATAGCGCTGGGAACCAATATGGGTGACCGTATAATGAATCTCAATCAGGCACTTCGTCACATTTCCCGTCTGCCTAATCTTAAAATAATCGCCGGCTCCGGTGTTTATGAAACAGACCCGGTCGGCAAAACGGATCAGAACAGATTCTATAATGCCGTTGTGCTTGTGGATACGTCCACGTCGCCTCAGGTTTTACTCGGCGAATGTCTCGGCATTGAAGCGGCAATGGGACGGCTCAGAACGGAGAAAAACGGTCCGCGTGTCATAGATCTGGATTTACTTCTGTATGAGAATTACAGAAATGAAAATTTTGAACTTACCGTTCCTCATCCGAGAATCCTTGAAAGGGCGTTCGTTATGAAGCCCCTTTCGGATATCTTTCCTTCGGGCAGAGCGCTCGGTCTCTTCTTTGCTCCCGCACTCCGTGAGGTCGGTCTTAAGGGTGTTGACGATACCGGCTATGAGCTTGTCATTCCCTCAACGGAGGATTTGTAATGATTTGTGAAAACTGCGCTTATTATGATTATGACGAGGAATACGAGGAATACGTCTGCGGAGCAAATCTTGACGAGGATGAGCTTTATCAGTTTCTGCAGGGCGGGAATTTCAACTGTCCCTTTTATAATCCGTACGATGAATATAAAGTAGTTGAAAAGCAGAATTAGTAATTTATTGCCTTACGGCAGTTATAAAGAAAGGAAAATCAAAATGGAAGTTTTAAGAAAAGAATTTTCGTTCCCCTCGGTTTCCGGTGTTGCCGATGTATTTATCCGCTGCTGGTATCCCGATGATGAGGTAAAGGCAATTTTCCAGATTACTCACGGTATGGCTGAATACGGTGAAAGATATGAGGATTTCGCTTCGTTCCTCTGCGAAAAAGGATTCGCCGTTTTTGTAAACGACCATGTCGGTCACGGCAGAAGCGTAAAGAGTGACGATGACCTCGGCTATTTCGGTGAAGAAGGCGGCTGGAATGCTCTCGTTGAAGACGAAAAGAGAGTAACCGACCTTGCCGAAAAGGAATATCCCGACGTACCCGTAATCTATTACGGTCACAGTATGGGCTCGTTTATCGGCAGGGAATACGTACGCCGTTATACTGCCGGTGATTCAAGAATCAAGGCAGCCATTATCTGCGGTACTGCAGGCAGAAACCCCGCCGCCGCAATCGCAATCGGTCTTGCAGGAGCAATTGCAAGAATCAAGGGCAGCAGGTTCAAGAGCAATTTCATCAATAATCTTGCTTTCGGTGCTTACAATAAGAGAATCCCCAATCCCCGTACTCCCTTTGACTGGCTTTCAACAGACGAAGCACAGGTTGACAAATACGTTGCCGATAAGTATTGCGGCTTCCTTTTCACAGCCGTCGGCTTCAGAGATTTGTTCACTATCCTCAATACCGTTTCTTCTCTTAAATGGTATGAGCAGATGAATAAAAATATCCCCATTCTCCTTACCGCCGGTGAGGAAGACCCCGTAGGCGCTTACGGCAAGGGTGTCAAAGAGGTTTACAACGGACTTAAAAACGCGGGCTGTAAGGATGTTACACTCAAGCTCTATCCCGGTATGCGTCATGAAATTCATAACGAAAAGGAAAACAGGAGAGTTTACGAGGACCTTGCCGCCTGGGCAATTTCAAAGCTTAAATAAAGCAATATGCCCTCTCTTTACGGAGAGGGCAAAGGAATGTTATATGGATAAAAAAACGGCTTTTACGGGAAATCTGCTTGCTCTTTATCCCGTTCTGATATGGGGAACGACCTTCATAATAACAAAGAAGCTTATGCAGTCCTTCAACGCGGCTGAGATTCTCTGTACAAGATTCGCAATCGCATTTTTACTGCTTGCTCTTGCTCGGCTTATCAAAGGTAAAGAGCCCCTGCCCGAAAAGGCATCAAAAAAAGACGAGCTTTTCTTTGTCGCGGCAGGCGTTATCGGGCTGTTCCTTTACGGTGTACTTGAAATTGTTTCAATGCAGTATACCTACGCTTCAAATACAAGCACTATCGTTTGCACAAATCCCTTTTTCATTGCTCTGTTTGCGGTGATTTTTCTTAAAGAAAAACGCCCCGGAATCAATTTTATTATCGGCTTCGCGGTTGCCATAACGGGTATAGTTCTCATCAGCTTCAACGGTGCATCCGAATTTGGCCTGAATCCTCTCGGAGATTTCCTTGCGCTTATATGTGCGGTTACCTGGGGTATTTATACGAATATCGTCAAAAAGGTAACGGATAAGGGCTACGGTACGCTTTACGTTACAAGGCACGTTTATTTCTGGGGTGCTTTGACAATGGCTGTTTCCCTTCCGTTTTTCGGATTTGAGGGCTCATTTTCAAGATTTACCGACCCTAAAACGGTATTGTATCTTCTGTTCCTGGGTATAATTGCTTCCTGCACCTGCTTCCTTGCGTGGAATAAGGCGACCGCCATAATCGGCCCCGTAAGGTCGGGCGTATATATCTATGCCATTCCCGTTGTTACGATTATTTTTTCATATATCTTTCTTCACGAAAAAATCAATCTCGTTTCCGCAGTCGGAATCGTGCTTGTAATCGCGGGTACGGTGGTTTCATCCCTCAATTTCAAAAAGAAAGAAAAAGCGATTGAATAAAAAACGTCTTATAAAAAACAACCCGTCGGAGAGAGCGTGAATTTCTTTCCGGCGGGTTAAACTTATTCTGTTTTATCTTCAATCCGCTCAATATCGGTGGATTTGATGTGGTTTCCGATTATTTCGGAAACGTCGCTTATCGTAACGAATGCGGAGGAATCAACGGTATCGATTATGTGCTTTAATTCCCATACCTCAAGATACGTAATAACACAGTAAAGTATCTTTTTATCACCGCTGATGAATCCCGTTCCGTTGATAATCGTTACGGTACGTCCGAGCTTCTGATATATTTTGTCGCTTATTTCATCCGCGTCATCGGTTATTATCATAGCCGCCTTGGCGTTATCAAGACCGTTTTCAACCACGTCAATAACCTTAGAGGTGATGAAGTAAGTCAGCAGCGAATACATGCCTCTGTCAATGCCGAAAAGTATGCTTGCCGCCGTATAAATGATGATGTTGAAAATCAGCACTACCTTTCCGACGGGCAGACCGAATTTTTTATTCAGCAGTATGGCAACGGTTTCCGTTCCGTCAAGGCATCCGCCGAATCTGATTACAAGTCCCACGCCGACACCCAGAAGCACACCGCCGAAGCATACCGCAAGCAGATACTGGTCGGTTGCATTCTGAATGGGAGCAAATAATTTAAGACAGAGAGAAAATACCGCCATTGAAAATGCGGATTTGATTACAAACCGCTTTCCCATCTTTCTGAGCCCTGCCAGCAGGAAGGGGATGTTGAGTATCAGCGTCAGTAAGCTCAGCGGTATTTTAGCCGTCAGTGTGCTGATTATCATACTTATACCGACCACACCGCCGTCAAGTATTTTGTTGGGAAGCAGAAACTCCTCGATGGAAAATGCGGCGATAGCGGAGCCGATGCCCATCATCAGATATTCGGATATTATCTTAATAACGGTTTTTGTGCTTATTCTTTTCATTCTTACCTCACGTTCTTTTCAAGCAATACAAGGTGTACCGAGGGAATACCGTTAAAGGAAACGTCGGTTATCCCGATTTCTCTGAAGCCGAGCTTATTATACATTTTCCTTGCGGCGGCGTTCTTTTCCTGGGTATCTATTCTCAGGGCAAGGCAGCCCTTCTTCCTTGCATATTCTTCATAAAAAAGGGTAAATTTACTGCCAATCCCTTTTTTGCCGTAATCCGGGTCAACCGTCAGAGTATGCATAACGAGTATTTTGCTTTCGTCATATTCATACTGCCATTTTACTCTGTCGTAGCCCTCCGGCTGAAAGTGGTTGAGTATGGCTGAGCCGACTGCTTTTCCGTCCGCTTCCGATACAAACAGCTCGTCCTTTGCCAATGCCCGAACGGCGGTTTCTCTTACGGGATATACTCCCTCTTCCCAGCCGACGGTGAGCTTTCCTACCTTTTCGGCTTTATGGATTTTATCGTAAATCCGCTCAATGGCGTCAATATCATTTTCTGTTGCTTTCCGGAATGTTACTGTCATATTATCACCTTATTCAGTATACCAAAAATCCTGATTGACTGCAATAAAAAAGAAGAATTTCAAGAATGTCTTCATCCTCAAAATTCTTCTTGATTATAATATTTATTACTTATTACTTGCCGAGACTGTCGGTAACCTCAACAGTGGTCGTGCTGTTGTAGCATTCAAACATCTTCTCTGCATCTGCAGGTACGGTTTTCTTTGAAAGAAGACTTACTACGGGTACGATGATAAGACCGCCTATCATTGCAACAACGCCGGAGTAGAGTGAGTTCTTGAATACGAAAGCAAGTACGGGATTTGTTGAGGGAGCGATAGCACCGATTGAGAAGAGAAGCTGTACTATTTCAAGACCTACGCCGAAGATAAACGAAACAACGACAGCAGCTTTGCTTGTCTTCTTCCAGTACAGACCGTAGAGGAAGGGAGCAAGGAATGCACCTGCAAGTGCGCCCCATGAAACACCCATCATCTGTGCAATGAACAGACTCTTGTTGGATGCCTGCTTGATTGCGATTACTGCGGAAATGACAATAAATACAACGATGAAAGAACGAATGAAGATCATCTTTTTCTTTTCGCTCATTTCTTTCTTTGAAATGGGAGCGATGAAGTCAAGCGTAATTGTTGAGCTGCTCGTAAGCACGAGGGATGAAAGGGTTGACATTGATGCGGAAAGTACAAGTACGATTACGACACCGATAAGAACGGGGGAGAGGGTTGAAAGCATTTCGGGGATGATTGCATCGAAGCCCTCTGTCTCAACGTCTACGTTGTAAAGTCTGCCGAAACCGCCGAGGAAGTAACAGCCGCCTGCAACTATGATTGCAAATAAAGTGGAGATGATTGTACCCTTCTTGATTGAATCTTCGTTTTTGATTGCGTAGAATTTACCGACCATCTGAGGAAGTCCCCATGTACCGAGCGAGGTAAGGAGAACTACTATCAGCAGGAAGCCGGGGTTGGGGCCGAAGAATGAAGCGTATTCCCATCCGCCGTTTTCGCCGTTTGCAAGACTTGACATGGCAGCCGTAAGACCGCCGTTGTCATTGAGAACGGCAAGGATAACGGCTACGATACCTGCGAGCATGATAATACCCTGGATGAAGTCGTTGATGGCTGCAGCCATGTATCCGCCTGCGATTACGTAAATACCGGTAAGCACTGCCATGATGATAACGCATACCGAGTAGTCAATACCGTTGAATGCCATTGAGAAAAGTCTTGAAAGACCGTTGTAAAGAGATGCCGTATAAGGAATGAGGAATGCAAACGTGATGAACGATGCGGCGATTTTAAGTCCTTCCGAATTGAATCTGTTGCCGAAGAAATCGGGCATGGTCTTGCTTGAAAGGGACTGGGTCATGATTCTTGTTCTTCTGCCGAGTATGCTCCATGCGAGAAGGGAGCCGATGAATGCGTTGCCCAGACCTATCCATGTTGATGCAACACCGAAATTCCAGCCGAACTGGCCTGCATAACCTACAAAGATAACCGCTGAGAAATAGGAAGTGCCGAAAGCGAAGGCACTGAGCCAGGGACCGACTGAACGTGAGCCGAGAACGAAACCGTCAACGTCGGATGCGTGTTTTCTTGATTTGAGACCGATTGCTACCATCAATGAAAAGAAGCAGACAATCAGTATCAAAGTGATTACCATTGTAGAGTTCATGATGTTTTCCTCCTGTGAATTCATTGTGCTGTGATGTTTTATACAATATATTGTATAAAATTACAAAATATATTACCCCTCTTTCGTTATTATGTCAATAATCTCAGTGCTTTTTGTATACAGTAACAAAAATAGGACACATTCGTATCTGTGTTTTACGAAAAGTGTCCTATATTTTTGAGGTTATAGAATTACACGAGCTGACCGGGCAGCTTCAGCTTCTCTTTATAAGGAAATGCCGCCTCATATTTTTCAAATTCTTCGGGGAATTCTTCTGCGATAAAGTAGCCCTTCGGCGTTGAGTATTCGCCCGTTATTCCCGACAGATATCCGGCTATCAGTTCCTTACAGAGGAAAAACGAAGCATCCTCACCCTCGGGCAAACCGTGATATCGTATTCCGTAGTCCGATGCGTACGTGAATCCGCTTTTACCGTAAAACAGAATGTTGCCCTCAAAGCAGAGAGCACCGCATCCGAGCTCCTTTGCCTTTTCAAGCGAATAGTCCAGCAGTATTTTTCCGTAGCCCTTTCGCTTAAGCTCATTGGCAATGCAGATAGGTCCCATGGTCATTATGGGAATTTTACTGCCGTCGTCCCCGGAGATTTCGGCTCTGACAAAAATATTCTGACCGATTATTTTTCCGTCTTTTTCCATTACGAAATCAAGCTCCGGTACAAAATCGGGGTCGTCTCTCAGCTTTTTCAGTACGAAATGCTCCAGACAGCCGGGTCTGTATACGTTCCAGAAGCTTTCTCTTACAAGGTTTTCAACCTCTGCGTAATCTTCTTTTTTCTCGTTTCTGATAATTATTTCATTGATTTTTACTTTATTGTCCATTTCTTTTTCCTTTTGTTAAAATTTGTTGTTTTATATTGCTCCCACAACTCCCGCAGACGGCATTATATCATTTTCCGATGCCGTATTCAATATTCCGAAAAAATTCAATCGGATAAATTGAACGGCACCCGCTCGTTTTGAACAGGTGCCGATTTATTGCATTTGTTATTTTACTTACAGTCCCAGTATTTCCTGGAAAATGTGTACGAAGAACAGCATGAAATTTCTGCCGGCTGAAACGAAAAAGTTTATGATTCCCTCAATTATTGACGTCTTTTCCGTTGATGGTGTGCCGTCATAATTTGAATAAGTGTTTGAAATCCACTTGATAAGTCCTGCCGGAGGGGTTAAATCAACCGTGTTTCCGTTACCGTCAACCGTCTCAAGATACGGATATTTTCCGTCACTCAATGTATGCAGGTCGTAGGTTATTACACCTGCCAGATGGTGATTGTCCGATGACAGTCCGCCGTCCGGATTCGTAACCGATGAAAACGTTGAAAGCCGGCAGTTTCCCTTGTTTTCGTTTGTCAGCTTTATCATTCCCCATATAACCAGCGTGTTGAAAGGATAGCTGATGATGGGGTCAAGACTGCTTGCAACGAGCCATATTGAGGTGTTTGATGCCTTCATTACGTCAAAGATTGTCGGCATTGTGGTAGATGCAAGGGGAATCGCACCCGCGAATAATTCGGGATACTCGCTGAGCATCATCCATACCATACCGCCGCCTGCGGATGAGCCGCTTATGGTAATACGGGTAGTATCAATATTATCTCTGTGCTGTTCAATGAAATCGTCTATCAGCTTGCGAAGGGGATTAACCAGATTTTCACCCCAGTAAACCAGCATCTGCTCGGGCGCCCTGGGCATCAGAATGAATCCGCCGCCTGCATTGTCAAATCTTGACTGAAGCTCTTTTGATGACCAGTAAGCCATATCGCTGTCGTCAAGCTGTGAGCCGACATAGTCGCCGTGACCTATTCCGTGAAGGAATATGAAAAGAGGATATTTTGTTTTGTCGTTTGTGCCTACGGGAGAGTAATATTTATAGTCAAGCGTGAATCCGTCGGTTTCGGGAGCAACGCCCGATTCAAACTGGCCTCTCAGCGCCTCAACACCGCTTGAAACGGATAAGGGCTCCTTGGGTATGAATTCTTCTTCGGGATTCTCTTCTTCTGTGATTACCGGCTCTTCCGTGTTTATGTCTTCATCTGCAAGGGCAGTAAAAGAAATACATCCCACTGCCAGAATGACCGACATTATAATGCTTATTATCTTCTTGCACATATTCATTTTCCCCACCTTGTCAGCATTTTGATTAACGTCTGCTTACCGGATGCACGTTCCGAAACAGACCTGATAAAATGAATAAAATTTCATTTTTGAAACAACTTATTTATCATATTAACATAATAATTCAGAAAAGTCTACTGTTTACGCCAAATTATCGGTTGGAATTTTGGACGCTGTGAGAGTAAAAAACCGTCGGTGAAATTCCGACGGTTTTCCCTTTATTTTTTCATTTGCGGCACAGAGTTTTGAGATAGATTTTTTGCTCGTCTGTTATTCTGTAGCTTTCTCGTGCTTTCTGAATGGTTTTATTGTGTACCCAATCACCGAGCTTTTTCTGCTCAAGGTAAGTAATTGCCGCATCCCATTGCTTGGCAAGAGCCGTAGCGAAATACCACGCGATCATCATATTTACGTAATATTCTTCCGAACGCACCGATGCGGGGATTTCAAGGTGCTCCGGCTTGAAGTCTTTATCAAGGAAATGGCTCATCAGCATTTCAATGCCGAATCTTACGGTGTAAGTCTTTTCCGAAGCCGTCCACTCACGGATTTTTTTCAGAAGCTCCGGCTTATGCTTTCCGAATACTTTAGGCGACATAATATCACAAACCGCCCAGTTATCCACGTAGGGTAGGAAACAATCCGTTTCCTCTGCCGCTCTTTCGTAGTCCTTTATTTCCGATATGAGCAGACCGTGAAGCATATTTTCGTCATAATATTTGTGAGGAAGCTCCTTCAGAAATTCCTCAGCCGTCGGACTGTTCTTCAATTGCTTGGCGAGTTTTCTGACCTCGGGCACTCTGACGCCGATGAAAAGCTCTTTATCTACTGACGGTGTCAGCTTCGCCTGAAATGCGGCGTATTCTTCATCCCTGAGCTCAAACAGTAAATCCTCGATTTCTTTCATGCTTTTCTCTCCGTATTTTCAGATTGTGTATTGACGGTTATTTCGGATTTGAAATACCGCTCTGTAATGCACCCATACCCTCTGTTTGCTTTGAAAATTATAATTTGTTGTCGTTCACAAAATCGGAATTTAGACCTTCCATATATTTTTTATAATTTCTCTGTCAGAACCCTGGTATAATCCCATTCCACTATAAACATTTATAAATCCGCATTTTTTCATAACAGCATCTGAAGCCTTATTCGCTGCCAGACAAATACCGTAAATTTCTGTCACATTAACTATGTTTGCAACGACCGGAAGGAATGCCCTTACCGCTTCAGTTGCATACCCATTTCCTGTGCATCTTTTTGCAATATGATATCCGATTTCCCACCTTCCATCTTCAATAGGGACCAATTGCACGTAGCCTACATTATCATTATTTTCTTTAACAATAATTGGATATACAAGCGGTCCTTCAAAAGAACCGTATTGTGTTATAAGGAACTCCAAAGTTTCCTCTGCTTCTTCTACCGATTCCCATACCTCATCAGGAACAAATCTTTTATTATCTTCATCCACTGAATTTTCCTGAACAACCTTAGCCATGTCCATTGTAAACTCAGTTATGATTAACCTTTCCGTTTCAATTAACATCCGTATTCCTCAAACAGCAAAATTAGAATTTTATCGAACTAATCTTTTCGATAACATCCGCATTTTCTTTCATTTACCCATCTATATAGGGGTGTTGATATGCTCAAACACCCTCAACTATCACTCTTAATTAGAAAGCATTATTTTACTTGCCCTCACTCTTTGATTTCTTAATCTAAACAATTTTGCTTAGATGATTTAGCTCGTGGAATTTGTATTATCTGTATTATCCCCAAAACTCGGGCTATCCAAATTTTTGTTGCCAATATGTTGCCACAAAAGTTTTCTCTACCTACAATAATGCCTCTTTTATCTCTATGTGTCTTGAAGTGATACTCATTGTATGTAGACTCTTAGTATTCATTTGTATTATACTGTATAATTGGAGGAATATAAAGATGGATATTATAAAAGTTTTTGGAGATAATTTGCGAAAATATCGGAATTCTCTTGGCTTATCTCAAGAAGCATTTGCTGAGAAATGTGGATTACATCGTACATACATCAGTGCTGTTGAGTGTTACCGTCGCAGCATAGCCCTTGAAAACGTGCAGCGTATCGCTGATGCTCTTGGAATAGAAACATATAAATTATTTATCGAAAGCGAGGAACAAAAATGATTTATACGCTTGATGATTTCATTCGTGAATACACAAACATCGTTAATATGGGATGGGTTAGAACTCATCGCTCCGGTCCTACCGGTATAGGCAAGACATTGGAAGATCTTCTCGGCATACAAGAAAACAATATTGACGGGCCAGACTTTGGAGACTATGAATTGAAGTCTTGTCGTATCAACTCAAATAGTATGCTTACAATGTTCACAAGAGCACCTGAGCCGGGCGGAGCGAATACATATCTAAGATTGAAATACGGGTATTCCAGCGGTGCGTACGATAATGACGAAAAGGTATTACACGCCACACTTTCAGCCGACCGTTTTACCACTATTGCCGATACCGGTCATCGTTTGAAAATAACTTGTTTAGATGATGGCATTTACGTCGAATCAGAGGAAGGCATCGAAAACATTTATTGGTCCCGTTCTGCGTTAAAGCGTTGCTTCGAGAAAAAGTATAAAAACAAATTCGTATACGCCAAAGCCGATTCACGTGGTGAGGGTGCGTTTGAGGAATTCAAGTTCCGTGATGCATATGAGGTTTCCGGCTTCAATTATGATTCCTTTATCGCTTTATTAGAAGCGGGGAAAATATATGTTGACTTGCGTATAGGACAGTATCACTGCGGACCAAATGCAGGGAAAACGCACGACCACGGTACCGGTTTCAGAATTCGTGAATATGATCAGCCGTTTTTATTTACTAATAACTTGAGAATAGTGTGAGTTCATAGCGGAGAGTTTGCAAGACTCTCCGCTATTGCTTTATCTTTTGCGTAATACAACAATGTGCTCGTTTGTCATTGTTTCTGCTTTAACTCCGCTTTCATTTGTAGGTGAATTGAGAGAAGGCATTACTTTGTTGATGATATTCCTATCAATTGTATAAATATGTTCAAGACCGTAACAATCGGCGATTTCAGAGATAATGACATCGGTTTTAAGCAATTCACCTTTTACAGTTCGATTTCCAACCACCCAAAAATGATAGCCACCGGATTTTGTTTTTTCGGAAATTGCTTTTATCGACTTTTCGAGGTCGTTGTAGAAGCTGTAAACATCTCCTGCTCTTTCGAGATCATTGTCTTTGATCCTGAACAAAGATTCTCGCAAAGACTGGCTCGGTATGGTATATTCAAATCCGTTTCTGAATTTAGCACCGCCCATCAGGGACTTATCAATACCCATTATTTCTTTTTCAGACAAATTGTCTATCCCAAGCCATTGTAATGACAATCTGCTGTACTCACCATAAGCTACTGTTGTTCTGCTGTCTCCATAAGGCGGCGAAGTAATAACTAAATCCACCGATTCGTTTGGCACGTCCTGCAACACAGCAGCGTCGTTTTGGAAAATCGTCACGTTGCTATCCGTTCCAGTGTCTGAACAAGCTTCAACAAAAGAGTTCATTTTTTCTATGTTTCGCCGCAAAATCGTAGAAAACTCTTTGATGACATCCGGAACGAATTTTTCGACTTTAGCAGGAGGCATTCGGAACATTTTGAACTCTCCGTTCCGACGGTTAGAAACAAGACGAATAGATTCACTAAATGCAACAAAAATGAAATCCCGGATATCTTTATCTTCTATCTTGTTAATTTCATCTTTGATGATTTGTAAAAGCAGGATTACTCTCGGCTTAAACCAATATCCGATATTCTTGAATGAGGGAATACTGATGTCAACATTGTTCTTTTCACAATACTCTGTAAGATAGCGTGGAGCATCGTCACCCCAACCACTTTTGGCAGTTAAATCAAGTTCATAAGCATTCGTCAGCACATCGTCGACGGAATCTATTTGCAGTGTGTATTGTTCATATCTGCTTTGAATGGAATCCACAAGTTTATTGGCAGAAGATTGCAACGTACTAATGTCAAGCGGGGTTGTTTTTACCTTTGTTAAAAACAGTGCCAACGGATTGATGTCGTTGCCTGCTATATTGGGAATTCCCGAAAGCATTCCTTCGACAAGAACAGTCCCTGATCCGGAAAAAGGATCAAATAAGGACGAAATCGGCATAACACCTTTCATAGTTTTGATAATATTCCGGCTAATTGGGCAGACCATCATTGCGGGATAACTGTGTATTCCGTGAGTATATTCTCTGGTATCATCCTCTTTGAAATCCCAAAATCCTTCCGGGAGCTGTTGAAGCATAGATATTAGCTTTTTATCAGTATCTGTTTTCTTTTCAGATTTGTGCGCATCCATTTTTTCACTTTCCTTTGAGTAGGATATTTCGCCCTCGTGTGTTTTTATTTCAACGGTACAAATTGTGTCGTTGTGCCATCCGCCGTGAGGTACTAAAAGAACTTTTTGTATTTCAAAGCCATATTTATATCCTATTCCTCCGCTGTTCCACCCGAAAGTAATTACTTTTCCTCCGATTTTGACAATTCGGGAGATTTCTCTCTTATGGTTTCCCCAAAAGGATGCCTTTGTAGTGTCCCAAGTAACGTTATACCCGACATTGTTATAACATTCGCTTACTTGGCGTGGAGAGTACGGGGGATCGTATAAGACTCCATCAACGGAATTGTCGTCAAACAGTTTCAAAAAGTCATAAGCATCTAAATGATAATCTGTATCAAATTCCATACTAAGATCATTTGTTACAGATGCAAGTTTATTTCTGTTTGCAAACGGATCGATCCAAAGACCGTCCGTCAATTCATCAACGATTAGGTCGTGAATGGGCTTTATTTCAAAGGTGTTTTTATTTGGCATAGCCCAAACACGTTCAATGATAATGTTTGAGTTCACTTTTGCTTTCGGCGTAATGACTTTCTTTCGTGCATCAATTGGCTTGTCTGCATTCTCAGGAATGGTCCATACATTCCCAACGCGCTGAGCGCCATCAATTCTTCCCCCGTTGCAAAGGACTTGAACCCTACGAGGTGTCATATCCCATTTTTCTGCTGCTTCTCGAACACTGATATAGTTCATATCGCACCTCCATTACCACATTTATTATATACCGAAATGCGAACAATAGCAAGGGGAATTTTTGAAAATTCTATAATTATTTACAAATAATAAACAGGAATCCTTTTTCTGCGAAGTGACAGGCACTAATTAATACAAAAACTCCCGCAAAAACAAAGACAATTACTGCTACTACTATTTCTGCAGCTGTCATACAATCCCTCCATCAAATCTGAATTCATCGCTCTGAAACTCAATTTTTCCCGCCGGATTTTTCATGCGAAGATATCTTCTCTCGTACACTTTCTGCACGCCGAGTGAGCAATTTGAATGTCAGCGATAATGCGAAAAAACCTTGAAAACAGGCACTTTTCGGCCGTTATTCCTTAACCCGTGACATCAATACTACCGTCTCCACATGTCCCGTTCTCGGGAACATATCCACTGGTGTGACTTTCTTTGTGATATATCCCGTTTCACCCAGAATCCTGCAGTCCCTTGCAAGCGTTGCGGGGTCGCACGAAACGTAAACGATTCTGTCGGGATTCATTTCGGTAACCGTTTTCAGCAGATCGGGAGCGCATCCTTTTCTCGGAGGATCAAGCACGATAACGTCGGGGCGTATACCTTCATTTTTAAGCATTTTTGCCGCATCGGAAGCATCGCCGCATACAAATCTTGCGTTGGTTATTCCGTTGTTTTCGGCGTTTATCTTTGCATCTCTGATTGCCTGCTCAACTATTTCAACACCTATAAGCTGTTTTACGCTGTGTGCCATGGAAAGACCGATTGTGCCCGTTCCGCAGTAAAGGTCAAGCAGGGTTTCGTTTCCCGTAAGTCCGGCATATTCTTCCGCCTTGCGGTAGAGCAGCTCGGCTCTGTCGCGGTTGACCTGATAAAAGGAGAGGGGAGACAGACGGAATTCGAGACCGCAGAGCTTATCCGTAATATAGTCTTTTCCGTATATCGTTCTGCATTCCCTACCTAAAATCACATTGGTCTTTTCACGGTTTACGTTGATGATGATGCTTGTGATTTCGCTGCAGGCATCCGTAAGTACTGAAACAAGCTTTTCTTCATCAGGGAGGGACTTCCCGTTGATAACGGGACAGACCATTATTTCGCCGCTGTAAGTACCCTTGCGTATGTAAATGTGACGGAGCAGTCCTTTGTGTTCCGCTTCGTCGTATGAAGTGATTTTTTTACTTTTTATGTATTTTTCAAATGCATTCAGTATGGTTTCAAATTCCTTCGGCTGAAGCTTACAGCCGGGGCAGTGAATAACTCTGTGGGAATGATTTGCATAAAATCCCGTTTTGATTTCGCTGTCGCTGATTTCTACCGGAAACTGACCCTTGTTGCGGTAGCCGTAGATTTCACCCTCAGCGATTATCGGCTCGAATTCCGGCTCAAGATTTCCTATTCTTCTGAAGCATTCTCTGACGTGATTTTCCTTTATTGATGTTTCAACGCCGTATTTTATGTGACCGAAGGCACATCCGCCGCATTTCAGATAAACGGGGCAGACCGCTTCTTCTCTGTCCTCTGACGGAGTGATTATTTCCTCGATTTTCGCAAAGGCACAGTTGGATTTGACCTTCAGAATATGCGCTTTGATTACGTCACCCTTTGCGGCGGAGGGAACGAATATTGCCATACCCTCATATCTGCCGATACCCTTGCCTTCAAGGTCGCAGTTTTCAATTTTTAACTCGATTATGTCGTTCTTTTTAAGCATGGTCAGTTCCTTGTAATGTATTTTGAAGTAATATATAACAGTATTGCAACGGCAATCAGCATGGGAGGATTGAGTACGAATGCCGATGCCTTGTCAAGAGGCGATGAAAACGTCAGGGGCTTGAAAAGCTTTTTGTAATTGAGCTTGTATGTGAACAGGATTGCACACACAAGTCCGGCGGTTATTATCACTATGTTAAGTACGGCAACGTATTTCGCAAACAGCTCTTCATCCGTGATGCTTTTACCCATCAGGTCTATCGCAACGGAATAGCTGTTATTCAGAAAGTGAATTGCCATTGACGGAAGCAATGAGCCCGTAATACATACAACGTATCCCATCCATATGCCTGCGATAAGTGCAAACGGTGCCTGGACGGGATTTCCGTGAAGAACTGCAAAAACGAAAGAAGACGCTATTATTGCAAAGCCGTCTCCGTATTTGCGAAGGGGCTGCATGACAACGCCGCGTATTGCGATTTCCTCAACGATGGGAGGCAGTACCGCTATGGTTAAATAGTATATTACTTTCTCGGCAACAGTCTCGGGCTGTGTGATATCCGGGGACGAAAGCTCATATCCGACTTTATCCGTTACGGTGACGAGAATACCCGTCAGGTAATTTGCAATTAGACAGATAAAAACGCCCGTCGGTACGGAAAACAGGGCAAGCAGCGGATCGTTCGGCTTGTTCAGTCTGAGATATTTTATCCTTGTTTTTTCTTTGAGACGGTTTCCGGCAATGACAAAGGGGAGCAGCATACACACGACCGACATCATCATGTTGAAGATGAATCTTGCCTTGAAAGAGCCGTAATAGATTTCGTAAAGGGGCTTGAAAAATGCTATCGGTAAGGTCAGAAGATTTTCAAGCAGAATGTATATGACGATGCAGGCCCCTGCCACGGAGCCGACTGCCCTGATATATTGTTTTTCGGTGATTCTCAGCTTTTCACTGTCTTCACGGGAAATGACGTAACCTATGCGATTGTTGTTATCCATTATCTCCCTACCTCGCTTGTACTTGTACGATTTACCATTATATAATATTTTGACCGTTCTTACAAGGGATAAATGCCGATTTGAAAAGTACGCCGGACATTTTTTTATAAAATAGTTTATTTTAGTATTGTATGTGATG
The DNA here is from genome assembly GCA_937892115.1 of uncultured Clostridia bacterium. Lineage (GTDB taxonomy): Bacteria > Bacillota > Clostridia > Oscillospirales > Acutalibacteraceae > CAG-177. Next base: position 20,146 of record CALAUI010000019.1, on the reverse strand, counting down.
AGGATTTGTTGTATAATCTCTTATTATTATGGATAATGTCGGATTATATCCGATTTCACAGGAGAATACAATGGATAAAAAAATTACAATCAAGCAAATGGAAGAAATGATAACCGTCCGTCTTTCCCACCTTTACGGAATTACTCCCAAGGAAGCGGGAGACGAGCAGTTTTATGAAGTTACGGCTTTGATAGCAAGAGAGCTTGCAAGAGATATCCGCCGCAAATTTGACGCTGAGTGCAACGAAAAGCAGGAAAAACGTGTTTACTATATGAGCATGGAATTCCTTATGGGCAGAAGTCTCAAGAATACTCTTTACAACCTCAGTCTTACCGATACGGTTGCAAAGGCACTCAAAAAGTTTGACGTTTCCCTTGATAAGCTTTACGAGCTTGAGCCGGATGCAGGCCTCGGCAACGGCGGCCTCGGAAGACTTGCCGCCTGCTATCTTGATGCAATTGCAAACGAGGGCTATCACGGTGTCGGCTACTCGATTCTTTATGAATACGGTATTTTCAAACAGAAGCTTGTTGACGGCTGGCAGACCGAAATGCCCGATTTCTGGCTTCCCGGAGGAGATGTCTGGCTTATTCCCAGAGAAGAAAAGACCGTTTACGTCAAGTTTGAAGGCCGTGTAGAGGATAAATGGGAAAACGGCTTCCACGAAATCACACTTGTCGATACCAAAAACGTCAAGGCGGTTCCCTATGATATGATGGTACCCTCAAAGGACGGTAAGGGCGTTTCCGTTCTCCGCCTCTGGAGTGCCAAGGCAGACGAAATAGATATGGCATCCTTCAATGAAGGAAACTATATCAAAGCAATGGAAGAAAAGGCAATGGCTGAGGTTATCAGCAAGGTACTTTATCCCGCCGACAATCATCAGGAGGGTAAGAGTCTTCGTCTTCGCCAGCAGTATTTTCTCGTTTCGGCATCCGTTCAGGATATCGTTTCACGCCATCTTCGTGTTTACGGCTCTCTTGAAAATTTTGCGGAGAAAAACGCCATCCACATCAATGACACCCATCCCACCATGGCAATTCCCGAGCTTATGAGAATCCTTCTTGATGAGTGCGGATACAGCTGGGAGGATGCTTACAGCGTAGTTGAGAAGGTATGCGCCTATACCAACCATACGGTTATGGCAGAGGCACTCGAATGCTGGAGTGAAGAGCTGTTTATGCGTCTTCTTCCCAGAATTTATCAGATAGTAAAGGAAATAGACAACCGCTTCAGAAAGAAAATCTGGGATCTGACCGGTGATGCCGGCAGAGTTGAGAGAATGGCAGTCATTTCGGGCGGTGCCGTGAGAATGGCAAATCTCTGCGTTGCGGTATGCCATAAGGTAAACGGCGTATCGGCACTTCATTCGCAGATACTCAAGGATTCCGTATTCAACGATTACTATACTCTTGAGCCCGATAAATTCACCAACGTCACCAACGGTATCGCATACCGCAGATGGCTTTGTCAGGCAAATCCCCGTCTTACGGATTATACCGCAGAGCTTATCGGTAAGAAGTTCGTTCACGACGGCAGCGAGCTTATCAAGCTTCGCGAATATGCGGATAAAAAGGAAGTCCTTGACAGAATCGGCGCAATCAAGCAGGAAAATAAAGAAGATTTTGCAAATCTTATTAAGAGAACAACGGGTGAACTGATTGATCCTTCGTCAATCTTTGACGTTCAGGTAAAGCGTCTTCACGAATATAAGAGGCAGGAGCTTAACGCTCTCAACATTCTTGCAAAGTATCTTGAAATCAAGAATAATCCCAACGGCAATTATGTTCCCCATACGTATATTTTCGGTGCCAAGGCGGCTTCCGGCTACTTTATGGCAAAGAAAATCATGGAGTTTATCTGCTATCTCGGCAAGCTTATCAATAACGACCCGCAGGTCAGCGATAAGCTGAAGGTGCTCTTTGTTGAGAATTATTCCGTTACCAAGGCAGAGCTTCTTATGCCCGCGGCGGAAATCAGCGAGCAGATTTCCCTTGCAGGTACGGAAGCATCCGGTACCGGCAATATGAAGCTTATGATCAACGGCGCGGTCACCCTCGGTACAATGGACGGCGCAAACGTTGAAATTTACGATGCGGTCGGTAAGGATAATATCTTCATCTTCGGTATGACCACAGACGAAGTGAACAGTCTTAAAAAGTCCGGCTACAATCCCGAAATTTACTACAATAACAATTCCGAAATTCACGGTATGGTTGAATTTATCAACAGAGGTATCTGCGGTAAGAATTTCGGTGAAATCGGCGGCTCTATCATCCACCACGATCCTTATATGGTTCTTGCCGATTTCGCGGATTACAGACAGGTACAGAGAGACATTGAAAAGGCGTGGCTTGATAAGGACCGTTGGAACAGAATGTCCCTTATGAATATTTCGGGTGCAGGTGTTTTCAGCGCAGACAGAGCCATTGATGAATATGCCGCAAATATCTGGGGCCTTAAAAAGTAATGACAGACAGAGATTTTATGCTTATTGCCCTTGAGCAGGCAAAGCTTTCGGGCGACGAACTCGAGGTACCGGTCGGCGCGGTGATCGTGCGTAACGGTGAGGTCGTTTCCGTGGGAAGAAACCGACGTGAAAACGGCAAAAACGCACTTGCCCATGCCGAAATGGAGGCAATAGACGCCGCCTGCAAAAAACTGGGCGGATGGCGTCTATGGGAATGTGAAATGTACGTTACCCTTGAGCCCTGTCCTATGTGTACGGGAGCGATTATCAATTCGCGTATCAGACGGCTTGTTTACGGCGCATCCGATAATAAGGCGGGCTCCTGCGGCTCGGTAATCAATCTCTTTGATTTGCCTTATAACCATAAACCCGAAACCGTATCGGGATTTATGCAGGAGGAGTGCTCGGCACTTCTCAGCGAGTTTTTCTCAAATCTTCGTAAGATAAAGAAGCAATAATATGAATGAAACCTTGTTTTTTGCCCTTGAGATAGCGGGTACGGTTGCATTTGCCGTATCCGGTGTAATAGTGGCAATTGAAAAGAAACTGGATATTTTCGGTGCGGTGGTGCTGGGACTCGTTACCTCCGTGGGTGGAGGAATGATGAGAGACCTTATACTCGGCTACGTTCCCCCTGCGGCGTTCCGTCATCCCGTGTATTCCCTTACCGCTATCGGAATTTCCGTTCTCGTTTACGTAATCGCTTATTTTTACGGGCGCAAAATAAAGCAGGATTTTGAAGCGTGGTCTCAGGTGATAAACGTTTTTGACTCCATCGGTCTTGCAGTATTTACCGTCGGCGGTATCAATTCCGCCCATTCCGCCGGTTTCCCCGACAGCGAATATCTCAGTATTTTCGTCGGTGTGCTGACTGCGTGCGGCGGCGGTGTGCTCAGAGACCTAATGGCAAACCGAGTTCCCGTTATCCTCAAAAAAAGGGTGTATGCCCTTGCCTCGATTTTCGGCGGAGTAATCTATCATATATTCACGGGTTATAACGTGATATCGGAATCTACCGCCGTAATCGTCAGCGTTGCCTGTATCCTTATTATCCGTATTCTCGCGACTGTTTTCAAATGGAATCTGCCCCGAATCAAATTTCTGGCAGACGAAGATAAAAATGATTGACAGGAGATGTTTTCAAATGAAAAAGGCATTGTGTGCAATTCTCTCGCTTGTTATGATTCTCACAGCTGTTCCCGTATGTGTTTTTGCAGAGAATACCGTTGAACCTGTTTCAGGCACCCACGAATGGGAGCATGAAGTCAAGACAGACTGTGACGGTGAGTGCGGATACAATCCCGTAATCGTCGTTCCCGGTATTATGCAGTCACAGACCTATGTTCAGACTCCCGACGGAAAAGACATTATGACCTCCGACGGCTTCCCCATTATGGAGGGCATGGACCTTTCGTTTATGTTTGACAGCAATGCACTGCTTAACGATCTTAAAGGAAAAATCCTTGATATCCTCAAAGCAATCGCAATGCGTGACAGAGAAGGCCTTTTTGACATTCTCATGGAAGTTTTTGAAAACAGCTTCAAGGACCATTATTTCAACGATGACGGTACCGAAGTAAATAAGCATGCCACCGATGAATACTGGTATTCCCTTGAGGAATGTGCAAACACTCCCGATAAATCATATAACTACACAAAGGGATATTCTAAAGACGAAAACGGAAATGCCCTTCCTTCAACAAAGTATAAGAATCAGTATGATTTTATTTACAGACAGGTAGATATCGGCGCTTACTGCGAGGCGGCGGGTTATGACCACGCCTATTACTATGCGTACAGCTCATTCGGTAATATCCTTGACTCCGCGGCAGGCCTCAATGAATACATTGATATGGTAAAATATCAGACAGGTCACGATAAGGTTGACCTTGTATTCATAAGTCTCGGCGGTACCATTGCCGACGTTTATCTTTCAAAATACATAGACAAGAGTGAGGTAGGCAGAATTATCCTCGCCGCTTGTGCTCTTGACGGCTCTTACCTTCTCGGCGACCTTATGGGCGGTAAGACAAGCTTTGCAGACGGTACGGTTCTTTACAATGACCTTATCCCCAATATCGTTGAGCTTGTAGGCGAAGAGTATATGGCTCTCGCTTATCTCGGCAATGTAATCGCAAGAGCCATTCCTCAGGAAGTATTTGACGATTTCATTCAGGAAGCCCTTGACAGAGCCCTTGATGACGTTCTCGGCAAGCTTATCAGAAATTGCCAGTCCATGTGGGCACTCGTTCCCTCCGCAATGTATCCCGAGCTTTCCGAAAAATATATTTCCGATGAATCACATAAAGATCTCAAGGCAATGACCGATGAGTATTATCAGATTCAGCTCAATGCAAAGAGCAGACTTCAGCAGCTTGACAGCGAAGGTGTTGATATCTTTGTAATTGCCGGCTATAACCTTGAGCTTCCCGCTGCGGTAGAGCATTTCAGATACAGCTCCGATAATATCATCCAGAGTGCATCCACCACTCTCGGCGGCACATTTGCAGATAAAGGTTCAAAGCTTCCCGATGACTATAAGCCCGCCATTGACGAAAGCTACATTGACCCCGATAGAATCGTTGACGCCGGAACGTGTGCTCTTCCCGACAAGACCTTCCTTGTAAAGAATCAGAGCCACCTTACTCTTCAGAGCTCCGTCAATGACGTTATCGGTCTCTGTGTTGCTCTTCTTACCGACAAGACAATAACCGATGTAAGAGAGAACAGCGGCGGATATCCTCAGTTCAATGAATACAGAAATCTCGGTACGATTGAGACTCTTCTCAGAAGATATAATGAGGGCGAGCTTGCAGGCAAGAGTGAAGCACTTGATGCCGCAGTTGAAAAGGCACAGCAGGTATTGGACAGCAAGGTATGGTCAGCATCCGAAGCCGCAAAGGCAGAGGAGGAGCTTTACAGAGCAATGAATGATATTGACGCTCTGGGCAAGAATGATCAGAGCCCCTTTGTAAAATACAAGCTTCTGCCCTTCCTTACCGAGCTTTGTAAAAAAATCAGCGATATTTTCCGCAGAATATTCAAAGGAAATGACTTCTGGCTTATATTCATTCCCTTCATTTAATTCCGATTCTAACCCGAAAGGCGTGCAGATTATATGTTATTTAATATAGCAACCGCAATTTCCGAGGATTTTGCAAATAACGTTTCCGCAACTTTTTCAACCGACGTCGTTTACGTCATCAGAATGCTTATTGCAAGCATCTGCGGATTCATTATAGGTATTGAGAGAGGCAAGCGTCAGAAGGACGCCGGTATCAGAACTCACCTGACCGTTGCCCTCGGCTCCGCACTTATGATGGTCATATCAAAATACGGCTTCTTTGACGTGGTTATTTTTGATGGTATCAATCTCGACGCGTCACGTATTGCCGCCAACGTAATCACCGGTGTCAGCTTTATCGGTGCAGGCGTTATATTCGTTAAGGATGTTTCAATTAAGGGCCTTACCACCGCAGCAGGTGTATGGGCTACCGCAGGTATCGGCATGGCAATCGGCGCAGGTATGTATTTTGTAGGTATCGGTGCAACCGCAATGCTTGTTGTCTGTCAGGTGCTTCTTCATAAGCTTCTTGCCGGATTTGAGAGTACGGCAAACGAATTCAAGGTCGTTCTCAAGGATGTTCCCGGCGTGGTTGAGGATTTCAGAAAAGGACTTGAAAATAATAAGATAAGTATGTCGGAATTCAAGATGGAAAGAAATCACGAAGACAATACCGTTATGCTTGATGTTGTTATTAAAAAGCAAAAGTCAATGACTATGAGAGAAGTCCTTTCGGCGGCAAGTGAAGATAAGAACGTTATATCAATAGATTTCTGAGTTTTTGGCCCTGTCTTACAAAGACGGGGCCCTCTTTTTGTGCAAAAAGTAGATTTAAGTGCATTTTTGTACTTCAGTACAATTTTCTCTTTACATCTGCATATCTAACTGATATAATGTTTTCGTAGGAATATACCTGCTTACTATTTGAAAGGATTGCGACAGGTATTATGGAACAGAGCCGCAGATTAAGGAAGCGTGACGCGACACACCGTGCTCTTATGCACAGTGCAAAGATTCTCTTTGAGGAGAACGGTCTGGGCAATGTCACTATTGACAAAATTGCCGAAAAAGCCGATGTTTCCCGCTCCACCTTCTTTTCACATTTTGATTCTCTTGACGATTTGCTTTCACAGATTGCGGGAGAAGAAATCAAAGATATAGTTGAAGCGTCCGTTTCAGACGGTATCGCCGATATTTACAAAGTATTTGAAAAACTCAATGAAGACACCTTCCCTTATCCTTATTTAATGAGCGAGCTGGTCGTCAGGAGCATTCTTTCGGGCAAGGAAAGTGCTATCACCGATATGCTCACCGCTATTACCGACAGCGTTGAAAAGGAGAGCGGGGGAAAGCCGGTCGGCGGATTTTCGCCGAAGGATATTACGGCAATCGTATTCGGAGCATATTTCGGTCTGGTATTTCAGAAATTCGTCTATAACGAAAAATTTGAAAATCCGACGGAAATAAATGATAAAATTCAGCAACTTATAAAACATTTTATAAATCAGGAGGAAAACAAAAATGAGTAACGGTTACGCAATTCAGACATGGCAGCCCGCTAAGCCCATCTACAACAAGCTTAAATACCTCACTTCACAGCCCATCTACTGTGTAAATGATGAAGAGCTTGCAAAGACCCTTGAGCATTTTGAAACAAAGTGTGCAAAGTCAAAGGAAATCACAGCTGAAGCAAAGCAGTACATTCCCGGCGGCGTTCAGCACAACCTTGCATTCAACTATCCGTTCCCCATCTGCATTACAAAGGCAGAGGGTGCTTATCTTACCGACCTTGACGGAAACAAGTATATTGACTTCCTTCAGGCAGGCGGTCCCACGATCCTCGGCTCAAACTATGAGCCCGTTCGTGAAAAGGCAATCAAGCTTATTGAGGAATGCGGCCCTGTAACAGGTCTTTTCCATGAAGGCGAGCTTCTTCTTGCCAAGGAAATCAATAAGCATATGCCCAACGTTGAAATGTTCCGTATGCTCGGTTCAGGTACAGAGTCCGTTATGGCTGCCATCCGTGTAGCCCGTAACGCAACAAAGGCAAAGAGAATCATCAAAGTCGGCGGCGCTTATCACGGCTGGTCAGATCAGATGGTTTACGGTCTTAAGATTCCCGGCTCAAGATCATTCCTTGAATCCCACGGTATTCCCTCATCCTGCTACGGCACAACTGATGAGGTCAGACCCAACGACCTTGAAATGCTTGAGCAGATGCTTAAGGTCAATAAATTCCGCGGCGGCACGGCTGCTGTTATCGTAGAGCCCGTAGGTCCCGAAAGCGGTACAAGACCCATTGATTTTGATTACAACAAGGGTGTTCGTGAGCTTTGCGACAAGTACGGCTGTCTCATGATTTTTGACGAGGTTGTTACCGGCTTCCGTATCGGTCTCGGCGGTGCTCAGGGTTACTTCGGCGTAGTTCCCGATCTTACCATCTTCGGTAAAATCGTTGCCGGCGGTTATCCCTCAGCAGGCGGCGTAGGCGGTAAGAAGGAATTTGTAAGCGGTATGGCAGCAGGCGTAGGCACAATGATGAAGCGCGCTTATGTCGGCGGTACTCTTGCAGCTAACCCCCTGTCATCCTTTGCAGGTTACTGCGCAATCCAGGAAATCGAAAAGACCAATGCCTGCGAAAAAGCAGGTCTTGCAGGCGACAGACTCTGTGCAGGTCTTCAGGGACTTGTTGACAAGTATGCACTTCCCTTCGTTGTTTACAACCAGGGTTCAATCTGCCACCTCGAGTGCTCCGGTGCAATGAGCTACGATTTCAGCTCAATGTTCCTTCCCGCATCAGTTATACCCATGCTCCAGAAGAAGCCCGAAATGCTCCGCAGAAAGGTTGCTATGGAACAGATGGGTGCCGCATATATGGCACACGGTATCGTTACACTTGCCGGCTCACGTCTTTATACTTCACTTGCTGATACAGATGACGTTATTGACGATGCTCTCAACAGATTTGAAGACGTATTCAAGACTGTTACCAAGTGCACAAGAAACCTTGATAAATAATTGTATTTTTTACAAGCGTCGGTCTTTGACCGGCGCTTTATTTTTGTTTATTATGTTATTGCAGGAAAGTGATATCTGTGATATAATACTCACACAAAATTATTTTAGTAAAGGGTTTGTTTTATGGCGGTTTCAAAGTTAGCAAAAGCATATTCCCGTACCTATCAGTTCGGTATGAAGCTTATCATGGGTACGGATATTCTTAACTGGGATGAGCCCGAGCTTCTTGAAGGCCCCGGTGCTGTAAAAAAGCTTCCCGCTCTTATCAAGTCAAGGGGATACGACAATGTTCTTGTCGTAACCGATAAGGGACTTACTTCCCTTCATCTTCTTGACGGCCTTTATGAGGCGCTTGAGAAGGAAGGTATCAGGTATTTTGTATTTGACGAGGTTCAGCCCAATCCCACTATCAGAAATGTTGAGGCATGTAAAAATGCCTTCATAAGCAACAAATGTCAGGCAATGATTTCCTTCGGCGGCGGCTCTCCCATGGATACCGCGAAGGCGGCAGGTGCCGTTGTTGCCAATCCCAATAAAAAAATCAAGCAGATGATCGGCGTACTGAAGGTAACCAAAAAGATTCCTCCCATTTTTGCCGTTCCCACTACCGCGGGAACCGGCTCTGAGGTTACCGTTGCCGCAGTAATTACCGATGAGGAAACCCACGAAAAGGGTGCTGTCAATGATCCCAAGCTTCGTCCCGGAGTTGCCGTTCTTGACCCCGAGCTTACAACGGGTCTTCCTCCCAAAATCACTTCTACAACGGGTATGGATGCTCTTACCCATGCCGTTGAAGCATTTATCGGCAGAAGCAACGTAGCCAATACCGAGGATGCCGCAAAGAAGGCGGTAAAGCTTATTTTTGATAATCTTAAAACTGCATACGATGACGGCAGCAATATTGAAGCAAGAGCCAATATGCTCAAAGCTTCATATTATGCGGGTATTGCATTCACAAGGGCGTATGTGGGCTATGTTCACGCAATAGGCCATAATCTCGGCGGATTCTATAACGTACCCCACGGCCTTGCCATGTCTGTTATTCTGCCCTACGTACTTGATTATTACGGAGAAACTGCTTACGAGCGTCTTGCCGTACTTGCCGAGGTTGCGGGTCTGGAAACTTCCGGTCTTACGACCGTCAAAAAGGCAAAGCTCTTTATTGCCAAGGTACGTGAACTGAATGCATCTATGGGCATTCCCGAGCATATTGACGGTATCCTTGAAAAGGATATCCCCACTATCGCTCAGAGAGCGCTCAGAGAGGGCAATCCTCTTTACCCCGTTCCCAAAATGATGGATTTTGATGACTGCTGTTCAATTATCAAAAAAATCGGCGGTCTTGAATAAAAACACGGGCCTGCCATCGGCGGGCCCTTTGATATTTTGAGGCGATATTATGAAATATAATACTATTATAATCGGTGCCGGCCCTGCGGGTATATTTACCGCGCTTGAAATGCTCAATAAGGGCAGTAAGCAAAAAATACTTATAGTTGAAAAGGGCTCGGCAATAGAAAACAGAAACTGCCCCAAATCAAAGGTAGGGCACTGTGTTAACTGTAAGCCGTACTGCCACATTACTACGGGATTCTCAGGGGCGGGTGCATTTTCCGACGGTAAGCTTTCTCTGAGCTGTGAGGTCGGCGGTGACCTTCCCAAGCTTATCGGTGAAGAGCTTACGGAGGAAACCATTGCATATACCGATAAAATTTATCTTGCCTTCGGTGCAGATGAAAAGGTTGAGGGAGTCAGCAATCCCGAAGCCGTCAAAGAAATACGCAAAAGGGCAATTAAAGCCGATCTGAAGCTTGTTGACTGTCCGATAAGGCATCTCGGTACCGAAAAGGCAAGAGACCTCTATTACGCAATAGAACAGCATCTGCTTAAAAACGGCGTGGATATTATGTTCGGCTATGAATGCGATGATATCATTATGGACGGCAGTAAGTGCATAGGTGTCTGTGTTTCAAACGGCTCATCCAATGAGGAAATCTACGGTGACCATACCGTAATCGCCGCCGGCAGAAGGGGAGCGGACTGGCTTGAAGCAAAGTGTGCCGAACACAGTATTGCACATCAGCCGGGTACCGTTGATATCGGTGTTCGTGTTGAGGTCAGAAATGAAATAATGGAAACCGTAAACGACGTTCTCTATGAATCAAAGCTTATCGGTTATCCTCTTCCGTTCAAAAATAAGGTGCGTACCTTCTGCCAGAATCCGGGCGGATTTGTCAGCCAGGAAAATTACGACAACAGTCTTGCCGTAGTGAACGGTCATTCATATAAGGAAATGAAGAGTGACAACACCAATCTTTCCATTCTTTGCTCACATAATTTCAGCTATCCCTTCAATCAGCCCATCGCCTATGCGCAGAAGGTAGGAGAGCTTACCAATATGCTCGGCGCGGGTCATATTATGGTACAGAGATACGGCGACATTCTTGACGGCAAAAGGACCTGGGATAAGGAACTTTCGCAGTCAAACGTAAAGCCCACTCTTGTTGACGCCGTCGCAGGCGATATTACCGCCGCAATGCCTTACAGGTCAATGATGAATATAATAAATTTCATTAAAGCCGTAGATATCGTTGTTCCCGGTTTTGCATCAAGGGAAACTCTTCTTTATTCTCCCGAAATCAAATTCTATTCCAACAGAATAAAAATGGATGAGAATTTCAATACAAACGTGGAGGGACTTCATTGCCTGGGCGATTCCAGCGGCTGGACGAGAGGACTTATGATGGCATCCGTAATGGGTGTGCTTATGGGCAGAAAGCTTGCCGAATTAGGATAAATTATAAAGACCGCCGATTTTTTTCGGCGGTCTTTTTTATAAAAATCAAGGTGCTCCGATAAACGAAGCACCTTTTTTGCGTTAATTATTTAACCATGCTTGCGATTTCAGCTGCGAAATCGTCAACCTTCTTCTCAAGGCCTTCGCCCTTTGCGAAACGAACGAACTTCTTAACCTTGATGTCGGCACCGAGCTTCTTAGCTACGTCTGCTACGTAACCGCCAACGTTGCCTTCGAAGAGGTCAGCACGTACGAATTCCTGTTCAAGAAGGCAAACTTCCTTGAGCTGCTTCTTGAGACGACCTTCAACTGCGCCGGCAAAGATCTTATTGTCAACATACTTCTCTTTACCTGCAACTGCAAGCTCAGCAAGCTTTGCAACAGCTTCCTTTGAAAGGAAGTTGAAGAGGAACTTGTTGTTCTTCTGCTCATTATAAGCAGCGATATCTTCGTCACTCCAGAGCTTCTCGTCGCAGCACTTTGTGCAGAGCTCAACGAGGATGGGCTTGGGAAGTGTGTCTGCCTTGTTAAGTGAAGAATCAATGATGATTGACTTCATCTTTGCAAGCTCGTCAGCGGAGATATCTTCTTTTGCAAGATATTCGGGGCTCATAGCTGCAACCTGCATTGCAACGTTCTTGCCCATAGCGATGAATTCGTCTTTAGCAGCGGTAGCATCGTCGGTATCAAACTCAACGAGAACGCCTACCGTACCGCCTGCGTGGATATAGGAAACAGCTTTGCCTTCTACAAGAGCAAAACGGCGAAGCTTCATGTTTTCACGAATCTTGAGGAAGAGCTCCTGAAGAGCGTCGGCAACTGAAAGTGTGCCGTCAGCGATTGTTGCTGCGTTAAGTGCATCAAGATCAGCGGGCTTAACTGTTGCAACAGTCTTTGCGATTGCATTTGCAAGACCTACGAATTCAGGGTTCTTACCTACGAAGTCGGTCTCACAGTTGATTTCTACAAGGGCAGAAGCATCAGCGGTGCTGAAAGCTGCTACAGTACCTTCTGCAGCTGCACGGCTTGCTTTCTTTGCTGCGGAAGCAAGGCCCTTTTCACGGAGTATTTCCATTGCCTTTTCGACATCACCGTCAGCTTCGGTAAGTGCCTTTTTGCAGTCCATCATACCAACGCCGGTTTTTTCTCTGAGTGCCTGTACGTCTTTAGCTGTAAATGCCATTGTATTATTCCTCCTCAGTCTTTGCTTCTTCAGCTTCAGCTTCGGGAGCAGCTTCGGGAGCGGTCTGCTCGCCCTGTCTGCCTTCGATAACTGCATCTGCCATAGCGCCTGCGATAAGCTTAACAGCGCGGATAGCATCGTCATTGCCGGGGATTACATAGTCAACCTCATCGGGATCGCAGTTTGTATCAACGATAGCAACGATGGGGATACCGAGCTTCTTAGCTTCGAGAACGGCAATCTTTTCCTTGCGGGGGTCAACGATGAACATAGCAGCGGGCTGCTTCTTCATTTCTGTGATACCGCCCATGAACTTCTCAAGCTTTTCGATTTCGAGGCTGAGCTTTGTAACTTCCTTCTTGGGAAGCTTGTCAAATGTGCCGTCGGTTTCCATTGCCTTGAGCTGAGCAAGTCTTGCGATTCTCTTTTTGATTGTGTTGAAGTTTGTGAGCATACCGCCGAGCCAACGAGCGTTGACAAAGGGCATACCGCAGCGGATAGCTTCTTCCTTGATGCTGTCCTGTGCCTGCTTCTTAGTACCTACGAAGAGTACTTCGCCGCCGTCTGCAGCGATTTCACGGATGAAGAGATATGCCTCTTCGAGCTTCTTAACGGTCTTCTGAAGGTCGATGATGTAGATACCGTTACGCTCTGTGAAGATGTACTCTGCCATTTTGGGGTTCCATCTTCTGGTCTGATGACCGAAGTGAACACCTGCTTCGAGTAACTGTTTCATTGAAACTACTGACATGATTTTTTCCTCCTTAGTTAATTTTGTATCTAATGTCAGACACAACCGCCGCAGGTCCTGATATTGCAACGGGTTTGACCCCGCACAGGCAATAAAAATAGCCCTGCGTGTGAATTGCTCAAGCATTATATCACACGCAGGGTATCATTTCAAGTATTAATATTTATTTTTTATAATATTTTACTTGATTTTACTTTTATTTCCGTACTCCTTGATTAAAGTGCGGTCGTTGTGGTTGTGGGAATCTTGATGTCGGAACTTCTGAACCAATCAAAGAACTTCATGATGAGCTGAGGAATGGTTGTTCCGATGAAGGTGAAGAACTTGCCGATGTAGTAGAGGATGATGTTCTTTACCGTGAATGTCTTGCTCTGTGCGGGATTGGAGATTGTTTCGTATGCTGTTCCGTTGAATCTCTGCTTGTTGTAAACAACGCTGATTGTATAATCACCGGATGCCGATACGGAACCTTCTGCCTTGTATGTCTTGGCATCGGAAGTGGTGAAGCTTCCTTCAAGTACGATTGCTCCGTCCTTTACTACCTGATACTTAGCGGGGATGAATCTGATATCGCCCCACTGTTCGTCTGTGGTTGCCTTCTTGACTGCTTTAGCTTCAACCGTGAACTTACCGTTATCTGTTGTTAAGGTGAAGTCCTCAAGCTTGCTTTCGTCAATGATGTAGGGAGCAGCGGTATTTGTCTTGATTCTGGAAACCTTTGACTCGGGGTTGGGCTCCTGAACTGTCTCGTCAACGGGAATTCTCATCTTAGCGCAGTACCATGTACCTGCTTCAAGATTCTGATACTCGTTGGTGGTCTTCCATACGCCCTTGGACTCTTCGCCCTCTTTGTAGAGCATATATTCGCAGCCGTTGATTTCATTGATTACGATTCTGTGCTCTGTAACGTTCTGGAATGTGGGAGCGGGAGGAACCTGATTTGCAGATGCCTTGAGAGTCTTGACTACAAGAGCTGTTGACTCTTCACTCTTCTGCGTTGTTGCAGTCTCGGGATATCTTGCAAAGATTTCATACTCTGTTTCTTCTGCAAGTCCGGTGAACTTTGTGCTTGTTGTCCAGCCGGTATCGGGATGTGTGTCGCCCTTGATGTTGATGAAATACTCAGCACCCTTGATTTCCTTAATGGTGATGGTATCCTTTGTCTTTGATACAAGAACGGGAGTGGTGGGCTTGTCCATGGCCTTCTTGGGAGTTGCCTTTACGGATACTGCTTCACCTGCATTTGTATCTGCAGTTTCTGCATATCTTGCGTAGAAGGTATATTCCTTACCTGTTTCAAGACCCTTGAACTCGTTGCTTTCAACGTAGTTTGTACCGTCCTTGCTGTATTCAACACCGTCAATCTTTGTAAGAGTAACGGAATCCTCTGTGATTGCTTCTACCTTGAAACCGGTGGGAACAAGCTCGCAGTCCTTCTTCTTGATTTCAACGTTGATTGTTGCCTTTGTATCGCCGTCGTTCTTGTGAGCTGTTGCGGATACCTCATAAGCAACGCCGATTTCGAGATTTACGAAAATAGCGGAGGTAACGCCGTCCTTAGCTTCGTCAACGGGATCGTTTGCGGGCTCGATAACCGTATCGCTGTCTGCCTTCTTGAGGGTAACGCCGGTAAGCTCATAGTTTTCATCGTAGGTAACGGTGATGTTAATGTAACCGCTACCGTTTTTGATTTCGGCTGTCTTTACTACCAGTGAAATTTCGCTGGGAACAACCTTTACGGAAACCATTTCACTTGCCTGCTTGGTATCTGTCTCTTTATATCTTGCGTAGATTGTGTACTCTGCACCTGTTGAAAGACCGCTGAAGGTGTTACTGTCCTGCCATACCTTCTTATCGGGATCTTTTTCGTTGTTGTCTCTTGAATACTGAACTCCGCCTGCGGCGTAGCTTGTAACCGTAACGGATGTCTTGGTAAGAGCGGTTACTGCAAAGTCAGCGGGAGCGGACTGAACTGCCTTGGGAGTACCCTTGACCTGAACTGCATCGCTTGCATTTGCAGTTTCGGTTGCTTTCATTCTTACCTGGAATGTGTATTCGGTGCCTGCGGTAAGACCGCTGAAGGTGGGGTCATCCTGCCATTCTGCACCGTTGAGGATTGAGTACTCTGCGCCCTTAATAGCAGTGAGAGTGATGGAATCCTCTGTTCTTGATTCTACCTTAATGTCGGATGCCTTGGGAGCTTCCTGACTTGCAAGGGGCTTGTAAGTTACTTCGGCATCATAGCTTTCGGGCTTTGTTTCCGTTGCCTTGTATCTTACCTTGATGGTGTATTCGGTACCTGCGGTAAGACCTGTGAATTCGTTTGAATCCTGCTTTGTTGCCCAGTTGTCGATTGTGTATTCAACGGCTTTGTCGGTGTATTCGGAAACCTTTACGGAATCCTTTGTGCCGCTGATGACCTTGAAGTTGGCGGGAGCCGTTCTTGTAAGGTCAACGATGGACATGGTTATTGTAGCGGAGCTGTCACCGTTGGCTGTGATTACGTAATCGGTGTCAGCGTTCAGATTGTAAAGAAGGAAGGAACCGTCGGGCTGCTCGTTCTTGAGTGCGGTGGGAACTACGCTGATTTCTTCGATTTCGCCCATAACGGGATAAACGGTGATGGTCTTGCCGGTGTTGTTGGAAATTGCATAGAAAGCAAGACCGCGGTCGTTATAGTCAGCAACCTTTACGAATGAATCGAGAGTTGCCTTGCAGGTAACGATATCACTTTCCTTGGTGTCATCAGTCTCTGCATATTTTGCGGAGATGGTATAGGTCTGACCGTTTGAAAGACCCTTGAATTCGTTGTCTGAGGTATATTCACCGTTGTTGAGTGAATAGATGGCATTGTCAATCTTGGTAACCGTGATGCTGTCATCTGTGATTGCTTCAACCATAAGACCTTCGGGAGCGGCAGGGCCGTCCTTCTTTTCAAGTGTCTTTTCATTCTTACCGGCAGCTGACTTGGTGATTGAACCGCCGTTCTTTGTAACTTCGCAAGTTACGTCAACAACATACTTGGTACCGTATTTGAGATTGTAGAAGATACAGCCGTTGTTTGTTGTCAGTGTTTTGTCAGCGTTGGGACTGACGGTGAACGCAATTGTATCGGAGTTGATTTCATAGCCCTCGGGTGCCTCAACCGCGGCTGTGATTGTCTTTGCGTCCTTGTCTGCCGTAAGTTCAACTTTAAGTGTGAGGGGATCCTCAGCGGATACTGCCATGATAAAGCATGAGAATACCATGATTACCGTCAGCACTGCAGCGAGAATCTTTTTGAAACTTTTTGCATAAGCTTTCATAAATTACCTCCAAAATTTCCGCAATAACGGAATTATTAATGCGTATTATAACATAATACTGTGTAAAAATAAACCTATGCGAATAAAAATGTTTTAATTTTATGTGAAATCACAAATTTATATTTCTATTTTCGTCAATTCCACCATAAATCCCGCAGCTACTCCGAAGAAATACATCAGGGAAAGAATTGATATATTTTCCTTGAGATTGTTCCTGTTGGTACGGAACAGTACCAGTAAACCTATACCGCATCCCGTAAGCAATCCGGAAATAAGCGTACCTGCACTTATTACGCCGGAAAGGTACAGCTCAGTTATAACAACGGAAGCGGCGCAGTTGGGGATAAGCCCGATAAGACTTGATATCAGGCATCCCACAAAAGGAATATTGACGAAGAGTTTGCCGAGAGTGTCTTCGCCCACGACAGTTACCACCGTGTTGAGAATAAGCGAAATAATAAATATGAACGCCACTATCTGACCCGAATGGATAAGTGCCGATTTGAATATACCGCCTTCTTCACAATGACAGTGCTCGTTTTGACAGATGCTCTGTATTTCAAGCTTTTGACTGTCCTTGTGTCTTATGTGCATAACCATATCAACGGCAAAGCCGAAGATTATTGCCGCCACGACCTTGATTACAAGGATTTCAATAATTGATTTTGTGCTTATCTTGTCGTGTTCGGATATGAATATGGGCAGCATTTCGTCAGATGTTGAGAGAAATATTGCCGTGAGAGTGCCCGGGGTAATCAATCTGCCGGAATATAGACCTGCCGCAGAAGCCGAGAACCCGCACTGAGGTATTATGCCGAGCAGACCGCCGAGAACGGGTCCGAATTTACCCGCCTTCGCCATTAGCGACCCGGATTTTTCCGATGTCTTATGCTCGATAAATTCCATAAGCAGATAGGTGAGAAACAGAAAGGGGATAAGCTTTGCCGTGTCTGTCACCGTATCAAGAATAATATCCCATGCGTTGTCAACTATTGTGTTTACTGTTTCCGTCAATTTGATTCCTCCGGTCTGAAAATCAGATCATGGATGCTTCCCAGCTTGCATAGGGCTCGATACCGAATATCTTTGCCACCGTGGGAGCAACGTTTGCAAGGCCGTAATTGCCTTCCTTGATTGTGTATTCGTTCTTTGAGTAGATGATAAAGGGTACGGGGTTGAGTGAATGAGCAGTTCTTACCTGAACTGCACCCTTCTTGTTCTTTTCAAGCATTTCGTCTGCATTGCCGTGGTCTGCGGTAATGAGTACGGTAATGCCGAGCTCGTCCGCGGTCTTGAGAACTCTTGCAAGACCGAGGTCTACGGATTCAACCGCGGTGATGGTGGCATCGAGAGAGCCCGTGTGACCTACCATGTCGCCGTTGGGATAGTTACAGCGGATGAAATCGTATTTTCCGGATTTCATTGCTTCGATAACCGCATCGGTAACCTCTGCGGACTTCATCCAGGGACGCTCGTCAAACGAAACCTTGTCTGAGGGGATTTCCATGTATGTTTCAAGCTCTTCGCTGAATTTTCCGCTCTTGTTGCCGTTCCAGAAGTAGGTAACGTGACCGTATTTCTGCGTTTCGGAAACAGCAAACTGTTTCATACCCTTTGATACGAGAAGCTGTGCAAGTGTGTCCTTGATTTCGGGAGGATTTACAAGGTATCTTGCGGGGAGCTTGAGGTCGCCGTCATACTGGAGCATACCTGCGTAAACCACGTCGGGCTTTGCTCCTCTGTCAAACGAATCAAAGTCGTCATAATCAAACGCCATGCTCAGCTCGAGAGCTCTGTCGCCGCGGAAATTGTAGAGAATTACGCTGTCACCGTCGT
Source organism: uncultured Clostridia bacterium (assembly GCA_937892115.1). Taxonomy (GTDB): domain Bacteria; phylum Bacillota; class Clostridia; order Oscillospirales; family Acutalibacteraceae; genus CAG-177. Next base: position 1,722 of record CALAUI010000019.1, on the reverse strand, counting down.
TGACGGGTCCGATTGCCTTGCCGTCCTTACCGATAACGAATGCGGGAAGATCCTGGTCGATGACGCCGCTGATTTCGTTTCTGTATGTTTCAATAGCTTCCTTTGCACTTGCGAACTGTCTGCCGAGACCTTTTACGTGGGTATCCCAGCCCAGCTTGACCATATTCCAGTCTGCCTGGTAGCGGTCCATGGTAATTTTCATTCTGCCGCCGCCGGAAGCGATATCGGCTGTGAAACTGTCGTCATTAAGGGAAGCGATTTTTTCTTCAAGTGCATCAACATAGGTAAGTGCTGACGTTGCGGGAACGTCTCTGCCGTCAAGGAGAATGTGGCAGTGTGCCTGCTTGATGCCTTCTGCCTTTGCCTGCTCAAGCATGGCAAAAAGGTGGGAGATGTTTGAATGTACGTTACCGTCTGAAAGCAGACCGATAAAATGAAGAGCACTGCTCTTTGATTTGCAGTTCGATGCGATTTCCTTCCATGCGTCGGATTCGTAAATCTTACCGGATGAAATGGATTCGTTTACAAGCTTTGCGCCCTGGGAGTAAATCTGACCGCAGCCGAGAGCATTGTGACCTACTTCACTGTTGCCCATATCGTCGTCGGAGGGGAGACCTACCGCGTCACCGTGTGCCTTGAGACGTGTGTTGGGACATGTCTTGAGAAGCTTGTCGAGAGTGGGAGTATTTGCAAGTGTAACGGCATCACCGAGACCTGTCTTGGAGAAGCCGACACCGTCCATAACTATAAGTACAACTTTTTCTGACATATTGTTCACCTTCATATAGATTCATAGCGGGTAAGCTTTTGGCCTACCCGCTCGGAATATATTATTTGCTTGCTGCCGCAACGATAGCTGCGAATTTGTCTGCCTTGAGTGATGCGCCGCCGATGAGGCCGCCGTCAACGTCATACTGAGCGAGGAGCTCTGCTGCGTTGCCGTCGTTCATTGAGCCGCCGTACTGGATTACGAATGCGTCTGCATCTGCTTTGCTGTAAAGACGTGCAACAAGATTACGGATAATGGCACATACTTCGTTTGCCTGTTCGGGGGTAGCTGTTTCGCCTGTACCGATAGCCCATACGGGTTCGTAAGCGATGATGATATTCTTAAGCTCGTCTGCGGAAACGCCTGCAAGAGCGATTTCTGTCTGAGCGCATACAATCTGCTCAGTGATGCCGAGCTTTCTCTCTGCAAGAACTTCACCTACGCAAAGGATAACCTTCAGACCTGCGTCAAGAGCTGCTCTTACGCGGTTGCGTACGGTAACGTCTGTTTCACCGAAATACTGTCTTCTTTCGGAGTGACCGATAATAACGTAAGGAACGCCTGCTGCCTTAAGCATTTCAGCGGAAACTTCACCGGTGAAAGCACCTTTTTCTGCCCAGTGGACATTTTCAGCACCGATTTTGATGTTTGAACCCTCAGCCGCTTCCATAGCTGCATAAAGGTCAATGTAGGGAACGCAGAGAACTACGTCACAGTCGGCATTTGCTACGAGGGGCTTCATTTCTTCGATGAGTGCCTTTGCCTGAGCGGGTGTGTTGTTCATTTTCCAGTTACCTGCGATAACGGGTCTGCGGAGTGACTTATCCATAATAAATATCTCCTTTGAAAATATGTTGAATGTATTATTTGTCGTTAACTGCTTCAATGCCGGGAAGAGCTTTACCCTCAAGGAATTCAAGGGAAGCACCGCCGCCTGTTGAAATGTGGGTCAT